>CAWAKI010000004.1:0-764444 GCA_963782575.1 uncultured Solirubrobacteraceae bacterium | reverse complement strand
TTACCGATACACCAGTCCCCCGGGGGCTCCGGATTGTAGGCGTTCGCGGGCGCGCGGACCCTCCTACGCCGACCCGCCGTACAAGACGGATTCCAGAATTTGACCCCGGCCGATCAGGAAGTATCCTTGCCCGACCGGAGACCGGGGGACAAGGGGTCACACCGCGGTCGGGCCGCCAAGGAGGGTGGATCGCAGCATGCGCATGAGATGTGGCATCGCCGTCGCGTTCTGCGCGATCACACTGATTTCGCTCGGCGCCGGCACCGCCGGGGCGGAAGTGATCACGAACTCGAGCGAATCGCTGCGAACGGGCTGGTATCCGGGCGAATCGGCGATCAGCCCCGAATCGGTCAGCAGCGGCTCTTTCGGCGAGGAGTGGAGCGCGAGCGTCGAAGGCTCGGTCTACGGGCAGCCGCTGCTCGACGGCAGCAGCCTGCTGATCGCCACCGAGCACAACGTCGCCTACGCGCTGAACCCTGAAACCGGCGCCGCGCGCTGGAGCACGGTCCTCCAGGGCACGCCGTGGAACCCGGCCGAAAACGACGGCTATCCGACCTGCACCGACCTGACACCCGAAGTCGGCGTCACGAGCACGCCCGTGATCGACAGCTCGACGAACACGGAGTACCTGACCCACAAGGCCTACCGGTCGGGCTCCGGCGGCGAAGTCGTCTGGTGGATGGACGCGCTGAACGTCGAAAACGGCGAAGAGCGGCCCGGCTTCCCGGTCGAAATCCACGGCACCGCTCAGAACGATTCGGGCGCGAGCTTCGAACCGCGCCTGCAGCTGCAGCGGCCCGGGCTGCTGCTGATGGAAGGTGTCGTCTACGCCGGCTTCGGCTCCGACTGCGACTACGACCCGTACAAGGGCTGGGTGTTCGGCGTCGGCGCCTACAAAGCGGTGCACGCTGCCGAAATCACCGCGGCCGCTGGACCGCCGAGACCGAATTCAGCGGTGCCGGGATCTGGCAGTCGGGCTCGGGCCTCGCCTCCGACGGGCCCGGCACGATCCTGCTCAGCACCGGCAACGGCAACACGCCCCAACAGAGGCACGGCCGGCAACCAACCCGCCGGGGCACGCTCGGCCAGTCGATCGTGCGGCTTCGCGTACAGGGCAACGGCGAACTGCGCGGCGACCGAATTCTTCGCGCCCTCCGACGCGGCCGAAACTCCCCGACCTGGGATGCGGACTTCGCCTCCGGGGGGCGTGACCGGGCTCCCGAACGGCTACTTCGGCACCTCCTCGATCCCGCATCTGGCCGTAGCGGTCGGCAAGGACGGCTACGTCTACCTGCTCAACCGGGACAACCTCGGCGGGATAGGCCGCGCCCTCGGCGAAGCCCGAACACGTCGTCGGCCGCTTCGGCCCCTACGGCGGCGTCTGGGCGCGGCCCGGCGTGTGGCCCGGCGAAGGCGGCTGGGTCTACATCCCGACCGCATCCGACGGCACCACGGCGGGCGGCTCCTCAGGTTTCCTGCGCGTCTACAAATACGGCCTCAACGGCGAGGCAAGCCCACGCTGTCACTCGCCGCGAGCTCCGGCGAAGCGTTCGGGTTCGGCTCGGGCTCGCCTGTGATCACCTCCAACGGCACCGTCACCGGCTCGGGGCTCGTGTGGATCGAGTGGGCTCCGGGCGCCGGCGGCGAAGGCGCGCAGCTGCGCGCCTACAACACCGCCCCGGCCGGCGGCGAACCGGTGCTGCGCAAGAGCTGGCCGATCGGGACCGCGTCGAAGTTCGCGATGCCCGGAGTCGGCGGCGGGCGGATCTTCGTCGGCACGCGCGACGGGCACGTGCTCGCGTTCGGCTCGCCCGTGCCGCCGCCGGTGTCCGGCTCGCCGACCGAATTCCCGGCCACGATCATCGGGCACAGCTCCGAACGGACGCTGACGCTGACCGCCAACGAAGAAGTCGAGATCGAAAAGATCACGACCGAACCGTCCTCGGAATTCTCCAACGGCGCCGCAGCGCCCTACTTCATGGAAGCGGGCGAAAAAGTCCAGGTGCCGATCACGTTCAGCCCGAAGAAGCCGGGCCTGCGCGCCGGAACCGTCACCGCGACCGTGCTCGCGCGCACCGGGCCCCCCAAAATCGTGCAGTTCTCGCTCAACGGCGTCGGCGAGGAAGCCGAAGCGAAGCTCCAGCTCTCGCCGCGCATCATCAACTTCCGCGGCGTCACGATCGGCGCACGGCCGGTGTCCGAATCAGCGACGATCACGAACGTCGGCGCCGGCACGCTCACGCTGAACAAGGTCGAAATCGCGCAGTCCGGGAGCGCCTTCGCAGGGACGCTGCCGAAACCGGAAACGCACGTCGCGCCGGGCGAATCGCTACAGGTGCCGCTCACCTTCGAACCGTCGGTCCCGGGCGCCTACTCGGGTGAACTTAGGGTGCAGTGGGCCGGCGGCACCCAAGCGACCGGCCTGGCCGGCAGCGGCGCCGCCCGCGGGCACCTGCAGGTCTCCCCCGCCTCGCTCGGCTTCGGCCAGGTCGCCGTCGGCTCCTCGAAGACCGAGTCCTTCGTGCTGTCCAACACCGGCGGCTCGACCGTCCACGTCTACGAATCGCTGCCGCCGGGCGGCGCCTTCCACGGCGGCGCGGGCATCGAAGAAGAAACGACGATCGAACCGGGCGAGAGCATCTCTGAGACCGTCACGTTCGCGCCCACCGCGACGGGCCCCGCCGGCGGCGCGTGGAGCATCGTCGGCAACGACCCGGTCGGCCGCGAAGGCGAGGAAGTCGAAGTGCTCGTCGGCGGCGAAGGCGTCGCGGCGTCCGGGCCGTCCGGCCCCTCTGGCCCCGAACTGCGCGTGCTGCCGTTCACCGCCTCGGTCGGCCCTGACGCCAAGCTCGCCGCCAGGGCTGCCGGCGTCTCGCCCACCGGCGCGCTGACGCTGCCGGTGTCGTGCCCGACGGGCGAGAACGCCTGCGTCGGCACCCTCTCGCTGCACACGCTCGGGTTGATCCATCTGCGCGGCTCCAAGCACGGGCAGATCCTCACGCTCGGCAGCGCCTCGTTCGCCGTCGCCGGCGGGCGCGTCGCCGCCGTGCGCGTGCACCTCTCGAAGGTCGGCCGCGAACTGTTCGCCCGCCACCACCCGCTGAAGGTGCGCGTGTCGATCGTGGCGCACGACAGCAGCGGCCGCAAGCACTCCGGCAGCGCGATCCTGACGCTGAAGCCGCTCGTGCGCCGCCGCGGCTAGGCGCCGCGCAGCGTAGGGACCGCGGAGCGCCGCCACCGGCGGCGAGGAGCGACTGCGCCGCCGGCGCCCGCCGGCCCGGCCACAGAGCGAGCGGGCACACCCGGCGGCCCGGCCGCGCGCCCTGAGAGCCGCCTACGGGGCCCCCTCGGCTCAAGCAGCGCCCGTTGGGGTGCCGAAACGACTCTAGGTATCGGCCCCTTGTAACAATGCGCACTTTCTATGAGCAGACGTCGGGTGATCGCCGCCTGCCGGCGGTGCCCGCGCGCGCTGCTCACCTCCCCTCCTCGCCGCTCGACGCTGGAGCCGACGGCGTGCTGAGGCCGGCCCGAGGACGGCTTCCTCCTGATCGAGGTGATCGTCAGCGCGCTGATGGTCGCCCTGATCGTCGTCGCCACCTTCAACGGCTTCGACCTCGCCAACAAGGCCGCGGCCGACCGCGCTTCACAACCAGGCGGCGCTGCTGGCGGCCCAGTCCCAGGAGCAGCTGCGCAGCGAGCCCGCGACCGCGCTCGACGCGCTGGAGAGCTCGCCACACACCTACACCAAGGTCCTGCGGCACCACCTACACGATCAACCAGGAAGCCAAACCCGTCGGCTCCTCGGGCAACACGACCGGCTGCAACGTGACCGAAACAACGCGCAGACCGGCGCGAACTTCCAGATCACCTCGACCGTCACCTGGCCGAGCTCACAGGTCGTCAAAGCGTCACGTCTTCGACGCCGGGCGTCAAAGCAGGTCGGCATCGTGACGCCGCCGACGGGCTCCGCGATCGAGGTCGACGTCCTCAACGGCAAAAGCGGCGTGTCGAACGTCACCGCCAAGGCGACCTTCATCCCGGTCGAATCGGGCTCCTACAACACCGTCGAAGGCGTCACCAGCTCGACGGGCTGCGTCGTGCTCACCGGCCTTCAGACGACCTCGGCGACGGTCGAAATCGTCGAAAAGACCGGCTACGTCACGCCGAGCGGCGCGCTCAAAGTGCCCAACAAGGAACTCTCGGTCGCGCCGAACATGACGACCCACGACGAAGTCCAGTACGCCGAAGCCGGCCGCATCGCCGCCGACTTCACCTACGAAGGCGAAACCAGCTGGGAAGGCCACGAAGTCAAGGGCGACACCTTCGTGGCGTTCAACGGCAAAATGGAAGTCCCGCCGGAATACGAGATCGGCAGCACCGGCTCGCCGATCTGCGAAGGCAGCGAAGAACTCTACAAATTGCCCACGAGCACGTGGTTGTCCACCGGCTAAACGGCCGGTCTGCACCAAATACCCGACAGGCGACCTGTTCCCGTTCTCGACGGCCTACCTCGTCTACGCGGGCGACTGCGAAGCCAACAAGGCGCTCCGAAGGCGAAGCGTCGGCGATCGTCGTGAGCGGGAACACGACCAGCGTCAACGTCCCGCTCTCCTACACGAAGTCGACGGTCTGGACCGGCGCGTCCTCCTCGAGCAAAGGGTCGGCGGCTACCCCTCGCCACGGCCGAAAACCTCGCCCTCAAGCTCACGAACAACGAATGCGCCGCGGCCAAACTCCCCGTCCACAGCTGGGGCTTCAACTACGTGCACGAACAGCCGAAGATGCTCGCCGAAGGCCGGCTCGAAGACCCCTTCCTGCCGTTCGGCAACTTCAACCTCTGCGTCTACCAGGGCAGCACGAAACGACCTACACGACCAGCTTCACGAACAAAACCGTCGCCCTGCAGACTCCCAGGAACCCCAGATCTACCTCGGGCAGAAAACCATAGAAGAACAGAACACCAAGAAGAACGAATACAAAACGGAAGAAACGACGCTCGAAGGCAAAATCGCCACGGAAACGACGAACAGGAAAACGTGGGAAGGCGAACGCACGACCGACGAAACCAAAAAGACCCAGTGGGAAACCGAAATCAGCGAAGCACCGGCGAAAAAAAAAGCAGCCGAAACCAAACTCACCGAACTGAAAAAAAAGTTCGAAAAAAAAGAAATCAGCGAAGCGACCTACAAAACCGAAAAGACGAAATGGGAAGCCAAAAAGACAGAATGGGAAACGGTCGAAAAAAACCGCCCCGGTGAACTCAAAACGCTGACCGAAGTCACGATCCCCGCCCTACCACCAAAATCACCAGCGCCACGACGAACATCGCCAAATGGAAAGGCGAACTCAAGACCGTGCAGACGAACAAAACCAACTTCGAAGCCGAAGTCACCGCCGAAAACGCCAGCGGCGTGACGGTCGAAGGGGCAAGGGCTCATGCTGAGCGACGGCCCGCACCCGGCTCGCGACAGCCGCGGCTTCACGCTGATCGAAATGCTCGTCGCGATGGTCACCGGCATCGCGGTCAGCGTGGCGCACTTTTCGCGATCCTCGAAGTCTCCACGCAACAGACCACGCGCTCTCCGAGGTCGCCCAGGCCACCCGGTCAGCCGCAGCGCCATGACGCACATCGTCGACGAGCTGCATTCGGCCTGCCTGTCTAACGGCTTCACGCCCGTCAAGCCGGGCAGCGACCCCAACAAGCTGATCTTCGTCAACGGCTACTTCCCCGAAGAAAGGCCAAAAAAGCACCAGCCGAATACAGCTTCGTGCGCAAGGACGAATCATCGGGTACAGCTCGGGCGCAAGACGCTGAACGACAAGAAGTACAAAGCCACCGGCGAAGCCGCCAAGACAGCGAATACACGGCCTGGAAAGAATCGGCAAAGTGACGCTTCGGCGAAAACATCTAACAGGTCGAACCGACAAAAGAAAACCCGATCTTCAAGTACTACGAGTACTCCTCAGCTCCTCGACGACGGCACGAGCGAAGCGGCCTCACGCTCAAGGCCATGACCGGCGCACCGGAATCAATCACCGAAGCCGCGACTGCCAAGAAAGTCGCCGCCGTGGCGGTCACCTTCCGGACCGCTCCCCTACAAGAAGGAACAGAAACTCACGACCGCCTCCGAATCAACACGCCGCTCGACCGCCTACACGATGAACACCTTCGCGTTCAGCGCGCCGAACTCCGAAACCACGATCGAAGCGGGACCATGCGAATGAGCCGCGACCCGCTCATGCCCGCGTCTGCGCGCCGAGGAGGGTTCACGATGATCATCGCGATCGGCGTGATGCTCGTCACGAGCATGCTGATGGTCGCCGCCTTCACGGTCGCCAACGGCGAAATCCAGGCCTCGCGTAACAGACACGACCCAGAAGCAGGCCTACTACGCCGCCCTGGCCGGCATCCAGCAGTACGAGTACCAGCTGCAGGCCGAACCCCGGCTTCTGGCAGACCTGCGAATCGCTCGAAAGCTCGGTGCCCTCCGAAGAATCAGCGAGCGCTACGTGGTCTCGCCGCTGGTCGCGCAGAGCTCGCCCCGAAATCCAAATGCAGCAAAGAAAGCCCGTTTACGACGATGATCCAGTCGACCGGCCCGTTCGCCAACACGTTCCGGATCAAGTCGGTCGGCTAAGTCAAATCCACCAGCCAACCACACGGCCACCCGCACGCTGATCGCCACCTTCGGCGTCATCGGCTTCCTCGACTACGTCTACTACACGAACTTCGAAACGGTGATCCGCGGCTCTATGACAAGGCCGAACAAATCGCTGGCCGAAAAATGCGAAGGCCTGTACTACCCGCGAATGGAGCAAAGAGAGCTCGAATGCCCGACGATCCGGTTCGGCAATCGGCGACGAAATCGAAGGCCCGCTGCACACCAACGACACTTCCGACGTGTCACGGCTCGGCCGATCTTCGGACGCAAAGGCCACGAACCCAAAGACAAGGTCGAAATGAACGGCGGCACCTACGGCCCGCCCAGGCGGGCCGCAAAAGCAGCGCCACCTACAACACGGCGACGGGCTGCTACATCAAAGAAAAGGACGCGGAATCCTGAGCCGCCCGCCAACGACGAAAGCCTCGCGCCTACGTCGAACCGAAAACCACTTCGAAGGCACTCACCGAACTCGAACTCAAAGGCAGCGAAATCAAGGTCAACTACCACGTCGAAACTCCGAAGGCGAAGTCGAAGCTGAAGACCAAGACGCTGACCAAATGGCCGACGAACGGGCTGCTCTACGTGCAGACCAACAAAAAAGCCTGCGGCTGGAACTTCGCGGTCCAATCCTCGGACACGGCCGAAGAAAAGGAAAAGGCCGTCAACTGCGGCAGGGTCTACGTCCAGGGCGCCTACGAAAAATCGCTGACGGTCGCCGGCACCAGCGACGTGATCGTGACCGAAAGCATCTATCCGAAGCAGCGTCGCGGGCAAACTCGGCAGCGACGCCTACCGGCACGGCCGTTCTCGGGCCTGATCGCGAGCGACTACGTGCGCATCTACCACCCCTGCTCAGGCGGCACCAACCAGGCCGGCTCGTTCAAAAACCCGTGGATCTATGCCGGTATCCTCGCGACGAGCCACTCCTGGATCGTCGACAACTCCTCATGCGGCTCGCTCCGCGGGCGAACTCAACGTCTCGGCGCGATCGCGCCAGGACTACCGCGGGATCGTGCTGGTCGGCTCCACGGCTACGTCAAGAACTACGAATACGACGACCGCCTGGCCACCGACGAGCCCCCCTACTTCCTGGCCCCGCTGAAGGCGGGCTGGAAGATCGACCGCGAGACGGCGCCGAGCGCCGGCTGAGCTAGCGCCCCGGCGCGGGCACGCTCACGAGCTCGGCGCTCGAAGGCGCGAGCGTCAGCCCCAGCACGCCGCCCCGCACCGCCTGGACGGGCAGCTGAGCGGGCGCGCTGAACGAGCCGTCGGCGGCCACCGCGCGGCCGTCGAGCTGCACCCCTTCGGTCGCCTGCCGGCTCGGGGCGCTGAGGGTCGCGACGCTCGCCGTGCGCAGCCCGCCGCCGACGGGGACGCGCAGCGCAAGCGGCGGCGAGCCCGGGGCTTCGTCATCGACGAACAGCAGTTGCAGCGCCCCGCTGCGCGTCGCGAACGCCGCCGCGACGAGGTCCGGTCTGCCCCGCGAGGCGACGGCCGTCGGCAGAGGGCGCCAGCCGATCAGCGCGCGCGTCAGCAGCAGCGCGTACCACTCGGGTCGCGGGCTCATCGTCCCGGTCGCGAGCAGCGCCGAGTCCTCGGCGCACAGCGGTGTGTAGCTGCGGCAGTTGGTCGGGTTGCCCTCGAAGTTCACGCCCGCGGCCCCGGCGTCCATCGCCTGCGCCACATAGCCCGCAGCCCACAGCGCCGAGGCGAACGTGTCGCTGATCCCTGCCACGCCGCCGCACGACACCGAGTTGGCCTCGTCGATCCGCAGCGGGACCCCGGCCCTGCGCGCTACCGACAGGTAGGTGGTCAGCGAGCGTGCCTCGCGGCCGCGCAGCGGCGCGCTCAGCAGCGCCGCGATGCTGGGCGAGGCCCGGCAGCCGAGTGGGTAGTGGTGTCCGGTGAGCAGCAGCGGCGACTGCGCGTGCGCCTCGGCCCGGCCCCATTCGGGGAACACCGCCGATCCGGAGATGTCTGGCCCCGCGATCGCCACGCCGGGGGTCAGGGCGGCGATCGCTTCGCGATAGCCGGTCACCTCTTCCTCGTAGGTCTGCGCCGACCACGCCGCTTCGCGAAGGCCATGATGGCCGTAGGCGTCCGGCTCGTTGCCGATCTCGACCGCCTCCAGGTAGGGGCCGAGCGCGCGATGCGCCGCGGCCACCTCACGCGCCGCGGCGAGCGGTTCGTAGTGCGCGAGCCCGACGGTCAGCAGCACGCGCCAGCCCGTGCGCTGCGCGAGCGTCCCGAGCTGTTCCATCTGCTGCGGGCCGATCGTCCCTCTCGCCCACGCCGGGCGTGGTGTCAGCGCATCGGTCCACGCGATGGCGTCGTCGGCGCTGACGCCGCCGAACCGCAGCACGCCCGGGCCGAGCGAGCGCAGCAGCGCAACGAGGTTCCCGTTCTGTGCGAGGCGCCCGATCTGGGCGAGCGAGCCGACCTCGAACGAGAGCCCGAGGAAACCCGGCGGCACGGGCCGCCCGGCGCCGCGACGCGCGATCGACACGCGCACCACCCGCGCGGGCGGTGCGGCGGGCGGCGCCGGCTTCGGGGGGCGGGCCCCTTCGGCGGGCTTCGGCTTCGGGGCGGGTGCGGCCGGGGTGCTCGCGGGCCCCGGAGCGGCCGGTTCGCCCGCCGCGCCGGGCGGCGCTTCGACGCCGCCCGTCGGCGCGCCTGCTGAGGGCGCTGCCCCCGCGAGCAGAGCCGCGCCGAGCGCGGCGGCGAGCAGCGACGCGCGCCGGCGCCGCCTCGGGCGTGCCGCGGGAATCGTGGTCGGTGGGGACTCGGTCCTCGTCACGGGCTGCGCGGCGCGCGCGCACCGGCGCCCGCGCCAGCCCGCGAGTCTGTCACCAGAGGGGTCGAGGGTGCGCCGACGGCTACCCCGCGAGCGGGCCGGCATGGGAGACTGGCCACGTGAGCAGCCAGCCTTCAGGCACCACGGTTGTGGTCGTCACGGGCGCCGCACGCGGTTTCGGGCTCGAGATCGCGCGCCGGCTCCTGGCCCGCGGACACCTCGTCGTGTTCACCGATGTCGACGAACAGGCGGTTCAGGCAGCGGCGGCCGAGCTGGGGGCCGGCGCACACGGACGTGTTGCCGACGCCAGCGACCCGCAGGCGCACCGCGACACCGCGGCGGCGGCGAGCGAGCTCGGCCGCCTGGCCGTGTGGGTCAACAACGCCGGCGTGGCGCGCGCCGGGAAGGTGTGGGAGCACACCGACGAGGAGGTCGAGCTGATCGTGCGCGTCAACCTGCTCGGCGTGATTCACGGTTCACGCGCGGCCGTGGGGGCGATGCGCGAGAGCGGCGGACACATCCTCAACATCGCCTCGATGTCGGCTTTCGGGCCGGTGCCGGGCCTGGGCGTCTACTCAGCTACGAAGGCCGGGGTGCACAGCATCACCATGAGCCTGCAGGGCGACCTCGCTCACGCCCGTATCCCGATCCGCGTTCACGCACTGTGCCCTGACGCCGCCGACACGCGCATGGTCGCTGACGTCGCCCGCGAGCCCGACGCGGCGCTGCTGTTCTCGAGCTTCGGGCTGCTCTCCCCCGAGCAGGTCGCCGACGCGGCGCTCGAGCTGCTCGACGGCCGCCGGATCGTGCGCTCGATGCCTGTCTGGCGCGCCGCGCTGATCCGCGGCAGCGAGCTGGTGCCGAGCGCCGGCCTCGCGACACTCGGGCTGTTCCGCGCGCTCGGCGAGCGCCGCCGGCGCAGGCTGGCATCCGGATAGCGGCGGCGGGTCAGCCGAGTTCGGCGAGTACTTCTCGCTCGAGCGCTGCGGCTTCGGCTTCTTCACGTTCGGCTTCCTGGCGTTCCTGCGCCGCTTCGGCCGCGGCTTCGGCCGCTTCCTGGCGTTCCTGCGCCGCTTCGGCCGCGGCTTCGGCCGCTTCCTGGCGTTCCTGCGCCGCTTCGGCCGCGGCTTCGGCCGCTTCCGATGTTGCGTGCGGGCGGCTGGGCACGGCAGGACGAGCCCGCCGGCGCGTCCGGTGACGACGGCGCTCGTGACGCGTGTGATGACGGTGGACGGCGTGGGGCCGGCGCTTGGTCGTCGCAGCGCCGGCGCCGCCGGGGGCGAGGAGCGTCAAAGCCGCCGCGAGCACGGCGATGAGTGCCTTCCATCCGTGGAGCCGCATCGCCCCAATCGTAGCTCCGGGTCAGTCAGTCGACAGAGAACGGTTCGGCGCGCTTCTACGCTCGCCGCGTGCCGCCCAGGCGCCCTCGATCCTGCGTAGCATCGCGGGGTAGACGATCAGGTGCCGCGCCGGGCGGATGGCGGCCATGTAGGCGCGGCCGAGCAGCCCGTTGGGCCTGACCAGCACGGCCATCTGCCCGCGGTAGCCGCCGTCGGCGGGGACCCAGCCGAGGTGTATCACCCCATGCATCGTGCGGTTTGCGATCTCGCCCGCCCACTCGTCCTCGAGCTGATAGAGCGGCGTGAACGGGAGCGCCCTCGGCGCAGGGCCGGGCGGCGCTGCGAGCAGGTCGGGGCCGAGCCGCTCGCGGAGCGTCGGCGTGCCCTCGCCCGGATCGTCCCAGCCGAACAGCCGCCCGAGCCCCGAGCGCAGCGACCACAGCAGCCGCACGGCGGGCGGCGAGCGACGCCCGGAGCCCCCCGCGGCGAGCAGTCGCACGAGCTCCGGGAAGTCCTCGCGCCCGCCGGGCGTGGCGAGCGCCCACACGTCCTCGACGCGGAAGTCGCGCGTCAGGTCGTGGACCCGCCACGGCCGTGAGGAGTGGGCGCTCGCGGGGAGCCTCGGCGAGCTCGTCTCAGTCCCCCTCCCGCGATCCCGCCGCTGCGAGCTCGCGCGCGGGCTCCCATGCGAACCCGTCCGGGTCTGCGAACGGCCCGGCACCGCCGATCACGATCCCGTGAGCTCCCCCGTCCTGCGGCGCCACGCCGACGTCCTTGGCGAGCGCGCGGCGCCCGTAGCGCGCCTGCTTGACGCCCGACGGCAGGGCGGCGAACTCGACGTAGCGGCGGCCGAAGCTCCGCGCCACCTCGAGCCCCTGCTCGACGTAGAAGCGCCTGCTTGCGAGCACGTCCGCACACCCCAGCGGCAGAACGACGTCCTTTACCTCGCGCGTCGCCGGGCCGGTGACCTCCTTCGACGAGGTCGCGATCTTCCAGACGGTCCCGTCGGGGGCGCGCACGACGCCACCGTAGCCCCAAAAGCGCTTCCTGACGGGCTTCAGCGTGCTCGCGCCCGCGTCCACGGCGGTGCGCCCTCGAGGGACAGCTCCCCCGTCTCATAGAAGGGCCTCAGCCCCTGCAGCCTCGCGACGGGCGCGAGCGCCGCGAACATCGCAAGCTGCGCCGGCCACGGGGCCACGACGGTCCTGATGTCCTCGCGGAGCGCGCCGAAGCTCACGGCGACCTGCGGAAGCGACGGCTTCCCCTCCGCGTCGGTGCGACCGGCTCTGGCGAGCTCGTAGAACGTCTCTAGGAACTCGGCCATCCGGCCGGGGACGTCCAGCTCGACGCGGGTGCGGCCCGGCTCGCGGGCGTGGCTCATGAAGCGGTGGACGACGCCCGGGGGCACCACGTGGGTCTCGCCCGCCCCGACCACGATCTGCCGGCCGTCCTGTTCAAGGGCGATCGCCCCTTCGAGCACCTCGAAGCTCTCGCTCGAGCGCGGGTGGATGTGGGCAGGGGGTCCCTGCCCTCCCGGAACGGTGGTCATCTCGACGAGCAGCCTCCCCTCCCCACGCTCGGGCAGCTCCAGGAACGTCACGGTGTCTCCCGCTACCGGGTTCTCGATCGTGTCTCCCACCGCCGGCATCGAATCTCCTCTGCTCGGGTTCGACCGGAATGCGCAAGCTACTTGCCTAACTAGGATTTGTCAAGCGACTTGCCTATTATCACCGCCGTGGCCACCTCAGATGCCGATCTCGCCCGTCACCTGCGGCTCGCATCCCGCGCATCCGAGCGCGCGATGATGCGAGCGGTCACACTGGCCGGGCTCGACATGCTGCGTCCGAGCCACCTCACGGTGCTGCGGGTTCTCGACCCGCACACCGAGGGCACGCGCATCTCCGATCTCGCGCGCGACGCCGACGTCAGCCGCCAGGCGATCCAGCAGGTCGCAGGCGACCTCGAGCGGCTGGGGATCCTCGAGTCGGAGCCCGATCCCCACGATCGCCGTGCGCGCCTCGTGCGGTACACCGCGACCGGCCGCGAGGGCTACGAACGCTGCATGCGCGAGTTCAACCGACTCGAGCGCCGGCTGGAAGCAGACATCGGAGCGAGCGCCGTGCGGCGCCTGAAGCGCGATCTGGCGAAGCTGACCGCGAGCTCGGAGGCGTTCGGCGGCGATCGATCCGCACGCGCGCCGAGCGATGCGGGCGAAGGGACTCGAACCCCCAAGGGCGTAACGCCCACCGGCTCCTAAGGCCGGCGTGTCTACCAGTTCCACCACGCCCGCGCGCTGAGCAGAGCGTATCCCGCCCGGTGCGCTCGCCCGCACGCCCGGGGCCGGCGCCCGCGCGGCCCGGTGCCGCCGGCGCACGCGTGCGAGCCGCCACCCAGCGTCCCCCGTGCCGCGCCGCAGCGGGTATCTTCTGCTGGCCATGTCGGCGCCGCCCGTCGAGCCCGATCCCCGCGCCGGGGTCGTGATCACCCACCCGAACCGCGACAAGCCGGTCGTGCAGGCGACGCGCGCGACGGTGATCCTGCTGATGCTCGTCGAGCGCCGCGCTGGTTCTGATCGTGACCGTCGGGCGGCTGGAACGTGCTCGAGGGGATGATCCCGGTCAGATCGGCTACATCCTCGTGTACCTGGTCCTCGCCTTCTACGCCGCGCGCTGGAACCGCGGCGTGCTCCCGGTCGCCGCGGCGCTGGCGGTGCTGCTGCTGATCTTCGCCGCGGTCGCCGGGCCTGCCTGGTTCGCGCGCGACAAGACCGGCTTCGCGGAACCCGGCCTCCCGTCGAGCCTGCTCGGACTGCTGACGCTGCTGCTCGTGCCGCTGCAGATCCTGCTCGTGGCGTTCGCGATGCGGGGCTTCCAGCAGGGCTGGAACGTCGAGCTCGAGCGCCACTCGCCTGCCGCGCCCGGGGACGGCTTCGCGGCGGCGCCCGCCGCACCCCGCCTGAGCCGCGGGCTATGCTCGCGTCGATCGGCGCGGCCGGCGGCGGTGGCGGAACGGTAGACGCGGGGCCCTCAAAAGGCCCTGTCCGAAAGGGCGTGTGGGTTCGAATCCCACCCGCCGCATCGATCGGGCGACCCCGGGGCGCGGCTCAGGCGCACAGGAGCTCGAGGAGCTGCGGGGCGAGCTCAGCCCGCGCGACCAGCACGCCCCAGGGCAGACCGTCCTGCTCGGGCAGCTCGAGCACCGCCAGCCCCGCCCGTTCGCAGATCAGGCGCCCGGCGGCGATGTCCCACTCCTTGACCGAGCGCTCGAAGTAGGCGTCGTAGCGGCCGGCCGCGGTCCACGCCAGGTCGAGCGCGGCGCTGCCGAAGCGGCGGATGTCGCGCACGCGCGGGATCAGCCGCGCCAGCACCTGCGCCTGCGCGCCGCGCACGCGCGCGTCGTAGGCGAGCCCGGTCGCGACCATCGCCGTCGCGAGCCCGTCTCGCATCGCTGCGCCCGCCGCACGCGGGTCCTCGGCGCGGCCGTGAAGCCGGCGCTCACCGGCCCCGTCCAGAAGCAGGGCCCGGCCGTCGCGCGTGGCGGTGAAGAGCTCCTCCCGGTTCGGGTCATACACCGCGCCGGCGAGCACTCCGTCGGCGTCGCGCACTGCGACGCTCACCGACCACTGGGGAATCCCGAACAGGTAGTTGATGGTGCCGTCGAGCGGGTCCACGACCCAGCGCAGGCCGCTCGCGCCGGTGCGCTCGCCCCCCTCCTCCCCGAGGAACGCGTCATCGGGGCGGCGCGCAGCCAGCAGCTCGCTGATCGCGCGCTCGGCGGCGAGGTCGGCCTCGCTGACGAGGTCGGTCGGCGTGCTCTTGCTCGCCACCTCGCGCTCGGCGCCCCGGCGATGCGCGCTCGGCGAGCAGCCCGCCCGCCAGGCGGGCCGCCTCGACGGCCAGCCCCGAGCAGCTCGTTCTGGTCGCTCACGAGAAGCCGGGCGGGCGCTGCTGCGCCCACGGGCGCGCCTGCTCGAGCTGCGCGGCGAGCGCCAGCAGCGGCGCCTCCTCGCCCCGGCCGCGAGACGATCTGCACCGACAGCGGCAGGCCCTCGCCGGTGAAGCCGGCCGGCACGGAGACGGCCGGCTGCCCGGTGAGGTTCCAGACGCCGTTGTAGGGCACCCAGCCGGCGACCGTGTTCAGCGTCCACAGCGCGCCGCGGCCCTGCAGCGCCCCGATCGGAGGCGCGACGGTGGCGACGGCCGGGGTGATCAGGACGTCGTTGTCCTGCGAGCACGCGGTTCAGGCGCTCGCTCAGCTGCTGCTCGCCGGCCAGCGTGCGCTGCAGGAATCCCTCCGGGATCAGGCCCCCGAGGCGCGCGAACGCGCGCGTGCGCCGTTCCAGGCGCTCGGGGTGCGGACAGCGTCGAGACGTCGTCGTGGCCACCGCGCATGTAGCGCGTGATCACGCCGCGGAACCGCGTCGTTGCCGTAGTCCGGGTCGCTGCTCGCGCGTCTCGTGGCCGAGCGAGCCGCAGCAGCGCGACGGTCTCGCGCAGCGCCGCCCTGCTCGCGCTCGTCGAGCTTCGCCAGCACCACGCCCGGGAACTTCGTCGACCACGCGATCCGCAGCCGGCCGGGCGGCGTGGCGGCCGCCTGCGCGAAGGGCACCGGCGGCGGCTCGGGACGGTCCACGTCGGAGTCGATCGAGCCCGAGGCGACGTCGTGGAAGAGCGCGGTGTCGGCGACGCTGCGCGCCAGCACGCCGTCCACCGACATGCCGTGCCACGCGCGCGGGCGTGGCGCCAGCGAGACGCGCCCGCGCTGGGGCTTCAGGCCGAACAGCCCGCACCAGGCGGCCGGGATCCGGATCGAGCCGGCCCCGTCGGAGCCGAGCGCGGCGCCGACGAGGCCGGCGGCGACGGCCGCGGCGCTGCCGCCGCTCGAGCCGCCCGGGCGTGCGCTGCAGGTCCCACGGGTTGCGCGTCACGCCGTAGGTCGCGGTCTCGGTGAACGGCCACAGCGTCAGCTCCGGGACGTTCGTCTTGCCGATGATCACCGCGCCCGCCTCGCGCAGGCGGCGGACGACCTCGGCGTCGGCGGCGGCGGGACGGTCGCCGGGCGTTGGTGCCCTGGGCGCGTGATCTCGCCGGCCACGTCGATGTCGTCCTTGACCGCGATCGGCACTCCCAGCAGCGGCCGTTCGGACGGGGCCGGCTCCGGCTCGACGGCGGCTGTCGGCCTGGTCGGCCTCGAGCAGCGCCCGTTCGCCGTACACGACGCGGAACGCGTTCAGCTGCGGATCGAGGCGCGCGATGCGCTCGAGGTAGAGCTCCACCAGCTCGCGCGAGGAGACCTCGCCGGCGGCGATCAGCTGCGCCTGGCGCGCGATCCCCGCGTATGCAAGCTCGACGGCGTCCACGCCGGTCAATCTACCTCGCGAGGAGCTTCGGCGCGCCCTCGTCGCCGGCTAGACCGGCGTCACCGGGTTGCGCTTCGCCGGCCAGTCGCGCCGCCGCGATCGCGCTGGCCCAGGCGCCGGATCAGCTCGCCGCGCAAGAGCTCCGGCGCGACGACGGCGTCGATCACCATCTCCGAGGCCAGATGCAGGATGTCGATGTCGGCCGCGTACTCGGCGCGCAGGCGCTCGGTCTCCTCGGCGCGCGCGCCGCTCGTCCTCGATCGCCTGCAGCTGGTTGTAGTAGACCGCGTTGATCGCCGCCTGCGGGCCCATCACGGCGATCGACGCGCTCGGCAGCGCCATGCAGCAGTCGGGATCGAAGGCCGGGCCGGCCATCGCGTACAGGCCCGCGCCATAGGCCTTGCGCACGATCACCGAGATCTTCGGCACCGTCGCCTCGCTGACCGCGCTGATCATCTTCGCGCCGTGGCGGATGATCCCCTCGCGCTCGACCTGGGTGCCGATCATGAAGCCGGGCACGTCGGCGAGGAACAGCAGCGGCACGTTGAACGCGTTGCAGTTCCAGATGAACCGCGCCGCCTTGTCCGCCGAATCGGAGAACAGCACGCCGCCCTTGTGCTTGGGCTGGTTGGCGACGATGCCGACCGCGATGCCCGTCCAGGCGCGCGTAGGCGACGATCAGCTCCTTGGCCCAGCGCGGGTGGATCTCGAGCATCGAGTCCTCGTCGACGAGCGCCGGCGATCAGCTGCTTCATGTCGAACGGCTTGTTCTCGTCGGCGGGGATCAGCTCGGCCAGCGGCGGCCCTCCCGACGGAGGCTCGGCGGGAGGCGACGGCCGGCGGCTGCTCGAGCGCCAGCTGCCGGGCAGGTAGGAGAGGTAGCGCCGCGCCAGCTCGATCCCCTCCTCGTCGCTGCGCACGAGCTGGTGCCCGCAGCCCGAGACGCCGGTGTGCATGCGCGCGCCGCCCATCTCCTCGAGCGTCACCTTCTCGCCGATCACCATCTCGGCCATGCGCGGCGAGCCGAGGTACATCGACGCGTTGCCCTCGCGCATGATCACGATGTCGCAGAACGCCGGGATGTAGGCGCCGCCGGCGGCGCTCGGCCCGAACAGCACGCACACCTGCGGCACGACGCCGGAGAGCTTCACCTGGTTGTGGAAGATGCGCCCGGCCCCGCGCCGGCCGGGGAACATCTGCACCTGCTCGGTGATCCGCGCGCCGGCGGAGTCGACGAGGTAGATCATCGGCACCTCGAGCGCCAGCGCGCGTTCCTGGATGCGCAGGATCTTCTCGACCGTCTTCGGCCCCCACGAGCCCGCCTTCACGGTCGGGTCGTTCGCCATCAGCGCGACCGGTGCGGCCGTCGATCGCCCCGACGCCGGTGACGACGCCGTCGGCGCCGAGGCCGTCCTCGTGCCAGTTCGCGAGCAGCGCCTCCTCGGAGAAGGAGCCCTCGTCCAGCAGCAGCGCGACGCGCTCGCGGACGGGCAGCTTGCCCTGCTCGGCCGCCTTCTCGCGATGGCGCTCGGGGCCGCCCGCGAGCGCGCGGCGCTGCGCCGTCCTCGAGCGGTCTCACCTCTGCAGCTCACGGCGCGGTCGCGGCGTTCGTGACGGCGGCGGCCGCCGTGGCGCCGCTCGCGCCGGCGGCGGCGTTCGAGGCTCCGTTCGAGCGCGTCGAGGTCGGGGGCCGGGCCGATCAGCCGCCAGCCGTCGCGCACCAGCGGCAGCAGGCTGAAGAAGATCACGAAGCCGGGCCAGAAGCTGCCGCTCGCCCCGCCCGCGATCCAGATCAGCAACGCAGATCGCGGACACCGTCAGACCGCCGCTCGCCTCGCTGCACGAGCCGTCGGCGCAGGGCGGCGCGGCGCGCGGCGAGCTCGGCGCCGCGCGGCCGCTCGGGCTCATCGGCAGGTCGTCTGAGAGCGCCTCGAGCTCGCCGCGCGTAGAGGCCGCGTAGGCGCGGCCGAGGCGTTCCTCGAACTCGTCCGGGCGCAGGCGCCCGTCCAGCATGTGCTCGCGCAGCTCCTCGGCCACGCGCTCGCGGTCCTCGTCGGCGGCGCGCATGCCCGCTGGATCGACGCATCGAGCATCTAGAAGGCGGGGTTCTCCCGCGGCTCTCGCCGGAGTAGTCGTAGAAGCCCATGCCCGACTTGCGGCCGTACCAGCCGGCGGAGAGCATCTTTCGCAGCGTCGGCGGACGCGCGAAGCGCCGCTCGCGGAACTCGTCGAAGAGCACGTCGCAGATCGAGCCGAGCGTGTCGAGCCCGACGAAGTCGGCCAGCGTCAGCGGCCCCATCGGGTGGCCCGCGCCGGCCTTCATCGCCTCGTCGATCTCGGCGACCGAGCCGACGCCCTCTTCGTAGGCCCGCATCGCGTCGAGCATGTACGGGACCAGCAGCCGGTTGACGATGAAGCCGGCCTTGTCGCGCGTCGGGATCGCGAGCTTGCCCTCGGAGCGGGCGAACTCGAGCGCGGTCTCGAACGCCTCGTCCGAGGTCGTCACGCACCGCACGACCTCGACGAGCTTCATCACCTGCGCGGGGTTGAAGTAGTGCAGGCCGACGAAGCGCTCGGGCCGCGAGGTCGACGGCGGCCTGGTCGATCACGGCGAGCGATGAGGTGTTGGTCGCGAACACCGCCTCGGGCTTGACGATCGCGTCGACCTCGCGCCACATCTCGAGCTTCAGCGGCAGGCTCTCGGTGATCGCCTCGATCACCAGGTCGCACGCGGCCAGCTCGCCGTAGTCGGTCGTGCCGGTGATCCGCGCCGCGCACCGCGTCGGCGTCCTGCTGCGAGGACTTGCCCTTCTCGACCGCGCGCGCGAGCTGCTTCTCGATCTTGCCGATGCCCTTCTGCAGTGTCGCGTCGTCGACCTCGCGCAGGACCACCTGATAGCCGGTCTCGGCCGCCACCTGGGCGATCCCGTGGCCCATCAGGCCGGCTCCGAGCACCCCCACCCTCTCGATCTGCTGCGCCATCTGACTCCTCGCTCCTCGCTTGGGGCGGCGGGCACGGGCCGCGCCGCCGCGGTCGGCGTCGCCGGCGGCAGCGCCGCCGGGACGACACGAGAGCCTATTGGCTGCGCGCCCGCGGCGCCCCGGCCGCCCGGCGCGAGCACTGCGGGAAGGTTCCACCGCGCGCGGGGTCTGATCGGCCGAGGGCCCGAGGCACGCGTCCCTGCACAAAGGACGCCGCCGCTCTCGCACCAAGGCACCGAGGAATGGAGAAGCCGATGACCGTTGCACGCCGCATGACCCGCGCCGCGCGCCGCGCGCAGGCCCCGCTCCGTGGATGGGGGCTCGCGCTGCTGGCGGGCGCCGCCCTCTTGGCGGGAGCCCTCGCGCCCGCCGCCGCGAGCGCCTTCGACGAGCCCTTCATCGGCGGACTGGAGTCGATCAGCACGATCGGCAGCACGGTGCCGCCGAACGGGGACGTCAACCCGTACGGGATCGTCGAACGTGCCGTTCAGCACCGGCGCGCTCCTCAAGGGAGACATCCTGATCAGCAACTTCAACGACGAAGAAAACCAGCAGGGCACCGGCACAACGCTCGTCGAGCTCACACCCGGCGGAAAACTGTCCGTGTTCGCGCAGATCTCGGCTTCGTCGCTGCCCGGGCCGTGCCCGGGCGGCGTCGGCCTTACGACCGCGCTGGCGATCCTGCCGGGCGGCTACGTCGTCGTCGGCAGCCTGCCGACGAGCAACGGCAAAGCGGCGACCGCCAAGGCCGGCTGCCTGATCGTGCTCAACAGCTCCGGGCACGTGGTGCGCACGATCGCCGGCGCCCCGATCAACGGGCCGTGGGACATGACCGGCGGTCTCGTTCGGCCCGTTCACCGCGCTGTTCGTCTCGAACGTGCTCAACGGCACCGTCGCCAAAGGGCGAAGTCCCGACCGACGAAGGCACCGTCGCGCGGATCGGCCTGTTCACGCCGCCCGGCCACGCGCCGCAGGTCGTCTCCGAGCGAGTGATCGCAAGCGGGTTCCCGGAGCGCACCGACGAAGCCGCGCTCGTGATCGGCCCGACCGGCGCCGGTCTCAGCCGGGGACGGCACGCTCTACGTGGCCGACACGCTCGGCAACAGGATCGCGGCCGTGCCGGGGGCGCTGTTCCGTCAGAGCGCGCTCGGCGGCGGCGGGATCACGGTCGCCAAAGGCGGCTTCCTGAGCGGCCCGCTCGGTCTCTCGATCGCGCCCAACGGCGACATCCTGACGGCCAACGCGCAGGACGGGAACATCGTCGAGACAACGCCCTTCGGGGCCGAGTTCCAGCCGCTCGAAACGGGCGCCGGAGGCGGCGGCCTGTTCGGGCTCGTCCCGCAGCCCGACATGCACGGGCTGTACTTCGTCAACGACACCGAAAACACGCTCGAGGTGGCCCACTGACCGTCTCAGGCACGGACGCTCCCCGGGGCGGGGCGCATGGTTGCGCCCCGCCCCGCCCTCTGCGGCAGCGTGGCGGTGCGGCCGCTCGCCGCCAGCCGATGCGGGTAGCCTGCGAGTGTGGAGCAGCAGGACTCGTTCGATCTGTCGGCCGCCGGGCTGCGCGCCGACGGCGCCGACCTCGAGGTCTACTTCGAGGCGCTCGCCTCCAAGCTCGAGCAGGCGCTGCCCGGTCGCGCGAGCGTCGAGCGCCGCGGCGGCGGACTGCTCGGGCGCGGGGAGCGGAGCGCGCACGATCGGTGCAGGTCGAGCTCGGCGACTGCCGCTACCGCCTCGAGCTCGACGGCGGTGCCGCTGCAGCGGCTCGCGCGAACGGCAGCAGCGGCGGGATCGCGATCAAGCGACGAGCACGCTCGACCCCGATGCCTGGATCGACGCGCTGACCGGCGACCTGCGCGAGCAGGCCGAGCGCAGCGCCGACGCGCGTGCGGCGCTCGAACGGCTGCTCGCATGAGTCCCGCGACCTCCAGCGAGCCCGGAGCGAGACGCGCGAGCAGCAGCAGTCGCCAGGCGCGGATCGAAGCGGGCGGGATCCCGCTCGCCGCCGAGCGCCGCCTGCGCGAGCTGGGCGAAGGCGCGCGGAGCGTTCACGTCCGATCTCTCTGTCGGCTCGTTCGCGCTCTGCCACCAGCTGGAGCTGCGCCGCTCGGCCAGGTGATGGGCAGCTCGATCTACCAGGTCGGCTACCTAGCGTCCTTGGCCGATCGTCTACGCGGGCGGCTTCATGTACGAGCTCGAGCCTCTCGGCGGCCTGGAACGAGGCGCGCGACCGCGCGCTTCGCGCGGCTGGCGCTCGAGGCGACGCAGCGTCGGCGCGGACGCGGTCGTGGGCGTGGAGATCGCAGGCGGCAGCCGTCTCACCGAAGGCACGATCGAGTACGCGGTGATCGGCACCGCCGTGCGCCGAGGGCCGCGGCGCCGGGCGGCGAAGGGCGGGGCAGCCGCCGCCCCGGTGCTGACCGAGCTGTCGGTGCCCGACTACGCGAAGCTCCACGCAGGCCGGAGTCGAGACGCTCGGCGTCGTCGCCTGGACCTCGCGTCTTCTTCGTGCAGTCGCTGGACCGCCGCGCAGCTCGGCGGCGCCTCGGCATGTTCGATGCGGAACCAGGAGCTCGACGACTACACGCAGGGCGTCTACGAGCGCGCGAGAGCGGTCATGGCGCGCGTCACCGGCGCAGGCGGCCAGCGTCGGACGCCGAGCGGCGTGGTCGGGATGCGGATCGACCACACCGCGCACCCCGGCGGCAACGCACAGAGCGGCCTGATCGTGAGCTTCGACGCGATCGGCACGGCGATCCGCGCAGGCCGGCGCCATGCGGCCCAGCCCCAAGACGATCCTCGACCTGACCTGAGAGGAGCGACGACCAGATGAGCGACGAACCGAGAGCAGCGAGACCGCCTACGACCCCACCTCGCTGGAGGGCGTGCCGGAGGCCGGGCGCGAGCGCCTGCAGCAGAACCGGGCCGGGCCTGTTCACCTCGGACCTGTCGGTCAACGAGTTCCTGCTGGTCAAGGAGGCCGGCTTCGAGCCGCTCGGCCTGGTCGTCGGCAGCTCGATCTACCACATCGGCATCCAGATGGCCGGCTGGAAGAAAAGCCAGGAGATGACGGTGCTCTCCGAGGCGATGTACGGCGCCCGCCAGCTGGCGATGACGCGCATGGAGGAGGAGGCCGACCAGCTCGGCGCCGACGGGGTCGTCGGCGTGCGCCTGGACATCGGCCGCTACGAGTGGGGCCAGGACATGGCCGAGTTCATCGCGATCGGCACCGCCGTCAAGCACCGCGACGGCGTCCTTCACCGCGCGCCCAACGGCCGGCCGTTCACGAGCGACCTCTCCGGCCAGGACTTCTGGACGCTGCTGCGCACCGGCCACCGCCCGGTCGGGATGGTGATGGGCAGCTGCGTCTACCACGTCGCGCACCGCGGGATGCTGCAGTCGATGGCCCAGACGGGCCGCAACGTCGAGCTGGCCAACTTCACGCAGGCGCTCTACGACGCGCGCGAGCTGGCGATGGAGAGGATGCAGACCGAGGCGCAGGAGATCGCGCGCGGAGGGGATCGTCGGCGTCCAGCTGCAGGAGAAGAGCCACGGCTGGGGCAGCCACACGATCGAGTTCTTCGCGATCGGCACGGCGATCGTCCCGCGCGAGGGCCAGCACGAGGCGATCGAGGCGCCGACCACCGTGCTCGACCTCAGCTGAGCGCCGCGCGCGCTGACGCGAGCGCACACCCGCCGGGCCCGGCGCCGGCACGCCGCGCCCGCCCCGTCGCAGCGCTCGCAGCGGCCCAGGCCCGCGCCCCGCCGGCAGCCGGGCTGCCCTAGGCTTCGTCGACGCCAACGAGCAGAGGAGGCCGAGATGAGCATCGTCTTCACCGAGGACCGCGGCTCGGTCCGCCACGTCGTCCTGAACCGCCCGGAGAAGCGCAACGCGATGAACCAGGAGCTGCTGCGCGCGCTCGGCGAGGCGCTGCGCGAGGCCGCCGCCGACGAGGTCGGTGCACTGCGTCGTGCTGCGCGGCGAAGGGCCCGTCTTCTCCGCCGGCGTCGACCTCGTCGAGCTGCGGCGCCTCGGCCGGCCGCGCGGGCATGCTGCGCCCGTTCCGCGACGTGTTCCTCGACTGCGCGAACCTGTGCGAAGAGATGGCCAAGCCGGTCGTCTGCCAGATCCACCGCACCTGCGTCGGCGGCGCGCTGGAGGTGGCGCTCGGCTGCGATCTGCGCGTCGCCTCCAGCGACGCCCAGCTCGGGCTGCCCGAGGTCAAGTTCGGGATCATCCCCGACGTCGGCGGCTCGACCCGCCTGCCGGCGGTCGTCGGCCTCGGGCGCGCGAAGGAGCTGATCATGACCGCGCGGCTGATCGACGCCGAGGAGGCCGAGCGGATCGGCCTCGTCAACCGCGTCGTCGAGCCGGAGCAGCTCGAGCACGCCACCGGCGAACTGGTCGACGAACTGCTCGCGAACTCGCACGTCGCCGTCGGCCGCGCCAAGCGCGTGATCGACGCCTCCGCGCGCCCGCGCTCGCGCAGACGCTCGAGATGGAGGTCGCGGTGCAGGAGTACTGCGTGGCCGCGGCGCGCGAGAGCGGCCGCGCCGAGCAGCGGGCGAGAGGAGCCGGTCGCCTCGCTAGTCGAGGACCCGCGCCCGCGGGCGCCGCCCGGCGCTCGAGCTCGGTCTGCCACTCGATCGGCCCGGCCACCAGCGTGTGGCTGCCGAGCGGGCGACCGAGGATCTCCTGCGCGCGCGCGGAGCACGCGAGCAGCGCGGCCAGGTCGATCGCCGGTCTGCGATGCCCATCTCGTGCAGCATCGAGACGAGGTCCTCGCTGGCGATGTTGCCCGTCGCGCCGGCCGGCACCGGACAGCCGCCGAGCTCGCCGAAGCTCGACTCGAAGCTCTGCACGCCCGCCTCGAGCGCGGCCAGCACGTTCGCGAGGCCCTTGCCCGCGCGTGTTGTGGAAGTGCGCCGTCAGCTCCACGGCTCCGGCGCCGAGCTCGCTGTGGCGCGCGCTCGAAGAAGCTCCGCACCTGCACCGGGTTCGCCATCCCGGTCGTGTCGCCGAAGCCGATCTCCTCGGCGCCGGCGTCGCGCAGGCGCGCAGCGATTGCCAGCACGCGCTCGGGCCGCACCTCGCCCTCGTAGGGGCAGCCGAACGAGGTCGCGATCACGGCCTCGCAGCGCAGGCCCTCGGCGCGGGCGCGGGCGAGCACGCGCTCGAGTCCGGCGAGCGACTCCTCGACGGAGCGGTTCACGTTGTGGCGGTTGTGCGTGTCCGAGGCCGACAGGAACACGTTGACCTCGTCGAACGCGGCGCGCGTCCCGCCGGCCCGCTCGCGCAGCGCGAGCGCCGCGTCGAGCCCGCGCTCGTTGGGGATCAGCACAGACACGCTCACCTCGGCGGGGACGTCGATCGCCTCCAGCACCTCGGCCGCGTCGGCGAGCTGCGGGATCACGTCGGCGCGCACGAAGCTGGTCACCTCCAGGCGGCGCAGGCCGGTGCGCGCGAGCGCGTCGATCAGCTCGACCTTGGCGGCGGTCGGGATCACCTCGGGCTCGTTCTGGAAGCCGTCGCGAGGACCGACCTCGCGGATGCTCACCTCCGAGGGCAGCTCGCTCACGGCCTCACCCGGGTCACCACGCACACGCGAGCGAGTCTAGGGGCCGCGCACTTCCGGTGGGGGGCGCACCCACGGCGCCTCGGCACGCGAGGGCGGGAGCCTTGCTCGGGAAGCGACCCTATACTCGGCCGCCGTGCCGTCGAGCCCCCCGGACCCAGTCGCGATCATCGGCGCCTCGGGCGCCCTCGGCTTCGGCCTGGCCTTGCGCCTGGCGCGCACCGGCGTCCCGATAGCGATCGGCTCGCGCGAGCTCTCGCGCGCCGCACGAGACCGCCGAGCGCGCACGAGCGCGTCGCGCCCGACGGGACCTTCACGGGCCACGACAACGCCGGCTGCGCGGGCGCCGCACCGGTCGTGATCCTGAGCGTACCGTTCGCAACCAGGCCCGAGACGCTCGCCGAGCTGAAGGACTCACTCGCGCCCGGACAGCTGCTGATCGACGCGACCGTGCCGCTGGCGGCAGCCGTCGGCGGGCAGGCCCACGCGCATGCTCGGCGTGTGGCAGGGCTCGGCCGCGCAGCAGGCGGCTGAGCTCGTCCCCGAGGGCGTGCGCGTCGTCTCCGCCCTGCACACCGTCAGCGCCGCCTCGCTCACCGACCTCGAGCACCCGCTGGAACAGGATGTGCTCGTGTGCGGCGACTCGCGCGCCGACAAGCGCGAGGCCGCGGCGCTGATCGAGCGCATCGACGGGTCTGCGCTGCGTCGACTGCGGGCGCCTGGAGATGGCCCGCACCGCGGAGTCGCTGACGGCGCTGCTGATCGCCGTCAACTCGCGCTACAAGGCCCACGCCGGCATCCGCCTCAGCGGGCTGCCGGACGCGCTCTGGGAGTGAGCGCGACGGGAGGCGGCGGGATCGTCCTGCTCTCGGGCGGGACCGGCGGCGCGAAGCTGGCGCTCGGGATCGCCGAGGCGTTCGGCCCGGAGCGCCTGACGGTGATCGCCAACACGGGCGATGACATCGACATCTACGGCGCGCGCGTCTCGCCCGACCCCGACCTGGTGTCGTTCTGGCTGGCCGAGCTGATCGACGAGCGCGGCTGGGGCCTGCGCGGCGACAGCTTCGCGGTCATGGACGGCCTGCGCGAGCTCGGCGTCGAGGTCTGGTTCAACCTCGGCGACCGCGACCTGGCGTGGTGCATGGAGCGCACGCGGCTGCTGGCCGAGGGGGCGAGCGCCGCGCAGGCGCTTGCGCGCCTGAACGAATCGATCGGCCAGCGCGCGAGTGTGCTGCCGATGAGCGAGGACCCCGTGCGGACCTGGGTCTCGCACCCCGGGCGGCGGATGGCACGGCTTTCAGGAGTTCATGATCCGCCTGCGCGGCGAGGGCCCGGTCGACGGCGTCGAGTACCGCGGCGCCGAGCGCGCCGCCCCCGCGCCGGAGGCGCTGGCCGCGATCGCCGCCGCCGAAGCGATCGTGATCGGCCCGTCGAACCCGATCGTCTCGATCGGCCCGATCCTGGCCCTGCCGGGCATGGCGGGCGCGCTGCGGGAGGCGCCGGCGCCGGTCGTGGCGGTAAGCCCGATCGTCGGCGGCGAGGTGCTGAAGGGCCCGACCGCCGCGTTCATGCGCCACGCCGGGCACGAGTGCAGCGCGGCCGGCGTGGCGGCCGCCTACGCCGGCGTGATCGACGGCCTGATCGCCGACGAGGAGCTCGCCGCCGGAGCGGGTGCCCTCCACACGCGCCGCACCGAGACCCTGATGGACGGGCCCGATGCCCGCGTCGCGCTCGCGCGTGCGACGGTCTCGTTCGCCCTCGGGATGCGCACACGCGACAGCTAGGCTCTGCCCGAGCCGTGCGCACCGCCGCGATCCTGCCCGTCAAGAGCTTCCCCCGCGCCAAGCAGCGTCTCGGCAGGACCGTCGCCGACCCGCTGCGGGTGGCACTCGCGCGGGCGATGGTCGCCGACGTGCTGGCGGCGCTCGCCGCCACCGAGGCGGTCGAGCGCACGATCGTCGTCACGCGCGAGGCGGAGGTCGCCTCGCAGGCGCGCGCAGACGGCGCGGCGGTCGTACGCGACGACGGCGAGCGCGGCCAGTCCGCGGCAGCGCTGCTCGGTGTGGCGAGCGCCCTCGGGGACGGCTGCGAGCGGGTGCTGTGCGTGCCGGGCGACTGCCCGGCACTCGACCCGGCGGAGCTCGGAGCGCTGCTCGCGGGTCATGCCGGCTCCGGGCCGGAGGTCGTGATCGTGCCCGACCGGCACGGCACCGGCACCAACGGGCTGCTGCTGCACCCACCCGGCGCGATCGAGCCGAGCTTCGGCCCGGGCAGCTGCGAGCGCCACCGCGAGCTGACGATCGCCGCGGGCGTTGAGTGCCGGGTGCAGCCGCTGCCCTCGCTGTTGCTCGACGTCGACACGGGCGCCGACCTCGCCGCGCTGCGCGCCGCGCTGCCGGCGGCGGGCGCGCTGGCGGCGAACACCCGCGCCGTGCTCGGCGCCGAGCGATTCGCCGCCGAGCTGTCGCTCGCGGCGGGCGCCTAGCGGGCGATGGCAGAGCTGCGCGCGCGGGCCCTCGCCGGGATCCCGGAGGTGGGCCCCGGCGACGATCTCGCGGAGTTGATCGTGCGGGCGCTCGCCGGCGCGCCCGCGCCGGCAGGCGCGGTGGTGGCGATCGCGCACACGGCCGTGTCGAAGGCAGAGGGCGCTGTGGTCGAGCTGGCGGGAGTCGCGCCAGGGCCGCAGGCCGTGCGGCTCGCCGTCGAGCAGGGCAGGGACGCGCGCGTCGTGCAGGTCGTGCTCGACCAGTCGGCCGAGCTGCTGCGCGCCGAGCGTGGCGTGCTGATCTCGCGCACGCACCACGGGCTGGTGTGCGCCAACGCCGGCGTCGATGTCTCGAATGCCGGCACGGGCGGGCTCGAGCGCGTGATCGTGCTGCCGCGCGACCCGGACGGGTCGGCACGCGCGATCCGCCGGCGGCTGGCCGAGCTCGGCGGCGCCCCCGCGCCCGCGGTGCTTGTGACCGACAGCTTCGGGCGGGCGTGGCGCCACGGCCAGGTCGACGTCGCGATCGGCCTCGCCGGGATGACGCCGCTCGACGACTGGCGCGGCCGCACGGACGCCGAGGGGATCGAGCTGCGCGCCACCTGGCTCGCGATCGCCGACGCGGCCGCCGCCGCCGCCGACCTCGCGCGCGCCAAGGACTCGCGCGAGCCGGTCGTCGTGCTCGAAGGCCTCGAGCGCTTCGTCGGCCCCGAGGACGGACCCGGCGCGGCGGCGCTGCAGCGCCCGCCCGGCGAGGACCTGTTCCTCTAGCCGGCGCCGCGCGCCGGGGCGCCCGCCCGGCGAGGATCAGCAGCGACACCGTCGCCACCCGCCGGGCGGCGAGTTGCCCCGCTAGGGCGCGGCCCCGTCGCCGGCCAGCCCCGACCAGAAGCGGATGAACTCGCGCTCGTGGCCGATCCCGAGCTCGAGCGCGAGGCGCCAGCCCTGCGGCGCGTCCTGTAGCCCCGCGAGCAGCTGCTCGTATTCGGCCAGGCGCCGTTCGTGTGCGTCCACCTGCTCGGCTGCGAGTGTCGCGGGGTCGGCACCGAAGAACAGCTTGAGGGTCGCGACGTCGCGCAGTTCGTAGAGGCCGCCGGAGGCGTCCTCGCGCCAGCTCGCGAGCGCCGCGCGCCCCGCGTCGGTGAGGGTGTAGATGCGCCGCCGGCGGCCGGACTGCTCGCGCTGTTCGGCGAGCAGGCCCTCCTCGGCGAGACGCCCGCACTCGGTGTAGATCTGCGTGTGCGGCACGGTCCAGAAGTTGACGGTGCTCAGGAGCGCGAGCTGCTTGAGGTCATACGGGGTGGCCGGCTCGATCTGCTCGAGCAGCCCGAGCACGATGTAGGAGGTCTCCGTGAGGCGCGGTTCGCTTGACATCTTCTCAACCCTATACTACGGTACGAATCGTTCGGTCCGAACGATGCAAGGAGAATGATCGATGTCCGCGCCCGCCGCAACCCGCTCCACACCCGCCCTCGGCTTCGCGACGCTCGACCAGGAGACGACGCTCGATGAGCTGCCGCTGAGCGGCGAGCTCCCGCCCTGGATAAGGGGCTCGCTGCTGCGCACCGGCCCAGCGCGGTTCGAGGTCGGCGAGACCAAGATGCGCCACTGGTTCGACGGCCTCGCGATGCTGCACCGGTTCACGATCGGCGACGGGCGCGTCTCCTACGGCAACCGCTACCTCGAGAGCCGCGCCTACCGCGCCGCGCGCGAGCGCGGCCGGATCGCCTACGGCGAGTTCGCGACCGATCCGTGCCGCTCGCTGTTCAAGCGCGTGCAGAGCATGTTCGCGCCCGGCGAGGCGATCTCCGACAACGCGAACGTCAACGTCGCGAAGCTCGGCGAGCGCTTCATCGCGATGACCGAGACGCCGATCCCGGTGCAGTTCGACGCGCGCACGCTGCAGACCGCGGAGGTCGCCCCCTACCGCGCGCCCGGCGAGCTCACCACCGCGCACCCGCACCTCGACCGCGCGAGCGGGGGCATGATCAACTACGCCGCGAAGCTCGGGCCGCGCAGCAGCTACCGGTTCTTCTCGCTCGACCCGGCCGCCGCGGAGCCGCGCGTCCTGGCGAGCCTGCCGGTCAAGCAGCCCGCCTACATGCACTCCTTCGGCCTGACCGAGCGGTGGGTGGTCCTCGCCGAGTTCCCATTCGTCGTCAACCCGCTGTCGCTCGTGCTCTCGGGCCGCCCGTACATCGAGAACTACCGCTGGAAGCCCGAGCGCGGGACCCGCTTCACGCTGATCGACCGCGCGAGCGGCGAGCGCGCCGCGACGATCGAGGCCGACGCGTGCTTCGCGTTCCACCACGTCAACGCCTTCGAGCGCGGCGAGGAGGTCGTCGTCGACCTGTGCGCCTACCCGGACGCGGGCATCGTCTCGGACCTCTACCTCGAGCGGCTGCGCGAGGGCGCGCCGGTGCGCGGAGCGACGCTGACGCGCTTCCGGCTGAGGCCCGGGAGCGCCCGCGCCGAGGCCGAGCGGCTCGCCGCCGAGGACCTCGAGCTGCCGCGCATCAACTACGCGCGCCACCACGAGCGCCCCTACCGCTACGTGTGGGGCAACGGCACCGGAGCGGGCGGCTGGCTCGAACGCATCTCGAAGGTCGACGTCGACTCGGGCGAGACGCTCAGCTGGTCGGCGGCCGGCTGCTACCCCGGCGAGCCGGTGTTCGTCGCCGAGCCCGGCGCCGCCGGCGAGGACGAGGGCGTGCTGCTGTCGGTCGTGCTCGACGCGGCCGGCGAGCGCTCGTTCCTGCTCGTGCTCGACGCGCACGACCTCTCGGAGCTCGCGCGCGCCGAGGTCCCGCACCACATCCCGTTCGGCTTCCACGGGCAGTTCGCGCGCGAGCGCGGCGAGGCGGAGCCGGCGGGCTAGAGCTCGTCCGGGCTTCGCGCCGGCAGGGCGCGGAAGCGGAGCCCGCGGCCTAGACGGCGGCCGCCGCCTCGACCGCCCACTCGCCCCCGTCGGCCGGGAGCGGGTAGCGCCGCCTGAGGTCGTAGAGCGTCGTGCGCTCGGCCGCCGGCCGGCCGGCCGCGTGCGCCGCGGCGACGAGCTGGTCGGGGTCGAGCTTGACCCCGTGGTAGCTGCCGGCGAGGCGGCTGATCGACTCCTCCATCAGCGTGCCGCCGAGGTCGTTGACCCCCCATGAGAGCGCCTCGGTCGCGGCGTCGAGGCCCATCTTCACCCAGCTGGCCTGCAGGCTCGGCACGGTCCTGCCGAGCGCGAGCCGGAACACGGCGGTGTGCTTGAGGTTCTCCTCGCGCGAGATCTCCTGCACACCGTGCGTGCGCCCGAGCAGCGTCTGGAAGGGGATGAACGAGAGCGGCACGAACTCGGTGATCCCGCCGGTGCGCTCCTGCAGCCCGCGCACGACGCGCATGTGCTCGGCCAGCTCCCACGGCTCCTCGATGTGCCCGAACATCACGGTCGCGGTCGAGCGCAGGCCGGCGGCGTGCGAAGCCTCGATGATCTCCACCCAGCGCGCGACCGGCAGCTTGTTCGGCGAGATCCGTTCGCGCACGCCGTCGTGGAGCACCTCGGCGGCGGTCCCCGGAGTCGAGCCGAGTCCGGCGTCGCGGAGGCGCGCGAACACCTCGGCCGGCGGCAGCCCGGAGATGTCGCACATGTGCGCGATCTCCATCGGGCTGTAGGCGTGCAGGTGCAGCTCGGTCCCGGCGGCGCTCGCGGTCTGCTTCGCGAGGCGCAGCCAGCCGAGGTAGTCCTCGAGCGACCAGTCGGGATGGATGCCCGACTGGATGCACAGCTCGGTCGCGCCGTAGTCGATCGCTTCGTGGATGCGCCGCACGAAGTCCTGCTCGTCGTGCTGGTAGGCGTCCGGCGAGCGCTTGCCCTGCCCGAAGCCGCAGAAGGCGCACCCGACCGTGCAGACGTTGGAGATGTTGATGTTGCGGTTGACGACGAACGTGACCGTCTCCCCCGCGAGCTCTGCGCGCAGCTCGTCGGCGGCCAGGCGCATCTCCTCGATCGCCTCGGGGCGCGTCTCGGCGAACATCGCGGTCAGCTCCTGCTCGGTCAGCGCGCGGCCCTCGCCGGCTCGCCGGATCGCCCCCGGCACGAGGCTCGGCGCGATCGGCGTTGGCGGGTCGCTGCGACCGGAGCCGCTGCGCGGGATGAACGACCAGTAGCGGGCCTTGATCGTGTCGAGCACGCCCTGCGCGACCCACTCCTGGTCGATGTACTCCGGGTAGACGCACAGCCGCTCGGTCAGCGCGTAGCCCTCCCGCTGCAGCTCGCGGCGCACCTGGTGGGGCGAGGGGAACGGGTGCTCGGGCGAGATGTGATCGCCGTTCGCCGAGAGCCCGCCGAGGTCGGTCGCGCCGGCGGCGACGAGCTCGCCCCACCAGTCGGCGAGGTTCGGCGGCACCTGGATCCCGACGTCGGGCATCAGCCGCCTGGCCTCGGCGATCAGCCGCTTCATGTCGTCGATCTCGATCGGAGAAGCCCAGTCGGGAAGCGGCAGCTCGGGGCGGTGCCCGGCGACGCCGGTGCGCCAGTACTCGCGCGCCGCGGCGTCGGCGATCTCGGCCGGCTCCTGCCCGTAGTAGCGCTGATGGGGAACGAAGTTCTGGAGGATGATCTCCTGGATGTGCCCGAGTCGGTCGTGGACCTCGGCGATCGCCGCCAGCGAGGCCATACGCTCCTGCTCGGACTCGCCGATCCCGACGAGGATCCCGCTCGTGAACGGGATCCGCAGCTCACCGGCGGCCGTGATCGTCTCGAGACGCTTCGAGGGGTGCTTGGTCGGCGAGCCGGCGTGCACGGTCTCCATCAGCCGCTCGGAGACGGACTCGAGCATCAGCCCCTGCGATGCGGTCACCTCGCGCAGCCGCGCGAGGTCGCGCGCCGAGAGCACGCCGAGGTTGGTGTGCGGGAGCAGCCCGCGCTCGAGCGCGCGTTCGCAGACCCACACGACGTATGCGGTGAAGTCCTCGTGCCCGTATGAGGTGAGCCGCGCGCTGACCTCGGCGTTGACCTCGGGGCGCTCGCCGGTCAGCACCAGGAGCTCCTTGACGCGCCGGCGGCCGGCGCCGTCGAGGATCGAGAGCACCTCCTCGGGCGAGTGCAGATGCGCCTTGTGGGTCGCGAAAGCGCAGTACTTGCAGTAGCAGCGGCAGGTCCTTGACAGCGACAGCGTCAGGTTGCGCGAGAAGGTGACCCTGCGGCGCATGGGCGGATTCTATGACGCAACCGAGTGGCGGCCGGGCGCCGGGCAGGGAGCTCGGCGAGCGCCTTGACCGATTCGGGCGGGTCGGTCTATGCTGGCGCGCAGGGGGCGCCCGGAGAGAGGGGTGCCGCATGGGACCCAGAGGGAGGATCGAGGATGAGACTCGCACCGTTCGGGCGGGCGGCACTCGCTGCGGCCGCCGTGCTCTCCGTGGCTGCCGCGCCGGCCGGCGCCTACCGCTACGCGCCGCCGGAATTCGGTCACTGCGTGAGGGCGGCGAGGGGCGAATCCGGTCCTGGTTTCAAAGACACGGGCTGCACCGAACGCGTCGCCTCCGGGGCCAGGTACCACTGGGTCTCCGGACCCGGGTCGAAGACCGGCTTCAGCGCCTCGGGGAGCGCCGACCTCTACCAGTACAGCGGTTCGCCGCGGACACACGCGAGTCCGGTCGTGGCGTGCTCCTCCTCGGACACCGCGGGCACCTTCACAGGCGTCGCGAGCGAGAGCGTCGAGCTGGTCCTGAGCGGCTGCCGGATGGGCTCGTCCTCGTGCCAGTCAGCCGGCGAAGCGGCAGGCGTGGTGCGCTTCGCAGCGCTCGAAGGGCTGCTGACGGTGGGCAAGCGCGAAACCTGGGGCGAAGAGCTGATCCAGTGGACGCCGGTCGTGGGCGAAACGCTGGCGAGCTTCGAATGCGGCTCCACGAGCGTTCTGGTCACCGGAGGGGTCCTGCACCAACTCAAGCGCGACAAGATGCTCACCAGCGAAACGCTCCAGATGAAGGTGGGCAAGGAAGGGATCCAGACACCCTCCTGCCGGGAAACGCTCACCGAACCCGGAGAAACGTATCCCGGCCCAACGTGCCCCGTGCCGATGGTCTCGATCGGCGCTGCGCCGCCGGCGGAAGGCGGGCTCAGCATCTCCGGCACCCAGACCGACGAAGAACAGCTCGAGGCGGACATGCTCCTCGGCTGATCGCTCCCTTCCGGGCGAGCGTCGTGGAGCCGGTCGGCGACGGCGCCGAGGGCTGGGTGCCGGGCAGCAGGATGAGGCCGGAGCCGTGATGGCTGAGAAGCGCGGCGCGATCGATCACCTGACCGTCGGCGTCTCCGACCTCGCGCGCAGCCGCGCCTTCTACGAAGCGGCGCTCGCCCCGCTCGGCCTGTCCGAGACGAACACGAGCGAGGTGCTCCCGCAGGAGGTCGAGTTCGGCGACGGGAGCGGGCACCCGTTCGCGATCTCGACCGCCTACCCGGTCGGCGCGCCGGTGCACGTGGCGTTCGGCGCCGAGAGCGTCGAGCAGGTGCAGGCGTTCCACGCCGCCGCGCTCGCCGCCGGTGGCACCGACAACGGGGCTCCCGGGCCGCGGCCGCAGTACTCCGAGCGGTACTACGCCGCCTTCGCTCTGGACCCCGACGGCCACAACATCGAGGCTGTCACCCGGCTCTAGGCCAGGCCCCGCAGGCGCATCGCCTCGAGCACCTCGCGGGCCACATCCTGTGCCTCGCGCCCGTCGGTGTCGATCGAGAGGTCGATCCCCGGCAGCGACGGGACCACCGCGGCCAGCCCGCGGGCGTGGGCGATCAGCACGGGCTTCCCCGGCCAGCGGTCGGGCTCGCGGCGCTGCAGGCGCTTCGCGAGCAGCTCCCCCGGCGCGGTCAGGCACGCGACCAGCGAGCGGTCGGCCGCGGCCGCCGCGAGCACGCCGCGCAGCTCCTGCTCGGTCTCGGTCGTGGCCGCGATCAGGAACAGCCGCCGCCCCGCCCGCCGCTGCGCGGCCAGCGCGAGCGCGAGCTGCTCGATCCACGCCTCGCCCGGCAGCGGCGGGGAGCCGCGCGAGAGCTCCTCGCTCTCGATCGCGCCGTGCTCGAGGTGCTCGAGCTCGAGCAGCGTCGCGAGCGCGTCGAGGACCGCCGACTTGCCGGCGCCGGGCGCCCCGATCAGGACGAGCGCTGAGGTCACGGGCCAAGTATGGGCCGCAAACACCGGGATCCGCACCCACGACGTCCGCCGCTCGGGCCATACTGCGCGCGTGGATCGGGACAGGCCACGGACGGGACAGCGAGGGAGCGCGGTAGCCGGCGGACGCGGGCGCGCGGCTCGCGCGCTGGCGCGCGAGCGCGAGAAGGTGGAGCTGCGCCGCGAGCGCGACCAGATCGTGCTCGAGCTCGCGCGCAGCCTCGGCACAGACGGCCTGGCCGCCTGCCTCGGCACCACCTCGACCGTCGCGGACACGATGGTGGAGCGCGCCCGCGGGCGGCTCACGGACGCCAGCCCCGAGATAGCGGTCCGCCGGGTCGAGAGCGACCCCGATCGCTGGCGCGAGGCCGACTGCCACTACGAGTCCCTCGGCCGCACCGTGCGCCTGCCGGGCGAACGCTCGCGGCGCCGCTAGACAGACCGGAGCCCGGGCAAGATCCCGGCGGACGGCCGGGTCGCACGCCGTCGCAGCGGCAGAGGTGATCTACTGGAACCGCTGGCCGGACCGCGCCGCGTCGGCAGGATCAGCCCCCACCAGAACCAGCTCGAGGAGAGGAGCGAAATGACTGACACCGTCAGCGAGAGCGAGAACCCGGCGATCGCGAGCCCCACCCCCCAGGCGCACCGTCCCCGGAGCAACCGGGACTGGTGGCCCGACCAGCTCGATCTCAGCGTCCTGCACAATCACTCGCCGCTGTCGGACCCGATGGGCGCCGACTTCGACTACGCGCGCGAGTTCGCAGGGCTCGACCTCGAGGCGCTGCGGCGCGACCTGGTCGAGCTGATGACCGACTCGCAGGACTGGTGGCCGGCCGACTACGGCCATTACGGCCCGCTGTTCATCCGCATGAGCTGGCACGCCGCGGGCACCTACCGCATCGCTGACGGCCGCGGCGGGGGCGGCCAGGGAGCCCAGCGCTTCGCCCCGCTGAACAGCTGGCCCGACAACGCGAGCCTCGACAAGGCGCGGCGGCTGCTGTGGCCGATCAAGCAGAAGTACGGGAGGCAGATCTCCTGGGCCGACCTGCTCGTCTACGCGGGCAACGTAGCGATGGAGACGATGGGCTTCGAGACGTTCGGCTTCGGCTTCGGGCGCCCGGACATCTGGGAGCCGGACGAGATCTTCTGGGGTCCCGAGGACGCGTGGCTCGGCGACCAGCGCTACAGCGGCAAAAGGCAGCTCGAGAAGCCGCTCGGCGCGGTGCAGATGGGCCTCATCTACGTGAACCCGGAGGGCCCGAACGGGAACCCCGACCCGCTCGCCGCCGCCGTCGACATCCGCGAGACCTTCGCCCGCATGGCGATGAACGACGAAGAGACCGTCGCGCTGATCGTCGGCGGACACACGTTCGGCAAGACCCACGGCGCGGTCGACCCGTCCACGGTCGGCCCCGAGCCCGAGGGCGCGCCGCTCGAGCAGCAGGGGCTCGGCTGGAAGGGCAGCCTGCAGATCAACGGCAATGGCGTGCGGATGCTCACCGGCGGCCCGGAGGGCGCCTGGACGAGCGAGCCGACGAGGTGGAACAACGACTTCCTCGACAACCTCTTCCGCTACGAGTGGGAGCTGACCCAGAGCCCGGCGGGCGCCAAGCAGTGGACGCCGAAGGACCCCGATCCCGACGACCTCGTCCCCGACGCGCACGACCCGTCCGAGCGGTCTCCGGTGATGATGCTGACGACCGACCTGGCGCTGAAGGCCGACCCCGACTACGAGAAGGTCGCGCGCCGCTTCTACGAGAACCCCGACGAGCTCGCGCTCGCGTTCGCGAAGGCCTGGTACAAGCTGCTCCACCGCGACATGGGCCCCCTCTCGCGCTACCGGGGCCCGTACGTCGCAGAGCCGCAGCTGTGGCAGGACCCGGTGCCGGCCGTCGACCACGAGCTGATCGACGAGTCAGACGCGGCGTCGCTCAAGCAGCAGATCCTCGCCTCCGGGCTGAGCATCCCGCGCCTGGTCGCGACGGCCTGGTCCTCGGCGGCCTCGTTCCGCGGCACCGACAAGCGAGGCGGCGCCAACGGCGCGCGCGTGCGTCTGGCGCCGCAGAAGGACTGGGACTGGAACGAGCCCGGCGAGCTCGGCGCGGCGCTGCAGACGCTCGAGCAGATCCAGCAGGAGTTCAACGCCGCCCAGCCGGGGGGCAAGCGCGTGTCGCTCGCCGACGTGATCGTGCTGGGCGGCTGCGCCGCGGTCGAGAAGGCGGCGGCCGAGGCCGGGCACGAGGTGGCGGTCGGCTTCGCGGCCGGGCGGACGGACGCCTCCCAGGAGCAGACCGACGTCGAGTCGTTCGCGGTGCTCGAGCCGACGGTCGACGCGTTCCGCAACTACACCCGCCCGGGCGAGCCGCTGGCGCTCGAGCACGGTCTGCTCGAGCGGGCCTTCATGCTGCGGCTGACCGCGCCGGAGATGACCGTGCTGGTGGGCGGAATGCGAGCGATCGGAGCCAATCACGGCGGCTCCCCCCACGGCGTCCTCACCGAGCGCCCCGGCGCGTTGAGCAACGACTTCTTCGTCAACCTGCTCGACATGGGAACCGAATGGCGGCGCGACTCGGGCGAGAACCTCTACATGGGCATCGACCGCGCGAGCGGCGAGTCGCGCTGGACGGCGACCTCCGCCGATCTCGTGTTCGGAGCCAACTCGCAGCTGCGGGCGCTGGCCGAGGTGTACGCGAGCGACGACGGCGGCGAGAAGCTCGCACGCGACTTCGCCGCCGCTTGGGAGAAGGTCATGAACCTCGACCGCTTCGACCGCTCCTGAGCTCTCCACGCGGGGCCGGCGGGGCAGACGCGCAGATCTTCCTCGCCCGGCACGGGCAGACGGCCTACAACCTCGAGGGCCGCTTCCAGGGCCAGCAGCAGATCCCGCTCGACGAGACGGGTCGCGCGCAGGCCCTCGAGCTGGCCGAGCGGGCGGTCCCCTACGGCTTCGCCGCGCTGTGGTGCAGCCCGCTGCTGCGCGCGCGCGAAACCGCCGACGCCGTCGCGGCGCGGATCGGCCTGCAGCCGGTCGAGGACGAGCGCTTGATGGAGACCGACGCAGGCGACTGGACCGACCGCAGCTTCCAGGAGGTGCGCGCGCAGGCAGCCGAGCTGTTCGACCGCTTCGCCGCCGCCGACGCGTCGTTCGCGTTCCCCGGCGGGGAGTCGTTCGCCGAGCAGGAGGTGCGCGTGGCGGCCGCCCTGGACCGCGTGCGCGCGGGGCGCGCTTCCGGCGCTCGTCGTCTGTCACGGGATGGTGATCCGCGCCGCGCTTCACCCGCTGATGAACGAGCGCTCGCGCGTGTTCGCGCGCGTGCCCGAACGCCGCGATCGTGCCGCTCGAGGCCGGCGCCGCCGAGCACACGGACCTCGGCGGCGGCAGCGCGACGCAGGCCAGCTAGATCATCTGGAGGCCTACAGCCCCAGGAAACGCCGCAGCGAGCGCCGCGCCGCCGGCACCCGCCGGCGCGCCTCGAGCTCGCGGATCGCGATCTCGTTGGTCATCGCCGCCAGCAGCTGGGCGGCCGCATTGGCATCGGGCCAGCCCATCGCCCTGAAGCCGGGCACGGCGGCCGCGACCAGGCGCTCGTGGCGCGCCTCCATCGGCGCGGTCAGAGCGCCCTCGGTGCGCGCCTCGAGCGTCAGCGCCTTGATCGCCCGTTCGCACAGGGCGACGTCCAGGTAGGCCTCCGAGGAGCGCCACAACCGCTCGGCCCCGGGCGGAACCCCGGCCGTGGCACGCTCGGCGGCCTCGAGCACGCGCCGGTGGAAGCGCTCGTGCAGCGCGTCGAGGAAGGCCTCACGGTCCCGGAAGTGGACATAGAAGGTCCCCTTGGCGACCCCCGCCTCGGCGACCACGCGGTTGACGCTCAGCCCGGCGAGCCCCTCGCGCTCGGCGACGGCGATCCCTGCGGCGATCAGCTGCTCGCGCGTGCGGGCGCCGGAGCGCTCCGCCTGCGCGGCCCGCTTCGCCGATCGTCCGCTTCCGGTCGCCGAAGACATCGTCGTCCGATCCTAGATGACCGACCGGTCATATCTAGGTGACCGACCGGTCGGTCACCTGATATGGTGCCCGCCCATGACCTCCTTCATCGAGACATCCACCGGCGCCTTCGCGTACGACGAACGCGGCCCGGCGCAACCACAGGCCGCACCCTCCCAGACGCTGTTGATGCTCCCCAGCGGCGCGCACGAGCGAAGCGACTACGACAGCCTCCGCGACGCGCTGGGGCCCGAGCTGAGGACGATCGCCCTCGACTGGCCGGCGCACGGCGACTCGCCCGCCGGCGAGGGCGGCGGTGGCGTGGTGCGACTGGCCGGCGTGGCCGAGGAGGCGCTGGCGGCGCTGGCGCCCGACGGCGCCGTCGTGATCGGCAACTCGGTCGGGGGCTTCGCCGCCGCGCGCGCGGCGATCCGGCGTCCCGAGCTGGTGCGGGGTCTCGTGATCGTCGACGGCGGCGGCTTCCAGGCGACCACGCCGATCGTGCGCCTGTTCTGCGCGCTGATGTCGCGCCCGCTCTTCCTGCGGGCGATCTATCCCGCCTTCAGCGCCTCCTACATGCGCAGCCGCACGGCAGCCGACCGGCGGGCGCGCGAGCTCGCGATCGCCACGACGCGACGCGCCGGCGGGGTTCGGGCGGTCGCCGAGCTGTGGGGCAGCTTCGTCTCCCCAGAGCACGACCTGCGCGCGCAGGCGCCCTCGATCGCCGCACCGACGCTGCTCGTATGGGGCCGCAAGGACCCTGTGATCGCGCTGCCGGTCGCGCGCCGGATCGAGAAGCTGATCCCCGGCTCCCGCCTCGCGGTGCTCGACACGGGGCACGTCCCGCACACCAGCGACCCGGCCGGCTTCGCCCGCGAGCTGCTCGCGTTCCTCGCCGCGCTCCCCTCGGCCGAGCGGCAGGTGGCGGCATGAGCATGGCGCACCGGTGGCGCTCGGAGCTGCTCGGCGAGGCCACCCGCGTCTCGCTCCCCGCCGGGGAGCTCGAGCTGTTCACGCGCGGCAGCGGCCCGCCGATCGTCTTCTGTCACGGCTGGCTCGCGAACGCCAACATGTGGCGCACGGTCGTCCAGCAGCTGTGCAACCGGTTCACCTGCATCGCGCTCGACCTCCCGCTCGGCTCGCACCGGATCGCCGTGCGGCCCGACGGCGACCTCTCCCCCGCCGGATGCGGCGCGTTGATCGCCGGCGTGCTCGACGAGCTCGGGCTCGAGGACGCGACGCTCGTCGGCAACGACTCGGGTGGCGCCTACTCGCAGATCGCCACCGCGGCGCACCCCGAGCGCGTCGGGCGGCTCGTGCTGAACTCGTGCGAGACCCCCTACGACGAGTTCCCGCCACCGCCGTTCGACGGCCTGCCGGCCGCCGCCGCCGACGCGGCCGTGCTCGGCGAGCTGCTGGCGGCGCTCGGCGACCGCGAGGTGCGCCGCGCGCCGGCCGCCTACGGCCTGCTGATCAAGCACGAGATCGATGAGCGCGTCTCCGACAGCTACGCGCTTCCGTGCCTGCACGACGAGGCGATCCTGCGCGACACCGCGAAGGTGATGGCCGCTGCCTGCTCGCCGCCCGTGCACGCTGCCGGCGAGGCGCTGATCGCAGGCTTCGCGCGGCCGGTGATGTTCGCGTGGAGCCCCGAGGACCGCGTCTTCGATCCCGAGCACGCGCGGCGCTACGCGGCCGCGCTGGCCGACGCGCGCGTCGTGCTGATCGAGGACGCCTACAGCTTCACGCCCGAGGACCAGCCGGACGCGCTCGCGCGGGCGATCGGCGAGTTCGCGGCAACCGGGGCGATGGCCGCCGCCTGAGGCGCGCGCCGGCTCAGCGCAGGATCACGCAGCCAGTCGAGGCGTGCGCGAACAGGACGGTCTCGTCGTCCTCGAGGAACAGCCGCCCCTCGGCGGTGGCGGTCCGCCGGCCGCTGTGGACGACCGTGCCCTCCGCGAGCACGCGCCCGCCGCCGGCGCGCATCGCCCGCAGATAGCGCACCTGCAGGTCGGTCGTCGTGTAGCCGGCGCCCGCCTCGAGCGTCGTGTGGACCGCGCAGCCCATGCACGAGTCGAGCACCGTCGCCGCGACACCGCCGTGCACCGAACCGATCGGGTTGTACATCCACTCGGCCGGCTCGAGCGCGAACAGCGCGCGGCCCGGCCCCGCCTCGACGAGCTCCATGTCGAGCAGCTTCGCGACCGGTGGCGGCGGCACCTCCCCGAGCGCCAGGCGGCGCATCATCTCGAGCCCCGGCAGCCCGGCCGCCATCGTGGCGAGGGTGGCCGGGTCCTCCCATTCGACCGTGCGCGCGCGACGCTGCCCGACGGCGCTCACGCCGCCTCCCGCGCGGCGCCGGCCGGCAGCTCGGGGACCTCGAGCGGGTCGAGCGCGAGCAGCTCCTCGAGCTCGGGCGAGGCGGCCCCCGCCGCCGCCGGGCGCCCGATCGCAGCCAGCACCGCGCCGGTGGCGAGCCCGCTCAGCACGGTGATCATCCACGTCGAGTGGAAGTCGGCGGCGCTCGAGCCGCCGCTGCCGAGCACCGCGACGAGCAGCGCGACGCCGAGCGCCGCGCCGATCTGACGGCCCATCGTGAGGATCGCCGCGCCGGTCGCGAACCGCTCCGGCGCGAGCGAGGAGGCCCCCGCCCCTGTCAGCGTCGGGATCACGAGCCCTACGCCGGCGCCCGTGATCAGGTTGCCGGGCAGGAACTCGGAGAAATAGGCGGGCCGGTCCCCCGTGCGCGCGATGTACCAGGCCGAGCCGGCGGCGAACAGCAGCGAGCCGGCGACGCCCGGCAGGCGGTAGCCGAAGCGGGCCCCGAGCCGCGCCGAGGGGATGCTGAACGCGGTCGCCATCGCGGGACCGGGGAACAGCATCAGGCCGGCGATGAGCACTTCCTCGTGCCAGACGCCGGTCAGGAACAGCACGCCGCTCAGCAGCATCGCGCCGAAGCCCGCGAAGAAGATCACCGACCCGCCCACCGCCAGGCCGAAGCGGCGCACGCGCAGCATCGCCGGCTCGAACACCGGCGTCGGGTGGTGCTCGGAGCGCCGCCAGAGCAGCGGCAGCAGGATCGCCGGCGTGGCCAGCAGCGCGATCACCGCGGGCGAGCTCCAGCCCCATTCCTGCCCCTTGACGATCGCCACCACGAGCGCACCGATGGCCGCGATCAGGATCCCCGCGCCGAGCACGTCGGGGCGTCCCGCGCCGGGCTCGCGCCGCTCGGTGAGGGTTCGCTGGCCGGCGAACAGGGCGAGGAGGCCGATCGGCACGTTTACGAGGAACACGAGCCGCCAGTCGATCTGCACGAGCAGCCCGCCGAGCGGCGGCCCGGCGGCGGCGGCGATCCCGCCGCTCGCCGCCCACAGCCCGATCGCCACGTGGCGCTTCTCGGGCGCGAACTCCGGCAGCATCAGCCCCAGCGAGGTCGGGAGCATCAGCGCGCCGCCCGCCGCCTGCAGCACCCGCGCGGCGACCAGCGCGCCGACCGACGGCGCCGCCGCGCACGCGGCGCTCGCGAGCACGAACACCCCGAGCCCGAGCAGGAACGCGCGCTTGCGCCCGAAGGCGTCGGCCCAGCGGCCCGCCGGCACGAGCAGCGCCGCGAACACGATCGCGTAGGCGCTCAGCACCCACGACAGCGAGGCGACCGACGCGCCGCCGAAGTGCTCGGCGATCGCCGGGAACGCGATGTTGACGATGAACAGGTCGAGGCTCGACATGAACACCCCGGCCACGACGATGAGAGAGACGCGCCACTTACGTTGCATGATGAAACGGACCCTAGCAGACAGGGGTTGCATCATGCAACCCAGGCGCGTTACACTGGATCCAGATGCTTCGGAACGACTACGAGAACCAGTCCTGCTCGATCGCGGGCGCCCTCGAGGTGGTCGGCGAGCGCTGGTCGCTGCTGATCGTGCGCGACATCCTGCTCGGGCTGCGCCGCTTCGACGAGCTGCAGTCGCACCTCGGCATCGCCCGCAACGTGCTGCAGGCGCGTCTGACACGCCTGCAGGAGCACGGCGTGATCGAACGGGTGCCCTACCAGGAGCGCCCGCTGCGCCACGAGTACCTGCTGACCGAGAAGGGCCTCGACCTGTGGCCGATGATCGTCGCGCTGATGAAGTGGGGCGACCGCTACGCGACGCCCGAGGGCGGCCCGGCGGTCCTGATCGAGCATCGCGGCTGCGGCGGCGCGGTCGACGAGCACCGCATCTGCGAGCGCTGCGGGGCGCGCCTGAGCGCGCGCGACGCGGTCGGGCGCCCCGGCCCGGGGGCCGACCCCGAGCACCCGCTGGTGCAGCGCGAGCGCGAGCGGGCAGCGCGCGCGGGCGCCTGAGCCGGGCTGCGCACGAACGCGCCGGCCTGCTCAGCCGCCGGCGAGCCCGTCCACGAGCGCGGCGGCTTCCCGCGCCATGCGCGAGCGCGGGACGACGAGGTCGAACCCGTCGCCCTCGGCCAGCGCGCGGACGCCGGGCTCGACGTGCGAGTAGTAGCCGAGCACGCGTGCCCGGCCGAGCAGCCCTTCCTCGCGCAGCTCGCGCACCGACTGCACCCGTTCGAGCTCCTGCGTCGTGAGGTCGGCGATCACGACATCCGCCGGCGAGTCGATCAGCGCCTCGCGCAGCGCGTCCTCGCCGTCGAGGAGCCGCGCCTCGTGACCGCCCGCGGCGAGCATCCCCTGCACGTTCGAGCCGAACAGCAGGTCCGCCGTGAGGAGCAGCGCGCGCGCCACGGCCGCGCGGCTACTGCGCCCGCAGCCGGCGGAACTCCTCGCGCGCCGACTGCGGCCGGCCCCACATCTGCGTCACCTCGACGCGCCCGCTGCGCTCCTCGCGGAGCACGAGCTCGCCCTCGATGCCGGCTTCGTCGAGCAGTCGCAGCGCGTTGTGGACCGCCGGGGCCGCGGCGGCGTGGCCGAAGCTGTGGGCGACCAGCACGCGCCAGTGCCAGTCGTGGTGGGAGTAGGGCCGCGCGTTGCACGTGGCGAGGTACAGGGCCGCCTCGACATAGCGCGACTCGTCGGCGATCCGCAGGTCGAGCTCGAGGTCCGTCCAGTCCTCGGGCAGCGAGTCGACGATCCGCTGGAAGTGCTCGGCGAGCCCCATCTGCCGCAAGCCTAGCGCGGCTATTCTCGAACCAATGGCCTCCACACCGACCGACACGCTGCAGCGCGACTACGCGGCCATCACCCGCGGGTGCGCGCTGCTCGACCGCTCCGAGCGCGGCAAGCTCGCGCTGAGCGGCCCCGACGCGCGCGAGTTCCTCAACGGGCAGGTCACCAATGAGCTCGCGGACCTGAGCCCCGGCGAAGGGCGATACGCGGCGTTCCTGACGCACAAGGGCAAGATGCTCGGCGACGTGCGCGTGCTTGCGGTCGAGGGCGAGCAGGCGGGCGAGGTCGAGCTGCTGCTCGACTGCGAGCGCGGGGCGCTGCAGGCGCTGTTCGACATGATCCGCCGCTTCAAGGTCGGCTACGGCGTCGAGCTGCACAAGCGCACGCTCGAGCGCGGGCTGCTGTCGCTGCTCGGCCCGGGCGCGGTGGCACTCCTCGGCGTGGACCCGGGCCCGCAGGAGCACTCGAACACGCCGGCCGAGATCGACGGGATCGAGGTGCTCGCGATCCGCACCGACGCGGGCGTCGATGTGCTGTGCGAGTCCGCTCGCACCGAGGAGCTCATCGGCGCACTGCGCGGGCGGGGCGCCGAGCTAATCGCCGAGCAGGCTGCGGAATGCGCGCGGATCGAATCGGGCCGGCCGCGCTTCGGAATCGACATCGACGAGACCGTGATCCCGCAGGAGGCCGGCCTGAACGACCGCGCCGTCAGCTTCACGAAGGGGTGCTACGTCGGCCAGGAGACGGTCGCGCGGCTGTTCTACAAGGGCAAGCCTAACCGCCACCTGCGCGGCCTTCGCATCGATGGCCCGGCCGCCGCGGGCGAGGAGCTGCGGCTCGGCGAGCGGGTCGTCGGCACGCTCACGAGCGTGGCCGACTCCCCCCGGCTCGGAAGGATCGGCCTCGCGCTGCTGCGGCGCGAGGCGCAGCCCGGCGCGACGGTGTCGCTGTCCTGCGGCGCAGGCGCAGAGGTCGTCGAGCTGCCGTTCCCCGGCGCCTGAGCGGGCGGTGGAGCGGCTCGCGGCCCCGGACCCGCCGCTGAGCGACGGGCACGTCGCGCTGCGTGCCTGGAGCGCGCAGGACGTAGGGGCCGTCGTCGCCGCCGCGCGCGACCCGTTGATCCGCCGCTTCAGCCACCTGCCCGAGCCGTTCGACGCCCGCGCCGTGCACGCGCGCGTGGAACGGATGCCCGCCGAGCTCGCCGCCGGCACCGCGCTGCGGCTGCTGATCTGCGAGCCCGCCGAGGAGGCGCACGTGCTGGGCGCGATCGCGCTGTTCGACATCTCGCGCGAGCGCGCCGCCGGCGAGATCGGCTACTGGGTGGCGGCGGCCGAGCGCGGGCGCGGGGTCGCGGCGCGCTCGGTCGGCCTGCTGACCGGCTGGGCGCTCGACTCGCTGGGCCTCGACGCCGTCAGGGCGCGGTGCGACCTCGGCAACGGCGCCTCGGTCGGCGTCCTGCGCCGCTGTGGCTACGCGCTGCTCGGGCTCGCCGAGAACGGCGGGCGCGAGGCGCTCGTGCTCGAGCGGCGGCGCTCTGGCGGGCCCGCCGGAGCGCCGCCGGCCGCGCCCCGGCGCTAATGCGCTCCCCCCTCCCCTGCCGATGCTGGCCGTGTGAGCTCTGCGATCCTCGAGCCTGCCACGCGGCCGTCCCCGGCGACGGCCGACCCGGCTGAGAACGCGGCCGTGGTGCGGATGTGGTGGGCGCTGCTCGAGCGCGGCTGGCGCGCTGCGCTGCGCGAGCACGAGGACGGGCAGGCCGCCGGCGCCCTCGTCGAGGAGTGCGTGCGCGATGCGCTCGCCCCCTTCGAGGACTTCGACGCCGCGATCGAGGAGCTGCGCGCCGAGGGCGATCTCGTGCTGCTGTCGCTGCGGCTGCGCGGCCGCCTGGCCGGACGCGAGGTGCGGATGCGCGAGGCGTGGGCGTGCAGGCTGCACGAGGGCACCGTCGTCGAGGTGAGCGCACACTCGACGATCGAGGCGGCACGGACCGCCGCGGGCGCCTGAGGAGCCTCTGAGGACCGCCGCCGCCCCTGGGGCGCGCGTCCCCGCGGCCCGCACGCGGGTAGGATTGCTCGGCTGCCAATCCCCGACAGACGAGGTTCAGAGCACGTGGCAATCGATCTTCAGCAAGTCTCCAGCGTCGACACCGAGCCGGGCGAGCTGCCCGCGACGATGGCAGCGTGGGTGATCCGCGAGGAGCGCTTCGGCGAACCCAAGGACGCCTTCCAGATCGAGGAGATCGAAGTGCCCGAGCCGGGCGCGTTCGAGGTGATCGTGCGCGTGATGGCCGCCGGGGTCAACTACAACAACGTGTGGGCGGCGCTGGGCAAGCCCGTGTCGGTGATGAAGTACGGCGACCACCCGCAGTACGGCCACCACATCGGCGGCTCCGACGCCTCGGGGATCGTCTGGAAGGTCGGCGCGGGCGTGACCCGCTGGAAGCCGGGCGACGAGGTCGTCGTGCACTGCAACCAGGCCTCCTACGAGGACCCGGAGGTGCACGGCCTTGACCCGATGGCCGCCCCCTCCCAGAAGATCTGGGGCTATGAGACGACCTGGGGCTCGTTCGCGCAGTTCACCAAGGTCCAGGCCCAGCAGCTGCTGCCGAAGCCCCACGCGCTGACCTGGGAGGAGGCCGCCTCCTACGGCCTCGTGTACTTCACCGCGTACCGGATGCTGATCACGCGCTGCGATCTGCAGCCCGGCGCGAACGTGCTGATCTGGGGCGCAGCCGGCGGGCTCGGCGTTTTCGCCACGCAGATCTGCAAGGCGGCCGGCGCCAACTGCGTGGGCGTCGTCTCCTCGGCCGAGAAGGGCGAGCTCGTCAAGCGGCTCGGCGCGGTCGACTACATCGACCGCCGCGAGTTCGCAGGCATGATGCGCCGCGGCGGCGAGACCGCCGAGGAGGAGAAGGAACGCTTCAAGGTCTCGCTCGGCTTCGCCAAGCGCGTCAAGGAGCTGCTCGGCGACGCGCCCGACATCGTCTTCGAGCATGTCGGCAAAGCGACCTTCCCGACATCCGTGTTCACCGCCAAGACGTTCGGCAAAATCGTGATCTGCGCCGGCACGACCGGGATCGACCTCGACTTCAACGTCGCCTACCTGTGGATGCGCCAGAAGGAGATCCTCGGCTCGCACTTCGCCAACGCGTACGAGTGCATGAAGGCCAACGAGCTGATCGAGAGCGGTCTGATCCGCCCCGTCCTGTGGCGCACGCTCGGCTTCGAGGGCGTCGCCGAAGCCCACCAGCTGATGCTCGAAAACAAGCACCTCGGCAAGATCGCGGTCCTCGTCGGCGCCGACTCCGAGGGCCAGGGCAAGACCGCCGAGGGCCCCGGTGCGATCCACGCGGAGGTCGGCGCCTAGTGGCCGGCACAGTGATAGTCCCGTGGTACGCCACGGGCTTCCGCAGCGACGGCTTCGAAGCGGTGCTGAACGAGATCGCCGCGGTCGCGCTGCGCTACGGCGCGAGCTCCTACGCGGTCTACCGCGCTCGCGACGACCGCTACAAGTTCCAGCAGTTCGCAAACTTCGAGGACAAAGTCGACTGGGAACGCTATTGGGAAGGGCGCGAGATGGTCTACTTCCGCGCGCGCCACTCGAGCTGGTACCAGATCCCGGTGCTCTACGGCTGGTGGGACCAGACGGCCGGCGGCGCGATCGCTGCGCCGGCGCCGGTCACGAGCGGCGCGAGCGAAGCCAACGGCCACCCGCACGCGGGCGGCGCGGGCGTCGGCGAGAGCGCCTAGCCGATCGCAGCCGGCTTCGCCGGAGGTTTCTCATCCGCGGTCTGACGCGCCGTGCGAGACTCCGCTCCTGCGCGGGCCTCCCGCAGCTTCACGCACATGGCTGACCAGCACACGAGCGGGCAGCAACCGCCTGGGCTCGACCACAGCGCCCGCGTAGAGCGGCGCGCCGAGGCACGCCGCAGGCGCCGCCGCCGCCGCATCGCGACCGCGTCCGTGGCCGGGGCGCTCGCGGCGGCAGCCGTGCTCGTGATCGCCCTGGCGGGTGGCTCGAGCTCCCGTGACCGCGGATCCCCGAGCTCCTCCCCGTCCGGGCAGGCGACCCAGAAGGTCCTCCCCGGCGGACCGCTGGCTCCGGCTTCCGTGGGCGGCCTCGCGGCGCTGTGGGCGCCACGGAACGTGGTCGAATCCAGCGCCGGGACCGCCGCCGCCTACGCCGCGGCCTCGCAGCGCACCGGCCTGCCGGGCGACCTGGTGATCGCGGACCGCGGCAACAACCGGGTGCTGATCGTCGACTCGAACGGGCACATCGTCTTCCGCTTCCCGCAGCCCGGCGACCACGGGCACCTCTTCTTCGACGACGACACGTTCGTGGAGCCGGGAGGCGAATGGCTGATCTCCAACGAGGAGGACAACCACGACATCGTCGAGATCAACCTGCGCAACCACCAGATGAAGCGGCTGTTCGGGCATTCCGGCGAACCGGGTGCGGGCTCGACGCACGTGAACACCCCCGACGACGCCTACATGCTCCCCGACGGCACCTTCACGGTCGCCGACGCCGTCAACTGCCGGATCCTGTTCATCCGCGGCAAGCGGATCGTGCGCAGCTACGGCTCAGCGGCCGAATGTCGGCACGACCCGCCGCACCGCTTCGGCTCGGTCAACGGCGACACGCCGCTGCCGAGCGGCGGCGTGATGGTGAGCGAGATCCAGGGAAACTGGATCGACGAAATCGGTCCCGAAGGGCGCCTGCTGTGGGCGCACCAAGCGCCCGTCGGCTACCCGTCGGACCCTCAGCCGCTGCCGGGGGGGCGCATCCTGCTCGCGGACTACTCGAACCCGGGACATGTCCTGATCATGGACCGCCGTGGGCACGTGCTCTGGCGCTACGGCCCCTCCAGCGGCTTCGGCCGCCTCGACCAGCCTTCGCTCGCGATGCCTTTGCCCAACGGCGACATCGCGGTCAACGACGACTACCGCGACCGCGTGCTCGTGATCGACCCTCGCACCAACAGGATCGTGTGGAAATACGGCCACACCGACAGGGCGAGCACCGCCTACGGCCACCTGAACACGCCCGACGGCATGGACTTCGTCCCACTCAACCCCGACGGCACGCCGGACTACGCGGCCGTCGTGCACCCCTAGGAGCGAGGCGCTGGACGCTCCCGCGCAGGAGAGGGCCGAGCGGCGCCGCCGCGCGCGGGAGCAGACGGTCCGCCGGCGCCGCGGCGCCGCGGCCGCGGTGCTGGTTCTGGCCGCGGTGGCGCTCGCGCTGCTCCTCTCGAGCGGCGGCGGCTCGGGCGGCCCCGCCTCGAGCGCGAAGAAGACCGCCGCCGGCGCGGGTTCGCCGGTGCGCGGGCCGATCCACGTCACCGCCGTGCCCGCCGGGCAGCTGCCGGTCGCGCTGCAGGACGCGGCGAGCGCGCCGGCGCCGGGCGGCGGCGTGCTGCTGATGGGCGGGCTCGAAAGCTCAGAACACTCGCTGAGCGAGGTCCTGCGGCTCTCCGCGGCAGGCGCAGCGCACGCGGGCACGCTGCCCACGGAGCTCCACGACGCGTGCGCGGCCGCGGTCGGCGGCGAGGTCTACCTGTTCGGCGGCGGCGTCATCGAATCGTTCTCCGCGATCCTGCACATCAGGCCGGGCGGCACGGCCGAACAGGTCTCCTCGCTGCCGACCCCCTCCTCGGACGTCGCGTGCGTCTCGCTGAACGGGACCGTGTACGTGATCGGCGGCTACACCGGTCAGGAACCGCTGCGGACGATCGTCGCGTGGCGGCCCGGCGGCTCGCCGCGCGTCGCGGGCACGCTTCCCAAGCCGCTGCGATACGCCGCGGCGGGCGCCGTCGGCGGACGCATCCTGATCGCCGGCGGGACGTCCGGCGTCGAAGCCAGCTCGGACATCTACTCCTTCGACCCGGCGACCGGGAGCGTGCGGAGGATCGGCCACCTGCCGAGCGGCCGGACGCACGCCCCCGGCCTCGCCGCAGACGGCGCGCTACTGGTGCTCGGAGGCCGCGGCGCCGAAGACGGCACCCAGCACTCGAGCATCCTCGACGTCTCCCCTTCGGGCACGGTCGCCGTCGCCGGGCGACTGCCCACCCCGCTCTCGGACCTCGCGGCGGCCCCGGAAGCCGAAGGCGCCGTGCTCGCGGGGGGCGTCGACCGCAGCGGGACGCTCCAGCGCGAGGTGCTGCGCCTGACCGTGGCCCGCTGAGCCGGGGGCCGGACCGTCTCAGCCCTGCTCGAGCGGCGCCATCGTCAGTCCGGCGCCCTTCAGCTGCTCCCAGTAGTGCTCGGCGAGCTCCTGATGGCCGCTGTAGACGACCGCGCGACCCGCCGAGTGGATCACGTTCGCGATCTCGTGGCCGCGCTTCAGCGAGATGCCAGGGATGAACCGCGACAGGGTGCGCGCCACGTGGTCGAACGTGTTGTGGTCGTCGTTGCGCACGATCACGCGCCACGAGCCCCCGAGCCCGCTCCCGGGGTCCACGGCGCGCGGCAGCTCGAGTGTCTCCTCCATTGCCCGGAGGATAGACACCGCGGCGCGACCGTACAATTACGCGCATGGACGGCGAGCACTCACCGCGGCTCCCCGAGCGGGACCGCCCCTGGATGATGCGCACCTACGCCGGCCACTCGACGGCCGAGGCCTCGAACGAGCTGTACCGGCGCAACCTCGAAAAGGGCCAGACGGGCCTGTCGGTGGCCTTCGACCTGCCGACGCAGACCGGCTATGACCCCGACGACGAGCTGGCGCGGGGCGAGGTCGGCAAGGTCGGTGTGCCAGTGTCCCATCGCGGCGACATGGAGATGCTGATGCGCGGCATCCCGCTCGGCGAGATGAACACCTCGATGACCATCAACGCGACGGCGGCGTGGCTGCTGGCGCTCTACATCGTCACCGCCGAGGAGCAGGGCGTCGCGCAGGAGCAGCTGCAGGGGACGACCCAGAACGACATCATCAAGGAGTTCCTCGCGCGCGGCACCTACGCGTTCCCGCCGGGCCCGTCGATGCGCCTGGTCGCGGACATGATCGCCTACACGGTCGAGCACGTCCCAAAGTGGAACCCGATCAACATCTGCTCCTACCACCTGCAGGAGGCGGGGGCGACGCCGGTGCAGGAGATCGCCTACGCGATCAGCAACGCGATCGCGGTGCTCGACGCGGCGCGCGAGCGGGTGCCGCCGGAGCGCATGGCCGCGGTGTTCGGGCGGATCTCCTTCTTCGTCAACGCCGGCGTGCGGTTCATCGAGGAGCACGCGAAGCTGCGCGCGATGTCGATCCTGTGGGAGGAGCTCGGCCGCGAGCGCTACGGCGTCGAGGACCCGCGCCACCTGCGCTTCCGCTACGGCGTGCAGGTCAACTCGCTCGGCCTCACCGAGGCCCAGCCCGAGAACAACGTGCAGCGCATCGTGCTCGAGGCGCTGGCCGTCACGATCGGGCGCGACGCGCGCGCCCGGGCGATCCAGCTGCCGGCCTGGAACGAGGCGCTGGGGCTGCCGCGGCCCTGGGACCAGCAGTGGTCGCTGCGCATCCAGCAGGTGCTCGCCTACGAAACCGACGTCCTCGAGTACCCGGACATCTTCGAGGGCTCGAAGGTGATGGAGGCGCTCGTCCAGGAGCTGCTCGGCGGCGCGCGCGCCGAGATCGCGGTCGTCGCCGAGCACGGCGGCGCGGTCGAGGCGGTGCCTTACATGAAGGCCGCGCTCGTCGACTCCCACCGCGAGCGGATCCGCCGGATCGAGTCGGGCGAGCAGGTGGTCGTGGGCCAGAACCGCTTCACCGAGACCGAGTCCTCGCCTCTGACGGCCGACGCCGAGGGCGGGATCCTGGTCGTCGACCCGGGACTCGAGGCGCAGCAGATCGAGGCCGTGCGCTCGTGGCGCGCCGAGCGCGACCAGGCGGCCGTCGACGAGGCGCTGGCCTCGCTCGCCGCGGCCGCGAGCGCGCCCGAGGGCTCGGTGAACCTGATGGAGCCGACGATCGCCGCCGCGCGCGCCGGCGCCACCACCGGCGAGTGGTCGCGCACGCTGCGCGAGGTGTTCGGCAGCTACCGCGCCCCGACCGGGGTAGGCGAGGCCGCTGCGGCGCCGGGGGACGCCGAGCTGACCGAGCTGCAGGCCGAGGTCGAGCGCTTGCAGGAGCAGCTCGGGCGCCGCCCGAAGATCCTGGTCGGCAAGCCGGGCCTCGACGGCCACTCCAACGGCGCCGAGCAGATCGCCGTGCGCGCGCGCGACGCAGGCATGGACGTGGTCTATGAGGGCATCAGGCTGACCCCCAAGCAGATCGCCGCCTCGGCGCTCCAGGAGGGCGTGCACGTGATCGGGCTCTCGATCCTGTCGGGCTCGCATCGCGAGCTGATCCCGGCGGTGATCGCGGAGCTGCGCGAGAAGGGCGTCACGGCGCCGGTGGTGGTCGGCGGGATCATCCCCGAGCAGGACATCGCGCCGCTGCGCGAAGCCGGGGTCGCCGCCGTCTACACGCCGAAGGACTTCGACATCACACGCATCATGCGCGACATCCTCGCGCTGCTGGCCGCGCCGCCGGCGGGCGCCGCCGGCGCACAGCCCGTCGCCGTGGGCGGCTCGGCTGCCGACGCCGGGGCGTGAGCGGCGAGGGGGCCGACCTCGGCGCGCGCCTGCGCCGGCGGGACCTGAGCGCGGCACCGGCGGCGCTCAACCTGCTCGAGAGCAGCGCGCCGGCGGACCGCGAGCAGGCGGCCGCGCTGCTGTCCGAGACGGCGCCGGCGGCGCTCGGCGGCGAGGCGCCCGGGCACGTGGTCGGGATCACCGGCCCTCCCGGGGCCGGCAAGTCGACGCTGCTCTCGGCTCTGCTTCGCACGTGGCGCGCACGGGGGCAGAGCGTTGCGATCCTCGCCGTCGACCCGAGCTCCAGGCGCACGGGCGGCTCGCTGCTCGGCGACCGCGCGCGGATCGAGTTCGACCCCTCCGACGGCCACGTGCTGATCCGCTCGACAGCGGCGGGCGAGCGCCTCGGAGGCATCGCCCAGCCGACGCGTGCGGCAGCCGCGGCGCTGGCGGCGGCGTTCGATGTGGTCGTGATCGAGACCGTCGGTGTCGGGCAGGCTGAGACGGAGGTTGCGGACGTCGCCGACACGGTCGCGGTCGTGGTGCAGCCCGCCAGCGGCGACGTGCTGCAGTTCCTGAAGTCCGGGATCATGGAGATCCCCGACGTGCTGGTCGTGACGAAGGCCGACCTCGGCGATCTCGCGATGCGCACGAGGCGCGACCTTTCGGCGGCGCTGCGCTCGCTCGGCTCGCGCGAGACGCGCGTGATCGCCGTCTCCTCGCTGCCGCCGCCGAGCGGAGTGGAGGAGCTGGCCGACGCGCTGGCCGCGCACCGCGGGAGCACCGACGTGCCGGCGCGGCGCGCGCACGCCCGCCGCGCGGGCGCGCTGCGCGACTTCGCCGCCGAGCACGGAGACAGGGGATTGCGGGCGCTGGGCGGCCGGACGGCCGCCGAAGCGCTGCTGGCCGAGCAGGACCCGGCGCTCGCGGGCCCCGCGCTCGTGCGGGAGCTCGAGCGCGAGCTGGCCGAACGCGGGGACGGCGGCGGGTGAAGGTCGACCTGCTGATCATGTTCGGCGCGTTCCTGGCAGCGAGCCTCGTGGCCGCCGCGCTCGGGGCCGTCAACCTCGGCACGGCGCTCGCCTTCGGGCAGATCGCCTTCGCGATCGCGACGGTCTACGTGATGCTGCGCCGCCCGTAGGCCATATGCTGCCGCGATGGCCCTCGGCTGCTTCGTCTCGACCGGGCGCTCGCTCAAGGACGCGATCGACCGTGTGCGGCTCGCCGACTCGCTCGGCTACGAGACCGTCTACACCACCCACGTAGCGGGGCGCGACTCGCTGACGGTGCTGGCCGTGTACGCGCAGGCATCGACCCGTATCCGGGTCGGGACCGGCGTCGTGCCGATCTACACCCGCACGCCGGCCACGATGGCGCAGACGGCGGCCACGCTCGACGAGCTCTCCGGCGGGCGCATGACGCTCGGGCTGGGCGTCTCGCACCGCCCCGTCGTGGAGGCCTGGCACGGCCAGAGCATCGACCGCCCGGTGGCCGAGATGCGCGAGTACGCGAGCATCGTGCGCGCGATCCTGCGCGGCGAGGACCCGCCGGCCGGAGAGAAGTGGCACACCCAGTTCCACCTCGCAGGGATCGAGACGCGGCCACGACTGCCGATCTACATCGCGGCGCTGTCCCCCGCCATGCTGCGGCTCGCCGGCGAGGTGGCCGACGGCGTGATCCTGTGGCTGTGCAATCCGCGCTACATCGAGGAGGTCGTGATCCCCGAGGTGACCGAGGGACGCCGGCGCGCAGGGCTCGAGCTCGACGGCTTCGACGTCGTCGCCGCCGTCCCCGGCGCCGAGACGGCCGACCGAGAGGCCGCGTTCGAGGCGATGCGCAAAGACCTGATCCCCTACTTCGGGCTGCCGTTCTACCGCGCGATGATCGACCGCACCGGCTTCGGCGCCGACATCGCCGCCTACGACGCCGCGGCCGGCGATCTGCCGGCCATGCAGGCCGCGATCTCCGACGGCTTCCTCGAAGCGCTGACGGCCGTCGGCGACGCCGCGGGCGTCCGCGAGGGGATCGAGCGCTACCGCGCCGCGGGGGCGGCCTCGCCGTGCATCGGGCCGATCCCGCGGACCGACTTCGAGGCCACGCTGCGCGCCGCCGCCGGCTGACGCGCCCCGCGTCCGAATCGCGACCGGCGCACGCGCGGGCCCCGCGTGTAACGGTTCGCTCCGGCGCCGGACTCAACAGGCACAACCGATGATCATCCTGATCGGCTTCGCGATTCTCGCCGGGGCGGGCACTGCCCTGTCCCCCTGCGTGCTGCCCGTGTTGCCGGCGCTGCTGTCCGCGGGAGCGGTCGGCGGCCGGCGCCGCCCGCTCGGCGTAGTGCTCGGGCTGTCGATCACCTTCACGGTCACGATCGTCGGCGTCGCGAGCGTCGTGGACGGCGTCGGCCTCGGCAGCGACCCGCTCCGCGGCCTCTCGATCGCCGTGCTGCTCGGCTTCGGCCTCTTGATGTTCCTGCCTGGTCTCAGCGCACGCGTGGAGGCGCCGCTGTCGCGCCTGGCCCGCTTCGGTCCGCGCAGCGCCGGCCAGGGCTTCTGGTCGGGACTGCTCGTCGGCGGCGCGCTCGGCTTCGTCTACACGCCGTGCGCGAGCCCGATCCTCGCGGCCGTGATCTCGGTCAGCGCCGCCTCCGGGCGCACGCTGGTGCTGGCGCTCGCCTACGCGGCCGGCTCGGCGCTCGTGCTGCTCGCGCTGACGCTGGGCGGGCGCCGGCTCGTCGAGCGCGCGCGCCGGGCGGGCCGCGGGCCGGCTCTGCAACGTGCGCTCGGGCTCGTGATGATCGCGACCGCCGTGGCGATCATCGCGGGCCTTGACGTCAACTTCGACCAGCTGGTCGCCGAAAAGATCCCCGACGTCAACCTGAGCGCGTCGCTCGAGTGCTCCTCGGAAGTGACCTCGCGCCTTCACGAGATCACCGGACACCGGCCGCGCTTCGCGCCGGCCAACGGCTCCTCGTCGTGCAGCGGCACAGCCGGCGCAGTCAAGGTGGCCGCCGTCGGCGCGCCGCAATCGACGCTGCTGGCGACGGCGCGGACCCTGCCCGACCTCGGCCAGGCGCCGGAATTCACCGAAACCGAGGACTGGTTCAACACCCCGGGCGGGCAGCCGCTGCCGCTGATCGGCCTGCGCGGACGCGTCGTGCTGGTCGACTTCTGGACCTACACGTGCATCAACTGCATCCGCACGCTGCCCTACCTGAAGGCCTGGGACGCCGCCTACCGGCGCGACGGCCTGACGATCGTGGGCGTCGAGACGCCCGAGTTCCCGTTCGAGAAGGAAGCCTCGAACGTGCGCGACGCGATCGGCCAGTTCGGCCTGCGCTACCCCGTCGTGCAGGACAACCGCATGGGCACCTGGAACGCCTACGGGAACGAGTACTGGCCCGCGGACTACCTGATCGACGCCTCCGGCCACGTGCGCTACACGTCCTTCGGCGAGGGCGACTACGCCAAGACCGAAACAGCGATCCGCGCGCTGCTGGCCGAAAAAGGGGCGCGCGTCGGCGGGCACGGGCACCCGACCGGCGTGGTGGTGCCGACCGAAGTCGCCACCCCGGAGACCTATCTCGGCACCGACCGCGCCGAAGGCTGGATGCACCCGCCGCGCGCGGGCACGCACTACTACGGCGGGCCGGTGACCGGCGAACTGCCGCTCAACGAGTTCGCCTACAGCGGCACGTGGAACATCGCGGGCCAGCCCGCGACCGCGGTTTCGAACGCCGAAGTCGACGTCGAGTTCCAGGCCAAGAACGTCTACCTGGTGCTCTCGGCCCCCGGCGAACGGCCGCTGCCGGTGCAGGTGCTGCTCGACGGGCGCCCGATCGCGGCCGCCGAGGCCGGGGCCGACGTGCGCGGCTCGACCGTCACGGTGCGCCGCCAGCGGCTCTACTCGCTCGTGTCGCTGCCGGGCGATGAGCGCCACCACCTGACACTGCGCTTCGCGCCCGGCGTGAGCGGCTACGCGTTCACTTTCGGCTAGCTCCAACGATTCCGCCTCGGTCTACGTCGATCTTGCGTACAAGGAGGCGAGGACGCCTCATTAAGCGTGGCTTTAGGTCTAGGCTTGCGGCGCGCGGGGGGCGCACGCGGGGCCCAGGGGGGCCGTAACGGAATATCGGAGGAAAGTCCTGATGGACGGATCGTGGACGCACTGGAACCTGCGAGGCCTGCTCGTCGCGCTCGGCGCCGCCGTGGCGCTGACGACCGCGTGGCTCGCTCTGTCGGCATCTTCGGCGCTGGCGGCGGCGCCGCCCCCACACACCGACGTGATGTTCGTGTTCGACACGAGCGGCTCGATGGGCGGCGAGCTCCAGGAAGCGAAGGAAAAGATCGTCGAAGTGATCGAAAAGGCGAAGGCCACCCTGCCCGATGCCCAGTTCGGCGTCTCCCAGGTCGAAGACGTCCCCGGCTGGGAGCCAGGCGAAGTGGACGGAACCGACCGAAGTCAAAGAATTCGAAGAAAAATTCACGCCTCGGGACCGAAAAAGAATATGAAGAAAACCCCGAAAAGGCCTGGCATCTCGTCCAGCCGATAACGGCCAACACCGCTGCCGTCACGGGCGCGATCAACGCGTTGACGATCGGCTTCGGCGGCGACGGGCCGGAAGGCTACGGGCGCGCCCTGTACGAGGCCGACACGAACCCGACGGTCGGCTGGAGGCCCGGCACGCATCAGGAGATCGTCCTGATCGCCGACAACATCCCCCACGACCCGACGCTCAACGAAGGACTCGACCCGTCGAAATGGCTCAAGAACCCGTTCGATTCCGGCAACGAATTCCCCGGCAAGGACGGCATCCCCGGGTCGCTGTGGAAACCCGGCACCGACGTGCAGATCAGGAACGTCGCGACGATGCTGAAGACCGACGGCCGGCCGCTCGAGTCGGTCGAGTTCTTCGGCGCCGAAGACGGCTACCTCCCGTACTGGGAATACTGGGCCGGGCTGTCCGGCGGGCAGGCACTGAACGGCAGCAGCGGCGCGCTGGCGAGCACGCTGCTCGGCATCGTCACCTCCGGAGCGTGCGGCGGCACCTGCACGCACGCGACCGGCACGCAGGTGATCTGCAACCTCGTGACCGCGACGGCCGAAGACACCTGCACCGCGACCGTCGGCGACGCCGCGGTCATCACCCCGACGAACCCGACCGGCACGGTGACGTTCGCGAGCAGCGCGGGCGGCTCGTTCCCGCTCGGCACCACGTGTGCGCTCGTCGCCACGCCGCTGTCGAGCAACACCTCGAGCTGCTCGGTCCAGTTCCGGCCACCGACAGCTGCGAGCGCGCTGCCGGCGATCACCGCCACCTACGGCGGTGACGCGATCCATTCCGCCAGCGCGGGCAGCACCAAATACGGCGCAGCCTCGGAACTCGTGACGCTCGCCGACCTCGCCGAAGGCGGGACGGTCAAAGGCACCGAAGTCGACATCCCGACCAGCTGCGGCTTCCCGTGCACGATCGGCGGCAGCCTGCTCACCGGCCCGGACCTCGGCTCCTCGGCGTCGATCGCCTCGGCCGGCGAAGTGGTCCTCCTCGCCGAAGGGGCGAGCAGAAGAAGAAGAAAAAGAAGAAGCCGGTCCTGCTGGGCACGGGAACCCTGAAACTCAAAGCACCGGGCAAAGGCACCCTGGTGATCCACCTGAACTCGAAGGCGTCAAAGGCGCTCAAGCGCATCTCCAAGAAAGGGGTGCGCCTGACGCTGAAGTACTCCATCAAGACGCCGAGCGGGACGCTGGTGGCGAACAAGAGCCGGATCGTCAAGATCAAGCCGGCCAAGAAGGGCCACAAAGGCAAACACTGACGGCGGGGGTACCCGCGGGCGGGGGGCGTCGGGGGACGCCGCCCGCCCCGTTTCGCCGCCGGCGCCGCCTTGGCTCCGGCGACCGGCTCCAACAGACCTAGAATGGCCGGCATGGAGCTTCCGGGAACGGAGGGCGGTGCCCGCAGCTGGCTGCGCTGCTACCGCTGCTGGTCGCAGGACCTCGAGGTGCAGGTCCACTACGAGGGCATCCACAAGATCGACCCCGAGACCGGTGAGCGCGCGGAAGTCGTCGACGAGCTCCAGGAGGCGGTCGTGCAGTGCCTGGACTGCATGCACGACCAGCCCCACCTCGGCTTCAACAACGGCCGCGTCGAGCCGATCGAGGACCGCTGGGAGCGGATGATCGCCGGCACCCCATGGGTCGCCTCCTGCACGGTGACGGTCGACTCCGAAGACGTCGAGAGCTGCTCCGGGCCCGAGGCCGGCGACGCGCTCTCCTACGCGGCGTTCGGCGACCACGGCGTGCGGGAGTTCTTCACCCACGTGCGCTTCCACAAGCACGAGGACGACTCGCGCATCATCGTGCACCTGCTGGTCGAGCTCTACGCGCGCTCGCTCGAGGAGGCGACCGAGGTGCTCGAGTCCTCGGCCCGCGGCGCGCTGACGATCACCTCGCTCGCCGAGGAGTCGCGACCGCCCGCCGCCGCCGGCGAGACGCATCACGACTAGCCGTGGCCGCGCACCAGTCAAGCGAGCCTGGCGAGACCTCGGGCGCCAACCCGCTCAAGGCGGCGCGCCGCGCGCGCGAGCGGCTGCTCGGGCGTCTGCCTGCGCCGTTGGTCAAAGCGCTCGAGCTCGTGCTGACGATCGCGATCGCGCTGGCGCTCGCCGAGGGCGTCCAGGCCGCCGCGGTCAAGCCCTTCAAGATCCCCTCCGGGTCGATGGAACCGACGCTCGAGGTGGGCCAGCGCGTGCTCGTCAACCGGCTCGTCTACGACTTCCGCTCACCGCAGCGCGGCGACGTGGTCGTGTTCCACCCGCCCGCGGCGCTCGTGTGCGGTGCCCCGGTGCCTCCCGGGCAGGCCTGCTCGCGCTCGATCTCCCGCCACGCCGGCGAATACTTCGTCAAGCGCGTGATCGGCGTGCCGGGCGATCGCCTCTCGATCCGCGAAGGCCATCCCGTGATCAACGGGCACGAGCTTACGCACGAGCCCTACATCACGCCGTGCGGCGACGGCGACGGCTGCAACCTGCCGCGCACGATCGTGATCCCGAAGGGCGACTACTTCATGATGGGCGACAACCGCGGCGACTCGGACGACAGCCGCTTCTGGGGGCCGATCCCGTCGAGCTGGATCATCGGCGAGGTGTTCTTCACCTACTGGCCGCCGGACCGCTTCGGCTAGGAGAGGCGCTCCTCCAGCGCGCGCAGCTGCGCGGCGAGCTCGGCCGGCAGGTTCTCGAAGCGCGCGAAGTGCTGGTGGAACTGCGGCAGCTGGGCGCGCCATTCATCGGCGTCGACCCGCAGCAGCTCGGCCATCGCCTCCTGCGAGACGTCGACGCCGCTCGTGTCGATGCCATCCGGCCCGACCGGCGGGATCATCCCGATCGGCGTCTCGGCGGCGGCGCCGTGGCCGGCGCAGCGCGCGAACACCCAGGCCAGGACGCGTGAATTCTCACCGTAGCCGGGCCACAGGAAGCGCCCGCCGTCGTCCTTGCGGAACCAGTTGACGTAGAAGATCTTCGGCAGCTTCGCGCCGGCGGTGCGGCCGATCTCGAGCCAGTGGCCGAAGTACTCGGCCATGTCGTAGCCGCAGAACGGGAGCATCGCGAACGGGTCGAAGCGCAGTTCGCCGACCGTCCCGGCGGCGGCGGCCGTCTTCTCGGAGCTCATCACAGAGCCGAGGAACACACCGTGCTCCCAATCGAAGGCCTCGGTCACGAGCGGCACGACCGTCGAGCGGCGCCCGCCGAACAGCATCGCGTCGATCGGCACGCCGGCGGGGTCCTCCCACTCGGCCGCGATCGCGGGCGTCTGGTCGGCGCGCACGGTGAAGCGCGCATTCGGGTGCGCGGCCGACGTGTCGGCGCCCGGCGTCCAGTCGTTGCCGTGCCAGTCGATCAGGTGCGCGGGCGGCTCCTCGGTGAGCCCCTCCCACCACACGTCGCCGTCCTCGGTCTTGGCGCAGTTCGTGAAGACGGTGTCGTGGGAGACCATCCGCACCGCGTTCGGGTTCGTTTTCTCGCCGGTGCCCGGCGCGACGCCGAAGAAGCCGGCCTCGGGGTTGATCGCGTAGAGGCGCCCGTCCTCGCCGAACTTCATCCACGCGATGTCGTCGCCGATCGTCTCGACCTTCCAGCCGGACAGCGTCGGGATCAACATCGCGAGGTTGGTCTTGCCGCACGCGCTCGGGAAGGCGCCGGTCACGTACTTGACCTCGCCCTCGGGCGAGGTCAGCTTGAGGATCAGCATGTGCTCGGCCATCCACCCCTCGTCGCGGGCCATCACCGAGGCGATCCGCAGCGCGAAGCACTTCTTGCCGAGCAGCGCGTTGCCGCCGTAGCCCGAGCCGTAGGACCAGATCTCGCGCGTCTCGGGGAAGTGGACGATGTACTTGTTGTCGGCGTTGCAGGGCCACGAGGAGTCCTGCGCCCCCTCGGCCAGGGGCATCCCGACCGAGTGCAGGCACGGCACGAAGTCGCCGTCGCCGAGAGCGTCGAGCGCGGCCTGGCCCATGCGCGTCATGATCCGCATGCTCACCGCGACGTAGGTCGAGTCGGTCAGCTGCACCCCCACGTAGCTCTTGTCCGAGCCGAGCGGACCCATGCAGAATGGCACCACGTACATCGTGCGCCCGCGCATCGAGCCGCTGAACAGCTCGCTCAGCGTGTCCTTCATCTCGGCCGGGTCGCGCCAGTTGTTGGTCGGTCCGGCTTCTGACTCGGTCGCCGTGCAGATGAAGGTCCGGTCCTCGACGCGCGCGACGTCACCGGGGTCCGAAAGCGCCAGATAGGAGTTCGGGCGCTTGGCATCGGAGAGACGCTCGAAGGTGCCCGCCTCGACCAGCGTGCGACACAGCTCGTCGTACTCCTCGGCACTGCCGTCGCACCAGCGGACGGCGTCCGGTTCGGTCATCGCCGCAACCTCCTGCACCCAGGCCAGCAGTCGCTCGTTCTTGGTCGGTGCGGGGGCTGTGGTGTTCATGGAAAACCGGCGACTCCTTGGATTCGCTGTGCGGACAGGCCGTGCTGTGCGGATCCCGTCTGACCGGGCTGGATCGGCGCGGACAAACAGAAAAACGCCCTTTGGGCGCGGCCCGGGAAGCGTATCGTACGCGCGCGGGGGCGGCTTGCGGAGATCTACGGACGGCCTCCGCGGGCCCTACTCGACGTTGCCCTCCGCCTCGCCGGTGCCGGGCTCGCGCCGGGGCACGAGCACCAGGCGCTTGAACTCGGCCACGAGCACGCCGTCCTGGTTCAGAACGCGCGTGTGCACCTTGACGGTCCCGCGGTCGGGCTTCGAGCGCGACTCCTTCTTCTCGAGCACCTCCGACTCGCAGAACAGCGTGTCGCCGTGGAACACGGGCGCGGGGTGCTTCAGCTCTTCGGTGGCAAGGTTCGCGATCGCCTTGCCGCTCACGTCGCTGACCGACATGCCGAGCGCGAGCGAGTAGACGAGCGGGCCGACGACGACGTTTCTCCCCTGCTGGGATTTGCCCGCGTAGACGTCGTTGATGTGCAGCGGGTGGTGGTTCATCGTGATCAGGCAGAACAGGTGGTCGTCGGCCTCGGTGACGGTCTTGGCCGGCCAGTGCTTGTAGACGTCCCCCACTTCGAACTCCTCGAGGTAGCGGCCGTAGGGGTGCGCGCCGCTCGCCTCACGGGCGGCCTGGTCGGTCTCGACGGTCTCGGTCTGGCTCATGGGTGTCGGCGGTCTCCTTGGGACGGGTCGGGTGCCGCGCGCGGGCTCGCGAGCCCGCGGGCGAGGGCGTCGTGCGTGACGGCCCCGGGGGGGCGCCGCGGCGGCGTCGAGCGGCCGCGGGCGCCTGCGGAACTCTAGTGGGCGGGCGCCAGGAGCGCCGCTGTTCCCGCCAGACAGGCCAGTGAGCGTCCCATCGTCGATACTTTCCTAACAGCCAAGCACCACGACAGGCAAGCCCCGCCAGACCAGGAGAGCCACTTGCGCAGCCCCCGAGACTTCTTCAAGCCGCTTGCGATCGACGCCCCGGAGCCGGTCCGCGAGATCCCGTTCAAGCCGTCCCGGATGATCCACTTCCTGGACTTCTCGAACGAGAAGATGGTCGCCAAGGTGCCGGACATCGCACCGACCGTCGACATCCTGCTCGGGAACCTCGAGGACGCCGTCCCGCTGGACCGCAAGGAGGCCGCGCGCGCCGGGCTGATCCGGGTCGGCAAGGAGATGGAGCTGGGCGACACGGCCCTCTGGACGCGGGTCAACGAGCTCGCCTCGCCCTATTTCCTCGACGACATGACCCAGGTCGTGGGCGAGATCGGCGAGAAGATCGAGGTCGTGATGATCCCGAAGGTCGAGGGCCCGTGGGACATCCACTACGTCGACCGGCTGCTGGCGCAGCTCGAGGCGAAAGCCGGCCTCGACCGGCCGATCCTGATCCACGCGATCCTCGAGACCGCGCAGGGCGTCGCGAACCTCGAGGAGATCGCCTGTGCCTCACCCGCGCATCCAGGGCATGAGCTTCGGCCCTGCCGACCTGGCGGCGTCGCGGCGCATGAAGACGACGCGTGTCGGCGGCGGGCACCCCGGCTACCGCACGATCGCCGACCCGGACCCGGAGAACCCCGACGCCCCCCGCCCGAGCTACCAGCAGGACCCGTGGCACTACTCGATCGCGCGCATGGTCGACGCCTGCACCTCGGTCGGGGCGCTGCCGTTCTACGGCCCCTACGGCGACATCCGCGACGAGGAGGGCTGCGAGACGCAGTTCCGCGCCTCGTTCCTGCTCGGGTGCGTCGGCGCGTGGTCGCTGCACCCGGCGCAGATCGCGATCGCCAAGCGTGTGTACTCGCCGGACCCCGACGAGGTCGCGTTCGCCAAGAAGGTGATCGAGGCGATCCCCGACGGCCGCGGCGTGCACATGATCGACGGCAAGATGCAGGACGACGCGACCTGGAAGCAGTGCAAGGTGATGGTGAACCTGGCGGAAATGCTGGCCAAGAAGGACCCGGAGCTGGCCGAGGCATACGGGTTCGAGCCGGCCGCGGTCTGAGGGCATCGTGCTCCGCCCCGCCCCGCGGCTCCTGCCGGCGGCGTTTGCGATCGCAGCCTGCCTCGCACCCTGGGGCGGTACCGCAGCCGCGGCCGGCGGCGGCCCCGCCTCGAAGGCGGTGCAGGTCGCGGTCGGCGGAAGCGGCGGCGTGGGTGCGGTGCTGAGCTACCGGGAAGGCGTGGGCGGGCCCCTGCCCTATTTCAACCTGCGCCTGAGCATCACCCGCGGCGGGGCGAGCGCCTATGAAGCGGCGGTCGGCTCGGCCGGCTGCGCGAGCGGCTGCGAGCCACAGGCCCTCGATGTGTCGGCGCTGCCACAGAGCCCGCTTGCGCTGGCCGACCTGGAAGGCAACGGCGAAAGCGACGTGGTTCTCGGCCTGAGGAGCGGCGGCGCCCACTGCTGCACGATCGTGCAGGTGTTCCTCTATGACCCCGGCGTGATGGCCTACCGCGTGGTCGAACATGACTTCGGCGACCCGGGCGCTCGGCTCAGCGGCATCGTCTCGCCGCTGTTCGTCTCCGGCGATGACCGCTTCGCCTACACCTTCGCCCCCTACTCGGGCTCGGCCTTCCCGCTGGCGCTCTGGCAGCTGCGCGACGGGCGCTTCGCGAACGTGACACGGGCGCACCCGGCCGCGATCGCGACCGACGCCGCGCGGTTCCTGAGGGGCTTTCGCGCAGGCCGGGCGCGCGGCGAAGGCCTCGGCGCGATCGCGGCCTGGGCGGCCGACGAGGAGCTGCTCGGCCACGATCGTCTCGTCCGTGCGACGCTCTCGCGCGAAGCGGCCGCCGGCCGCCTGCGCAGCCGCGAACACTACGGTGCGTCCGGCAAGGCGTTCGTCACGGCGCTGCTGAGGTTCCTGAAGCGCACCGGATACCGGCGCTAGCCCTCTCGCCGCACGCCTCGCCCCCGTCCATATAGGCTTCCGCGCCGCATGAGGTTCTTCGAGTTCGAGGCCCGCGAGATCGTCAAGCGTGCGGGCATCCCCGTAACGGACTACGGCTTCACGACCGACGCCGCCGAGGCCAAGGCGGTCGCCGAGCGGATCGGGGGCCCGACGGTGATCAAGTCCCAGGTCCTGACCGGTGGGCGGATGAAGGCCGGCGGCGTGAAGTTCGCCGACACGCCCGAGGAGGCCGAGGCACACGCACGGGACATCCTGGCGCTGGAGATCAACGGCCACATGCCGCGCGGCGTGCTCGTCGACCCGAAGGCCGAGGTGAAGCAGGAGTACTACGCCGGCGTCGTCTGGGACGGCACCGCCAAGAAGCCCCTGATGCTGTTCAGCGACATGGGCGGCATCGACATCGAGCAGGTCGCCGAGGAGCACCCTGACCACGTCGGGCGCGGCCACTTCTCCACGATCGAGCCGTTCTCCGACTTCCAGGCCAAGCAGGTGATCGCGGCGGCAGGCGTCACCGGCAGGGCGCTGCAGCGCGCGACGCCCGTGCTCGCCCGCCTGGCGCGCCTGTTTCTCGATAACGACATGACGCTGGCCGAGATCAACCCGTTGGCGGAGCTGAGCGACGGGTCGTTTGTCGCGCTTGACGCCCACATGGAGATGGAGAACGAGGGCATGCCGCGCCAGAAGGCGCTACTGAGGGCACTCGGCATCAGCGAGGAGGAGGGCACGCGCGAGGGCCACACGCCGTCTGCCTTCGAAGAGGCCGTCAAGGCGATCGACGCCGCCGACCATCGCGGTGTGATCCAGGGCAAGGACGCCGGCTTCAACGGCAACATCGGGCTCGTGATCGGCGCGGGCGGAGGCTCGTTGACGCTCACCGACGCGGTGCGCCAGCAGGGAGGCAAGCCCGCCAACTACTCGGAGATCGGCGGCAACCCGTCCGTCGCCAAGGCCTGCGGCCTGGCCAAGCAGGTGCTCCAGAAAGAGGGCGTCGAGAAGATCGCGGTGATGATGTCGATCGTCTCCAACACCCGCGTCGACATCGTCGCCCGCGGCGTCATCAAAGCCTGCCTGGAACTCGGCAGGGATCCCGGCGAGACCGTCGCGATCTTTCGCATCCCGGGCGCCTGGGAGGAGGAGGGCTTCAAGATCCTCGACAGATACGGGATCGAGTACTGCGACCGGTCGGTGTCGCTCTGGGAGGCCGCCGGGCGGGCGGTCGCGAAGATCCAAGGAGCGACCGCCTGATGTCGATCCTGATCAACGAGGACACGACCTTCATCATTCAGGGCATCACGGGCCGTGAGGCGGTGAATCTCACGCGAGAGTGCCTGGACTACGGCTCGAAGATCGTCGGCGGCGTGACCCCGGGCCGCAAGGGCCGCGAGGTGCACGGCGTGCCGGTGTTCGACACGGTCGAGCAGGTCGTCGAGCACAACAACGGCGCCGTGCCGGACGGCTCGGTCGTGACGGTCCCCCCCGCCGGCACGCGCGACGCCGTATTCGAGGCGCTGCACGCAGGCATCAAGACGATCGTTGTGGTCACCGAGCGGATCCCGCGGCGCGACGTCGCGATGATGGTCGAGCTCGCCGACGCCAAGGGCGCGCGCATCATCGGCCCGAACTGCCTCGGCGTGATCGTCCCGGGCGTCGCCAAGATGGGCGGCATCGGAGGTCCGGCGCGCAACGCCGCCGTCGCCTACCAGCCCGGCTCGGTCGGCGTGATGAGCCGCTCCGGCGGCATGACGACCGAGATCTCCTCCACGCTCACCGCGGCGGGCCTCGGCGTCTCGACGGCGGTGTCGATCGGCGGCGACGCGATTATCGGCTCGACCTACGCCGAGCTGATGCCCTTCTTCGAGGCAGACGAGCAGACGCAGGCGATCGTGATCTACACCGAGCCCGGCGGGCGCATGGAGGCACAGCTCGCGCAGTGGGTCGCCGAGCACGACTCGCGTCTGCCGATCGTCGCGTTCATGGCGGGCAAGTTCATGGATGACGAGGAGATGCAGGGGATGTCCTTCGGGCACGCCGGCACGATCGTCGAGGGCAAGGAGGACAGCGCGACCGAGAAGATCGCCCGGCTCGAGGCGGCCGGCATCCCCGTCGTGCAGAGGATCGACGAGATCCCCGACCTCGTGAAGTCGAAGATCTCCGAGCGCGCGGGGAGCGCGGCATGAGGGCCGCGGGCACCTTCATCGCGCTCGAGGTGGACGACGACACCGCCGCCGACGCCGAGCTCGCGCGCAAGCTCACCGAGGCTTGCCCGGTCGACATCTTCGCCCAGGGCCCCGGCGGCACGCTCGAGCTGGTCGAGTCGAACCTCGACGAGTGCGTGCTGTGCCGGCTGTGCCTCGACGCGGTGGGCGCGGACCACGTCAAGGTCATCAAGCTCTACGACAACGACGCCGTCCTCGCCTAGCCTCGCGGAGCTGCCGCCGACGCACCGGTGGACTATCCTTCTGAAGGTCGGAGGCGACGCATGAACGAAAACTTCTCGCTGATCGTGATGTGCCTGTTCCTGCTCGGCTCGCTCGCCTTCCTCGCCGAGCAGCTCACCTCATACCACTAGGGGCCGCCAAGCCGGTCAGTGCCCTGACAGGCGCCGAGAACATGCGTCTACCCGTGCCGGCGCGCCTTCGGCGTGCGTTCGCGCTCGATCTGACGGTCGACAACGTTGGAGATCAGCTTGACGATCTGATCGGGGCCCGACGCCTTGGCCTGCCCGTAGGTGAACGCCTCGACCCAGTCGGCGATCTTCGCTTCCTTGGCCATCACGTTGAAGAACTCGCGCCGCATGTCAACGCGCACGCGTGCGTCGGCGGCCGGCCCGCGCGTGACCTTGATGTCCGGCATCTCGAGGCGGAACTGCTGCACGTCGCCGCGCCCGCGCAGCTCGATGCCGACCACGAGCTTGATCGGCGCGAGCGCCGGGACTTCGGCGACGAAGCGCCGCGTGGCGAGCTCGATCAGGGCCTTCGCGTCGTCTGACATCGCGCCGGCCGGATCCCCGTCAGATCTTGTGGCGCTGCAGGAGCTTGCGGCCGATCACCATGCGCTGGATCTCGGAGGTGCCCTCGCCGATCAGCAGGAGCGGCGCGTCGCGGTAGATGCGCTCGATCTCGTACTCCTTGGAGTAGCCGTAGCCGCCGTGGATGCGCAGGCTCTCCTCGGCGCAGAAGCGGCCCGCCTCGGAGGCGAACAGCTTCGCCATCCCGGCCTCGAGGTCCGAGCGCTCGCCGGCGTCCTTCATCGCCGCCGCGCGCCGCACCAGCAGCCGCGCCGCGTCGACCTGGGTCGCCATGTCGGCGAGCTTGAACTGGATCGCCTGGTGCTCGGCGATCGGCTTGCCGAAGGTGCGGCGCTCCTGGGCGTATTTGAGCGCCAGCTCGAGCGCGCGCTGGGCGAGGCCCACGCCGCGCGCCGCGACGTTCACGCGGCCGAGGTCGAGCGCGTCCATCATCTGCACGAAGCCCTTGTTGAGCCCGTCGGCTTCGCCGCCGAGGATGTTCTCGGCGGGGCAGCGGTAGCCGTCGAAGACGAGCTCGGTCGACTCGACGCCCTTGTAGCCCATCTTTTTGATCTTGGGCGGGACGTTGAAGCCCTGCAGCGCGCCGGTGTTCTCGGCGGCGCCCGGCTCTTTCTCGCAGATGAAGCAGGTCATGCCCTTGTAGCGCGGGTCGGCGTCGGGGTCGGTCTTCACGAGCGTGAACACCAGCGTGGAGAGCAGGCCGTTGGTGACCCACATCTTCTGGCCGTTGATCTCCCAGCTGCCGTCGTCCTGCTTCTTGGCCGAGGTCTTGATCGCCTGCACGTCGGAGCCGAGCTCGGGCTCGGACAGCGAGAACGCCGCGCGCATCTCGCCGCTGGCCATCTTCGGCAGGTACTTCTGCTTCTGCTCCTCGGTGCCGAAGTTCATCAGCAGGTAGGAGCCGATGAAGTGCGTGTTGACCACGCCCGAGATCGAGATCCAGCCGCGCGAGAGCTCTTCGACGATCATCGCGTAGGTCGTCAGGTCCAGGCCCATGCCGCCGTACTCCTCGGGGATCGTGACCCCGAACAGGCCGAGCTCCTTCATCTGCTCGACGATCGGCTCCGGGAAGCTGTCCTCGTGGTCGTAGTGCTCGGCGTTCGGGATGATCTGCTCGTCGGCGAACTGGTGCACCATCTCGATGATCGCGCGCTGCTCGTCGGTGATGTCGGAGTAAGAGGTTGCGACGGCCATGCTGATTCGGGGCTCCAGAGGTTCGATTTCCCGCGCCGGGGGCGGCGCGAGCGGCGGCGCGGGGCCGGCCTTCGTGCCGACCCTCCGCTCCCGGGAGCATACCGGCGCCCCGGCCTCGGCCGCGCGGCCCGCGCGCTCGGCAGCACGCCGCCGAGCGCTGCGCGCCGGGGGCCGCCCCGCTATAGATGCCGGTCGGTGAACTTCGCGCGCGAGATCGTCGATGCCGCGCCGGCCGAGCGGCTCGCGCTGCTCGAGCTGGCCCGCGACGGCTCGCGCCGCGAGTGGACCTTCGGCGAGGTGGCCGAGCGCTCGGCGCGCCTGGCCGGCACGCTCGCGGCACGCGGTGTCGGGCGCGGCGACGTCGTGATGACGGTGGTCGGCAACCGCCCCGAGTGGGTGCTCGCGATGCTCGCCTGCTTCCGCCTCGGCGCGGTCGTGCTGCCGTGCACCGAGCAGCTGCGCGCCAAGGATCTGCGCCTCCGGATCGACGCCACCGGCCCGAGCATGATCATCGCCGACGAGCGGGACCTCGGCGAGCTCGCAGGGGTGCAGGTCCCGGTCGCCGCGATCCCCGACGAGTCGCTGTTCGCGGCCGATCCGCACCCGCCCGTCGAGCTGTCCGAGTCCGACCCGTGCCTGATCACGTTCACGAGCGGCACCTCCGGCGAGCCCAAGGGCGTCCTGCACGGATGTCGCTACCTGCACGGCCAGCGCCTGCAGGCCGAGCGCTGGCTCGCCCCGGCGCCGGGCGAGCTCGTCTGGTGCACCGCCGCCAGCGGCTGGTCGAAGTCGGCGCGCAACGTGTTCATCGCGCCGTGGCTGCGCGGCGCCGCGGCGCTGCTCCACGACGCGCGCTTCGATCCGCACGAGCGCCTCGAGCTGCTCGCGCGCGAGCGCGTCTCGGTTCTGTGCATGGCGCCGACCGAGTACCGCGTGATCGCCAAGCGCGCGACGCTCGCGCCGATGGGAGGGCTGCGCTCGCTCCTCGCCGCGGGGGAGGCGCTGAACCCCGAGGTGCTGCGCGCGTGGGAGGAGGTCACCGGCCTGCAGATCCGCGACGGCTACGGTCAGACCGAGACCGGCCAGCTGACGGGCGCGCCGCCGGATGCCCCGGCGCGGCCGGGATCGATGGGTCCCGCGCTGCCAGGCGTCGAGCTCTCGGTCGAGGACGGCGAGCTGATCCTCGCGCCCGAGTCGGTGCCGACGTTCTTCCTCGGCTACGTCGGCGAGCAGGCCACGCGCGCGCCCGGCGGCTCCTGGCAGGTGGAGGACCGGCGCGCAGCCGGGCCCTGGCACACCGGCGACCGCGTCGCGATCGACGACGAGGGCTGGCTGCACTTCGAGGGCCGGGACGACGACGTGATCGTCTCGGCCGGCTACCGGATCGGGCCCTTCGAGGTCGAGTCCGCGCTCGTCGCGCACCCCGCCGTGGCCGAAGCCGCCGCGGTCGCGGCGCCCGACGAGGAGCGCGGGTCGGTCGTGCGCGCGGTGGTCGTGCTGCGCGACGGTCACCTCCCCGGCCCGGCGCTCGCGGCCGAGCTGCAGGAGCACGTCAAGCGTGTCACCGCCCCCTACAAGTACCCTCGCATCGTGGACTTCGCGCGCGAGCTCCCGAAGACGGCCTCGGGGAAGGTCAAGCGCGCCGAGCTGCGGGGAGAGGCCCTGTGAGAGGAGCCGCGGCGACGCTCGTGCTCGCGGCCGCCGTCGCGCTGCCCGCCGGCGCCGGCGGTGCCGCGATCCGGGCGCGCGTGAGCTGCACGCCGGGCTCCTCCGGAGGCTCGGTGCAGTGGGCGTTCAGCGACACCTCGCCGGCGCTCGGCGCCGCGCGCGGGACGAGCGCCTACACGCACGGACGCGGCGGCTGGACGGGCGGGCGGGCGAACGGGACCGTCTGCCTGAGCGAATCGGGCCCCGGCAGCGCCAAGCGCGACCTCGCGCTCGCCGTGGCCGGCAGCGCGAAGCTCTCGACCGGCGTCACGCGCCTCGGCCTGCCCGGCGTCGAACTGGCGCTGGCGGTGCGCGTCTCGGCCAGCGACGACCCCGCCTGCGCGACCGGCGCCACGGGGCGCCTGACGCTGTTCGCGAGCTACCACGAAGCCCACCGCGACAGCGCCGCGCTGCGCTTCCGCTCCGGCTGCGCCGACCACGACGTGCGCTACGGCGGCAGCCACCTGCACGTGCTGATCACGCGCGGCGGCGCCCAGGTGGGCGGCTGAGCGGCGCGGCCGGGGTGGGCATGCATCCCACCCCGGACCGCGCGTCACCCGCGCCTAGGCTGCGCGGGCCAGCTGCTCGCGCCCATCCGAGGCGGGCGCGAGGGCCGAGGCGCAGAGGGCCCGGCGACGATCGGACTCGCGCGCCTCGCGTAGCAGCACGCGCGCCATTTCGGTGACGGTGCCGGAGCCCGCGCGCCGCGAGCGGGCGCTCGCGAGGGCGCGCTCGGCGGCGCCGCGGCGGCGTGCGACGGGGGTCTCGTCGCGGAGCGCGCTCATGCCGCCACCGCCATCGGCTCGGCCTCGGCCAGCGCTCTGAGCTCGGTCTCCTCGGTCTCGACCACCTCCGGCTCGGACGGGCCGCGCAGCACCAGCACCGCGGCCACGATCCCGGTCGCGACGGCCGCCGCCGCAACCACGTAGGCGAGGTGGTAACCGCCGGTCAGCGCCTGCAGCGGGGTCGCGCCGCTCGCGGCGAGCGCTTTCGTGTGATCGGTCGCGATCGTGCCGAGCGTCGCGAGGCCGATCGCCCCGAACAGCTGCACCGAGACGTTGACGATCCCGGACGCGAGGCCGGCGTCGCGCTGGGGCACATCGCCCATCGCGATCGTCAGCAGCGGCAGGAACGAGGCCCCGGCGCCGACGCCCATCAGCAGGAAGGCGACGAACAGGCCCGGGAAGTACCCCGCGTGCAGGCCCTGCGTGGCCAGAAGCGCGAGCCCGGCGATGATCGAGGCGAGACCGGCGATCAGCGTCGTGACCGAGCCGAAGCGCTCCATCGCCCGCGCCGCGCCGCCCAGCGACAGCGCCGCGATCGAGATCGTGAGCGGCATGAACGCGAGGCCCGTCTCGATCGCGTTGTAGCCGAGCACGCGCTCGAGGAACAGCGAGCCGAGGAAGAACGCCGAGAACATGCCCGTCACGAGCATGCCCCTGACGAGGCTCGAGCCCATCAGCATCCGCAGCCGCAGCACGCGCAGCGGCATGATCGGGTTCTCGATCCGCCCCTCGTGCCAGAGGAAGCCGGCCAGCAGCGCGAGCGAGGCCCCGCCGACGCCGAGCGTGCGCGCGGACAGCAGCCCGTATTCGCTCGACTTCACGATCGCGAACGCGCCGAGCATCGTCGCCAGCGTGATCATCACCGAGCCGAGCACGTCGACGCCGCCTCGGAGCCCGATGCCCTCGTTCTCGCGGATCAGGGCCGAGCCGAGCACGAACGCGATCACGCCGACCGGCACGTTCACGAAGAAGATCCAGTGCCAGTTCAGCGTCTGCGTCAGCGCGCCCCCTGCGAGCAGGCCGATCGAGCCGCCGCCGGCCGACACGAACGCGTACACGCCCATCGCGCGCGCCTGCTCGGCGCGGGCCGGGAACTCGGTCACGATGATCGCGAGGATCACGCTCGAGGCGACCGCGCCGCCGGCGCCCTGCAGCAGGCGAAAGCCGATCAGCATCGCCTGGCTGGTGGCGATCCCGCACAGCACCGACGCGCCGGTGAAGATCACGAGGCCCGTCAGGAACACGCGCTTTCGCCCGACCAGGTCGCCCATCCGCCCGGCGAGCAGCAACAGGCCGCCGAAGGTGATCAGGTAGCCGTTCATCACCCACGTGAGGCTGCTCTGCGTGAAGTGCAGGTCGCGCTGGATCGAGGGCAGCGCCACGTTCACGATCGTGGCGTCGAGGACCATCATCAGCTGCCCGAGGCACAGCACCGCGAGCGCTATCCAGCGCCGGCGGGCCTCGTCCTCTGCGGCACGCGGTCGAAGGGTCCTGAGAGTGGATGCGATGGCTGTCATGTGCGACTCCTGCGTCTAGGGGATGTCCATACCCTAGCAATGGATCATCCTTGCTTCAAGGATAATCTTTGAAAAATCTGTGATCGCTGGTAACATGATCATCGGTGATTGAACGATGATTGACGCAGACCCGACGGGTACACTTGCGAGCATGGGCGAGGACGGGGGCACGATCCCGGGGTCGATGGTGCTGCTGACGCGGCTCTCGAAGCAGTTCTACAGGCGCAGCCGCGAGGAGGAGCTGGGGCTCCAGCTACGCCACCTGGTGGCGCTCAGCTACATGAGCGACCACGACGCGTGCCCGCAGCAGGACCTCGCCGACGCCTTCTGCATGGACGCCAACAACGTCGTGCTGCTGCTCAACGAGCTCGAGCAGCTCGGCTACGCGACGCGCCTGCGCGACTCCCACGACCGCCGCCGCCACCTCGTGCGGCTGACCCCCGCCGGACGCCGCGCGCTGGCGCGCTCGCAGCGCGCGCAGTGCGCGCTCGAGGACGAGGTCCTGCACGCGCTCGACGCCGAGGAGCGCCGCACGCTGTGGATGCTTCTCGCGCGCGCGCTGCGCGGGGTCGAGCCGGCCGACGGCCCCGCCGATCAGCCCGCCAGCGAGACGATCGCGTCGATCTCGACCTGAGCGCCCTTCGGCAGCGCCGCCACGCCGAGCGCCACCCGCGCCGGCGGATCGCCGCCCTCGAAGAACGACCCGTAGACCTCGTTGACCTCCGCGAAGGCGGACAGGTCGGTCATGTAGACGGTCAGCTTGACCGCCGCCGACAGCCCCGTGCCGGCCGCCTCGCACACCGCCTGCAGGTTCTGCAGGCAGCGCCGCGCCTGCTCGCCCGGCGTCGCCCCGCTGAGCTCGCCCGATGCCGGGTCGAGCGGGATCTGCCCCGAGCAGAACAGCAGATCCCCGCAGGCGATCGCGTGGCTGTAGGGGCCGACCGCGGCGGGCGCGGCAGCGGCGTTCACGATCACGCGCGGGGAGGGCATCGGCGCCAGCCTATCGCCGACCGGGCCGCCGACCGGGCCGTATAGATTCCGGGAGTGCGATTCCCGCTGCCCGGCGCCGCCGCCCTGATCGCCTCCCTGGCGGCGCTCGCGGCCGCCGCGCCGCCCGTCGCCGCGCAGATCAGCTTCACCCCCTGCGGGCACAGCAACAGCTTCGCCTGCGGACACCTGACTGTGCCGCTCGACCCGGGCGGCACCACGCCCGGGACCGTCACGCTCGCGATCGAGCGCCACCGCGCCCCGGTCGGCGAAGCGCGCACCGCGATCGTCACGCTCGCCGGCGGCCCGGGACAGCCGGCGCTGCCGTTCGCCGAACAGTTCGCGGAACTGCTCGGGCCGATCGCGGCGACGCGCGATCTGATCGTCTTCGACCAGCGCGGCATCGGCCTGTCGGACCCGCTCTCCTGCCACGCTTTCGAACGGCTCAGCGCGTCCGCGGCGCCGGCCCGCGCGCTGGCCGAATGCGCGGCCCAGCTCGGCCCCTCGCGAGCCTTCTTCCAGACCGCCGACACGGTCGCCGACATCGAGGCGATCCGTCGCGCGGGCGGCTACCAGAAGCTGGTCCTGTACGGGACGAGCTATGGCACCAAGGTCGCCGAGCAGTACGCCGAGGACTACCCGGGCAACGTCGAAGCGCTGGTGCTCGACTCGACGGTGCCGCCGGGGGGCCCGGACACGCTGCTGCGCTCGACCTTCGCGGCGATCCCGCGCGTGCTGCGCCAGATCTGCGCCGAACGGGCGTGCCGCGGCGTCACGGCCGAACCCGTGTCCGACCTCGCGCGCGTGCTCGCGCGCATGCACGGCGGCTTCCTGCGCGCGCCCGCGATCGGGCCGCGGGGGGTCCCGCGGACGGTCCCGGTCAGCCGCCGGGACCTGCTCGCGCTGCTGCTCGCGGGCGACTTCTCGGCCCCGCTGCGCGCGGCGCTCGTGAGCGCCGACGCCTCGGCCGCCGACGGCGATCAGGCGCCGCTCGGGCGGCTGCTGAGCACGGCCTCCACCGGCTCCTCCGAAGGCGAAGACTTCGACGTGCCGCTGTACTTCGACACGACCTGCGAAGAGCAGGCCTTCCCCTGGAGCCGCGCCGCCTCGCCGGCGCTGCGCCTGCACCAGGCGCTGGCGGCCGCGCGGACGCTGCCGGCGAGCGACTTCGCGCCGTTCAGCGCCGCCGACGCGGTCGCGCTCAGCGACATCCCGACGTGCGCGAACTGGTCGTTCACCTCGCCCGCGCCGGCGCCCGCTCCCGAAGCGCCGCTGCCGGCCCTGCCCACGCTGATCCTGAGCGGCGCCGATGACCTGCGCACGCCGACCGCCAACGCGCGCGCCGTTCAGAGCCTGATCCCCGGCGCCCATCTGCTGGTCGTCCCGCTGGTCGGCCACTCGGTGCTCGGCAGCGATCCGACCGGGTGCGCGGCCAAGGCGCTGCAGGCGCTGTTCTCGGGCGGGCCGGTGGCGAGCTCCTGCCCGCACGTCATCGCGCCGCCGCGGCTTCGGCCCGAGCCGCTTCCGCCGCCGAGCCTCGCGCGCGTCAGGCCGGCGCGCGGCTACTCGGGCACCCCCGGGCGCACGGTCGACGCGATCCAGCTGACGCTGTCCGACCTCGCGCGCCAGCTCGCGCTGACGTTCGAAGCGACGGTCTCTGAAGCCTCCCTGTTCGCCCTGCCGAGCCTGCGCACGGGCGGCCTGCGCTCGGGGTGGGCGCAGCTCGCAGGCGAAGGGCTGCAGTTCAGCGACTACTCGTTCGTGCCGGGCGTGACGCTGACCGGATGGCTGCGCGCCGAAACGGCCGACCTGCGCATCGGCGGCCGCGCGGCGGCGGGCGGGACACTGCACCTCGGTTCGGGCCACCTGCTGGTCGGCAGCCTCGGCGGACGGCACGTCAGCCTGCCGGCGTCATCGGAACCCGCGACGGCTATTGTCGGGTCGGATGCTCGAGCGGGCCAAGCGCTTGATCCTGGGGGCCGTGGCGCTCGGACTCTGCTGCGCCGGCTCGCCGCCGTCCTCGGCCGCCTCCTCGGCCCTTGACTTCACCCCCTGCGCCGGGCAGCCCGGCTTCTCCTGCGCGCACCTCGCGGTGCCGCTCGAGCGCTCCGGAGCGGTCTCCGGCTCGATCGCGCTGAGCGTCGAGCGCCGGCTCGCGGGCGCGGCGCCGAGCACGAGCGCCGTGGTCGCGCTCGCCGGCGGCCCCGGGCAGGCCGGCGATCCCGTTCGCGAAGTCGATGGCGGAATCGGTCGCGCCGGGCCTCGCGGGCGCGCGACCTGCTCGTCTTCGACCAGCGCGGCACCGGCTCCTCTGATCCCGCTCAGCTGCCCGGCCCTCGAAGGCTTCGGCAGCGGCCCGATCAGCAACATCTTCAGCCAGTGCGCGCAGGAGCTCGGCACCGCGCGCGGCGCGTTCACGACCCAGGAATCGGTCGCCGACATCGAGGCGCTGCGCGACGCGGGCGGCTACGAAAAGCTCGTTCTGTACGGCACCTCCTACGGCACCAAGGTCGCGCTCGAGTACGCCGAACGCTACCCGCAGAACGTCGAAGCGCTCGTGCTCGACTCGGCCGCAGCCGCCCGACGCGCCGGAACCGCTTCGCGTCCCCACCTTCCAGGCGATCCCCGGCATGCTGCGCGAACTCTGCGAGAACGGCGCCTGCGCCGGGATCACGCCCGAACCCGTACGCCGACCTCGTGACGCTCGCGACCCAGCTGCGCCGCCACTCGCTGCGCGGCTCGGTCTATGACGGGCGCGGCCGCCGCCACGCCGCAGCGATGGACCAGCTCGGTCTGCTCGACGTGCTCGAAGCGGGCGACCTGAACCCCGCGCTGCGCGCGCTGCTGCCGGCCGCGATGCGCTCGGCGCTGCGACCACGACCCCGACCCGCTGCTGCGCCTGCAGGCGCTCGCCGAGGGACTGATCCCGAACGTGCCGACGGTGCGCACCGCGGCCGCCCAGAGCCAGGAATCGACGAAGCGCTGTTCTTCGACGACCACGTGCGAGGAGGCGCCGTTCCCGTGGCAGCGCACCGCCTCAGCCCAGACGCGCTCTGCCGAAGCGCTCGCCTACCTGCGCGCGCAGCCCGCCTCCGACTTCTCCCCGTTCGACACGACCACGGCGCTCGACAGCGAGCCTCGTTCGACGACTGCGCCGGCTGGCCCGACGCCTCCCCGCCGCCGCCCGCCAGAAGCCGCTGCCGGACGTGCCGACGCTGATCCTCTCCGGCGCACAGGACCTGCGCACGCCGACCGCGAACGCGCGGGGCGTCGCCGCGCTGATCCCCGACGCGCAGCTCGATGGTCGTGCCCTTCACCGGCCACTCGGTGCTCGGCAGCGACCTCAGCGGCTGCGCCTCGAAGGCGGTCAGCGCCTTCTTCGCGGGCAGGCCGGTGCAGCCGTGCCCGGCGGCGAGCGACCCGTTCGCGCCGACGCCGCTGACGCCGACGCAGCCTCGCGGGCGTGCAGCCCGCCCGCCGGCCTCGGCGGGCAGCGCCGGGCAGACGCTGGTGGCGGTGCTCGACACGCTCGTCGACCTCAACCGCCAGGTGATCGCGCGCCACGCTGCAGGCCGACGCGGAACTGCCGAGCGGATCGAGCTTCGGCGGCCTGCGCGGCGGCTATGCGCAGCTGACCTCGCGGCCGCGCGAGCTTGCACGACTTCTCGTTCGTCCCCGGCGTGCAGCTGAGCGGGACCTTCCCGGTGCGCAACGGCGAGCTGCAGGCGGCGACGATCCGCATCTCCGGCGCGCAGGCGGCGCACGGCACGGTCCGCCTCGGCTCGAGCTCGAAGCACGTCAGCGGCGATGCTCGGCGGGCAGGCGCTTCGACATCGCGCTCGCGCGGGTCAAGCTCTCGCGCACGGCGAGCGGGTGGCCCGTCGCGGTCGCGCCCGCGACGGCGCTCGGCGCGCGAACCCGGCGCCCGGCGCTCGCGGCTACGCTGAGCGCGTGGCCAACGCGCTCGCGCAGGAGACCTCGCCCTACCTGCGCCAGCACGCGGAGAACCCGGTCGACTGGCTGCCCTGGGGCGAGCAGGCGCTTCGCGCGCGCGCGCGAGCGCGAGGTCCCGCTGCTGGTCTCGATCGGCTACTCCGCCTGCCACTGGTGCCACGTGATGGAGCGCGAGTCCTTCGAGGACGAGGCGACCGCCGCGCTGATGAACGAGAGCTTCGTGTGCGTGAAGGTCGACCGCGAGGAGCGCCCCGACGTCGACGCGCTCTACATGGAGGCCGTGCAGGGGATGACCGGCCACGGCGGCTGGCCGCTGAACGTGTTCCTCACGCCCGAGCAGCTGCCGTTCTACGGCGGCACCTACTTCCCGCCCGAGCCGCGCCACGGGATGCCGCGCGTGGACCCAGGTGCTGCAGGCGATCGCCGAGTCCTGGAGCAGAGCGCGCGAGGAGATCCGCGCGCGGCGGCGAGCGCCTGCGCGAGCGCGCTCGCGCGGCGGGGCGCGGCTGCGCGCCAGCGGCGCGCGGCCCTGAGCGAGGCGACGCTCGAGCGCGCGGTCGAGGGCCTGCGCGCGGCTCTACGACGCGCGCCACGGCGGCTTCGGCGGCGCGCCGAAGTTCCCGCAGGCCTCGGTGCTCGAGTTCCTGCTGCTGCGCGAGCGAGCGCGAGATGGCGCTGGCGACGCTGCGCGCGATGGCCGCCGGCGGCATCCACGACCAGCTCGGCGGCGGCTTCGCGCGCTACAGCGTCGACGCAGACGTGGACGGTGCCGCACTTCGAGAAGATGCTCTACGACAACGCGCTGCTCGCGCGCGCCTACCTGCACGGCTGGCAGGCCTCGCGGCGAGCCGCGCCTGCTCGAGGTCGTGCCGCGACACGCTCGAGCTGGGCGCTGCGCGAGATGCGCGGCCCCGAGGGCGGCTTCTACTCGCGCGCTCGACGCCGACTCCGAGGGCGTCGAGGGCCGCTACTACGTGTGGACGCGTCGCCGAGCTGCGCGAGGTGCTCGGCGCGGACGCCGACGCGGCGATCGCCTGGCTCGGCGTCGAGCGAGCAGGGCAACTTCGACGACCCGCACGACCGCAGCCCGGGCTGAACGTGCTGCACGCGCGCGGGCCGGAGCCCGGCGCCGGACGCAGCGCGAGCGGATCCGCGCGCGGCTGCTCGCGCGCGCGCGAGCAGCGCGCGCCGCCCGGCGCTCGACGACAAGCGCCTGACCAGCTGGAACGCGCTGATGATCGCGGCGCTCGCCGACGCCGGCGCGGCGCTCGAGGAGGACCGGCCGCTACCTGCGAGCCCGCGCCGCCGAGCTGACAGCCGCCGCGATCGCCTGCGCGGAGTTCGTCGCGCGCGAGATGCGCGACGAGCGCGGCCGGCTGCTGCGCACCTACAACGACGGCCGCGCGAAGATCGGCGCCTACCTCGAGGACCACGCGTTCCTGCTCGAGGCGCTGATCGTGCCTGTTCGAAGCGACCTGCGAGGAGCGCTGGTTCGAGCAGGCGATCGCGCTCGCCGACGCGACTGATCGAGCGCTTCGCCGACCCCGAGCGCGGCGGCTTCTTCTCGACCGCCTCCGACGGCGAAGCGCTGATCGCGCGGCGCAAGGACCTCGAGGACACGCCCGATCCCCGCGGGCGCCTCGAGCGCGGCGCTCGGCCTGCTGCGCCTCGCCCAGCTGACCGGCGAGCGAGCGCTACGAGGCCACGCCGCTCGGCGCGATGCGCTGCTCGCGCGAGATCGCCCCGCGCCACCCGAGCGCCTTCGGCCACCTGCTGCAGGCGATGCACTGGCAGCCTCGCGCCGGCGCGGCCGATCGCCTGCGCGGTCCCCGTGCGGGAGTGAAGCGCCCCGGCCTTCCCCGCCCACTGGCGCAGCCGCAGCGCCGCGCGCGTCACAGGGCCGAAGGCCCCTCCTACAGGATCGCCAGGTAGCGGTCGAGCTCCCACCGCGTGACCTGCACGCGGTAGTCGTCCCACTCCTGGCGCTTGATCTCGACGTAGCGGTTGAACATGTGCTCGCCGAGCGTGCGCAGCACGAGCTCGGACTCGGCCGTGATCTCGATCGCCTCGCCGAGGCTCTCCGGCAGCTGCTCGACGCCGAGGCGCCGGCGCTCCTCGGCGGACGAGGTGGTAGAGGTTCTTCTCCATCGGCTCGGGCAGCTCGTAGCCCTTCTCGATCCCCTCGAGGCCGGCCTGCAGCAGCGCGGCGAAGGTCAGGTAGGGGTTGCACGCGGGGTCCGGGCAGCGCAGCTCCATGCGCGTGCGCCTTCTCGCGCCCGGGGTGGTACAGCGGCACGCGCACGAGCGCCGAGCGGTTGCGCCGCGACCAGGCGACGTACACGGGCGCCTCGAAGCCCGGCACGAGGCGCTTGTAGGAGTTCACCCACTGGGCGAAGATCGAGCAGATCTCGCGCGCGTGCTTGAGCTGGCCGGCGATGAACGCCTTGCCGACGTCCGACAGGAAGTACTGGTCGTCGGGGTCGAAGAAGGCGTTCTTGCCGTCGGCGAACAGCGACTGGTGCGTGTGCATGCCCGAGCCGTTCTCGCCGAACAGCGGCTTCGGCATGAACGTCGCGTGCCAGCCGTACTTCATCGCGTACTCCTTGACCGTGATGCGGTAGGTCATGCAGTCGTCGGCCATCTTCAGCGCGTCCGCGTAGCGCATGTCGATCTCGTGCTGGGAGGGGCCGACCTCGTGGTGGGTGTACTCGACGTGGATGCCGAGCTGCTCGAGCGCGAGCACCGTCTCGCGGCGCACGTCCGAGCCCGCGTCGAGCGTCGTCAGGTCGAAGTAGCCGCCCTCGTCGAGCACCTCGGTCGAGCTGCGAGTCGCGGAACAGGAAGTACTCGAGCTCCGGGCCGACGTTGAAGGTGTCGAAGCCCATCGCGTTCGCGCGCTCGAGCGCGCGGCGCAGGACGTGGCGCGGGTCGCCCTCGTAGGGCGTGCGCTCGGGCGTGATCACGTCGCAGAACATCCGCCCCACGCCCTGCTCCTCCGGGCGCCACGGCAGCACCGCGAACGTGCTCGGGTCGGGCATCGCGATCATGTCCGACTCCTCGATCGCGTTGAAGCCCGGTGATCGAGGAGCCGTCGAAGCCCATGCCCGCCTCGAAGGCGTCGTCGAGCTCGGCGGCGTTGATCGAGAACGACTTCAGCTGCCCGAGGATGTCCGTGAACCAGAAGCGGATGAAGCGGATGTCGCGCTCCTGCGACGAGCGCCTTCACGTCCTCGGCCGTGCTGCGGCTGATCGCTCATGCCCGCGGACCCTAGCCGATGGCCGCGCGCGTCGCGGTATCGACGGCTGGCCAAAGCCGCGCCGTGCGCGACCGGGCCCGCCATGGCGCTACTGCGCCGGCTTGTGGCCGGCGACCTCCGCCACGAAGGCGGCGACCTCTTCGGCTTCTTTGCCCTGGTAGAGCAGCGCCGGCATCTGGCCGAGCCCGCGCGCGCGGCCTTCGACGATCGCGTTCAGCACGAGCGCCTTGCGCCCCGCCGCGGTCGCGATGTCTTCGCCCACGCGGACGTCGAGGTTCGGGCCGATGCGCCCGACCGACTTGACGGCCGCGAGCGTGTGGCACACGGCGCACGAGCGCGCGAACAGTTCGCGGCCCTTCTGCTCGTTCTTGGTCAGGTGCACCCCGCCGACCGCCACGCTCGTCTTGTGGTTGCCGTTCGCCGCCAGCACGAGCGCCGGCACCAGCAGGCCGAACGCGAACAGCGATCACGACGCCGAGGGTCACGAGCGCGCTGGTTTGTGCGCGACTCGGCGTGCAGCGAGGCGCGCGCGCCGCGCGGCCCGCCGCGCATCGCGACGAAGAAGACGAGCGAGCCCGACGAGCACCCAGAACAGGACGAACGCGATGAGCATGCGCGCGGGAACATACCGGTTGGGGCCCCCGAAGCGCCGCGACGCCGGGCGCCCGGAAGCGCCCGCATGAGAGCGCTCTCAGCTTTATGGGGCGCAAACCGGCCGCGCTACCCTGGAACGTGCAGGCAACCGCAAGGAGCGCACCCCTCGTGAACATCCTCCGCCGACTTCCCCTCTCCCGGCTGCTTCTCCTGTGCGGCCTCGTGGTCGCGATCGGCGTCTGCGCCACCGCGCTCGCCTCCGCGCTCGGCTCCGGGCCCGACGCCCCGCCGCAGCCGCTCGCGCAGGCCGTTCACGACGCGCTCGCGGGCGCCCACGAACACAGCGTCCAGGGCCTCAGCGCGAACATCACCTTCACCAACCACCTGCTCGAAGGCGCCAACCTCGCCGGCGGCGCCGGGGCCGGCGGCGAACTGCTCGGCAGCCCGCTCGTGACCGGCGCCTCGGGGCGGCTGTGGATCTCCAATGACGGCCGCGCGAGGCTCGAGCTGCAGTCCGAAAAGGGCGACACCGAGATCGTCTACGACGGCCACACGGTGACCATCTACGACGCCTCCACCAACACGCTCTACCGCTACACGCCCAAGCAGGAAGGCTCGGCGGGCTCCGGCTCGCACGACGAAGGCTCCAGCCACGAAGTCCCGTCGCGTCGCGAAGATCGAAGAAGCGATCGCGCACGTCCGCAAGCACGCGCAGCTCTCCGAGCGCACGCCCACCGACGTCGCCGGCCAGCCCGCCTACACGGTGCGCGTCTCGCCCGAGGAAGGCGGCAGCCTGATCGGCGGCGCCGAGCTCTCCTTCGACGCCGAAAACGGCGTGCCGCTGCGCGGCGCCGTCTACTCCTCGAGCAGCTCCGCGCCGGTGATCGAACTGGCCGCCAGCGAAGTCTCCTATGGCGCGGTGCCCGACTCGGTGTTCGCAGTCACCCCGCCGTCGAGCGCGAAGGTCGAGGAAATCGAACCGCCGCGGGCGGGCAGCTCCTCCGGCTCCGGCTCCGGCTCCAGCCGAAAAGGAACCGCCGAAGCTGACCTCCCACGGCCACGGCATCACCTCGATCGAGGTGCTCGAAGCAAAGGCGGGCTCGCACAGCGCAGCTCCTCGACGGTCGAAGGGCTGCCGAAGGTGAAGATCAACGGCGCCAGCGCCAGCGAGCTGCGCACCGCGCTCGGCACCGTGCTCACCTTCGAGCGCGCCGGCGTCCGCTACGTGGTCGCCGGCGCCCTCCCGGCCGGCTGCGATCGAGGCGCTCGCGCGGGGCCTGTAGCGTGACCGACCAGGCCCCGCCGGTCAGGGCGCGCGGGCTGGTCAAGCGCTACAAGGAGGTCCTCGCGGTCGACCACATCGACCTGAACGTCGACGCCGGCGACGTGTACGGCTTCCTCGGGCCGAACGGCGCCGGCAAGACGACGACGCTGCGCATGGCGCTCGGCCTGATCATGCCCACCGAGGGCACTGTCGAGCTGTTCGGGCGCGACCCGATGCGCCACGGCGCGGCGCGCTCGAGGGGGTCGCCGGGTTCGTCGAGGCGCCGCGCTTCTATCCCTACCTGACCGCGCGCAAGAACCTCGAGCTGCTCGCCGCGCTCGACGGCGACGGCGCGTGGACGCGCATCGACGAGGTGCTCGAGATCGTCGAGCTCGACGCCGCGCGCGCCGCACCGCGTCGGCGGCTACTCGCACGGCATGCGCCAGCGGCTGGGCATCGCCGCCGCGCTGCTGCGCCGCCCGCGCCTGCTGATCCTCGACGAGCCCGCGACCGGCCTCGATCCGGCCGGGATGCGCGACATGCGCGCTGCTGATCCGCCGCCTCGCCGACGAGGGCATCACCGTGCTGCTCTCGAGCCACCAGCTGCCGGAGGTCCAGGAACTCTGCGACCGCGTCGCGATCGTCGACTCCGGGCGCGTCGTCTACGAGGGCGCGCTCGCCGACCTGCGCCGCCAGGGCGGCGCCGGCTACCGGCTGCGCACCACCGACGACGAGCGCGCGCTGCGCGCTGGCGCGCGATCAGGCCGGGCATCGACGGCACGTCCAGTCGCGGCGAGCGACGGGCTCGGCTTCCAGGCCGAGGAGCAGCGACGTCGGGCGCGCTGTCGCTCGCGCTCGGCGCGGCCGGCATCGGCATCCTCGCGCTGACCCCCGAGCTCGCCACGCTCGAGGACCTGTTCTTCCGGCTCACCGAGGAGTCCGGCGAGGCCTCGCGCGGCCAGCCGCGAGCGGGCGACGGCCGGCGCCGCGACGCTGCGTGGGCGCGCCGGTGAGCACCGCCGCCGCAGCGCCGCCCGCCGCCGAGCGCGCTCGAGCGCCCGTCGCGGCGCCCCTCGACGCTCACCGTCTACCGCTGGGAGCTGCGCAAGCTCGTCTCGCAGAAGCGCACCTACCTCGGGCTCGGCCTCGCGATGCTGCTGCCGCTGTTCTTCGTGCTCGTCCAGATCGTCCGCCAGCACCACGGCCGCGGCGCGCCGACACGATCTTCGCCGCGCAGATCACCCAGTCGGGCCTGGCGACGCCGGTCCTGATGCTGACGTTCCTGGTCGCCTTCATGCTGCCGCTGGTCGCCGCGCTGGTCGCGGGCGACATCGTCGCCAACGAGGACGGCAACGGCACGCTGAAGACGATCCTCACGCGCTCGGTCGACCGCGGCCAGGTGTTCGCCGCGAAGCGCTGGCCGCGGTCACCTACGCCGCCCTCGCCGTCTTCCTGTCGGCGGCAGTGGCGACCGTCGCCGGCGTCGGCTCGTGGGGCTTTCACCACCGTGCGCGACCCTCTCGGGCACCGTCGTCTCGGCCCCGAAGGCGCTGCTGCTCGTGTTCGCCGCCAACGCCTGTCTACCTGATCCCGCTGCTCGCGGTCGTCTGCATCGGCGTGCTGCTGTCGACCGCCACGCGCAACAGCGCCGCCGCGGTCGTCGGCACGATCGGGTTCGTGATCCTGCTCGCGATCGTCGCGCAGATCCCGGGCCTCGAAGGGCTCCAGCCCTACCTGCTGACCGACCAGTTCGAGGCCTGGCAGGGCCTGCTGCGCACGCCGACCGACTGGGCGCCGATCACGCACTCGGCCTGGGTCTGCGCGCTGTACGCGCGTGCCGGCGCTGTTCGCCGCCTACCTGGTGTTCCTGCGCCGCGACGTCGCCGGCGGCTAGAGGCCTGGCGCGTTCCTAGGACTGCACCTCGGCCGGCAGCCTGAGCCTCGAGCTCGACCAGCTCGAGCTCGACGTCGCCCATCAGCCGCCGCGCCTCGCGCGGGTCGATCAGCCCGGCGCCGAGGCGCCCGGTCGACTCGGCGCCGCAGGCGACGCCGAAGCGCAGGCACTGGTCGGGCGCGCGCCCTTCGTAGCGCGCGGCGAGGTAGCCGGCCAGGAAGGCGTCGCCGGAGCCGCGTCTTGGCGACCGGCTCGCGCGGCTCGATGCGCGCGCGCTTCAGGCGCGGCTGGCCGTCGACCAGCATCTGCGCGAAGCAGCCGTCGGGCAGCGTCATGATCGCTTCGCGCGGGCCCGAGCGCGCCGATCTCGCGACATCGCGCCGCGAGCGCTCCTGCTCGCCGGCGAACTCGTGCCCGACGAGCTCCTCGGCCTCGAGCACGTTCGGCGAGACGAGGTCCGGCTCGGCGCGCACGGCCTGGCGCAGCGGCTCGCCGTCGGTGTCCACGACGGTGCGTCACCTCCGAGCGCTCGAGGTCGCGGATCAGCGACGCGTAGAGGTCGGGCTCGACGCCGCGCGGCAGCGAGCCCGCGAACACGACGATCGCGGCGCCGCGCGCGAGGTACAGCAGCTTGTCGCGGAACAGCTCGACCTCGCGCGTCGGACACCGCCGGGCCGCGTTCGTTGATCTCCGTCTGCTGCCCGGTCGTCGGGTCGAGCACGGAGGTGTTCGTGCGCGACTCCTCGCGGATGCGCACGAAGTCGTTGAGGATCGACTCCTCGGTCAGCTGCTCGACGATGTGCGTGCCGGTCGCGCCGCCGGCGAAGCCGGTCGCGATCACCGGCTGGCCGAGCGCCTTCAGCGTGCGCGCGATGTTGACGCCCTTGCCGCCGGCCATCGTGCGCTGTTCGACCGTGCGGTGGCGCCGCCCGAGGCGGAAGTTCGGCACTGCGAGCGACTTGTCGATCGCCGCGTTGAGCGTGACCGTGATGATCATCGTTGATCGTTACCCCTGACTCGGCGCGCCCGAACCGCCGGCGGCCTCCTGAAACGCACGGACACAGGCTAGCGAACGCCCGGCACCGACCGCCGGGTCCCACGGAGGCGCCACAGCCCGGCGCGGCGCCGCTCAGCCGTTGCCGCGGCCGTGCCGAGAGCTCCCACGCCGGCTCGCGCAGGCGCTCGGCCTCGGCCCGCGCCGCCTCGGCGGGGCTCGCCGCCGCGCGTCAGGTGCGCGCCGGCGATGCTGCGCGAGGCCGCAGACGAGCCCGCCGGCGCGCCCGGCGCGAACGCCGGCGCCGGAGCTCCTCGACGCGGCCGCCCTGCGCGCCGATCGCCCGGCAGCAGGAAGCACGCGCGTTGCCCATCAGCTCGCGCGCGCGCGCGAGGTGCCAGGGCTCGGTCGCGCCCATCACGGCGCCGACGTCGCTGAGCCCCGCGCGCGCCGATCCCGGCCGCTCCGAGCTCCTCGACCAGCGCCGCGAGCCGCTCCCACACCGCGTCCGCCGCCGCTGCAGCGGCAGGTCCTCGACGTCGGCGGCGCCCGGGTTGGAGGTGCGCACCAGCAGCAGCACGCCCGCGCCGGCGGCGCGCGCCGCCGCGACGAACGGCTCGATCGCGTCGCGGCCCATCAGCGGGTTGACCGTCACGAGGTCGGCCCGAGCCCGGCGATCGCCCCGAACGGGCTGTCGAGGCCGCCGAACAGCGCGGCGGCGTAGGCCGCGGCGGTGACGTCGATGTCGCCGCGCTTGCCGTCGGCGATCACGAGCAGGCCCGCGCTCGCGCGCGTGCTCGACGACCGCGCCGAGCGACCTCGCAGCCCGGCGCGCCGAGCGCCTCGAAGCGCGCGAGCTGCGGCTTGACCGCCACGCACGCCTCGCCGGCGGCGTCGATCAGCGCGCGGCAGTGGCGCCAGCACCGCCCCGGCCGCCGCTCGCGCCGGCGTGCTCGCGCCTGCGACGCGCGCGCGCGGCTCGCCGGCCACAGCGCGCGCGGGTCGGGATCGAGCCCGAGAACGAGCTGCGACTCGCGCTCGGCGACGCGCGCGGCCAGCCTGTCGCCGAAGCCGAGGGTCGCCTCAGCGCCCCTTCACCGCGCTCTTCAGGCCGCTGCCCGCGGTGAAGCGCGGCACGCGCGAGGCGGCGATCTGGATCCGCTCGCCGGTGCGCGGGTTGACGCCCATGCGGGCGCCGCGCTCGCTGACGTGGAACTTGCCGAACCCGGACACCGACACCTCGCTGCCGCGGCGCAGCGCGTCCTCGACCGTGGCGAGCACCGCGTCGACCGCCCGCGAGGCGTCCAGCTTCGTCAGCTCGGCGCGGTCGGCCACCTGGTCGACCAGCTCGGACTTCGTCACTTGGCCCTCCTCGGTCGTTACGACGTTCGACATCGACGCTAACACCGCATTGCGGACGGGCGGCTGCGCAAGAATCCCGGCATGGCCATCGAGCGTATCGCCTGGATGGTGACCGTGCTGGTGGCGCTGATCACCGCGCTGCTGCTGCTGCTGTCGGGCTACAACGGCTATGCCGGGCTCGGCCTGGCGGTCGCGATCGCCGCCGGCGATCAACCTGCTCTGAGCGAGCCGCGACCTGCCGGCTCGGGCGCCCGCCTACCCCGCGCCGTGCTGCTCGCGCAGCCATGCGAGCAGCGCCCGCGCGGCCCGGCCGCGGTGGCTGATCGCGTCCTTCTGCTCGTCGCTCAGCTCGGCCATCGTCAGCCCGGCGGGCGCGGGCCTCGTCGGGCAGGAACGCCGGGTCATAGCCGAACCCCCGCTCGCCGCGCGGGCGCTCGGCGAGCGCGCCCGCCGCAGCGGCCCTCGAACAGCTGCTCGCCGCCGGCCCCGGTCGACGTAGGCGATCACGCACACGTACTCGAGCGGGCTGCCCGCCGGCGCCTCGCGCAGCAGCTTCGCGAGGTTCTCCTCGTCGCTCGCGTGCTCGCCCGCGTAGCGCGCCGAGCGCACGCCGGGCGCGCCCCCGAGCGCCGCCGCAGCGATCCCCGAGTCGTCGGCGATGCACGTGCGCCCGAGCGCCGCCGCCGCCGGCGCGCGCCTTGCCGAGCGCGTTCTCGGCGAACGTCTCGCCGTCCTCGGGCGGCAGCTCGAGCTCGTCGGGCAGCATCTCGAGCGCGACCGCATCCGTCGCCGGGCGCCGCCAGCAGGCGCTCGAACTCGCGCCGCTTGTGCTCGTTGTGGGTCGCCAGCAGCAACTGCATCACCACAACCGCCCGGCGCCGTCGGCGGCGTCGCGGCTCCCGCGCGGCAGCGGCACCCCTATGGCCGCCCGGCGCCGTTCGCGGCCGTGGCGATCGCCTGCTCCTGCACCGCGCGCAGGCGCTCGATGCCGCGCTCGGCCAGCCCGAGCAGCTCGTCGAGGTGCGCGCGCGAGAGCGGCGTGCGCTCGGCCGGTCGTCTGCAGCTCGACGAGGCCGCCCTCGCCGGTCATCACGACGTTCGCGTCGACCTCGGCGCGCGAGTCCTCGCTGTAGTCGAGGTCGAGCAGCGGGACCCCGTCGATCACGCCGCACGAGACGGCCGCGACCGACCCGCGTCAGCGGGCTGGGCCCTCAGGCCCCGCTCGCGCAGCCGCGCGCAGGCGAGCGCGAGCGCGACGTAGGCGCCGGTGATCGACGCGCAGCGCGTGCCGCCGTCGGCCTGCAGGACGTCGCAGTCGAGGTAGATCGTCCGCTCGCCGAGCGCCTTGAAGTCGACGATCACGCGCAGCGAGCGCCCGATCAGGCGCTGGATCTCGACGGTGCGGCCGTCGAGGCGCCCGCGCGTAGCGTCGCGCTGCTTTCGCTCGCCCGTGGAGGCCGGCAGCATGCCGTACTCGGCGGTGACCCAGCCGCGCCCCTGGCCGGCCATCCAGCGCGGCACGCTCTCCTGCGCCGAGGCGGTGCAGATCACGCGCGTCTCGCCCGACGGAGATGAGCGCCGAGCCGGTCGCGGTGCGCACGAAGCCCGGCTCGATCTCGCACGGGCGCAGCTCGTCGGGGGCGCGGCCGTAGCTGCGCGTTGGCGGAATCGCTGTGCACGCGCGCCATCATTCCAGAGCGCTACGGTCCGGGGGATCGTGCGGGCGCTGGTCGTGTCGAACATGCTGCCCGACGCGCGCCCACCCCGAGCGTGGCAGCTTCGTACGCGACCAGGTCGCGGCGCTGCGCGCCCTGCCGGGCGCCGATGTCGAGCTGCTACGAGTTCCCGCCCGGCCCCCGCGCGCTCGCTGCGCGCCGGCGCCGAGCTGCGCCGCCGCCATCGCCCGCACGCCGGCGAGCCGCCGCTGGACGTCGTCCACGCCCACTTCGGCCTGACCGCCTGGCCGGCGCTCGCCGTGCCCGGCGCGCGTGCGGGCGCTGACTGTCCACGGCACCGACCTCGCGCACCCGCGCACGCGCCTGACCACGCGCGCGGCGCTGCGCTGGATCGACCTGCCGGCAGCCGTCTCGGCCCCGCTGGCCGCGCGAGCTGCCCCCGGCCGCCGCGGCGCGCGGCGAGGTGCTCCCGTGCGGCGTCGACATGGAGCGCTTTCGCCCGCTCGAGCGCGCCGCGCGCGCGCGCGAGCTCGGCCTCGACCCCGAACGCCCGCTGCTGCTGTTCGCGGCCGACCCGGCGCGGCCCGAGAAGCGCCACGACCGCGCGCTCGCGCGTCGCGAGCGCGTGCGGCGCGAGCTCGCGACGCTCGGCGGCGTCGAGCCCGCGCGCGTGCCCGCTGTGGATCAACGCCGCCAACGCGGTGCTCGTGCCGTCGGAGCGCGAGGGCTTCGGGCTGGCGGTGCTCGAGGCGCTCGCGTGCGACGTGCCGGTGCTCGCGACGCCTGTCGGCGTCCACGCCGAGGCGCTCGCCGGCGTCGAGGGGACGCTCTGCGCCCCGTTCGAGCTCGAGCGCTGGCCGCGCGGCGCGCCGAGCATCTCGCCACCGCCGATCCCGCGCGTCGCACGGGCGCGCCGCGCGCCGGGCGCTTCTCGGCCGCCGCGATGGCCGAGCGCGTGCTCGCGGCCTGGCGGCGCGCACTGGAGCCGCTCCGCCGAGCGGGGTGGGTAGTGTTAATCGGGCGTGGATCAGACATCCGGCACCACTCCCACCGGACGCAGCGGCCAGCGGTCCGGACGCAGCACAGCCCGCCGGAGGCCGCCGAGGCCGCGACCGCCGCTCAGCCGGGCTTTCGCTCGCGCGGGCGCGCAAGGCGCCGCGCGCGCTTCCTGCGGCGGCGCGCGAGCTCGCCTACCGCGACCTCGGCGGCCTGGTCTTCAACCTGCACCGCTTCGGACAGCGCAACGACGCGCTCGTGCTCGCGAAGCTGGACGACGCTCGGGCACATCGACACCGAGCTGCGGACGATCGAGCGCGCGCTCGGCGAGCGGCGGCCGCTCACGGTGCTGCGCGAGGCCGGGATCACCGCCTGCCCGCGCTGCGCGGCGATCCACGGCAGCGAAGACCGCTTCTGCCCGAACTGCGGGCTGCCGATCGACCGCGACGCCGACCTGCCGATCGCCGGAGCGCCCGCCGGGGCATCCGAGACCCCGGCGCCCGCGCCGCGTCAGCAGCCCGCCGCAGCGACCGCACCGCTGGCTGCCGCCGCCGCGCCCGGCGGCGCGCAGGCGCCCTCGAGCGCCCCGGCGCCGGCCCGGGGCGGCGTGCAGCCCGCTCCAGGCGTCGCGCCCGCTCCGGGCGCGCCTGCGGGGCCGCCCGCGCCCGGGGGCCCCGCCTCCCCCGCCGGCTCTCCCGCCCCGGCTGGCGCGCCGGGCGCCGGCTCCCCGCCCCGTCGCGCTCGCCGATCGTCGCGCCGCGCCCGCCCGGGAGCGCTCCGCCGCCCGAGCCCCCGCGCTCGCAGCCCGTGCCCGCCCAGGCCGCTCCGCTCGCCGGGCGTGCGCCCGCGCCGCCCCCGACGCGCGTCATGCCCACGGTCGCCCCCGAGCAGCAGCCCGCCGCCGGTCCCGGCGAGCCGCGCGACGGGGTCGAGGAACCGACCGAGATCCTCCGCCCCCGCCAGTCCGGCAGGTGAGCGCGCCGACGCAGGACCCGGCCGCGCCGGCTCCCCCCGGCGCGGCAGCGCCGCCTCCACCCGCGCCCGGCGAACCGTGCCCGCTGTGCGGCGCGCCGCTCGCGCCCGACCAGGAGTGGTGCCTGCGCTGCGGCGCCGCCGCGCGCACGCGCCTGGCCGCCGCCCCGGGCTGGCGCGGCCCGCTGATCGCCCTCGCCGCGGTCGCGGCGGTCGCGCTCGCGGTGCTCGCGGTCGCGCTCGTCAAGCTGGCCGGGGACTCGGGCCCGCGCCGGCGGCGGTGACCCGCACGATCACGACCCCCGCCGCCGCGCCCGCGACCCCCGGCGTGGGCGACCACCCCGGGCGCCGCGGCGACCACGCCCGGCGCTGCGACCACACCCCCCACGACCACGACGCCGGGCGCGAGCACCACCCCCGGCACGACGACCCCGGCCGGCGCGGCGCAGAGCCCGTCCGGAGCCGCCTCCACGACCACGCCCCGTACGACCACCACCACCGGCAAGGTCCGCGCTGCACCGAAGCCGGGGGACATCGGCTCGATCAAGCAGGAAATCGAAAGAGCGCGGGAAGTGCTGCACCACCGCTGAGGCGCGCCCCGCCCGGGCCGGGCGCGGGCGGATACGGTTCACCCGATGCCCGGCGACTCCCCGGCGAGCATGCACGAGGCCGACGTCGCGGTGGTGGGCGCGGGCGCGGCCGGGCTGTACGCGGCTCTGTGCGCGGCGCGCGAGGGCGCGAGCGTGGTGCTCATCTCGGCGACCCCGCTCGCCCAGACCGCGAGCTACTGGGCCCAGGGCGGCCTGGCGGCGGCGCTCGCGGCGGACGACAGCTTCGAGCTCCACCTCGCCGACACCGAGCGCGCCGGGCGCGGCCTCGTGCGCCGCTCGGCCGCGCGAGATCCTCGTGCACGAGGCGCCCGACCGCGTCCGCGACCTGCAGGCGCTCGGCGTGCGCTTCGACGCCGACCGCTTCGGCCGGCTCGCGCTCGGCCTGGAGGGCGGCCACTCCGTACGGCGCGTGGTACACGCCGGCGGCAGCGCGACGGGCCGCCGCGTCGTCGCCAGCTCTCGGCGCTGGCGGCCGAGGACGCCGCGTGATCACGTGCTCGAGGGCGCTCGCGCGCGGGCGCTGTGGACGCCCGAAGGCCGCTGCCGCGGGCCTCGTCTGCGACGGCCGCGTCGTGATCGCTCGCGCGCGCGGTGGTGATCGCGACCGGCGGCGCGGCGGCGCTGTGGTCGCGCACGACCAACCCGCCCGGCTCGCAGGGCGTGGGCATGCTGCTCGCGCACGCCGCCGGCGCGGCGCTGGCCGACCTCGAGCTGCTGCAGTTCCACCCGACGGCGGTGATCGGCGTGCGCGGCCGCGAGGGCTTCCTCATCACCGAGGCGATCCGCGGCGAGGGCGCGACGCTGCACGACGCACGCGGCGAGCGCTTCGTCGACGAGCTCGCGCCGCGCGACGAGGTCTCGCGCGCGATCCAGGAGCTGCTGGAGCGCACGGGCGAGCGCTCGGTCGGGCTCGACATGCGCGCGATCGACCCGGCGCACTTCCCGAACGTGGTCGCGGCGCTGCGCGAGGCGGGCCTCGACCCGGCGCGCGAGCTCGTGCCGGTCGCGCCGGCCGCGCACTACATGATGGGCGGCATCGTCACCGACCTGCGACGGGCGCTCGACGATGCCGGGCCTGTACGCCGTCGGCGAGTCCTCCTGCACCGGCCTGCACGGCGCCAACCGGCTGGCGTCCAACTCGCTCAGCGAGTGCTTCGTGTTCGCGCGGCGCGCGGTCGACGCACGCGCTCTCGGCGCCGCGCCGATCCGCGCGCCCGGACCGTCCGGCGGCCGAGCTCGCCGCGCTGCGCGGCGCTGCCCGGCGCCGCCGGCCGCCGAGCGCGCGACGCGCGAGGCGCTGTGGCGCGACGCGGGCATCGTGCGCGAGCGCGAGGGCCTTCGAGGCTGCTCGACGGACCCCCATCCGCTGGCGCGGCTGATCGCGCGCTGCGCGCTGGCGCGCGAGGAGAGCCGCGGCGCCCACCTGCGCTCGGATCACCCCCAGCCGCGACCCGGCGCTCGACCACCGCCACGCGGTGTCGACGGCACGGGTGCGCTCGGCTGGCAGACGCTGGGACTGAACCGCCACTCGGGCGCCCTGAGCCCGTGAAATGCGGCACGAACCTAAGGATGTTCGCCTTCCGGTCTTTATCTCGATCCTTTCGTCCGGATGTCGGTGTTGTGGCAGATGGAAGGACCTTCAGGCGGATCGGAGTCTTTGAGGAACGGCGGGCGTGCTCCCGGACGACACCAGATCGACAGAGAGGTGCAGGAGCAAGCAGCCATGTACCAGTTCAGTCGGGCCATCTACAGGGAGCTCGCTCCCCAGATCCTGGCCCCCGCGCCGGGCTCTCCGGCCTCCAGCAACCACGAAGCCGTGCTGCGCGCGTGCGAGGCGGTCGTCACGCGCATGGCGATCGACCGCCACTACTTCGCGCGGCCGGAGCGCACGCTCTTCTGCGACATCCGGGGCTTCTTCCCGATGGCCGCGCAGGCGCGCGTGCACATGGTGATCGACCGCTACATCGGGCTCGCCCAGCAGTACCTCGAGCGAGCATCCGCACGAGGGCTACACGGCCGTCAGCGGCGCAGCCCCGCGCTGCCGCGCGACCACCCGCAAGGGCTCGGCCTGCCAGCGCACGCCGCTGGCGCGCAACGGCTACTGCCCCTCCCACCAGCACCTCGCCGAAACCGAGGACCGCGAGCTGGCGGCGGCCTAGCACCGCGCCACCGCCCACATCCGCCGACCCCCGCCTCGCCGGCGCCGCGTGCGGGGGTCGTGCCCTTAGGCTGCGCCCATGCTCTTGGGCGTCGACGTCGGCGGCACGTTCACCGACGCCGTCCTGATCGCCGGCGACGGCGCGCTCCACACCGCCAAGGTCCCCTCCACGCCCTCGCGCGAGCAGTCCGTCGCGGTGCTGCGACGCGGTGCGCGCTCGTGCTCGTCGCGGGCCGGCGCCGAGCCGGCAGCCGTCGAGCGCTTCGCGCACGGCATGACCGTCGCGACGAACGCCCTGCTCGAGGGCCGCACCGCGCGCACCGCGCTGATCGCGACCGACGGGTTCACCGACGTGATCGAGCTCGCGCGCCAGAACCGCGCCGCACCTGTACCGGCTGTGCGAGGCCGCGCCCGCCCCGCTCGTCCCGCCGGAGCTGCGCTTCGGCGCGCCCGAGCGGATCGGCCCCGAGGGCCCGCTGCGCGCGCTCGAGCCGGCGCTGAGCGCGCAGGCGCTCGTGGAGCGCGTCGCCGACGCGGCGCCCGCAGGCGGTCGCGGTGTCGCTGCTGCACTCCTACGCCCACCCCGCGCACGAGCGGCGCTCGGCGAGCTGCTCGCGCGAGCTCCTGCCGGACGCCGCACGTGTCGCTCTCGAGCGAGCTCGTCGGCACCTTCCGCGAGTACGAGCGCACCGCGACCACGGCGCTCGACGCCGCGCTCTCGCCGCTGCTGGCCGGCTATCTCGCGAGCTGTGCGCGCAGGCGCGCGCAGGCCGGGCCTGCCCGAGCCGCAGATCATGCAGTCCTCGGGCGGCCTGACCGACGCCGCGCGCGCCGGCGCGCACGCCGCGCTCACGGTGCTCTCCGGCCCCGCCGGCGGTGTCGGCGGCGCGCTGCTGCTCGCCGAGCTCGCCGGCGAGCCGCGACGTCGCTGTGCTTCGACATGGGCGGCACCTCGTGCGACGTCTGCCTGATCGAGGCGGGCGAGGTCCCCGAGACCGCCGAGCGCGAGATCGCCGGGCGCCCGCTCGCGCTGCCGGCGCTCGACATCCACACGGTCGGCGCCGGCGGCGGCTCGATCGCCTGGCGCGACGCCGGCGGCGCGCTGCGCGTCGGCCCCGCCTCGGCGGGCGCCGTACCCGGGCCCGCCTGCTACGGGCGCGGCGGCACGCAGCCGACCGTCACCGACGCCAACCTGCTGCTCGGACGGCTGCCTCGAGGACGCGCCGCTCGCCGGCGGGCTGCTCGCTCGACCGTCGCGCCGCCGAGCGCGCGGTCGCGCGCGCTCGCCGCCGAGCTCGGCGCTGGCGCCGCTCGCAGTGCGCCGAGGGCATCGTGCGCGTGGCCGAGGCCGAGATGCTCGGCGCGCTGCGCGTGATGACGGTCGAGCGCGGCATCGACCCGCGCGGCTTCGCGCTGATGCCGTTCGGCGGCGCCGGGCCCGCTGCACGCGGCCGCGCTGGCGGAGGAGCTCGGCATCTCGCGCGTCCTCTGCCCGCGCGCCTGCGGCGTGCTCTCGCGCTCGGCCTGGCGGCGGCGGCGCCGCGGCGCGACGTCTCGCGCACCGTGCATGCTGCAGCGGCGCCGGGCTCTCACCGAGCGCTCGCTCGAGCGAGCGCGCGCCGAGCTGCTCGGCGAGGCGCGTCGCGCGCTCGGCGCCGAGCCCCGCGCGCGCTGCGCGTGCGCCACGAGCTGCGCTACCGCGGCCAGTCCTTCGAGCTGCCGGTCGACGAACAGTCGCGCGGTCGGGCGCCGCGCTCTCGGCGCGAGGAGCTGCGCGAAGCCTTCGAGCGCGCGCACGAGGAGCGCTACGGCTACCGCGACGACGCGCGCCGAGGTCGAGCTCGTCACCATGCGCGCCTCGGTGTGGGGGCCCGCGCCCGAGCTCCGCCCGCGCGCCGGCCGCGCAGCCGGCGGCGCCGCAGCGCGCTCGCCGAGAGGTCGTCTTCGGCGGCGTGCGCGACGGCCGCGACGCTGCTGCGCGGCGAGCCCCCGGCCCGGGACGCGCGCCGCCGGGCCCGGCGCTGTGCGCGCTGCCCGAGGCGACGCTGCTCGTGCCGCCGGGCTGGTCGGGCGAGGTCGACCGCGCACGGCACGATCTGCGCGCGGCTGGCGAGCGCCCGAGCGCGCCGTGAGCGGCGCTCGACCCGATCGAGCTGCAGGTGCTCACCGGCGCGCTGCGCGCGGCCTGCGAGGAGATGGGCGTCGTGCTCGTGCGCTCGGCGCACTCCTCGAACATCAAGGAGCGCCGCGACGCCTCGACCGGCGCTGTTCGACGCAGACGGGCAGATGGTCATGCAGGCCGAGCACATCCCCGTGCACCTCGGCGCGATGCCGGCCGCGGTGGAGGCGGTGCTCGGCGAGCGCCACGAGCCCGGCGTGTCGTGGATCCTCAACGACCCGTTCGCCGGCGGCACGCACCTGCCGGACATCACGGTGATCACGCCCGCGTTCGCACGAACGGCGAGCTGATCGGCTTCGCGGCCAGCCGCGCCCACCACGCCGACGTCGGCGGCGCGCGCGCCCCGGCTCGATGCCGGCCGACAGCACGACGCTCGCCGAGGAGGGCGTCGTGATCGCCCCGCAGCCGATCGGCGAGCGCACGATCGCCGAGCTGTCGGCGAGGATGCGCCAGCCCGAGCAGCGCCGCGCCGACCTGCTCGCGCAGCTGGCCGCCAACCGGGTCGGCGTCGCGCGCCTCACCGGCTCGGCCGCCCGGCTCGGCGCGGCGGGGCTGCGCGAGGCGACCGACGCCGTGCTCGACTACTGCGAGCGGCGCACCCGCGCCTGCCTGGCCGGGCTCGGCGACGGGGTTCGCGAGGCCGACGACGTGCTCGAGGCTCCCGAGGGAGACCTCGCCGTGCGCGTGCGCGCCGAGATCGCCGGCGAGCGCCTGCTGCTGGACTTCACGGGCACCGCCCCCCAGCACGGCGGCAACCTCAACTGCCCGCTCGCCGTGACGGCGTCGGCGTGCATGTTCGCCGTGCGGGTGCTGACCGACCCCGACATCCCGCCGACCGCAGGCGCGTACAGGCCGATCGAGGTGCGCGCGCCGCACGGCTGCCTGCTGAACGCCCGCCCCGGCGCCGCCGTCGCCGCGGGCAACGTCGAGACCTCCTCGCGCGTGGCCGATGTCGTGCTGAGCGCCTTCGGCCGCGCGCAGGGTCAGGGGACGATGAACAACCTCGCGCTCGGCAACGACTCGTTCTCCTACTACGAGACGCTCGGCGGCGGGCAGGGCGCGTGCCCGGACGCCGATGGCCCGAGCGGCGTGCACGTGGCGATGAGCAACACGCTGAACACGCCGATCGAGGCGCTCGAGCGCGACTTCCCGCTGCGCGTCCTGCGATACGAGCTGCGGCGCGGCTCGGGCGGCGCGGGACTCCGGCGCGGCGGCGACGGCGTCGTGCGCGAGCTGCAGGCGCTCGGCGAGATGAGCTTCTCGCTGATCGCCGAGCGCCGCCGCCACGCCCCGCGCGGCGCCGCCGGAGGCGCGGACGGGCTGCCGGGACGGGACCTGCTCGACGGGGAGCCGCTCGCGCCGAAGTCCGCGGGCACCCTGCGGCCCGGGCAGCGGCTGCGCATCGAGACCCCCGGTGGGGGAGGATTCGGCGATGAGCGAGAACGCGGCTGAGCGCGTCGGGTTCCTCGGGCTCGGGATCATGGGCTCGCGCATGGCCGCCAACCTGGCGCGCGCCGGGTGGCGACCCGCGGTCTGGACGCACACGCCCGGGAAGGCCGCCGCGTGGGCAGAGGAGCACGGCGCCGATGCGATGCAGACGCCGGCCGAGGTGGCGGCCGCGAGCGACGTCGTGTTCAGCATGGTCGTCGACGGCGAGCAGGTCGCCTCGGTGCTGCTCGGCGAGCACGGCGTGATCGAGGCGGCCAGGGACGGGCTGCTGTGCGTGGACTGCTCGACGATCGCCCCGCCCGAGACACGGCGCATCGGCGCGGCGCTCGCCGCCCGCGGCGCGGCGATGCTCGACGCCCCCGTGACCGGCTCCTCGCCGCGCGCGGAGAGCGCGACGCTCACGATCATGGCCGGCGGCGGGGACGCCGACTTCGAGCGCGCGCGGCCGCTGCTCGAGGCGATGGGCAGCCTGGTCGTGCACGTCGGCCCGCTCGGACAGGGCGAGATGCTGAAGCTGATCAACAACGCGCTCGGCGCCGCCAACGCGGCCGCCGTCGCCGAGGCGCTGCTGCTCGCACAGGCCAGCGGCGTCGACCTCGACGCGCTCGAGCAGGTGGTTGGCGCGGGCTCGGGCGCCTCGGCGCAGCTCGAGATGAAGGCGGGCCCGATGCGCAGGCACGACTTCCGCACCCTGTTCAAGACGGCGCACATGCTGAAGGACGTGCGGTTGTGCCTCGAGGAGGCCCAGCGCGCGGGGGTGCCGTTCCCCGCCGCCGAGCACGCGCGCGACCTGCTGACCGGCGCGATGGCGCGCGGCCACGCCGATGACGACTATGCCTCGCTGCTGGTGGCGGCCGAGGGGCTGGCGGGGCGGCGCCTGGCGCCCTAGCGCAGGCGCCGCAGGCGACTGCAGCGGGCGCCGCTAGGGGGGCACGCGGGGGGTTGACTGGCCAGTCAGTCAGGAAAGCCCAAAAAACCCCGTGATTTGCAGGGGATTTGGGATTTCCGCCCAGTGTTTCGTATGTTTAATCGGCCCGCAGCCCCCGCAGAGGGTGGAGGTGGCGGGACACAGAAGTACTCCCCTTTTCACCGATGCCAATTGCTTTCAAAGAATGGGCGGTCACCGTCCGCGCCCTGGCGGAAGGCGAGCAGCTCCTGACGATCCGCCGGGGTCCTGCGCCGCGTGCCGACAGGCCTTTCCGGCTGGCCCACGAGCGCTTCTTCCTCTATCCGACGTTCGACCACCAGACGGGCGATCTGGTGCGCGAGTCCCACCAGCCCGAGCTGCGCAGGGCGCTCGAGGAGGGCGTCTGGAGCGACGGCGAGCCGGCGCTGCACTCGTTCGCGTCGGGCGCGCCGGTCGCGCAGCCCGACCGCGTGCGGATCCGCGCCTGGGCCGAAGTCACCGACCACTTCACGATCGTCGACCCGCGCTGCGTCGATGCGCTCTCCCCCTTCTACGTCTGGACCCCCGACTACGCCGAACGGCGCCTGGGCTGGCGCGGGCGCCAGCCGCTGCACGTGCTGCTGCTGCGCACCTACCGCATCCCGCGCCCGGTGACGGTCAAGGTCAAGGACGAGTACACCGGCCCGACCGCCTGGGTCGAACTTCAGCGCGACCTCCCGTTCGAGGGCACGCCGGTGCTCTCCGACGCCGAGTTCGACCGCGCCTCGGAGGAGATCCGCTCGATCGCCGCCGAAGGCGCCGGCCAGCCGGTCCTGGTCTAGCCGTCGGCCGGCGGCGGGCCTGCGGGCACGAGCGCTTCCCGCGCGGCTTGGGCAGCCGACTGCGGCACGAGGATGTCGCGCCCGTCGGCGAGCGGCCCGTGACCTGCGATCGTGCTGCTCAGGTAACTGGGGATGCCCTCCTCGAGCAGCATCCCGACCAGGAACTCGCCCTCGGCCAGATTGCGCGCGCGCCCGACCGCGACGAACGGTCCCTCCGTGTACTGCGGCTTGACCTTGCGCGCGAACCGCAGCCCCTCGCTCGGCTCCTCGAGCGGCTCGGCGTCGGCAACGAGTGGCATCCCGCAGCCCTCGCAGAAGCGCTCGCTGGCCGGGAACCCGCGCCCGCACGTGGGGCAGCGCAGCGGCTGCTCGCTCATGGCGTCTCACCGATCGGCACCTCGCTGATGGCGGCGCCGTCGATCACGTAACAGCGCACCTGCGGGTCCTCCCCGGCGGCGAGCCCGACGATGATCCACTCGACGCCCGGCCAGCCGGCGGCGAAGTTGACGTCGGTCTGCGACGGGTAGGGGGCGCTGCGCACGTGCGAGTGGTAGATCGCCCCGAGCGCGAGGCCCTCGTCCTCGATCGCGTTGTGCAGCTCGAGCAGCTCCTTCGGGTCGATCTCGAACTTCATCGGGCTGCGGTGGATGTTCGTCGCCCGGTAGGTGCGCCGCGCCTCGCGCCCGTCGTCGTCGGCGACCGCGACCAGCCCGCACACCTCGTTGCCCGGGTCCTCGAGCGCGTGCGCGACGACCTCTTCCAGCAGCGTCGGCGAGATCCTCATCGCGAGCCGGCGGCGGCGCCCGGCGCCGCTACCACCAGACGGTCGACTCGAGGTTCTCGATCTCGTCGACCGGCAGCGTGTAGATCCCGCTCGACAGGTACTTCCAGCCGTCGTCCGCGACCACGAACACGACGTTGCCCTCCTCGAGCTCGCCCGCGATGCGGACCGCGATGCTCGCGATCGCGCCGGTCGAGACGCCCGCGAACAGCGACTCCTCGTCGAGCAGCTTGCGGGTCCAGACGATCGCGTCGCGGTTGGTCACGAAGATCTTGCGGTCCAGCAGCGAGATGTCGATGATCGGCGGGATGAAGCCGTCGTCCAGCGAGCGCAGCCCCTGGACCGGCTCGCCCTGCATCGGCTCGGCGGCGACGATCTTGACCGCGTCGCCGAGCTCCTCCTTGAGGCGCCGACCGTTGCCCATCAGCGTGCCGCCGGTGCCCAGCCCGGCGACGAAGGCGGACACCTCGTCGAGCTCTTCGAGGATCTCGACCGCCGTGCCGTTGTAGTGCGCGTTCGGGTTGGCCTCGTTGCCGTACTGGTAGGGCATGTACACCGACGGGTCGGCCTCGGCCATCTCCAGCGCCATCGCGACGGCGCCGTTTGAGCCCTGGTCGCCGGGCGAGTAGACGATCTCGGCACCGTACATCCGCAGCAGCTGGGTGCGCTCAGGAGTCACGTTCTCGGGCATCACGACCTTCAGGCGGTAGCCCTTGCGCGAGCAGATCATCGCCAGCGAGATGCCGGTGTTGCCGGAGGTCGGTTCGAGGATCGTCTGGCCGGGGCTGATCGCGCCCTTGGCCTCGCCGTCCTCGATCAGCGCGCGCGCGACGCGGTCCTTGACCGAGCCCGTCGGGTTGCGCGACTCGAGCTTCGCCCAGATGCGAACGCCCGGCTTGGGCGAGAGCCGCCCGAGCTCGACGAGCGGCGTGTTGCCGATCGACTGCACCACATCGGCGTAACGCCCCCCGCAAGGCCGGTTCCTGAGCCTCTCCACCGCCATTACTTCACGGAATATAGCGGGGTATGAGCCGTGCTCGAACCCTTCAGGGCTTAGCCGCGGCCTGCCCTCGAGCTCGCCCCGAAGCACCCGCTGCACGATCTCCTCGACGCCGGTCGCCTCTTCGGCGGCCCACGCGCGCAGCTGGCGCCACTCTTCGGTGCTGAGCGAAAGCTGCACCTGCTTCACGTTCGGGTCGCCGCGCTTCGGGACCGGCGAGCGCCCTTCGACAGGTTCCATCGACTCCCAGTATCCCGCGCGGCGAGGGCGCGCTCAAACTGGCCGCCTGGCCAGTCCTCGACTAAGATCCAAAGCCACACCACAGACGAGGGGGCCAATGAGGACCGACGGCGGCAGCTACGACTACGACTGGCTCGTGATCGGGTCCGGCTTCGGCGGCAGCGTCTCGGCGTTGCGCCTGTCGGAGAAGGGCTACTCGGTCGGCGTGCTCGAGTGCGGGCGGCGTTTCGAGGACCACGAGTTCCCGAAGAACACGGCCGACGTGCGGCGCTACTTCTGGAGCCCGCGCCTCGGCATGAAGGGGATCTTCCGGCTGACGCCGTTCAAGGACGTCTCGGTGGTCTCGGGATGCGGCGTCGGCGGCGGCAGCCTCGGCTACGCGTGCACGCTGTACGTGCCGCCGAAGCAGTTCTTCGAGGACCGCCAATGGGGCGGGATGCGCGACTGGGAGTCGACGCTTGCGCCCCACTACGCCGAAGCGCAGCGAATGCTCGGCGTGGTGCAGAACCCGCATGAGGACCCCGCCGACCAGCTGCTGCGCGAGCTCGGCGAGGAGCTCGGCGTGGCCGACACCTACAAACACACGCCGGTCGGGATCTACTTCGGCGAGCCCGGCAAGACCGTCGCCGACCCGTTCTTCGCCGGCGAGGGGCCCGAGCGGACCGGCTGCCGGCTGTGCGGGCGCTGCATGGTCGGATGCGTCCACGGAGCCAAGAACACGCTCGTCAAGAACTACCTCTACCTGGCCGAGAAGCGCGGCGTCGCGGTGATGCCAGAACGAACCGTGGTCGACATCCGCCCGATCGGCGCCGCCGACGGCAGCGACGGCTACGAGGTCGAATCGGTGCGCTCCGGCGCCTGGCTGCGCCGCGAACGCCGCGTGCAGCGCGCGCGGGGCGTGGTCGTCGCGGCCGGGCCGCTCGGCACCAACAAGCTGCTGCAGCGCTGCCGGGTCGGCGGCTCGCTGCCCGCCGTCTCCCCGCGCCTCGGGGAGCTCGTGCGCACCAACTCCGAGTCGATCCTGACCGTCACGGTCCCTGAGGACTACCCCGAGGATCTCGCGCGGCGCGTGGCCATCACATCCTCGATCTACCCGGATCCGAACACGCACATCGAGACTGTCACCTACGGAGACGACGGCGACTCGATGCGCCTGCTCTACACGCTGCTGACCGGCGACGGCACGCGCGTCACGCGCCCGCTGAAGCTGCTCGGCCAGATCCTCCGGCACCCCCGCCGGCTCGCGAAGGTGCTGTTCGCCAAGCACTGGTCGCGGCGCACGATCATCGTGCTCGTGATGCAGACGCTCGACAACGCGATCGCGCTGCGCCCGCGAAAAGGCCCGTTCGGCTCCTTCTGGCTGCAGACCGAACAGGACCCCGAGCGGCCGAACCCGACGTTCATCCCGGTCGCCAACCAGGCGGCCGAATGGTTCGCCAAGCGCACCGGCGGCATCGCCCAGAGCTCGTTCATGGAGGCGATGTTCAACATCCCCTCGACCGCGCACATCCTCGGCGGCGCGGTGATCGCGCCCGACCCCGAGCACGGCGTCGTGGACGCCGACCAGCGTGTGTTCGGCTACGCAACCTGCTCGTCTGCGACGGCGCGGCGATCCCGGCCAACGTCGGCGTGAACCCGTCGCTCACGATCACCGCGCTGGCCGAGCACGCGATCAGCCGCGTGCCGGCCGCCGGAGGGCAGGACGAGCGCGAGGCCGAGCCCGCTCGACGCGGCCTAGCCCGCGCGCGCCGGGACCTGGCACAACGGCTGCTCCGAGGCCTCAGCCCGTTCCGGGACGCACGCCGGCGCCGAGCGGCTCGGCGGCCGACAGCGACGTGCCGATGTGCAGCCGCAGCGAGCCCGCGCCGCGCAGCGTGATGAGCGCGTTCAGCACCCCGGCGCCGCTCGCGCGCACCGATGCGAGCACCCGCCAGACGCCGTGGCTGGCGAGCAGCACCTCGACGCGTGCCCCGGCGGCGGTCAGGGCCCAGATGCGCACGCGGCGCCGATCGACGCGCACCGGGTCGAACGGGAACCGGAACCCGGTCAGGAACGGCTTCGGCTGCGCCGCCGCCAGCGAGCCGCCGGGCCCGGGGGCGTACAGGCCTGCCGGGCGCGGGTAGGAGGCGAGGCCGCCGGTCGGCGTCGCATAGGTCAGCGCCGGGTAGGGGTCGGCCAGGAACTGCCACGCGACGAGGCCGACGCCGGCGACCCACAGGCGGTGAAGCGCGCGCGAGATCCACGCGGCCTGCTCCGCCGGCGGCACGCCCGCGGCCGACTGCGGCGCGCTTTCCCAGTTCGAGCTCCGTCACCCACACCGGCTTCGTCCCCGCGGGCGCGACCGTGTGAAGGCGCTCGGCCGCGCGCATCAGAGCGGTCAGCTTTCCCGCGTCCGAGATCGCGACGTCGAGCGCGGAGGAGGCCGCCCGGTCCGGGTTCCCGACCGACAGCGGGTGGAACGCGAACGCGTCGAGGTGCGCGGGTTCGCCGCATCCCGGTGTGCGCCGCGTCCCGCCGCCGCGCTCGCGCGCCACGCACGCGAGCGCGCTCAGGAACGTGACCGGCGCCATGCGCCCGACGCCTTCCGGGTCGCCGTTCGGGCGCGAGGCCCGCGGCCGCCACGACATCCGACGGTGCCACCGACTTGACGCCGCGATAGAAGCCGTTCAGCAGGGCGCGATAGGCCAATGGCGAGAACGCATGCCAGCGTCCGCCCGAGGCCACCCACTGCGGCGCCAGGTAGCGCGCCAGGTTGGGCTCGTTCCAGGCCTGCAGCAGCCGCACCCGCGGCAGCGCGGCGCCGGGCGCGGCCGGGTCGGGGTAGCTGCCGTCGTAGCGCTCGGCGAGGGCGGCGGCGAAGGCTTCCAGCGCCGCCGGATCCGGTGCCCAACTGCCCGGATAGGCGTACTGCCAGCGTCTCGGCGCCTCAGCGAAGCCGGGCGCGTGGTAGACGACCAGCAGCGGCTCGAGGCCCGCGGCGGCGGAGCTCCTTACGGCGGCGTCGACGGTCGACCAGGCGTAACCGGGGCTGGCCGGGTCGCGGGGATCGAAGCCCGGCGGCGGCGCCGCCGGGGCGACGTTGCGCCAGTCAACCGTGATGCGCGCGACGCTCGCGCCGGCGCCACGGGCGAGCGCGAAGGCGCTCGCCCGCACGGCCGGTTCGGCGGCCTTGAAGAGCGTGCCGTCGGAGACGCCCCGCAGCAGGCCGCCCCGCGGGAAGGGGCCTTGGAGCATCGCGCGGCTCTGGGCGAGCGCGAGCGCCGTCGAGGTCCCGGGCGGCCGGGCGCCGTAGTGCGGCAGCGCTCCGTAGGGCGACGGCGGGCCTTCGGGACCGCTGCGCGAGGGCACCGGCAGCACCGCAGGTGGCAGGATCCAGACGGCCGCCGCGACCGTCAGCCGCAGGCCGCGCGCCAGCAGCGCGCGGACGCTAGTGCTGCAGCGTGAGCGTGTGCCGCTGCAGGTTGAGCCGGGCACCGCGCGCGCTGTGCAGGGTCGTGATCAGCACCGCCGTCAGCCTGTGCGCGCTGCGCAGCTTCGCGCGGCCGCGGCTCGTCGGGTGCATCACGATCGTGACGGGGCCGGGCCCTTTGGCTATCGCGCTGCCGCGCGCCAGCAGCAGCGCCGGCGGCGGTTTGTGCTTCTTCGCGCTGGCGAAGGCCGGCATCGTGCCGCTCTTCAGGTACAGGTCCTGGACGACCGTGCCGGCCTGGTTGATCGTCACGACGTCGTGCGCGGCGCCTTTGATCAGCGCGCGGATCGTCGAGTGCAGCAGTTTGGCGAAGGAGCCCGCCAGCGCCGGCGGAGGCGGCGGGCTGTAGACCGGCGGCGGAGCGGGGCAGTTGGCCACGGGCCGCTCGATTTCGCTGGTGTAGGTGTAGGTCGCTTCGCCCGGCAGCGGCGTTTTCAGCGACTCGACGGCGATCACGTCCTCGCCCAGCGCCAGCGGCTTCAGGAAGCTGCCGCCGAAGGTCGTGCCGGAGAGCGTTTTGACCTGGGCTTCGCCGAAGGCCGTCTGGTTGATTCTTTCGAAGTGGCCGTAGCGGTCGAAGACAGGGGTGCGCGCGACGTAGAAGCCTTCGACTACGTTGCCCGCCGAGTTCGATCCCGAGAAGTTCGTAGAGCCGGCGCAGACGGTCGCATCCGCGACCGGCAGCCCGTCGTAGATCACCGAGGCGATCAGCGTCCCCACGGGCGATTCGAGCGTGACGACGTCCCCGACCTGCGGCCCGCGGACCCCCGCTCCGCCGTATTCGACCTGACGTTCGACCGTCAGCCCGCCGTGGATGATCGACACAGCGACCTGCGCATGGTTGCTGACGCTGACGCTGGTCCAGTCGGGCGTTTCGTATTCCGGAAGCGTCGTCACGCCCTCGTCGATCTTCATTTCGTAGCGCGGGCCTTTCGGCCCGGTCGCGCCGGCCGGCCCGGCGAGCACGGCCGCGAGCAGCGCGCCAAGCGCGAGGGCGAGAGAGCAGCGGCGGAGAACTGGCCTCATCTGGGTGGAAGTCGTGACAGGAGCGCGGCGACTTGAGGAACGTCGCTCGATCTGGACGTCAAGGCTAGATCCGGCGGCGGCGGAAGCGCCGGCGCGGGTCGGCACCGCCTCCGGCGGCCCTGCCGAGGCGCGGTACGCGGCCGCCCTCGCCGCGCGCACGCGACGCCTGCCCGAGCGGACGATCGGGCGCGCCGGCCGGCGCGCAGCGAGCGGGCGGCGCGGTCGGACGCTCAGCCTCGAGGTGGTAGCGGCGGAAGGCGGCGGCGCGCGGAGCTGTGGGCAGCAGCCGCGCGCGCGTCCAGGCGCACTGGCCGCGGGCGGGCGCCCGCCGGCTAGCGCCCGCCGGCCATCGCCGGCAGGATCACGAGCGTGTCGCTGTCGCCGACGGACGTGTCGAGGCCGTCGAGCACGCGCACGTCCTCGTCGTTCAGGTACACGTTGACGTAGCGGTTGAGCTGCCGTCGGGAGCGAACAGCTGGCTCTCGGTCGCCGGGTGGCTGAGGCGAGGTCACGCAGCACCTCGCCGACGCTGCCGCCGGAGGCGCCGACCTCCTTCTCGCCGCCGACCGACGCGCGCAGCACGGGTGGGATCTTGATCGTCGCCATGAGAACGGCAGGTTATCGCTGAATCGGGCTCCTCAGCGGTTCGGCAGTCAAGTCGGGCAAGCGAAATGTGCGAGAGCACATGAGCGATCGAGGACGCCGCCTGACGCAGGCCGCCGAGCCGCTAACCGGCGGCGGCGCAGAACGCCTCGTAGTCGGGGAACACGCCCATCTCCTCGTCGCGCGATCTCGCCGGGCTCGCGCGAGCAGATCGGGCACTCGGGGTCGCGGTGGACCTTGACCTCGGTGAGCGTCGCGCCGAGCGCGTCGTAGAGCAGCAGCCTGCCGATCGCCGGGCTCGCCGATGCCGAGGATCAGCTTGACGACCTCGGTCGCCTGCAGCAGGCCCATCGTGCCGGGCAGCACGCCGAGCACGCCGTTGGCGCCGCACGAGGGCGCGAGCTCGGCCGGCGGCGGCTCGCGGAACAGGCAGCGGTAGCACGGGCCCTCGTAGGGCTTGAACACCGACAGCTGGCCGTCGAAGCCGAGGATCGAGGCCGACACGACGGGGATCCGCAGCCGCACGCTCGCGTCGTTGAGCAGGTAGCGGGTGGGGAAGTTGTCGACGCCGTCGACGATCACGTCGTAGCCCTCGATGATCTCCATGATGTTCGAGGCGTCGATGCGCGTCTGGTACTTGACGACCTTGACGTCGGGGTTGAGCGCGTGGATCGACTCCTCGGCGGAGTCGACCTTGGGGATGCCGACGCGCTGCGTGGTGTGGATCACCTGGCGCTGCAGGTTCGACAGGTCGACCTCGTCGTCGTCGACGATCCCGAGCGTCCCGACGCCCGCCGCGGCGAGATACAGCGCCGTCGGCGAGCCGAGCCCGCCGGCGCCGAGCAGCAGCACCTTCGCGTCGAGCAGCTTCTGCTGGCCCTCGGTCGCCGATCTCCGGGATCAGCAGGTGGCGCGAGTAGCGGTCGCGCTGCTCGGCGCTGAGCGCGCGCGGGACCTCGACCTCGTAGCCGCGGTCCTTCCACAGCGTGATGCCCGCCGGTCATCGAGCGCACGTGCTCATAGCCGAGGTCCTCGGTCAGCGTGCGGGCGGCGTACGCCGAGCGGCTGCCCGAGGCGCAGTAGAGGATCACCTGGCTCGAACGGTCGGGGACGACGCCCTCGATGCGCGACTCGAGGTGCCCGCGCGGCACGTTCTTGGCGCCGGGCAGGTGGCCGGCGGCGAACTCTTCGCTCCCGCGGACGTCGACGATCGCGACGCCCTCGTCGATCAGCTCCTTGACCTCGGACGGGATCGACCTCCTCGATCTGGCTCTTGACTTGGCGGAGAAGCTCCGCGCCAGACGGGCTCATCTCAAAACTCCTAAACCACGGTCGGGATTCATAGACTTCACAAAGTATAGCGCCGCTCGATCGGCCTTTGCACGGTGCCCATCGCCGATCGCCGGCGAGAGTCCGGGCGGCCGTACGCGATGCGCCGCGGCAGCGTGCGTGCCCTCCCGCGGCTACGCGCTGCAGAGCGCCGCGCATCGCCGTGCCGGCCGTGCTCGGCGCTGCTGCGCTCGGCGCGCTCGTGTTCGCGCTGATCGCTCGCAGGGCTCGTCCAAGCCGCCGGGTGCGACCGCGACCGCGCCGTGGCCACGCTGCCAGCCGGCCCGCGTCCGCGAGCAGGCGGCTTCGACGGCGCCGCGCTGCCGCGCGCGGTGCCCGCGCCCGGCGTTCACGCTCACGACCAGTACGGGCGCACGCGTCTCGCTGTCGCAGCTTCGCGGCGCAGCCGGTGGTGCTCGCCTTCCTGTACCCGGGCTGCGGCGCCACGTGCGTGCTGATCGCCCAGCAGATCCGCGGCGCGCTCGACGAACTCGCCGCACGCCGGTGCCGTCGTCCTGATCGTGAGCGCCGAACCGGCGGCGGACACGCCGGCGACGTGCGCCGTTCCTCGCACGGTGTCGCTGACGGGCCGCGCCTCTACCTGACGGCGGCCGCCGCGCGCAGCTCGACCGTCTGGCGCGCCTACCACGTCAGACCCGCGTCGAGCGGAGCGGCCGGCATTCGCGGACTACGCGACGGTCACTGCTGATCGACCGCAGGGCACGCGAGCGCGTGCTCTACGAGCAGGAACAGCTCACGCCCGAAGCCCTCGTCGCACGACATCCGCAAGCTGCTCGGCAGCCGGCCCATCCATGAGCCCGCCCACCCGCTGATACCCTAGCCCGCAGGTAGGAAATCGAGATGATGTTCTCAACCAAGGCCGAGTACGGCGTGCGCGTGATGGTCGAGCTCGCGCGGCGCAGCGCGAGCGACGGCGAGCCCGTCCCACTGGCCGAGATCGCGGCGACGACGGCCTGCCGCTCGCCTACCTCGAGCACCTCGTGGCGCGGCTGCGCAAGGCCGGGCTGGTCGACGCCGGCGCGGATCGCGCGGCGGCTACATGCTCGCCGCGCCCGGCCGCGCAGATCACGATGGCCGAGGTCGTCGAGGCGCTCGAGGGCTCGATCGCACCGATCGAGTGCATCTCCGAGGCCGCCGACGGCTCGATCGTGTGCTCGCGCGAGTCCGGCCGCCGACCACGCCTGCCCGACGAAGCTGCTGTGGACGCGCGTGCGCTTCTCGATCGTCGCGCACGCTGCGCGAGACGACCCTCGCGGACCTGCTCGTAGCCCGCCGCGAGGGCGCATGCCGCCCCTGCAAATCCGAACCCCTTACGACCGGAGCCTGAGACCGACACATGGCAGACCTAGAGATCAGAGACCTGCACGTCCGCACCGAGGAGCGCGAGATCCTGCGCGGCGTCGACCTGGACATCAGCCGCGGCGAGATCCACGCGCTGATGGGCCCGAACGGCTCGGGCAAGTCGACGCTCGCGAACACGCTGCTCGGGCCACCCGTCGTACGAGATCACGCAGGGCACGATCACCTTCAAGGGCGAGGACATCACCGAGGCCGAGCCGCACGAGCGGGCCAAGGCCGGCCTGTTCCTGGCATTCCAGTACCCCGTCTCGATCCCGGGCGTCTCGGTCGCGAACTTCCTGCGCATGGCGATCAACGCCAAGCGCGACGAGCCGATCCAGGTCAAGGAGTTCCGCGACCCAGCTGCAGCACGCGATCGAGCTGCTCGACGTGGACCGCTCGTTCACCTCGCGCCACCTCAACGACGGCTTCTCCGGCGGCGAGAAGAAGCGCGCCGAGATCCTGCAGATGGCGATGCTCGACGCCGGACGTGGCGATCCTCGACGAGACCGACTCGGGGCTCGACATCGACGCCCTGCGCACGGTCGCCGAGGGCGTCCAGCGCCTGCACGACGAGCAGGGCCTGGGCGCGCTGATCATCACCCACTATCAGCGCATCCTGCACTACGTCAAGCCGGAGTTCGTGCACATCCTGATGGACGGGCGGATCGTGCTCGAGGGCGGCGTGGAGCTGGTCGAGCGCCTCGAGCGCGAGGGCTATGACCAGATCCGCCAGGAGTTCGGCGCCGGCGCCGGCGCGGGTCACGGGATGTCGCCCGCCGTCGACCGGCGCCGAAGGCGTCGGCCGGCAACGGGGCCGCCCGATCAAAGTCAAGGCCGGCCGCCACCGCGAGGCGACGCTCTACACGCGCTGGCCGGTGCGGGCGCGGGCGACGGACGCACGCTCGAGCGAACTGCGCGAGGCGGCGCTGCGCGCGTATCGAGGCGCTCGAGCTTCCCGTCTGGCGGCGCTCGGGGTTCTGGACGACGAGCCTCGAGAGCCTCGACCTCGACGCGCTGCGCACGAGCGTGCGAGGAGGCCGAGCGTCCCCGAGGTCGTCGCGCGCACGCTGCCCGAGCGCCCGCGCGCGGGCGGATCGTGCAGAGCGCCGGCGCCGTCGTGCAGCGTCGAGCTCGACCCGGCCCTGGCCGAGCGCGGGCGTGATCCTGTGCTCGCTCGAGCAGGCCTTCGCGCGCCACCGGAGCTCGTCGAGCCGTGGTACTCCAAGCGCCTGCCGATCGACCGCCACAAGCTCGAGGCCGCCAACGCCGCCTTCTGGACCGGGGGCATCTTCCTGTACGTGCCCGCCGGGGTCCTTGTCGAGGACCCCTTCGAGCTCGTCTACGCGATCGACCGGCCGGGGCTCGCCCAGTACGGGCGCACGCTCGTCCTCGGCGGGCGCGAAGCAGCGACTTCCGTGTGCACGAGTACGACCTCGCGGAGGACTCGGCGAGGGCGAGCCGGCTCGAGGGCACAGGCGCCTGCACGCGGGCGCCTTCGAGCTCTACCTGCAGGACGGCGCTCGCTGCCGGCTCGCGCAGCTGCAGGACTGGGGCGCGCGGCGAAGTCTTCGACGTCTCGACGCGCTTCGTGCGGATCGGGCGCGACGCCTACTGCCACTGGCTGCCGGCGCTGCTCGGCGGGCACCTGGTGCGCCAGCACCTCGAGCTGGCGGTCTCCGAGCCGGGCGGCGACATGGCCTTCCGCGGCATCTTCTTCGCCGAGGAGCACGAGCACCTCGACGTGTTCGCCGCGGACCTGCACGAGACCGGGCCCGTCGGGCGGGGACGTGCACTGGCGCGGCGCCGCCACCGGCGAGAGCCGCGCGAGCTTCGAGGGGCTGATCCAGATCGACCCGGGCGCGCAGCAGACCCACACCTACCTGCAGATCCACTCGATGATGCTCTCGCCGAAAGCGCGGATCGACGCGATCCCCTCGGTGCTGGTGTCCTCCGACGACGTCTCCGCCTCCCACGGCGGCACCGTCGGCGAGCTCGACGAGGCGTCGATCTTCTACATGCAGAGCCGCGGCCTGGACCGGGCGGCGGCGGTGCGGGTGATCGTCGAAGGCTTCTTCGAGCCGCTGATCGCCGAGCTCGGCGACGAGCCGCTGCAGGAGCTCGTGCGCGAGAAGATCGCGGCCAAGCTGGCCGCCGCGCGGGAGGACATCGAGAGCCTATGCCACCAGTCGCTGAGCAGCGCCGCTGGCCGTCCGCGCCGACTTCCCGATCTTCGAGCGCGACGCCGGGCGGGGCGCGCCGCTCGTCTACCTGGACTCGGGCGCGACCTCGCAGAAGCCGCGCGGCCGTGATCGAGGCGCTGGCCGAGCACCTGCGCAGCCACAACGCCAACGTGCACCGCGGCGTCTACCCGCTCGCGCAGGAGGCCGATGCGGCCTTCGAGGGCGCGCGGCGCGCGATCGCGCGCTTCACCGGTGCCGACGCGCGCACGACGATCTTCACGAAGAACGCGACCGAGGCGATCAACCTCGTCGCCTACTCGTGGGGCCGAGCAACATCTGCGCGCGGGCGACGCGGTGCTGATCACCCAGATGGAGCACCACGCGAACCTCGTGCCCTGGCAGCATCCTTGCCGGCGAGCCGGCGCCGAGCTGCGCTACCTGGAGGTCGACGAGCACGGCGAGCTGTCCATGCAGGCGCTCGACGCGCGAGCTCGGCCCGCGGCGACGTGCGGCTGGTGGCCTTCGCGCACGTCTCGAACGTGCTCGGCACGATCAACCCGGTCGCCGAGATCGCCGCCCGCGCCCGCGCGGCCGGCGCGGTGAGCGTGATCGACGGCGCGCAGGCGGTGCCGCAGCTGCCGGTCGACGTGGCGCGCGATCGGCGCCGACTTCTACGCCTGGACCGGCCACAAGGCGCTCGGCCCGACCGGGCATCGGCGTGCTGCACGGGCGGCGCGATCTGCTCGAGTCGATGGAGCCGTTCCTGACCGGCGGCGACATGATCGCGTCGGTGTCGACTGCACGAGACCACCTGGAACGAGCTGCCGTTCAAGTTCGAAGCCGGCACGCCGCCGATCGCCGAGGCGGTCGGGCTCGCCGCCGCAGCCCGACTATCTCGGCGCGATCGGCATGGAGCGCGTGCGCGAGCACGAGCGCGCGCTGACCGCGCTGATGCTCGAGCGCCTCGCGACCGTCCCGGGGCTGCGCGTGGTCGGGCCCCCGCCGGGCGCCGAGCGCGCCGCGCTGGCGTCGTTCACGGTCGAGGGCATGCACCCGCACGACGTCGCCGAGCTGCTCGGCCGCCGCGGGGTCTGCGTCCGCGCCGGGCCACCACTGCGCCCAGCCGCTGATGCGCTGCCTCGGGGTGGCGGCGACCGCGCGCGCGAGCCTCGGCGTCTACAACGACGCCTCCGACATCGAGGCGCTCGTCGGCGCCCTGCTCGACGGGCGCCGCGTGTTCGGCCTGTAGGCGAGCGGAACGAAGATGGACGACCTCTACCGCGACTACATCCTCGACCACTACAAGCGCCCGCGGAACTTCGGCGAGCTCGAGCCGCACGACCTCGAGGCGCTCGAGCACAACCCGCTGTGCGGCGACGAGCTAGGGGTGCACATCCGCGTCTCCGGCGACCGCATCGAGGACATCCGGTTCCACGGCCACGGGTGCGCGATCTCGCAGGCGGCCGCCTCGATCGCCTCCGAGGAGCTCAAGGGGATGCCGCTGTCGGACGTCGGCGAACTCGACGCCGACTGGATGATCGACCTGCTGGGGATCCCCGTGTCGGCGACGCGCCGCAAGTGCGCGCTGCTGAACCTGAAGGTCGTGCGCGGGGCCGTCACGGGCGACAACGACTGGCCCCGCTGAGGCGCGGCGGCGGCCGGGCCGCGGGCGATGGTCCCCGCAGCCCGGCCTCGCGCGGCGCTAGCCCACCGTGATCGTCAGCGTCCGCGAGCCGACGCCCGGGCGGCCGCTGTCGCCCGCCCACTGGGCCACGAACAGCGACGAGGAGCCGATGTGCCAGGTGGTGGTGAAGCTGCCGCCGTTGGCACCCGCCACGACGGTCTGGTGCTGCCAGCCGCCGCCGGCGAGACTCCGCATGGAGACGACGATCGCCTCGCCGCCGAGCGCGCCGGACAGCGTGCCCGTGACGCGCACCTCGCCGTGAGCCCCGCGCAGCGCGTGGCGGGTCAGCCGCGTGCGCGTGGCCCGCAGAGCGATCGCCGCGGGCGTCCCGGCGACGTCGCCTCCGGTCGTGGTGACGAACAGCTGCCGGGCGGTGGCCGGGGCTGCGCCTTCTCCGGCTTTCTCCACGAGCGCCGCGCCTCCGGCGGCGCCCTCCGCCACGAGCCCGCCGTACGGCAGCGTCCCGAGCGAGATCAGCTGCGGATGCCACGTCGAGCCTCCGTCGGCAGTGCGCAGGACATACGCGTCGCCCGTGTCACCGCCGAAGCCGGCGACCGACAGGAACGCGTCGCCGGCGCCGCCGAGGACGATCTGGGTGCCCTGGCTGGTGCCGGCGGTGAGTACCTCGCGCCAGCTGCGCCCGCCGTTCGCCGTCCGCCACAGCCGGCCCTGCTCGTCGAGCAGCATGCCCGCGCCGGCGCCCGCGAACGAGACGCTCGCGATCGCGACGCCGCGGCTGGCAGCGACCCTGTGGCCGCGGACGCGGCGCACCGGATGCGACAGCGGCAACGCGAGCGCACGCCAGTGCGCGCCGCCGTCACTCGAGAGGATCAGGGAATGGTCGCCGGTCCCGAACACGAACAGCGCGCCCCCGGCGAGGTCGTAGTCGTCGAGGCCGCTCGTGTGGGCCGGCAGGCGCACCGGTTCGAAGGCCCCGCCACTCCGCGCGCGATCGATGCCGTTCGGGCCGATCACCATCGCGGTCGAGGAGCCGATCGCGACGACCGCCCTGGCGGGCGCCGTCGTGCCCGGATTGAGCGTCTGCCAACTGGCGCCGCCGTTGGAGGTGCGCTCGAGGCCTCCGCTTTGATCGAGCGCATAGCCCAGCGACGGCGTCCCGAAGGAGGCGTCGACGAGCGGCTTGGAGGTCTGCGTGGCGAGCACGTGCCAGGTCTGACCGCCATCGGTTGAGACCGCCAGGTTGCCGCCCGCGCCCGGCGCGAGGATCTCACCTCCGGGCCCCGGGCGAAGGCGGCCGTAGGAGCCGCCGATGTCGCCGCTGGCCGCGGTGAAGGTCGCTCCTCCGTCGCCCGACAGAACGGTCGCGCCGCCCTGCCCGACCGCCACGATCTGCGTCGGCGAGCCGTATGCGGCGCCGTAGATCAGCGAGCTCGAGGTCGTCTTGACGGTGTCGGTGGCCCCGCCGTCGGCGGTCTCGATCAGCTGGTTGCCGCCGGCGATCGTGAGCAGGCACCTCGCCGGCGTCGAGCAGTCGATGCCGTTGAAGTCGTTGCCGTGCCCGATCGGCTCGGCCGTCCAGTGCCGGCCGCCGTCGGTCGAGGACAGCAGCGTTTCGGGGCCCACTGCGTAGACGTCGTGTTCGTCCACGTAGTGCACGCTCGTCACGTGCGATCCCGCCGGCAGCGTCACCGGCGACCACGAGACGCCGCCGTCGGGCGTCGAGAACTCCTGGCTCGCACCGGTCGAGTCCTGCACGAAGGCGATGCCTTCGCTCGTGCCCGTGAAGTGGATCTCGGCCCCCGCGAGCGCGCCGCCGCCGCTCGAGGCCGGCGTCCCCGGGATCGCCGTGCGGCGCGCGAAGGATTCGCCGCCGTCGGTGGTCAGCTCGACCGACCCGTTGCGCAGCAGCAGCCAGCCGACCTTCGCCGAGAGGAAGCTGAACGCGGCGACCGGTTCGGCGCAGCCCGATTCGGCGACGTCGAAGATGCGCCGGAAGGTCTGGCCGGCGTTTTCGGAGATGCGTGTCACGCACCCTTCGCCGCCGCCGATCACGAGCGTCGCCGGGTTGACGACCTGGAGCCGTTCGAGATCCCGCGAGGTGCCGGTCACGAGGCCGGTCCACGAGCTGCCGGCCGCGTTGGTGGACAGCGCGGTGCCGCCGGCGCCGATCGCGTAGCCGGCGCCTGATGAGAACGCGATCGCGCGCAGCGTCCTGCCCTGGGGTGTCGGGTTCGCCCACGACCAACCGGACCTGCTCGACTGGACGCTCGCCATCCCCGAGGCCTGGAAGCCCGCGAGGACCGTGCAGATCGCGACGAGCGCGAGAAGGGCAGCGCGCATCGCCGCGCCCCTGGTGAGAGGACCCGCCATTTCTTCCCCCATTCCACGGCCCGTCCGTGGGCCGTTCGAGTATTTGGATGTCTGGATAACAGCCGCGCGCGGGGGGAGTTGCGGTGCGTGGGCGCGTGCGAGGCGCCGGACGCGAGCCGGTCATCGCCCGGACACTCGCGCGCGGCGGTGCCCGCTCGCGTGCGAGGCGCCGGACGCGAGCCCGGTCATCGCTCGGACAGCCGCGGAACGGAGCCCCGCCCGCCCCCGCGATACAATTCCTACCTCACAGCACAGGATTCGCGACCCCCACCAAGGATCCCCAAATGGCAACTGTCGACCGAATTGCAAAACCGAGCCCGATCGTCGAGGACGAGCAGGGCCAGCTGGTCGCCCGCAAGGGCATCTCGCGCGAGGTCGTCAGCGAGCTGTCCAAGATCAAGGACGAGCCCGACTGGATGGCCGAGAAACGGCTGAAGTCGCTCGAGATCTTCGAACGCAAGCCGATGCCGAACTGGGGGCCGGATCTCAGTGGCCTAGAGCTCGACGAGCTGGTCCTCTACTCGCCCCCGACCGCGGGCCGCTTCAACTCCTGGGACGAAGTCCCGGACGAGATGAAGAAAACCTACGAGGACCTCGGCATACCCCAGGCCGAGCGCGAGCACCTGGCGGGCGTCGTCGGCGTGTGGCGCCAGGAGCCCGTCTACGAGGGGCTCAAGGAGGAGTACGCGAAGCTCGGGATCCTGTTCTGCTCGATGGACACGGCGATCCGCGAGTACCCGGAGCTGGTCCAGAAATACTTCATGAACAAATGCGTGCCGCCGCAGGACAACAAGTTCTCGGCGCTGCACGGCGCGGTGTGGTCAGGCGGCTCGTTCCTGTACGTGCCGAAGGGCGTCAAGGTGGACCTCCCGCTGCAGGCGTACTTCCGCATGGAGGGCGCCGGCGAGGGCACCTTCGAGCACACGCTGATCGTCGCCGACGAGGGCTCTGAGGTGAACTACATCGAGGGCTGCACGGCGCAGACCTACAGCGTCAACTCGATGCACTCGGCGGTCGTCGAGATCTTCGTGCACGAGGGCGCGAAGGCCCGCTACACGACCGTGCAGAACTGGTCGAAGGACGTCTACAACCTGAACACCAAGCGCGCGGTGGTCGATGCAGAGGGCACCGTCGAGTGGGTCGGCGGCTCGATGGGCGCCAAGTACGTGATGCTCTACCCGGGCTCGTTCCTGATGGGCGAGGGCGCGCGCGCCGACCACCTGAACGTGGGTGTGGCCGGCAAGGGCGTGCACAAGGACACCGGCGCGAAGGTCGTGCACCTGGCGCCCAACACGACCTCGAACATCCTCGCCAAGTCGATCTCCAAGGACGGCGGGATCATGGGCTACCGCGGGCTCGTGAAGATGGGCTCGAACTCGGCCGGCTCGAAAGCGCGCGTGCAGTGCGACGGGCTGATGATGGACGGCGAATCGCGCTCTGACACCTGGCCGGACATCCAGATCCAGAACCCGCATGTCACGGTCGCGCACGAGGCCACCGTCGGTCGCATCTCCGACGACCAGCTGTTCTACATGGGCTCGCGCGGCTTCACCGAGGACGAGGCGGCGGCGATGATCGTCAACGGCTTCATCGAGCCGGTGACCAAGGAGCTGCCGATGGAGTACGCGGTGGAGCTCAACCGTTTGATCCAGCTGGAGATGGTGGGCTCGATCGGCTAACAGTCGTGGGCCCGCTGACGCGGGCCGGGCGGGCGCATGCGCCCGCCCCAGGATCGGCGCATGCGCCGATCCTCCGGGTCGGCACATGTGCCGACCACGAACTGCCTGACAGGCGCAGCGCGATTGCGAGCACCCGTAGAGGACATCCCCGCCCCCCTGTTCCCGCGCAACCTGCCGTGGGTCAACACGCCGGGCGGCGGACAGGTGAGCGTTCTGCAGCGCGGGCGGCCCCTGCTGGTCGAGTTCTGGGACTTCTGCCGGCCGAACTCGCTGCGAACGCTGCCTTACGTGAAGGCGTGGCACGAGCGCTACGGAGATGAGGGGCTGCGGGTGGTGGGAGTGCATTCGCCCGGCTTTCCGCCCTCGCGCGACGAGGGCGCCGTGCGCGAGGCCGTCGCGCGGCTCGGCATCTCCCACCCGGTCCTGCTCGACGCCGAGTTCGAGCTCTGGCAGGAGTACGAGAACCAGGGCTGGCCGGCGCGCTACCTGTTCGACGGCGGCGCACGCCTGTTCGAGTACCACTACGGCGAAGGCGACTACGTGGGCACCGAGCTCGCGATCCAGGAGCTGCTGGGCGTGACGCGCGAGCCGCTCGCGCCGCTGCGCCCCGAGGACGCGCCCGGCGCGCTGCTGGCCCCGCCCTCGCCCGAGTGCGAGGGCCCGTACGGCGGCCCATACGCGGCCGGCGGCGTGTGGCTCGTGCTGAGCGGGACGGGCACCGTGCGCTTCGATGCGGCCGACGGCGCGCGCGGGGAGCTGGCGGTCGATCACCCGGGCGCGTACGAGCTGGTCTCGCACCCGCGCCACACCGAGGGCACGCTCGCGCTCGAGATCGGCGCGGGGGTGGAGTGCCACGCGACGTGCTTCACGCCGGGCCTCGCGTGAGCGCCTGTGAGAATCGTCTGATCAGCGCCGTCGCGGCAGACGGCGGCGGCTAGGGTTCGGGGCCGCGATGTCACCGCGCGCGACAAGCGGCGCCCCTCGGCGGGGCGCGGGCGCCTCGCGAGCGCTCGAATACGCTCTCCGGCGGATGGGGCTGCTGGCGGCATGCTGCCTGACGGCGAGCCTCGCGGTGCCGCAGCTCGCGACCGGCGCCTCCGCGCCGCTCGTGACCCGCATCGAAGCCAACAACGGCCCGCAGGCGGGCGGCGCGACCGTGGTCGTGCGCGGCGCCGGCTTCGCATCGAGCCCGGTTCGCTCGGTCACCTTCGGCGGGCGGCCCTCGCCCCACGTGGCGGTGTCCTCGGAAAGCGAGCTCACCGCGGTGGCGCCCCCCGGCAGCGGCGAAGCTGAGGTGCAGGTCACGAACGCGCGCGGTGAGACCTCAGCCGGCGTGCCCGCCGGACGCTACGCCTACGACCCGCCGCCGAACGGGCCGTGGCTCGGCCTGAACGGGAACAGCTCCCGCGGGCTCGGCCCGGTCGACGAATTCGTCGAACACCACGTCGTCTATGACCGCAGCGGCCCGGTCGAGTGGCTCGCCGGCGAGCCGCTGTCGGCCGGCGAACGGGGGCTCACGGCGTCGCTCGACGCGGGCATGATCCCCGTCGTCACGATCGAGTTCAGCGGCTACAGCAACTGCAGCTGGGAAAGCCGGTGCCTGCCGACGAGCGAAGCCGCGATCCGCGAATACGTGACCGGGTTCGTCGACTCGGCGGCCGAAATCGAGGCGCGCTACCCGGCCGCCGGCATCCTGTTCGAGGTCGTCAACGAGCCGTGGGGCTACGGAACCCCGGCGCAGTACGCGGCGATCCTCGCGCGCCTCGAGCCCGAAGCGGCGCGCGTCGGCCTGCCGCTCTCCCAGATCTACGCGGGCGCGACCGGCGGCGGCTGGGTCGGCGCGCTCTACAAGGCCAGGCCCTTGCTGCAGACCGAGGTCAAGGGCTGGTACCTGCACCCCTATGTGCACACGGCCGCCGCCGGGATCGGCTCGCTGCCTCAGGTCCAGTCCGAAATGACCTCCGGGCAGAACAACCTCAGCGTCTCCGAGCTCGGCTTCTGCGCCCCGGACGTCAACAAGGCGAGCAGCCAGTGCGGCTCGAGCCCGCAGGACGCGGGCAGCGCCGCCGAGGCGGCACGCCTGCTGAGCGCCGAACTGCAGGCCGCGCGGCCCGACCACGCGGCGGGCTGGCTGCGAGACCTGCTCGTCTACTCGCGCAACGACGGCGGCTGGGCGATGCAGCTGTCGGGCGGGCGCCTCACCCAACCCGGCGAAGCGCTCGCGGCCTTCGCCTCCGAATACGGCTAGGCGACCGGCGCGAGCTGCTCGCGCGTGCGGTCGCCGAGCAGGCGCAGCACGCGCGGCGGGCCGTCCTCCTCGACGAGCACCGCCGAGCCGGGCCAGTACGGGTTCTCCGGACCCGAGCGGCTCAGGAAGACCGCCGCATAGACCCAGCTGCCGCAGTTGACGAGCCGCGCGCCGGCGCGCCCCTCCCACTCCTGCTGCAGATCCTCCGCGAACGGGCCGGCGCGGTGCGTATGGCCGAACACCACGTAGGCGTCGCCGAGGCCGAGCCGCGCCGCCACCTCCCCCATCGCCTCGAGGCCCGCGCGCCGCAGCTCCACGGGCGAGATGTCGGCCCGCAGCGGGCCGAGCCCGGCGAGGTTGAGCGCCCCGACCGCGAGCGGGAACGCCCCGGCGAGCGCGCGGCGGCGCACGCGCTCCGGCAGACGCGCGCGCCCGTCGCCGTCGACGCCCGACAGCGCCCGCCAGGCCGACACGGTCGCCATCCCGTTCAGCGCCGCGCCGGTGCGCGCGTCGCGCGCGACGACGTCGCGCCAAGCGAACACCGGGGCGCCCAGCGCCTCGTAGTCGTCGGCGCCCGCGAGGGCGCTCGCGGGGCGGCGCAGCAGGCGGCTCATCATCGCCACGCTCAGGCGCTCGAGCGTCGGCACCGTCAGGTGGCAGTCGAGGTAGTGCCCGTGGGTCGCGTAGACATCCTCGCGCACCCACAGGCCGGGATAGGCCACGCGCACGCGCGCGGGGCGCGCCCAGGCGGCGATCCGCGCCATGCCGGGCGAGACGACCGCCGGCTCGAGCAGCTGCTCGGGCGCGAGCGGCGCGGGTGCCGCCTCGGCGCCGCGGGCCGCGAGCCAGGGTTCGACGAGCGCGTGGTCGTGGTTGCCCGCGGCGATCACGAGCTCGCGGCCCTCCAGCGCGCGGCCGAGCTCCTCGAAGAACGGCCGCGCGGCGGCCATCGCCTCGCGCATCGGGCCGTGGCGCAGCTCGAGCACGTCGCCCAGCAGCACGAGGCGCTCGACGCCGTCGAGCGCCTCGAGCAGGCTCGCCCGCAGCTCGGGGCGGCGCAGCAGGTCGATCTCGGAGTTGCTCCCGAGATGCAGGTCGGAGAGGATCAGCGTGCGCATCGTGCTCGCGCGGGCCGAGCGGCCGGGAGCGCGGGGCCCGCCGCTCCTGTCGCGTGCGGCCTCAGGCGGTCCCGACCGCTCCCTGCGGCCGGGCTGACTCCGCCACGGCGAGGCGGATCTGCTTGGGCAGCATGAAGCGGACGTCCTCGGTGATCACGTCGAACTCGGAGATGTCGGTCACGCCGCGGGCGCGGAAGAACTCGACCAGCTCGGCGACGAGGTTCTCGGGCGCGCTCGCGCCGGAGGAGATCCCGACGACGCGCGGGCCGTCCAGCCACTCCTCGCGGACTTCGCCCGCGTTGTCGATCAGGTGCGCCTCGGTCCCGCAGTCGCGCGCGACCTCGACCAGGCGCACGGAGTTCGACGAGTTGCGCGAGCCGATCACGAGCAGCAGGTCGCATTTGGAGGCGATCTGCTTGACGGCCGCCTGCCGGTTGGTGGTCGCGTAGCAGATGTCGTCGGTGCGCGGACCGACGATCGCCGGGAAGCGCTCGCGCAGGCGCGCGAGGATCGCAGCGGTTTCGTCGACGGCGAGCGTGGTCTGGGTGATGTAGGCCATCCGCTCGGGGTTCTCGATCTCGAGGCGGTCGACATCGGCCTCGTCCTCGACCAGCACGATCCGCTCGGGCGCCTCGCCCATCGTGCCTTCGACCTCCTCGTGGCCGGCGTGCCCGACGAGCACGACGGTGTAGCCCTCGTCGGCGAACCGCACCGCCTCGCGGTGCACCTTCGTGACCAGCGGGCAGGTCGCGTCGATCGTCTGCAGGCGCCGCTCCTGCGCGTTCGCGCGCACCGCCGGCGAGACGCCGTGGGCGGAGAAGACGCACACCGAGCCCTGCGGGACTTCGCTCGCCTCCTCGACGAACACGGCCCCGCGCTTTGAGAGCTCCTCGACCACGTGCTTGTTGTGGACGATCTCCTTGCGCACGTAGACGGGCTCACCGTGGATGCGCAGCGCCTGTTCGACGGTCTGCACGGCCCGGTCGACGCCCGCGCAGTATCCGCGGGGAGCTGCCAGGATCAGGGTCTCGACGGTGCTCGGCACGCGCCTCATTGTATTGGCCCCCACCGGCCGGGCCCGATACGCTAGGCGCGATGCCGCAGCGTCACCTCGACCGGCTGACCCCAGTCGACGCCTCGTTCCTGCACCAGGAGGGACCCAACTCGCACATGCACATCGGCGGGCTGACCCTCGTCGAGGGCCCCCCGCCGACGATGGAGGAGTTCCTCGAACAGATCCGCCGCCGCCTGCACCTCGTGCCGCGCTACCGGCACAAGCTGGCCCACACGGCGATCGACAGCGGGCGCCCGGTCTGGATCGACGACCCGAACTTCAACCTCGAGTACCACGTCCGCCACACGGCGCTGCCCGCCCCGGGCAGCTGGGAGCAGCTGCAGGAGCTGACCGCGAGGATCTTCTCCCAGCAGCTCGACCGCTCAAAGCCGCTGTGGGAGATGTGGCTGATCGAGGGCCTCGAGCGTGACCGCTTCGCGCTGATCACCAAGACGCACCACTCGCTGATCGACGGCATCGCGGGCGTCGACCTCGCGACCGTCCTGTTCGACCTGTCGCCCGAACCGCCGCAGATACCCCACTCCGGCAAAGCCTGGCAGCCGCACCCCGAACCCGGCACCGCGCAGCTGCTGGCCGCCGGTGTCACGGGCGCTGTGCGCACCGGCGTCACGCTCCTCGAGCGCGCGACCGAAGCGCTGACCCACCCCGAGCGCGCGCTGGCGCAGGCCGGGGAGGCCGCCGAGGGGGTCGGCGAGATCGTATGGGCGGCGCTGAACCCGGCGCCCCACACGCCGTTGAATGTGCCGATCGGCCCGCACCGGCGCTTCGTCGCGGTGGCGAGCCGGCTCGAGGACCTGAAGACGGTCAAGAACGCGTTCGGTGGGACCGTGAACGACGTCGTGCTCGCGATCGTCGCGGGCGCACTGCGTTCGTTCCTGCTCTCGCGCGGACGCCGCACCGAGGGCGTCGAGATGCGCGCGCTCGTGCCGGTGTCGGTGCGCACCGAGGACGAACACGGCACCGGCGGCAACCGCATCGTCGTGATGCGCGGGCCGCTGCCGATCTACATCGGCGACCCGCTTCACCGCCTGCGCTTCGTCTCGCACGCGATGGACGGGCTGAAGGAGTCGAAGCAGGCACTCGGTGCCGAGGTGATCTCGGGGGCACAGAACTACGCGCCGCCGACGATCCTCGCGCAGGCCTCGCGGCTGAACTTCTCCACGCGGCTGTTCAACCTGATCGTCACGAACGTGCCGGGCCCGCAGTTCCCGCTGTACGTGCTCGGGCGCGAGATGGTGCTGGCGGTGCCGGTCGCGTTCCTGCCGGAAAACCACGCGCTCGCGATCGCGATCATGTCCTACAACGGCCAGATGAACTTCGGGCTGCTGGCCGACTTCGACGCTGTCCCGGACCTCGAGCTGATCGGCGAGTGGATCGAGTCCGAGCTCGCGACGCTGGTCGCGCTCGCGCGCGAGACCGCGGTCGCGCCGGCCTAGAGAGCCTCGAGCACCAGCCGCGCCGCGGGGGCGCGCCCGCTCAGTACCCGAGTGCGAACTTCGCTTCCTCGCTCATCATCTCGGGCGACCACGGCGGCGTGAACACCATCTCCGATTCGACCGCGCTGACGCCGTCGAGTTCGCCGACGAACTCCTGGATCTGTTCGTCCACCTGCGGGCCGATCGGGCACCCCGGCGTGGTCAGCGTGTAAGTGACCTTCACGTTGCCCGCGGCGACCTCGACCGTGTAGATCAGCCCGAGCTCGACGAAGTCGAGCCCCAGCTCGGGATCGATCACGTTCGAGAGGGCGTCCATCACGTCCTCCTCGGTGGGCACCGCCGTCGCCTCAGACATGAGAACAGTCTAACTGCCCCCCGCCCGAGGACGCGAGCGCGCGCGCCGGACCCCCGAGCGTCCTGCGCTAGCCCGCGCGCCAGCCGCCGAGGACCGCGAAGTGCATCTGTTTGAAGAAGCAGTCGTGATCGACGAGGCCCGCCTCGCCGAGCCACTGCAGCTGCTGCTCGAGCGTCACGCAACGGTTCAGCTCCATCCGCACGTCGGCGGCGTCGAGCTCGGCAGCATCGGCGCCCGCGGCGCCCGCCGCCGCCCGCCACATCCGCCGCCAAGCCCGCTCGAGCCACTCGGTCGGTGCGGCGATGTGCTCGGCGTTCACGAACACGCCGCCGGGGCGCAGCAGCGAGGGGATCCGCAGGTAGAGCTCGCGCTGCTCGGGCGGCTCCAGGTGGTGGATCGCAAGCGATGAGACGACCGCGTCGAACGGGCCGTCGGGCAGCGGCTCGCGCATGTCAGCCCGGACGATCTCGACCGACTCGCGCGGCAGGCGCGCCGCCGCCCGCGCGAGCATCTCGCCCGAGCCGTCGAGCAACACGACGCGCGCCTGCGGGTGGGCCGCCAGCACGGCCTCGCTCAACAGCCCGGTACCCGCACCGAGGTCGAGCACGCGCTCGACCGGGCCGCCGCGCAGCCCGAGCAGCTCGACCGCCGTCCCGTAGAAGTCGTCGAAGCACGGCACGATCGCGCGCCGCTTGGCGTCGTAGTCCGGCGCGTGCGCCGAGAACGCCTCGATCGCCTCGGACATGGCCGCCAGCCTAGCGGCTTGCCGATCCGCGCCCTCGGGTAGCTTGGGGCGCGTGCACGACGCGCTCGCGCGACGAGGCCGGGCCCTCTGCGCCATCGCGATCTGCGCGCTGGCACTGGCGTCCTGCGGGCAGGGCAAGAGCTCCGACAACGACGCGCCTGCGGTCCAGCCCGGCGACACGACGCTGGCCGGCGGCGCCTCGGCGCACTCGGGCGCAACCGCCGCTAACTCGGTCGAAGGCATCTGCGAACGGGCCCGCCAGCGGCTGATCGCGATCGGGGTCGACGTGTTCGAACACCACCGGGACCCCCGCCTCGCCGTGATCGCGAGCGCACGCGAAAGCCGCGCGGTGGTGCAAGCCGCTCTGGCACAGATCCGCCGCCACCAGGCCGGCTCCGCAGGGGCCGCAAACGCGCTCGTGAACCTCGAACGCCACCGCGCCCAGCTCGAATCCCTGGAAGCCGAAGTGCGCTCGCTGTCCCCGATGAGCGGCGAGCAGCTGATCCACTGGCTGGAGCTCCTGAGGGAACGCGCGAACGGCTGTACGGAGCGCAAGCCCCACGCGTAGTCCCCGACCCGGCGTGGCGTGCTAGGCACGCGAGCCGGCGAGGACGCCGCCTGACGCCGCCTGACGCCCTCCATCGTCCGAGCGGCGACTGGCGGGCCGAGGGACAAGTCAGGCAAGGACGCAGCCGGCGTGGCGTGCTATGCACGCGAGCCGGCGAGGACGCCGCCTGACGCCGTCCATCGGCCCGCTAGTTGTCGCAGCCGAGGCGGTCCCACATGTACAGCTGAATGCACTCTTCCGCGAGCTGCGTCGCCCGCTCGTGCGAGAGCCGCGGCAGCACCGTGTCGAGCGCCTGGTCCTCGGAGACGCCGGCCTGGAAGGCTTCCTCGCCGCGGAACCCGGCGGCGATCTTGAGCGCCTCGCGCCGGTTCTCGCCGAGGCTCGGGAAGACGCCGACGAGGAACTCCGTGTTCGGGATCGGCTGGCCGACCTCGAGCGACGCGTGCCAGGCGGCCAGCAGGTGCAGGTCGTCGTCGTCGAGGTCCGCGACCGCCTTCGCGTAGTGGACCGACAGTTCCTGGTCGGGGATGTCGTCCACCCATGCGCGTACCACCTCTCCGACCAGCTGCCGGCGGGCCTCCCGCCCGACCGACCCGGCGATGACTCGAATCGCGTCCTGGGGCTGTATGAAGCAGAGTGGCATCGTTCGGCTCCGGGTCCGGGGGAACGTTGTGCCCGCCACTGTAGGTGCCGGTGTGGACGGCATCTCCGGCCTCCCGGGCCGCGACCGCAGAGCCCGCCTCCGGCCTCGCCCGCCGCCGGTCCCGGAGCGCTCGCGCCTCAGAGCCCGAGCGCAGCCGCCAGACGCGCGTCGGCGGCCTCGTCGCGCAGCTCCGGCGAGAAGCCCATGTCGGCGCGGACGGGCGCGTCCCAGTTGTAGAGCGCGAGGTCGAGCGACTCGCGCGGCACGGCCGCCGCCACGGCGAGGCCGTCGGCGCGACGCTCGAGCAGCAGCGGGTCGCCGATTCCGAACACGCGCTTGGCGGCCGCCGTGGTCGAGTCCTCGCTGCCGCGCGTAGATGACAGATGCAGCGAGTCCGGCCCCAGCTCGTAGAGACCGAGGCGGCCGAGCACGACCAGCAGCTCGAAGCGCGCGCCGCGCGAGAGCCCGGGCAGCGCGAGGCGCTCGAACAGCCGCTCGAAGCGCCGCTGCGGGCTCCAGCCGGCATCGCCGGTGAACGCCTGCTCCTGCGCCCCAGGTGCGCCCCCGGCGCCCGCCGCCGGACCGGCGGCCGAGCGGCCGCCGCGGCGCACCCAGTCGGCATACGCGCGCAGCGTGGCTGTGCCTCGCCCGTGCTCGTGCGAGGTGCGTGGGCCGAGGGCCACCGCGTCGAGATCGAGCTCGCTGCCGATCTGGAACGGACCCGGGGCCGCCTCGAGCACGGCGGCCACGCTGGCGAACGGATCCGGATCCTCTGTCGGGCACAGGTAGGCGAGCAGGAAGCAGATCCAGGTGGCGCGCTCGAGATCGCTGGCGCCGAGCCCGCGCGCCTGCCCGTAGAGCCCGGGCGGCTCCATCGCGAGCGCGGCGAGCCGCCCGCTGGCGAACGAGATCTCCTGCGCCAGACGCTCGGCGTCGCCGGATGCGCGCAGGCCCGGCGCCAGGGCGTTGCGGTAGCCGTCCTCGGCCGTGCGGCCCTCGTGCCTGACGCGAACCCCTTCGGCGCGGGGGCGGCGCGGTGCCTCAGCGGTGCCGCGCACCCCGCCCGCTCCGCTCGCGCGCCTGCTCTGAGCGCCGGCCGCCGGCTCGCCGCCGGGCAGCGTCTTGCGGCAGATCGGGCAGCGCTCTATGAAGCGATTGTGGCGGCAGAAGGTCGGCATAGCGCCGGGGGAAGGTAGCCGCGGGCACGGGCGCGGGCCGCTCCAGCGCGGCGCTCCTTGCCCAGGGCGTGGAGGTAGTCGTCGAAGTCGACCTGGATCGTGTGCCGCTTGGAGGCGACGTAGCGTCTGCGCATCGCCTCCTGGTCGGCGGCGATGTCGGCGCGCATCTCGTCCTGCTCGGGCAGCGCGTAGTCGCCGCACAGGTAGTCCCCGACCCAGGCTCCCTGCGCCTCGGCGAGCGGCATGATCGCGCCGAGCGGCTGCAGCAGCCCGATGAACACGACGTTCGGGAGCTCCGCGTGAAAGACGCGCCGGAACAGCTCGATGCGGTTGTCGGGGGCCGAGATCAGGTGCTCGTCGAAGAACGGGAAGGTGATCTTGTACCCGGTGCAGTAGACGACCACGTCGGCCTCGACCTCGGTTCCGTCCTCGAAGCGCACGGTGTCCACTCCGAGCGAGGCGATGTTGGGCTTCGGCGTGATCGTGCCGTGCTGGATGCGATCGAGGATCCGCCCCGAGACGGTCGGGTGCGCCTCGCCGAAGCGGTGGTTCGGCTTCGGCAGCCCGTAGCGCTCGGGCGGCCCCGAGTAGCTGGTGATGATCCGCTGCACCATCCGCTGGCGCACCTTGAACGGGACCCGCGGGTCGTTACGGATCTGGTCGACCGGTTTGCCGAACACGTACTTCGGGACGATCCAGACGCCCTGGCGGGCGGCCAGGTAGGTGCGCTCGGCGACGTAGGAGGACTCGACGGCGATGTCCATCGCGGAGTTCCCCATCCCGAGCACCACCACCCGCTTTCCGGCGAAGCTCGAGTTGTCGATGTAGGAGTGGGCGTGCATCTGCACGCCGGAGAACCCGTCGCTCCCCGGGAAGGCCGGTTCCGGCCAGCGCGGGTCCCAATGGTGCCCGTTGGCCACGAGCAGCGCTTCGTAGCTGCGCCGCTCGCCGCCCTCGAGCTCGACGGTCCAGCTGCCGTCCGGCTCGCGGACGGCGCGCTGCACGGCGGTCTCGAAGGTGATCCGGTCACGGAAGCCGAAGTGGTCGACGTACTGCTCGAAGTAGGCGGCGATCTGGGAGTGGTGCGGGAAGTCCGGGTAACAGGACGGCATCGGGAGGTCCGAGTACTCCATGCGCGGCCGCGAGGTGTTGATGAACAGGTCGCGGTAGGCGGCGGACATCCCGTTCTTGTTTTCGAACACCCAGTTGCCGCCGACGCGGTCGGACTTCTCGAAGCAGTCGAACGGGATCCCGCGCTCGTGCAGCGCCTTGGCGGCGGCGATCCCGGAGGAGCCCGCGCCGATCAGGCAGGTGCGCGGCAGAGCACGCTCGCCCGGCGCCGGCCGCCCGCCCGCGGGCGCGCCGGCCCCGTTGCTCGATCCGCTCACAGGGGTAAATGTATCTTGGCGGCTCCCGGCAGACGCCGACCCGTCCCCTTGGCCGCGTCAAGCAGCGGCGCGTACACTCTGGCGCCGATGGCGCAGAGGAGCGGCATGAGCATCGCGCGGCGCCTGCGGCTCGCCCGCCGGCTCTTCAAACGCGGGCTGAGCCTCGACATGAGCGCCGACTCGAGCACGCTGCTGGTGGCGTTCGGCGGCCTCGCGCAGGAGGTCGGGATGCCGCCGTTCGAGTTCTTCGGAGCGACCGGCGGGCTGCCCGTGAAACGGCTGTTCGTGCGCGACCCGCGTCAGGCCTGGTACCACCTCGGGATCATCGGCCACGGGCGCTCGATCGAGGCCGTCGGCGACTCACTGGGCCGGCTGATCGCGCGCCACGACGTCGAGCGGCTGGTCGTGACGGGGAACTCGATGGGCGGCTACGCGGCGCTCATCTTCGGGACGCTGCTGCGCGCGGACGTCGCGCTCTGCTTCGCGCCGCAGACGGTCGTCGACCTCGACGTGCTGGGCGAGATGAACGACCACAACTGGGACCGCCGGCTCGGCGAGCTGCGCGCGGCGAACGCGCTCGAGGAGCGCTGGCTCGACCTGGGCGAGGCGCTGCCCCGCGTGGCGAACGGCCACACGCGCTACGAGGTGTACTTCGACGAGGGATATCGCGTGGACCGGCTGCACGCCGAACGGATCGGCGGGGTTCCCGGCACGCGGCTCTACCGCTTCGGCCGCGGCGGTCACCACATCGCAAAAGCGCTGCGCGAGAGCGGGGCCCTGGAGATGATCCTGCGCCGGGCGCTGCTGGCCGGCACGCCGCAGGACGCGCCGGCGGATGTAGCGCGCGCAGACGGCGCGCGCGCCGGGCGCTAGCCCGCGGAGACCCCGGGCGTGACGTGCTGCGGCGGGCCCTCGGGGCCATGGTCGGCGTCGGCGTGGCCGGCGCGGCCGTCGTCCTCGGGCCCGCCGGGGCCGGCGTCGCCGCCGTCGAGCCGGGCGAGGTAGCGGTCGACCATGCGCGCGCACTGGCGGCCCTCGTTGATCGCCCACACGATCAGCGACTGCCCGCGCCGCGCGTCACCGGCGGCGAAGACCCCCTCGACGGAGGTCGTGTAGGGGGCGACGGCCTGCACGTTGCCGCGGGGGTCCTTCTCGACTGCGAGCGCGTCCAGCAGACCCGGCTCGGGGTGCAGGAAGCCCATCGCCAGCAGCACGAGCTGCCCGGGCAGCTCGCGCTCGGTCCCGCCGATCGGCTCAAACGGCGGCTGCGGCTCCGCCTGCGCCATGGCAGGCTGCGGACGCGGCCGGCGTCGTCGCCGGCAAAGGCCGTCGTCGCGACCGAGTAGTCCTGCTCGCCGCGATGCAGGTCCTGCGCCTCCTCCATCGCGTAGCTGAGGCGGAACTTGGCGGGCCACAGCGGCCACGGCGTGCGGTCGTCCGGGCGCTGCCGCGGCGGCTCGGAGAGCAGCTCGAGCTGCACGATCGATCGCGCCTCCTCGCGGAGCGCGTTGCCGACGCAGTCGGCGCCGGTGTCGCCCCCGCCGATCACGATCACGTCCTTGCCGCGCGCGCTGATCTCCTGCGCGGCAGCCGGCGCAGGGACCTCCGGCTGCGGGCCGAGCTGGCCCGCCACCCAGCGGTTGCGCTGGTAGAGGTAGTCCATCGCGAAGTGGACGCCGTCGAGCTCGCGGCCCGGGACCGGCAGCTCGCGCGGGACGCGCGAGCCGGTCGCGAGCACGATCGCGTCGTAGCCGGCGCGCAGCTCCGGCCGCGTCGAGGTCGCGCCCGACGTCGACGCCACAGCGGATCTCGACGCCCTCGGCGCGCAACTGCTCGACGCGGCGCTGCACGATCGACTTTTCGATCTTGAAGTCGGGCACGCCGAAGCGCACGAGCCCGCCGATCGCCTCGTCGCGCTCGAACAGCGTCACACGGTGCCCGGCGCGGCGCAGCTGCTGGGCGGCCGCCATCCCGGCGGGTCCCGAGCCCACCACGGCGACCGCGCGGCCGGTCTCGCGGCGCGGGCGGCTGCGGCGCCACCCAGCCCTCCTCCCAGGCACGGTTGATGATCGAGTTCTCGATCTGTTTGATCGTGACCGCGTCGCCCTCGCGGATCTCGAGCACGCAGGCGGCCTCGCACGGCGCCGGGCACAGGCGCCCGGTGAACTCGGGGAAGTTGTTGGTCGCGTGCAGCTGGCGGATCGCGTCCTGGAAGCGGTCGCGGTAGACGAGGTCGTTCCAGTCGGGGATCAGGTTTCCGAGCGGACAGCCGTTGTGGCAGAACGGCACGCCGCAGTCCATGCAGCGCGCCCCCTGCTCGCGCAGCTCGCCCACCGGGCGCTGGAGCTGGAACTCGCGGTAGTCGCCGGCTCGCTCGCTCGGGTCGCGGTACGGGACGCCGTGCCGCTCGATCTGCAGGAAGCCCCCGAGCTTGCCCATCAGGCGACCCGGCCCCCGGGCCGTGGGCGCCCCGCTGGCGGGTTCGGGACGCGAGCGGAGCGGCGTCTCCCGGTCCGTCGCCTCCAGCGAGCGCCCGCCGGGAACGTGCCGCTTCGCGGGCGAGCGCGGCGGCCTCTTCCTCGGCCCGTTCGCGCAGCACGCGCTTGTAGTCGTGCGGCATCACCTTCACGAACGCGCCGGCGCGAGCAGTCGCTCCCACTCGCCGAGCACGCGCGCGGCGACCGGCGAGCCGGTGCGCGCACGGTGCTCTTCGACCAGCGCGCGCAGCTCGATCTCGTCGGCGGCCGACGAGCTCTTCGAAGCCGACCATGCCCATGTTGCAGCGCGCCGGGAACGCGCCCTGCTCGTCGAGCACGTAGGCCACGCCGCCGCTCATGCCGGCGGCGAAGTTGCGCCCGGTCGGCCCGAGCACGACCACGCGCCCGCCGGTCATGTACTCGCAGCCGTGGTCGCCGACCCCCTCGACGACCGCCGCAGGCGCCCGAGTTGCGCACGGCGAAGCGCTCGCCGGCGAGCCCGCGGAAGAACGCGCGGCCGGCGGTCGCCCCGTAGAGCACGGTGTTGCCGACGATCACGTTCTCCTCGGCGACGAAGTGCTCGCCCATGCCCTCGCGCGGGCGGATCGCGACGACCCCGCCGGAGAGCCCCTTGCCGGTGTAGTCCTGCGCGTCGCCGTAGAGCGTGAAGGTGACGCCGGGCGCCAGCCAGCCGCCGAAGCTCTGGCCGGCCGAGCCCTCGAAGTCGACGTCGACCGAGCCCTGCGGCAGCCCCTCCGCGCCGTGGCGCGCGGCGATGTGGCTCGAGAGGATGCCGCCGACGCAGCGGTTGCGGTTGCGGATCGGCAGCGTCAGCGCGACACCTGCTCGCCGCGCTCGATCGCCGGCTCGGCGCGCTCGCACGAGCTCCCAGTCGAGCGCGTCCTCGAGCACCTGCGGCGGCGGTTCGACGCGGTGACGCGGGGCGCCGCGGGCAGTTCGATGTGCGTCAGCAGGTGGGTCAGGTCGACGCCGCGCGCCTTCCAGTGGTCGATCGCGCGGCTGACGCCGAGCAGGTCGACACGGCCGATCGCCTCGTCGAGCGTGCGCAGCCCGAGCGAGGCGAGGATCTCGCGCACTTCCTCGGCGATGAAGAAGAAGAAGTTGACGACGTGCTCGGGCGTGCCCTTGAAGCGCCGGCGCAGCTCGGGGTCCTGCGTGGCGATCCCGACCGGGCAGGTGTTGAGGTGGCAGGCGCGCATCATGATGCAGCCGGTCGCGATCAGCGGAGCGGTCGAGAAGCCCATCTCGTCGGCGCCGAGCATCGCGGCGATCACGACGTCGCGGCCGGTCTTCAGCTGCCCGTCGGTCTGCACGACGATCCGCGAGCGCAGGTCGTTGAGCAGCAGCGTCTGCTGCGTCTCGGCAAGGCCGATCTCCCACGGCACGCCGGCGGCCTGGATAGAGGACAGCGGCGAGGCGCCGGTCCCGCCGTCGTGGCCGGCGATCAGCACTCGATCGGCATTGGCCTTGGAGACGCCCGCAGCGACCGTGCCGACGCCGACCTCCGAGACGAGCTTGACCGACACCTGGGCCTGCGGGTTGGCGCAGCGCAGGTCGTAGATCAGCTGCTTGAGGTCCTCGATCGAGTAGATGTCGTGGTGCGGGCGGCGGCGAGATCAGCCCGACGCCCGGCGTCGTGTGGCGGATCGAGCCGATGTACTCGTCGACCTTGTGGCCCGGCAGCTGGCCGCCCTCGCCGGGCTTCGCCCCCTGGGCCATCTTGATCTGCAGCTCATCGGCATTGACCAGGTAGTGGATCGTGACGCCGAAGCGGCCCGAGGCGACCTGCTTGATCGCCGAGCGGCGCCGGTCGCCGTTGGCGTCGGGCTGGAAGCGCACCGGGTCCTCGCCGCCCTCGCCGGTGTTCGAGCGCCCGCCGAGGCGGTTCATCGCGATCGCGAGCGTCTCGTGGGCCTCGCGCGAGATCGACCCGAGGCTCATCGCGCCGGTGCAGAAGCGCCGCACGATCGCGCTCGCGGGCTCGACCTCCTCGAGCGGGATCGCCTCGGTCTCGGTGCCGCCCGCGCCGGTGCCGATCTCGAGCAGCCCGCGCAGCGTCGCGCTGCCGCGCGGCGTCCTCGTTGACGGCACGCGCGTACTCGCGGTACTTGGCTCATCGCCGGGCTCTCGCGCACCTCATCGAGCGCGCCCGTGTCGCCGCCGAGCGCGGCTGCGACGTCGCCGTTGGCCGAGCGCACGGCGTGCTGCACGAGCGCGATCGTCTCGGGGTTCCACATGTGGTGCTCGCCGTCGCGGCGCCATGCGTACACGCCGCCGACCGGCAGCAGCGGGTCGACCGGGGCGCGCGAGGGCGGGATAGGCTCGGGCGTGGCGCTCGAGCGCCTCGGTCGCCAGCACCTCGAGACCGACGCCGCCGATCCGCGAGGCGGTGCCGGTGAAGTACTTGTCGATCAGCTCGCGCTCGAGCCCGACCGCCTCGAAGATCTGCGCGCCGCGGTAGGACTGGATCGTCGAGATGCCCATCTTCGAGATCGTCTTGAGCAGCCCTTTGCCGATCGCTTTGACGAGGTTCTGGGCCGCCTCCTCGGCGCCGATCCGCTGCTGGCGAGCCGTCCTTGCCGGCGCGCACGATCCGCCCTTCGACCACGAGCTCGTCGAGCGTCTCGAGCAGCAGGTAGGGGTTGATCGCGCTAGGCGCCGTAGCCGATCAGCGTCGCGAAGTGGTGCACCTCGCGCGGCTCGCCGGACTCGACGATGATCCCGGCCCGCAGCCGCGTGCCCTCGAGCACGAGGTGGTGGTGCACGGCGGCGAGGGCGAGCAACGACGGGATCGGGACGCGCCGCGGCCCGAGCAGCCGGTCGGAGAGGACCAGGATGTTGCAGCCTTCGTCGATCGCCTCGTGCGCCTGGCGGCAGATGCGCTCGATCGCCTCGGCCATCCCGGCGGGCCCCTTCTGCGACCAGCCAGGTCGTGTCGATCGTGCGCGCCGTGTAGACCTCGTGATCGACGTGACGAAGCGTCTCGAGCTCGCGATTGAGCAGGATCGGCTGGTCGAGCAGCAGCTTGTGCGCGTGCTCGGGCGTCTCGTCGAACAGGTTGCGCTCGTTGCCGAGGGAGGTCGCGAGGCTCATCACGATCTCCTCGCGGATCGGGTCGATCGGCGGGTTTGTGACCTGCGCGAACAGCTGCTTGAAGTAGGAGAAGAGCGGCGGCGCCTGATCTGAGAGCACGGCGAGCGAGATGTCGTTGCCCATCGAGCCGACGGGCTCGGCCGCGTCGATCGCCATCGGTGCGAGCAGCACCCGCAGGTCCTCCTGGCTGTAGCCGAACGCTCGCTGGCGCAGGCGCAGCGGCTGATCTGAGAGCGTGACTTCGCTGGAGGGCGGCAACAGGCGAACGGCACCGCGTTGCGCTGGAACCACTCGCCGTAGGGCTCGGCGGTCGCGACCTCGCGCTTGACCTCCTCGTCCTCGACGATGCGCCCGCGCTCGAGGTCGACCAGGAACAGCTTGCCGGGCTGCAGCCGCCCGAGCCTGGCGCACCTGCTCGGGCGGGATGTCGAGCAGGCCCGACTCCGAGCCGAGCACGACGTAGCCGTCGGTGGTCTCGACCCAGCGCCCGGGCCGCAAGCCGTTGCGGTCGAGCGTGGCGCCGACCACGCGGCCGTCGGTGAAGGCGACCGACGCGGGCCCGTCCCAGGGCTCCATCAGGCACGAGTGGAACGCGTAGAAGCCCTTCAGGTAGTCGGGCAGGTCGTCGCGGTTCCGGTAGGCCTCCGGGATCATCATCATCGCCGCGTGTGGCAGTGAGCGCCCGCGCGAGCATCAGCAGCTCGAGCACGTTGTCGAACGTCGCCGAGTCCGAGTTGCCGGCCGAGACGACCGGCAGGATCTTCGGCAGGTCCTCGCCGAACAGCTCGCTGCGCAGCTCGCTCTCGCGTGCGCGCATCCAGTTGACGTTGCCCATCACGGTGTTGATCTCGCCGTTGTGGCAGATCACCCGGTAGGGGTGGGCGAGCTCCCAGCTCGGGAACGTGTTGGTCGAGAAGCGCGAGTGCACGAGCGCGAGCGCGCTCTTGCAGCGGTCGTCTCGCAGGTCGGAGTAGAAGGCGGCCAGCTGGAAGCTGATCAGCATGCCCTTGTAGTTGACGGTGCGCGAGGAGCTCGAGGCGACGTACAGGCCGGGGAGGGGCGCGTTCAGCTCCGAGGTGCGCCGGATCACGTACAGCTTGCGCTCGAATGCATCCTGGTCCGATGCCTGCGCCTCGCCGGCGCCTACGAACAGCTGGCGGATCACCGGGCGGCATTCGGCCGCAACACGCCCGGTGTGCTCCTCGCAGACCGGCACGTCGCGCCAGCCGAGCAGCTGCTGGCCCTCCTGCTCGACCGTCCGCTCGAGCAGCTCTTCGAGCGTCCGGCGCGCCGCCTCGTCGGTCGGCAGGAAGCACATCAGCACGCCGTAGCGGCCGGGCGGCGGGAGCTCGAACTCGACCACCGCGCGCAGCAGCTCGTCGGGCATCTGCATCAGGATCCCGGCGCCGTCGCCGGTCGTCGGGTCCGCGCCCGAGGCGCCGCGGTGCTCCAGGTTCTCGAGCGCGGTGATCGCCTTCTCGATCACCTCGTGGGTCGGCTGGTTGTCCAGCCGCGCGACCATGCCGACGCCGCACGCGTCGTGCTCGAAGCGGGGGTCGTAGAGACCGACGGCCTGTGGAGGCTGTTTGCTGTACATGGGCATGGGAGTGCTCCGTTGGGGTGCTTTCCCGTATGGCACAACCCCTGTTGGGCGCACTGCGGGCAGGCGGGCACCTGAGGCGGAGCGAAAAGGGTATCAGCGCGCGGCGGCCATAAATAGGTCCGCGGGCGCGAAAAAAATGGCCCCTTGTGGAGGCCTTTTACAGCCCTCCGGCACCCTCGGCGGGATCCTCGCGCAGCGTCTGCTCCTCCTCCCACGAGCACAGCCCTCCGCGGCCCGGGCACGTCAGGCACAGGCCGCGGTGGGGGTTCGGGCTGACCGCGAACGGCGCCTGGCGCAGCGCTTCCAGCCGCCGCGCGAGCTGCTCCTCGAGCGTCGGGCGCTCGGCGAGCGTGAAGCGTGCCAGCCCGGGTCCGCCGGGCCTCTCCAGGAACCAGTGCACGACGTCGACTACGAGCGCGCCCTCGCGCAGCACCGCGAGCGCATAGAGCAGGCGCTGCACGCCGTAGTCGCGCTGCACCAGGGACTCGATCGTCGCGCCGCCCGCGAGCCTGTCGCTCTTGTAATCGACGAGCAGGGTCGTGCCGTCCGCCTCGTCGCACAGCAGGTCGAACACCCCCGTCACGAGCGGCGCGCCCTCCCCGAGACCGAACGCGAACGGATGCTCGCGGCGAAGGCGGCGTGCGCCCGCGATACGCGCCGCGATCGGGGCCCGCAGCGCACCGCCGAGGAGCGCGGCCAGCTCGGCGCGCTCCCGCGCGCTCGTCTCGAGCCCCAGCTCTCCCGCCGCCGCGGCGACGAGCTCCTCGTTCGGGCCTCCCGGAGCCGCGAAGTCGTGCTGCTCGAGCAACCGGTGGACGAGGATGCCGCGGGCGCGCGCCTCCAGGCCCTCGCCCCCCGCGGCCCCCTCGGCAGCCTGCTCGGGCATCCGCAGCACCCGTTCGAGGTAGTACCGGTAGCCGCACCGCTCGAGCAGGCTGAGCGAGGTGTAGCTGAGCGTCTGCGGGAGCCCCGCCTCCGGAGCCGCGGGGCCGGGCCGGCTTGCGCCCTGCGCCCCATCGCCGCCCGCCTCCACGACGCCATCCACCGCAGCGCCGGCCTGCGCGGGCGCCGCCGAGCCGCCCGCAGCGGGCGGCTCGCGCAGGACGATCCCCCAGCCGGCCGGATCGCTGAGGGTGATCCGGGCCTGCGTGCCCATCCCGACCGAGACGGTGTGCGAGCCGCTCCCTGCGGCCGTCAGCTCGGGCAGCTGCGGGCAGAGCGCCGGGCCGAGCCAGGTGATCGGGGGCGAGGTGTCGCTCTCGCTGGGCCAGGAGCGGAAGTCGACCGTCCCGCTGAGCAGCAGGCGCTCGCGGGCGCGCGTCAGCGCGACATAGAAGACGCGGCTCTCCTCCTGGCGCTCTCGGGCCCGTCGCTCGGCGCGCAGCTCCTCGAAGTCGAGCGCCTTCGTCCCCTCGCCCTCCCCCGGGCGCCACAGGCGCAGGCCGACCCGCTCGCCGTCGACGAACAGACGGTCGTCGGGGCTCGGGCGTTTGCGCCCCAGGTCGGCCACGCAGACGACCGGGAACTCGAGTCCCTTGGCCGCATGGATCGTCATCAGGCGCACCGTGTCGGGCTCGACGTCCTCGACCGGGGCGTCGGGCTCGGTCCCGCCCGCCCGTTTGAGCTCCTCCACGTGGTCGACGAACGCCCGCAGGTCGCGCCCCTCGGAGGTCTCGAACGCGTGCGCGAGGCGCAGCAGCTTGTGGACGTTCGCGAGCCTCCGCTCGGGCCAGTCGAGCGCGAGGACGTGCCGCAGGTACCCCGAGCTCGAGATCGCCCGCTCGAGCAGCTCGGAGATCCCGCGGCCGCCGGCGCCCGCGCGCTCGGGCTCGAACCACCCGCAGAACCACGCGAGGCGTGCCCGGTCGGCCTCGCCCAGTTCCCCGGGCTGCTCGCTCGCGAGGGCGCTTGCCGTCTCCCAGACCCCCACCGGCCTCCCGGCCGAGGCGATCGCGAGCAGTGCCAGCCCGTCGCGCGAGAGCCCGGCGAGCGGCGAGGCGAGCACCCCGTAGAGCGCCTCCTCGTCGCGCGGGTTGGCCAGCGCGCGCAGGTAGCTGTGCAGGTCGGTGATCTGCTGGCGTTCCCAGAAGGTGCCGACGGTGGCGAGCGTCCGCAGCCCCTCGAGCTGGAGCGCGCGCTCGAACGTCTCGATGTCGCCGCTGGCCCTCAACAGCACCGTGACGTCGCCCGCCCGGGCCTCTCCGGCGTCGACGAGCTCGCGCACGCGCTGGGCGAGCAGCCGCGCCTCGGCCGCGCGGGCGAAGGTGCGGGTGTAGGGCAGGCCGGCGGCGATCGCCGCGGCGGCGGGATGCTCCTTCCAGTCATCGGTCGCGTCGGTGAGCAGGACCTCGACGGCCGGCCCCGGCACCGGCGCAAGAGCGTCCTGGCGCCCGGCGAGAAGGCTCGAGAAGTCCTCGAAGCGCTCGGCGAACACGACGTTGACCGCGTCCAGCACCCCGGCACGGCTGCGGAAGTTGCGCCTCAGCGCGAGTGCCCCGCCCGTGGCCGCCAGCTCCGCGCGCCGCTCGCGGAACAGGCTCACGTCGGCGTGGCGGAAGCCGTAGATCGACTGCAGCTCGTCGCCGACGGTGAACAGGTTTTCCCGTTCGAGCGCGCGGAGGATCGCCAGTTGCCTGGCGTTCGTGTCCTGGAACTCATCGACCATCAGGAGCTCGAAGCGCTCCGACCACGACTCGCGCACCGCCGCGTTGCTCGCGAGCAGCTCTCCCGCGATCAGCTCGAGATCGTCGAAGTCCACCGCCAGGCGCTCGGCCTTGAGGTGCTCGTAGCGGGCGCCGAACTCATCGAGCAGGCGGTCGAACAGCGCGACGGCAGCGAGCGCGTCGGCTTCGTCGCGCTCGGCCCCGGGCGGCGCCGCCCGCACCGGCAGCCGCGGCCGGCGCTGCCCGCGGCTGCGCAGCTCGCCGTAGAGGTCCTCGACGACCTTGCGGGCTCTGTCGATCCCGTACGCCGCCAGGAGGTCGACCCCGGCCGGGTCCGCGGCCAGGAAGCCGCCGAGAGCATCTTCGTAGGCGCGGCGCCGTAGCCATCCCGCGCGGGCGGCGTCGAGGATCGCGAAGTCGGGGTCCAGGCCCGCCGGCAGCGGGTGAGCGCGCAGCAGGCGCGCGCAGAAGCCGTGGAAGGTCCCGATGAAGGCGGCCTCCGTGTCCCGCGCCGCCTCCCGCTCGCCGAGGCCGAGGAGGCGCTCGCGCACACGCGAGCCCAGCTCGCCGGCCGCGCGCTCGGTGAACGTGATCGCGAGCACGGCGGTCGGCGGGACGCCATCGGCGCAGACCGCCTCGACGAAGCGCTCGACCAAGACCGAGGTCTTGCCGCTCCCTGCGGCGGCGGAGAGCAGGATCGGCCTGTCGCGCACGCCCACCGCCTCGCGCTGCTCGTCCGTCAGCGCCGGCCCGGCGGCGCCCGCCCGCGGACTGACGCCGAGCAGCGCGTCGATGTCGATGCTCAGCTGCTCCATCGCGAGAGAAGGGATCGGGCGGCGCTCCATGCCGCTCTCAGCGCTCGCAGCGGCAGATGGTCGGGTACTGGCAGCCGCGTCCGCCCCAGGCACAGGTGTCGGGTCGCGCCTGCAACTCGCCGCGGCTCGCCTCTGCGGCGGCGGCCCGGGCGGCGTCGACCACGTCGCCCAGCAGTTCCGCGAGCGCCTCCGCGTCCAACCGGTCGGTCCTCACGCAGTCCTCCGCCGCCTCGTGATCGTCCAACAGCACACCCCGCGCGCGGAGGTCCTTTCCCGAGAGCGGCTGGTACACGCCGCCCACGACCTGCAGGCCGAGCAGCTGTTCGGCCGCCTGCATGTAGAGCGCGACCTGGAGGCTGCGCTCCCGCAGCCACTTCTCGCCCGCCGTCGCGCTTTTCGCCTTGTAGTCGACGATCACAGCCTCGCCACCCGGACCGACGTCGATGCGGTCGATCCGGCCTCGCATGCGCACCCCGCCGCCGAGCTCGAAGGCGGGCAGCTCGCTCGGCTCGCCGTGGTCCTCGGCGTCCGGATCGTCGAACCCGAAGCCCAGCTCGAGCTCGCGCGGCTCGAGCGTGCTCTCGAGGCCCGCGGAGTGCTCGAGGTAGCGCTCGAGGTCGGCCCGCAGGCTGCGCACGATCGCCGCGGCCCGCTCCGGGCTCACCGACAGACGCAGCTCCGGATCCTCGAGCGCGCCGTCCAGCGAGGCGTGCATCAGGGTGCGAGCGCGACCGAGACTCGCGGAGGTGATCCGCGCGCTGCCGGTCTCGTGGCGCAGCCCCCCGAGCGTCTCCTTCAGCACGAGGTGGGCGAGCCCGCCCCGCACGAGGGGCTCCGGCTCGGCCTCGAAGCGCTCCGGGGAGAGCAGCCGCTCGACGAACCACGCCACCGGGCAGCCGATCCATTTCTCGAACGAGGTCCCCGACCAGGCGCGGTCGCGTAGGCGTGCGAGCACGCGCTCGTCGAGCAGCGGCGCATCCGCCGGCACGGCGGCCTGCGCGTGCCGGCCGCGGGCAGCCCCGTCGAGCGCTCCGAGCGCGCGCCGGGCGCGCTGCTCGGACAGGCGCCCGTCGAACAGGTCGCATACGTCCTCGACGAACAACGAGCGCGACAGCGGAGCCGCGTCGTCGTCGCTCTCGTGCCAGCTGAGCGCGAGCAGCTCCTCGGGGCGCGAGAGGACGGCGTAGAAGAGATACCGCTCGGCCGCCAAGACCTCCTCGGCCTCGCCGAGCACGAGCCCCGAGGCCTGCGCCACCCGCGCGCGCTCGCGCTCGCCGAGCAGCGGCTGCGGCCGCGCGCGCATCGGGAAGTCGCCCTCCTGCAGCCCGGTGATGAACAGGGCCCGCACGCGCCGCGCGCGCAGCGCCAGCGGTTCGAGCACCGCCACGCGCCCCGGACCTGGAAGCTCGCCGCTGTTGACCTCGAGCTCGGCGAGAACCGCCGCCAGCTCGGCCGCCGTCGCAGGCGCCGCATCGCGCGCGAAGCGTGCCAGCTCTCGCAGCTCGGCCAGCGCCGCGCGGCCACCGGCGAGTGCCCGCGCCTCGTCCATCTCGTGCGGGCCGAGCACCGGCGCACGGCCGCGGCGCGGCGCGGCGAACAGCCGCAGCAGCTCCCGGCTCGCGCGCTCGGCGAGCGCGCCGGGCCCGCGCGCCTGTGCGGCGGCGAGCCGATCGATCTCCGAGAGCGCGAACCAGCGCTCCTCGAATCGCGCCCGCGCCTCGGCGGCGCCGCGCATGCCGCCCCGGCGCACGTCCAGCTCGAGCGCATCCGCGAGACCCGGTCGCTCGAGCACGCCCGGCGCGCGCAGCCAGGCGAGCAGGTCCGCAGGCGTGCCCGGGGGCTCACCATCCGGCACAGGCACGCAACGCAGGAGCCCGAGCAGCGCGCGACCGGCCGCGGTGTCCGCGAACGGGCGCTTGACCGGCATCGCGAACGGGATCCCGGCAGCGCCGAAGACCTCGGAGACGAGCGCCGCAGCGCGGGCCGGGCGGCGCAGCACGACCGCTATCTGCTCGGGCTCGACGCCGCCGGCGATCAGCTCACAGACGCGGGCGGCGACGAGCTCGAGCTCCGCGCGCTCTCCCCCGCCCTGCAGCAGCTCCACGGCGCTGCCCGGGTCGACGCGGGCGGCCCCGGGCTCGAACAGCGAGCGCTCGAGATGGGCGAGTGCTGCGCGCGAGCCGGGCGCGTAGTGGTCGTGGCGCGCCTTTAGGCGCTGCTCGGACGCGAGCGGCGCGAGCGTCTGGAACGTCCCGGCCCGCCCGGCGAACGCGACGCGCCCCGGCTCGTAGGGCAGCGACACCGTCACCTCGGCGCCCACGAGCCGCCCGAGCGTCTCGATTGCATCGAGTTGCAGGGGCGTGAGGTCGTCGAAGCCGTAGAACAGGACGGGCGTCGAGCCCCACAGCGAGGGCTGCCCGCGTAGCGTGTCGAGCGCGCGCATCGCCCGCTGCTGCTCATCCAGACGGCCGAGGCGCTCCAGACGGCGGCGGTAGTCGGCGTAGGCCGCGGCCAGGTCGAATCCGAGCGCCGCGCGGCCGTCGCCGAGGCCGGCATCCAGCGCCGCGGCCAGGCGTTGCGGCGCGATCCGCTTGACCTGCAGCTCGGCCAGCAGCTCTCCCAGCGCGCGCCGGAAGCCGGGCCGCCGAGCCTCCCCCGGCGGGGCGAGCGCGCCGATCAGGCGGTCCCTCGCCAGCTCGCCCAGCACGGGCTCGCGGATGCCCGCGCGTCGCACCATCTCCTCGACCAGGTCGGAGAAGACCGACACCCGCACGCCGACGGCCGCCTCGGTGCCCGCCAGCTCGCGCAGGTAGTACTCGACATCGGTACGCGTCGGCACGATGAGGAGCGGCTCGGCTCCGTGGGCGAGGTGGCGGCGGACGGCGTCCATCACCACCTGTGCCTTGCCCGAGTTCGCGGGCCCCGTTACGAGCGTGATGCTCACTCAGATCATCGTGGCGCACGCCCCCGACGGGCGCAGTGCCCGCTCAGGCGGCGCTCGGCTCGGCCACGGCGTCCTGCACCGCCTCGGCCTCCGCGTCGGGCGGCTTGGCCCCCTCGCGCGCCCACGGCTCGTCGAACTCGACGCGCCATCTGCCCTCCTCGTTCTGCTGGAGCGCCAGGCGCGCGCGGAAGCTGCGCCCGCTGCGCCCGCGGAAGCCGGTCACCGCCTGGGCTGTGTAGCCGGTGCGGATCAGCTCGCGCGCGACGGCGACCGGCAGCTGCTTGCCGGCTTTCGACTTCCAGATCACGAAGCCGCAGCCTGGATCGTCGCGCGACCAGCACGAGTAGCCCTTGCGGTTCTCGACGATCTCGTGCCCGCAGACCGGGCACGGCCCGAGCCGGGCGCGTGGGATGCGCACGTCTTTGAGCGTCTCGTCGAGCTCCTTGACCGTCTCGGCCGCGAAGCCCGCGATGTCGCCCATGAACTTCTCGCGCGAGTCCTCGCCGCGCTCGATCTTGCCGAGCCGCTGCTCCCAGTCGCCGGTCAGCCCCGGCGAGGTGAGCGCGTGCGTGCCGAGCAGCCGGATCACGTTGAGCCCCTTCTCGGTCGCCACCAGCGCGCGTCCGTCGCGCTCGAGGTAGCCGACCGTGATCAGCCGCTCGATGATCGCCGCGCGCGTGGCGGGCGTGCCGATCCCCGAGTCCTTCATCGCCTCCCGCAGCTCGTCGTCGTCGACGAGCTTGCCGGCGGTCTCCATCGCGCCGAGCAGCGAAGCGTCGCTGTAGCGGCGCGGCGGTTTGGTCTCCTTGCGCTGGCTCTCGATCGAGACGGTGCGGACCTGCTCGCCGTCGATCAGCCGCGGCAGCTGCTGGTCGGCGCTCTCCTCCTCCTCGCCCTCGGCGCGCGAGTCGGAGGCGATCTCGTCGTAGACGCCGCGCCAGCCCGGGACGAGCAGCAGCTTGCCGCGCGTGCGGAACACATGCTCGGGGTGGGCGGGGCTCCCATCCCCGACGGTCGTCTCGACACGCGTGTTCTCGAACACCGCCTCGGGATGGAAGGCGGCCAGGAAGCGGCGCACGGCCATGTCGTAGATGCGCCGGTCGTCGGAGCTCATCTTCTCGACCGGGTGCTCCGAGCGGGTCGGGATGATCGCGTGGTGGTCGGTGACCTTCTCGTCGTTGACCACACGGGCGAGCGGCAGCACGTCGAGCCCGGTCACGTACTCGGCGCCCTTGCGGTACTCGGCCTGCCCGCCGACGAGCTCGGCGATCGGCTTGATCTCCTCGACCATGTCGGTTGTGAGGTAGCGCGAGTTGGTGCGCGGATACGTGAGCGCCTTGTGCTCCTCGTAGAGCCGCTGGGCCGCCGCCAGCGTCCGTTTCGCCGAGAACCCGTAACGGTTGTTGGCCTCCCGCTGCAGCGTCGTGAGGTCGTAGAGCATCGGCGCCTTCTCGCGCTGCTCTTTCTTCTCCAGCTTGGTGATCGTGCCGGGCTGGCCCTCGCAGGCCGCCACGATCGCCTGCGCCTCGGCCTCGGTGCCGAGGCGCGGCCCCTTGGTCGAGCCGGGACTGCCGGCGGGCGCCTGGTAGTGGCCGACGTAGCTGCGCTCACCTCCCCCGTCGGGTAGCGGGTCGCCGCGGAAGCCGGCGTCGACGAGCCAGTACGGCTCGGGTTTGAACGCTTTGATCTCCTCCTCGCGGCGCGCGACGATCGCGAGCGTCGGCGTCTGCACGCGCCCGAGCGAGACCGCCCCGTCGAAGGAGCTGCGCAGCCGGATCGTCGCAGCGCGGGTCGCGTTCATGCCGACGATCCAGTCCGCCTCCGAGCGCGAGCGCGCGGCCTGCTCGAGCAGCTCGTACTCCTCGCCGGGCGCCAGCGACGCCAGCGCCTGCTTCATGGCGGCGCTCGTCATCGAGTTCAGCCACAGCCGGCGCACCGGCTTCTTGGCCTTCGCCTTCTCGTACAGGTAGGCGAAGATCAGCTCGCCCTCGCGGCCCGCGTCGCAGGCGTTGACGACCTCCTCGACGTCCTCGCGCCCCAGCTGCTTGGTGACCACCGACATCTGCTTGCGCGAACGCTCGTCGCGGACCACGAGCTTGAAGCGATCCGGCACGATCGGCAGGTCGGCCATGCGCCAGCTCTTGTACTTGGGGTCATACGCTTCGGGCTCGGCGAGCTGCACGAGGTGCCCGACCGCCCACGTGATCACGTGCTCGGGGCCCTCCAGAAAGCCCTCCTGCTTCTTGAACGGTCCCGGCAGCGCGCGCGCGAGATCCTGGCCGACGGAGGGCTTCTCGGCGACGAGGAGGGTCTTCGACATGGCGGTCAGCGTAGCGGCCGCGGGCGAGGCGATCGCGTTCGCGGCGCTCTCAGCCGCTCGTGCACTGCCCGGTCCCGACGGCGCCGCCGCGCCCGCCGGCGGCGTGTGCGACCACGCTCGAGACGGTCTGGTCGGCGACGCCGTAGCCGCCATGGCTCGAGCCGCCGACGGTCGCGGCGAACACGGTCGTCAGCACGTGGCCGGCCCCGTCGACCATCGGCCCGCCCGAGTTGCCGGGCCGCACGAGGCCGCGCAGCGGCGTCAACAGGCGCGACACCGGCCCCTGCCCGTACGCGTTCTGCGTCAGCACGGACTGCGTGCGCCCGATGCGCCCCGGCTGGACGTCGAACGGACCGTTCTCCGGGTAGCCGAGGATCGCCCCCGGCGTGCCGCTCTCCTGCGCCCCCGCCATCGACAGCGGCGGGAGCCCGAGGCCGTGCACGAGCAGCACGGAGACGTCGTCGGTCGGGTCGAAGGCGACCGGCTCGGCCGCCAGGCCTTCGCCGCGCCCTTCGACCTGAACCGTCGTGTCCTGCTCGCCGGCGACCACGTGCGCGTTCGTGACCACGATGCCGGGCGCGGCGACCCAGCCCGAGCCCTCGACCGCGAGCCCGCAGGCGGTGCCGATCACGCGCACGACGCTGTGCGATGCGCTCCTGACGCCCGGCAGGCGCGCGACGGCCGGCTCGGGGGCCCCGACGTCCGGTGACGGTCCGCTGATCGATGGCAGCGGGTCCAGGCGCGCTAGCGCGTCGAGGATCGGGCCCGACGGCGGCATGATCTGGTTCAGCGCGCGCAGGATCGCCGAGCGCTGGATGTCGCCGCGCAGCTGCGCCTCGCCCGGCGTCTGGCCGGCGACGGAGGCGGCGATCCACACGATCCCGAGGCCGAGCACCGCTCCGAGCAGCGCCCCGAGCGCGCCGTCGAGCACCGAGAACCCGGGCAGAACGAGCGTGCGCCGCAGGCGGAAGCCGAGGAACTCGAGCCCGCTGGCGAGGATCGCGCCGCCGACGAGCGCGCCGATGAGCCCGAACGCCGGCGCGTAGGGCGACTCAGCCCCCGGGGGCAGCAGCAGCGGCGCCGCGCGCGTGCCGAGGAACGCGCCGAGCAGGAAGCCGCACAGCGACAGGGCGCCCACGATGAAGCCCTGCCGGAACCCGAAGAAGGCCAGGACCGCCGCGAACACGACAATGAGCCAGTCCAACTGGGTCACCTGCAATGTTCTACATGCTCTTTGTCCGAGTCAGCCACCAGCGTCTGCGTCGCGCGCGCCCCGTGATGGCGCTGGCGGCCGTGCGTTCGTTATCGGGGCGATCGTCGGCTCGAACGCGGGCGGCTCCCCGGCCGTCGCGCTGGCCCGGCAGTTCGTCTCCGACTGGGCGCAGCGCCGACTACGGCGCGATGTACGGCGATCGCCGAGCCCCGCGTCGCAGCCGTGCGACTCACGGCAACTACGTTCGCGAGCCGCCCATCGGAGAAGCGCTTGCGACGGCGACCGCGACGCGCGTGCTGCTCGCCGGGCACGCCTACTCGCTGGGCGGCGGCCGCGTGGCCGTGCCGGTGCGGGTCCACACGCGCCTGTGGGGGACGCTGTCGCTCACCTTCACGGTGCCGACGACGGGAGGCGGCGAAAGCCCACGGTCGTCGTGGTCGCGCTCGCTGTCCTTCCCCGGCGTCCCCGGGCGAGACGCTGACGCGCCGCACGACGCTGCCGCGACGCGCGACGCTGCTGGCCCGCGACGGCTCGGTGCTCGCCGAAAGCCCGCCCGAAGGCCAGGCGCCGTCGCACCTCGCCGCTCGGGTCGCTGGCCGGAGCGGTGGTCGGAGACAGTCGGCGAAGCGCCGGCGGCGCGCCGCGCGGCCCTGGAAGCCGAAGGCGTCCCGCCGGGCGCGCGGTCGGCACGAGCGGGCTCGAGCTGGCCCTCGACGACCGGCTGCGCGGCACGCCGGGCGGCGAGCTGCTGGCGGGCCGACGGCGCTCGCCGCCGTCGCGCCGCAGGCCGCGCCGCCGCTGCGCACCACGATCTCGCCGGCTCTGCAGACCAGCGCGGTGAGCGCCCTCGGCGGCCAGCTCGGCGGGATCGTCGCGCTCGCCCGTCGACCGGCCAGGTGCTTGCGGTCGCCGGCATCGGGCTCGACGGGCTGCAGCCGCCGGGTCGACGTTCAAGATGGTGACCGTCTCGGCGTCTCGGAGCCCACCTCGCCACGCCGCGCACGCGTGTTCCCCTACGCCACGCTACGCGACGCTCGACGGCGTGCAGCTGAACAACGCCAACGGCGAGGAATGCGGCGGCTCGCTGGAACTGGCGTTCGCCGTCTCGTGCAACTCGGTCTTCTCGCCGCTCGGCGTCAAGCTCGGCGCCAAGCGCCTGGTCGCGACGGCCGAAGCGTTCGGCTTCAACCACGAAACCGGCGCTCGCCGGCGCCGCCGAGAGCACGCTGCCGCCGGCCGTCGCAGATCCAGGGCGAACTCGACATCGGCTCGACCGCGATCGGCCAGGGCCAGGTGCTCGCGACGCCGCTGCAGATGGCGACCGTGGCCGCGACGATCGCCGACGGCGGGCATCGTCCCGCGCCGAGCTTCCTGCCCCGCCGCCCGTCGCCCGGCCGCGCGCGCGCGCAGCCCGCAGGTGGCGCTCACGGTGCGCCACCTGATGATCGAGGTGGTGCGCGAGGGCACCGGCACTGCCGCGGCGATCCCGGCGTGGTGGTCGCCGGCAAGACCGGCACCGCCGAACTGAAGACGCGCCTGCACGCACCGCTCCCGAAGAACCGCCGCAGCAGGAAGCCGAAGAGGGCGAACCGCCGGCCGCAGGCTGCCAGGCGGCGAATCCGAAGCCGAGCAACACCGACGCCTGGTTCGCGGCCTTCGCCCCGGCCGTGCACCCGCGCGTCGCCGTCGTGCGTGATGCTCGTCAAAGACGGCGCCGGCGGCGCGACGGCGGCTCCGGTGGCGCGCGAAGTGCTCGAGGCGGCGCTGCACACGCGCCGTAGGCGGCTCGAGGCGGTGTGGCTAGACGTCGAGCTCGGCCGAAGCGGTCGGCGGAGGCGTTCGAGCGGGTCGACGAACTTGACCTCGAGCGGGCGGTTGTCGAGCGAGAAGACCTGATCTTGTAGAGCAGCAGCGCGCCCTGCGTGGGGCCGAAGGCAGCGGTCGTGCTCGAGCGCAGGGATCTGGCTTTTGCCCGGCACGAAGCCGCCGCGGTAGGCGTAGCTGTTGGTTTGCGTCGGGCACGATCGGGCGGTACACGTTGGCCTGAGTGTCGGTGATCGTGATCGCTTTCGGATGCGCCGCCAGGTGCGGTGCTTGGGAGTTGTTGTAGACCTGCATGAAGACGCGCGAACCACTCCTGGCCCGGTTCGCAGCTTGCGCTGCGCGGCCGTCAGCCCCTCGAGGTATCCGGCGTCCTCGCTGTTGTCGGGGTTCAGCTCGCGCGAGAGCTGAACCTGGTAGATCAGCGGCCCGACGTTCAGGTAGGGCGCGTTCTGGCCCGACTCGCCGGCGTAGGTGCCGGTCGTGACCTTGGTGTGCGAGTCCCCGCACGCGCCGAGCGCGAGCGCGGCGCAGCAGGGCCAGGCGGCGAGCAGGCAGCTTGCGCAGCGGGCCGTCTCATGCGCGCGGCAGTCTACCCGCCGGCGACGGTGACGCGCCGCCCCCGCTGCCGCGCGCGGCGTCGGGCGCAGCCCTCCTCGAGGATCGCGCGCAGCCGGCTGCAGCGCCCGCCGGTTCTTGCGCCGCATCCAGCCGCGCGCCCCGAAGGCCTCCATCAGCCGGTCGGAGAGCTTCGCCGGAGCCGTCTGCAGCGTGAAGCTGACCCGCGTCGCGCCGCCGGCCGCCGGGTCGAGCTCGTAGACGCCGATCGTGCGGATGCGGTTGTTCTTGCCGGTGCGGCCGACCTCGACGATCCGGCGCGGGCGCTCGACCTCGGCGAAAGTGACGTCGGCCCAGTTGAAGCGGTTGACCGGCGCCTTGACGCGGAAGCGCGCACCGGCGCCGACGCCGACGGAGTCGATCCGCGTCAGGTGCCAGTCGACCAGGTAGTGGTCGGTGAACTCCGGGTGGTTGGCGATGTCCTGCAGGTAGTCGAACACCTGCTCGCGGGGAGCGGAGACGACGATCGAGACGGTCAGAGGGTCCACGGCGGGGCGAAGTCTAGTCGCCGCGTGTTTCCGCGCCACGGCGTCGCGCCGCCCGCGGCGCTCAGGCCGCGCGGACGGTGAGGCGCACGGTCTGGCCGTGCTCGGCGTGGCGCACGAGCTCGCTCGCGATCGGTGCCTCGCGGCGCAGCTGCGGCACAGCTCGCAGACCATGTCCGGGTTCGCGCCGGGCCGGCGCTCGTAGAGGTGCACGTGCTCGCCGGTCAGCGGCGTGCGCCCGCAGTCGACGCACAGGCTGCGGTCGTCCGCCAGCGCGTCGACGCTGCGCATCAGCAGGTTTCGCTCGAGCTCTTCGATGTCGCGCTGGACGCTCGCCACGCATCGTGATTCGCCGCGAGGCGCGGCGCTCCTGCACGCCGTGCGGCCCGTTTCGCGCCGGCGCAGTGTCGGGTATGGCGACAAACGCGAGAGGGGCTGCGCCGGAGCGCGCGCCGGCGACCTGCACAAAACCACTGGCGAGCACGAGATTCGGCTCTTTGGAACCATCGCCCGGGAGGGACGACTTATGATGATCGCTACGAGTTTCCCCCGGCGAGGGAGCGCCCCCTTGGCAGCGCCACTACAGAGAGGGAGCAGTCGCATGGAGTCACTTGAGCTGCGGGCACCTTCGTGGGAGCCGGCTCCTTCCGCTGCCGGCGCTGCGACTACGCCCTGACGCTCGACGGCATCGGACGATGCTGACCGACTGCCCGTCGCTGCGGCGGCGAGGAGTTCGTGCGCGCCTCGCTGTTCGGCACCGGCGGCTGCACCCCACCGACGAGGACCAGCCGACCCGAGGCGCCGCTCGTCCAGCCCGCCCCGGCCGACCGCGGCGCAGCGCGTGAAGGAGGCGCGGGGCCGGCTCGAGCAGCCCGGCGAGTACCTCTCTTCGAGGAGGGCGGCGAGCTGCGCACGGTCGCGCTGACGCGCGAGTGGACGCGGATCGGCCGCAGCCTGGCCGCCGACGTCCGCTTCGACGACCCGACGGTCTCGCGGCGCCACGCGCTGATCGTGCGCCACCCCGACGGCGTGCGGCTGCTCGACGACCGCAGCCTCAACGGCGTGTTCGTGAACGGCGCGCGGGTCGACGGGCAGGACCCTGCAGGACGGCGACGAGATCATCGTCGGGCGCTACCGGCTGAGCTTCGTGCGCGATCGCGCCCGAGGACGGCCGTCGGGCACGAGCAGGCGCCGGGCGGCACCTCGACCGTCGGCTGAGCCGGGCCGCCGCAGCGCCGCGGAGCCGCCGCCGGGCCGCGGCGCGTAGTATCGCGCTCGATGGCGCAGACGATCGCCGTCCTCTCGCAGAAGGGCGGCACCGGCAAGACGACCGCCGTCCGCACGCTCACCGACGTCCTGCGGCGCAGCGGCTGCGCACCCTGGCGGTCGACCTCGACCCGCAGGGCAACCTCTCCGACTACTTCGACCTGCCCACCGACGTCGAGCCGACGATCGCCGACGTGCTCGCCGGGCGCTCGACCGTCGACGAGGCGATCCACGAGGACATCGTCCCGGCCAACCTCAGCCTCGCCGAGGCCGAGCTGATGCTCGGCGGCAAGATCGGGCGCGAGCTGACGCTGCGCCGCGCGCTCGCCAGGGTGCGGGACGACTACGACGTGATCCTGATCGACTGCCCGCCGTCGCTCGGGCTGCTCACGGTCAACGCGCCTGGTCGCGGCCGACCATGCCCTGATCACCGCCGAGGCGCAGTACTTCGCGCTGCAGGGCGTCGAGCAGGCGATGGAGGTCGTCGAGCTCGCGCGCGAGAGCCTGAACCCGGAGCTGCGGCTGCTCGGGATCCTGCTGAACCTCGCCGACATGCGCACGGTCCATTCGCGCGAGGCGCTCGTCTCGCTGCAGGAGCGCTTCGGCGACCAGGTCTTCGACACCGTGATCCGCTCCTCGATCGCGTACGCCGAATCGGCCGAGCGGGCGCGCTCGATCCTCGACCACCGGCCCGACCTCGGCGCCGACTACCTGGCGCTCGCCGGCGAGCTGCTGGACCGGCTCGGCGGTCTCGACGGCGCCGCGCGCGCGCGTCGCGGGCGCTCGCTCAGAGCTCCTCGACGTAGGCGCCCTGCGCCTCGAACGGGGCGCGCAGCACGCTCGCCCAGCCCTCGACTCGCGCCGCGAGCGCCGCGCGCGACCGCGCCGGTCTGCTCGTAGAAGCACCAGACGAGCACCGTCGGGCCGGCGCCGGAGATCGTCGCCCCGAGCGCGCCGAGCTCGCGCGCGCCGCCGCGGCCAGCTCGAAGGAGCGCGGGAAGAGGTGCGCGCGCTGCGCTGGTGCAGGCGGTCCGCAGCCCGCGCGCGAGCAGCTCCCAGTCCCCGCGCGCGAGCCCGAGCGTCAGCAGCGCCCCGTGCGCGACGTTGAAGACGGCGTCGGCGAGCGGCACCTGCGCGGGCAGCGCGGCGCGGGCGGCGCGCGTGCGCACCGCCTCGCTGCGGGCACGACCGCGAGCGCCTCGAGCCCGGTCGGCGGCTCGAAGCGCGTCGCGCGCGCCGTCGGCGCAGATCACGAAGCCGCCGTGCAGCGCGGCGGCGACGTTGTCGGGTGACCCTCGAGCTCGGTCGCGAGCGCCGAGCAGGTCGGCGTCGAGCTCGAACAGGTGTCGGCGGCCGCGAGCCCCGCGACGATCGCCGCGGCGCTCGAGCCGAGCCCGCCCGAGAGCGGGATCTGCGAGCGGATCGTGAAGCGTGAAGCCGTCGGCGGGGTGCAGCGCTCGAAGGCGCGCACGCACAGGTTCTCGCGCCCGGCGGGACCGCCAGCTCGCTGTCGACGGCGAAGCGCCCCGTCTCCTCGCACCTCGAGCTCGAGCGCCAGCGCGATCGCCGCCGCCATGCAGTCGAAGCCCGGGCCCGAGGTTGGCGGAGGACGCCGGGACCCGCACGACCCACGCCTACGGCTCACCGAGCACCGCCTCCTCGATCGCGCCGAGCTCGCCGCGCACTGGATCACGCGGCCGTCGTTGTTCGCGATCGCGGTCTCGGGGTCCTTCAGGCCACGGCCGGTGAGCACGCAGACGATCTGCTGCGCCGTCGGCGCCGTACTTCATCAGGCCGGCGACCGCCGCCGCCGACGCCGGCTCGCAGAACACGCCTTCGCGCGACGCGAGCAGGCGGTAGGCGGTCGAGGATCTCGGCGTCGCTGACGGCGCGGATCGCGCCGCGCGACTCGGTCATCGGCGTTCATCGCGTCCTCCCAGCGCACCGGGTTGCCGATGCGGATCGCGCTGGCGACCGTTTCGGGGTGCTCGACCGGGTGGCCGAGCGACCAGCGGCGCGGCGCCCTCGGCCTGGAAGCCGAACAGCCGCGGCGCCGCCCCGATCTCCTTGAAGCCGCGCCAGTAGGAGGTGATGTTGCCGGCGTTCCCGACCGGGATGCAGAGCGGCTCGAGCTCGCCGCCGAGGTCCTCGTGCGAGCTCGAAGGCGGCCGTCTTCTGCCCTTCCAGGCGGAACTCGTTGACCGAGTTGACGAGCACGATCGGGTGCGTCGCGGTGAGCTCGCGCACGAGCTTCAGCGCCTGGTCGAAGTTGCCCTGCAGCGAGATCACGCGCGCGCCGTGCATCAGCGTCTGCGCCAGCTTGCCGATGCGCGATCTTGCCCTCGGGCACGATCACGGCGCAGGTGATCCCCGCCCGCGCGGCGTAGGCGGCGGCGCTGGCGGCGGTGTTTCCCGTCGAGGCGCAGATCACCGCCTTGGCGCCGTTGCGCGACCGCGGCGGACACCGCGCAGGTCATGCCGCGGTCCTTGAAGGAGCCCGTCGGGTTCGCCGCCCTCGAGCTTCAGGTACACCTCGGCGCCGACCAGCTCGGAGAGCACGCGGCGCCCGCACCAGCGGCGTCGAGCCCTCCTGCAGCGTCACGAGCTTGTCGCCGGCCTCGAACGGCAGCCGGTCGAGCTAGCGCTCGATCAGCGGCACGTGGGAGCGGCGGGGCGCTGCCCTCGATGCGCGGCAGCGGTACGGGGGTGTAACTCCTCATACGAACTCCTCTTCGATCACGCGGATCGTGCGGGGCGGCGAGCGCACGAAGTCGAACGCGGCGAGCTGCTCGACGGCCGTCGCGCCAGGCGCGACTCGAGCACCGGGTGGGTGACCATCACGAGCCGCGCGCTTTCGCCCATGCCGCGCTGGACCACCGACTTGATCGACACGCCGTGCTCGCCGAGCACCGGCGTGATGTGCCGCGAGCACGCCGGGCCGGTCGGCGACCTCCATGTGCAGGTAGAACGCGCTCGCGACGTCGTCGACCAGCGGCAGCTCGCAGCGGCGGGCGCCGGCGGCCGCGCGCCCCGGTCATCGCGCTGACGACGTCGCCGAGCACGGCGCTGGCGGTCTGCGCGCCCCCCGCGCCGGGACCCGACATCGTGATCTCGGTGATCGTCTGCGACTCGACCGTCACCGCGTTGAAGGAGCCGCTACCCCGGAGCGAGCGGATGGCCGCGTAGAGGAAGGCCGGGTGCACGCGCACCGACAGCCCGTCCGGCGATCCGCTCGGCGGTGCCGATCAGCTTCAGCCCGAGGCCGAACTCGCGCGCGTACTCGAGGTCGTCGCTCTGCAGGTGCTCGATCCCCTCGTAGCGGACCTCGTCGAGGTGCACCGGCGCGCCGAACGCCAGGCGCGCGAGGATCGCCATCTTCGCCGCGGCGTCGCGGCCGCTGACGTCGTCGCGTCGGGTCGGCCTCGGCGAAGCCCTTGCTGCTGGGCCTCGACGAGCGCCTCGGCGTAGCGCGAGGCCGCGCGCCATCTCGGAGAGGATGAAGTTGGTCGTGCCGTTGACGATGCCGTGCACGCGCTCGATCGTGCGCCGCCGCGAGCGACTCCTCGATCACCCGGATCACGGGCACGACACCGGCCACGGCGGCCTCGAAGCGCAGCTGCACGCCGGCCGCCTGCGCGGCCGCGAACAGCTCCTCGCCGTGCTGGGAGAGCAGCTGCTTGTTGGCGGTCACGACGTGGCGCCCGCCGACAGCGAGCGCAGCAGGACGTATTCGCGCGCCGGTTCGATCCCCCCGATCAGCTCGACGATCAGGTCGCGAGGCCCGAGGATCTCCTGAAGTCGCCGCGCCGACCGGGTCAGCACGCCGGCGAGCACGGGCCGGCGCCCGTCGAGCGCTCGATCGCGTCGGCGCGCTCCTCGAGCAGGCCCGGCGAACGCCGCCCCGACGTTGCCGTGGCCGAGCAGCGCGACGCGAAGTGAGGCTTCGCCGTCTCAGCGGCCCGTTCGCCGTCCCGCGCCCGGCACATCGCGCGCCGTCAGCTCCTCGAGGTTCTCGCGTCGCACGACGATCCGCGCGTCGCCGCCGGAGCAGAAGATCGACCGGCGGGCGCGGGCACACCGTTGTAGTTGTTGGCCAGCGAGTGGCCGTAGGCGCCCGTCGCGGGCGTCACGACCACGTCGCCCGGCGCGGCGCGTCGAGCCAGCGCGCCTCGCGGACAATCACGTCGCCGGACTCGCAGTGCTTGCCGGCCAGCACGCACGCGGTCGTGCCCCCGAGGCGGTTCGCGACGTGCGCTTCGTAGCGCGCGCCGTAGAGCATCGGGCGCAGGTTGTCCGACATGCCGCCGTCGACGGCGACCCAGCGTCGAGACGTTCCCTTGACGCTCTCGACGGTGTAGAGCGTCACGGCAGCGTTCGCGGTCAGGCCCGCCCGGGCTCGAGCAGCAGCCGCCCGTGGACGGGAATCCGATCCCCGCGCCGTGCGCCTCGACGAGGCGCCGACGTACTCCTCGATCGACGGCGGCGCGCGGCTGCTCGGCCGAGTAGCGCACGCCGAGGCCGCCGCCGAGGTCCGAGACCGTGAGGTCGGCGCCTCCGTGCTCCTGCACGAGCTCGGCGAGCGCGCCCGCGGCGCGTCCGAAGGGCGCGAGCTCCAACAGCTGGGAGCCGATGTGGGCGTGGATTCCGACGCGCTCGAGGCCCGGGGTGGCCGCGACCCGCTCGAGCGCCTCGGCGCGCGCCCGCTCGCGAGCAGTCCGAACTTCGAGTCGGCCTGGCCCGTTGAGATCTTCTCGTGCGTGTCCGCCGCGACACTCGGGCGTGACGCGCACGAGCATCTGCTGCTCGCGGTCGCCGGGCGCGAGCTCCGCGATGCGCGCGCAGCCGCTCGATCTCGTCGAGTTGTCGATCGACGATCAGCCCGACGCGGTGGCGCAGCGCCATGCGCAGCTCGGCCTCGGACTTGGCGTTGCCGTGCATCGACGATCCGCTCGGCGGGCACGCCGGCGCGAGCGCGATGTAGAGCTCGCCGCTCGGATGCGACGTCGCACCACAGCCCCTCGGCCGCGAACAGCGCCATCACGGCGGTGCAGGGGAACGCCTTGGAGGCGAAGACGATCGCGCGTGTCCGGGTGCAGCCCGCGCGCCGCGCTCACGAACGCGCGCGCGCGGGCCCGCAGGTCCTGCTCGGCGACGACGTAGGCGGGCGTGCCGAACTCGCGCGCGAGCTCGATCGTGTCGCAGCCGCCGATCTCGAGCGCGCCGCGCTCGTTGACGCGGCTGTCGATCGGGAACACGCACGGAGATAGCTTGACCGCGGTCGCCATGGGCGGGGATTATCGCCGTACGGTCGCGCTCAGGCCGTCGGCGGGCGCAGCGCGGCGGTGCCCTCGCGGCGCAAGATCAGGCCGAGCCACACCGCGCCGATGATGCACAGCGCGATGCTCTCGATCTGCGGCGCCGTCAGCCCGGCGGCGACCTCGTGGTTGCGGCGGATGAACTCCACCAGGAAGCGCTCGAACCCGCTGACGATCAGGTACGGCGCGAAGATCACGCCCGGTCGCACGCGGTCGCGAAGCCTCCACAGGAACCACGCGAGGAGGCCATCAACTCGTCTCGTAGATCGGCGTCGGCTGCACAGTCACGCCGGGCGGCGTCGGGACCGTCCCGTGCGGATAGCCCATCGAGGTCGGCAGTTTGGAGACCGTCCCGTAGTCGCCGTCGCCGGAGACCTGGCAGCCGATGCGCCCGATCGCGTAGCCGAGCGCGAGCGCCGTCGCGCACATGTCGAGCATCTGCAGTTCGAGCACTTTGCGCCAGTGCATCCAGCCGATCACGGCGATCGCGCCGCCGATCGCGCCGCCGTACCAGACGAGGCCCGAGCCCGAGAAGATGTTGCTCGTCAGGCTGCCCGTGACCTGTCGAGTAGTTCTGGATGAGGTAGTAGGCGCGCGCGCCGATCACGCCGCCGAGCAGCGCCGCGAAGGTGATCTCGTACGCCCACTCGACGGGCTTGCCGAGCTCGCGTCAGCCGCCGCGCGACGACCGCGCCGCAGGCCAGGAAGCCGAGCGCGAAGCATGACCCCGAAGGTCTTGATGGAGATCCCCAGGATGTCGACTTCGGGCTGCATGGGGCGGTCTCGCGGGGCATCGGGTCCGCGCTCCACTTTAGGGCACCGGAATCGTTGTCTGCCACAATCCACGTGATGGCAACGAGAAGCGCTTCGTTCGGAAAAGACGGCGGCCTGCAGGCCCGCATGGTGCTGACGATGTTCCTGCTGGGGCTGGTCTACGTCGCCTTCGTCGGCGCGCTGTTCGCGGTCGGCGCAGGCGCCGGCATCATCGTCGCGGTCGCGGTCGTGCTGCTGCTGTTGCAGTTCTTCGCGTCGGACAAGATCGCGCTGTCGACGATGGGCGTCAAAGAGGTGACGCCGGCGCAGGAGCCGCAGCTGCACGAGATCGTCGACCACCTGTGTGTGCAGGCCGACATCCCCAAGCCGCGCGTCTGCGTGATGGAGACCCAGATGCCCAACGCGTTCGCGATGGGCCGCTCGCAGAAGTCGACGACCGTCTGCGCGACGCGCGGGATCCTCGAGATGCTCGAGCCGGCCGAGCTCGAAGGCGTGATGGCGCACGAGCTCACGCACGTGATCAACCGCGACGTGATGGTGATGACGCTCGCGAGCTTCTTCGCGACGCTGGCCTCGCTGATCCTGCAGTTCGCCTTCTTCTTCGGCGGCGGCTACGGCCGCTCACAGCGAAGAGGAGGAGGACATCATGATCGTGATCCTCGTCTCTGCCGTCGTCTACGCGATCTCGTTCCTGCTGCTGCGCGCGCTCTCGCGCTACCGCGAGTTCGCCGCCGACCGCGGCTCGGCGGTGCTGACCGGGCGCCCGAGCGCGCTCGCCTCGGCGCTGATCAAGATCAGCGGCTCGATCGAACGGACACCGCGCCGGGACCTGCGCACCGTCGAAGGGATGAGCGCGTTCTTCATCGTCCCGGCGAAGGCGAAGAACTCGATGATGAACCTCTTCTCCGACCACCCGCCGCTCGAGCAGCGCCTGGCAGCGCTGGAGCGGCTCGAGGCCCAGCTGCAGGGACACCGCCTGAGCCGTGGGCCTGCGCGACATCCTCACGGGCCGCCACGCGGTCAAGGGCCCCGGCGCCCGACCGGCTGTTCGCGATCACGACCGCCTACGTGACGCTGCAGGCGAGCCATGGGATCGAGCCGACGGGCAAGGCCGCGATCGTCTTCCAGGCGCTGGCGACGAGCGACTTCGAAACGGCGCTCAAGGAAACCGAAGAGGTCGTCTCGGCAACCGGCGGCGAGAGCGGCACGACGGTCAGGACCGAGGACGACAGTTACGGCTACCGCTGGATGGTGCTCCAGAACAAGGCGGGCGCCCCGAGCGTCGAAGACCTCGCCGTCGGGATCAACGCCGTCTCCAGCTCGATCGAGATGGCCGGCCACGGCGAGCGGCTGCTGTGCGCGGTGTTCGCGTTCGCCGACGCCAAGGGCCAGCCGGTCTACTTCATCTACAACTACAAGCGCGGGTACTGGTATCCCTTCGTGCCGCAGAACGGGACTGAGCAGGAGCGCTCGACCGAGCGCGAGCTGCAGCTGAAGGCCCAGCTCGGCGAGGAACTGCCGCTCGAGCCTGAAATCGAGCGCTGGTTCCCGCTGTGGGGGATCCCGATCTAGCCGATCCGCCTCGCGGGCGGGGCGTCAGTCCGGGATCAGCCCCTCGCCGCTGAATTCGCGCGACGCCTCCGCGAGGCTCGTGTCGGCCGGCGGCAGGATCACCTGCGAGGGCTCGAGCTCCTCGTTGAGCACCGCCGTGCCGGCGCTGCGCACGTGATCGAGCAGCGTCGCGAGCGAGCCGTGAAGGCAGCCTCGTCGCCGGCTTCGACCGCGGCGACGACGTCCTGCTCGAGCTCGTTGAGACGGCCGGCATCGCTGTCGGCGAGGTCGAACTGACCCTCGCCGGATATGCGCACGATCATGCCTGGCCGCTCTCGCCGGCCGGCGCGCCCTCGCCGGAACCCGATGAGATCTGCGCCGCGGCACCCTCGCCTTGGCCCTGGCCGAGTTCGGCCTTCATCTTCGACAGCTCGTCGTCGACCGCACCCTGGCTCGAGAGCTGCTTGAGCTGGCGGTCGATGTCGTCTTCGCCGGAGCCGAGCTGGGTGATGTCGTCGAAGGTCCCGGCGGCTTCGAGCTCCTGCACGGCGTCGGCGCGCGCGCGCATGTTTTCGGTCTTGTCGACCGCGCGCTGCATCGCGAGGCCGACGTCGGCCATCTGCTCGCCGACGCCGGTCGCGGCCTCGGAGATCCGCACCTGGGCCTCGGCGGCCGAGTACTGCGCCTTGATGACCTCCTTCTTGGTGCGGAAGGCTTCGATCTTGGCGCGCAGTTTCTGCTCGGAGTCGGTCAGCTTCTGCTGCTGGGCTTCGAGTTCTGAGACCTGCGTGTCGAGCGACTGCAGCTCGGTCTGGGCGATGTTCTTGCGCTCGAGCGCCGCGCGCGCGAGCTCCTCGTTGCCCTGCGCGAGCGCCTGGCGCGCCTGCGTGTCGAGCTTGACGAGGTTCTGCTGCTGCGTGCTCTCCTGCATCTGCAGGCGCTTCTTGGCGGTGACGACGTCGGCGATCCCCTTCTTGACGTTCTGGAGCTGTTCGACCTGCTTCTGGTAGCTGTAGTCGAGCGTCTCGGCGGGATCTTCGGCCCGGTCGAGCAGCTTCGAGACCTTCGCCTTCACGACGGTAGACATGCGCCCGGTCAGGCCGGCCATCTGATCCTCCTATGCGGTTGCCGCTGGGTGCTCGGCCGCAGGGCCGACCAACAGTCTCCAAGCCTAGCTGAGGAGCGCCTGCTGCCCGCCATCGGGCAGCAGGGCTCTCAGAGTCCGAGCGGGTGCCTCACGGTGAAGCCGCTGTTGGCCGGCCGCAGCGGGCGCCAGCGCGGCCCCTGCTGGTTGGACGGGTCATCGGCGGCGCTGGTGTCGAGCCGCAGCCCGGCGACCGTCATGTAGGCGTGTCCGGGGTTCGCGAAGATCGTGACCCAGCGCCCGATCCCGTGCGAGCCGTAGCCTTCGAATTCCGAGGAGTCCTCGGGGCTGTGCAGCAGGCTCGCGCCGTGCAGCGCGAAGGAGACGGTGCCTGAGCAGTCGTAGCCGCTGTCGATCCACGAGCCGTGGCCCCCGCCGTAGATGTAGGGCAGCCCGATCAGCTCGTTGCCGGCCCAGACGATCTCCTGGATGGCCGCCGGGGCGCCCATCGGGGCCGCCGCCAGGCCGTCGACGTAGCGGGCGGTGGTGCCCGGCACGAGCAGCTCGGGACGCTGCGCTGGGCCGCTCAGCGAGGCGGGGTTCAGCGGCGGCACGCTCGGGGAGCTCTGCGAGGCGGGCGAGGCGCCGCCCGTGAGGCTCGCCGCGCTGCCCGTCGTCGTCTGGCCCGAGGAGCCGGGCTGGTAGGGCTGGACTTCGCCGCTGGCCGTCTTCACGTAGATGGGGCCGTGGTAGGCCAGGCTCGGCGTGTGCGCCGTGACCGGGAACAGGTGGAGCTTCGGCTTGGCGGCGGGGCTGGGGGAGTTGGCTTCGCCCGCCGTGACGCCGCCGGTACCGGCGGCCTGAGCGCTCGGCGCGAGCGCGATGGCGAACGACAGAATGCAAAGAACTGCGCCGCTGAAACGGAACCGCAAGACAACAACCTCTTTCGTCGGCCTCCGGGGTTAGCTGACGGGCTAGCGCTGAAAGAGTCTGCGCTTCACCGCGGTCCACGCGGGATTCGCCCCAACAACTCGGGTCCCCCGGTCCCCGGCCTCTTGCCGGGAACTCGGCTATTTCCGGTGCGGCACGCTAGCAGAGCGGGAAGACGCTTGCAGTCCTTGACAGCGACCGCCCAATCCGGTCCCTGCAAATGCCGCGTTTCCTGGAAGCGATCATCTAGTGTCCGGGGCCGATGCGCCGCCGCCTCGCACGCGCCACCCGCCCGCTGCTCGCGATCGGCGCCGCCGCGCTGCTCGCCGGGTGCGGCAAGACCGCGGGGCAGCCCACCGAGACGGGTGGCCCGGTGCGCAGCGTCGCGCCGGTCGCGACCGAGGGCGCCGTCAGCGTCACGACGCGCAACACGAGCCGCATCGGCGGCGCCGGCCCCACCGACGACGCCGCCGCGGTCGCGCGCGTCGTCTACCCCGGGCAGACCTCGGCCACGCGCCCGCAGGCCGTCGTGGTCGTCGACGAGGGCAACTGGCCCGCCGCGCTCGCAGCATCGGGCCTCGCCGCGGCGCCGCTGAACGCGCCGATCCTGTTCGCCGAAGGCGGCTCGCTGCCGCAGGTCTCGAGCCAGGCGCTCGAAGCGATGCGCCCGACGGGCGCCGCGGCGATCGGCGGCGCGCAGGTGATCGAGGTCGGCACGCACGCCTCCGTCCCCGGTGGCTACCGCGTGAGCGCCGTTCCCGCCGGCGAACCGGCGGCCGCCGCGGCGGCGATCGAGAGCCTCCTCGCACGTGCCGCCGGGGCGCGGCCGCGCCAGGCGATCGTGCTCGCCTCAGGCGGCGCGCCGGCGCTGCAGATGCCCGCCGCCGGCCTGTCCGCGCAGAGCGGCGCGCCGATCCTGTTCGCCACCCAGAGCGGCCTGCCCGCGGCGACGAGCGCCGCGCTCACCTCGATGCACCACCCCGCGATCTACGTGATCGGCTCCTCCGGCCTGACGCCCGCTGCGCTCGGCGCGCTGGCGCGGCTCGGGACGGTCACGCGGATCCCCGAAGCCGCCGCCGGCGAAAGCCCCACCCCGGCCGCGGGTGCGATCTCGGTGGCCCGCTTCACCGACGGGACGTTCGGGTGGGGCGTCAAAGAACCCGGGCACGGGCTCGCCTTCGCGAACGCGTCGCGCCCGCTCGACGCGCCGGCCGCCGCGCTGCTGTCCGCGACCGGCGACTACGCGCCGCTGCTGCTGCTCGAAACGGCCGATGCTGTCCCGCCCGAGCTCGCCTCCTACCTGAGCGACATCCAGCCCGCCTACTCGAGCGCGCCCGAATTCCGCCCTGTACGCGGCGTCTACAATCACGGCTGGCTGATCGGCGACGAACATGCGATCTCGCTGGTCACGCAATCCGAACTCGACTCGCTGCTGGAGATCGCCCCGCGCAAACAGGGCGGCGCCGAAGAAGCGACGGGTGGGACCGCCGAATAGCGAACAGGACTTCCAGCACGTGAGCCAAGCCGAGGACCCCCGCCGCCTGCCGGCCGACCGCGAGGTCACGGTCGAGGACGTGCGCCAGCTGATGGGCGCCTCGACACCGCACTTCGCGCTGCAGCTGCGAAACCGCATCGCGGCCCTGATCGCCGGGGTCGAGCCCGGGCACCCGGCACGGATCGAAGGCGAGCGCGAGATCGCGCGCCTGGAGCGGCTCGCGATCAGCGGTGAGGACCGCGGCGGGGCCGTCGCCGAGGGCGAGCGCCCGCTGCCGTCGCTGCGCTTCTCGATGCCGCGCGACTAGCGAGGGCGCTCAGCGCTGCCCGAGCGCGAACACGCGCTCGCGGCGGGCGTCCTCGAAGCGCGCACGCAGGTAGCGGAACAGCAGCCAGAAGACCGGCACGTCGACGAGCACCGGCACCAGCACGAGCGCCTCGCCGCGCGCGCCGAGCGCGTACAGGCCGAGCGCGATGCCGCCGTGCAGCAGCGCGGTCGGGAACGCGGCCAGCAGCGCCGCGTGCGAGCGGTAGCCGCTCAGGTGCTCGCGGATCGTGAACTCGAGCGTGCCGAGCACGACCGCGCCGATCGAGGCCCACAGCAGCGTGCGGTCGGTCGAGGCGAAGCCGACGATCGTGCCGATCGCCCCGACGAAGATCAGGAGCTCGGAGAGCGGCCACGGGTGCCACGGGGCCTGCGGGCGCTCGCCGACTCCGCCCGGGTCGCGGTGCGCGACGCGCTCGGCCGGCGGACGGCGCGCTCCGCGGCGGCGCTCCTGTGCGGGACGCCCGACCTCGGCGGGCTCGGTCGCCGGCGCGACCGTCGCCTGCGCGGCCGTCGCGGCGGCCGGGCGGCGCTTGCGCGCGCGCCCGCGCCTGCCAGCGTTGCGCTTGGACATCGCTCAGACCCGGGGACGTGGGTCACCGCTCGGCATCGCCGTCGATGCTAGCGCCTATGCTGGCGCGAGATGTCCCTGAATCCGGGCACCGACGCCGCGCCGATCCGCGGGATTCCGGACAGCTCGCTGCCGGGCCCGTTCCCCGTCGGCTCGCTACGCCGCGAAGCTGCGCGAGCGGCTGCGCGCGTTCGCGCACGTGCAGCTGATCGGGGAGCTCGTGAACCTGCGCGTGGCGCGCACGCGGGTGTACTTCGAGCTGCGCGACGCCTCCGGCGCGATCCCGTGCGCGGCGTGGCTGAACGACTGGGAGCGGATGCTCGCCTCCGGCGTCCAGGCGCCCGCCGAGGGGATGCAGGTCGTGGTCGCGGGCGGCTGCGACTACTACCCCGGCAGCGCGAGCGCCTCGCCCTCGTTCTCGTTCAACGTCACCGACCTGCGCGTCGCGGGCGAGGGCGACCTGCTCGCGCAGATCGACCGCCTGCGCAAGCAGCTCGACGCCGAGGGGCTGCTCGAGCGCCAGAAGCTGCTCGCGCGCCCGGCGCTGCCGGCGAGCATCGGGGTCGTCACCGGCGAGAGCGGCAAGGCGCGCGATGACCTGCTCGCGGCGCTGCAGCGGCGCGGCTGGGCCGGACGGCTGGTGTGGGCGTTCGCGCCGGTGCAGGACCGCCACGCCGCGCCCGCGATCACGCGCGCGCTCGGGGACCTCGCGGCGGCGCCCGGCGTGGAGGTCGTGATCGTCGCCCGCGGCGGGGGGTCACTCGCCGACCTGCTGTGCTTCTGCGACGAGACGCTGTGCAGGACGGTCGCGCTGCTGTCGGTGCCGGTGATCGCCTCGGTCGGGCACCACACCGACCGCACGCTGCTCGACGACGTCGCGGCCGTCAGCTGCTCGACCCCGACGCACGCCGCCGAGGCGGCGGTCGCGGTCGACTGCCGCCGCGCCCGCGCGGAGCTGTGCTCGTGTGGCGAGCGCCTGGCCGAGCACTCGCGGCGCGCGCTCTCCGCCCGCTCGCTGCATGCGCGCGAGGCGCAGCGGCTGCGCGACCACGCGCGCCGCGTGGTGCTGGAGCGCGCGCGGCGCCTGGCACTGCTCTCGCGCGCGCCCACGGCGCAACTCGCGCGCCAGCATGCGCGCCTGCACCAGCACCTCCGCGAGATCCGCGCCGGTGCGCGCCGGCGGGTGCTCGAGGAGCGGCGCGTGAGCGCCCGCCGCGCGCTGGTGCTCGCGCGCAAGTCGGAGTCGACCGTGCGCGAGTGCCGCGAGCGGCGCCCGCGCGAGCTCGAACGCCTCGCGCTCGCGCTGGGCGGGCACGATCCGCAGCGCACGCTCGAGCGCGGCTACGCGCTCGCGCGCACCCGCTCGGGCGAGCCGCTGCCGAGCGCGGCCGCCGCGCGGGCCGCCGGCGAGCTCGTGCTGCGCTTCGCCGACGGCGAGCTGCCCGTGGAGGCGCGCGAGCCGTGAGCGACACCGGCGAGCAGGCGCAGCGGCTCTCATACGAGCAGGCCGCGCGCGCGCGTCGAGGAGATCATCCGCCGCCTGGACTCCGGCGAGGCGAGCCTGCAGGAGACGCTCGCGCTCGTCGGCGAGGGCAAGCGCCTGATCGAGCAGTGCGCGGCCGAGCTCGCCGAGGTCGGCGGCGCGCTCGAGGAGCTGCGGCTCGACGAGCTCGTCGCGCGACTCGAGCGCGAGGCCGGCGCGTGAGCACCTGGGAGCGGCTCGCCTCGCTGCCGCTGCGGATCGAGGACTACGCGCTCGAGGGCCTCTCCGAGTCGGTCTCGAGCGACTTCGAGCGCCTCTCGACCGTGATCCGGCTTCGCGGCGGCGGGCAGGAGGGGCTCGGAGAGGACGTGACCTACGACGGCGTCGACCAGGAGATCCTGCAGGCGCGCCGGACCGCCGCTGCCGCTCGCGGGCAGCTCCACGCTCGGCGAGCTTCAGCGAGCTCTTGGCCGGCCTCGACCTGTTCCCGGAGGCCCCCCAGCGTGAGGTCTCGCGTCGCTATCGCGTGTGGGCGTATGAGTCGGCGGCGCTCGATCTCGCGCTGCGCCAGGCCGGCCTGAGCCTGCACGCTGCGCTCGAGCGAACGCCGGCGCCGGTGCGGTTCGTGGTCTCGCTCCGCCTCGGCGAGCCGCCGAGCATGGAGCCGCTCGAGCGGCGCCTGGAGATCTGCCCAGGGCTGCGCTTCAAGCTCGACCCGACGAGCTCCTGGGACGAGGCGCTGATCGGGGACCTGGTGGCGACGGGCGCGGTCGAGTCAGTCGACTTCAAGGGCTACTACGTCGGCTCGATCGTCGATCAGCCGCCCGATCCGGTGCTCTACCGCCGCGTCGTCGAAGCCTTCCCGGAGGCCTGGATCGAGGACCCGGCGCTGACCGAGGAGACCGAGGAGGTGCTCGCCGCGCACCGCGAGCGCTTCTCCTGGGACGCGACCGATCCACTCGATCGAGGACATCGAGGGCCTGCCCTATCCGCCGCGCATGGTCAACATCAAGCCCTCGCGGCTCGGCGGCCTGCGCAACCTCCTCGACGCCTACGACTACTGCGAGGAGCGCGGGATCGGCAACTACGGCGGCGGGCAGTTCGAGCTCGGGGTCGGCCGCGGGCAGAACCAGTACCTCGCCTCGCTGTTCCACGCCGACGCCCCGAACGACGTCGCGCCCGGGGGCTTCAACCTGCCCACGCCCGCTCCCGGGCTGCCGTGCAGCCCCCTCGACCCGCAGCCGGCCGCCGGCGGCTTCCGCTGGGGCTAGGGCGCAACTTCCCTGCCGACTGAGCGTTTGGTGCCCAAGAGCCGGTAACTTCGGCTCGAGCGCGGGGCCCGCAGCAGCGCGTCCCCGCGAACCCGCGAATCACCTCGGCACGAAAGGGTGCTCGTGACCTCGGCGAGCAGAGGCATCGCAAACCGAGCCATCATCCTCGCGGCAGCGCTGATGGCGCTGGCCGTGCTGGTCGGCCTGTGCCTGCCCGGCGCCGCGCCGGCCGCCGGCGCGGGCGGGACACCCGCCACCGGCAGCTCGAACGTGCCCTCGGGGTCGCGCTCGGGCGGCTCGACGCCGGCCACCAAGGCGCCGGCCGGCAGCGGCGCGCACGTGACGAGCGTGCGGATCACGAGTGTCAGCTGCACCCCCGCCGCGCGCTGCAGCACGAACCCCCATCAGGTCTCGATCCACGGCACGCTGCTGGTCAAGGGCGTCGGGTTGCAGGCGGGCATGGCGCTCGGCTTCCCGAGGGCCCCCGGCGCCCGCGTGACGACCAGCTCGCCCGCCGCGCGGCTGCGCAGCGGCTCGGGCGGCCTGCTCGCGACCGTGCCCGCGGCCGCGCACTCGGGCCACGTGATGGTGCTGCTGGGCAACGGCCGCTACACGAGCTCCTACGGACCGATCTACCTCTACAACCACGCCCTGCACCCGCCGGTGAAAGCGCCGGCACCCGCACCCGCCGCCCCGGCCTCGGGCGGCGCGCTGGAAGGCCAGGGCATGTGGATCTGGTACGTGAGCGCCTCCGAAAAAGGCTCGCTGCCGGCGATCGTCGCGCGCGCACACGCGGCCGGGATCAGCACCGTGTTCGTGAAGAGCTCGGACGGCTCGAGCAACTACTGGGGCCAGTTCTCACCCGAACTCGTCGCCGACCCTGCACGCCGCCGGCATCAAGGTCTGCGCGTGGCAGTACGTCTACGGGAGCAACCCGGGCGGCGAGGCGGCGCTCGGCGCACAGGCCGTCGCCGACGGCGCCGACTGCCTCGTGATCGACGCCGAGGCCGAGTACGAAGGCCACTACGCGGCGGCCCAGACCTACCTCGCCGACCTGCGCGCGAAGATCGGCCCGAGCTACCCGCTGGCGCTCGCGTCCTTCCCCTACGTCACCTACCACGAGTCGTTCCCCTACTCCGTGTTCCTCGGGCCCGGCGGCGCGCAGTTCAACGCGCCGCAGATGTACTGGAAGGCGATCGGGCAGTCGATCGACACGGTCTACGCGAACACCTACATCGCCAACCGCATCTACGGGCGCGCGATCTTCCCGCTCGGGCAGACCTATGAAAACGCGGCGCCTCCGAACTGGTCCGCTTCCGCGAGGAGGCGGTCGACTACGGCGCCAAGGGCTGTCCTTCTGGGACTGGCAGGAAACGGGCTCGGCCGGCTGGAAGGGCCTCGCCGAAGCGCTCGCGCCGCTCACCAGCGTGACTGCCGAACAGCGAATGGCCCGAACTCGCGCAGGGTCGCCAGCGGCGACCAGGTGCTCTGGCTCCAGGAGCACCTCGCGACCGCCGTCCCGAGCCAGGAAACCACCGGCGTCTTCGGCTCGCAGACCACCACCGACCTCGAGCAGTTCCAGACCGCGCACGGGCTCGCCACCGAACGGCGTCGCCACGCCGGCCACGTGGAGCGCGCTGCTGGCGCTCGCGCCGGTCGCGGTCAGCTGGACCGGCAAAGGCCCGGCCTCGGGCTGACAGACGCCCGGGCAGCTCGCGCGGCGCGCCCGAGGCGCACCACGCGAACCCACAGGGGCCGGCCTCCGGGGCCGGCCTATCAAAATCGGCGCGCGCGGGCGCCCGCGCGCTCGCTCAGACCCGCTGGATCAGGGTCCCCGTGCCGAGGCCGCCGCCGCAGCACATCGTCACGAACCCGACCTCCTTGTCGGAGCGCTCGAGCTCGTGGAGCAGCGTCGTGATCAGGCGCGCACCGGTCGAGCCGAGCGGGTGCCCGAGCGCCATCGCGCCGCCGTTGACGTTGACGCGGTCCATGTCGGGGTTGAGCTCGCGCCGCCAGGCCGCGACGACCGGCGCGAACGCCTCGTTGATCTCGATCAGGTCGATGTCGCCGATCTTCATGCCGTTGCGCTGCGAGGATCTTGCGCGTCGCCGGAATCGGCCCCTCGAGCATTTTCACCGGGTCGCAGCCGACCGTCGTCTGGTCGACGATCCGCGCGCGCGGCCGTCAGCCCGAGCGCGCTTGCGCCTTCTCGCGCCGACATCAGCAGCACCGCCGCCGCGCCGTCGGAGATCTGCGAGGCGTTGCCGGCGGTGATCTTGCCGTCCGGCTTGAAGGCCGGCTTCAGCTGCGAGAGCGCCTCGAGGTTCGTGTCGGGGCGGATCCCCTGGTCGGTCACGAGCGTCTCTGCGTCGACCGCCATCGGCACGATCTCGCGCTCGAAGCGGCCCTCCTCGGTGGCCTGGTGGGCGAGCCGGTGCGAGCGCACGGCGAGCTCGTCGAGCTCCGAGCGCGGGATCTCCCACTGATCGGCGATCATCTCGGCGCCGAGGCCCTGGCCGACGATGTTGTGCTTGGCCATCAGCTCCGGCGTGAACGCGTAGCCGAAGTCCTCCTGCGTCTTCATGCCGGCCGCGAACGGCAGGTGGCCCATGTGCTCGACGCCCGAGCCGATCATCGCGTCGTGCACGCCGGCGGCGATCAGAGCGGCCGAGAAGTTGACCGCCTGCTGGGCCGAGCCGCACTGGCGGTCGACGGTCGTGCCGGGCGTCTCGATCGGCAGCCCCTCCTGCGAGCCACGCGTTGCGGGCGATGTTGAACCCCTGCTCGCCGAACTGCTGCGACGCAGCCGGCGATCACGTCCTCGACCTCGCGCGGCGTCGATGCCGGCGCGCTCGATCACCTCGGTGTAGGTCTTGCGCGAGCAGCGTCGTTCGGGTGCGTGTCCTTGTAGTAGCCCTTCTCCTTGTGCCCGCGGCCGATCGGCGTGCGCACCGCCTCGACGATCACGACTTCGCGGCCCTCTAGGTTGCCTCATTCTGGAGTCCTCCTACGGTCGTATTGCCGCCGGGCGCGATCGGGTTGGCCTGGCGCGCAGCGACGAGCGGCGTCTCCGAGGATGCCGGCTCGGCAAGGCGCGCCGAGCAGGTGCCCGGACCCTGCAGCCGCGTACTCTACCGCCTGCCCTGCGATTGACTGGTCACGTCAGCCAGTGCAGGCGGGCCATCCGGCGAACCTGGACGGCAAAGGAGCAGCGTGAGCGAACGCCTTGCGGTAGCCGGCAGCGGCGCGATCGCCTGCGGCCTGGCGGCCACGGCGGCCCACCACGGGCCGGTGCTGCTGCTGGCGCGCTCGGAGACGTCGGCCGACCGCGCGCGCGCGACGCGTCGAGAAGACGCTCGCGCGCCTGGGCGCGAGGTCGACGGATGTCGACCCCGAGCACGTCCAGGTCGTGACCGACCCGCGCGAGCTCGCCGCAGGCGACGTTCGTGGTGGAGGCGGTCGTCGAGGACCACGACGTGAAGGCGCGCGCTGCTCGGCGAGCTCAACGGCATCCTCGGCCCGACGCGATCCTCGCGAGCACCACCTCCTCGCTGTCGGTCGCAGCGGCTGGCGCAGGCGAGCGGGCGCCCGGACCGCTTCGTCGGGCTGCACGTGTTCAACCCTGTCACGAAGATGAAGCTCGTCGAGCTGATCTTCCCGCGCGAGGCCAGCGCGGACGACGCGCGCGCGCGCGCTGGCGCTGTGCGAGACGTTCGAGAAGACGCCCGTCGAGGTGCCCGACGTGCCCGGCTTCGTCGTCAACCGCCTGCTGTTCCCATACCTCTTCAGCGCGGTGCGGCTGGTGGAAGAGACCGGCATGGACCCGACGCGACGTCGACACCTGCATGAAGCTCGGCGCCGGGCACCCGATGGGCCCGCTCGCGCTGCTCGACCTCGTCGGCCTCGACGTGTCAGCGGCGATCGGCGAGACGATCGGCGAGCCCGTGCCCGCACGCGTCGCGTGAGCTGGTCGCCGAAGGCGCGCTCGGGCGCAAGAGCGGCCGCGGCTTGCACGTACTCCCCGCGCTGAGGGCCCGGCGCACGCTCGCGCCGAAGATTTATCGATCCTCAGATGAGTTTTAGGTGCCGTTCATCCACGTGGAGATACTTGGTCATGCGACATTAACGTCGCATCGCACACCCGCCTCCTCCCAGTGCGCACGATCCGGTCCGCTCCCCCCGCGGGCCGGACGTGTTTAACGGGCCGGTTGCCTCGCAGGCCCCGGGGCGGGCCGCAGCCGCAGCGCGAACGGACCGCGCCGCGCGCCGGGGCGGGCTAGGCGTCGGTGTCGCGTTCGGCCGGGGCGGCGCGAGCCGCCGTTCGCGGATGCGCACCGCCTCGATGCGGTTGTCGCGCACCGACTCCACGCGGATCGAGAAGCCGTCGGCGCTGACCGTGTCGCCGCGGCGGGGCAGTCGCCCGAGCTCGGCGAACACGAAGCCGCCGACGGAGTTGTACGCGTCGCTGTCGACCGGCAGCTCGAGGCCGTAGTCGGCCAGGTCGGTGACCGCGACGTGGCCGCGCACGAACCAGTCGCCGTTTGCCAGCCGGCGGATCTCGCCGGCGGCCGGATCGGTCTCGTCGGCGATCTCCCCGACGACCTCCTCGATGATGTCCTCGACGGTCACGACCCCGACCACGCGCCCGTACTCGTCGACGACGACCGCCATCGAGGTGCGCTGGCGCTGCAGGTCGGCGAGCAGGTCGTCCAGCGGCTTGGTCTCGGGCACGATCAGCGCGTCGTGCACGATCGGCTCGATCGGGGCGTGCGGGCCCTCGCTGCATCAGCTGGCCGGCGAGCGTGCTCGACGTGCACGAGCCCGCGCACGCGGTCGCGGTCGTCGTCCTCGGTGACCACCAGGCGCGTGTGGCCGCTGGAGACGCACAGCTTCAGCGCCGCTCTCGACGTCCTGGGAGACGTCGACCGTGACGACCGCGGGGATCGGCGTCATCACCTGGCGCGCCTCCTGTTCGTGCAGGTGAAAGACGCCGCGTCAGCATCCCCGCCTCGCCCGGGTCGATCTGCCCGCCCGCGTAGGACTCGGCGATCAGGAGCTTCAGCTCGTCGCGTGGAGCCGCCGCGGCGCTCGATCGTCCATGTCCACGCCCAACAGCCGCAGGATGCGGTCGGAGACGGCCGTCAGCGCGACGATCGAACGGGTGGAACAGCGACGCTGAAGCCCTGCAGCGGGCCGCGCCACGCGCCGGGCGACCGACTCGGCGCGGTCGATCGCGTAGAACTTCGGCACCATCTCGCCGCCGATCAGCTGCGACGGAGGCGATCGACGACGAACGCGACGATCGCCGACGATCGCGACCGCGACGCCGTGGCTGAGCGTGTTGCCGAGCGCGCTCTTGCAGGATCGCCGCGAGCGCAGGCTCGGCCAGCGCGCCGATCGCCGATCGAGGTCATCGTCACGCCGATCTGCACCGCGGAGATGTACTCGTTGACGTGCGCCGAGCTGCGACGAGCGCCAGCGCCGCGCCCCTTGCTGCCCTCGTCGCGCATCATCTCCAGCCGCGCGCGGCGCGAGCGCACGAGCGCGTACTCGGCGATCACGAAGAACGCGTTCACGGCGACCAGCAGCGGCCGCGATGATGAGCTTGAGGCCGTTCACGCGCGCGCCGCGCCCATCGGCCGCGGCTCGAGCACTGCCTGATCGCACGCTCACGCGCCCGGCGGGCGCGGCAGCCGATCGGACCCTCGCCAGCGGCCCCGGCGTTCAGCGGGCGGCGCGGCGGGGCCACGCTACTTCGAGGAAGTTCTTCTTCGTCGTTCATCGCGCTGCTCGACGCCGTTCAACCGTAGCAAGCCCCACTGGCGGAAGGGAGCGGCTCAGGCGAGGCCGTCGATCCGGCCGGCGAGCGCGAAGTCGGCGTCGGTGAGCCCGCCCTCGGAGTGCGTCGAGAGCGTCAGGCGAACCCTGTTCCAGCCAGTGCACGAGGATGTCGGGGTGATGGTCGGCGGCCTCGGCGACCTCCGCTACGCGGTTCGACGAAGGCGATCGCGGCGGCGAAGTCGGCGAGCTTCCAGATCGCGCACGATCGCAGGCCCTCGCGGCCGCCAGTTCGCCGGCCTCGGCGAGGCGCTGCTCGATCTCGGCGTCGGTCAGCGCACGCGATCCCCTGCGAGGTTACGCTCTACCGCGCGATCGCGTACAGTCAGGAGGTGCGGATCGTGAGCCTCGTCCCCCACGCCACCGAGCTGCTGTTCGCGCTCGGTCTCGGAGAGCACGTCGTCGGCGTCACGCACGAGTGCGATTACCCGCCCGCCGCGCTGGAGCTGCCCGCACCTCACCCGCGACGCGCTCGGAGCCGGTCTCGACGCGGGCGCGATCGATGCGGCCGTGCGCGAGCGGACCCTCGCCGGCGAATCGATCTACGAGCTCGACGACGAGCTGCTGAGCGAACTCGAGCCCGACCTGATCGTCACGCAGGCGCTCTGCCCGGTGTGCGCCGTCTCCTACGAGGACGTCGCGCAGCTCGCCGAGGAGCTGCCCACCAAACCGCGCGTGATCGCGCTCGACCCGAAGACGCTGGGCGAGACGCTCGGCGACGTGCGCACGCTCGCCGAGGCCACCGGACGGCGGCGCGAGGGGGTCGAGCTGGTGGCGCGAACCGCCGGGCGAATCGACCGCGTGCGCCTGGCCGTGCGCGGCGCCGAGCGCCCGCGCGTGGCGGCGCTCGAGTGGTTCGACCCGCTGTTCGTCGCCGGACACTGGACGCCGCAGCTGATCGAGCTGGCCGGCGGCGAAGACGTGCTCGGCTTGCCGGGCGAGGCCTCGCGCGAGGCCTCCTGGGACGAGCTCGCCGCCGTCCAGCCGGAGCTCGCGCTGGCGATCCCGTGCGGATATGACGCCGACCGCGCCCGCCTCGAGGCGCTCGCGCACGAGACCGAGCTGCGCGCGGCGGGCGCGCGGCGGATCGTCGCCGTCGACGCGTCGGCGTACTTCTCGCGTCCCGGGCCGCGGCTCGTCGACGGCCTCGAGCTGCTCGCGCACGTCCTTCACCCGGAGCTCGTGCCCGCGCCCGCAGCACGTGCGCTCGAGCTCGACACGGCCGGCGCCGGCTAGGCGGCGGCGCTCCTCTGGCGCGCCCAGGCCGGGGCGCTCGCGGGCCTCACAGCCCGCGCCGCGCGAGCGGCCCGCTAGGCGAACCCTGACCCGGTCGCGCCCGAGACCGCGATCGAGCCCGCCACCGCGAGCGCGCTCAACAGCACGCACGCGATCAGCCCGAGCGTGCCGGCTCCGCGCTGGTCGGCTGTGCGGATCGCAAGCGCCGCCAGCGCGCCGCCGATCAGGCCGCCGATGTGCGCCCCTACCGAGATGTTCGCCCATGTGAAGCTCAGCACGAGGTTGATCAGGATCAGGCCGCCGATGCCCGACTCCATCACGCTCATGCGCCGCGAGCGCAGCTCGACGACCGCCGCCCCCATCAGCCCGAAGATCGCACCCGATGCGCCGAGCGTCGGCGAGGCGGTTGCGAGCAGCGCGCCGAACGAGCCGGCCAGCAGCGCGGTGAAGTAGATCGCCGCGAACCTCAGCGAGCCGATCGCCGGCTCGAGCATCATCCCGAGCAGGTACAGCAGGTACATGTTGAACCCGATGTGCAGCAGGTTCTCGTGCAGGAAGCCCGAGGTGATCAGGCGCCAGTACTCGTGTTCGTAGTGGATCGCGTAGCGGTAGAGGATCCCTTCTTCGATCACCTTGCCGTGGATTTCGGTGCCGAACAGCGTGAACTGGCCCTGCTCGGTGAGGAACACGATCACGTTGGCGATGATCAGCCCGTAGGTCACGCGCGGGATGCGCGTGCCTTCACGGAGTTTGTGCACGCGGGTCTTCTGGCGCGCGCACTCCGGGCAGCGCATGCCGACCGGGGTGCGTCGTCATGCAGTCCGGGCAGATCGGGCGGCCGCAGTTCGAACACGAGACGCCGGTCTCGCGCGAGGGATGCCGGTAGCAGGTGGCCATCGGGGAGAAGAGCCTAGATGGTCGGGTCGCGATGATCGGCGCCTCTCGCCCGCGGGAGCATGGCCGTGCGGTCCCTGCCCGCCGGCGGGCACCCCCGCGGGGGGCGATACGGCGGCGCGCTAGCGGTCGCCGAGCAGCTTGCGAGTCTCGCGCTCGAGGTCGCGCGCAGCCCGCTCGGCGGTGCGGCGCAGGCCCGCGAGGCCGGGGGGCGCGGCCGATGCGCGGCGGCGCGCGCGCAGCGCGACCAGGCCCGTCGCCGCTGCGCCGCCGACGACGAGCGCCGCCGCCGGACGCGCCCAGTTGCGCGGGTCGCGCATCGCCGAGAGCTCCCAGGCCTCGAGCTCGTCGGCGGCCATCTCGGTGATGCTCGTCAGGGCCGACTCGAGCCGCAGCGCCAGTTCGGCGGGCGGCTCGATCGGGACGAGCGCTTCGCGCAGCAGGCTCTCGAGGTTGGACGCCGTTTCACTCATCGCCGCCACCCTCTCCGGCGGCGATGCCCGCCCGTTCGCCGACGATCTCCTCGAGCTGCCTGATCGCCCTGTGGATCAAGACCTTGGTGGCGCCGTCCGAGCGTCCGAGCGCACGCGCGATCTCGCGGTTGTCCATGCCGAGCGCGAAACGCATGATCAACGCCTCGCGGCGGTCGTCCGGCAGCTGCCCGACGCCCTCGAGCACCCGGCTCAGCTCGTCGCGCCCCTCGACCAGCTGCTCGGTCGTGTGCGGCGCCGTGATCGTGGTCGTCTCGTCGATCGGCGATGCGGGCTTGCGCGCGCGATCCCGATACAGGTTCGCCGCCAGGTTGTGCGCGATGCGGATCAGCCAGGGCCGCAGTGGGCGCCCATTCGATTCGCGCTGCGCGCGCTCGAAGTGGCGGTAGGCCTGCAGGAACGTCTGCTCGGTCAGGTCCTCGGCGTCGTGATGGTTGCCCACCCGGTAGTACGCGTAGCTGTAGACGTCGCGCAGGTGCGCCCGGTAGAGGTCTGAGAACTCGGCGTCGAGCTGCGCCTTCGGCTTGCCTTTTGCCTCGTCGGCCACTCATCGCACCCTATCCCCCGGGCCACGCGCAGCGGCTAGGCGGCGCGGACGACCTCGCCGCGATCGATCTGCGGCTCGGGCGCGCCGCGCGCCGGCTGCTCGCCCCCGAGCCACTCCCACTGCAGGCTCACGCACGCCCAGATCCGCTCCGTCACGGCCCCCGCGAGCGCCGGCGAGCAGCGCTCGACGGTCGGGTAGTGCATCGGCCGCCCGACACGCAGGCACACCTTGCGCGGGCGGATCCGCCACCCGCGGCGCACCTGGTCGGTCCCCATCACCGCGATCGGCGCCACCGGCGCGCCGGTCTCGAGCGCCAGCCGCCCGACGCCGCGCCGCGGGTCCCCGAGCGGGCCGCGCCGCACGCGTGTCCCCTCCGGGAACACGACCACGCAGTCGCCGCGTTCGAGGATCTCCCGCGCCGTCGCCATCGCGTCGCCGTCGCCCGCGCCGCGGTCGACGGGGAAGGCGCCGAGCGCGTTGAGGATCCAGGCCTGCCAGCGCTTTTCGAACAGCTCGCGCTTGGCCATGTAGTAGACGGGGCGCCGCACGAGCGTGCCGATCACGAACGGGTCGAGGAAGCTGCGGTGGTTGGAGGCCAGCAGCAGCGGGCCGCTGCGCGGCAGGTGCTCGCGGCCGACGCGCTGCAGGCGGAAGTAGACGAGGAAGAACGGCAGCAGCAGCGCGCGCAGCACCCAGTAGACCACCGGGTTCACGCCGCGCTGCAGCGAGCGCTCGCGGAAGGTCCCGAGGTCGACGCGTGCCTCTTCTCGCTCCGGCGCGAGCGGGGCGGCTGCGACAGGGGGCTGCCGGTTCTGGGTGGCGTCCGCGGACACGCCTTAGGTACACCGGCGCCGACGAGGCCGTTACATCGCCTGCGGCGGCCTCACACGCGCGGTTGGGAGGAGCCTGCGGCGAGGTCCGCGAGCTCCTGCAGCCGGCCCGGCGGCTCGCCCGTGAGCACCCAGCCCGACGGGGTCGAGCGCACGAGCCCCCGGCGCCCGAGCGACGTCAGGGCGCTCGTCACGGTGGGGCGGCGAGCGGCCGCGAGTTCGGCGAGCACCGCATGCGTCAGGCGCAGCGGCACCGTGACCCCGCCGCTGCCGACTCTTCCCCAGCGTGCGGCCAGGTGCCAGAACAGCATGTGCAGGCGCACGTCCACGCGCGCCTGGTGGACGATCGCCATGTTCACGGCCATGCTGCGCGAGCGCCCGACGGCTCGGCCGACGAGCGGCACCGCGAGCTGCGGGTACTGGGCCAGGTGCACGGTGAACGAATCGTCGAGCAGCGCCAGGCGCGCGTTCTCGAGCACTCGCCAGCCGCTCGTGACGGGCAGCGTCGGCGTTTCCTCCTCGCCCTCCCACGGGCGCAGCACGTCGCCCTCGCCGAGCAGCTCGGCGCCGTAGCGGCCCTGCACCCCGACGCGGCGCACGAGCAGCCCGCCGAGCACCAGCAGGCCGAGGCCGCCCCGGCCGGCGAAGCCCGGCGCGTCGCGCCAGCGCCCGGTCGGGATGGGCACCACGCGGGCGACGCACTCCGCGATCGCGCGATCGCGCAGCTCGGGCGGGATCGCCTCGCCGAGGCCGGGATCCTCGGCGAGGACGCGGCAGAGCTCATGGGACGCTGTCGGGACTGAGGGGCTCATCGGGGGATCGCGCGCATGCCGGGGGAGCGCGTGTCAGACCGTTTACCCGTTTGTGCGAAGCCTCAACGGTCTGACGCCAACGGGCATCCCGACGGAGTGAGGGCGCGCGCGCCCTCGGAGGCGCCCTAGGCCTGCTCGTCGTCGCGCCAGGGCAGCACGTCGAGCATGCCGGTGACCTCGAAGATCCGCTGCAGGCGGGGATTCGGCACGACCGCGAACTCGGCGCCGCTCTTGGCGCAGGTCTCTTTCGCGGCCAGCAGCGAGCGCAACCCCATCGAGTCCATGAACGTCACGCCGCGCAGGTCGAGGTCCACCTGGCGGCTCCCCTGCCCGCATACGCGAACCATCGCCGTCTCGAGCTCCTGCGCGGCCGCCAGGTCGAGTTCGCCCTCCAGCACCAAGCGGTGCCGTCCGGCGCGCCCCTCCTCGCGGATGTTGAACGCATCGCTCATACGGCCTGCAGGGCAGGCTATCGCCCCGGCACTACACTCGGCCGATCCGCCGGAGTAGCTCAGCTGGTAGAGCGCCTGTCTTGTAAACAGGGGGTCGCAGGTTCGAGTCCTGTCTCCGGCTTGGGCGACGGCGCCGCCGGGGTGGCCCGGCCCGGCTCCGACAGCACGGCCGACCCCACACCCGTCTATCGTGAAGGTCCGCAGCGGCGTCGCGGTCGCCACCCCCCTACTGGGCGGTCGTGCTCGGCTGCTGCGCGCCCCGGCCGCCTGTCGGCTTCTTGACGAGAGAGGCTGCGCGGCCGGGGCTCCCTTCTTGCCACGAGTGCCTGACACGACGCTCGTTGCTGTCAAAGGGATTGACACCAGAAGCATATAGTGTTAGGAGTAGCCACTGGATCCTGCGGATCCTGCTCCGGGGCGGTCACGGCCGGCGAGCCACGCGGCCGATCGCCGCCGGGGGACAGGGGGCCGGCCCGCTCGGGCACGGCGGATACGCGAAGGAGACGAGAGATGCTGAGACTGCAACGCACCCACGGGCGCGGACCGCTGCGCGCCGTGCTGCTGGCCGGGGCGCTCGCGGGCCTTGGCGCCGCCGGTGGGCCTGCCACCGCGCTGGCGTCGAAACTGAAGGAAGAATTCGCGCCCTTCATCAACTGCCCCACGACCAAGGCCGCGGTGTGCGCGGTCGCCAAGACGACCTCGGGCGAATTCCAGATGGGCTCGAAGAAGGTGCCGATCACGAGCCCGATCACGCTGCAGGGCGGCTTGGGCTCGACGCTGATCTTCGAAGAACTGCCGCTGATCGCGCCGCGCGTCGGCCCGGCCATCTCCGAAACGCCGCTCACGGTGCCCGGCGGGCTGATCGGCATCGAAGGCCTCGGGGGCGAAGTCAGCGCGACTGCCTACCTCGCGGGTGCGCCCAGCTCGATCCTGCTCGACCGCGTGAACCTGCTGTCCGGCAAAGGGACCGCGATCGTGTTGCCGCTCAAGATCAAACTGAGCAACCCGCTGCTCGGCGAAGAATGCTGGATCGGCTCCGAATCGCATCCGATCGCGCTGCATCTGACCGACGGCACCACCGCGCCGCCGTGGCCGAACAAACCCGTCACCGGAGTGCCGGGGACCGAGGGAGGCGCGGGCAAAGGCAAAATCCTCGTGATCTCGGGCAATACGCTCGTCGACAACTCGTTCGCCGTGCCAGGCGCCAGCGGGTGCGGAACGAACCCACTGCTGGTGCCGATCGTGACCGCGCTCGTCGACCTCGACTCCGGCCTGCCCTCGCCGGCCGGCCACAACGCCGCCGTGATGAGCGGCTCGATCGAGCAGACCGAAGTCGCCTACGCCGAGAGGTACGCCAAACCGCCGCGCGAAAAAAAGCACTGATGGCCGGGCCGCCGGGCGGGCCTCGAGCAGCGGGGCCCGCCCGCGGAGCCGAAACGTGTCGCTCTCCAACCTCGCGCCGCGCGTTGCGTTCTTATCAGTGGTCGCACGCCACACACCAACGGCGACCTAAGACGCGCCCGGCGCGCCCCAATAGGGCTCAGCAGGACACTGAGAACCCCTAGGCGCAAACCTCTCCCTGGAGGCGCCGGTTGTGAGCGGAGGGGCCCCGGCATCTGCCGGGGCCCCTCCTTTTCTTGCCGGGATGCGGCGTGGCCCGCCACTCGGCGGGCGCTCACGCCGCTCGGAGCAGTCCCCGGCGCGTGAGAGCTGGAGTGCCCGCGCTACTCCGCGTACATCCCCTCGATCTGCTGCGTGTACTTCTCGGCGATCGGCTTGCGCTTCAGCTTCATCGTCGGGGTCAGCTCATCGCCGCCCGGCAGCCAGTCGCCGCGCACGATCGTGAACTTCTTTATCTGTTCGACTTTGGCGAGCTTGCTGTTGGCCGCCTCGAGCGCCTTCTCGACGGCGGAGCGGACACGCTCGTCCTCGGCCAGCGCCTCGAGCGAGGTGTCCTCGATGCCCTGCTGGGCCGCCCACGCGGGAGCGAAGTCCGCGTCGAGGACGATCAGCGCGCTGTTGAAGTGGCGCGCGTCGCCGATGCAGCACGCCTGCCCGATCAGCGGCGAGGCGGACTTGAGCGTCGCCTCGATGTTCGCCGGCGACATGTTCTTGCCGGCCGCGCTGATGATCAGCTCCTTCTTGCGGTCGACGATCTTGAGGTAGCCCTCCTCGTCGAACTCGCCGATGTCGCCGGTGCGAAGGAAGCCGTCCTCGGTGAACGCCTCGGCTGTCTTCTCGGGCAGGTTGCGGTAGCCCTTCATCACCACGTCCGAGCGGATCAGCACCTCGCCGTCGCTGTCGAGCTTGATCTCGACGCCCGGAGCCGGCGGCCCGACGGTCCCGATCCTGATCCTGCCCGGCGGGTTGACTGTGCCCGCTCCGCACGTCTCGCTCATCCCCCACAGCTCGGCGAGCGGCAGGCCGATCGCGTGGAAGAACTCGAGCACCTCGACCGGCGTCGGCGCCGCGCCGACGTTGATCGCCTCGACCTGGTCGAGGCCGAGCATCGAGCGCAGCCCCGAGAAGATCTCTGCGTCGGCCGTCGCGACCTCCTCGGCGAGCTCCGCGGGCACCTCCTCGCCTGCCTGTTCCAGGCGCACCTTGCGCAGCGAGGCCTCGAGCGCGGCCTCGACCTTCGAGCGCTGCTCCTCCGGCTGGCCCGCGAGCATCGTCTCGAGCCCCGCCTTCAGCTTCTCCCAGATGCGCGGCACGGCGAAGAACCAGCTCGGGCGCACTTCGGGCAGGTAGGAGAGCACCTGGCGCGGATCCTCGCAGCAGGTGATCTGCAGCCCGTAGACGATCGGGAGGTAGTGGTGCGCGTTGCGCTCTGCGACGTGCGCTGAGGGCAGCCAGGAGATCACGCGCCCGTCGCGCGGGAATTCGATCAGCTCCTCGAGCCCCTCGCATGCGGCCATCAGGTTGCGGTGCACGAGCTGCACCCCCTTCGGCGGCCCGGTCGTGCCCGAGGTGTAGATCAGCGTGAGCACGTCGGTCGGCTGCATCTGCGCGACCGAGGCCTCGACGTCGAACTCGGCGTCCGAGGCCTCGACGTCCGCGAGCGCGAGCGTCCCGCCGGGCGCCTCGCCGTCGATCACGATCACGTGCTCCAGCGCCGGCAGGCCGGCGCGCGCCTCGAGCACGCGATCGAGGAACTGCTGCTCGCAGATCAGGATGTGTGCTTCGGCGTCGCCCACCAGGTAGGCGATCTGCTCGGCCGTGTAGGTGCTGTAGATCGAGAACGGCGCGGCTCCGACCATCATCCCCGCGATGTCGCAGATGTGGAACTCGGGCCGGTTGCCGATCATCAGCGCGAGCGTGTCGCCGCGGCGCAGGCCGAGGGCGTGCAGCCCGGCGGCGAGCGAGTCGGCCCGGTCGCGCAGCTCACCCCAGGTGATCGTGAACGCGTCGTCCTTGGTGCGGATCGCGATGTCCGCGGCTCGTTCGGCGGCGGTGATGCGGAACGCCTGCGCGATCGTCGCTGCACCCGCTGCCGGGGGGGCGCCCTGTGCGGCTGCCGGTCCTGATACTGCGGCCTCCATAGCTTCCTCCCTCGCTCCCCGCCCGATGGCCGGCGGACCGCCCGATGATAACCCCGATCCGCGGCGCGCGACAGCGTCACGGACGCGAGCATCTAGGCTCGCAAAATGCGGACGGGCGAACTCGGCTTCTGGTGGCGCTCGCGCGGCGGCCCGCCGCCGCCGCGCGCGCCGCTGCCGGGGCCGCGCGACGCCGACGTCGCGATCGTCGGAGCGGGCTTCACCGGGCTGTGGACGGCGTACTACCTGAAGCGCCGGCGACCGTCGGCGAGCGTCGTCGTGCTGGAGGCCGAGCAGGCCGGCTACGGCGCCTCGGGACGCAACGGCGGCTGGCTGTCGGGCTTCTTCTCCGGTCCCGCACGCGCCTACGGGCGCGGCTACATCGCGCTGCAGCGCGCGATGTTCGCGACCGTCGAGGAGGTCGCGCGCGTGCTCGACGAGCACGCCATCGACGCGGACCTCGCGCGCGGCGGAAACCTCTCTGTGGCGCTTGACCCGGCGCAGCTGGCGCGCCAGCGCGGAGCGCTCGCCGCGGCGCGCCAGCTGGGACTCGGCGAGCAGGACCTGCGTGAGCTCTCCGGCGAGGAGCTGCGCGAGCGGGTGCTCGTCGACGGCGCGCTCGGAGCTCTGTTCTCCCCGCACGTGGCGCGCGTGCACCCGCTCAAGCTGCTGCTCGGCCTGGCCGCCACGGTCGAGTCGCTCGGCGTCGTGATCCACGAGCGCACGCCGGTCAGCGAGATCGCTCCCGGGCGCGCGCTGACCGCGCGCGGCGAGGTGCGTGCGCCGTGGATCGTGCGCGCGTGCGAGGGCTACACCTCGACCCTGCACGGCCTGCGGCGTGCGCTCGTGCCGATGAACAGCTCGATGATCGTCACCGAGCCGCTGCCGGCGGACGCCTGGGAGCGGATCGGCTGGCACGGCGCCGAGACGATCGGCGACGGCGCGCACGTGTACGTCTACCTGCAGCACACCGCCGACGGGCGCATCGCGATCGGCGGCCGCGGTGTCCCATACCGCTACGGCTCCCGCACCGACGGCGACGGCGCGACGGCGGCGAGAACGGTCGCGAGCCTGCGCGCGAAGCTCGACGCGATGTTCCCGGCGGCCGCCGCCACAGCCACGGCGCACGCCTGGTCGGGCGTGCTCGGCGTGCCGCGCGACTGGTGCCCGTCCGTGCGGGCCGACCCCGCCAGCGGACTGGCCTCGGCCGGGGGCTACGTGGGCGAGGGCGTCGCCGCGGCGAACCTCGCCGGGCGTACGCTGCGCGATCTGCTGCTCGGCGAGCGCACCGAGCTCACCGAGCTGCCCTGGGTCGGCAGGCGCACTCGCATGTGGGAGCCCGAGCCGCTGCGCTGGGCGGAGATCCACGCCGTCTACGGGCTCTACCGCCGCGCCGACGCGAGCGAGCGGCGCAGCGGACGGCCCTCGCGGCTGGCTGCGCTCGTCGACGCGCTGTCGGGGCGCGAGTGAGCGAATAGCATCGCGCAGGTCCAGCTTCCAGGAGGCCCCGCGATGACCTACGAGACGGTGCTCTACGAGGGCGGCGGCGAGATCGCCACGATCACCCTCAACCGGCCCGAGCGGCTCAACACGATCGTCCCGCCGATGCCGGACGAGCTGGAGGACTCGGTGCAGCGCGCTTCGTTGGACCCAGCCGTGAAGGTGATCGTGCTGCGCGGCGCCGGCCGTGCCTTCTGTGCCGGCTTCGACTTCGGCGGGGGCTTTCACCACTGGGACGAGGGCATGACCACGGACGGGCGCTGGGATCCCGGCAAGGACTTCGCGATGGCGAGCTCGCCGGCCGCCGGGCCGGTGCCGAAGTTCATGTCGATCTGGCGCTCGCAGAAGCCGGTGATCGCCCAGGTGCACGGCTGGTGCGTCGGCGGCGGCAGCGACATGGCGCTGTGCGCCGACCTCGTGATCGCCAGCGAGGACGCGCGCATAGGCACCCCCTACTCGCGCATGTGGGGCTGCTACCTGACGGGGATGTGGCTCTACCGGCTCGGCCTCACGCGCGCCAAGGAGCACGCGCTCAGCGGGCGCCCGCTGTCGGGCGCGCAGGCTGCCGAGATCGGGCTGATCAACGAGGCCGTCCCGTTCGAGCGCCTCGAGGACGAGGTCGCCGCACGGGCCCGTGAGCTGGCGGCGATCCCGAGCTCGCAGCTCGCCGCGATGAAGCTCATCGTCAACCAGGCCTACGAGAACATGGGGCTCGCCTCGACGCAGCTGCTGGGGGGAGTGCTCGACGGCCTGATGCGCAACACGCCCGACGCCGAGTCGTTCATCGAGCTGGCAGAGCGCGAGGGCGTCGGCGCCGCGGTCGCCCGCCGCGACGAGCCGTTCGGCGACTACAGCCAGGCTCCCGCCGGCGAGCAGCCGGATCCCTCGCACGTGATCGAGCCGCGGCCGCCGCGCCCGTACGCGGAAGCCCGGTGAGCGCGCCCCCCGACGGCCTCGGCGCGGCGTGGGAGAGCGTCGCCGGCGAATGGACCCACTGGGCGCGCAGCCGCGAGCTCGACCACCCGTTCTGGGAGCTGAACCTTCCCAGGTTCCTCGAGCTGCTTCCGCCACCGGGGCGGCTGACGCTCGATGTCTGCTGCGGCGAGGGGCGGCTCGCGCGCGAGCTCACGCGCCTCGGGCACACGGTGCTCGGAATCGACTCCTCGCCGTCGCTGGCGGCGGCCGCGCGCGCTTGCGAGCCCGCCTTCGAGCTGCACCTCGCAGATGCCGCCGCGATCCCGCTCGAGGACGGCGCGGCCGACCTGGCCGTCGCGATGATGGCTTTGATGACCGTCGATGACATGCCGGCGGTCGTGCGCGAGGTCGCGCGCGTCCTGGAGCCCGGCGGGCGCTTCTGCATCGGCCTGCTGCACCCGATCGGATCCTGGGCGGACGCCGGGACCGTGAGCTACCACGAGCGCGTGCGCTACGAGAAGGAGGTCGTGCGCGACGAGGCCGGGCGCGAGCGCGGGCGGATGCGCTTCCACGACGTGCACCGGCCGCTGCAGGACTACTTCGACGCGCTCGCGGACGCCGGCTTCGTGGTCGAGCGCCTGCGTGAGCCGGCGCCGGATGCCGGCTATCTCGGGCGTTTCCCGGAGGTCGCGGCCTGGCACACCCCGTTCCTGGTGCACGTGCGGGCGGCGCTCGGCTCGGTTCCGGCGCCCTCCGCCGGGCGCGATCGAGGCCTCTAGGGCGCCTGCTCCCGCGGCGGCTTGACGGCCCCGTAGCGGCGCCAGTGGCGCTCCGGGATCTCGTCGGGGTCCTTGTACCAGTACCACGTGCACGCGTCGGTGGAGTAGTCCTGTGGCGGGTCGAGCGGATACAGCGGATAGCCCGACCACTGGATCGGCAGCGACTCGTTCATGAAGCTGCAGTGGGTGCAGTAGAGGGGCATCCCCTTGCGTCCGAAGGACCAGTCGTGCGCCTCGGCCGTCACCCCGCCGCCGGGAAGGCCCTCGTAGGCGCCGTTCAGGACCAGGCGCTGGCCGGAGCCGCACGGGTGCATCGAGAACGTCACCTTCTCGTCGTCCTCGGTGATCGTGAAGCTGCCGGGGTGCGGCCCGACCCCCGAGCAGGAGTGCGCGCGCCAGGTGGCGGCCAGTAGGCCGACCAGATCGCGACGGTCGAGCGCCTCTATCGCGCCGTGGTGGCGGCGCCATCCGCGGTTCATGCTCTCGGTCCACGCCTCGGCGACACCCTCGTCGCCGAGCCGCTGCTGGATGAAGGAGACGAGATCCAGCACGCCCGCCGCCATCAGGTCGTGCAGCATCTGCCACTCGTGCTTCATCTCGGCGCACAGGCGCCGCGCCTCGTCGAGGTCGCCCGCGTCGATCGCCTCGATCGCGCGGTCCATCGTCGGCCGGGAGAGCTCGTGAAGCTGCTCATCGGTGAACCAGCGGTCTGTCATCGTTCCCTCCTTCGATGATCGTCGGGGGCCAATTGTGACCGAGGCGGGGAGGGCACTGGTGACCGGCGCCGCGCGCGGCATCGGCGCGGCGGTCGCCGAGCGCCTGCGCGCCGACGGATTCGACGTCGTGACGCTCGACCGCAGCCCCGGCTGCGACATCGAGCTCGACGTCGCGCGCGGCGAGTTCCCGCCGCTCGAGGATGTCGAGGTGTGCGTCGCCAACGCCGGCGTCACGACGACGATCGCGCCCGGGCACCGTATGACCCCCGAGCAGTGGCAGCTCGACATCGACGTCAACCTCACAGGGGCGTTCCGCACAGTGCAGGCGTGCCTCGTGGGCATGCGCGAGCGCCGGCGCGGGCGCGTGGTCGTGATCTCGAGCGTCGCCGCCCTCGGCGGGCTGCCGGGACAGGTCGCCTACGCGGCCTCGAAGGCCGGCCAGCTCGGGATGGTGCGCACGCTGGCGGTCGAGAACGCCGCCCGCGGGATCACCGTCAACGCCGTCCTGCCCGGCCTCGTGGGAACCGAGGCGGTGCTCGCGATGCCGGCCGAGGTGCGCGAGCGCGCGCTCGCCTCCGCCCCGGCCGGCCGCCTCGTCGAGCCGGCCGAGGTCGCCGCGCTCGTGTCGTTCCTGGCGGGGCCCGAGGCCTCGCAGGTCAACGGCCAGACGATCGCCGTCGACGGCGGCGCCTCGCTCACGCAGCTGACGCTCGGCGGCTCCGCCCCCGCGGGCGGCTCGCGGCAGTAGGCCCTCAGGCCTCCGCGAGCACGGGCTCGGTCGAGGAACGTGCCGGGCTCGAGGTCGATCGCCCCGAGCACGTCAGACCCCTGACGCGCGCGTCGTCCCGCAGCCGATCGCTGCCCCCATGGGTGCGACGGTAGCGGCCCGCCGCGACGGGCGCACGGGCGGCTTCGTGCAGGTCCTGGACGGATGTTCGCGAACCGCATCGAACCGCCCACGCCGGGGTTTAGGGCGTCGGGGGAGCCCCTAGACCCCGAAGATCCCGACAAGGAGAAGGCACACATGCGTTCAACCAAGCTGACGACGGCCGTCGCGGCCGCGGCGGCGCTGCTGGCGCTCGCGGCCGGGCCGGCCCTGGCGCGCCCGCACACCCATCTCGTCCGCAGGCACGGCGTCCACGCCGGCGTCTGCAAGCTCTCCCTGAGCGTCGCGCCGCGTCTGGTGACGTCCGGGGAAACCGCCCTCGCGTACGGCCGGCTCGCCTGCGGCGGCAGCGCCGAAGCGGGCCAGCCGGTGACGCTGTACGAGCGCGCGGCGGGCAGCCCCGGCGTGACCCTGGCCGGCACCGGCGCGACCGACGCGCACGGCTTCTACCAGATCACGACTCCGGCGCTGACCGCGAACAGCCTGTTCTACGCCGTCTCGGGCGCGACCCAGAGCCCGCACCGCCCCGTCAGGGTCGCCGCCCAGGTGACGCTGAACCCGGCCGAAGGCGGCAAGACCGAGCTCTTCACCGGGCGGCGCAACGCCGTCAGCTTCAGCGGCACGGTCAACCCGACCGACGCCGGCGCCGAGGTCGTGCTGCAGCGCCAGAACGCGATCCGCGGGACCGAATGGCACATGATCGGCCGCACGATCGTCAACTCGGCCGGCGGCTTCTCGATCACGCACGTGTTCTTTGTGCCGGGCGCCTCTGAGATCCGCGTCGTGGTGCGCTCGAACCACCGCAACATCGCGAGCGCCTCCAACGAGCTCAGCTACGTGATCTCGCAAGCTCAGAACCCGTCGCTGACGATCAACACCTCCAGCGACCCGATCGCCCCCGGCGGCTCGGTCGTGATCAGCGGCGTGGCGGCAGGCGCGCCGGGCGCGGCGCTGACGCTGCTCGGCCGGCCCTCGCACGGCGCCTTCGTGAAGGTCGCGACCACTACCTCAGGCGGCGAAGGCAAGTACAGCTTCCCGGCGCAGACGCCGAAAGCGAGCACGTTCTACCGGGTCCAGGGCGCCGGGCGCAACTCGGCCGTCCTCTACCAGGGCGTCAAATACCAGATCACCGCCGCCCCCGCCGCCACGACGGTCCAGTCCGGCTCGCCGTTCGTCGTCAGCGGGACCGTCAACCCTGCGGTCGCCGGCCACACGATCTTCCTGGAGCGCCACATGCCCACGGGCACCGGCTTCCACGTGGTCGCCGTCGGATCGGTCGGCCCGGAAGGCAAGTACACGATCAGCCGCGTCTTCTACGCGCCGGGCGCGCTCGACCTGCGGGTCAAGATCCCCGGTGACCCCGAATACGGCGGCGCGGCGAGCGAACCCTTCATGGTGACGATCACGCCGCTGCCGACCCCGCTGCTGCGTCCCGAGCCCCAGGGCAACGGGTCGCTGCCGCCCGAAGGCCAGGTCTAGTCGCGGGACCCCTCCCGACCGGCCGCGGCCGCCTCGACCCGAGGCGGCCGCGGCACGGTGGGGACTCTCGGCACGGGGCCCGGGCGTACCGGGCGTATCCTTGACTCGAGGCCCGCAACCGCACCAGGGGGCACACTCAGAGCCGTGGTAGCGATCATTCTCGTGCTGGTCCCGGTCGTGGTGCTCTGCATCCTGATCGCGCTGATCAACAACGGCGCGCATTACGCGCCGCAGGCCTACTACCGGCGCAAGCGCGGAGGCGCGCCGCTGGCCTACGGCTTCGAGTCGCTTGGGCCGCGTCCCCGCAGGAGCGCGCCGGGCCGGGATGAGGCAGGAGACGAGCCGCCGCCCGACGCGCCCTGATCCGCCGCGCCGGGTGCGCACCCACCCCGGGCGCCCTCGCCCCGAGGACGCCCGGGTCGGTCGCGAAGGCGACCCCAGAGCGTCCTCGGGACGATCCGGCGCTAAGCGGCCACGGCGCGCGAGTCCAGGTGCGCGCCGACCTTGCGCTTGACGCGCTGCAGCGCGTTGTCGACCGTCTTCGTATCGCAGCCGAGCCGTTCGCCGACCTGCTCATAGGAGTAGCCGTCGAGGTACAGCGACAGCACACGGCTCTCGAGCTCGGAGAGCGCGGTCGACAGGCACCCGACGAGCGAGCGCAGCTCCTCGGAGGAGATCACCTGGTTCACCGGGTCGTGGACCGTCGGGCCGGGCAGCATCTGGTCGAGCGTCGGGACCTCGTCACCCGAGCCGGCGGGCGTCGAGGAGAACGACACGTACTGGTTCAGCGGCGTGTGCTTGTTGCGCGTGGCCGTCTTCACGGCCGTGATGATCTGGCGCGTGATGCACAGCTCGGCGAAGTTGCGGAAGCTCGACTCGCGATCGGTGCGGAAGTCGCGAATCGCCTTGTAGAGGCCGACCAGTCCCTCCTGGATCAGGTCGTCGGCATCGCCGCCTGCGAGGAAGTACGACGAGGCCTTCAGGCGCACGAAGCCGTGGTAGCGGCGGACGAGACGGTCGTACGCGTTGCGGTCTCCCTGCTTCGCGAGAGCGATAAGGAAGACATCCTCAACCTTAGGTTCAGAGTGAGGGTTGTGGGAGATACGAGCCACGAGCAGTCCATCCTTTCTTGGAGCCGCCTCCCTGGCGGTCCCGGGTGATTTTGCTCAGTGGCGCACTCCTCCCCTGGCGCCAAAGCTATTCAATTCCCGAGGTTTCTCAACCTCAGGTCAAGCGTTATGCGGCGGCAGCCTAGAGCAGTTATGAAGCGCTGTCAACCCTTGCCTGCAAGATCTCGTACAGCATCGCAGCGGCCGCGGCGGAGACCCCGAGCGACTGCATCCGCCCGCGCAGCGGCAGCGCGATCAGCTCGTCGCAGGCAGCCGCCACGCGCGGCCGCAGGCCCCTGCCCTCGCTGCCGAGCACGAGCACGACGCCCGCGCCGCGGTAATCGGGCGCGTCGTAGGGGACCGGACGTCGCCCACCGCCCTCATCGGCGCTCGCCCCGTAGCTCCAGCAGCCCGCATCGCGCGCCTGCAGGAGGAAGTCGGCGACGTTTCGCACGCGTGCCACCGCCAGGTGCTCGACCGCCCCCGCGGAGGCCTTGCACACGGCGGGCGTCACCTCGGCCGCCCGGCGCTCGGGGATCACCACGCCCGCCGCCCCGGCGCACTCGGCGCTGCGGCAGATCGAGCCCAGGTTCTGCGGGTCCTGGACCTGGTCCAGGCACACGAGCAGCGGGTTCTCGAGCGCCAGCAGCTCGGCCTCGTCGGCGTAGGGGTAGAGCCCGGCCTCGGCACACATGCCCTGGTGCGCGGCCGAGCCGCAGCGCGCTTCGATCTCCTCGGCGCGCGCGCGCCGCACCCGCGCCCCCGCCAGCCACGGCTCGCGGGCGGCGCCGTCGGTCGCCCACACCTCCCCCGCGCTCGGAGCCCGGCGCCCCCGCAGGAGCTCTCTGACGGGGTTGCGCCCGTAGACGATCACGACGGCAGCAGCTCGAAGCCGCCCGCGCCGTCGCGCACCTCCCAGCCGGCAGCGGCGATCTCCCCGCGCAGCCGGTCGGCCAGCTCGAAGTCTCGCTGCGCCCGCGCGCGCTCGCGCTGCTCTGCCAGCGCGCGGATCTCGGCCGGAGCCTCTTCGTCGGCCGACAGCAGGCTCTCGAGCCCCAGCACACCGAGCATCTCGCGCAGGTGCGAGTCGCCGACCGCGGCTCCGGCGCCGGCGGCCGCGCGCAGCCACTCGTTCAGCGCGGCCAGCGCCTCGGGCGTGTTGAAGTCGCGCGCGAGCGCATCGAAGAACGCATCGCGCGGGCCCGAGAGCTCCTGCGGCGAGGGCTCGCCCGCCGCCAGGCGCCGGCCCGCCTCGCGCACGCGCTCGACGTTCGCACGCGCCTGGGCGAGCGCCGCGTCGGAGAACGCGAGCGGCTGGCGATAGTGGCCGGAGATCAGGTACATCACGACCGCCTCGGACCCGTGCGCGGCGAGCACCTCGTGCAGCGGCGCGATGTTGCCGACCGACTTGGCCATCTTCTCGCCGGTGAACTGGATCATGCCGTTGTGCATCCAGATCCGCGCGAGCTCGGCGCCGCGCGCCGCGCGAGTCTGCGCCGCCTCGTTCTCGTGGTGCGGGAACACGAGGTCCGAGCCCCCGCCGTGGATCTCGAAGCCGACGCCGAGCAGCTGCTCGGCCATCGCCGAGCACTCGATGTGCCAGCCCGGGCGCCCGGCGCCCCACGGTGCGGGCCAGGAGGTGTCCTCGCCCTCCTTGTGCGCCTTCCAGAGCGCGAAATCGAGCGGGTCGCGCTTTCGCTGGGCGCCCTCGACCCCCTCGCCCTGGTCCATCATGTCCAGCCGGCGGTGCGAGAGGCGGCCGTAGCCGGAGTCGGAGCGCACGCTGAAGTACACGTCGCCGTCGACCGCGTAGGCATGCTCCCCGTCGATCAGCGCCTGGATGTGATCGACGATCGGGCCGATCGTCTCGGAGGCGAGCGGCTCGTGGTCGGGACGCCCGATGCCGAGCCCGTCGGTGTCGGCACGGTAGGCCGCGGTCATCTCGCGAGCGAGCTCCTCGCTCGGCACGCCCTGTGCGCGCGCGGCGTCGTAGATCTTGTCGTTGACGTCGGTCACGTTGACGACGAGGTCGACGTCGTACCCCTCGTGGCGCAGGAACCGCGCGAGCAGCCCGAAAACCACAAACGGGCGCGCGTTGCCGACGTGGATGCGGCTGTAGACGGTCGGACCGCATGCGTAGACCCCCAGGCGCCCCTCGCCGGGCCCCCGCAGCGCGCGCAGCTCGCCGCTGAGCGTGTCGTGGATCGCGATCTCCCTCATGCGAGCCCTGAACCCTAACGTCAGACCGACCCGTGCCGGCGACCTGAGACGGGCGAGCGGCGGCTGCGTCCGGCCACGGGGCGAGGATCGAGCTCTACGGCTGGGCGCGCGCCGTCAGGCCCGCTCGCCGATCGAGACGACGGCGAGCGCGGCCGCGCCCTCGCCGCGCCCGACGAACCCCATCCCCTCGCCGGTGCTCGCCTTGACGTTGACGAGCCCGGCGTCGATCCCGAGCGCCTCGGCCAGTCGCGCACGGATCGCCTCGCGGTGGGGCGCGAGCTTCGGCGCCTCGAGGATCACCGTGCAGTCGACGTTGCCGATCGTGTGCCCGCGCTCGGCGAGCAGCCCGACGACAGCGCGCAGCAGCTCGATCGAGTCGGCGTCGCGCCAGCGCTCATCGGTGTCGGGGAAGTGGCGGCCGATGTCGCCCAGCGCCGCCGCCCCGAGCAGCGCGTCGATCACGGCGTGCGTGAGCACGTCGGAGTCCGAGTGCCCGTCGAGCCCGCGATCGAACGGCACCTCGACCCCGCCGAGCACGAGCCGACGGCCCGGCACGAGCCGGTGGGAGTCCCAGCCGATCCCCGACCTCATCACCGCTCCGCGCTCTCGCCGGCGCTCCCCGCCGGCTCGGGCAGGGCGCCGAGCGGGCACATCGTGCGCCGCCGCCGCTCGAATGTCGCCAGCTCGCCGACCCCGAGCTCGCCCAGCAGCGCGAGCGCCTGCTCGTAGCCGGCGCCGACGTCCTGCGGGCGGTGCGCGTCGCTGGAGAGTGCGAGCGGGACACCCGCTTCCACGCACATCTCGAGGAACGCGGGCGCCGGGTAGATCTCACCGGCGGGCTTGCGCAGCCCCGCCGTCGAGATCTCGATCGCGACGCCGACGTCGAGCGCCGCTTCCACGACCGGCTCGTAGTAGCGGCGCGGGTCGCCCTCCGGGCGGCGCTCGGGGTGCGCCCCACCGAAGTACTTCACGAGATCGGGGTGGGCGATGATGTCGAACAGGCCGCTGGCCGCGCTCTCCGCGACCATCTCGAAGTAGCGTCGCCACACCTGCTCGGGGCTGCGCGAAGGGTCCTTCGGGTTCCAGACCGTGTACTCGTCCATGTCGACCGCGCCCTCGCGGATGAAATGGACCGAGCCCACCACGTAGTCGAAGTCGCGCGCCTGCAGCAGGCTCGCGGTGCGGTCCTCGGCGCCCGGCACGAAGTCGGCCTCGATCCCGAGCCGCAGGTCGGTCTGCTCGCGCACGAAGGCGCAGTAGGAGTCCAGGTCGTCGTGGGCATAGCGTTCCCAGAACGGGTGGCGCCAGACCTCGAGCGCCTCGCGGAAGCGGTAGACGTGCTCGGAGACCCCGAGCTCCTCGATCCCGCGGGCCGAGGCGGCCTCGCGGTATCGCTCCGCGTTGGCCACGGTGAAGTACCGCTCCGGGCTTGCCTGCGCGTCGTCGGGACGCAGGTGCAGGTGGTAGTCGGTCAGCATCGCCAGCCGCGATTCAAGCAGGATCTCCGCCGCCGCCCGCATCGCGCTCGGCGAGCAGCAGCTCGGCCAGGCGCAGGTCGAGGGGCGTGGTGACCTTGAGGTTCTCGGCGGGCGCCGGCACGACGATCACGCGACCGCCTGAACGCTCCACGAGCCACGCGTCGTCGGTCGCCCGCGCGAGCGTCTGCGGATCGACCGCGAGCGCCCGTTCGAGCGCCTTACGCCGGAACACCTGCGGTGTCTGCACCGACCACAGCTCGCCGCGGTCGAGCGTCTCGCGCACGGTGCCGCCGTCGGGCCCGGCACGCTTGATCGTGTCGGTCACGGGGGCGGCCGCGGTCGCGGCGTCGGCGGCCGGGTCATCGAGCAGGGCGGCGATCACCGCCTCGGCGAGCTCCGGCGTCAGCAGCGGGCGTGCGGCGTCGTGGACGAGAACCGGATCGCCCGGCCCGGCGGCGGCGAGCGCCCGGACGACGGACTCCGAGCGCGAGGCTCCCCCCTCGACCACCTCCAGCGCGTGCTCGGCGCCGGGACTCGCGTACACCTCCGCTCCGCCGCGTCCCGGCGGTATCGCGACGACGATCCGCTGCACCGCCGCGCAGGCCTGCAGCGCGGCGAGGCTCCAGCCGAGCAGCGGCCGGCCCGCCAGCTCGACAGAGGCCTTCGGCCGCCCGGCACCGAGGCGCTCGCCGCTGCCGGCGGCGAGGATCAGCGCGACGGCCATCGGGGTGGTCGGCTGTCGCGCACGCGGCATACCGGCGCCGAGCCGGCCGAAGCCGCGTGCGCGACAGCCTCGCCTACTTGGCCCCCGCCACGGCCAGCTGCTGGTGGGCAGACTCGGCGAGCAGCTCGTCGAGGTACTGCTCGGCCTCTTCCTCGTCCTTGTCGAGCGCGTACATCAGCTCGGACGCGAGGATCTTCTTGGTCCGGGTGAACATCTGCTTCTCGCCCGTGGAGAGGCCCTTCTCGCTCTCGCGCAGGGAAAGGTTGCGCACGACCTCGGCGAGCTCGTAGATGTCGCCGGTCTTGATCTTGTCGCGGTTGTGCTTGAAGCGGCGGTTCCAGTTCTTGGGCATCTCGGAGACTTCGTCGCTCAGGACATCGAGCACCTTTTTGACGGTCTCTTCGTCGATCACGCGCCGTAGGCCGGCGAGCGCGGCGTTCTCGGTCGGAACGCGCACGGTCATGTCGTTGTGGAGGATCTTGATGGTCAGGTACTCACGGCGTTCGCCGAGGATCTCCATCTCCTCCTTCTTGAGGACCTTGCCGGCGCCGTGATGGGGATACACGACGTGGTCGCCCAGCTCGAACTCGATGTACTCGACCTCGCGGGTGGTCTCGAGCTCCTCGCTCAGGACTGCTTCTTCTGATGCTTGTGCCGGAATGGTGTCCTCCTTCGTTTACGGCCGGCCGGGGGGGCCGACCCTTGTTCAAGTCTGTAGGTAGCGGTCCACGAGGTTCAGCTCCTGCAGCCTGCGCAGGCCCTCGCGGATGTCCTTTGCGCGGATCTCTCCGACGCCCTCGACCGCCTCCAGCTCGGAGTCGGTCGCGGCGAGCAGCTCGTCCAGGCCGCCGAACTCGGCGACGATCTGTGAGACGACCAGCTTCGGGAGCCGCGGGATGCGCCCGAGCACCCGGTAGCCACGCGGCGAGACCGGGTAGTCGAGCGTGTTCAGCTTGCGGTCGTAGCCGAGCAGCTCGGCGAGACGACCGAAGTCGAGCAGATCCTGGTGGGGCAGCGTGGCGACCTCCTCGAGCGCCGACGCGAAAGTGTCGTCGGACTCCCCCGTGAGGTAATCGCGCACCAGCGCGGCCTTCTCGGCAGCCGCGCCGACCATCGTCTCCTCGAGCTGCATCTCGATCAGGCGCCCCTCGCTGCCGAGCTCGACGATGTAGCGCTCGATCTCGACCGCCATGCGGGTGACGAGCTCCGAGCGCTGCAGCACGGTGAGCACGTCGTGCAGCGTCGTGCCGCCCTCGAACTCGAGTGCCGTCAGGCGCGTGGAGACCTGGTCCAGGCGCGTGCGGAACTTCTCGAGCGTCGCGAGCGCCTGGTTGGCCTTCGCGAGCACCACCGGGATGTCCTCGAGGATGTACTTGACGCCGTCGACGTACACCGAGACGACCTCGCGGCGCTGGGAGATGGCGATCACGAGCGCGTCGGTCTGCTTGGAGACGCGCTCGGCGGTGCGGTGCCGGGTGCCGGTTTCGTGCGAGAGGATCGTCGGGTCGGGCATCAGCTGCACGTTCGCCATCGCGATCTTGTTCGCATTCGCGTTCAGGATGATCGCCCCGTCCATCTTCGCGACCTGGTAGAGGAACGCCGGCGAGTAGTCGATGTCGAGCTTGATCCCGCCCGAGAACAGGAAGCTCAGATCCTCCGGCTCGCCGATCACGATCAGCCCGCCGGTACGCGCATGCAGGATGCTCTCGAGCCCCTCCCGCAGCGGAGTGCCGGGCGCGATCATCTCGAGCGCCCGCATCAACCCCGGATCCGGTCTGAGCGCGTTGTCTACGTCTTCACCGGATCGAGGAGCCACGACCCCAATTCTAGGACATTTAGCGATTCCTTAGCGTCTCGTTGACGGCGCGAAGGGCTCTGCAGAGCCCTTCTCGAGGCACCGGGAGCTCCTGGGGCCGACATCGCGCGTACCTCAGAGAGCGCTCGTGGCGAGCTCCGGGTCGTGCTCCTGCGCGGCCGTGCGGCGGCGCCCACGCGAGGCCCGCGGCGCGCCCGGCAGCGCCATCGCGAGCGCCTCGCGCAGCGTCGCCGCAGCTCGCGCCCCCGGGCCGCTCTCGGGCGGGCAGATCACGTCGGTGAGGCCATGCCGCGCGGCCTCCTGCACGCGGCGCTCGGGGTGGCCGACCCAGCGCAGCTCGCCGGTCAGGCCGAGCTCGCCGAAGCAGGCCTGCGGATGCCCGGGATCCGCGCCGGCGAGCGGCACCCCCGCGCTCGCGGAGGCGACCGCCAGCGCGACCGCCAGGTCGCAGCCCGGCTCGTCGAGGCGCACCCCGCCGACGACGTTCACGAACACGTCCGCGCGGCCGGTCGGGATACCGCCGTGGCGCGCGAGGATCGCGAGCACGAGCGCGAGCCGGTTGCGGTCGAGGCCCGAGACCACGCGCCGCGGCTGCTCGAGCTCGGAGGGCGCGACCAGCGCCTGCACCTCGACCAGCAGCGGGCGCGAGCCCTCCATCGTCGCGAGCACGGCGCTGCCGGGCGCGCGCGTCGCCTCGGCGACGAAGCGTGCGGAGGCGTCGAGCACCTCGACCAGCCCGGCCTGGCGCATCTCGAACAGCCCCGCCTCGTTGGTCGACCCGAAGCGGTTCTTCAGCGCGCGCAGCTCCCGGTAGGGGCGCTCGCGCTCGCCCTCGAACTGCAGCACGCAGTCGACCAGGTGCTCGAGCACGCGCGGCCCCGCGAGCGCGCCGTCCTTCGTCACGTGCCCGACCAGGATCACCGCCGTGCCCTGCTCCTTGGCGAGCTCCATCACTCTCGCCGCCACCTCGCGCACCTGCCCCACAGAGCCGGGCGCGCTCGACAGCTCGCCGGCGCGCAGCGTCTGCACCGAGTCGATCACGCACGCCTGCGGGCGCAGCGCGGCCAGCGTGTCGAGCACGACGTCGAGGTCGGTCTCGGCCAGGATCGGCACATCCATCGCCGCGCCGGCGCCCTCACCTGCGACCGCCAGCCGCTCGGCCCGCAGCCTCACCTGCTCGGCCGACTCCTCGCCGCTGACGTACAGCGTCGCCGCTCCGGCGCCCGCAAGGTTCCCCAGCACCATGTTCGTGAGCGTCGACTTGCCGATCCCGGGCGAGCCGCCGAGCAGCGTCAGCGAGCCCGGCACGAGGCCGCCGCCGAGCACGCGGTCGAGCTCGCCGATCCCGCTCGAGAGCCTCGCTACGGGCGCGGAGCCGACCTCGCGCAGGGGCCGCGGCGAGGCTGCGCGGGCGCCGGAACGCGCGCCACGGCGCGCGGATGCGCCCGCGGACGGCTCGGGCAGCGCCTCCTCCACGAGCGTGTTCCACGCGCCGCAGGACGGGCATTGGCCGTGCCACTTGGCCTCCTGGGCGCCGCAGTCGGAGCAGACGTGAACGGTTCTACGCGGCACCCGCCGAGACTACGTGCCGGCGGGGACGGCTCCGCCGCCCTGCAGAGCCGTCGCGCCGCTGCCTAGGACTCGTCCGCGGGAGGCGCGTCCGGGACGACGTCCTCGCCGCCCTCGCCCAGCTCGGGCTCGTCGCCCGAGCCGCCCTCGGCGCCGACCCCGACCGGGGTCTTCTGCTTCTTGGGCTGCACGATCGAGAGCTTGACCTCGCTCTCCCCGTCGCCGTCGGCGGCAGGGTTGACGACGACGGTCGCGCCCGGCGTCAGCTGCTCGCGCAGCACGAAGTCGGCGAGCGGGTCCTCGATGTAGCGCTGGATCGCGCGGCGTAGCGGCCGCGCCCCCATCGCCGGGTCCCAGCCCTTCTCGACCAGCATCTCCTTGGCGGGCTCGGTCAGCTCGAGCTGCAGCTCGCGCTCGGCCATCGACTCCCGGATCCGCAGCAGGAGCAGCTCGACGATCTGCTTGATTTCCGCCTTCTGCAGCTTGTGGAAGACGATCACGTCGTCGATGCGGTTCAGGAACTCGGGCCGGAACACCTTCTTCAGCTCGCCCATGATCCGGTTCTTCATGTCGTCGTAGCTGATCCCGGTCTCGTCCTCCGAGACCGCGAAGCCGAGCGGCGTGTTGCGCGCGATCTCGGCGGCGCCGATGTTCGAGGTCATGATCACAATCGCGTGGCGGAAGTCGACCGTGCGCCCCTGCGCGTCGGTCAGCCGCCCGTCCTCGAGGATCTGCAGCAGGATGTTGAACACGTCCGGGTGCGCCTTCTCGATCTCGTCGAGCAGCAGCACCGAGTAGGGCTTGCGGCGCACGGCCTCGGTCAGCTGGCCGCCCTCGTCATAGCCGATGTAGCCCGGAGGCGAGCCGACCAGGCGCGAGACCGCGTGCTTCTCCATGTACTCGGACATGTCGATCCGGATCAGCGCGTCGTCGTCGCCGAACAGGAACTCGGCGAGGGTCCGCGCGAGCTCGGTCTTGCCGACGCCGGTCGGGCCGAGGAAGATGAACGAGCCGGTCGGGCGCTTCGGGTCCTTGAGGCCCGCGCGCGAGCGCCGGATCGCCTTCGAGATGACCTCGATCGCCGGGTGCTGGCCGATCACGCGCTTGTGGAGTTCGTCCTCCATGCGCATCAGCTTCTGCGTCTCGGCCTCGGTCAGCTTGAAGACGGGGATGCCCGTCCACATCGAGACGATGTCGGCGATCTCCTCCTCGCCGATCGCCGGACGCTCGCCGGACTCACCCGATTCCCAGGCCTGCTCGAGCTCGCGTTTCTTGTTCGTCAGCTTGCGCTCCTTGTCGCGCAGCGAGGCGGCCTTCTCGAACTCCTGGGCCTCGATCGCAGCCTCCTTCTCGCGCCGCGTCTTCTCGACTTCGTCCTCGAGCTCGCGGTTCGCCGGCGGCGAGGTCATCGACTTGATCCGCATCCGCGAGGCGGCCTCGTCGATCAGGTCGATCGCCTTGTCGGGCAGGAAGCGGTCTGAGATGTAGCGCGAGGCGAGTTCGCCCGCGGCGCGCAGCGCCTCGTCGGTGATCTGCACCTTGTGGTGCTGCTCGTAGCGGTCGCGCAGCCCGGTCAGGATCTCGACGGTCTGGTCGATCGTCGGCTCGTCGACGCGGATCTGCTGGAAGCGCCGCTCGAGCGCCGAGTCGCGCTCCAGGTACTTGCGGTACTCGTCGAGCGTGGTCGCGCCGATCGTCTGCAGCTCGCCGCGCGCGAGCGCCGGCTTCAGGATCGAGGCGGCGTCGATCGCACCCTCGGCGGCACCCGCGCCGACGAGGTTGTGGAGCTCGTCGATGAACAGGATGATGTCGCCCCGCTGGGTGATCTCCTTCATCACCTTCTTGAGGCGCTCCTCGAACTCGCCGCGGTACTTCGAGCCCGCGACCAGGGCGGCCAGGTCGAGCGTGTAGATCTGCTTGTTCTTGAGCAGCTCGGGAACCTCGGAGCTCGTGATCCGCTGGGCGAGGCCCTCGACCACGGCGGTCTTGCCGACGCCGGGCTCACCGACCAGCACGGGGTTGTTCTTCGTGCGGCGCGAGAGGATCTGCATGATCCGCTCGATCTCGGTCTCGCGACCGACGCACGGGTCGAGCTTGCCCTCGGAGGCCAGCTTCGTCAGGTTGCGCCCGAACTGGTCGAGCAGCTTCGATGACTTCTTGCCCTCGCCTGCGGGCGCACCGGCACCGGCGCCGCTGCCGCTGGAAGCGCCCTGGCGGCGACCGCCCGGGCCGGAGAGCATGCGGATGACCTCGTTGCGGATCTTCTCCGAGTCGGCGTCGAAGTCGAGCAGGATACGCGCCGCGACGCCCTCGTTCTCACGCACGAGGCCGAGCAGGATGTGCTCGGTGCCGATGTAGTTGTGGCCGAGGCTGAGCGCCTCGCGCAGCGCCAGCTCGAGCACCTTCTTCGCGCGGGGCGTGAACGGGATCTGCCCGGAGGTGACCTCCTCACCGGAGCCGACGATCCGCACCACCTGCGCGCGCACGCGCTCGACCGTGATGTCGAGGCTCTCGAGGACCCGAGCGGCCAGGCCCTCCTCCTCGCGCAGCAGCCCGAGCAGGATGTGCTCGGTGCCGATGTAGTTGTGCTTGAGGGTCCGCGCCTCCTCCTGCGCGAGGACCACCACCTGCCGTGCCCTTTCTGTGAACCGCTCGAACATATTGTGCTTCCTTCCTGCGGGGCGGTGCCCCCAAGGGTCTTTTGGTGGTCCTTATGACGCCTAGGCCAAGCAGTCTACCAACCGGTCCCCCGGCTCTATCGGGGTCATCGGCAGCCCCGAGCCGCTGCTTGATCGCCGCGCCCGAACACCCGTCCATGCTCGTGACCGATCGCTACAGGCACCCGGCAGGCGCCCTGCGACGGCGCTTCCGCGCCCGCCCGGTGCCATCGCGCGGCCCGGCCCAGCGGACCGGCTGACACCCATTCTAGGAAGCCGGCCGCCGGCGCTCGCCGGTTGCGCGCGTCAGTCGCGCATCGCCGGGAACAGCACGACCTCGCGGATCGACTCGCGATGAGTCAGAAGCATGACAAGCCGGTCGATGCCGAGCCCGACGCCGGCGGTCGGCGGCATGCCCTGCTCGAGCGCCTGCACGTAGGCCTCGTCATAGGGCATCGTCTCGGCTTCGCCCTCGCTGAGGGTCCCGAGGCGCTGCTGGGCGGAGAACCTCGCGCGCTGCTCATCGGGGTCGATCAGCTCGCTGAAGCCATTGGCGATCTCGATCCCGCCGGCGAACGCCTCGAAGCGCTCGACGATCTCGGGGTCGTCGGCCCGCTCGCGCGCGAGCGGGGAGATCTCCTTCGGGTAGTCGATCACGAACGTCGGCGAGATCAGGGTCGGCTCGACGTACTTGGACAGGAGGTCGTCGGCCATCTCGAACCACAGGCCACCCGTGCCCACTTCGAGCTTGCGCCGCTCGATCTCGCCGGCGAGCGCCTCGGAGCTCGGGTGCTCGCCGAGGTCGACGCCGGTCGCCTCGCGGATCGCCGCCACGAACCCGACCCGCGGCCACGGCTCGGCCAGCTCGAGCTCGCCCGCGTAGCCGGCGGCCTTCGCGGCCGCGCGCACGATCGTTTCGGTGCGCTGCATCGCGCCCTCGTAGTCCGCGTAGGCCTCATACCACTCGACCATCGTGAACTCGGGGTTGTGCTTGTGCGAGACACCCTCGTTGCGGAAGTCCTTGCCGAGCTCGTATACGCGCTCGAGCCCGCCGACGATCAGCCGCTTGAGATAGAGCTCGGTGGCGATCCGCAGGTAGAGATCCCGGTCCAGCGCGTTGTGGTGAGTGGTGAACGGGCGCGCCATCGCGCCTCCGTAGAGCGGCTGCAGGACAGGGGTCTCGACCTCGACGAACCCGTCGCCGTCGAGCGCCGCACGCACAGCCGAGACGATCCGCGCGCGGTCGACGAACAGCCGCCGGCTCTCCTCGCTCGAGATCAGGTCGAGCTCGCGGTGGCGGTAGCGCGTCTCGACGTCGCTGAGGCCGTGGTGCTTGTCCGGCGGCGGGCGCAGCGCCTTGCCGAGGATCCGGAAGTCCTCGACGCGCAGCGAGACCTCGCCGTGGCGGCTGCGCATCGCGGCGCCGTCGATCCCCAAGAGGTCGCCGAGGTCGAGCGAGACGAGCAGCCCGTAGCGCTCCTCGCCGAGCACATCCTGGCGCGCGTGCAGCTGGATCTTGCCGGTGCGGTCGACGAGGTCCAGGAACGCCGCCTTGCCGGAGCCGCGCCGCGCCGTGATCCGGCCCGCGACGCGGTGGCGCTCGTCGGTCTCCTCGCCGGCCTGGAGGTGCTCGTAGGCGGCGAGCACCTCCGCCACCGGCTCGGCGCCCGCGAAGGACGACGGGAAGGCATCGGGGTCGGCGGCCCGCAGGCGCTCGCGCTTGGCGCGGCGCTCGGCGATCAGCTCCTGCAGCCCGTGCCGGGCTCCCTCCGGCTCCCCGGCGCCGGCGGCAGGCGGATCGGGCCGCTGCTCGGCTCCGCTCATGGCCGCGAGCCTATCTAGTCGAGGCCGACGTCGATCTTCGTGATCTTGAGCTTGCGCGCGGGGCCGCGCGGGACCTTGACCGCGACCGTCTCGTTGCGTTTGCGCCCGAGCAGCGCGCGGCCGACGGGGGACTCGTTGGAGAGCTTGTGCTCCTGCGGCTTGGCCTCGGCCGAGCCGACGATCGTGTACTTGACCGACTTGCCGGTCTTCTCGTCCTTGACGTGTACGACCGAGCCGACCTGGACGACGTCGGTCGAGAGGTCCTTGGCCTGGATCACCGTCGCCATCCGCAGCTTCTCCTGCAGCTGGGCGATGCGGCTCTCGACCATCGCCTGCTCGTTCTTGGCGTCGTCGTACTCGGAGTTCTCGGCGATGTCGCCGAACTCGCGGGCCTCCTTGATGCGCTCGGCGACTTCACGCCGCTTCTCGGTCGACAGCAGCTCGAGCTCGTCCTTGAGCTTCTGCAGGCCTTCTGGGGTGAGGATGACGTCCTTCGGCATGGAACCTTCGATCGGTGTGGACCCCCCGCCGACACGGAAAACCCCGCTCTCAGCGGGGGACTCGCACGGCCCGGGGGCTGTTGCGAGCGCAGCAGTATAGCGGGGGCAGGTGCGCTAGACGAGCAGCTCGCGCGGCTCGCGCGCAAGTGCCAGAAACGCCCTCGCGAGCGCCACCTCATCGGCGCTCTGGAGCTCCTGGAGCAGGCGCCGCGCGCGGGCTTGGTCGAGCCCCAGGCGCGGGATGTACCAGGGGTAGAACTTGCGCAGGTAGCGGGTCGCGCGCGGCTCGCCGAGGTGCTCGACGGCGCGCCCGATCGTCCAGTCGAGCTCGGCGGCGACCTCGGCGGGATCGGGCTCGCGCTCGCGGCGGCCGAGCAGGCGCTCGAACAGCCACGGGTTGCCGAGCGACCCGCGCGCCAGCATCACCGCGGCAGCGCCGGTGCGCTCGAAGGCCTCGCGCGCGGCCGGCGCGTCGCGGAGGCCGCCGGTGAGGATCACCGGCGCCGGCAGGCTCTCGACCAGCGCCGCCGCCAGCTCGTAGTCGGGGCTGCCCTTGTGGTGCACGGCGGCCGAGCGCGGGTGAAACCCGATCGCCGCCACGCCTGCCTCTTCGACCAGGCGATGGGCGAGCCGGGCGCCGCTCACGTCCCCCGCGAGGAGGCCCGAGCGCAGCTTGACGGTCACCGGCACGGCGCCGGCGCCGCGCGCCTGCGCGGCGCCCTCGACGGCGGCGCGGGCAACCTCGACGGCGCGGTCCGGGTGGGCGAGCAGCTGCACGCCGGCGCCCGTCTTTCGCACCTTCGGCACCGGGCAGCCCATGTTGATGTCGATCGCGTCGGCGCCGCGCGCGGCGACCGTGGCGGCGGCCGAGCGCATCATCGCCGGGTCTTCCCCGAACAGCTGGATCGAGACCGGCCCGCCCTCGCGCTCGCGCGGGTCGATGCGAAGCATCTCGCGGCAGGTCTTCTCGTTGCCGTGGTGGACGGCGTGTGAGGAGACCATCTCCGAGACCGCCATGCCGGCGCCGTAGCGCTTGGCCTGCAGGCGCACGAACCAGTTGCCGATCCCGGCCAGCGGTGCGAGCAGCACACGGTTGGGCACCGTCAGCGGGCCGAGGTCAAAGCTCTCGCGAAGTCGCGCGGTCGAGTCCATCAAGCCATTAAAGATCGTTTTGATGAGGCGCCTGTCGGCGCCGGTGGGGTGCGCCGCATGCCACCGCTGGGCGCCGCTCAGCTGTTGCGCTCGTGGAGCAGCCGGAGCCCCGTCAGCGTGAGCAGGTCGTCGACCTCGTCGATCTCCTCCGAGTAGGGCACCACGAGCCTGGCCAGGCCGCCGGTCGCGACGACGTCGGCGCGCTCGCCGAGCTCGTCGTATAGGCGCCGCAGGATCGCGTCGATCGCGCCCGCATAGCCGTACACGACCCCTGAGCGAATCGCGTCGACCGTGTTCTTGCCGATCACGCTGCGCGGCGGCGCGAGGTCGATCTTCGGCAGCCGCGCGCCGCGTTCGCTCAGCGCTTCCAGGGAGATCTCGATCCCCGTCATCAGCGAGCCGCCGAGGTACTCGCCCTCGGCCGAGACGACGTCGAAGGTGGTCGCCGTGCCGAAGTCGACGCACACCGCGAGGCCGTCGAAGCGCTCGCGCAGAGCGACGGCGTTCACGAGCCGGTCGGCGCCGATCTCGCGCGGGTTGTCGTAGCGAATCGCCATCCCGGTGCGGGTGCCGGGCCCGACGGCGAGCATCTCGTGACCGAGGTAGCGCGTGGCGACCTCCGTCCACTCGGGCTCGAGCTGGGGCACGGTCGAGGAGACGATCGAGCCGTCGATCTCCTCGAACGAGCAGCCGCGCAGCTCGAGCAGGTTGCGCAGTGCCGCGCCGAGCTCGTCGGTGGTCGACTGCCGCACGGTCGCAAAGCGCCAGTGCTCGAGCAGACGCCGGCCCTCGAAGGTCCCGAAGTGCGTCTGCGTGTTCCCGACGTCGACGGCGAGCAGCATCGGCGAACCATTATGCTCGGCCCGCAGATGGCTGAGCGCGTCCCCAGGCTGTACGTGCTGCCCGGCTCGCACCCGTGCGCCGCGGTCGAAGCCGCGCTGCGCCTGAAGGGCATCGCGTACCGGCGCGTGGACCTGCTGCCGCTGTCGCAGCTGCTCGCCGGCCCGCTGCTCTGGGGCGGGTTCACCGTCCCCGGCATGCGGCTCACGCGCGAGGGCGGCAGCGAGCGGCTCGTCGGCTCGCGCGCGATCATGCGCCGGCTCGATCAGCTCGCGCCCGAGCCGCCGCTGTTGCCGGCTCCGGGCGAGGAGTCCTACGCGCGCGTGCTCGAGGCCGAGCGCTGGGGCGATGAGGTGCTGCAGAGCGTCCCGAGGCGGCTGATCGACGCGGCCTTCCTGAGGCGCCCGGAGGCGATGGAGAGCTACGCGGGCGACGCACGGCTGCTGCTGCCGCGCCCGATGCTGCGCCCGGCGCTGCCGCTGACGGCGCGGCTGATGGCGATCCGCAACCACGCCGACGACGCGAACGCCCGCGCCGACCTGGCGGCGCTCCCCGGCCAGCTCGACCGGATCGACGGCTGGATCGAAGAGGGGCTCCTCGGCGGCGAGCGGCCGAACGCGGCCGACCTGCAGATCGGGAGCACGATCCGGCTGCTTGCGAGCATCGGCGACGTGCGGCCGCTGCTGGCCGGGCGGCCCTGCGAGCGCCTACCCGACTACTTCCCGCCGCTCAGCGGCGAAGTCCCGCCCGGCACGCTGCCGGCCGAGTGGCTGCCCTCCTACTCGGCCACGCTCAACGGCTCAGGCTGAGGCGCCGCGCCAGCGCGGCGGGCCCGCCGCCCGCCGGGCCCAGCAGCGTGCGCACGGTCACGACCAGGTGCCCGCGGCGCCGCAGCGCCGAGCGCGCGCGCCGGTCGAGCCCGACCGTGAAGGCGACCGTCCCCGCCGCCACGTGCGAGCGCACGAGCAGCCCGACGCGCGCCGTGGCCGCGCTGCGTGCCGCGAGCGCCGCCGACGCGGCGAGCAGCTCGACCTCCAGCCGCTCCCCGCCGCCCGCCGCCGAGACATCCAGCGACCCTCGCACGGCGCTGCCGTGATCGCCCTGGTGCACGCGCAGCGCCGAAAGCGCCGACGTGTGGGGCGCGCCCGGCGAGCCGGGCGCTGGGGCGGGGCCTGGGGACGGGCCCGGGGTCGGTTCCGGATAGCTCGGCGGCAGGGTGGGCGGCGGGGCCGGCGTCGTCGGCGGCCCGCCGACGACGATCGTGCCGCTCATGGCGGCGCCGTGGACCGTGCAGTAGTACGTGTAGGTGCCGGCGGCGGTGAACGTGCAGCTCCCGCTCCAGCCGGTCCCCGACGAGGAGGTCCCGCCCGCGACCGGCACGCCGGCGGCGCAGGCCGGGTTCGCGCCGCCGGGCGTCGCGATCCATCTGATGCCGTGCGGCACCGCCGTCGGGTTGGAGAACTGCACGCTGGCGCCTGCGCCGACTCCGACGCTCGACGGGTTCCAGTGGTGTTCGTAGAGGCCGGCGTTTTCGGCCGTCACGCTCGGGGCCGGCGCCGTCGTTTCCGAGATCGCCTGGGCCGGCAGCGCGAGCGCCGCGGAGCCCAACAGCACGGCGGCGGTGAGCTTGATCGTCGCGAGCGTCATCTGCGGGTCCCCTCGTGCGGCTTCCGGGCCGGTATCGCGCACCGGCCCCTCTCGAACAACAGGACGGTGTGCGCGCCCGGATCCTTCCCGGCGCTACAGTCGTTTGTTGAGAGGGCCGGGGGCCGGGCGGGCGGGCTCCCGGAAAGAGGCGCTTCCCAGACCGAGATGCGAAAGCTCGATCCGCAATCGCTCCCGAAGCACGTCGACCGGCTCTACCGGGCCGCGTGGGCTCTGTGCGGCTCGCGCGAGGATGCCGAGGACCTCGTGCAGGAGACGTTCGCGCGCGTGCTCGCGCGCCCGCGCATCCTGCATGGCGACGACGACGCCTACTACCTGATGCGCGTGCTCCGCAACACGTTCCTCACCGGCCGGCGCACCGCCTCGCGCCGGCCCGTGACGGCCGCCGCGCTCGAGGACGTGGTGGCGGCCGACCCGCGCCCGACCGCGCGTCCCGAGCAGGCCGCCGAGGTGCAGGCCCTGTACGAGGAGATCGCGCGCCTGCCCGAGGACTTCCGTCTCGCGCTGGTCGCGGTCGACGTGCTCGGCCTCTCCTACCGCGAAGCCTCGCGCGCGCTCAACGTGCGCGAGGCGACGCTGACCACACGCCTGTTCAGAGCGCGCAGGCAGGTCGTGCGCGATCTCGAGGGCGAGCCGCCGGCGAGCGCTGCCGCGCGCCCCGGCAGCGGCGCGCGCAGTCAGGCCGACCCACCGCGCCCGGCGGCTGGGCCGGTACGGGAAGGCCGCAGCCCCGGCGGAGTCCTATCACGTGGTGAGAGCCCATGAGCGAACAGATCCCTGACGGCGAGGCACGTCTGCTCGAGCGGCTGCACGCGGTCGACGTGCAGGCGCCTGTGCACCTGCACGAGCGGGTGCAGGCGATGGCCGACGAGGCCTCCGGTGGCTCCCGTCGCGGGCGCCGCCGTGGCCTCGGCTGGCGCCTCGGCGCCGCCGGCGCGGCGGCCGCGGCCATCGCGATCGTGCTGGTGCTGGCGCTGTCGGGCTCGGGCGGCGGCAGCGAGATCTCGCTGCAGCACGCCTCCGCGCTCGCGCTCGGGCGGGCGACGATGCCCGCCCCGGCGGAGAGCCCGGCTCACCACGCGCAGCTCTCGGCCGCGGTCGACGGCGTCGCGTTCCCCTACTGGGGCGAGCGCTTCGGCTGGCGCGCGGTCGGCACCGGCAGCGGCGAGATCGCGGGCCGGCCGGTCACGACCGTCTACTACGCCGACGAAGCCGGCCGCCGCGTCGGTTACGCGATCGTGCACGGCGCACCCGCACCCGCGCTGAGCACCGCCGCGGGCAGCGTGCGCTGGCGCCACGGCACCGCCTACCGGGTCTCGCGGGTCGGCGACGCCGCCGTGGTCACATGGGTTCGCGACGGCCACCTGTGCGTGATCGCGGGCCGCGGAGTCCCACCCGTGACGCTGCTGGCGCTCGCGAGCTGGGACGACCGTGCGACGGTGTCCTGACGGGCTCACGCCGCGCCGCCGCGCCGGCCGAACATTCGTCGTCCGGACGGGGAAGGATCGCGCGGGTGTGGCGTCCTTTGTGGGGCGAGGGCCATCCGAGGTCCGAGGCCCGCGATCAGAGACCCCTCCCCCGACCCGATCAAGGAGCACCGCGATGAACAGGACACGAGTTGGCCTCCTGGCCGCGCTGGCGCTGGCCGCGGTGGCGCTCAACCCCCAGGCGGCGTTCGGCGGCGCGCGCTCCGCATCCAGCCACACCGTCGTGCTGAAGAACACCCGCTTCCACCCCTCCACGCTGTCGATCAGGCGCGGCGACTCGGTCACCTGGCGCTGGGAGGACGGCGGCACCGAACACAACGTCACCTTCCACGGCTTCCACTCCCGCACGATGGGCAACGGCTCCTACACGGTCCGCTTCACCCGGTCGGGGACGTTCAGCTACCGCTGCACGATCCACGAAGCCGAAGGCATGCGCGGGAAGATCATCGTGCACTGAGGCCGGGCGCCCTCCTTCCGCCGGAGCCTCAGCCGCGAGGGCCGGGCGCTGGGCAGGCCAGGGGTGGCCCTGCCCAGCGCACCCCCTCCCCGATCCCGGGCGCCACGAGCGCGCCCATCGAATACGCTTGGCGCCGGGCACGGCGGCGAACCGCACCGGGGGCGCACGCCCGCCGCACAGGCGCCCGCACCCCAGAGATGAGCGCGTCACCGCGACAGGGAACCGACAGCGAGGAGACGGCGCCCGGGCAGCCGCCCGCGCCGCTGAAGCTCAACCTCGGCGCGGGCAAGACCTACATCCCGGGCTTCGTGAACATCGACATCGACCCCAAGGCCGAGGTCGTGCTCGACCTGGGCTCCGACCCGCTGCCGTTTCCCGACGACAGCGTCGATGAGGTGGTCTCGCGGCACACGCTCGAGCACGTCGGGGACTACCTGTTCGCGATCGGTGAGATCTACCGCGTGATGCGCCACGACGGCGAGCTGCTGCTGTCGCTGCCCTACGTCACGCTCACCGAGCACCATCAAGTCAACCCGTACCACCTGCACAACTTCAGCGAGCGCTCGTTCGACTTCTTCGAACCCCAGGTTCTGAAAGGCTCGGCCGCGGAGGAGAGCGAGACGACGTTCCGCAGGACGTTCGTGCGCTATCGCTACAACGGCTACTTCGGGCTGCTGCCGAGGCCGATGCGGGTCTGGGCGCGCAGGCACCTGCTGAACGTCGTGGTGCAGTTCGACATCGGGCTGGTCGCGATCAAGGACCGCAACGCGCCCGTCGACCTGGGCCCGGCGCGGGCGAAGGCGATGGAGGCGCGCCTGGACGAGCTGCGCCGCGCGCGCCGGCGCTACGAGGAGCCCGCCGCGGCGGCGGGCGCCTCGGCGCCGCGCTCGAGGACCCGGCGCGTGCGCCGCGGGCTGGCCGAGCGGCGCGCCGCGCTGCGCCGGCGCTGGGAGATCCGCTACGAGTGAGGCAGCGCCAGGGGCGGGCCGGCCCAGCGCACGCCCTCCTCGACGTCCAGCGCGGCCAGCGCGTCCGCCAGGCGCTCGCCGGAGGGGGTGCGCAGCTCCATGTCGAGCTCGAGCGCCGGGATCAGCACGAAGCGCCGGCGCAGCAGCTCCTCGTGCGGCAGGCGCATGCGCGCGTGCTCGACGCGCTCGTCGCCGAGCAGCAGGATGTCGATGTCGATCGAGCGCGGGCCGTGGCGGACCTGGCCGGGCTCGCGGCCGAGACGCCGCTCGAGTGCCTTGACCGCGTCGAGCAGCGCGAGCGGCTCGAGCGCCGTGCGCACGAGCAGGCAGGCGTTCAGGAACGGCGGCTGGTCGAGCACCTCGCCGACGGGGTCGGTGTCGTAGGTGCTCGAGCTGGCGAGCACCTCGATGCCGCTTCCGGCGAGGCCGTCGACCGCGCGCTGCAGGTTCGCGCGGCGCCCGTCGCCCGCGGCGTCCCCCCCGACGTTCGAGCCGAGCCCCAGCAGCCCGGCGCGCGCCTGCGCGCGCGCCGCGCCCGGGCCGGCGCTCACGCGCGGGTGGTCGACAGGCCGGCGGCCTGGACCTTCTCGCCCATCGCCTGGGCGAACGGCAGCAGCCCCGAGATCGGGCGCAGCATCACCGTGAAGTCCTCGATCAGTCCGTCGGCGCCGGTCCGCAGCAGGTCGATGCCCTCGATCTCGCGCCCGCCGATCGCGGCGCGGAAGATCAGCCCGTGCACCTCCTCGCCGGCCTGCAGCTCGTCGGTGTAGCGGAAGTCCTCGAAGGTCTCGGCCACCAGCGCGAGCAGCCTCGTGACGGTCTCGCGCCCGACGAACGGGTGGAACGTCGCGGGGCTGTGGAACACGATGTCGGCCGAGAACAGCTCGGTCGCGGCCTGCATGTCGCTGGCCTCGACGGCGGCTCGGAAGCGCGCGCCCGCGCTCTGCGTCTCGCGGTCGCCCGTGTCGATCGTGGTGCTCATGTCGCTCCTTTGGTCGCTCGCCGGCGGGACGCGGAGGTTACCCCTCGGCTTCGCGCCACACCTCGACGGAGACCTCCTCGACGGAGAGCGCGATCGGCGGCTCGGGCTTGCTCGCCTTCACCCAGACCCCCTCGAGCTCGTAGTCGGACAGCAGCCGGTCGGCGATCGTGCTGCACAGCCGCTCGAGCGTGCGGTGCGAGCGCTGCTGAGCCACCAGCGCGACGAGCTGGCAGACCTCGGCGTAGTCGATCGTGTCCTCGATCGAGTCGGTCACGGTCGCGTCGGTCTCACCGACGTCGAGCCGCAGGTCGAGCACCAGGCGCTGGCCGACCTCGCGCTCGGCCTCGCTGACGCCGTGGTGCGTGTACAGCGACAGGCCGGTGATCTCGATCGTGACGGCCTCGGCACCCTGCTCGCGCTCCTCGTCGAGGTCCTCGCCCTCGTCGTCTAGCTCGTCGCCGTCGTCTGCGCCCCGCTCTGGGTCCATCGCTCGCCCAACGTAGCAGCAGCCACGGCCAGCGCATCGCGCACCGGCGCGACGTCGTGGACGCGGAACACGCGCGCGCCGCGCTCGAGCGCGAGCACGTTCGTGGCGATCGTCCCGGGCAGCCGCTGCAGCGGCCCGGGGGCGCCCGGAGCGAGGCTTCCGAGGAAGCCCTTGCGCGAGGTCCCGATCACCACCGGGCGCCCGAGCGCGACGATCTCGCCGAGCCGGCGCAGCAGCTCGAGGTTGTGCGCGGCCGTCTTGCCGAAGCCGATCCCCGGGTCGAGCATGATGCGCTCCTCGGCGATCCCCTCGCCGACCGCGAACCGCAGCCGCTCGAGCAGGAACGCCTTGACGTCGTCGACCACGTCCTCATAGCGCGGGTCCTCCTGCATCGTGCGCGGCTCGCCGAGCATGTGCATCAGGCAGCACTCGGCGCCGCTGTCGGCGAGGAGGCCCGCCAGCTCCGGCTCGGCGCGGAACGCGCTCACGTCGTTGACGATGCTCGCGCCCAGCGCGAGCGCGCGCTCGGCGACCGCCAGCTTGGATGTGTCGATCGAGATCTGCGCCCCCTTTGCTCCGGACAGGCCCGCGAGCACGGGCTCGACCCGCTCGAGCTCCTCCTGCGCGGCGACCGGCTCGGCGCCCGGGCGCGTCGACTCGCCTCCGATGTCGAGGATGTGGGCGCCCTCGGCGAGCAGCTCGCGCCCGTGCTCGATCGCAGCATCGGCTGCGATGAAGCGCCCCCCGTCCGAGAACGAGTCCGGCGTCACGTTGACGATCCCCATCAGGCGGTAGGACGAAGCCACGCCTCCCAACCTACATCGGGCCGATCGGCCGCCGGGCGCTCGCGCGCGGGAACAGCCGGCTAGCTGACGCTCGGCCCGGCCGGGCCGTCCTCGCCGCGCATCTCGGCGGTGCCGCCGGCGAGGCCGGGGCGGGGGATCGTGCGCGGGACTTCACGCTCGCTGCGCTCGGGCGCCACCGGCGGAGCGGGCAGCTCGGGCTTGGCGGCGTCTTCGTCGCCGAACACCTCGGCCTCGCTCTTGCCGTCGAGCAGGGCCAGGAACTCCTCCTTCTCGATCGTCTCGCGCCGCACGAGGATCTCGGAGATCTTGATCAGCTGGCTCTGGTGCTCGGTCAGGAGCCCGCGCGCGCGCTGGTGCGCGGCTTCGATGATGCGCCGCACCTCGTCGTCGATCTCGCGCGCGATCTCGTCCGAGTAGTCGGGCTCGGTCGAGAACTCGCGGCCGAGGAACGGCTGCCCGTGATCGTGGCCGTAGACGCGCGGACCGAGCTTGTCGCTCATGCCGAAGCGCATCACCATCTGCTTGGCGGTCTGGGTGACCTTCTCGATGTCGTTCGAGGCGCCCGTCGTGATCTCGCCGAAGATCAGCTCCTCGGCGGCACGCCCGCCGAGCGTCATCGCCATCGTGTCCTCGAGCTCGGCGCGCGTGGTGAGGAAGCGGTCCTCCTGCGGCATCGAGATCGTGTAGCCGAGCGCCTGGCCGCGCGAGATCACAGAGATCTTGTGGACCGGGTCGGAGTGCTCGAGGAAGTGGCCGACGAGCGCGTGGCCCATCTCGTGGTAGGCGGTGACGAGGCGCTCTTTCTCGCTCATCACGCGCGTCTTCTTCTCGGGGCCGGCGATCACGCGCATGATCCCCTCCTCGAGCTCTTCCTGGCCGATCTCGCGCTTGCCGGTGCGGGCCGCGAGCAGCGCGGCCTCGTTGATCAGGTTCGAGAGGTCGGCGCCGGTGAAGCCGGGCGTCTGGCCGGCGAGCGCGTCGATGTCGATCACCTTCGCGAGCGGCTTGCCGCGCGTGTGGACCTCGAGGATCTTCGCGCGGCCCTTGCGGTCGGGGCGGTCGACGGCGATCTGGCGGTCGAAGCGGCCCGGGCGCAGCAGCGCCGGGTCGAGGATGTCCGGCCGGTTGGTCGCGGCGATCATGATGATGTTGTCCTTGGCCTCGAAGCCGTCCATCTCGACGAGCAGCTGGTTGAGCGTCTGCTCGCGCTCGTCGTGGCCGCCGCCGAGGCCGGCGCCGCGGTGGCGCCCGACCGCGTCGATCTCGTCCATGAAGATGATGCAGGGGCTGTTCTGCTTGGCCTGCTCGAACAGGTCGCGCACTCGCGAGGCGCCGACGCCGACGAACATCTCGACGAAGTCAGAGCCCGAGATCGAGAAGAACGGCACGCCTGCCTCGCCGGCGACGGCGCGCGCCAGGAGCGTCTTGCCGGTGCCCGGAGGGCCATAGAGCAGCACGCCGGTTGGAATCCTCGCTCCGAGCGCCTGGAACTTCTTCGGGTTCTCGAGGAATTCCTTGATCTCATGGAGCTCCTCGACCGCCTCGTCGACACCCGCCACGTCGCGGAAGGTGATCTTCGGCGAGTCCGCCGACATGCGCTTGGCGCGGCTCTTGCCGAACGACATCACTTTCGAGCCGCCGCCCTGGACCTGGTTCATCAGGAAGATCCAGAACCCGAAGAACAGGACGAACGGGATGATGTACATGAGCAGGCTCAGCAGGGCGCTGCTCTTTTCGGATTCGACGTTGAAGTGCACGCCCGCCGTGCGCAGTTCCTTGATCAGTTCGGGCGCGGCCGTTTCGACGTAACCGAATTCGGCGCTTTCCTTGTCCTTGTACTTGACTTCGAGGACTTTGCCCTTGTTCTTGAACTGGACGTCTTCGACTTCGCCTTTGGGCAGCTCCTGCGTGACCAGCGTCTGGTAGCTGTGCGTCTTGTGCGTCGAGGAGCTCGGCGTGACGAGTTTGACCGCCAGGAAGGCGAGCACCACGACGATCAGAATCGGGAATGCGGCGCTCTTGAAGAAACGGCTCATAGTCGTGTCCTGGTGCTCTCGGCGCCGTATCGAATCGTGGCTACCGGTCCCTTAGCGTACCAGGGTCCGCCTGGCCGGCCGGGCGCTTGCGCCCCGCCGCTGCGGGCGGTTCGCACTCGGCGCGCTAGCTCTCCAGCGCCGCGACGAACGGCAGGTTGCGGTGGCGCTCGGCGTAGTCGAGCCCGTACCCGACCACGAAGCGGTCGGGGATCTCGAAGCCGACGTAGCGCGTGGGCAGGTCGACCTTGCGGCGCTCGGGCTTTGTCAGCAGCGCGCACACCTCGAGGCTGGCCGGGTTGCGCGAGCCGAGGTTGCGCAGCAGGTACTGCAGCGTGAGCCCCGAGTCGACGATGTCCTCGACGATCAGCACGTCGCGTCCTTCGATCGAGGCGTCGAGGTCCTTGAGGATCCGCACGACCCCCGAGGAGTCGGTCGCCGAGCCGTAGGAGGCGACAGCCATGAAGTCGACCTCGACCGGCACCTCGATGTAGCGCATCAGGTCGCTGAGGAAGAACACCGCCCCCTTCAGCACCCCGACGAGCAGCAGCGAGCGGTCTCCCGCGTAGTCGCGCGTGATCTCGCGACCCAGCTCGGCGACGCGTTGCTGCAGGGCCTCGGCGGTCACGAGCACCTCGCCGAGCCCGGGCTCGCTCTGTGAGCGCGCGGTCGTGGCCACGGCAGGGAGTCTAGTCCGCCCCCGGCGGATAGCCCGCGCGCCCCTCGCGCGGCGCCAGCCGCACCATCCGCAACGTGCCGCCCTCGAGCACGGCGGCCACGCGCGCCCCCAGGTGCAGCTCGGCCGGTCCGCCACGACCGTCGAGCGCCAGCAGCTCGGCGACGCGATCGCCCGCCTGCGGCACGAAGGTGCCGGCGGCGCGCTCGGCGAGGCGCACGACGAGCATCCGCGCGAGCGCCGGAGCCAGCTCGCGCAGCCGGACGAGCTCGATCTGCTCGCGGCCGCCGAGCTCGGCGTCGACTAGCCCGTCGAGCAGCTCGGTCTCCTCGCGCAGCAGCGACGCGGTGCGCGCGACGTTTCGGTCGGCGCCCGGGTGCACGGCGCGCAGCTCCGGCAGCAGCCCGTGGCGGACTCGCGCGCGGGCGAAACGGGGGTCCTCGTTGGAGGCGTCCTCGGCGAACGCGAGCCCGGCCGCGCGGCAGTAGGCGGCCGTCTGCTCGCGCCCGACGCCGAGCAGCGGGCGGATCAGGCGCCCGTCGGAGGCGGGCATCCCGAGCAGCGCGCGGCGTCCCGGCGAGGCGGCCAGGCGGTAGAGGATCGTCTCGACCTGGTCGCTCATCGTGTGGCCGGTGGCGATCAGCGCGTCGCTCGCCCCCGCCAGCCGCTCGGCCTCGCCGTAGCGGACCTCGCGCGCCCACGCCTGCAGGTTCCCTCCCCCCGCGCCGGCGTCCTCGGGGGCGGGCCCCGCGCGCACCACCGTCAGCTCGACGCCGAGCCGCTCGCACAGCCCCGCGCACAGCTCCTGCTCGCCGTCGGCCTGCTCGCGCAGCCCGTAGTTGACGTGCAGCGCCGAGACCGCCGGAGCGCCGAGCAGCTCGACCGCGACGTCGAGCAGGCAGGTCGAGTCGCGCCCGCCGGAGACCATCGCGAGCACCGGCCGGTCGCGCGCGAACAGGGCGCCCTCGCGGACGGCGTCCCGCACGCGGCGGATGTCCTCGTCGACGGTCTCGGCGCCGGGCCCGTGCGCGGGGTTCGGGCCGCCCGCCAGCGCTCAGCCCTCGCGCGCGGAGACCGTGAACAGCTCGGTCGGCTCGGAGAACCCCTTGAGGCGCACCTCGCCGATGCGGGCGAACTCGAGGCCGTCGACCCCGTCGGCGACGTCCACGACCGGGCGCGTCACGAGCACCTCGCCGCCCCCGGCGCGCGCCACCACGCGCGCCGCCTGGTTGACGTCGCGCCCGTAGTAGTCGCCGTCGCGGTAGAGCGCCTGCCCGTAGTGGATCCCGATCCGTGGCGAGGGCTCCTCGGGCGCGACCCCGCGCTGGAGGTCGACCGCCCAGCCGGCGAGCGCGGCGGCGTCGGAGCCGACGACCATCACCTCGTCGCCGAGGGTCTTGATCACGCGCGCGTCGGCCGGCAGCGTCTGGCCGACGGCCTCGACGAACCGCTCGACCGTGCTGACCGCGGCCTCGTCGCCCTGCTCGACAGTCAGGCGCGCGTAGCCGGCCAGGTCGGCGAATGCGATCGCGACGCGGAGGCGGCCCTCCTCGAGCGCCTCGTCGGCGAGGTCGGCCTCGACGTGGCCGATCATGTCCTGTTCGACGAAGTGCGCGAGCAGCCGCGCGTGCAGGTAGCCGATGAACGGCGTCGCGAGCGGAAGCAGATCGCGCGCCATCGCCTCCATCTCCTCGGCGATCTCGACGTTCGGGACGCCCGCGCGCATCAGCGGCTTGTGCACATAGAGGTGCATCAGCCGCACCTCGGCGTCGGCGATCTGGGCCATCACCTGCCCGTATACGCGCACGAGCTGCAGGTAGGCCGGCAGCGGGAACCCGGCCGCCAGCACGGCCGCCGCGTAGCCCATCATCTGGACGTCCTCGTCGGAGAGGCCCTCGGGCGGGACCGGCCCGAGCCCCATCGCGGCGAACAGCTGCTCGATCAGCTCCGGCGGCAGGCCGCTCTCGCGCGAGGCGTGGCGCAGCGAGTGGCGCTGCCCGGGCGAGCTGAGCAGGTTCTCGATCGGCCCGATCGCCAGCTGCCCGTCGTCGCTGGCGCGCTTGATCTGCTCCAGCGAGTGGCCGCGCTCGCGCAGCCTCGCGACGACCCGCACGTAGGCGAGGGCCGAGGGGGTCCAGCGGCCGTCGAAGCCCGGCACGAGTCCGCGCCCCACCCAGCGGCGGATCGTCGCAGGGGAGACTCCGACCTTGGCGGCCACCTGGGCGAGGGTGAGCTCGGCGGGCTCTGACACGGGTTCGTGCTCGGGCGGGGGGATGGTGCCGGCAGGGCGGGCGGCCAGGGCGGCCGAGCGCCCCCAGCCCCCTGAGTCTAAAGTCGCCGCCGATGAGCCACCCGTCCGCCCTGCACCTGCACCCGACCGCGCCGCTGGCTGAGCGCGTGCTGCTGCCCGGCGACCCCGGGCGCGCGCTCGCGCTCGCGCAGGCGCTGCTCGAGGAGCCGCGCATGTTCAACCACCACCGCGGGCTGTGGGGCTACACCGGCGCTGCACCCGACGGTGAGCCGATGACGATCCAGGCGACCGGGATGGGCGGGCCCTCGGCGGCGATCGTGCTCGCGGAGCTGATCGCGCTCGGCGCTCGGCGCGCGGTGCGGGTCGGGACCTGCGGCGCGCTCGCGCCCGGGCTCGAGCTCGGCGAGCTCGTGATCGCGAGCGAGGCGATCTGCGCGGACGGCACCTCGCGCGCGCTGGGCGCCGACGGGCGGGTGGCGGCCGACCCGGCGATCACGGCGGCGCTCGCGCAGGCGGCGCCGCAGGGCCACGTCGGCGCTGTCGTCAGCACCGATCTGTTCTACGAGCCCGAGCCGGCCGCGCGGCCGGAGCGCGCGGGCGCGCTCGCCGTCGAGATGGAGGCCGCGGCGTTGTTCGCGCTCGGGCGCGCCGAAGCGTTCCCGGTCGGATGCCTGCTGACCGTCACGGACACCTTCGGCCCCGGCGGCTCGCGGCGGCGCATCGGGGACTCCGCCCTGTTGGCGGGCGCCGAGCGCATGGGCCGCACGGCGCTCGACGCGCTCTCGCCGTGACTCAGGCTTCGGCGGTGTCCGGTGCCTCGCGGCGGCTGCGGCGGATGCGCCCGCTCCCGGAGCCCGCAGCGGCCTCCTCGGCCTCGGGCGCCTCCGCGAGCGCCGCTTCGACCTTCTCGGTCAGCGACTGCAGCTGGGCCTCGATCGCCGACAGGCGCGCTTCGACCCCGCTCGGGGCGAGCGCCCGGTCGAGCCGGTCGACGCCGTCCTCGATCCCCTCCAGCCGGTGCGAGACCGCGCGCAGGCGGCGCGTGAGCCGTTCGATGTCGGCCGCCGAGGGCAGGTTCAGCGCCCCCATCGCGACCTCCTGGGCGGCGGCCGCCTTCTCGCGAGCGTCGGCGGCGCGCCCGATGGCCCCCGTCAGGAGCGGGTTTTCCAGCAGTTCCGAGAGGGCCCTCCCGAGCCGGTCCTCGGTTCCGCTCCCGAGTCGCTCGCGCAAGTTCTTGGCGACGTTGCCCGCATCAGACATGCTCGACTCCCGCTCCGCGTTGCGCCGGGCGCCGGGGCGGCGCTTCGCCGCCTACGGCAACCGGCCGGTGGCCATAAGGATACGGTGAAGGCGAAGCGATGCCCCCGCAGGTCTTCGTGTTCGTGCAGCTCGAGTTCCCGTGGGCCCTCGGCCCGGCCGACGGGCGCTACCTGCTGCGCGACGGCTCTGACGGCGAGGCCGAGCACGTGGTCGTGATCGAGACGATCGGCGCGCGCCGCGCCCGCGTGGCGGCGGAGCTCGGCGGACCCGCCGGCTGGGTGCGCCGGCGCGCGGCCGCGCGCGGCCGCGAGCGGCCCGCCGACGATGAGCCGGCCGACGTCGAGACGACGCGCGCGACGGTCGTCGACCCGGTGCCGCTGTCGGCCGAGAGCCAGGCGCAGGCGTGGCTCTCGGGCCTTGACCGCGAGCGCGAGGTGGACGTCGCGGTCCGTGTCCTGAACCGCGTCGTGCACACGCACCGGATCGCCGCGGCCGACCCCTACGTGCGCGAGGTCTCACCGGCACAGGCGCTGGTGATCCGCGCCGGATGGGGCGAGGGCGAGCAGGTCGCATACGGGCAGTGGTTGCAGGCGCGCGAGATCTCCTCCGCGCCGCGCGGGCGCGGGCGGCGCCGGGACCCCTCGTGGGCGCGGCGCCCGCAGGAGCGCCTGGCGGCACTGCTCGGAGGGCGCGGGAGCATGCTGCTCTGCGAGGAGCTCACGCTGCGCGCGCGCCTGGACTTCGACCAGGGGCGGCTCGCGCACGCCGCCGTCGGGCTCGACCGCGCGCTCGCCGCAGCCGTCGCCGAGCTGACCGCCGAGGGCCGCCAGGACCTCGCGCTGCGGATCGCGGAGCTGGCCCAGCTGCACGAGGGCGTCGCCCGGGAGGCGCAGCGCGCGCTCGGACGCGAGGACGGCGCCGAGGACACCGGGGTCGACCGCGAGGTCCTCGAGCACGCGCTCGGGCGCCTTGAAGCGGCGCTGCGGGCCCGCACCGCGCCCGGCGTCTAGGCGGCCGCGACGCTGCAATCAACCATCTAGGCTCTCGGTCATGGACCCCACCACGACCGCGGTCGGCACCTGGAGCGGCGGGCGCTTCATGCACTTCGGCGAGCCGGTCGGCGAGCAGCGCCTGCAGGCGCTGCTGCGCCCGGGCGGCGGGATCGACACCGTGATCAGCGCCGACGTCTACGGCGAGGGCGAGGCCGACCGCGCGCTCGGAGCGGCGCTGCGCGGCGTGCCGCGCGAGGACTACTGCCTGATCGGCGCGATCGGGCACGACTTCTACGAGGGGCAGCGCGCGGGGCCGAAGGGCTTTCCGCGCTTCACCGACCCGTCGCTGCGCGGGCCCGAGCGCTACGCGGACTACATCCGGATGGCGACCGAGCGCAGCCTCGAGCGCTGCGGCGCCGAGCGCTTCGACCTGCTGCTCCTGCACAACCCCGACCGCATCGGCTACAGCAGCGAGGAGGTCTGGGAGGGGATGCGCGCGGCGCGCGAGGCCGGGCTCGCGCGGCTGCTCGGGGTGGCGCCGGGACCGGCCAACGGGTTCACGCTCGACGTGATCCGCTGCTTCGAGCTGTTCGGCGAGCTGATCGACTGGGCGATGATCATCCTCGGCCCGATGGAGCCGTGGCCCGGGCGGCTCGTCCTGCCAGCCGCCGAGCAGGCGGGCGTCGGGGTGATCACGCGCGTGGTCGACTACGGCGGCCTCTTCCACGACGACGTCCTGCCGGGACACGAGTTCCCCGAGTACGACCACCGCCGCTTCCGCCCCCCGGGCTGGGTCGACGCCGGGCGCGAGAAGCTCGAGCTGATGCGCCCGTTCGCCGAGCGCCACGGCGTGACCCCGCTGCAGCTCGCGTGCGCGTGGAACCTGGCGCAGCCCGCCGTCCGCTGCGTCGCGCCGACGCTCATCCAGGAGCCCGGCGAGACCGCGCGCGCGATCGAGGACAAGCGTGCCGAGCTCGCCGCGGTCGGACCGCAGACGGCCGAGCTGTTGGGCGAGCAGGAGCTCGCGGAGATCGCGCAGATCGGCGAGAACTTGGGCTGCATGGCGCTGAAGGGCGCGAGCGTGGAACACGAAGGGCCCGCGCTCGCCGACCGCTGGGACGTGGACGAGCAGCTCGCGGAGGTCGCCGGGCGCTGGGGGATCTCGCCGGAGCGCGACCTCGCCAAGACGGGCTGAAACGAGAAGGGGGTCACGATGGGTATGGATGTAGAGGGCATCAAGCAGGGGCAGCGGGCGATGTGGACCGCGGGCGACTACCCCGAAGTGGCGCAGCGGATCGCGTCGGTCGGCGAGTACGTCGCCGAGCGCGCCGGGGCCGGGACCGGGATCGAGCTGCTCGACGTGGCGACCGGCAACGGCAACGTGTCGATCCCGGCCGCGCTCGCGGGCGCGCGTGTCACCGGGCTCGACCTGACGCCGAAGCTGCTCGAGGACCAGCGCGAGCGGGCGCGCGCCGCCGGAGTCGATGTCGAGCTGATCGAGGGCGACGCCGAGCAGCTGCCGTTCGCGGACGGGAGCTTCGACCGCGTGACCTCGTGCTTCGGCGTCATGTTCGCGCCCCGCCAGCTCGTCGCGACGGCCGAGCTCTTGCGCGTGACGCGCCCCGGGGGCGCGATCGTGGTGGCGGCGTGGACGCCGGAGGGCGTCGTCGGGCGCCTGTTCCGGCTCACGGGCTCGTTCATGCCGCCGCCTCCGGAGGGCTTTCAGCCGCCGGCGACGTGGGGCGTCGAGGACCACGTGCGCGGCCTGTTCGACGCCAGCGGCGCCGAGCTCTCGTTCGAGCGCCGCACGGTCGGGTTCGAGGGCGAGTCGGTGGAGGCCTGGATCGAGCGCGACGAGCGCATCCTCGGGCCGACGCTGATGGCCAAGGCGGCGCTCGAGCAGCAGGGCCGCTACGGCGAGCTGCGCCAGCAGCTCATCGAGCTCTACGAGCAGGTCAACGAAGCCGGCGACGGCAGCTTCAGGGCGCAGGCCGAGTATCTCGTGACGGTCGCGCGCACGTCGGCCTGAGGCGCCGGGGCGCGCCCGACATCGGCGCGCAACGCGCGGCGGCTATCGAGCGGAAGCCGGCTCGAGCCCCACGCCGAGCGCCGCGAGCAGCCCCTCGAGCTCCGCCACCACGTCGCCGTGCAGGCGCACCGCCGCCAGCGAGTCGAGCGGCGTCGGCCCCTGCGTGAGGATCGCGACGCTGCCGCCTGCGCCCTCGGTGAGCAGCGGCAGGCCGGCGACCGGATGCACTTCGAGCGAGGAGCCGACGCACAGCAGCACGTCGGCGCCCGCGCAGAGCTCCTGGGCGCGCGCGAGCGCGCGCGCGTCGAGCAGCTCGCCGAACAGGACCACGTCGGGCTTCAGCGGCGCGCCACAGGCGGCGCAGCGCGGCACGCCGTCGGCGGCGCCGTCGATCAGCTCGCGCACGCGGGCGAGCTCGACCACGGCGCCCGGGCACGACAGGCACGAGCAGGTCGCGATCGAGCCGTGCACCTCGATCGGCTCCGCGCTGCCGGCGCGGCGGTGAAGCATGTCGATGTTCTGGGTGATCAGCGCGTCGAGCAGCCCGGCGCGCTCGAGCGCGGCGAGCGCTCGGTGCGCGCCGTTCGGGCGCTTGCCCTGCAGCGAGGCGAAGCGATCGCCGTAGAAGGCCCAGAAGCGCGCCGGGTCGCGGTGGAAGGCGTCGATGTGCGCGACCTCCATAGGGTCCACGTTGCTCCACAGGCCGGTGCGCGGGGTGCGGAAGTCGGGGATCCCCGAGGGCACCGAGATCCCGGCGCCCGTCAGCGCGACGACCGAGTCCGCCTCGCGGATCAGTTGCGCGAGGCGCGCGAGCTCGCCGCTCGCGCGCTCCGGTGCCTGCGGCGCGGCCATCCTCAGCGGCCCCGCCACTGCGGCGCGCGTTTGCCGAGGAAGGCGGCGATGCCCTCCTTGGCGTCCTCGCTCGCGAACGCGCTCGCGAAGCCCTGCTTCTCGGCCTCGATGCCCTCGTCGATGTCGCCGCGCCCGGAGACGGCCTTGATCTGCGCGAGCGCGAGGGGAGCCTGCCCGGCGAGCCGCTGCGCCCACATCAGCGCGGTGTCGATCAGTTCGTGGTCGTCGACGACGCGGTTGACGAGGCCGAGCTCGAACGCTTCCTCCGCCAGGATCGGATCGCCGACGAGGTTCATCTCGAGCGCCTTGTTGACGCCGACCAGGCGCGGCAGCCGCTGCGTGCCGCCGAAGCCGGGAATGATCCCGAGCTTGATCTCGGGCTGCCCGAACAGCGCCGAGCGCGCAGCGATGCGCACGTCGCAGGCCATCGCGAGCTCGCAGCCGCCGCCGAAGGCGAGCCCGTTGACGGCGGCGATCGTGGCGACGCCGTCGGCTTCGAGCTCGCGGAACAGGGCGTGCGCCTCGTCGAGCAGCCGGCGGCCGCCTGCCTCGTCCATCGTGGTGAACGCCTTGATGTCGGCGCCCGCGCAGAACAGGAACGGGTTCGAGGAGGCGATCACGAGCGCGCGCGCCGGTGGGCGGGAGTCCGATCCGCGTGCCGTGTCCCACACCTTGCGCAGGTCCTCGACCATCTGCGGCGAGATCGAGTTCATCTGGCCGTTGGCGAGCCACGCGATCGCGACGCCGCCGGGGCGCCTCTCGAGCTTGACCACCTCAGCCGGCTGCTCTGCGTCGGGCTGCGGGTAGGCGTAGAAGCCCTGACCCGACTTCTGGCCGAGGCGCCCCTGCGCGACCAGGCGGCGCAGGATCGTCGGCGGCGTGAAGCGCTCGCCCCAGCGCTCCTGAGCGTTCTCCATGCGCTCGAGCAACGAGTCGAGCCCTTCGGCGTCGGCCTTCATGAACGGCGGCATCAGCCCCCGGCGCGGGTCAAGGCCTGCGCCGGCCATCATCCCGAAGTCGATGTCGCGGTGGGTCGCCACGCCCTCCTCGAGCACGAGGCAGGCCTCGAGGAGCGTCTTCAGGGAGAGCATCTCGACGAGCTCTGCGACGTCCGGCTCGCCGTCGCCGTCGATGTTCGGCTCGCCCTGGGGTCGTAGAAGCCGTCCCCGCCGGTCTTCGCGCCCGAGTTTCCCGTCGGCCACGAGCTTCTGCATGCCGCGCGGCGCGTAGAAGCGTTCCTCGCCGTAGGACTCGAGCAGGTGCTCGGCGACGTGCAGCACCGTGTCGAGGCCGAGCAGGTTGACGAGGTAGTACGGCCCGACCGGCACGACGCCGGCGGCGCCGACGCCCTCGTCGATCTTCTTGATCGAGAGGTGCTTCTCCTCCTGCTCGCGCCACACCTCCGAGATGCCGGAGTTCAGAATTCGATTGACCACGAATCCAGGCACCTCGGCACACGTGATCGGCTGCTTGCGGATCGCCTGCGCGAAGGTGACCGCGGCGCCGACCGTCTCGGCGGAGGTGTCCTCGCCCTCGACGATCTCGATCAGCGGCATCACCGAGGCCGGGTAGAAGTAGTGGAAGCCGATCACCTTGTCGGGCCGGAGCGTCGCTTCGCCGATCTCGGTGATCGACAGCGACGAGGTGTTGGAGGCGAGGATCGCGTGCCCCGGCGTGGAGGCGTCGAGCTCGGCGAACACGCTCTGCTTGATCTCCATGCGCTCGGGCACCGCCTCGATCACGATGTCGACCTCGCCGAAGCCCTCGTAGGTGGTCGTGCCGTGGATGCGCCCGAGGATCGCGGCGATCTGCTCCTCGGCCTGCTCGGCGGTGATACGCCCCTTCTCGGCCAGTTTGCCGACCTGGCCGCGCGTGACGTTCTCGGCCTCGTGAAGCCCCGCATCGACGAGGCTCTGGTCGATGTCCTTGAGCACCACGGGGATCCCCGCGGCGGCGATCGTCTGGGCGATCTGGCCGCCCATCGTTCCTGCGCCGACGACGGCGGCTTTCGACACGAACATGCTGTGGTCTCCTCTGCTGGGGATTCGGCCGACGCGGGGCGCCAAGGGCGTCCGCGGAGAGAGGGCGCCGGCGCCGCACCTCCGGGCCGCGACGCGGGTTGAGGGTCGAGGGGGGAAGCGATCAGAGCACAGGAGGAGAGATGACAGCGCAGACGACAGACCCCGCGGCGGAGGGTCGCGGGAGGGCTGAGCGCGTGCGCGCGCGGGCCGCGCGGATCGCGCTGGCAGGCGCGCTCGGCGGCACTGCGCTGCCGGCCGGCGCCGGCCGCGACGCGGCCGAACGCGACGACGGGAGCCGCGCGGTCGATCTCCTACGCGTCGGCGAACCTGACCGGCACGATCAACCCCGAGGGCAGCGCGACCTCGTTCTACTTCCAGTACGGCCCGACGCGCGCTACGGAGGCCAGAGCTCGATCGCCGGCACCGGGGCGGTCACCAAATCGGTCCCGGTCGCGCTCGCCGTCGGCGGGCTGGCGCCGCTGACCGTCTACCACTACCGGCTCGTCGCGGTCAGCGCGGCCGGGCACGAGCTTCGGCTCCGACCGCACGTTCCAGACGACCAAGGTGCCGCTGTCGCTCGCGATCGTCGCGACCCCCGACCCGGTCTCCTTCGGCGCCGCGGTCACGATCCAGGGCACGCTGTCGGGCACCGGCAACGCCGGGCGCGCGATCGTGCTGCAGGGCAACCCGTTCCCGTTCACCGCCGGCTTTCAGGACATCGGCAACACGGAGCTGACAAACGCACAGGGGCGTTCAGCTTCACGCTGCTCGACGCGATGGTGACGGCCGAGTTCCGCGTCGTGACGACGACCAATCCGCCGGTCGTGAGCCCGATCGCGACCGAGCCGGTCGCGGTGCGCGTCTCGAGCCACATCGCGCGCACGCGCCGGTCGCGGTTTCGCGCGCGTGTACGGGACGGTCACGCCCGCCGAGAACGGGGCCCGGGTCGGAGTGCTGCGCAGCGTGCGCGGTCACGGCGTGCTCGTGGGCGGCACGATGCTGCGGCCGCGCAACGCGACCAGCTCGAAGTTCAGCGTCGTCGTGCGCGTGCACAGCGGCGTCTACCGCGTGCTCGTGCGGCTCGTCGGGGCGGCGCAGGCGTCGAACTACGGGCAGCCGCTGCTGATCGGATGAGGCGGGGCGCACGGGTCGCCCGATCCGCTAGCCGAGCGCGGCGAGCACCTCCTCGGAGCCGAGCAGCAGCACGCCGATCGCGGCCAGCTCGCGCTCGCCGCGCTCGTAGAGCCCCGAGAGCGCGTCGCGTGCGAGCACGATGCGGAAGTCGCGCTCGCTGGCCTCGTATATCGACGTGCGCGGGCAGTTGGGGAAGTTGCAGCCGCAGAACACGAGCGTGTCGACGCCGGCTGCCCGCAGGTGCTCCTCCAGGCGTGTCCCGTGGAACGCGCCCCAGCGCGGCTTGTACAACGCGACCTCGTCCGGCCCGAGCCGCTGCGCCTGGCCCGCGAGCAGCGCGGCCGCGTCGAGCGGCGGCGCCGCGGCGGGCGCGAGCCCGGCGGCTAGCTCGGTGCCGGCGGCGCCCGGCGCGAGCATCCGCGCGCCCGCCTCGACGGCGCTGCGCCGGCAGGCGTCGACGTTGCCGCCGTCGGGCTCGTAAACACGCACGACGTGGACGATCTGGCGCCCTGCGGCGCGGAACGCCTCGCCGAGCCGCGTCATCGCCGGCAGCGCGTCGCTCGTCCCGGCGATCTCGAGCGCACCGCCGTCGAGCGTGTCGCACTGCGTGTCGATCGTGATCAGCGCGCACGCGTCCCAGTGCGGCGCCAGGTAGGGGTCGGACTCGATCCGCTCGCGCACACCCATGGGCGTCTTATAGCCGAGGAGTGTCTCGCTGTTCGGCTCGCGCATGCGCGAGCCGGGGTCGGCACATGTGCCGACCCCACGGGGCGGCGCATGCGCCGCCCCGGGAGGCGCCGCATGCGGCGCCTCCTTCCCCGACCGATCCTCTAGGCCGGGACCGCGGCCGGCTCCTGCACCTGGCGCGGGAGCAGGGTTTCGCGCGCGATCACGAGGCGCTGGATCTGCGAGGTGCCCTCGTAGAGCTGCATGATCTTCGCGTCGCGGAACAGCTTCTCGACCGGGTACTCCTTGATGAAGCCGTAGCCGCCGTAGACCTGCACGGCTTCGGTCGCGGTCTTCATCGCGGTGTCGGCCGCGAAGCGCTTGGCGTGCGAGGAGACGAGCGTGTTGCGTTCGCCGCCGTCGAGCATCGCCGCCGACTTCCACGTCAGCAGGCGCGCCGCCTCGATCTCGGTCGCCATGTCGGCGATGATGAACTGGATCGCCTGGTGCATCGCGATCGGCACGCCGAACTGGATCCGTTCCTTGGAGTAGTCGACAGCGAACTCCATCGCCGCGCGCGCGATCCCCGTCGCCATCGCGGCAACGCCGGGACGCGTGCGGTCGAGCGTCATCATCGCAAGCTTGAAACCGGCGTTTTCCTCGCCGAGCAGGTTCTCGGCGGGGACCTCGACGTCGTTGAAGGAGATCGTCGCCGTGTTCGACGCGCGCTGCCCGAGCTTGTCCTCCTTCTTGTCCACCACGACGCCCCAGTCGCGCTCGACCACGAACGCCGAGATGCCCCTGTGGCCGGCGTCCTTGTCGGTCTTCGCGTAGACCGTGTAGTAGTCGGCGTAGCCGCCGTTGGTGATGAAGCACTTCGAGCCGTTGATGACGTACTTGTCGCCCTTCTTGACGGCCGTCGTGCGCATCCCGGACACATCCGAGCCCGCGTCGGGCTCGGTCAGGCAGAAGGACGCGAGCTTCGGCGCTTCGGTCAGCATGCCGAGGTACTTCTTCTTGGTCTCCTCAGAGCCGCCGAGCGCGATCGGCGCGGTGGCGAGGCCGTTGCAGCCGAGCGAGGTCTGGATGCCCGAGCACCCCCACGACAGCTCCTCCTCGATCAGGCAGCCGTCGAGGTAGCTGGCGCCGGCGCCGCCGTACTCCTCCTCGATGTGGCTGTTCATCAGTCCGACGTCCCAGGCCTTCTTGATGATGTCCTCGGGCCAGGTGCCGTCCTTGTCGTACTCCCAGGCGACCGGACGGATCTCTTTGACGGCGAAGTCGTGCGCCATCTCGCGCAGGTTCTTCTGCTCGTCTGTGAGCGTGAAATCAACCATTTCGGCTCTCTCTCCTAACGGGATGGCACACATTAGATTGACTGGTCAGTCAATCTGCGCCGACGAGGGTAGCGGAGCCGGCGCCGATCGGCAACAATCGGTCGCGTGCACAGCCTCCCCGGCACGCTGGCCCGCGCGCGCTTGTGAGCCACCCCGCCCACCCCGCCCACCCCGGCCCGCCCACCCGGCGCACCCCGCGGTGATCGCAATCGCGACGAACGGGCTCACGTTCGTCGTCTTCGGCACGGTCGCGTTCTCGATCGTCATCTCCGTGCTGTTCCTCGTCACCCGCGGCAGCGACTCGATGTACGACCAGATCGGCCAGGGCGGGATCTCGCGCGAAGGCGAATACGGCGCCGCCGGGCCCCCCTCGGGCTCGCCGGCCGCGCGCGCCGAGCAGGAGCGGGAGATCCGCCAGATGCTCGGGGCCCGCAGCGAGCGGCGGGTGCGCCGCGGCGAACCCGCGCTCGACATCGACGCCGAGGTCGCGCGCCTGTTGGCCGACGCCCAGGGCGCGGCTCACGACGCGCAGCTCGTCGGGGAGGTGCGCCAGCTGGTGATCGCCCGCAACGAACGGCGCGTGCGCCAGGGCATGGAGCCGCTCGACGTCGACGCCGAGGTCACCCGCACGCTGCAGGAGCTCGACCCGTGAGCAGCGCCGGACCGTGCGGCGGTCGGTCGGGTATAAACGCGCAATGACCAGCGCGCGCCGCTTCCAGCTCGATGAGCTCGTGCTGCGGCCCGGCACCTACTTCAACCCGCACACGGAGATCCTCGTCATCGTCGACGACACGCCCGAGGTCGACCACGAGCTGTTCGAGGCCGCCGACCTCGAGGCGAGCGACTGGATCCTGATCTCCGAGGAGACCCCGGTCGACGAGCACGAGCGCGACGAACTGATCGAGGGCTTCCAGCTCTCCCACCAGCCCGGCGATGATCACGGCGACGACGAACCGCCCGCCGACGAAGAGGACGAGGAAGACGAGGACGACGAGGACGACGAGCTCGACGGCGTCGACGACCTCGAATTCGAACGCGACTGACCCGCGAGGCCCGCGCCCGCGAGCGCCGCGCCGATCGCCCCCGCCGCGCCGGCGGCGGGCAGCGAGCGCGTCGGGGCCGCGATCCTCTGCGGCTCGTTGAGCCCGCCGAGCGTCAGCACGATCCTCACGAGCTCCCCCGGCGCCGCCTCCCCTGTGCCCGCGCCGGGCGGTTGCGCATCCAGGACCATGCGCTCGCGGCAGGTGGTCGGCCGCCCCCACGTACACGACCGCGCGCGCCGGGGACGCCGCCGCGCCGAGCGCGGCCGGGAGCGCACCGGGCGCCAGCCGCGCTTCGAGCACCCGCGTCGGCACGCCCCCGACGGTCGCTGTGCCCGCCAGGCGCGGGTCGGCGAGCCGCGCGCGCAGCAGCCCCGTGCCGGGCGCCGCCGCCGTCAGCCCCTGGGCCAGGGCGCCCGCGAGCCCCGCCGGGGCCGCGTACCAGCGGCCGCCGAGCCGCACGAACAGCCGCCCCCCGACGTAGCGCACGCCGAGCGCGGGAGAGCCGCCGGCGCCGAGCGTCGCCGCGATCGACGGTGCACCGTAGGGCGCGCTTTCGAAGCTGCCCGCAAGCCTCACGTGCCGGCCCCCGCGCGCGCCGGAGCTCACGAGCGTCAGCTGGAAGCGGCCGCTGTGGATCGCGGGGCTCGCCGGCAGCGCCTGCGCGAGCAGGCGCCGCGCCCGGGCTTCGCCGCCGGTGCTCGCGTGCCCCGACCCACCGCACCCGGCGATGGCCGCGCACGCGGTGAGCGCAACGCCCCACAGGGCTCTCGCACGGGCACCGGGGCGCCGGGCCGGCCGCTGCTGCGCAACCAACGCGGTCCGGGGCGTGTTTCGTGTCCGTGGTCTCACCGGGAGCAGCCCGAGCGGCGGCACGTGCCGCCGCACCTCTGAAACGGCGCCCGGCGTGCCGGGGTGCCGGCGGGCGGGCGGCGGCCGAGCGTAGCATCGCTCCGATGGCCCACCGTCTCTTCAACGGTCCCGTTCTGGCGCCGTGCGCGCGGCCGGCGCCGCGCTCGCCGCCTGCGCGCTGGCGCTCGCGCTCGCACCGGCCCCCGCGCCGGCCGCCCCGCGCAACCCCGCTGGCGCCTCCGAACTGCAGCCGGTCAGCCCCGGCGCCCGGCCGGCGCCCTCGCGCAGCGGCTCGGGCCCCGCGCGCCGACGCGCCCACCTCGCCTCGCGCGGCCCCGGCGTGACGGCCGCGCTGTCGTCTCTGGTGCGCTCGGGGGCGATCACCGAAGCCGTCTACAGCCAGGACTCGGCAACCTACCTCGCCGCCAAACGCTCGCTGTCGCAGCCTCAGCGGGACGCGCCGCGACAGAACTCGGCGCCGTGATGGCCAACGTGCAGGCGATCGCCGCGGCCGGCGAGCTGACCGCCTCGCGCCTGGCGATCGCTGTTCCTGACGCTCGAACGCAACCGTACTGGTGGACCACCGAGCCGCTGCTGAACGGCGAGCGTGCGCGTCTGCTTCCCGGGCAGCCGCCTCGTGTGGGAGCACTACCCCGGCCAGGGGATCGAGATCCAGTGGCTCGCGACCTTCGGCGAGGCCAACGGCTACTCCTCGGGAACCACGAAAACGCCGCCCTGCGCCAGCTCGCTCGGCGAAGCGATCCCGCTCGCGACCGCCGCGCGCCGGAGGGATCGCCTGGGAGTACCTGTTCCGCTTCGACGGCGGGCTGCCGCCGTGGACGCAGCGGCCTCTCCCAGGGCACCGGCCTGCAGGTGCTCGCGCGCGCCTGGTCGCGCTTCAAGGAACCCGCCGACCTCAGGCGGCCCAGCAGGCGCTCGGCCTCTTCCAGCCAGCGCGCGCCGCAGGGCGTTCGCGTGACGACGCGCGGCGGGCGCGATGTACGCGGAGTACACCTACGCGCCCGCCGATCGGATCCTCAACGGCTTCATCCAGGCGCTCGTCGGGCTCTACGACTACACCGCGATCACCAAGGACCCGCTCGGGCTGAAGCTGTTCGAAGCAGGCGACGCCGAGGCGCGCGCGATCGTGCCCCACTACGACACCGGCGCCTGGTCGCTCTACGACCAGTTCGGCGAATCGGACCTCAACTACCACGAACTGCTGACCGAATTCCTGCAGCACCTGTGCGAACGCACGCGCAAAGGCCCGCCGATGCCGGCCTCGACGCCCGTCGCCCCGCCGCCGACGACCACGCCGCCCGCACCGGAATCGGCGTCGGGCGGCGCCAAAGCGCCGCCGCAGACGCACGATCCCGGGCGATCAGATCTACTGCACGACCGCCCAGCGCTTCACCGCCGACCTGCACACCCCGCCGGCGGTCTCGCTGCTGACCGAGAACGCTGCGCGGCGGCACGCGCGCGGGCGTGCAGATCTCGCTGTCGAAGGTCTCGACGGTCACGCTCGACGGTCCGGCAGGGCGCCGGCGTCGTGTGGACCAACAGCGCCACCGTCGAACGCGGGCAGCCCGAGCCTGCTGTGGCCGACGCCGTCGAAGGCCGGCACGCTTCGCCGTCACCGCTGACCGCGACCGACCTGGCGGGCAACTTCGCGACCGCTCAGGGCACGATCGCCCTCGCGGCGCACTAGCCGCCCGCCCCCGCGCCTAGACTAGGCGGCAGTGACGCAAGCCCGCCCGACACCACCGCGGCCGGCGCCGATGAGCGGCTGACGCGCGCGTGGCGGGCGATGAGCTCCGAGCAGCGGCTGGCCGCGCGTCGCGCGCTCGCGCTGCTCGTGACGATGTTCCTGCCGTGGTACGGGCTGCAGAGCCTCAACCGCAAGACCGGCGCGATCTACTCGCACGACATCAGCGCCTTCGGCGACGTGTCGTTCGTCGAGGCGGCGATCTTCCTGGTCGCGGCCGGCGTGCTCGCGATGCTGTTCGCGCGCGCCGAGGGCCGCGAGTTCCACCTGCCCGGCGGCGACGGCACGATCGTCGACGATCGCCGGCGGCTGGGCGGGCCTGCTGATCTTCTACCGCGTGTTCGACCGCCCCGCCGGCGACGGCTACCCGGTCGGAATCGAGTGGGGCTTCTTCCTCGCCTTCGTGGCCGCCGGGAGCCTCGCCTACGCGGGCTGGCGCATGCGCGCCTCAGAACGGCCCGAAGCCCCCGCTCGCGCCGGCGCGCCCCGCGCGGCGAGGGCCCGCGCCCGGCGGCGCCCGAGCCCGAGCAGCGCTGCGACGGACGGCCGCGACGCGCGCGCAGCACCCGCCGCGCGCGAGCGCACGGGCCGCCGGCGCCCGGCCTCCGAGCCCGAGCAGGGGGCTCCAGCCGAGGTGCTCGTGCCCGCGACGCCCGCCGCGCGGCGCACGCAGCGGGCCGCGCGAGCGGCCCCGCTACCCGCCGGCCCCCGGAGGCCCGAGCAGCTCTCGTTCGAGGACCCGCCCGCCCACGAGGGCGGCTGAGAAGCCCCGCGGGGGCGCGCGCGGCCCCGGCCGGAGCGCGCGCGGGCCTATCATTGCGCTGACGATGCGCCGCCGCCCCCGCCGGGCCCGCCTCCGTCGCAGACGTCGCCGAGGGTCTGCGCGCGGTCGGCTACCTGCCCGGCGAGTCGACCGCGCTCGTCGCCTACCTCGCCACCAAGCTCGGCAAGCCGGTGCTCGTCGAGGGGCCGGCGGGCGTCGGCAAGACCGAGCTCGCCAAGGCGCTCGCCTCCTACCTCGGCCGCGAGCTCGTGCGGCTGCAGTGCTACGAGGGCCTCGACGAGGCCAAGGCGCTGTACGAGTGGAACTACCGCAAGCAGCTGCTGCGCATCCAGGCCGAGGCCTCGGGCACGGGCTGGGACGCGGTCCAGGAGGACATCTTCGGCGAGGAGTTCCTGCTCGCGCGCCCGCTGATGACGCGCGATCGCCTCCGAGCAGCCGGTCGTGCTGCTGATCGACGAGATCGACAAGACCGACCAGGAGTTCGAGGCGATGCTGCTCGAGGTGCTCTCCGACTTCCAGATCTCGATCCCCGAGCTCGGGCGGGTGGCAGTCGCGCACGCACCCGATCGTGCTGCTCACCTCCAACAACTCGCGCGAGCTGACCGAGGCGCTGAAGCGCCGCTGCCTGTACCTGTGGCTCGACTACCCCGCGCTCGAGCACGAGCTCGAGATCGTGCGCCTGCACGCGCCCGAGCTCGTCCGAGACGGTCGCGCGCCGGCTGGTCGAGGTGATCGGGATGGTGCGCGACCTCGACCTGAAGAAGCCGCCGTCGATCGCCGAGTCGATCGACTGGGCGCGCGCGCTGCTGCTGCTCGGCGTGCAGGACATCGACGCCGACACGTTCACCGAGACGATGTCGGTGATCGTCAAGCACCGCACCGACATGGACGTGGTGGCCGAGCGCGTCGGGCTGAAGCTCGCGATCGCCCGCCGATGTCGCCTGAGGGTCCGGCCCCGACCTGGAGGGCCTGCCGGCGCGCATCCTCGAGCTGGGCGAGGAGCTGCGCCGCGAAGGCGTCGCGGTCGGGACCTCGGAGCTGCTCGACGCCTTCGAGGTGCTCGGCGAGATCAGCTGGACCTCGCAGGAGGACTTCCGCGAGGCGCTCGCCGCGACGCTCGCCAAGAGCCAGGAGGACCGGCGCGTGTTCGAGCTCGTGTTCGACCGCTTCTTCTTCCGCGCGGTCGAGCTCGCGGCCGCGCGCGAGGGCGTGCGCGAGGACGACCTGCGCCGAGCTCGGCGAGCTCTCCGACGAGGAGCTCGAGGCGCTGCGCGCGCAGATCGCGGCCGCGCTGCGCGACGGCGCCGAGGGCGCGATGCGCGACCTCGCGCGCATGGCGATCGCCGCGTTCGCCCGCCGCCAGGAGGGCTCGGGCGTGATCGGCGTCGACGTGCAGCGCATCCGCCGCGCGCTCGGCCTGCGCGCCGAGCCCCAGCCGGAGCTCCCGCCCGAGGACCCGCGCCGCGACGGGCTGCCGCGCGACGCGCTGCGCCGCTTCGAGGCGCTGCTGCGCCGCGAGCTCGAGCGCGCGCAGATCGAGCGCACCGGCAACCTGCCGCCGGCGCGGCCGCTCGGCGAGCTCGACCGCGCGCTGCCGTCGGGCCCGCTCGCCGACCTCGCGGCCGTCCACCGCGTGGTCGCCCAGCTGCGCCGGCGGCTGGCCACGCAGGGGCTGCAGGCGCGCGGGCACCGCCGCCACGCGCACGTCGACGTGCGCCGCACGATGCGCGCCTCGCTGCAGACCGGCGGCGTGCCGGTCGTGCTGCAAGTTCCGCCCGCGACGCCCGCGGCGCCCGGAGATCTACGTGCTGTGCGACGTCTCGACGAGCGTCACCTCGGCCTCGGTGTTCTTCCTGTCGGTGCTGCACGCGCTGCACGACACGTTCCGCAAGATGCGCTCGTTCGTGTTCATCGAGCGCATCTCCGAGGTGACCGACATCTTCGAGCACGAGCGCAACTTCAAGGCGGTCAGCGAACGCATCGCGACCGACGCGGGCGTCGCCGACATCTCCGGCTACACCGACTACGGGCGCGTGTGGTCGGAGTTCCTCGTGCAGGTCGAGGACGACCTGCACCCGCGCGCGACCGTGATCGTGCTCGGCGACGCGCGCACCAACGGCCGCGACCCGCGCGCCGACATGTTCGCGCAGATCGCCGCGCGCGCCGGGCGCACCTTCTGGCTGAACCCCGAGCCGCGCCTGTACTGGAACTACGGCGACTCGGTGATCGCGGCCTACGAGGAGTACTGCACCGCCTTCGAGTGCTGGACGACGGCCCAGCTCGAGGACTTCGTGCGCGCGCTGGCGCGCCCGGCGCTCGGCGCTCGCGCGCTAGCATCCGCCGCGACGAGCAGACACCAGGGGGGCTGGCGGGAAGGCCGGCTGAGATGGCGCCCGGGAAGCGATTCCCCCGGCGCCGACCCTTTGAACCTGTGGGGTAATGCCCGCGAAGGGAGCGAAGTTGCCGACTCAACTGCAGTCACTCAAAGCGCCACCGGCGCCGCCGCGCGACGACGCCGAAGGGGTGGGCGGGCACCAGATCATCCTCGAGGGCGTAGCGGCGCACCTACGGCGAGCGCGCCGGCGTGAGCGTGCAGGCGCTGCGCGACGTGTCGCTGCACGCCGCCGGCCGGCGAGCGTGCTCGCGGTGGTCGGCCCGAGCGGCTGCGGCAAGACGACGCTGCTCGAGCTCGTCTGCGGGCTGCAGCGGCCCGACGGCGGCACGCTGCGCACGCGCGCCCGCGGTGCTGATGCCCCAGCACGACCTGCTGCTGCCCTGGCTGAGCGCCTGCGACAACGCCGCGCTCGCGCTGCGCATCGCCGGCACGCCCCGCGCGCAGGCGCGCGCGCCGCGCCGGCGGCGCTGTTCGCGGAGCTCGGGCTCGAGGGCTTCCAGGACGCGCGCCCCGCAGAGCTCTCGGGCGGCATGCGCCAGCGCGTCGCGTTCCTGCGCACGCTGCTGTCAGGCAAGCCGGTGCTGTGCCTGGACGAGCCGTTCGGCGCGCTCGACGCGATCACCCGCGCGGAGATGCAGGAGTGGCTCGCGGCGGCGCTCGCTGCGCGAGCCGCGCACGGTGCTGCTGGTCACCCACGACGTCGAGGAGGCGGTCCTGCTGGCCGACCGCGTCGCCGTGCTGTCGCCGCGGCCGGGGCGCGTGATCGCCGAGCTCGAGGTCGCCCTGCCGCGACCGCGGCGACGCACCGACGCGGCCGTGATCGCGCTGCGCGAGCGCGCGCTCGACATGCTGAGCGCGCCCGGCAGCGGCGCGGAGGGTGCGCGGGCGTGAGCCGCCGCGGCGCGTCCAGTGCTGCCGGCGCTCGTGCTGTGCGCGCTGCTGATCGGCGGCGTGGGAGCTCTACGTCGACCTCGCGGCGTCGAAGCCGCGCTGCTGCCCGCGCCGCACGCCGTCGCGAGCGCGCTGTGGAACGGCGGCGGCGCTGCTGTGGCGCAACTTCGCGGTCACCGCCGAGGAGGTCGTGCTCGGGCTCGCGCTGGCGATCGCGGCGCGGCTTCGCGCTGGCGTGCGCGATCCATCTTGTTCCGCTGCTGCGCCGCGCCGTGTACCCGCTGGCCGTCGGCTCGCAGGCGATCCCGATCCCGGTGATCGGCGTGCTGCTCGTGTTCTGGTGGGGCTTCGGGATGCTTCCGAAGCTGGTCGTGATCGCGCTGATCTGCTTCTTCCCGGTGCTCGTCACGACCGTCGACGGCCTCGCCGCGGTGGACCCCGAGCAGCTCAAGCTGCTGCGCACGCTCGACGCCTCGCGCTGGCAGGCCTTCCGCCTCGCCGAGCTGCCGGCGGCGCTGCCTGCCGCGCTCAGCGGCGCGCGCGATCGCGCTCGCGGTCGGCGTGATCGGCGCGTTCATCGCCGAGGTCGCACACGCCCGACGACCGGCGCCCTACCCGGGCCTCGGACGCCAGATCAATGACCGACGTCAACGCTTCCAGACCCCGCGGGCCTACGCCGCCACCGCGCTCCTGTTCGCGTTCGCGATCGCCTGCTTCTACGCGCTCGCGCTCGTCGAGCGCCGACTGGCACCGTGGAGCCCGCGACCCCGAGGAGAGCGCCTGTGAGGCATCCGAGCCCTGCGACCGCCGCCGCGCATTCGCGGCGTGCGTGGCCCTGTCCGCCTGCCTGCTCGCGCTCAGCGCCTGCGGCTCGAAGCAGGACGTGATCACGGCCTCGGGCGCGAAGCGCTTCACGGTGATGCTCGACTTCTTCCCGAACGCCGACCACGCGCCGCTGTACACGGCGATCGCGCACGGCTACTTCCGCGCAGCCGGCCTGGACGTGCGCCCGGTCTCCCGCCGACCCGGCCGAACCGCTGAAGCTGCTGGCCGCGGGCAAGGTGGACCTCGCGATCTCCTATGAGCCGGAGCTGCTCCTGGCGCGCGACGAGGGCCTGCCGCTCGTCGCGTCGGCGCGCTCGTGCAGCGGCCGCTGACCTCGATCATCGCGCTGCCCGGCAAGCACGTGCACAGCGTCGCCGACCTCGCCGGCAAGCGCGTCGGCACGGCCGGCATCCCCTACCAGGCCGCCGAGCTGCGCACCGCGCTCGAACACGCGGGGCAGCCCGGCTCAGCGCACGAAGTCAACGTCGGCTTCGACCTCGTCCCCGCGATGCTCTCCGGTCAGGTCGACGCGACGCTCGGCGGGTTCTGGAACTACGAGGCGATCCAGCTGCGGCTGATGCACAAGCACCCGCTCGTGATCCCGGTCGACCAGGCCGGGGTCCCGACCTACGACGAGCTCGTGCTGGTCGCGCGCGAGAACGAGGCGCGCAGCGACGGCGTCGAGCTGCGCGCCTTCATGCAGGCGCTCACGCGCGGCGCGCACGACGTGCGCTCGAACCCGGCCGGCGCCGTCTCGGCGCTGCTCGCGGCGAACCCCTCGCTCGAACGCAAGCTGCAGCTCGAATCGATTCAGCCAGACGCTGCCGGCCACGGTCCCGGCCGAAGCCGGCAAGCCCTACGGATGGCAGAGCCCGTCGGAGTGGGCGACGTTCGGCAGCTGGATGTTCTCCCACGGCCTTCTGCACAAAGATCCCGACACGCCAGCGGGCTGCCCCCGTTCACGAACGAGTTCCTGCCGGGCCAGGGGATCTAGTGTTCTGACTCGGGCGCTCAGCCGAGCGCCCAGAAGCGCCCGACCTGCTCGAGCGCCCGCGCGGCCTGCGGCGAGGGCTCGCCGTCGCGGGGCGGGGGCGGCGCCGGCGAGATGCGCCCGTCGAGCGCCGGCAGCACCTCGCACACGCACTCCGCCAGCACATCGCGGTCATAGCCGCCCTCGAGCACGACACCGAGCCCGATCCCTGCCTTGTGTGCGAGCTCGCGCACGCGGCCGGCCATCGTCACGAACGTCGAGGTCTCGAGGCGACAGTCGGCGAGCGGGTCGGCGCGGTGCGCGTCGAAGCCCGCCGAGACCAGCACCAGCTCGGGCTCGTAGGCCACGGCGGCGGGCAGCACCACGCGTTCGAGCAGCTCCATCCACAGCTCCTCGCCGGTCCCGGGCGCCACCGGCAGGTTGATCGTGTAGCCCTCCCCCTCGCCGCTGCCCGCGTCGGTGAGCGGGCCGGTGCCCGGGTAGAGCGGCGACTGGTGCAGGCTCGCGAACAGCACGTCGCGGCGTCGCCTGAAGATCTCGGCCGTGCCGTTGCCGTGGTGGACGTCCCAGTCGAGCACGAACACGCGCCGGCGCCCGTGCTGCGCGATCGCGGCGGCCGCGGCGACCGCCACGTTGTCGAACAGGCAGAAGCCCATCGCGCGGTCGCGCTCGGCGTGGTGCCCGGACGGGCGCACGCCGCAGAAGGCGACCTCGGCCTCGCCCGCGAGCAGCGCGCGCGTCATCTCACAGGCGCCGCCCGCGGCGTGCAGCGCGGCCGTGTAGGAGGGCGCGCCGACGAACGTGTCCGCGTCGATCGCCCCGCCGCCGGCCTCGCACAGCTCGCGGATCGCGCGCACGTGCGCGGGCGAGTGCGCGAGCTCGAGCTGCTCCTCGGTGGCGGCCGGCGCCTCGCGCCGCTCCCAGCCGAGCCAGTCGCGCTCGGCGAGCGCGCGCTCGAGCGCGATCAGCCGCTCGGGGGTGTCGGGGTGTCCCGGCGAGAACTCCCGCGGGTCGTGCGCCATGCACGCCGGATGGCTGTAGTAGACGGCACGCGGCCCTTCGCCGCTCATCGCCGGTCCGCCCCCGCCTGGCCCATTGCGATCAATATTGGCGCATGAGCCTTCCCACCGCGATGCGGGCGATGGTGCTCGACGAGCCGCACGCGCCGCTGCGCGCCACCGAGCTGCCCGTGCCCGAGCCCGGTCCCGGGCCAGGCTGCTGCTGCGCGTGCACGCGTGCGGGGTCTGCCGCACCGACCTGCACCTGCTCGACGGCGAGGTCGAAGTGCCGCGCCCGCCGCGCGTGCTCGGCCACCAGATCGTCGGCGAGGTCATCGCGGGCGAGCCGCCCGCGGGCGCCCGTCCCGGCGGGCTCGTCGGCGTGCCGTGGCTCGGCTGGACCGACGGCACCTGCGAGTACTGCCGCTGCGGGCGCGAGAACCTGTGCCCGAACGCGCGCTTCACCGGTCGCGACATCGACGGCGGCCACGCCGAGTACACGCGTCGCCGACTCGCGCTACTGCTTTCCGCTGCCGGCGCTGTTCGGGCCGCTGCAGGCCGCGCCGCTGCTGTGCGCCGGGCTGATCGGCTACCGCGCGCTTCGCATGTGCGGCGGGGCGAGCACGATCGGCATGTACGGCTTCGGCGCCGCCGCGCACATCCTCACGCAGGTCGGCCGCCTGGCAGGGCCGGCGCGTGTTCGCGTTCACGCGCGCGGGCGACGAGCGCACGCAGGAGTTCGCACGTTCGCTCGGCGCCGTGTGGGCAGGCGCCTCCGAGGAGCGCCCGCCCGAGCCGCTGGAGGCGGCGATCATCTTCGCCCCGGTCGGTGAGCTCGTGCCGCTCGCGCTCGCCGCGCTCGCGCCCGGCGGCACCGTCGTCTGCGGCGGGATCCACATGAGCGACATCCCGGCGTTTCCCTACGAGCTGCTGTGGATGGAGCGCGCCGTGCGCTCGGTCGCCAACCTGACCCGTGAGGACGCGAAGGAGCTGCTCGCGCTCGCGCCGCAGGTTCCGGTGAACACGACCGTCACCTCCTACCCGCTCGAGCGCGCCGGCGAGGCGCTCGAGGACCTGCGCGCGGGGCGCTTCGAGGGGGCGGCCGTGATCGTGCCCTAGCGCGTGTCTGCATCACCTGCCGGCCGGGTAACTGAAACGTGTCCGCCATGCGGCGGGCACCGGAACGATGAGCGACAACGGGATCACGATCGAGCTCACTGGTCCGCAGGTCCAGCGGATCGTGCGCGAGGCGTCAAGCGAACCGGACGGCGTCGCGGGACTGCTGCGGGGACTCGCCGGCGACTCGAGGCTGGCCTCGCGCTACGAGGCGCTCGCCGAACGCCCACGCATGTCGCGCTCGCTGCTGCTCGGCCTGCTGGTGCTGGCGAGCTTCCCGAGCGACGGCGCCTCGCTGGCGGTGACCGACGTCGCCGCGCAGCTCGGCATGAGCCCGAGCACGACCCACCGCTACATGACGACGCTGCTGGCGGTCGGGCTGCTGGACCAGGATCCGAGCACGCGCCGCTACCGCCTGGCCGACGCCTAGCTGCAGGCCCTACCGCCTACAGCCCGACGGCGTGGGCCGCCGCGAGCCCCGCCCACTCCTCGTAGGGCGCGAAGAAGCTGCGCACCTCCTGTTCGCAGGCGACCGCGTGCGGGTCCCCGCCCGAGAGCGCGCGCCCGACCAGCTTCAGCAGGTTCAGATCGCCCGCCGGCAGCTGGTCGTGGCGGCCCTGGCCGCGCAGAGCGAGCATCTCGACAGTCCACGAGCCGATGCCCGGGATCGCCCGCAGCCTCCTCCAGCCGCGCTCGTGGTCGGCGTCGTGCAGGTCGACGCGCCCGCGCGCGACCTCGCGCGCGGCGCGCACGAGCGCGATCGCGCGCGCCGCCGGCGAGGTCGAACGACTGCAGCAGCGCGGGGGCCGTGCCGGCGAGGCGCTCGGCGTCGGGAAGGTCGCGCGCCCCGCCCTCGCTCCCGTCCCAGCCGAGCCAGCGGCGCCCGAGCGCAGCTACCACGCGACGCTCGATCGCCGCCGCTCGCTCGTACTCGATCAGCTGCTCGCAGATCGCGAGCACCAGCGCCTCGAACGGCTCCGGGCGGCGCCCGACCCGCAGCCACGGCCGCCGCCGCACCGAGCGCCCGATCAGCGGGTCGCGCACGAAGCGGCGCGCGAACGGCCGCGGATCCTCGTCGACGCCGAGCGCGAAGCGCATGCGCTCGATCCCGTGCGCGGCCGCCGCCCGGCTCGGCGCGCGCGCCCCCAGCAGCACCCGGTCGGGGGCGATCTGGGCGACGCGCACGAGCACCGGCTGCTCGCCGTCGTGCAGCAGCCGCTCGAGCACCCGCCGCCGCGGCGGCGCAGCAGCCCGTCCAGCCCGGCACGCCCGGGCAGCCGGAACGGACCGGCCGGGGTCACCTCGACGCGCAGTTCGACGGGGCCGCCCACGGCCCGCGCCTCAGCGTTCGGCGCCGGGGCCGCCGAGCAGGTGCACGTCGAGCAGCAGCGAGCGGCTGCCGACGATCTGCAACAGCTCAGCCGGGACGCTGCGCGCCCGGAGGAGCGGCGCGCGAGCTTGCGAGCGCCGCGGCCGGCCGCGAGCGCCCGCGAACGCCGCTGGCGCCGGCCCACCAGCCCGACGAACGCGACACCGGCGACGAAGCCGCCCGCCGCGGCGGCGGCCGCCTGCACCGCCGGCAGGGCTGCGGCACTGCGCCCGGCGCGCTCGAGCGAGGCGCCGGCCGGCCGCACCTCGACCACCTGCACCTCCTCGACGGGCACCGGAAGCACGTCCTCCTGGAGGGCCTCCTCGCTCATCCGGGGAAGTGTAGAGATCGGTCCAGACCCTCTCTCGGCTATCCGGCGGCGGGCGCGCTCAGCACCCGCTCATAGACGCGGTAGCGCTTGACGACCTCTCCGCCCATCGCTTCCATGCCGCGGTTCATGGCGGTGTTGGTCTCGAGGATCCAGCCCATCTCGCCGCCGGACTGGGGCGTGCGTTCGGCGGCGTTGAAGTGCTCCTCGTAGAGCTTCGCCGCCACGCCGGTGTGCTGGTACTCGGGCTTGACGCCGAGGAAGCCGACCCGCACCCGCGTCATGCGCCGCCCCTTGGTCAGGAAGCGCCACCAGCCGAGCGGCAGCAGGCGGCCGTGCATCTGTGCGAGCACCTGGTTGAGGTCGGGCACGGTGATCGCCATCCCGACGACCTCGCCGGTGTCTTCTTTCTCGGCGATCATGAACCAGTTCTTGTCGAACGCCAGCTGCAGGTCGATGTGGTAGGCGTCGAGGTCCTGCTTGGAGTACGGGACGAAGTCCCAGTTCTTCGCCCAGGCAGCGTTGTAGACCTCGGCGAACGAGTTGAGGTCTTTGCGCAGCTGCCAGCGGCGCATCGGCCGCACCCTGATCCCGTGCTCCCGCTGCACCTTTTCGGCAAGCTCGAAGATCACCGGCAGCACCTTGTCGCGCTCCTCGACCTCGAGTTTCCACATCAGCAGGTCCATCGCCTTGGTCATGCCGGCGGCCTCGATCATCTCCGGGTAGAAGGGCGGGTTCCACGGCTCGAGGATCATCGGACGCTCGTCGAAGCCCTCGACCAGGATGCCCGCCTCGTCGTTGAGCGCGAAGCTCGCGGGACCGACCATCCGCTCCACCCCGCGCCCGCGCAGCCAGCCCTCGGCGGCCGCCAGCAGCGCGGCGAGCACCTCCGGGTCCTGCTCGAACTCGAGGAACCCGAACCAGCCCCAGTTGCGGCCGTGGTGCTCGTTGAACGCGCTGTTGACCTGCGCGGTGATGCGCCCCACCACGCGCCCGTCGCGGCGGGCCAGGAAGTACTCGGCCTCGCCGTGCGTGAAAAACGCGTTCATGCGCCGGCTCAGGAACAGCCTGCGCTCGAGCTTGAGCGGCGGCACCCACAGGGGGTGGTTAGCATTCAGGCGGAACGGCAGCTCGACGAACGCCTTCAGGTCTCGTCCGCCCGAGACCGCTCTCACATCCACACTCACGAGCAGGGCACCCTATATGGCCACCTCGATCGACGTCTTTGAGAAGGTTCGCGGGCACGAGCGCGAGGAGATCCTGCGTGCGGCGCGTGAGAGCGGGGTGCTGCCGTACTTCCACGTGCTGAGCTCGCCGGCGATGCCCGTCGTCGAGATGGAGGGCGCGCGGCGCATCATGCTCGGCTCGAACAACTACCTGGGCCTGACCGGCGACGAGCGGGTCATGCAGGGGGCAGAGCAGGCGTTGCACCAGTACGGCACCGGCCTGACCGGATCGCGCCTGCTCAACGGGACGATCCCGCTGCACCTGGAACTCGAGCGCGAGATCGCCGACTGGATGGGCACCGAGTCGGCGCTCGTGTTCAGCACCGGCCACCAGGCCAACGTCGGCACGCTCGGCACCCTGCTCGGCCCGGGCGACACCGTGATAGTCGACTCCGCCGACCATGCCTCGATCCTCGACGGCTGCCTGCTCTCGCGCGCCAAGCTGCGCCCGTTCCGCCACAACCGGCTCGAGAAGCTCGAGAAGATGCTCGACCGCGCCCAGGCCGACGGCGGCGGCGTGCTGGTGGCCGTCGACGGCGTCTTCTCGATGGAGGGCGACCTCGCGCCGCTGTACGAGATCTCCGAGCTGTGCGGGCGCTACGGTGCGCGCCTGCTGGTCGACGAGGCGCACGGCGCGGGTGTGCTCGGCGCGGGCGGTGCCGGCGCCGCCGAACTGCTCGGGGTCGCCGACCGCGCCGACCTGCGGGTCGGCACGTTCTCGAAGTCGCTCGCCTCCTGCGGCGGCTTCCTGGCCGGCCCCGAGGAGGTGATCGACTACCTGCGCATCTCCTCGCGGGCGTTCCTGTTCACGGCCTCGGCGGTGCCGGCCGCGGTCGGCGCCGCGCTCGCCGCGCTGCGCGTGCTGCGCTCCGAGGAGGGCACCGGCCTGCTCGAGGCCGTGCTCGCGAACGCGGTGCGACTGCGCGACGGCCTCGAGGCGCTCGGCTTCGGCGTCGTCGCGGCGCAGGTGCTCTCGCCGCTCGCGCCGGTCCAGGAGCACGCACCCGGGGTGCGGCCCACCGGAGAGGGCCGTCTCGAGATCGTCACGCCGATCGTGCCGGTGCTGGTGGGCGACGACTGGAAGGCGGGCCTGCTCTGGAAGGCGCTCTACGACGGCGGCGTGTTCGTCAACACGGCGCTTCACCCGGCCGTCCCGCCCGGGGGCGCGCTGCTTCGCACGAGCGTCATGGCGACCCACGACGAGGCCACGATCGACGAGGCGCTCGGGGTCTTCGAGCGCGTCAAGCGCGAGTTCGAGTCAGAGCACGGGCCGCTGCCGGGCCCGGGCGCGCACTGAGCGCCGACGCCGCGCGGCGCGCGACTTGTCCATTTCTTCACAAGTCGGGACGTGAACGAAAAAGCCCGCTTCTAGCGCACGTTCCGGCGCACGTGATGTTGACCGCCGGCAGGTTCCTGACGTAGCTTCCAGATGCGCTCTGCATGACCGTTCGGGGCCGCCCGCCGAATGGATTGGACCATCTGGGAGGGGTGATCAGCCGGGGCCAGCCGCACCCGGCCGCGATGGTCCCTGTGCGGTCATAGAGGGCGCGTCAAGTGTCCAAAATCAAGCAAGCATGTTGCCGCCGCGCGAGCCTCGCGACGGCAACGGGGAGATGCAGAAGATGAACGCGACAGCGACGATTGCCCCTGCCGAGACAGGCCCGCAGTACATGCGAGCACTCGAACGCGCCAACCAGGTCCGGCTCGCCCGGGCCGAGCTCAAGCGAAGGGTGGCGGTCGACGAGATCAATGTCGCGGAGGTGATCCTCAGCTGTCCCTGGGAGGCCGACAGCATGGCCGTCGGCGACCTGCTGATGAGCCAGCGCCGCTGGGGGCAGACGCGTTGCCGGAAATTCCTCGCGCAGGTGCCGATGTCCGAGAAGAAGACGATCGGCTCTATGACCGAGCGCCAGCGCCGTACGCTGGCGGCGATGCTTTCCCAGTCTCAGCGGGGCCGCGCCTGGAGCGGCGCGACCCCCTGGGTAACGGACAGCCTGACGACAGCTTGACCTGCCACCAGCCGGCGAGCATGCCGATCAGGCCGAACCGCGGCCGCACCTCGTAGACGCCGCAGCCGTTCTCGCCAAGGTCGCGGACCGGCACGCGGTAGTAGCGGTAACGGCCCGGTTCGAGCGTCATACGCTTCAGCAGCTCGCGGGCGGCACGTTCGTGCTCGCCGCGACGCGCGACGCGCGCGTGCATCTCCTGCAGGCGCGCGGCGAGCGTGTCGCGCGTGCGCTCGAGCTCGCCGAGCCCCTGCAGCGCGGGGGCGTCCGCGCCGCCGGAGGGCCGCGGCGCGTGCACGAACGGGAAGTGCTCGGCGGCGATCGCCGACAGCTCGCGCTCGAGCTTGCCGATCTGGGCCCGCAGCGAGGCCCGCGCGGCTCGCTCGGCCTCGGCCGGCGGCGCCGGGGGGGCGAACGCCGGCACGCGTGGCGGCGGCACGATCGCCCCACCGTGGTGGGGGCGCTCGGTTGGTGTCTGGCTGCGCTGCGGCAAAGTCCCTCTCCTGCGGCGGCCTCCTGCGGCCATCCTACCAGCGCGACCCCGCGCCGAGCGCCGCTCAGGTCGCCTGCAGCGCGGCCGCGCAGCTCGCCAGCGCCTCGTCGGCATACAGCTCGGGGACCCCGGCGACCTGGACCGCGAACAGCGTCAGCCGAGGGCTCCGCGAGCGCGGGACGTGGCCGGGCGCGCGCTCCCCGAACAGCACCGCCAGCGGCGCGCTCGCGTCGGCCACCACCAGCCGGCCGCCGGGCAGCGGCGGGGTCTCGCCGGCGCGGCCGAGCAGCTCGCCCTCGCGCGCCGTGCGGATCCCGAGCGGCCCGTCGAGGTGCTCGGAGTCCAGCGCCCACACCGGCACGCCGGTGTCGAGCAGCGCGATCAGCAGGATGTCCTCGAGCAGGCCCCCGCTGAGGAAGCCCCCGCGCAACATGCGCTCGAGCACCGCGGCCTCGATCGGGGTGCGCTGCACGTCCGGGTCCATTCCAACCTGGCGGTAGAAGACGCGGTAGGCGGCCGGCACGGGCTCGCGCCTGATCCCGATCGCGCGCGCGCCGCGGACGCGGTTGGATAGGCCCCGCAGGCGCGCCTGCACGTCCGGCGGCGAGCTGCCGGTCAGCGACCCGCCCCGCCCGACGGCGACCTCCGCGTGCAGCAGCCGCAGGCCGGGCAGCTCGCGCTGCACCTCGGGGTCGCTCCAGCCCGTGGCCGGCTCGAGCGGCTCGGCGGGCGGCGCGCTCATCCCCCGCTCCCCGTGTGCGCGGTGGCCGCGAGCTGCGCGACGCGTTCGCGCAGCTGCGCTTCGCTCGGCGCGGCGAGCATGGCGCGGCCCTGCGCGGTCCCACCACGGCGGATGAACGAGACCTGCGGGCACGAGGCGACGCTGTAGAGCGCGGCCAGCGCGCCGTCGCGGTCCAGGCCGACCGGGAACGTCAGCCCGCGCTCGTGGATCAGCTTGCGCACGCCCGCCGTTTCGCCCTTGATCGCGACGCCCGCGAAGCGCACCTGCGGGTACTCGGAGACCAGGCGCTGCAGCTGCGAGAGCACCTCCGGGCACGAGCTCGAGTCGACGAACAGCGCCAGCACGACAGGGCTTGTTTCGTAGAGCTCGCAGATGTTCAGCACTTCGGGCCCGCGCACGCTGCACGCCGGCACCGCGCCGCGTTCGCCCTGGCCGGCGCCGGTGGCGACGTTCGCGTCGCCGGGCAGGTTCCCGAGCGCGAGCGGCACGGCGAACGGCGGCACCTGCGCGCCGGGGGCCACCCCCGCGTCGCCGTTCGGTTTGGTGGCGAGCGTGTTGATCGCGATCGCGATCAGGATCAGCAGCACCAGCAGCAGCACATAGCGCCCGTAGCGCGGCGGCTCGGCCCGGATCTGCGAGACCGTGTCGGCCGGCGAGGAGGCCCGTCCCGGGCCGGGCGGCTCAGGCGCGCCCATGGCCCGAGCCGGCGCGTGAGCCCGCCGGCCGCAGGCGGGCAGGGCGGCGGACCGCGTCGCGCAGCGAGCGCGTGCGAGGGCGCTCGGCCAGCACGAGCGCCGCCGGCAGCGCGACCAGCACGCCGAGCAGCGACACGGTCAGGTCGATCAGCGTCACGACCCCGAAGTCGCGCAGCATGCTGATGTCCGAGAGGACCAGCACCCCGAAGCCGGCGATCGCGGTCGCCCCCGAGGCCGCCACTGCTGCGCCGGTGCGCCCGTAGCTGCGGCGCAGCGCCTCGATCGTGTCGTGGCCCGCGAGCCGTTCCTGGCGGTGGCGCTCGGAGAGCAGCACGCTGAACTCCGTCGAGATCGCGATCACGAGCGCGCCCAGCGTGACCGACATCGGGTTCAGCGGGACGCGCAGCAGGAACAGCACGAGTGAGGACCAGCCGGTCGCGAGCGCGATCGGCGCGAGCGGCACGAGCGCGCGCCTCAGATCGCCTCGGAACGCCGCCAGCAGCACGAGCGCGACGGCCGCGAGGCCGGCGAGCATCGTCTCCAGGCGCCGCCACGGGTCGGCGACCTGCGAGCCCGACTGGGCGGCGAGCACCGGCAGCCCGACGAGCTTCGCGCTGATGCCACGCGGCGGGTGGAGCGCCGAGCGCATCTGTTCGACCAGCTGCTGCTGGGCGCCGAGGCTCATCAGGCGGATCCCGAACGACAACGTCGCCACGCGCCGGTCGGAGCTGATCACGTCCTGGGAGAAGTACGGCGGGATCGCAGCCAGCAGCCCGTCCACCGTCGCCGCGCTGAGCTTCGGGGCCGGCCGGCCGGGCGCCGCCTGGGTCTGGAACAGGTCGGGCAGCGAGAACGCCGGGCACAGCCGCGCGCGGCCGCAGCCACGCGAGGGGCTGTAGCCGAAGCGCGCCAGCACCCGGCGCTGGTAGGCCGTCATCCATTCGATCGTGGCCGGGCTCGCGACGTTGTGTCCGGACACGAGCACGGCGACTTCGCCGCCGACCCCGGTGGCGCGCTCCAGCCGCTGCAGCGCCTGCAGCGAGCCGAGGCTCTGCGGGACGAGCTTGGTGATGTCCGTCTGGACCTGGATCTGGGTGTCGAGCCCCCAGCCGAGCGCCGCCAGCGCGAGCCCGACCCCGAGCACGCGCCCCGGGCGCCGCAGCGCCGGACCCAGCGCGAAGCCGCCGAGGGCGCGCGTCACCGCGTTGTCGCGCAGCAGCTCTCCGGCGCCCCGCCAGGAGGCGGCCAGCCGCCCGCTCGCGAAGCGGCCCGGCGGGCGAGCCGCGCGTGTCGGCACGAGCGCGAGCGCCGCCGCCCCGGCGGTCAGCGCGCACAGCAGCGAGATCGCGACCCCGGCTACGAGCAGCAGGCCGAAGCCGCGCACCATCGGCACCGGCGAGAGCAGCAGCACGAGCATCGCGGCGGCGCTCGCCGCCGCGGCGGTGGCGATCGTCGGGCCGCCGGCGCCCGCCGCGCGGGCGATCGCGGCACGCCGCGCCGGCGCATCGGTGCCCGCCCGGAGCCCGTCGAGCTCCTCGGCGACGCGCGACTGGAACTGGATCGAGTAGTCGACCGCGAGGCCGACCAGCACCGGCAGCACCGCGACCGAGGCCACCGTCAGCGAGGCCCCGGCCGCCGACAGCGCGCCGAACGTGACCGCCGCGGCCAGCACCGCGAGCGCCAGCGGCAGCAGCCGCGGGCGCCCGAGGAACACGAGGCCGAGCGTCGCGGCCATCACGATCAGCACCGCGATCAGCAGCAGCTCGATCGAGCTCGTGATCGAGCTCGTCAGGTCCGAGACGATCACCGGCTCGCCGGTGACCGCGTAGGGGCCACCGTTTTCCAGGCGCCATTGCGGCATCCGCGTGGCCGCCCGGATGTCGGCGATCGTGCGCTGGCGCTGCGCCTGGGAGAGGCCGGGGCGCATGCGCACCGAGATCAGCGCCATGTCGCGCGAGGGGAACAGGTAGGCGAAGCGCTGCTTTGGGGTGCCCGCCGTCTTGGAGCTGTCGAACACGATGTCCGAGATGAATTCCTTGCTCTGCAGGCTCGGCGCCGAGGTGAGCCCGTATTCGAGCGCGAGCGAGAACAGCGAGGCGCGGAAGCCGGCTTCGGTCACGCGGCGTGCTTCGCCGCCGAGCTGCTGCGCTTCGGCGGCGCTGTGGCCGCGCGCGAGCGCGGCGCGCGAGACCGAGTGTTCGGCTTCGGTGCCCTTGGCGTGCGCGTGCGCGTTCAGGGCCACGAGCTGTTCGTCGATCTGGGCTGCGGCCTCGTTCAGGAAGGTGCCCGGCCCGAACACGACCTTGACGGTCTTCGCCGCCGCCAGGCGCCCGCACGGGCCACTGCGGCCGCCCTCGACACCGAGCGCCGAGGCCGGCACCTTGCCCGACAGGCACCCCTCGAGGCCGACGAGCCGCTCGAGGTCGTTCGACAGCAGCACGCGCTGCAGTTCGCCCTGCACGAGCACCTCGACGGGCTCTTCGCCGAAGCTGTCATAGAAGGACTGCGTGCTGCGGTAGGCGCCGCTCGAGGACGACACGAAGCTGCTGGTCGCCGCCGTCGGCTGCAGGCGCAGGGCGAGCACGGCACCTGCGAGGCCGAGCAGGCCGGCGATCGCGAGCACGAGCGCCGGACGGGCCGCGGCTCCGCCTGCCAGGTTCCTCAGCAGCCGGGCGCTCCTCATCGGGGTTCTCAGGAGGTCGTGTCCTTGCGGCGCCGCCGGGCCTAGTCCATGCCCAGGGGACCGGCGGACTGGCCAGAGAGGAACTGGCGCACGAACGCGTTTTCGGAGGCGAACAGCTCCTCCGCGGGACCGCTCTCGACGATCCGCCCCTTCCACAGCACCGAGATGTGCTCGGCGACGCGACGCGCGCTCATGATGTCGTGCGTGATCACGACGTAGCAGCCGCCGTTCTCGGCGTGCACTTCCTTGATCAGCTCGCAGAGCAGCGCCGTGCGCACCGGGTCGAGGCCCGAGTCGGGCTCGTCGAACAGGACGATGTCGGGCTCGAGCACGAGCGCGCGCGCGAAGCCGGCGCGCTTGCGCATCCCGCCCGAGAGCTCGTTGGGCATCTTCGCGTTCGCGTTGCCGAGCCCGACCTCGCGCAGCCTGCGGTTGACGATCTCGGCGATCTCCTCATCGCCCTTCTCGGTGTGCTGGCGCAGCGGGAAGGCGACGTTGTCGTACAGGTTCATCGACCCGAACAGGGCGCCGTCCTGGAACAGCACACCGAACTTCTTGCGCAGCTCGAACAGCTCCGCGTCGGGCAGGCTGGGGATCGAGTGCCCGTGCACGATCACGTCGCCCTGGTCGGGGTACAGCAGCCCGACGATGTGCTTGATGCACACGGACTTGCCGGTGCCCGAGGGCCCGAGGATCATCGAGATCTGGTTCTCGGGCAGGCCCATGTTCAGCCCGCGCAGCACATGGTTGCGCCCGAAGGTCTTGTGCACGTCGATGAACTCGATCGCGTCCGGCTGGTCGGTCGGCCGGATCGTGCCGCTGTGGTAGGCGAACTCGTCCGGCTGGCCGCCCCGGGGCTCGTTGGTGACGCGCGCATGCACGGCGGCTTCGGTGGGTGATTCCGCCTGCGCGTAGGCCTCCTCGTCCACCTCCTGCGCGGACGCGAACCCCGGTTCGCCCGCCGGCTGCTTCTCCGGGAAGCGATCGATCGTGTGGTACGTGGGGTGCGAGTGCGGCTCGCCGCCCAGCGCCGCATCGTGCGCGTGGACGCGCTCGAACGTCGGTTCTCCGGGATCAGGTTCCTGTGCGGCGGCGGGGTCCTGCGCCGTCGCCTGCGCGGGGTCGGGCTCGCCCGCCGGCCCGGCGGGCGGCTCCTCACGGCGGCGGCCCCACGGGATGCCGCGGCGCTGTCCGTCGCCGGCCACTCAGCTCACCCGCCGATCGGCGCCCGCGGGTTGGCTCCCCAGAAGATCTGGGTGCCGAGCATTCCGATGATGTGCACGAGCACCAGGTTCAGGACCATCGACTTCGCGGTCGCGCGGCCCACGCCGACCGGGCCGCCGCTCGCGTTGTATCCGTAGTAACACGCTACGAGCACGATAGCCGTGGCCATGAACATCGCCTTAATGAGGCTGTATAAGAAGTCCGGCGGATTCTGGAACTGCCAGAAGATCAGGAAGTACCCGCCCGAGGAGACGTAGCCGATCTGATCGACGACGGCTATGTAGGAGGCGAGGAAAGCGGCGCCGATGCCGGCGATGTACATGAACGGCAGCACCAGCCAGGACGCGAGCAGCCGGGTCGCGCACAGGAACGTCATCGAGTTGATCCCCATCACCTCGAGCGCGTCGATCTCGTCGGAGATGCGCATCGCGCCGAGCTCGGCGACGATCCCGGTGCCGACCTTCGCGGACATCATGTAGCCGAACGCGTAGGGCGTGATCTCGCGCAGGTCGCACCACGCCGTGAAGACGCCCGAGTAGGCGGGCGCGCCCTGCGCCGCCGTGAAGTACGCGCCCTCGATCCCGCACTGCAGGCCGAGGATGAACATCAGCGTCCAGATGATCGTCGTCGAGCCGACGATCAGGATCCCGCACTGGCGCAGCGACTCGCCGAAGAACCGGAACACGCGCAGGCCATAGACATCCCGGACGATCGAGCCCGTGAAGCGGCCGATCTCGCCCGTCGAGGCGAGCCATTCGCGCGGGATCGCGAACCATTCGGTGCCCATTACTTGATCACCAGGATCTGCGGGTGGGTGGCGAGCAGTGTCTGGGTGAAGACGTAGTCGAACGAGAAGATCGCCGTGAACGCGAGCACGACCGCCTCGTTGACGGCGCGTCCGACGCCCTCGGCGCCGCCGGAGGCGGCCATGCCCTTGTAGCAGCAGACGATCGCGATGATCGCGCCGTAGATGGTGGTCTTGAGGACCGACCCCCACAGGTCGGTGGTGGAGGCGTTCGCGAACAGCGTGGCCCAGAACGGGCCGAGCGGCTGGCCGTTGACGAGCTCGGCGATGATCCCGCCGAAGATCCCGAACAGCAGCGCGTAGATGTCGAACAGGCCGGTGACCAGCATCAGCGCCAGAAACCGCGGCACGACCAGGTTCTTGACCGGGTCCACGCCGAGCACCTGCAGCGCGTCGAGCTCCTCGCGCACCTTGCGGGCGCCGAGGTCGGCGGTGATCGCGGTGCCGGCGACCCCTGCGACCACGATCGCGGTCACGCTCGGGCCGATCTCCCTGACCGCGCCGAGCACGAAGAACCCGCCCAGGCGGTCGAGCGCACCGAAGATCGTCAGGAAGTTCGCCGCCTGCAACCCCGGCGCCGCGTAACAGATGCAGACCGTCGAGATCAGCAGCGGGAACCAGCACAACCGCAGCGCGAACAGGAACTGAGAGACGAACTCGCCGCCATACGGGTACGGCGGACGCAGGGCCGACCAGATGGTCTTGCCCGTGAGGATCATCATGTCCCCGAATTCCTCGAGCAAGTGCCGTGCGGGCATGTACGCCCGCTCGGCGACGCTGCGAACCATCTCTGTTGGGCCCTCCCTCGGGTCGCCAGTCGGTTCTCGGAGGCTAACTCTACGGGATGCACCCAGCGGGTGCGGCGCCAGCCGGGCCGTTGCCAGGCCGATTGCAGGCGCGCCCACGGTGCGCGAAGCGCGCTCGGGCGCCCATCCCCACTGGTATCGTGGCGCGATCGTGAGGGGGAGGCGGAGAGTCCTCTTGAGGGCCGGCAGCCCCGGCCCGGACGCCGGCGCGGGTACGTGCCGCCGCGCGGCCGCGTTGGCGCTCGCCGGGGTCGCCCTCGTGCTCGCCGGCTGCGGCGACGGCTCTCGCCAGAACGCGGACGAACAGCAGCGCAGCTACAGGCTCAAGGTGCTCGCGCGCGAGCTTCCCGCGCATGCAGTCGTTCGCACGCCCGACACGCATGGAACTGGTCGTGCGCAACACCGGCCGGGACACGGCCCCGAACGTCGTCGATGACGATCCACTCGTTCACCTACCGCTCGACGTTCCCGAACTCGCCGACCCCCGCAAGCCCCGTGTGGGTGATCGAACAAGGCCCCGGGCCAGGCGCGCCACCCGCCGGTCGACACGCAGGAAGTCAGCGAACCCGGCGGCGCCCAGACGGCGTACGTCAACACCTGGGCGCTCGGCCCGCTGACGCCCGGCCGCGACGCAGCACTACGTGCTGGGAAGTCGTGCCCGTCAAGCCGGGCCTTCAACGTGCACTGCTGATCACGCGCGGCCTCGCGGGCAACGCCAAGGCCGTCGCCGCTCGGCGAGCGGCGTCCCGTCGGCCGGGCCTTCCTGGCGCGCCGTCACGCGGCGAACCGCCGCCGACGTACGTGGACCCCAAGCACCGGCAAAGTCGTGCAGGGGCCCTACCCGGGCGCTCCCTGAGGCGTCCGAGCCGCCGCGCCCTTTGGCCGCCTGTCCAAATGGGAGCGCGCCAAATTTGGCCGCGCGGCGATCCCGCATGCGTGCGCCTGCGCAATACGATTGCCGGCGGCCCTCGCGCGGCGGCAGCACGCCCGCCCACCTTTCAGGAGAGTCGAACCCAGTCATGGCAAGGACCCGCCAGCAGAACGTAACCGCCGCCCAGTGGAGCGCCAACGGACTCGGCGCTCGGCCCGACGGACCTCACCCTCGCCGACAACCAGGTCTTCGGCGCGAACGTGTTCTCGCCGGCCGTGCAGCGCTCAGCGCCTGCCCAAGCACGTCTACCGCGCCCTGCAGCGCACGCTCGCGCGCGGCGAGGCGCTCGACACGACGCTCGCCGACGCCGTCGCGCAGGCCATGAAGGAATGGGCGATGGAGAGCGGCGCGACCCACTACACGCACTGGTTCCAGCCGCTGACGGGCTCCACGGCAGAGAAGCACGACTCCTTCTACGCACCCGGCCGGCGACGGCACGGCGCTCGCCGAGTTCTCCGGCAAGGAGCTGATCCAGGGCGAGCCCGACGCCTCCTCCTTCCCGACCGGCGGCATCCGCGCGACGTTCGAGGCGCGCGGCTACACGGCCTGGGACCCGACCAGCCCCGCATTCATCTCGGAGAACCCGAACGGCGCGCTGCTGTGCATCCCGACCGCGTTCACGTCGTGGACCGGCGAGGCGCTCGACAACAAGATCCCGCTGCTGCGCTCGATGGACGCCCTCTCGGGCGCCGCGATCCGCGCGCTCGAGCTGCTCGGCATCGACGACGTCGCGCGCGTCTTCACGACGATCGGCTGCGAGCAGGAGTACTTCCTGATCGACGAGCAGTACTACTTCGAGCGGCCCGACCTCGCTCACGACCGGCCGCACGCTCTTCGGCGCCAAGCCCCCCGAAGGGCCACGAGCTCGACGACCACTACTTCGGCTCGATCCCCGAGCGGATCCTCGCGTACATGCTCGACGTCGAGCTCCAGCTCGCCAAGCTCGGCGTGCCGATCAAGACGCGCCACAACGAGGTCGCGCCCAACCAGTACGAGGTCGCGCCGATCTTCGAGAACTCGAACGTCGGCTCCGACCACCAGATGCTGACGATGCAGATCATGCAGAACACGGCGCGCCGCTACGGCCTCGTCTGCCTGCTGCACGAGAAGCCGTTCGCCGGCGTCAACGGCTCGGGCAAGCACAACAACTGGTCGATGGGCACCGACACCGGGCTGAACCTGCTCGAGCCCGGGCGACACGCCGGAACGAGAACCTCTCGTTCCTGTTCTTCTGCTCGGCGGTCATCCAGGCCGTCAACGAGTACGCGGCGCTGCTGCGGGCTTCGATCGCGAGCGCCGGGCCAGGACTCACCGCCTCGGCGCCAACGAGGCGCCGCCGGCGATCATCTCGATCTTCCTCGGCGCCGAACTGGAACGCGTCTTCAACGCGATCGAGTCCGGCAAAGCCGGCGCCGGCAAAGCCGGCGTCGTTCCTCGGCCTCGGCACGCCGGTGCTGCCGACGCTGCCGATGCACGGCGGCGACCGCAACCGCACGAGCCCGTTCGCGTTCACCGGCAACAAGTTCGAGTTCCGCGCGCTCGGCTCTCGAGCCAGTCCCCGGCGATGCCCGAACACGGTGCTCAACACGATCGTCGCGAGTCAGCGATCGACGAGCTCTCCAAGGAACTCGAGAAGGCGCTCAAAAACGCGCGGCGATCACGCTCGAAAAGGCCGTCGCGCCGGTCGTCAAGAACGCTTGGAAGAGCAACAAGCAGCGTCGTCTTCGACGGCGACAACTACGACCGTCGCCTGGCACAAGGAAGCCGCGAAACGCGGCCTGCCGAACCTGCGCACGACGCCCGAAGCGCTGCCCTACCTGCTCGCAAAAGACACGCTGGCGATATTCCGCAAGTACAAAGTGCTCTGCAAACGCGAGCTCGAGTCGCGCTTCGAGGTCTTCACGGAGCAGTACGGCACGCTGATCAACATCGAGGCCGAGACTGCGGTCTCGATCGCGCGCACGATGCTGCTGCCGGCCGCGGTGCGCTACCTCGCCGAACTGCACGACAGCGGCATCGAGGAGCTCGCCGAGGAACTCGAACCGCTCGTGGAGGAGCTCCGCGTGAGGCTCCTCGCCGCTGGAAGACGCGAACCTCGAAGAGAACCAGCCCGCACAGCTCGGCGCAAAAGCACGCCGAGTACATGCGCGACACGGTGATCCCGGCGATGGACAGAGTGCGCGAGGTCGCCGACAGGCTCGAGCGCGCGGTCGCCGACGACCTGTGGCCGCTGCCCGAAGTACTCGGAGATGCTCTTCATCAAGTAGCTCCACACCCCACGTGGATCGCAGAGAGGGTCCCGGCCGCCGGGGCCCTCTCTCGTTCGGGCCCCGGATGGCGGCCGGGGCGCGGCGCGGAGCCGTTGTTACGCTCATCCGATGCGGGACTACCTGACATCCGTGCGCGAACACGTCGTCGTCTACGACGGCGGCATGGGCGCGACGCTCGAGCAGTTCGACCTCACGAGCGAGGACTACGGCGGCCTGCCCGGGAAGTGCCACGAGGCGCTCGTGCTGACGCGCCCCGACGTGATCGAGGGCGTACACGCCTCGATGCTCGATGCCGGCGCCCAGGTCGTCGAGACCGACACCTTCCAGGGCTCCCGCCTGAAGCTCGAAGAGTGGGGCCTCGCGCGACCAGACACTCGAGATCAACACGCAGGCCGCGCAGATCGCACGCGCCGCCGCCGGCGACGAGCCGCTTCGTCGCCGGCTCGATCGGCCCGACCGGCCAGCTGCCGGCCTCCGAGGACCCGACGCTCGGCCAGATCGGCTTCCGCGAACTCGTCGCCACCTTCAGCGAGCAGGCGCGGGGCCTCTTCGATGGCGGCGTCGACCTGCTGATCATCGAGACGGCGCAGGACATCCTCGAGGTCAAGGCCGCGATCTTCGGCGCGCGCGAGGCGTTCGCCGCGACCGGCCGCGCGGTGCCGATCCACGCCTCGCGTGTCGCTGCTTCCCAACGGCGGCAAGATGCTGCTCGGCACCGACATCTCGGCGGTCCTCGCCGACGCTCGAGGCGCTCCGCGTCGACGTCATCGGCCTGAACTGCTCGACCGGGCCCGCAGGACATGCGCGACGCGATCCGCTTCCTCGGCGAGTTCTCGCCGCTGCCGGTCGCGTGCATCCCCAACGCGGGCCTGCCGCACCAGGGGCCGCGCGGCGAGACGATCTTCCCGGAACAGCCAGAGCCGCTGGCCGACGCGCTCGGCGAATTCGTCGAGCGCTACGGCGTCGGCATCGTCGGCGGCTGCTGCGGCACCACGCCCGCCCACATCGCGGCGATCGCCTAGCGCGTCGCGGGCCGCGCCGCCTGCGCCGCGACCCGCGCCCGCGGCCGCCCCACCTCTCCTCGATGATCGCCGCGACGCCGCTCGTGCAGGACCCGCGGCCGACGCTGGTCGGCGAGCGCGTGAACTCGCAGGGGTCGCGCAAGGCCAAGGAGCTGCTGCTCGCCGACGACTACGACGGGCTCGTGCAGATCGCCGAGGACCAGGTGCAGGGCGGGCGCGCACGTCCTCGACCTCTGCGTCGCGCTGACCGAGCGCGAGCGACGAGGCGGAGCAGATGCGCCTGCTCGCGAAGAAGATCTCGCTGACCCAGCCGGCGCCGATCCAGGTCGACTCGACCGAGCCCGAGGTCATCGAACGCGCGCTCGAGCAGATCCCGGGCCGCGCGATCGTCAACTCGATCAACCTCGAGGCCGGCCGCGACAAGCTCGACCGCGTCGTGCCGGTCGCCCTGGCCCACGGCGCGGCGCTGATCGCGCTGACGATCGACGAGGTCGGGATGGCCAAGACCGCCGAGCGAAAGCTCGAGATCGCACGGCGCATCGCGGAGCTCTGCTGCGACGAGCACGGCCTGGACCCCGAGCTGCTGATCTTCGACTGCCTCACGTTCACGCTCACGACCGGCGAGGCGGAGTGGCGCCCGTCGGCGAAGGAGACGATCGAGGGCATCGCGCCTCGATCAAGCGCGAACTGCCCGGCGTGAAGACCTCGCTCGGCGTCTCCAACGTCTCGTTCGGCGTCTCGCCCGGCGCGCGGGCCGTGCTCAACTCCGTCTTCCTGCACCACTGCGTGCGAGGCCGGGCTCGACCTCGCGATGGTCAACCCCAACCACATCACCCCCTACGGCGAGATCCCGGAGCTCGAGCGCGAGCTCGCCGACGACCTCGTCTTCGACCGCCGCGAGGACGCGCTGGAGCGCTTCATCGAGCACTTCGAGTCAAAGGGCGAGGAGGAGATCGAGGCGGCGGCCGACCCGACGGAGGGCATGGAGCCCGAGGAGGCGCTCCACTTCCAGATCCTGCGCCGGCGCAAGGACGGCGTCGAGGAGTGGATCGACCGCTCCGTCGAGAAGATCGGCGCGGTGCCGACGCTCAACGAGGTGCTGCTGCCCGCGATGAAGGAGGTCGGCGACAAGTTCGGCGCCGGCGAACTGATCCTGCCGTTCGTGCTGCAGTCGGCGGAGGTCATGAAGCGCGCCGTGGCGCAGCTCGAGAACTACCTCGACCGGATCGAGGGCTACACGAAGGGCACGGTCGTGCTCGCCACCGTCTTCGGCGACGTGCACGACATCGGCAAGTCGCTCGTCAACACGATCCTCACGAACAACGGCTACACGGTCGTCGACCTCGGCAAGCAGGTGCCGATCCAGACGATCATCGACGCGGCGCAGCGAGCACGAGGCGACCGCGATCGGCCTCTCGGCGCTGCTCGTCTCGACCTCCAAGCAGATGCCGGCCTGCGTCGCAGGAGCTCGCACGCCAAGGCGCTCGACGTTCCCGGTGCTGATCGGCGGAGCCGCGATCAACCGCGCCTTCAGCTACCGCACGCTGTACCCGCGGGGGCAAGACAGTCCGAGGACACTACGAGCCCGGCGTCTTCTACTGCAAGGACGCCTTCGAGGGCCTCGCCGTGATGGACCAGCTGTCGACCCCGAGGCCCGCGAGCGCCTCGTCGAGCAAGTTGCGCGACGGCGCGCGCAGAGCTGCGCGCGCAGAAGGGCGACGCAGCCCGAGGAGGAGCTCGACTTCTCCGACGACTCGGTGCGCTCGGCGGCGCGCACCGACGTGCCCGTGCCCGAGCCGCCCTTCTGGGGCGTGCGCGAGATCCCCGTCGACATGGACGAGCTCTACCGCCACCTCGACACGCACGTGCTCTTCAAGCTCCACTGGGGCGGGCGCGGCGTCAAGGGCGAGGACTGGCGCGCCTGTTGGCCGAGGACTTCCGCCCGCGCCTCGAGCGGATGTGGCGCGGAGCAGGACTACCTGCAGCCGCGCGCGCTGCTCGGCTTCTTCCCCTGTTACGCGCTCGGCAACGAGATCGTGGTGCTCGACCCCGAGGACCGCGAGACGGAGCTGACGCGCTTCGTGTGCCCGCGCCAGCCGGCGGGCGAGCGCATCTGCCTGGCCGACTTCTTCCGTCCCGGCGATCGACGGCGCGGCCGCCGAGCGAGCTCGACGTGATCGCCGTGCAGGCGGTGACGGTCGGCGGCGAGGTCACCGAGCTGATGGCGCGCCTCGAGCACGAAGGCGAGTTCGCCGAGCAGCTGTTCGTGCACGGCCTCGGCGTGCAGACGCGCCGAGGGCCTGGCGGAGTGGCTGCACTGGCGATGTGCGGGACGATGCTCGGCATCACCCGCTACCCAGGGGCGGCGCTATTCGTGGGGCTACCCGGCGGTGCCCGAGCAGGCCGAGCACCTCAAGGTCGAGAAGCTGCTCGACCTGGCGGACATCGGCATGCGCATCACCGACGGCTACGCACCCGACCCCGAGCAGTCGACGCTCGCGCTCGTGGCGCACCACCCCCAGGCGATCTACTTCGGAACGAAACAGGGACGGCTGCTGCCCGACGGCAGCCCCGACGAGCTGATCCGCGGCTCGGCCCGGGATCCGTCGCTGTTCGCCGAGCTCGACGACTCGGAGCCCGCCGACGGGGGCGCCGAAGGCGAGGACGAGCCCGCGATGGCGGGCGAGAGCGCCTAGGCGCTCGGCGAGCGCCGCGCCGCCGGCGCCCCTCAGGACGGCTCGATCGAGAGCACCGGCACCTCGTAGGCGGCCAGCGTCGGATCGGCGCTCGCGAGCGTGAGACCCTCGACGCGCGCCTGCGCGACGAGCATGCGGTCGAACGGATCGCGGTGGTGAGGTGGCAGGCGCCCCGCCTCGGTCGCGTGCTCGAAGGTGATCTGCAGCCTGCCGAAGCCGGTGTCGTCGATCAGCGCGATGAAGTCCGCCGGAAGACGGAGCTTGCCCTGCGCCTGCTTGATCGCAAGCTCCCAGATGCTCGCGGCGCTCACGAGCACCTCCTCGTCGGCAGCCCCGACGCGTTCGGCCCCGTCGCCCGAGAGCCGGCCGTCGAGTGCCCACAGCAGGACGTGGCTGTCGAGCAGCAGGCTCAGTCGCGCTTGCCTTCGAACGCCTCTTGGATGTCGAGCGGCAGAGGATCGTCGAAGTCCGGGGCGATCCAGATCTGCCCCTTGGCCAAGCCGAGGCTCCTCGGCGTGCGCGCCTCGACGGCCACGAGACGCGCCAGCGGCCGACCGTTGCGAGCGATCACGATCTCCTCGCCGTCGGCGGCGCGCTGAGCGAGGCGCGAGAGCTGCGTCTTTGCCTCGTGCATGTTGTATGTGGCCATAGTCTAGTCCAGCTTAGCTAAGCCGGGCCGGTAGGAGAATCCGCCGCCTCCGCGCCCACGCCGCCCCTACGACCCCGAGCGAGGATCCGGGACGGGTCGCCGCCCCGAAGCCATCGCCAGCACCTCCTCGGCCGACAGCGGTTCGGCGAAGTGGAATCCCTGGCCGTAGTCGCACTGCATCCCCTGCAGGCGCGCGAGCTGCTCGATGTTCTCGACGCCCTCGGCGACGGCTTTGAGGTTGAAGATGCGCGCGAGCTCGACGATCGAGGCCGTCATCTGTTCGACCTGCGGGTTGGTGTCGGCCAGGAACGAGCGGTCGATCTTGAGGATGTCGACCGGCAGCTCGCGCACGTAGTTCAGCGACGAGTAGCCGGTGCCGAAGTCGTCGATCGCGAGTTTGACGCCGAGCCTGCGCAGTTCCTCGAGGCGCAGCAGGCTGACCTCCATGTCCTGCATCATCACGCTCTCGGTGAGCTCGAGCGTCAGGCTGCTCGGCACGATCCCGCTGTCGCGCACCGCTCCGGCCACCTCAGCGACGAACTCGGGCCGCTGCAGCTGGCGCGCGGACACGTTGACGGCCGTCGACAGCGGCGGCTCGCGCGGGCACTCGCGCTGCATGCGGGCCCCCCACGCGCACGCCTCGTCGAGGATGTGGCGGCCGACCTGCACGATCAGGCCCGTTTCCTCGAGCAGAGAGACGAACTCGGCCGGCGCGAGCGTCCCGCGCTCGGGGTGCTCCCAGCGCACGAGCGCCTCCATGCCGGCCATGTCCCCGCGCGCGAGGTCCATGATCGGCTGGTAGCGCAGCGTGAACTCGCCCGCATCGAGAGCGCGCTGCAGTTCGCCCTTCAGCTGCATGCGCGCCATCGCGCGGGCGTGGATCTCAGGGTTGAAGAGCTGGTAGTTGTCCTTGCCGTTCTCCTTGGCCATGTACATCGCAGCGTCGGCGTTGCGCAGCAGCTCATCGGCGTCGCTCGAGGAGATCATCTGCTGGTCGCTGAACGCGATCCCGACGCTGACCGCGAGCGCAACGTCGCGGCCCTCGAGCGCGATGTTGTCCCTGATCGCGGCCATCACGCGCCCGGCGATCTCGATCGAGTGCAGCTCGCTCTCGGAGTCGCGCAGCAGGATCGCGAACTCATCGCCCCCCAGGCGCGCCGCGGTGTCGACCGGGCGCATGCAGTCCTCCAGCCGCCGGCCGACCTCCTGCAGCACCTTGTCGCCCGCGTCGTGGCCGAGGGTGTCGTTGACGTACTTGAAGTCGTCGAGGTCGAGGAACAGCACAGCGACCGGCAGGTGATCGCGGCGGCGCCCGGCGAGCGCATGCTCGACGCGGTTGCGGAACAGGGCGCGGTTCGGCAGCCCCGTGAGGGTGTCGTGGAAGGCCTGGTGCTCGAGCTCGTCCTGGAAGGCCTTGCGCTCTGAGATGTCGCGCATGTTCAGCACGATCCCCTCGACCGTCTCGTCGGTGAGGAGGTTCGAGGCGAGCGCCTCGATATCGCGCCAGGCGCCCCCCGCGCCGTGGCAGACGCGGAACTCCGCCAGCGTCGTCTGGCCTGCGGCCTGCGAGGCGACGGCGGCGATCAGCGCGCGCACGCGCGGCACATCCTCCTCGTGGACGATCTCGAGCAGCTCGCGCCCGGCGAACGCGTCGGCGTCGTGCGCGAGCGTCGGCTGCAGCGACGGGCTGGCATAGCGCACGCGCGCGTCCGGGTCGAGCACGCACACGACGTCGGAGGAGTTGCGGATCAGCGAGCCGAGGCGCTCCTGCGAGCGGCGCTCGAGCGTCTGTTCGGCGAGCTCGATCCGTAGCGCGGCCTCGCGGCCGGTGACCTCCTCGTGGCGGCGCACGATCCCTGCCATGCGCAGCAGCACGAGCGCGAACATCGCCGCCGAGGCGCCGACCAGCACGTACACGTCGACCGTCTCGCCGAGTGCGTGGCGCACGACGATCAGCAGCGGCACACTGAGGCTCGCGCACGCCAGCAGCCCGAGGCGCGCGCGCGTGAGCGTCGTCCCGGCGCGCCCGCCGCTCTCGGACAGCAGCCGCATCGACGGGTGCAACGCGGCCGTCCCGAGCAGCACGTAGAACGCCGCCCAGCCGACGGTCGTGGCCGGGCCGGGCGCGAAGAAGCCTTCCTGCAGGCGCCAGCCGTAGATCGCGTCGCTCGCGAGCAGCACGCACGCTGCGGCCAGCAGCAACACGAACGCGGGCTCGCGACGGCGGCTGCCGGCGGCCATGCTGGCGGCGACGCCGACCACGAGGATGTCCATCGCCGGGTAGCCGATCGACGCCAGGCGCCTGAACAGCGACAGGCCCCCCTCGTGCGCGTAGGGGGAGATCTCATACACCCACAGCAGCGTCGCGAGCGCGAGCGTAACCGTCAGCGCGTCCAGCAGCGCGCTGCGGTCACGGTCCTCGTCGCGATCGTGGATCAGCAGCAGCATCCCGCCGACCAGGAACGGATAGAAGGCCAGGTGGAACGAGTCGGCCGCCGACGGGAACCCGAGCGCTTCGCCGAACAGCCTTTCGTAGTTGTAGGCGAGCACGTCGCTCGTTACGAACAGCGCCTGGCCGACAGCGAGCAGGTACCAGGGCAGCCGCCGCTTCGGTTCGTTCGCCTCGGCGCCGACGATCAGGGCCGCGACGCTCAGCCCGCCGAGCAGGTTGAACAGCAGCCCGTTGTGGTGCCAGCCGGCGCCCATCGCGCCGTCGAGCGCATAGACGAGGGCGAGCGCACCCATCGCGAGCAGGTACACGACCCACGCCCAGCGCGCGATACGGCGGCGCGAGGGCTTGGACCAAGCGGCTTGGGCCTGCTCAGCCGGACCGCCGTGCATCGAACGCCGTCCGTGCCAGCCCGCCGCCGTCCCGCGGGGGCGCTTCCTCCGCGGCCGGCCTGGGCCCACGAAGCCGTGCAAGCTCGACCCGCACGAGCGCCGGGTTCAAGAGTCCGGGCAGGCTCGCGCGCGCGGCCGTGCGGCCGGGCCCCGCTATCACGGCGCGCCTGATGGCGGCCATGGGAGCGCCCGGCTCTGCAACCGCTGCTGCGGAGTCGTGCATGAGGCCACATCGGCCCCCCGAGCGCGGGGGTGAGCGCTGACAGCGCTCGTGCGGCCCGGGGCGGCTAGTCCTCCTCGCGCGGCGGCGGGCGGAACAGGATCCGCTTGACCTCCGCGGCCGAGCCGCCTCCCAGCCGCAGCGCGGTCTGGATGCCCTCGCCGCCGAGCTCGCCGGCATCCAGAGCGCGCCTCAGCTCGTTGAGCACCGGCAGCTCCTCCTCGGCGACGTTCTCGCGCGCGGTCTCGATCAGGATCAGGTGGCGAGGGCGGCGCTCGGCGGCCGCCATGCGCAGGAACGGCTCGCGCTCGGCCGGCTCGAATCCCTCGAGCGCGAGCACGACCGTCTGGCGCGCCTCGAGGCGCTTCTGCACCGCCGCGGCGAGCAGCTCGCGCGCGCGCTCGTCTAGCTCATCCTCGCCCACCCGGCCGGCGAGCAGCGCGCGCACGCGCGGCACCGACAGGACGGCCGCGCGCTCCTCGATCAGACGCTCGAGGAACGCTTCGCGCTCGCTCTCGGACGCGCACGCAACGAACACGAGGCTTCCCGGCGAATAGCGCAGGCGGTCGGCTGGGCGCAGCACCGTGCAGTGGACCGTCAGGTCGGCCGGCCGCGGCGGGCCGGCGCTCTTGCGCGGCCGGTCCGAGGACCAGCCGCCCCGCTCGTCGTCGGAGATCTTGACGCTGCGTCCCGGGGGTCGTGCCGCCATCACCCCATCATGCCGCAGGGAGCCGCGGAGCGCGGCGCCGGGTGGCAGCGCCCCCCGGTGGGCTACGGGATCGCCACGCGGCGATCGACCACGCGCCAGCGCCGGTCGAAGGTCCAGACGGTGTCGGCGTCGATCAGCTTCGCGACGGCGAGGGCGATCGCATCGGGCAAGCTCAAGCCGCGGTGGACCGCCTTCAGGGCCGCTGCGTCGTCGGCGATCGCCGAGTTGACGGGGACCGTCTCGCACGCCTCGACGAAGTCCCGTGCACCGTCGAGCGCCGCCCCGCCGACCTGGGCCGGCCCGACCAGAATCTCTGCCCTCGTCGTCGCGGCCAGCACGAGCTCGTCATCGCCTGCGCCCGCAAGCGCTCGCACCGCCGCCTCGTGCTGCGCGTCGTCGACGGAGAGCGCGGCGATCGCGAAGCTCGCGTCGAGGACGATCAGCTCGTCCATCCAGCGCGCAGCTCGCCGAGGTAGCCGGGCGGGTAAGCGGAGCTGTCGAGCTTGCCCATCGCGGCGAGCAGGCGCCCGCGCCTGCTCGCGCGCTCGCGCTGGTCCGCCGGCGCGCCGAGCAGCTCATGACGCACCGCGGTGCGGATCAACTCGGCCTCGCTCGTGCCGCGCTCCTTGGCCGCCTGCTTGATCTCGCGGTGCATCTGCTCCGGCAGGTAGATCGTCGTCTTGACCACCGGCTCATAGTACCATACGTGACGTATGGCAGTCCGGGTCTCGTCGCTTCTCTCTACGACCGGCCCTAAGTGAGCGGCGACACGGGTGCGCCCGCCAGCAGCGCGAGCTTTCCCGCGCGCGACAGGCGCTTGATGCGCGCCTCCTCGCGCATCGCCGCGCTGCGGTCGGTCATCCGCCGCGCGAGCACCAGCTCGACCGGCAGCCGCGAGGCGGTGTAGCGCGAGGCGCGACCGGCGCGGTGGCTGGCCAGGCGCCGCTGCACGTCCGAGCTCCAGCCCGTGTAGAGCGAGCCGTCGCTGCAGCGCAGCATGTACACCCAGGCCTCGGCCATCGCGCCGGTTGCAGCTACTCGGCGCGCGCGCCCGAGGCAGGGCCCGCGGGCAGCGCCGGCAGCCGCACGGGCGTCGCGTGCATCGTTCGCAGGCGCACCTCGCGCCACGAGAGCCCCTCGTTGACGAGCGCGGGCAGGCCCATGATCAGCGCAGCCGCGACCTCGACCGCCTGCAGCACGATCCCGAAGGCGATCGCTTCGGCGGTTGGGACGTGATACGCGCCGGCGAGCACCGCGACGCAGGCGGCCTGGAAGATGCCGACGTTCGCCGGGGTCGCCGGGATCACGGCCGTGACGTTGACCGCGAACAGCACCGCGGCCGCGGCGCCGGCGCCGGCTTCTCCGCCGATCCCGAGCGCGTTCAGGAGCAGCCAGCACGAGGCCCACTGCAGCGCCCAGGCCCCGAGCTGCGCGCCGCCGGCGCGCAGCGCAGGGCGCGGGGCGCGGAACACCGCGAGGCCCTCGCGCAGCCGCAGCAGCGAGCCACGGATCGAGGCGAGCGCCGCCTGCAGGCGGCGCGAGCGCGAGGCTGCCGCAGGCGGGATCAGCACCGGCGCGATCATCAGCGCGAGCAGCGCGGCCAAAGGCGTGAGCGCCACCAGCACGAGGTCGCGATCGTGGCCGTCGAGCACGCTCACGCGCGAGAGCGTCACCGCGCCGAGCGCAGTCAGGGCCACCAGGTTCAGCAAGGTCTGCGAGACCATCGTGCCGAGCACGACCGGCAGCGTCTCGCGCGCTCGCCCGATGCGGCGCGCGAGGATCAGCGCGCGCGAGGGCTCGCCGAGGCGCGCGGGCAGGGTCGAGGACATCAGGACGCCGATGAACGTGCCCTGCATGGCGTCGCGGCGCTTGGCCGGGCGCCAGGTCGGCGCGGCCGCGAGGATCGCGTGCCAGGCGAGCGCCCGCACGAACATCGCCGCGCACATGAGCGCGAGGCCCGCCGCCACGAGGCCGGGCTTCGACCCCACCAGCGAGGCCGCCACGCGCGCCACCCCGACCCGCTCCAGGGCGAGCGCCGCCAGCGCCCCCGCCGCGAGCGTGCTGAGCACGAGCGCGCCGCGGCGCACCGTGCGCAGCCGCCGTCCTGACGCGTTCGCCGCCGGCGCCGGGCGCGCCGGCTGCAGGCTGGGCAGGCGCTCGGCCGGGATGCGCGGCAGCATGTCCGACGGCGCGAGCCCGTGCCGCCGCGCGGCGCGCGCGAGGCCCGAGCCGCCCGCGCGCGCGCGCTCGGAGGTGAGGATCGCCTGCTCGTAGCAGTCGGCGGCTTCGGCGGCCACGTGCGGCCAGGCGAAGCGCTCGGCGCGCTCGCGCGCGCTGCGCGCCATCCGCTCGCGCCGCGCGGGGTCGAGCGCCAGCTCGCGCAGCGTCTGCGCGAGCGCGAGCGCGTCGCCGGCAGGCGTCAGCACGCCGTCGATCCCGTCGCGCACGACATCGCGGTAGCCGGGGATGTCCGACGCGACCACCGGCGTGGCGGCCGCGAACGCCTCGGTCAGCACCATCCCGAAGCTCTCGCCGCTGAGCGATGGCGCGCACAGCACATCGGCCTCGCGCAGCCGGCGCAGCTTCTCCTCCTCGGAGACCTTGCCGAGCGCCGTCACGCCCGAGTCCTCGAGCGTCATGTGGGCGACCTCCTGCGCGCAGGCACCGACCAGCGTGAGCGTCGCCGGCACGTGCTCGCGCAGCGCCTCGAACGCTGACAGCAGCACGGGCAGGCCCTTGCGCTGCACCGCCTGGCCGATGAACAGGATGCGGAGCTCGCCGGGTGCCCGCGCGGGCGCGGCGGCGAGCTCCTGCTCGCCCGGCTGCGGCTGCAGGTGCACCCCGTTGGGGACGATCCGGTAGCGCCCGCCGTAGAAGCGCATCGCCGTCCAGGCGGCGGCTTCGGAGACGGCGATCCGCAGGTGCAGGCGGTTCATGCGCCGCCGGCCGCCGAGCACGACGGCCGCGATCCCGTTCGTGACCGGGTTCTCGGAGTAGGTGTGGAAGGTGCCGACGAGCGGCAGCTCGCGCGAGGACATCAGCGCGTCCCAGCAGACGACCGGCACGACCGGCTCGTGGATGTGCGCGACGTCGTAGCGGCCGCTGCGCAGCGCCTCGCGCATGGTGTAGACCGAGTACGGGCTCGTCGCCAGGTTCGACACCGCCCCGTTGGCCGGGATCCCGATCGTGCGCCCGAGCGAGACGAACCGCTCGGGGACCGGGTGGCGCTGGGGGCGCGCGCCCCGGTGGCGGCGCGCCGAGAGCGCGTCGTCGGGGTCGTAGGGGGCGATGATCGTCGGCTCGTGGCCGTCTGCGCTCAGCTGCGCCGCCAGCGCCTCTATGTGGCGCGTGACACCCCCGGGATACGTCCACGAGTAGGGCGAGACGAGCGCGATCCGCACGGACACGAACTCTAGCCGCAGCGAGGATGGAGCGTCATGCGCGGCGCGGTCCGGAGCACCGCCGCCCGGGCCGGGCGCGCACGCGGCGGGTGCGATAATCGCCCCATGGCCGCTCGCCACTTCGTCAAGTACACCTTCCTGCAGGTCGAGCCCGAGTGGCGGCGGCTGGGAGCCGAGCAGCGCGAGGAGCACAAGCGCGAGTTCATCGCCGCCTGCGAGGACTTCGCCGACGGCCACCTGCTGCAGACCTTCTCGCTCGTCGGGACGCGCGGCGACGCCGACCTGCTGCTGGTCGCCGAGGCCGAGAACCTCGAGCGCATCCACGAGTTCCACGTCGTGCTGACGCAGAGCGGGCTGATGAAGTGGTCGCGCGTCACGCACTCGTTCCTCGGGATGCGCAAGAGCTCGGAGTACTCCGAAGACGAGCGCACGCTGCCGCGCGCGTTCCGTGGCAAGTACGTGTTCGTCTATCCGTTCGTGAAGTCGCGCCAGTGGTACGCGCTGCCCGGCGAGGAGCGCTGGCGCATCATGCAGGGCCACATCCAGGTCGGCCGCGAATACCCGGGCGTCGACAACCACACGACGTACTCGTTCGGGCTCGACGACCAGGAGTTCGTGGTCGCGTTCGACACCGACGACGTCGGGACGTTCCTGGACCTGGTGCAGCGGCTGCGGACCACCGAGGCGTCGGCCTACACCGTGCGCGACACGCCGAGCTTCACGTGCATCGCGATGTCGCTCGAGCGCGCCCTGAACGCGCTCGACGGAGAGCCGCTCGGCGCCGAGGCGTTCCCCGCTGTCTAGGCCGCGCGGTCTCGCCCATCTGAAGCGCTCTGACCCGGTGCTGGCCGGCCTGATCGAGGCGTGCGGGCCGCTCCCGGACGCACGCCAGGGACGGCCCGAACGCAACGACCACTACGGCGCGCTCGTGCGCGCGATCGTCGGCCAGCAGCTCTCGGTGCTGGCGGCGCGCGCGATCTACGGGCGCCTGACCGACCGCTTCGGCGGCCGCCCGCCGACGCCCCAGGAGATCCTCGAGGACGACCCCGAAGAGCTGCGCGCGGCTGCCGGGCTCTCGCGCGCGAAGGTCTCGTTCCTGCGCTCGCTCGCCGAACACGTGCTGGCTGGCGAGCTCGAGCTCGAGCGCCTGGAGGAGCTCGACGACGAGGCGGTGATCGCCGAGCTCACCGCCGTCAAGGGGATCGGCGAGTGGAGCGCGCACATGTTCCTGATGTTCCACCTCGAGCGCCCCGACGTGCTGGCCGTCGGAGACCTCGGTATCCGCCGGGCGATCGAACGCGCCTACGGGCTGGGAGAGCTGCCGCTCGCGCCCGAGATCGAGCGGATCGCCGAGCCGTGGCGACCGTACCGCTCGCTCGCGTGCCGCTACCTGTGGCGCTCGCTCGCGAACGAGCCGGCCTGAGCCGCGCCCGCCGCTAGGTTCCGAGCGGGTACTTCTTGCGCGCCTTGGCGACGCAGGCGTTGATCTTGCCGCTGTGGCCCTTGTTCTTCTTCTTGCAGGTCGAGACGGCCGCGACCTGTTTGTGGGCCATCGCGTCGCACTTCGAGCGCTTGGAGTGATTCTTCAGCTTCTTGCACTTCTTCAGCAGCTTGGCGAGTTCGCTTTCGTGCGTTTCGTGCAGCACGCCGCTGCAGCCGAGCACATCGATTTTGAGGTTTTCGTTCGTGACGGCGCCGTTCTGGCCGGTGAATTTTGTCGGCATCGTCGGTTTCTCGGTGCACAGGTTGCCGTAGCCGCTGAACGCCGAGTACTGCTTGCGCGGCAGATTGACTTCGAACGTTTCGACCGGTGCGTCGGGCACCGATTCGAACGAGGAGATCGTCACGCCTTTGTTGGCGCCGGACTCGGAGATTTCGGTCTGGCCGTCGAGCAGCAGCTTGATGCCTTCGCCCTGCAGCACGATCTCGGCGTCCGGGAAGGCCGCGTTGCCGTGGGAGACCAGGTAGACGGGGCCGGCGAGCGGCGATTTGAGCACCGGCGTTTTCGCGATCGCGAAGCCGATCTTCGAGCGTTCCCCGCACTTGGCCGGGTTTTCTTCGAAGGTCTTGTCGAGGCACGATTCGTGCAGCGTCGGCAGGCGCGAGGGGATCACCTTCGGGAATTCGAGCTTGGTTTTGCCGATGTTCGCCTGACCCTTGGTCGCCGTGATCTTGATCTTCATGCCGGTGCCTTCGAGGCGGCTCACGTTCGATTCGACCTGGACTTCGATCTTTGGTTTGAACGCCAGCGCCGCGCAGTTCGAGGCGTGGAACGGCGAGGACACCGGCACCGCCGCGTCGGCGCCGCCGGGGCCGTAGCCGCTCAGCACGCCGGTCGTTTCGAGCGGTTCGCAGTTGGTCGGGTTGAACGTGAACCCGGGCCGGTTGACGTTCACGTCGAGAGCTTTGATCTGCGACGGGATGCCGGTGCTCGTGCCGGGCTGGCCGGGAAGCGGCGCGAACTGCGGCAGCGGGTCGCTCGTGATCGTCGCCTGCGCGGTCGTTTCGTTGACCGTGATCGTCGACATCACGCCGATCTTGCCGAGGTTGAAGACGCCTTCGGGGTTCCCCTCCGTTGCGCCGACGTGTTCGGCGTCGGTGACCGACAGCAGCCCGAACGGCGCGCCCTTGTACCCGGTCGTGAGGAACACTTCGCCGGGGACGGCGACCGGCTCTGAGCCGAGACCGATGTAGGCGGTCGAGACGCCGATCTGGCTGCTCGCGGGGCAGGCCGGCACCGGCAGCGTCGCGAGCGCCACTGGGCACGGCGTGACCGACGCGAGGATCGCGGCTGCACCCTTGGGCTCGGTCACGCTCACCGATTTCAGCGCCTGCGATCCGTCGGGGTTGCCGATCTGGACCTCGAACGGGCTGAAGGCGCCCGCCTGGCCGCTTTCCGCGCCGGCCGCGAAGCTCGGGCCGAACGGCTGCGTGCCGGGCGCCGGGCAGGCGCTGCCGCCGGCGCCGCTCGAGATCGCGAACGACGAGTTGCGTTCGACCGGTTCACTGCCCGAGGACGGGACGAATTCGGCCGCCGCGGTGTACGTACCGCACGCCGCCGGCGTCGCCTGCGAGGCGCGCTGGCCGCCCTGGAGCTTGATGTCGAGTTCTTCGAACGGCAGCGGCGGGGTGTGGCTGAAGATCGAGACGAGCTGCCCGTTTTCGGGGTTGATCTGGATTTCGCCCGCGAGCTTGACGCGCGTGCCGGAGCTCGCGTCTTCGGCGACGAGGTAGAGCCCGAGCGGGGTGTGGAACGGGGCGGCGAAGCCGGTGTTGGCGCGCGCCAGGTACACCGAGCCGCTCAGTTCGTGTTCGAGCAGCGGCGTCTTGATCGTCACGTTGCCGATCTTCGCCTGGTTCGGGCACGTCGCTTCGGCCGGCGAGAAGTTGTCGTTTTCGGCCTGCTTTTCGAGTTGTTCGCCGAACTCGCCTTCGAGCACGGAGGAAAAGCCCATCTCGCTCGCCGTGCACGTGAGCAGCCCGTTGGCCGAGCTCCCGTTGGTCGTCATCCCGACCGGCAGCGCGAGCTTGGTGCCGGCGATGTCCGCCTCGGCGAGGCCTTTCGAGGAGACCGTCGATTCCTGCGGCACTTTGATCTTCACGTCCAGGCCGGTCGGCGTGCTCGCCGTCGTCTGTTCGGGGACGACGCTGATCGAGGGTTCGAGCTTCAGGTTGTTGCAGCCGCTGAACGGGTTCGCCATCTGGCTCGAGTACGAAAGCGTTTCGATCGTCGCGTTTTCGCCGCCGAGGATGCCTTCCGGGTTGTGCGTGATCGGGTTTTCGGGCCGGTAGGGCCAAGTTTCGCCCGCGACCGACGAGCTCGGCTGGTTGCAGACGGTCGGCATCGTCAGGAACGACTTCTCGGTGTCCGCCGAGTGTTCGGGGCACGGTTTCGGGTGTTCGAGGCTTTCCGCCCACACCCCGCCCTGCAGGCATTCCCAGCCGCGCTGCCCGTTGTGGCTCGCTTCGCTCGGGTCCCCCCACAGGGTGAGCGTGGTGGCGAGCACCTCGACGGTCTCGTCGGCCTCGTGCACGGTGACTTCGACGCCGTAGTCGGAGCCGGTGCGGAGTTTGGTGGTCAGCACGACCGGCGAGCCCTCGGCCTCGAAGCCGAAGCGGGCCGGTTCCCCTTTCGACGGTTCGAGGTTGAAGACCGGCACCGACAGCTGCCGTTCACCCAGCGAGACCGGTTCGATCAGGCGCACCGACGCGATGCCGATCGCGGTGTTGCCCGGGCAGAGGTTCGAGTCGCCCACCTGGATCGTCGAGAACGATGCGCTTTCGCACTTCGGCACCGCGGTCGGATTGCCGATCAGGCCCGGCGGGATCGTGAAGTTGAGGGTGTCGGGGAGTCGCGGCGCCAGAGCCCCTTTCACGAGGTGACCGCCGAACGCCTGCAGGAAGTATTCCCCGAACGCCTCGTTGAGATCGAACGTGGTCGTGAGCTGGAACGGGTGTGAGCCCGCCTGGATGTCGGCCGTGCCGCCTTCTTCTTCGGGCGTCAGCTCGTAGTGTTCGACCCGAACCTCGTCGGTTCGAAAGCGCCCGGTCCGGTTTCCCGCGCGACCGAGAACGGCGTGCTGAAGGTGGCCGCACGAGGTGCACCGCCGCCCTCGATGCTCGCTTCGTTCGGCAGGCTGGTGGGAAGCGCACCCCCGTTTTCAGCCTCGAGTTCGGCCGCGCTTGCGACCGTGCCCTTGACTTTGATCTCCATCAGGCCCCACGGGATGGTCGTGCCGCTGTATTCCCAGGAGATCGTGTGCCCGCTGGTCTTGCATTCCACTTCGACGGTTTTGTGCTTTTCGGTTTCCTTGCCGATGTCCTCTTTGCATTCGGCCGTCTTCACGTGGATCCCGGCCGGCAGCGTGTCGGTCATCTTCATCGTCTTGGTACTGCCGTCGGCGGTCGCGTTGCCGAGGTTCGTCGCGACCGCACTGATCACGACTTCGCCACCGGGCACGAGCTCGGTCGGCGCGTTGTGAACGTCGATCGACCACCAGGGCTCGGCAGCCGAGGCACCCGCCGCGCCGGCTGCCATCCCGAGCGCGAGCAGGACGAGCGTCGCGAGCAGGCCCAGCAGGAGGCGCTTCGGGCTCGTTCGGCGCATTCGGATCCTCATCGCTTCCTCCCCTTCGAGGAAGCCTTGTGCGCCGACTTGCTGGCTTTGGCGCCGTACTTCTTGCGCGCGGAGCGTTCACAGGACTGGCGCTGGTGCTTGTTGTGTTTCTTGCGGCAGGTCTTCAGTGATTTTGCGAGGAGCTGTGCCTTTGTGAGTTTCGGCGGCGCCGGCTTTTTTTTCTTCCACGCTCGGAAGCACTTCCTGCTTGGGCACGTTGCCGCTGCCCGCGGGGCTGAGCGTCCCCGGAGTGGCGCTCCCGCCGCCGGACCCGGTTTCCGGCCGGCACGATGCTTCGCTGTTGCACGGTGGCGGCGGCGGTGGCGGCGCACTTTCATCGATGCAGGCGGAGGAGCCTTCCTGGCCGCAGACGGCGGCGTCGTAGAGGTCGAAGGCGGTGTCTTCGTCGCGGCCCGACAAAGGTGCGGCGGTGAGGAAGAAGACGTCGTTCCCGTTCGTGCTCGCGTCGAGGAACGCCGATTCGCGCGCCGAGGTCCCCGAGGAGACCAGGAACACGCAGCCGCCGTCCGCGCTGCTGTACTGCGTCGAGGATTCGGTGCAGCTCCCTACGCCCGGCATCTCCCACTCGTAGACGTCCATCTTGCCGTTGGTGTCCTGCGGCGCGAGCGAGTCTGCGCTGTTGAAGAAGATGCGCCCGTCCGAGAGATAGCGCGACTGGTAGATCGCGTGCTCGTTGTCCGACGCCGTCCAACCCGGGACGTCGGCGGCCAGCCACCGTTCGTTCCAGAGTTCGGGCCGCTCGGCCACCAGGCCGAGGCCTTCTCCCGATTCCTCGGTGTCGAATACGCCGTGCGGGCGCGAGCCGCTGGGGTTGCACGAGGCGCAGTGCAGGCTGCCTTCGCCGGAGGCGTCGTACACGAGCACCTCCTCGTCGGGTTCGCCGGTGCTGCTGTCGGCGTTGTTGTAACCGACGAGCTGGGGCGTCCGCAGGGACATGAAGGACATGAACCGGCCGTCGGGCGAGACGCTCGAGGTCAGCCCGCTGAGGTCCGCGCTGGCAAGCTGCGTCGACTGCCAGTCCGGGTCGTCCTGCTGGGAGACGACCCCGACGAACTTCGGCGCCTGCCAGGTGGTGCCTTCCATCCGCTCCATGTAGATGTTGCAGGGGACGTTGGGCTGTTCGAAGATGGTGCCGGACTGCGGCAGGCAGGTCCCGGGGGTCGCGCCGGTCGCGAGCACGCCGTCGGCGACGAAGTAGACGACGGATCCGTCTTCGCTCGCGCCCGGGATCTCGCCCTGCACCCAGGCCGGTTCGCCGGCGTGCGCGGTCAGGTCGGTCAGGCTGCAGGACGGCGTTTCCCCGGTGTACTGCACTTCGCACACGTACAGATCCGGCTTGTTTTCGCGAGCGGTGGAGTTGGTCGTCAGCTTCTGCGGGTCGGTGAAGAACACGCGCAGCCCGTTCGCCGAGGCGGTCTGGAACACCGGATCCGGCGCTGCGCCGACGGTGACGCCGCTTTCCGGCGTGTCGAGGGCGATCGTCTTGCCGAGCACCGTGTCGCGCATGTACAGGTGTTCGGGCTTGGCCGTGGGGTACGTGCTGAAGAACACGCGCCTGCCGTCGCCGGAGATCGAGTGCCGGTAGACGAACTTGCTGCCGAGTACGGCGCCCGGGGCGACGGCTCCTTCCGGCAGCAGGTTCACCAGTTTGAGCGCGCCGCCTCCCCACTCGTAGATGCCACCCTGTTTGGTCGGCGTCTGGTCGAGCGCCACTTCTGAGTGCAGCAGCACGTGCTGCATGTCGGGCGTGGCGTAGAGGAATTCGAGCTTCGTGCCGAATGCCGTGTTGGGCGGGGCGTTCGCTCCGGTGACCAGCGGCGTGAAGCAGTTCGGCGAGGATTCGTCGCACGCCTGCGTGTTGCGCTTGTAGATCGTGTCTTCGGTCGCTTCGGCCGACAGCGGCGGTTTTTCGGATTTCTCGTTCCAGACCGGCACGACCATCGCTTCTTCCAGATCGCCGGTGAAGAGCTTGTACTCGCTCCCGACGCCGACCCTGGCGCCCCCGGCGGCTTCCTGGGGCGTGCTGATGTCCTTCGTGCTCCAGCTCGACGCGCCGCGCCGTGAGAACCACTGCGCGAATTCGGGACCGCGGTTGACTTCCGCGCCTTCGATCGGCCCGGTGGTGTTGTACGTGATCGCCGCCCCGTCTTCGGCTGCCTGGATCGTCCCGCCTTCCTTCGGGAGCGGCTCGATCAGCGCGCCGTTCTTCTCGGGCGGCGAGACCATCTGCCACTGCCGGGCGTCCGGCAGGCTGAAGCCTTCGCCCACGACCTGCGTCGTGAGATGCTGTTCGGCGCTCACGACCGTCCCGAGCGAGTTCGTGGCCGAGACCGTGTAACGGTAGGTGGTGCCGGGTTCGAGGCCTGTCACCGGCGCGCTGACGGCTCGGTCTCCGAAGCCCGAGCCGGCCAGGCCGCCGCCGGCGGGGACTTCGAAGCAGCCTTCGAGCAGTCCTTCTTCGCTCGTGCTCGATTCGCACGGTTCGCCCGGAGCCGGGACGCTGCCGCCGGTGTCGTAGCGGAACGCGAACGTCGTCGTCTCGCCGACGGGGTTGATCTGCGCGCTCAGTTCGGTCGAGTTGGCGGTCGTCTTCCCGGCGGCCACTTCGTCGATCACCGGGTGCGCGGGCGGTTCGAGTTCGTACGCGTCGACGCGGTTACCGCTGCGCGTCGGCCACATAGACTTTGCCGAGCGCCGAGTTGACCGCGACGCCGCTGCCTTCGAGCAGCGCGGGGACTTTCTTTTCAGGATCGGCGCTCGAGCCGAAGCGCTCGAGTTCTTTGCCGTTCGGGCCGAACACAGCGATGCTGTTGACGTTGTCGACGAACACGTCGCCGTGGCTCGGATCGCCGGGATTGGTCGAGTTGTCGACCGCGACCGCACTCGATTCTTCGTAATCCAGCGACTGGATCAGGACTTCGCCGGGTTCTTCTTCGCTCAACGACTGGAGCTTGGCGATCCCGGCGGGCGGGGTGCTGCCGAGGATGTCGTGGCCGACGTAGTAGTGACCTTCGCGGTCGACCGCGATACCGGGCGACGCGGAGCCGGCTTCGGAGGAGACCACCGCCAGGCGCTTGTGCTTTTCACCGGGTTCGATGGTGGAGACTTCTTCTTCGTCGTAGACGATCAGATCGCCTTTCGGGTCGACCGTGATGCCTTCGAGCGGCGCGACGAACTTTTCCGTTCCCCCTTCTTCGCTACCGCCGGCGATGCGTTTGATGAGTTCGCCGTTCGGGCCGAACTTTTCGATCGGGCAAAGTTCTTCGATGACGCAATCTTCTTCCCGGGTCGCGATCTCGACGTAGACGTCGCCTTTGGAGGTGCTCGTCGAGTTGTCGACGGCGATGCCTTCCGCGGAGGACGTGAGCTCGCCTTTTTTGTTCCCTGCGATCCCGGGTTTGGGCGTGCACGCTTCGGCGGCCCTGCAGGTCTCGTACAGTTTGGCGCCGCTCTTGACGCCCCAGCCCCAGGCTTCCAGGAATTTGCCTTCGGGGCCGTAGACGTCGATGCGGTGGTTGCCGCGGTCGACGACGTAGACGTGGCCGGTCGTTTCGTTACATAGCCACGCCGGCGGGCCGGCTCAGCGAGCCTGCTCCTTCGGCGCCCACTGTGAACGCCGGCGAGTAGCCGCGCTGCGTCAGCGCGAGCGCGGAGCCCGCGAACAGGAGCGCGCACAGCATCGCCAGCGCGGCCGACAGGCCTGCTGCGAAAACAGCGCGGCTTGCGCCGCGCCTACCGATCCAGCCGTCCCTGCCCATCCCCTGTCCGTTCAGCCTCTCTCCTACTGCCGAGTCCCTCTCCCTGGAATGGAGTCTAGTAGGGGGTCCCCGCTTGTCAAGCGGGAACCGTCGCGGTGGCCGAGAACGAAGCCGATACCCATCGCGGGGCCTGAAAGCCCCGGCGCGACAAGGCTTTCCGGCTGCGCGTGCGGCGTCTGATGTGCGGCCGCGAATCGAGCGCCGCTCGTACGTCCGCTTACGCCGCGTGCGTCCGGTTCAGGCCGCCGTGAAACGCGAGACATCAGCCCCGGATGTCCCGGGCTGTGACGCCGCCGAGGCACGCAGGGGGATGGACATCCCCGAGGAGGCGGAGGGCGCCCGGGAACCCCGGACGCCCTCCGAAGCCACCTCCGCCGCGGTCGACAGCAGAGCGCAGCGAGAGCAGGCGTCCTCCCGCCTAGGCTTTGACCATCAGCGCTTCGCTCTTCTCGAGCGCCGTGGCTTCCTCCCCCGACGGAGCCGTGATGCATTCTTTCCCGAGCAGGTTTTTGACGAAGCTGCCGCAGGATTCCGACTGCAGGATGTCCGGCGAGCCACCTTCGAACTCCGGGACGTTCGTGACCGGTTCGTATTCACCGAATTCGCTTTTGACCTTGCCGATGTATTTCCCCGGCGCGTAGATCGTTTCCGCCGTCTTGCTGATCGTGTTGATGTCGCCCGTCTGTTCGCCGATCACCGAACCGATCACGTGCACGTTGATCACCGTGCAGTTGAATTCGGCGAGCGGTCCGCCCGGTTCGGCTTCGCTGGCCAGGTCCTGGCCGATGATCGTGTGTTCTTTGTCGATGTACCCGAGCGGGCCGGCGAGAACCTTGGTCCTGATTTCGCCGGTTTTCGCACCGGGAGTCGTGCACTTTTCCCCCTGGAATTCGCACTTCGAGAACGAGACCGTCACGCCCACGGCGTAACCGGCGCCGGCGACGTCCGCGAGGTGGCCTTCGCCCTTGCCCTTCCCGCAGGTGACGTTCAGTTCGGTGCCGAACGGCGTCGAGCTGCGGAGCTTCGATACGCCGCCCTTGCCCTTGAAGGCCTTGCCTTTGCCGACGCCTTCTTTGAGTTCGTACCCGCCGCCTTTGGACAGCGTGGTGCAACCCTTGCCGTATTCCCCGGTGCCTTTCGCGACTTTGGCACATTCGAACCATGCGGGCGCGGCCGAAGCGCCGGCCGACGCGGCAGCCGCCACGGCGAACACAGCGACCAGGGCGAGCCCCAGGATCCTCATGCGTCTCATCGTCATGACCTCATCTCCCCCCTCCTCCTCATGCTTGCCGGACCCGGCCGGGTCCGAGAAACAGAAGGGCGCCCGGGTGACCCCGGACGCCCCTCCAAGCTGCCCCCTCCTCCGGCCGGAGCCGGAGGATGAGAGCCGCAGACTACGTCGCTACGTAAGCCATACCAGGTACTTAGGCTTTGACCTCGACGGCTTCGCCTTTGTTCGCGGCCGTAGCTTCCTGACCCGAAGGCGCAGTGATGCATTCTTTGCCGAGCAGGCCTTTGATGAAGGACCCGCAGCTTTCGGACTCGAGAATGTCCAGCCGGACCACCTTCGAATTTCGGCACGTTCACGACCGGTTCGTAAGGACCGAATTCGCTTTCGACCGAGCCGATGTATTTGCCCGGCGCGTAGATCGTCGAGCTCGTCTTGCTGATCGCGTTGATGTCGCCGGCCTGCTGGCCGATGACCGACCCGATCACGTGCACGTTGACGATCGTGCAGTTGAATTCAGCAAGCGAACCACCCGGTTCCGCTTCGCTGGCCAGGTCCTGGCCCACGACCGGAGCTTCTGGGTTTTCGTCGTTGATGTACCCGAGCGGGCCGGCGAGCATTTTGGTCTTGATTTCGCCGGTTTTCGCGCCAGGAGTCGTGCACTTTTCGCCCTGGAATTCGCACTTCGAGAAGGACGCGGTCACGCCCACGGCGTAACCGGTGCCGCCGACGTTGGCGATGTGGCCTTCATCCTTGAATTTCCCGCACGTGACGTTCAGTTCCGTGCCGAACGGGGTCGAGCTGCGAAGCTTCGATTCGCCACCCTTACCCTTGAAGGCCTTGCCTTTGCCGATGCCTTCCGCGAGTTCGTATTTACCTTCGGTCGAACCCACCGTGCAGGCTTTGTCGCTGAATTTGCCGTGGTATTTGCCTTCGACCTTGGCGACCTTGGCACATTCAAACCACGTGGGCGCAGCCGAAGCGCTGGCCGACGCGGCAACCGCCACGGCGAACACAGCGACCAGGGCAAGCCCCAGGATCCTCATGCGTTTCATGTGTGAACTGCTCCTTTTCCCTCTTGATTATTGACCGGCCCCGGAACAGCCTCGTCGAGACGAGGCTGCCCCCTAGCCCGTCGTGGCCGACGCGCTGGTCCTCAGCGCCCCGGTGCTGCGGCCGACCTTGGCAGAAAACATCTCATGCGTCAAGGTCATCCCATTGTTGGGGTATTGACGGCGGCGGTCCGCACCCTCTCGGGTAACGCACGCGTTGCCGCGCGCCTGGGCGTCCCTCCCCATCTCCACCCCTGACCTCATGTCGGCGCGGACGCTAGCACAGACCGGGACCGCCCGTCAACCGTCTTCCTCGCCCGTAAAACCCCAGCAATTGCTGGCTGGCCGACCAGTCAAACGGCCCGCCGTGGCGCCGCTTGCGGGCCCCTTCCGGCGCACCCCGCGGCCGTCGGGGCCACGATCGGCGCGCGGCCTGCGAAATCAGGCGACGCGCCGCACCGCGACGGTGCGGTCGGCCTCGCGCTCGAGCTCCCAGCCGGGCGCCCGCCCGCCGCGAATGTAACCCTCTACTACAGCTGTAGGTCCGGGCAGCCCGCGTCCTTGCGGACCGCCCTTCGCGCGCGTCGTGGAACACGACCCGGCCGCCGAGGCCCACGAGCGGGCTCCAGCCGAGCCAGTCGAGCTCGCAGCCGCGCTCGGAGTGGTCGCCGTCGATGAACACCAGGTCGACATCGCCGCCCTGCCATCCGGCGGCCACCTCGGCCGACAGCGACGGGTGCCAGAGAGCCGCGGCGCGGCCGCGCCGAGCCGGCGCACCTCGCGCGCGAGCAGGCGCCGCGTGGCCCGCTCGCTGGCCCCCCAGCCGCTGGGCAGGGCGTCGGGATGGCGCCCGAAGGGGTCGATCAGGTGCAGCTCGGCGCCGGGGCCGAGCGCGCGGCACAGCAGCAGCGCCGAGGCGCCCTCGTAGACGCCGACCTCGACCGCCCGCCGCGCGCCGGCGGCGGCCTCGAGCAGCACGCGCGCATCCTCGTCGGAGTGCATCGTGCGCGGCGGGATCAGGCCGAGCCCGAGCGCCAGCGCGCGGAGCCGTACGTCGTCTCGTACGCGGGGCGGGACGCGCGAGCGCGCCGATGCGGGCAGCAGGGCCATCGGCGCGAGCCTAGCCGCACGCCTGGCGCGCGCTCGGCAGCGGGCCGCCGAAGCTCCTGCGAGGACTCGAACGCGAGCCACATCCCGTAGGCCGGCGCGAGGCGCGTCAGGTCGGCGCTCGCCAGCCCGACCGGGAAGGCCGGGTCCTCGCGGAAGGTGTACTGGAAGATCGCGCCGGACGCGCGGGTCCGAGTACCAGCGCAGCACCTGCGCGGCGAGCGCCAGGCAGGCGGCGTGTGCTTCGCCGGCCGCTGCGCCGGCCGGCGCTCCGGGCTCGGGCGCCCCCGCGCCGGCCTCGGTGACCCAGACCGGCGCCGACGCCGCGCAGCCGCCGCGCGCGTCGAGCGCCGACTCGAGTGCCGCAACCGGGTCGGGGCCGCCGCCGAAGCGCCCGCGCGCGGCGTAGGCGTGCACCGACCAGACCGAGCCGAGGCACAGCACGTCGGCGGGCAGCGCGGCGACGAACTCGGCCACGCTCGTGCGGTGCGGCGAGCCGCTGCCGTAGCCGCCGAGCTCCCCGAGCAGCATCCGCCCGCCCTCGCCGGCCGCGTCGAGCTCCGCCGACATCGCCCGCGCGAGCTGCGCGTAGACGCCGGGCGCGAGCGGCTGCGCGCCGGACGCGCACGCGGCTCGCTGCGGCGCCAGGAAGCGCGGATCGTTGGGCTCGTTCCACGGGCTCCACCAGGGCGCTTCGACGCCCTCCTCGCGGGCGAGCGCCGCCAGCCCCGCGACGAGCAGGCCGTATTGCGTGAGCGCCTGCGCCCGAAGCGGGCGCGCGGCGGCGGCCGTGCCGCGCGCGTTCGCAGCCGTGCGGGCCGAGAGCCGCCCACGCGGGCGCGCCGAGCAGGTCGAACACGACTCCGAAGGCGGGGCGCCCGGCCGCGCGCGCCGCGCGCTGCTGGGCGGCGATCGCCGCCAGCTCGCCGGCGACGCCTTCATAGGCCCCACACGGCGGGACCGCTGCGCGCGCAGCCGCTGACCGGCGCGCGCAGCGCCGGCGGCACCGAGGGCGAGGGCTGCAGCGCCGCCCAGTCGATCAGCAGCCGCAGCCAGCGGGGGTGGAGCGCGCTCAGCTCTCGGCGCGCGGCCAGGAACGGGGCGGCCTGCGCCGGGGCGCCGGCGGCGGGCTGGCCACAGCAGGTCGGCGTTGTCCTCGGTGAGCCCGAACGCCGGGCCCGCCGGAGCCGGCGGCGCGGGTGCGGGGGCGCTGGTCGCGGTGCGCGAGGAGCGCCCGCAGCCGCCGCCGCGCACAGGCTCGCCGCCGCGAGCGCCAGCGCGAGCGCGCGGCGCGCCGCCGTGCGGCTCAGACCGCGGAGACCTGCTCTTCCTCGGCGACGCGGAAGGAGGAGCCGCAGCCGCAGGCGGCGACCACGTTCGGGTTGTCGACCTTGAACCCGGCGCCCTGCAGGCTTTCCTCGTAGTCGATCACCGAGCCGCGCACGAACTGCAGGCTCTCGCGGTCCACGAGCAGCTTCAGCCCGTGGCTCTCGAACACCTGGTCGCTGTCGCGCTGCTCGTCGAAGGCGAGCTGGTACTGGAACCCCGAGCAGCCGCCGCCGCGCACGCCCACGCGCAGCCCGGCCAGGTTCGCGTCGGCCTGCTGGGAGGCGAGGAACTCGTGCACCTTCTCGGCGCCCTTGTCGGTGATCTCGATCATCGTTCTGCTCCTGTGGACGGCTCCAAGACTTTCCAAAGTATAGCGGCATGGGCGGGGGCGTCGACGCGCCTCCGGTCGCGTTACCCGGATCTTCTACGCTAGGGCCGAGATGCCCTCCGCCGAGGAGATCAAGCAGCGCATCGAGACGGGGATCCCCGGCGCGGTGGCCGAGGTGCAGGACACCACCGGCACCGCCGACCACTTCCGGCCACGGTCACGGCCGAGGCCTTCGCGGGCCTGTCGCGCATCGCGCAGCACCGCCTCGTGTACGGCGCGCTCGGCGCAGACGTCGGCGGGCGCGATCCACGCGCTCGCACTGAAGACCCAGGCCCTCGAGAGCCACACCCCCTGACCCCAGGAGTACGCAGATGCCCAGCAACCAGTTCGAGCCGATTCCGATGCTCGAGCGACGCCCCGGTGAAGGCGCCGGCGCCCGCCGAGGACCCGCAGGCGAAGGAGATCCGCGAGGCGATCCAGGCGGCGATCTCCGAGCACGACGTCATCCTGTTCATGAAGGGCACGCCCGACGCGCCGGCATGCGGCTTCTCGGCCCGCACGGTGGCGATCCTGCAGTCGCTCGAGGTGCCCTTCGCGGCGGTCGACATCCTGCCCGACCCGCGCATCCGCCAGCAGCTCTCGGCGCTGTCGGAGTGGCCGACGATCCCGCAGCTGTTCCACGACGGCGAGCTGGTCGGCGGGTGCGACATCGTCACCGAGATGTACGAGTCCGGGGAGCTCGCCGAGACGTTGCGCTAGCGTCTCGCGGCGCATGCCCGGAGTCGCGATCGCCACCGACAGCACCCATTACCTGCCCAGAGCGCTCGCTGACGAGCGCGGGGTGCACCAGGTCAGCCTGTACGTCGGCTGGGCCGGCGAGCCGCAGCGCGAGCTCGACATGGACGGGTTCGACGCGTTCTACGAGCGCCTGCGCACCGACCCCGAGCTGCCGACCACCTCGCAGCCGTCGATCGGCGACTTCCTGGCGGTCTGGGAGCCGCTGCTCGACGAAGGCCGCGACGTCGTCTCGATCCACCTCGCCGGCGGCATCTCGGGCACGGCCGAGGCGGCGCGCCAGGCACACGGCCTGCTCGCCGAGCGCGGCCTGGGCGACCGCGTCGAGGTGATCGACGGCGAGACTGGCTGCGGCGGGCTCGGGCATGCTCGTGCTCGCTGCCTGCTCCGCGGCCGAGGCCGGCGCAGACAAGGCGGCCGTCGCCGCGCGCGTCCGCGAGACGCGCGAGCGCCTGCGCATCTGGTTCTGCCTGGACACGCTCGAGTACCTGCGCCGCGGCGGGCGCATCGGCAAGGCGCAGGCTTGGCTCGGCGGCACGCTGCGGATCAAGCCGATCCTCTCGCTCGAGTACGAGATCATGCCGGTCGAGCGCGTGCGCACCGCGGGCCGCGCCTTCGAGCGCATGGTCCGCTACGCCGAGGAGCTGCACGCGGCCGGCTCCGACGGCTGGGTCGTGCAGCACATCCAGGCGCCCGAGCAGGCCGAGCGCCTGATCGAACGCTGCCGGCAGATCTTCGACTCCGAACCGGTCTTCACCTCGGAGGTCGGCCCCGTGATCGGCACCTACACCGGCCCCGGCCTGATCGGTGTCGGCGGCGTGCCGCGCGCGCTGCTCGGCTGAGGCCTCCGGCGCCTCGGGCGCCGTGCCGGGTCCTCAGCCCTTGCCCTTGCCGTGGGCTTCTTCGAAGGCGGAGCCTCCGGAGGAGACCGCCTTGCCGCGGGCTCTTCGCTCTTGCGCGCCCGCCGAGCCTGCGGCACGAGGCCGGCCCGCTGGCCGGGGTGCCGCTAGGAGCGCCGGCGGCGGCGCAGCATACGCACGCCCAGGTAGAGGCCGACGACGGCCGCGCCCGCGATGATTTCCGGGCGATGGTGCTCGACGTGCGAGCGCCAGTCGGTGAGGCGCTGCACCTCACCCCGCAGGCGCTCCACCGAGACCGCCAGCTCCTGCCTGTTGGCCTCGATCGAGTTGCGGATCTCGTCCGGCGTGCGCTGCGTGGCCATCAGTCCTCCACCGCGTCGTCGGGCGGGGGCGTCGGCGCGACCACGGGCGGTGAGCTCGGCGAAGGCGGCGCGCTCGACGCCGGGGGCGGGGACGGGACGGGGACCCCGGGCGGCGGACCGGGCACAGCGGAGCCCTCGGCGGCCGTGGTGACGGTCTCGCGGATCAGCTGCGCCTCCTCGATCGCCATCCTCGGCACCGGCGGCGCCCCCCGTTTCAGGGCGCGCGCGGCGAGCAGGCCCGCGCCGATGCCGAGCACGATCAGGATCCCCGCCATCGCGAAGAAGCCCCAGAAGTAGGTGAACGCGCTGCCCGGCAGGACGTAGTAGAGCAGCCACGCGCAGCCGACCATGAAGAAGATGACCGCCATCACGAAGAACAGCCCGGCGGCCGCGCCGACGGCCGCGCCGCGGGCGAGTTTCGTGACGCGCTCGGTGACCTCGGCCTTGGCGAGCTCGATCTCTTCGCGCACCAGCACCTGCGCGCGCTCGGAGATGTCGTTGATCGTCGTGGCGATGTTCTGCGGGTCCTGGCCGCGCCCGTTGCCGAGGGGCGGGCTCATTCCGGCGGGTCCTCGCCGAAGATCCGCCGCCAGGCGAGCACGGCGGCGCGGTTGGCCAGCAGGCTCGCAAGCGCTCCGCAGCCGGCGAGCAGACCCGACCACATCAGCCGCTTGACGATGTCGTTCTCCATGCTGCCGGAGTCTATTGCCCCGTGCCGTCGCGAACGAAAACCGCGCCCGCGCAGGGCACCGCGGCGCCCGGCCTCCTCACCGGCCGCTCGGCGCGCCGACCGCGCCGGTCTCGAGCCCGCCGCAGATCGTCTCGACGACGAGCCACTTGGCGCGCTCGAAGTCCTCGGGCTCCTGCGGCAGCGTGCCGAAGATCCACCCGGTCAGCAGCTGCTCGATCGCCCCGTAGAACGCCATCGCCGCGAAGCGCGCTTCGATGTCGGAGCGGAACACGCCTTCCTCCTGGGCCTTCGTGACGATCCCGGCGATCATGTCGTAGGCGGCGCGGATCTCCGGCAGGTGCGTGCGGCCGAACGTGTTCGCCGCGCGCGTGACCTCGACGATGATCACCTTCATCAGGTCCGGGTCGTGCTGGTAGCTGTCGACGATGAACGAGGCGATCGCGCTGAGCTTCTCGCGCACCGGCAGCGCTTCGGCGTCGACTTGGTGGATCAGCTCGAGCATCACGTTCCAGCGCTCGAGGAACAGCGTGTCGAGCACCTCGTCCTTGGAGGCGAAGTAGTGGTAGACGAGGCCGTAGGCGACGCCCGCCTCATCGGCGATGTCCGACACCCGGCAGGCGTGGAAGCCCTGGCGCGCGAACACGCGCACAGCGGCTTCGAGGATCACGCGCCGCTTGTCGGCCGCGCCCTTGGAGCGCCCGCCTGCCTGCCGGCTCGCGCTCATCGCAGCTGCGCCTCGGCCTGCTCGTAGACGAGCGGGCGCCGGTTGGCGAGCGAGGGCAGGCTGGCACGGATCTCGCGCTGGCGCTGGAGGTCGAGGTCCGCCGCGGCGTGCCCCTCCCCTGCTCCTCGAGCCGCGCGAGCACCGCGCCCCACGGGTCGATCACCATCGAGCGCCCGCCCGAGTGCTGCCCGGCGGGATGCTCGCCCACCTGGTTGGCGGCGATCACGAACGCCTGGTCCTCGATCGCACGGGCGCGCAGCAGCGTCTCCCAGTGATCGCGTGTGGTCGGCAGCGTGAACGCCGCCGGGATCGCGATCAAGCGAGCGCCGCGCACCGCGAGCACCCGGTAGAGCTCGGGGAAGCGCAGGTCGTAGCAGATCGAGAGCCCGAGCTCGACGCCGCCGGCGGTGTGCGAGACGACGATCTCCTCGCCCGGCTGCTCGAGCTCGGACTCGCGGTAGACGCGCCCGCCGACCTCGACGTCGAACATGTGCACCTTGCGGTAGACCGCGCAGATCTCGCCGTCGGGGCCGACGTGCACCGAGGTGTTGGCGGGCTTCGACTGTCCGGGGACGAGCTCGAGGATCGATCCCGCGACGAGGTCGATGCCGAGCTCGCGGGCGAGCTCGCGCGCCCATGTGATCGCCGGGCCGTCGAGTCCCTGCGCCGAGTCCAGCAGGTCCTGCTCCGAGCCCATCGCGGTCCACTTCTCCGGCAGCACCACCAGCTCGGCGCCCTCGCCCGCGGCGGCGCGGGTCAGGCGATCGGCGGCGGCGAGGTTGGCGCGCTGCTCCGCAGTCGAGTTGAGCTGTACGGCGGCTACCCTCAAGCTGTCCGTCCCCCCGCGGGCGACGCCCCCGGCGGGCGCGGCTGCACCGCAATAGATTGACTGGTCAGTCAATGTCATCTGGAAGCATAACGCCAGCACACGGAGCCGGGGCGCCGCCGCCCGAGCCGGGCGCCGAGGGCCCCCCGCGGCGCCTGCCGATGTTCCGCTCGGGCCGCGCGCTGAAGCGCTGGCGCTGGGTCGGGATCTTCTCCGAGGAGCTCTCGGCGTGCGCCGCGCTCGTGCGGATCGGCCCGGCGCACCAGAGCTTCTGGGCGCTGCACGTGGCCGGGCAGCCGCTGCGCGAGCGCACGCACCTGCTGCCGCGCGGGCAGGTGCGGATGATCGACGGCGCCGGGCCGAGCCGGCCGAGCCTTCTGATCGTGCGCGACGGCGGCGTGTTCCTGGATCTGGTGCTCGACGAGCAGGGCGGCTTCGCCGCGCACTGCCCGCACGGCCGCGGCGAGGTGTGGACGCGCAAGCAGGCGGGCATCCCCGCTCGCGGCGTGCTCGCGCTCGACGGCGGCGAGCCGCGGGCGCTGAGCGCGCTCGCGGTGATCGACGACACCGCCGGCTACCACGAGCGCGTGACCGAGTGGCGCTGGAGCTCGGGCGTCGGCAGCGCGCCCGACGGCACGCCGCTGGCGTGGAACCTGGTCAGCGGCGTCAACGACCCCCCGCAGGGCTCGGAGCGAGCGGTGTGGGTGGCAGGCGTCCCGCACGAGGCGGGACCGGTCCGCTTCGCCGAGGACCTCTCGTGGATCCGCGCCGAGGACGGCAGCGAGCTGCGCTTCGAGGCCCGGGCTCAGCGTGCCCGCCGCGACCGCCTGCTGCTCGTCAGCTCCGACTACCGCGCGCCGTTCGGCAGCTTCTCCGGCACGCTTCCGGGCGGGATCGAGCTGGCGCACGGCCGCGGCGTGATGGAGCACCACCGCGCGCGCTGGTGAGCGCGCTCAGGAGCGCGTGCCGCGCTGGTGGCGCAGCTCGGCGAGCAGCAGCTTGGAGTGCATCGCGCCGATCAGCTCGCGCAGCGGCTCGACGCCGGCGGCGACGATCTCGGTCGCGCGCTCGACCTCGACCTCACCGGCCAGCCGCTGCAGCAGCGCCTTCACCTCGTCGCGCACGAGCGGCTCGAGCGCGCGGCGGTAGCGCAGCGTGTCGTAGACCGTGAAGCCGAGCGCCTCCTCGTAGCCGCCGGCGCGGAAGCCCGCGATCGCCTCGATGATCTTCAGGTCCTCGCGGTCATAGCCGCGCTGGGTCGGCGTCAGCACGCCGATGTCGGTGAGCCGATCCAGCACGTTGCGCGGTACCCCATAACGCTCCTGCACGACCCGGCGCGAGATGCGGCTGCGGTCCTCGGCACTCGCCAGCGCGCGCTCGAGGATGCGGTCCTCGAGCGCGATCAGCGCGCGCACGCGCTCGGGGTCCTCGCGCAGCGCCTCGCGGATCACACGCAGCGGCATGAAGCGCTCCTCCTGCAGGCGCTTGATGAGCGCGATCCGCTCGACGTACTCGGGCGGGTAGTAGGCCATGTTGCGGCTCGTGCGCACCACGTCGGCTCCCTCGCCCAGGAGCCCCTCGCGCAGGTAGTAGCGGATCGTCCCCGGGCTGACGCCCGAACGCTCGGCGAGCTCGCTCATCTTGAGCAGCCCGCCGGCGCGCTCCGGCGCGGCCAGACGCGAGGAGCGCGGTCGCGGCGCGTCCTTGCGCGGTCGCCCGCCGGCGCGGCGGGCGACCGGCGTCGCGGTCCTCGGCGGGCTCATCGCACGTCGCTCACGTCTGCAGGAAGGCGCCCTGTGGGGAGTCGGCGGCGATCGCCGCCGCGCCGCTGTCGATCAGCTCGGCGACCTGGAGCTCGGAGTAGCCGGCCGCGAGCAGCACCTCGCGCGTGTGCTCGCCGAGCGCGGGCCCGGGCAGGCGCGCGTGCTCGCCGGGCGTGCGGCCGAGCTTGACCGGGATGCCGAGCTGGCGCACCGGGCGCTCGGCGCCCGGCTGGTCGAGCTCGACGACCATCTCGCGCGCGGCGACGAGCTCCGAGGACAGGGCCTCGTCGAGCTCGAGCACGGGCTCGAGGCAGCAGTCGTGCTCGCGCGCGAAGGCCTCCCACTGCTCGCGCGTGCGGCCCTTGAAGATCTCGGCCACCTGCCCGTGCGCCTCGGAGCCCGGGCGCTCGAACTGCTTCTCGATCAGGTCCTCGCGCCCGACCCCACGGCACCACGCCTGCCAGAACTTCGGCTCGAGCGCACCGAGCGAGACCCAGCCGTCGGCGCACTCGTAGGGGCGGTAGCAGACCAGCGCACCGGCGAGCGGGATCTCGCCGCGGCGCGGCACGCCGCCGTCGGCGAAGTGGCTCGCGGCCACCATCGCAAGCCACGACAGCGCGCCGTCGGCCATCGAGACGTCGACCATCTGCCCCTCGCCGGAGCCCGGGTGCGTCGCGCTGCCGTCGCGCTCGCGAAGCGCCGCCATGATCCCGAACGCGGCCATCAGCGCGCCGCCGCCGAGGTCGGCGATCTGGCCGGCGGCCTGCACCGGCGGGCCCCCGCGCTCGCCGGTCAGGCCGAGCAGCCCGATCAGACCGAGGTAGTTCATGTCGTGGCCGGAGGCGTCGCGTTTGGGCCCGTCCTGGCCGTAGCCCGAGATCGCGCAGTAGACGATCGCCGGGTTGGCCTCGCGCATGCGCTCGTAGCCGACGCCGAGGCGGTCGAGCACGCCGGGGCGGAAGGACTCGAGCACGACGTCGTATTCGCTGGAGAGGCGCAGCAGCGCCTCGCGGCCGCGCTCGTGCTTCAGGTCGAGGCGGATCGAGCGCTTGTTGCGGTTCAGCGACAGGAAGAGCGCCGAGCGCGCGCTCTCCTGCGCGCCTTCGTAGAACGGCGGCGACCAGCGTATGTAGTCACCCATGCCGGTGTCCTCGACCTTCAGCACCTCGGCGCCGAAGTCGGCCAGCAGCAGCGAGCAGAAGCCGCCGGGCAGCAGCCGTGAGAGGTCGAGGACCCGGATGCCCCGCAGGGGCAGGGTCATGCGGGGCTCCCGATGCGCTGGGGCACGTTCAGCATCGCGCGCGCCTCCTGCACGGTCGCCGGGCGCCGCCCGCAGTCCTCGGTCATCTGGCGCGCCTTGGCGATCAGCTCCCCGTTCGAGGAGGCCATGCGCCCGTCGGGCAGGTACAGGTTGTCCTCGAGGCCGACGCGGATCGAGCCGCCGAGCGTGAGCGCCGCCGCGACCAGCATCCACTGGTCGCGCGAGATCCCGATCACGCCCCAGTGCGAGCCGTCGGGGAGGTTGTCGACCATCGCCGCCAGGTTGCGCGCGCTCGGCGGGATCCCGCCGACCACGCCCATCACGCAGTCGACGTGCAGCGGCGTGTGCAGCACACCCATGTCGATCAGCGGCGCGAGGCTGCCGACGTGGCCGACGTCGAAGCACTCGTGCTCGGGTTTGATGCCGAGATCGTTCATCGCCCCGAGCAGCTCGATGATCTCCGAGAACGGGTTCGCGAACACCATCTCGAACACGAACGATTTGCGCGAGCGCGAGTACTTGGCGTAGTTCATCGAGCCCATGTTCAGCGCCGCCACCTCCGGGCGGCACGCGCGCAGGTACTCGATGCGCTTCGCAACCGGTACGCCGATCGTCCCGGTCGAGAAGTTGATGATCACCGCGTCGCCGACCTCGTCGCGGATCGCCTGGGTGATCGCCGCGAAGTCCTCGACCTCGTAGCTCGGCGTGCCGTCGGGTTTGCGCGCGTGGATGTGGATCATCACGCCGCCCTCGTCGACGATCCGGCGCGCCTCGGCGGCGTACTCGGCCGGCGTGTAGGGGATCGCCGGGCACTGCTCGCGGTTGGCGATCGCGCCCGAGATCGAGCAGGTGATGACTACGGGATGCTCAAGGCTCATTGTGGGGTCACCTCCAGGTAGGTGCTGGGCGAGCGCTCTCCGATCACCCGCTCGTAGATCTGCCGGCCGAGCCCGTAGCTCGAGCGCAGCACCGACTCGGCGTGCGCGCGCTCGTCCTCTGCGACGACGCGGCCGGCTCCCTCGGCGAGCGGCCCGAGCGGCTTGCCGCGCGCGTCTGAGGGCCCGACGAGCACGCGCTCATCGGCGCGCACGCGCTTGACCTTCGCAGCGTCGGCGCCCGTGCGGACGTACAGGCGCTGCTCGCCGTCGAGCCCGAACCAGACCGGCGTCGGGACCGGCTCGCCGGAGTTGCGGTAGGTGACGAGCAGCGCGTACTTGTGGCCGCGCAGCGCGCCGAAGCCGCTCGCCGATGCGCCGCCGCGCGCCGCGCTCGCGGCGTCCGGGTGGCGCACGCGGTCGTAGACCGAGGTCATACCGGCACCACTCCCTGCCGCTTCCAGGGCCGCTCGATCTTCTTGTTCTCGGCCATCTCCAGCGCGCGGCAGATCGTCGCGCGCGTCTCGCGCGGGTCGATCACGTCGTCGATCATGTCGTTGCCGGCGGCGATGTAGACGTCGATGATCTTGCGGTAGGCCGTCGATCAGCTCGGCCTTCTTGGCGGCCGGGTCCTCGGCTTCCTCGACCTGTTTGCGCATCACGATCTCGACCGCGCCCTCGGCGCCCATCACGCTGATCTCGGCGCTCGGCCAGGCGACGATCAGGTCCGGCTCGTAGGCGCGCCCGTTCATCACGTAGTAGCCCGCGCCGTAGGCCTTGCGCGTGATCACCGTGACCTTCGGCACGGTCGCGTTGGCGACCGCGTAGAGCATCTTCGCGCCGTGGCGGATGATGCCCGCCTCCTCGACCTTCGTGCCGACCATGAAGCCCGGCACGTCCATCAGGAACACGAGCGGGATCGAGAAGGCGTTGCAGAGGTTCACGAAGCGCGCGGCCTTGTCGGCGGAGTCGTTGTCGAGGATGCCGCCGAGCTGCTTGGGCTGGTTGGCGACGATCCCGGCCGGCCGCCCGCCGAAGCGCGCGAAGCAGGTGATGATCGTCTTCGCCCACTGCGCCCTTCATGTCGAAGTACTCGCCGTCGTCGACGATGCGGCGGATCACCTCGTACATGTCGTACGGCTTGCGGTTGGACTCGGGCAGCACGTCGAGCAGCTCCTCCTCGCGCGCGCTCGATCGGGTCGCTGACGGGCCGCGGCGGGGCACCGGCGCCTCGCAGTTCTGCGGCATGAACGAGAGGTACTCGCTTGATCCGCTGCGATGCACTCCTCGTCGCTGGCGACCTCCATGTCGCCGACGCCCGACTTGCGGCAGTGCACGCGCGAGCCGCCGAGCTCCTCCTGGGTGACGTCCTCGCCGATGGCCGCGCGCACGAGGTGCGGCCCGGCGAGCGCCATCGAGCCGCGCCCCTTGACCATCGGCACGAAGTCGGCCAGGCCCGGGATGTAGGCGGTGCCCGCCGCGCACGGGCCCATCAGCGCGGCGACCTGCGGGATCACCCCGCTCATCACGACCTCCTCGCGGAACAGGTAGCCCGAGCCGGCGAACAGCGAGCCGACGGCCTCCTGGATGCGCGCGCCGGCCGAGTCGAGCAGCCAGATGAAGGGGATCCGCTTGGTCAGCGCGAGCTCGCGCAGGCGCGTGACCTTCAGCTCGCCGGTCATCCCCATCGAGCCGGCCATGACCGTGAAGTCGTAGGCGCAGACGGCGACCAGCCGCCCGTCGATCTTGCCGTAGCCGGTGATGACGCCGTCCGCGGGCGCGTCGACTGCCGTCCATCGCCCGCTGGGAGAAGTGCGGTCGCCCGTGGATGCCGAGCTCGACGAAGCGTGCCCTCGTCGATCAGCAGCGCGATGCGCTCGCGCGCGGTGAGCTTTTCCTGCTCGTGCTGGCGCGCGATCTTCTCCTCGCCGCCGCCGAGCTGATCTGCTCGCGGCGCTCCTGCAGGTCCTCGACCAGCGGTCGCAGCAGCGAGCTGGGCGGTGCGGGACTCTCCTCGGTGGCGCTCATCAGCGTCCTTTCCACACCGGGTCGCGCTTCTCGAAGAAGGCGGTCACGCCCTCGACGATGTCCTCGGTGGACATGCGCGAGCGTGAGCTGCGCGCGCAGGTAGTCGAGCGCGTCGTCGAGCGGCATGTCGAGCTGGCGGCGCATCGCCTCCTTGCCCAGGCGCATGATCACCGGCGACTTCGCCGCCAGCTTGCCCGCCCAGTCGGCCACCGCCGCGTCGAGCTCCGCGTCGGGCACGACGCGGTTGACGATCCCCGCCGCGAGCGCCTCCTGCGGCGCTCCAGCGCTCGCCGAGCAGCAGCAGCTCGTTGGCCTTCTTGCGCGGCACGTTGCGGTAGATCAGCGCCATGATCATGAAGGGGAACGCGCCGACGTTGATCTCGGGCGTGCCGAAGCTGGCCTCCTCGGAGGCGACGATCAGGTCGCAGCCAGCGCGATGCCGAGCGCGCCGGCGAGCACGTGCCCGCGCGCGGCGCACGATCGTCGGCTTGCCGAGCTCGCCGATCAGCCGGAACAGCGCCGACGAAGCGCTCGCGAGCCGAAGTGCTTGTGCACGAGCGGCTCTCGGCCGCGAAGCCGCCGAGGTTGGCGCCGGAGGAGAACGTCCGCTCGTGGGAGGAGCGCAGCACCACGCAGCGCACCCGCTCCTCCTCGCGGGCGCGCTCGAAGGCCGCGATCGAGGCCCGTCGAGCATCTCCGGCCGAGAGCGCGTTGCGCGTCTCGGGGTCGTTGCAGCGTGATCGTCGCCACGCCGCGCTCGTCGACGTCGTAGAGGACCGGTTCTCGCTGGCCACGCGCGCATCCTAACCTGATCGCGGCGCTCGTGGGAAGTGAGCAGTCCTACTCTTTACTTTCGCGCCGCGCTGCGCTAGCGTCCGCGGCGGCCGCCGGCACGCGCGCCGCGGCCGAGAACGAGAACGACAAGGAGACATCCGCCGCATGGCCGCCACCGCCGAGAGCGTGCTCAAGCCCGACTTCAAGTCGCCAGCGCAAGCACTTCATCTTCACCGACGAGCACGAACAGCTGCGCGAGTCGATCCGCAACTTCGCCATCAAAGAGCTCGCCCCCCACGCCGAGGAATGGGAGGAGACGACCTTCCCCGACTCGGTCTTCCCGCGCATGGGCGAGCTCGGCTTCCTCGGCCTCGACAAGCCCGAGGCAGTACGGCGGGCAGGGCGGCGACTACTACACGAGCCTGGTGCTCGCGGAGGAGATCAGCAACGCCAACTCGGGCGGCCTGGCGATGGGGATCGCCGTGCACACCGACATGGCGATGCCGCCGATCCTGGCGTTCGGCACCGAGGAGCAGAAGCAGGAGTGGGTCGTGCCGGCGATCAAGGGCGAGAAGATCCTGTGCCTCGGCATCACCGAGCCGGACGCCGGCTCGGACGTGTCGGGCATCAAGACGCGCGCGGTCCGCGACGGCGACGAATACGTCATCAACGGCTCGAAGACCTACATCACCAACGGCCACCGCGCCGACGTGATCGTGCTCGTGACCAAGACCGACCCCGACGCCGGCTACGACGGCTTCACGCTGTTCCTGGTGCCGATGGACAGCCCCGGCGTGATCCGCGAGAAGAAGCTCGCAGAAGCTCGGCATGCACGCCTCCGACACCGCGCTGCTGGCCTTCCAGGACGTGCGCGTGCCCGTCAGCGCCGTGCTCGGGCAGGTCGGCAAGGGCTTCTACCACATCATGTGGGAGCTCCAGGGCGAGCGCCTGATCGGCGCCGCCGGGCTGCGTCGCGGGCGCCCAGAAATGCTTCGAAAGGACGCTGCAGTACGCGCACGAGCGCAAGGCGTTCGGCCGCGAGATCGGCAAGTTCCAGGTGATCCGCCACAAGTTCGCCGAGATGGCGACCAAGATCGAGTCGGCGCGCCAGATGGTCTACGTGACCGCGTGGCGCTTCCAGAACGGCGAGTACCCGGTGCGCGAGATCTCGATGGCCAAGCTCCACGCCGCGCGCGTCGCCTGCGAAGTCGCCGACGAGTGCATCCAGATCCACGGCGGCGCGGGCTACATGCGCGAGTACGGCGTCGAGCGGGTATGGCGCGACATGCGCCTGAACCGCATCGGCGCCGGCACCGACGAGATCATGCTCGACGTGATCGGCCGCTCCTACGGGCTGTGAAGCCGGCACAGAGCGCCGGCCGGTTTCGATCCGGTCCTCAGCGCCGGCGGGCGAGGACCTCGACCGTCGGCGCGATGCGCCGCCGCAGGCGGCGGGTGACGAGCGCCGAGACGGCGATCGCGCCGATGAAGCGGGCCGGGTCGGGCGCCGAATTTGCTCGGGCTGCGAGCGTTGAGCGCCCGCAGCTCGGCTTCGCGCTCGGGCGAGGCCTGGGGGTGGCGCGCCATTATCGCGTCGAGGTTCGCCAGTAGGAGTCGCGGTTCTGCCGCTGCTCGGGCTCGGGCGGCGGCGGGGACAGGCGCCGGGCGATCTGCTGGCCGCCGGCCGCCGTCCCGAGGAGCAGCAGCGTTCGCCACAGTGCCACCCGCCGCCCGGTGCGACGGTCCACCGTGCGGATGCCGAGCAGCAGCTGTCCGGGGCTCGGGATCTGCTCGCGCACGGCGTCGGCCGGGATGTAGCGCAGCCAGCGCAGGCGCGCCGCTGCCTCGACCGGCCGCACCCCGCGCGAGCGCAGCAGCGCGAAGCCGCCCATCAGCGAGACGTCCACGACACCGGCCAGTCCCTCCCGCCAGCGCGGCGCACGCTCATAGAGCTCGTCACCCATCCCTCTACATCTTCTCTTACGCCGCCGCACATGTGCGGCGGCGCCCTCCGGCGCATGCGCCGGAGGGCCGGTCGGTGCATGCACCGACCGGAACCGACATGATCAGGATCGTGTCCGGACTGCGCCTGATCACGATCCCGATCAGCCACTACTGCGAGAAGGCGCGCTGGGCGCTCGAGCGGGCAGGCATTCCGTTCAGCGAGGAGCCCCACGTGCAGGGCGTGCACCGCATCGCGGCCCGGCGCGCGAGCGGCGGCGTCACGGTGCCCGTGCTCCTCGGCGAGGGTCTGGTGCTGCGCGACTCGCGCGAGATCATCGCGTGGGCCGACGAGCGCGCGCCCGCGCCCCTGCGGCTGCTCCCCTCCGACGCCGCCGAGCGCGCCGAGGTGCAGCGGCTGTGCGCGCGCTTCGATCGCGTCCTCGGCCCGGCCGGCCGGCGCCTGATCTACGTGCACATGTTCGGGCAGCGCGAGCTCGCCCTCGAGATCAACAACCACGGCGTGCCCGCCTGGGAGGATCGTCTCGCGCGCCGCGGCTGGCCGCTGCTGCAGCGCCTGATCTCCGGCGTGCTCGGGATCCGCCCGGGGATCGAGCAGGCCGACGAGCGCACCGTGTTCGCCGAGCTCGACGCCGTCGCCGAGCTGCTCGCCGACGGGCGCCCCTACCTCCTGGGCGAGCGGCTGACCGCGGCCGACGTCACGTTCGCCGCGATGACGGCCCCCGTGACAGTGCCGCCGGAGTACGGGGTCCCGCTGCCCCTCCCCGAGCAGCTCTCGCCCGCGACCGCAGAGCTCGTGCGCCGCGCGCGCGAGCACCCGGCCGGCAGCTTCGCGCTCGCCGTCTTCGCGCGCCACCGCCACGAGACCGCACCGCTCGCCGCCGCCGCCGCCGCACAGGGGGCCACTTGAGGCCCGCGGAGGCCCCCTTCCTCGAGGAGCACGAGCAGCTGCGCGAGTCCGCGCGCGGCTTCATCGAGCGCGAGCTCGCCCCCCACGCCGAGCGCTGGGAGGAGGACCGATGGTTCCCCGACGACGTCTTCCCGAAGCTCGCCGCACAGGGCCTGCTCGGGCTCAAGTACCCCGAGGAGTACGGCGGCCAGGGCGGCGACTACCTGCACGAGGCGGTGCTGTGCGAGGAGATGGCGCGCGTGGGCTCGGGCGGCACGGCGGCCGGGATCGGCGCCCACATCAACATCGCCACCCCGCCGATCTGGAAGTTCGGCACCGAGGACCAGAAGCAGCGCTATCTGGTTCCCTCGATCGCCGGCGAGCTGATCGGGGCGCTCGGCATCACCGAGCCGGGCGCGGGCTCGGACGTCGCCTCGCTCTCCACGCGCGCCGAGCGCGTCGACGGCGGCTACCTCGTCAACGGCGAGAAGACCTACATCACCAACGGCGTGCGCGCGCACTTCATCGTGACCGCCGTCAAGACGACGCCCGAGGGCGGCCACGGCGGGATCTCCTTCCTGATCATCGACCGCGGCGAGGGGGTCTCCTCATCGAAGCTCGAGAAGCTCGGCTGGCACGCCTCCGACACCGCCACGATCAGCTTCCAGGACGTGTTCGTGCCGGAGGAGAACCTGCTCGGCGAGCTGCACGGCGGCTTCAAGCTGATCATGGCCAACTTCCAGTGGGAGCGCCTGGCGATGGCGCTCGGCGCCGTCGGCGCGATGGCGCTCGCGTTCGAGCGCACGGTCGAGTTCGCCCGCGAGCGCCAGGCCTTCGGCCGCCCGCTCACCGGCCACCAGACGATCCGCCACCGGCTCGCCGACATGGCGAGCTCGGTCTATGCGTCCCGCTGCGTGACCTACGACGCTCTGCGCCGCTTCGTCGCCGGCGAGGACCCGCTGAAGGAGGTCACGATGGCCAAGCTGCTCACGCAGCGCGCCTGCTTCGAGCTGATGGACGAGTGCCTGCAGATCCACGGCGGAGCCGGCTACATGCGCGAGATGCTGGCTCGAGCGCGCCGCCCGCGACGCCCGCCTCGGCCCGATCGGCGGCGGCAGCGACGAGATCATGCGCGAGATCCTCGGCCGCGTGCTCGGGCTCTAGCCGAGCGCCCCGAGCCGGTGCGGTCTCGGCCCCGGCGGGCCCGCCCGGGCATTCCATTGCATGAACGTCCAAACCTGCGCATAACGCTCAAGGCGTCGCGACAGCGGTCCGATACGGCCGCATGGCTCGATCCCTGCCCGCCTCGATCGCGGCATCGATCTTCATGCTCGGCGCGCTCGCACCCGCCTCGGGCGCGCTGCCGAGCAGCTTCCGCCACAAGGCGCGCTGCGCGACGGCGCACGGCGCCGGCGCATCCAGCGGCACGCTCAGCTACCACGGCTCCGGATGCCCGCCCCACAAAGGCTCACCGCACTACAGCGGCAAGCCCGCCCACCTCCTCTACTTCACGGCCCACCACGGCCGCTGCAAGGACGCGGGGCTGACCCCGAGCGCCTACGACGTCGCGCAGGTGCGCGCCGCGACCCTGTGCCTCGTCAACCGCGAACGCGCCCGTCACGGCGAGGTCCCGCTGCACTGGAACCTGAGCCTCGTGCACGCGGCCCAGTCGCACACCGAGAGCATGGCCTTCGGCGACTACTTCGCCCACATCGGGCGCAGCGGCGAAACGCCGCTCGCGCGGATGCGACGCAGCGGCTACATCCACGGCTCGAACGTCGCGTTCGAAGTCGGCGAGAACATCGGCTGGGGAAGCCTGTGGCTCGGCACGCCGCGTGCGATCGTCGCCGCATGGATGGCCTCGGCCGGGCACCGCGCGAACATCCTCGATCGCCGCTTCCGCGACACCGGGATCGGTGTCTCGCCCCACCTCGGCCGCCTCGCGCACGGCCAGTCCGGCGGGATGTACACGCAGGACTTCGGCGCGATCGTCGGCTGAGCGACGCCCCCGGGCCGCCCGGCCCGGGATTCGGATGCCATTGTAATGGTAGACTGATGCCATGCGAGTCACGATCGACAGCGCTGGACGGATCGTCGTCCCGAAGGCGATGCGTGACGAACTGGGCCTGACCCCCGGCGTGCCCCTGGAGATCAACCTGGTCGACGGGCATCTCGAGCTCTCACTGGCGGGCGCGACGGCTCGTCTCGTCGACCGAGGCCGCGGTCCGGTGATCCAGACCGACGGGCCGCCGATCACCGACGCGCTCGTGCGCGAGACACTGGAAGCGGTGCGCGAGCGCCGATGAGCAGCGCAGCCGACACGAGCATCGTCGTGCCGGCACTGCTCAGCTCACACGATGCGCACGATCGCTGCCACGAGGCGCTGGAGCGGACCTCGCGGACCGTGGCACACGTGATCCTCGAGGCCTACAGCGTCCTGACTCGCCTCCCGCATCCCTTCCGGGTGCCGCCGCCGCTGGCCGCCGCCGCGCTCACCCGGCGACTGCCCGAGCCGACCGTCACTCTCGGTGCCGCCGCGTATCTGCCGCTCCCCGAGCGCCTGGCGAGCATGGGACTCGCGGGCGGCTCGGTCTACGACGCCGTGATCGCCCTGACCGCTGCCGAGCACGGCATTGCGCTGCTGACCCGCGATGCCCGCGCCGCGCGCACCTACGGGTCTCTCGGCGCCGCCTTCGAGCTGATCCCCTGACGAGCAGCGCGGCACCGCTCGGATAACCTCTCGCCCCCCCAACCGGACAAGGAGAAGCGAGAGCTATGGGAGTACTCGACGGCAAGTCCGCCATCGTCACGGGCTCCGCGCGCGGCATCGGCCGGGCGACCGCGGAGCTGCTCGTCGCGCAGGGCGCGCAGGTGCTGATCAACGACCTCGACGGCGACGTCGCCGAGCAGGCCTCCAAGGAGATCGACGGCGAGACCGCGGTCTACGCCGGCGACCTGACCAGGCCGGGCGCGCCCGACGAGCTCGTCCAGAAGGCGATCGACGCCTTCGGGAAGATCGACATCATCGTCAACAACGCCGGCTACACGATCGACGAACCGGTCCACAAGATGACCGACGAGCACTTCCAGGCGATGATCGACATCCACACGGTCGTGCCGTTCCGCGTGATCCGCGCGGCCGCGCCGCACCTGCGCGAGCCCGCCAAGAAGGAGCGCGAGGAAGGCAGGGAGGTGTTCCGCAAGATCGTCAACATCTCCTCGACCTCGGGCACGTTCGGCAACGCCGGCCAGGCCAACTACTCCTCCGGCAAGGCGGCCGTCGTCGGTCTCACGAAAACCGTCGCCAAGGAGTGGGGCCAGTTCAAAGTGAACGTGAATGCCGTCGCATTCGGCTTCATCGACACGCGCCTCACGCAGGCGAAGGTCGACGAGAACGCGATGGAGATCGGCGGCGAGAAGGTCCAGCTCGGGATCCCCGAGCAGATGCGCCAGATGGCCGCGATGCTGATCCCTCTGGGACGACCCGCGAGCCCGGAGGAGGCCGCCGGCGGCGTCTTCTTCCTGTGCTCGCCGTGGTCGAACTACGTGCACGGGCAGACGCTGCACGTGACCGGCGGGCTGTTCGGAGGGATGACCGGCTGAGGCCGGCGCGGAGGGCCCCCACGCGCGGGGGCCCTCCGCGTCGGCTCTACCCCGAACGGTGGCTCGGTAGACCGTCGTGCTCGCGCCCCGCAGGCGCGCGCGGCGATCAGTCGGCGCCGCGCAGATCGAGCAGGCAGCCCGAGAAGTAGTCGCCGGCCGGCGAGGCCAGGTACGCCACGAGCGTCGCGACCTCGGCCGGCGGCGCCACGGCACCCGGGGCGATCGCAACGACGCGGACGCCGAACCTGGCCCACTCGATCGACAGCGTGCGCGCGAGGTTCTCGAGCCCCGCGAGCGCCGCCCCCGCGTGCTCGCCGGCGTCGGGCGAGGGCGCGATCAGCACGATCTGCCCGCCGCGCTCGTCCGCCAGGAAGCACTCGTTCGCGAGCGTGCGCGACGCCAGCCAGCACGCCTCCATCGCGCCGAGCAGCGGCGCGGCCCCGGCCCCCTGCGCGGCGAGGAGGCCCCCGCCGTCGACGATCAGCATGTGGCACTCCCCCAGGTCCCCGAGCACTGCGCGCAGCGAGTCGAGCGCGAGCGCCTCGGCCTGCTCCGGGTCGGCCTCGCCGGGCAGGCGCCACGACTCGGCGCGGGCCCCGAGCGCCCGCAGCGCCGAGCGGATCTCGCGCGCCTCGGCCGACTGGGCGCCGGCCGCTGCGGATGCGATCGCCGCCCCGACGCCCTCGAGCAGCCCCGCGCGCAGCAGCGTCTGTGGCGTGAGCTCGGACATCGCGCGCACCCTAGATCATCGCCGCCGCGCGGGCGTGGCGACCGAGAGCAGGCGGGCCCGCCCCGGGCGCGGCGCTCAGGCGCCGCCGAAGGGGTCCGGCGGGACCGCCTCGGGGCCGAGCCCCGAGCGCGGCTCGCCGTGCGCGGCGCGCAGCTCGAAGTACAGCACCGCGGCCGCCAGCGCCGAGATCGGCGCGGTCAGCACGCCGAGCACGACGCCGACCACGAGCCCGGCCGCCACCCCTGCCGCGGCCGCAGCGATGTCGATCGCCGCGACGAGCACGGCCACCGCGATGATCAGCAGCACGATCACGCCGAACACGCGCCAGCCGTTGCCGCGCACGAGCGCGCGGCTGCGCGACATCGCGCCGAGCCCGGGCGGGCGCTCCAGCACGACCACCGGGGCGGCGACCGACCAGACAGTGATCGCGATCAGGCCGGGGACGATCAGCAGGAAGAACCCGATCAGCGTCAGCACGCTCACGGCGAGCGCCACGAGGATCAGCGAGCCGATCACGGGGAACACGGCGCGCAGCAGCCGGCCCGGCGTCGCGTCGCGGCGCCCGTCCTGTACGTCTGCCACCAGCTCGACGACCATGCCGGTGAACAGCGTCGTCGCGACGAGCCTGACGAGCAGCGCGAGCAGGCCGAGCCCGCCGCCGCTTTCCTGCAGCACGTCGGCGACGATCCCCGTGAGCACGAACACCGCGGCGGCCGCGGGCATCAGCACCGACGCCTGGTCGACGTAGATCCGCCAGACCCGTCGGATCACGCCGCCGACGTCGAGCGGGATCACCGCCCCGGCCGTGTCTGGTGTGTCCGTCCCGGCCACCGCGGCGAAGCGTAGGCGACGGCGACGACGGCCGCTCAGGCGACGGCGGCGCCGTGGCCCTGCGCGCGCCGTTCGCGGCGCAGGCTGCGCAGCACGCCGCGCCGGCCGTGTTCCTCGAGGCCCGAGTACATGCGGCGGATCTCGGTGAGGATCTCTTCGGCCACCGCCTGCTGCTGCTCGCGCGTCGGGTTCTCGATCCGGTCCCACGCGAGCGGCTCGCCGTACTGCACGGTGACCTTCGGGAACTGCAGCCGCTTCCAGTTGCGCACGCGCGAGGAGCCGTGGATCGCGATCGGCACGACCGGCGCGCCCGACTCGAGCGCCAGGCGGCCGATGCCGGGCTTGGCCTTCTCCTGCATGCGCCCGGTCCGCGAGCGCCCGCCCTCGCAGTACATCGTGATCGCGCCTCCGCGGTCGAGGATCGTCTCGGCGGTGATGAACGCCTCGTCGTCGCGCGCGCCGCGCCGCACCGGGAACACCCCGCCGGGCGAGTAGATCCACACCGCCGGCGGCTTGAACAGCTGCGACTTGGCCATGAAGCGCACCTTGCGGCGCAGGTAGCAGCCCATCAGGAAGTGGTCCATGAACGAGAAGTGGTTCGGAGCCAGGATCACCGCGCCTTTGCCGGGGACGTTCTCGACCGCGATCGGGCGCGTGCGCAGGAACGTGTAGGCGTACAGCGAGGTGACCACCCGCACCGCCTCGTAGATCCAGTTCGGTTCGCGGGTGCGCGCCCGCTCGTGGAAGCGGTCGAAGTGCTCCTTCGGGCGCGGGTCCTTGTAGACCTGCGCGCGCATCGGCGCGAGATCGGTCATCTGAGCGTCCTACCTCTGCGACGGCCCAAGGTTACGTTCCCCCGCTCCCGATCGGCGACTGCGTGCCCGGGGGGCAGCCTACACGCGCGCCGCATACGCGCGCGCGACGTCGAGCAACTGGCGCGTGCGGTGCGCGAAACCCGCGGGCGTGCGGCCGGTCGGGCGGTGCGAGAGGTCGAGTTCGAGCTCGAGGAGGCGGCGGCCCGCCCGCACCGCATCGATCGTGATCCCGACCTCCATCCCGTAGCCGCCGGCCAGCGGCAGCACGTCCTCGAGCGCCTCGCGCGAGAGCGCTCGCTGACCGGACATCGGCGCCCGCGCCCGCAGGCCGCACCCGCGCCGGATCGCCCAGGCCGAGAAGCCGCGCGCGACGCCGAAGCCGCCACCGGCGCGGCGCGCGAACGCGGCCACCGCGACGTCCGCCTCGCCGCGGGCGACGGTGTCCACGAGCGGCCCGAGCCGCGCAGCCGAGGAGCCGAGATCCGCGTCGCACAGCAGTACGACCGCCCGCCCCTCCCGCGGCAGCGACGCGAGCACCTCGCGCGCCGCCCGGTCGACCGCCTCGCCCTTGCCGCGCCTGCGCTGCTCGCGCAGCACGCACGCGCCGGCGCCCGCGGCGAGGTCAGCCGTGCCGTCGCGCGAGCCGTCGTCGGCGACCCACAGCAGCGCGGCGGGGAACGCAGACGCAAGCGCGCGCAGCGTCTCGCCGATGCGCGCAGCCTCATCGCGCGCGGCTACCAGAACCGCGACCGGTGGCCGCACGTCGCCGCCGCTATCTATTGTCCCGCCCAACCTGGTCGCGATCGGCTTGCGGAGGAGACATGACTGACATCGAGGCGCACATCACGGGCACCGTATGGAAAATCGAGGTCGCCGTCGGCGACAGCGTCGAGGAGGGCGACACGGTCGCGATCCTCGAGTCGATGAAGATGGAGATGCCCGTAGAAGCCGAGGACGCGGGGACGGTCGTCGAGATCGTCGCCCAGGAGGGCCAGGCGGTCAGCGAGGGCGACACGCTGGTGGTGCTCGACTAGGACCGGGGCAGAAGTGTCTCCTGCACGCGGCGGCGGCGCGCGCGCTCGCGCGGGCTGATCGCCCGCTCCGGGAGCACGAGCACCGCAGCGACGAGCAGCACCCCGAGAGCGCCCGGGAGGTGACCGATCGCCACGACCGCCGCCGCGCTCGCGACGCCCGCCGCGCGGGCGGCGCGCGAGCGTGGCCGGGTCTCGAACAGGCTGCGCCGCCAGCCGGGCGCCTCGCCGCCGAACGGGTTCGGGCGCTCGGGCTCTGAGTCTTCGGCCATACGGGGAATGTAAGGCCCGGGTAGCCTTCGGCCGGTGCCGAGCCCCCCGCGAGCGAACAGCTGGCCGACGGCAAGCTCCTCCTCGACGAGCCGGCCGAGGGCGTGCTGCGCCTCACCATCTCCAACCCGGCCAAGCGCAACGCGCTCGACCACCCGATCCTCGACGCGATCAGCTCGACGCTCGCCGAGCTCGCCGCCCCGGCGCGCGAGCCGCGCGCTCGCTGCGTGATCGTCACCGGCGCACACGGGATGTTCTCGGCCGGGTATGACATCGGCGAGATCCCAGACGAGGAGTTCGAGGAGCGCGCCGAGGCGCTCGTCGCGCACCCGTTCACCGAAGCGATCGACGCGCTCGAGGCGTTCCCGTGGCCGACGCTCGCGATGCTCCCGGGGCACACGATCGGCGGCGGGCTCGAGCTCGCGCTCGCGTGCGACCTGCGCGTCGCGCAGCAGGGGATCAGGCTGGGGATGCCGCCCGCGAAGCTCGGCCTCGTCTACTCGCACACCGGTCTGCGCCGCTTCATCGACGCGATCGGGGCCGCGCGCACACGCGAGCTGTTCCTGCTCGGCCGCTACATCGACGCCGGCACGGCCCTGCAATGGGGTCTCGTCAACCGCGTCGAGCCCGAGGCGGAGCTCGAGGAGGCCGCGCTCGGGCTGGCCGCCGAGCTGGCCGGCAACGCGCCGCTCTCCCAGCGCGGCAACAAGCGCGTGATCGAGGCGCTGCTCGCCGCCGAGGGGGAGCTGCCCGCCGAGGTCGAGCAGGAGCTGATCGAGCTGCGCCGCGCCTCCTTCGCCTCGCAGGACATGCGCGAGGGGATGCGCGCGTTCGCCGAGCGCCGGCCGCCCCGCTGGGCCGGCCGCTGAGGCCCCGAGCCGTCCGCCACACCCCCTACGCTCCGGGCCATGTCGGGGCGTAGGGGACCGCTGATCGAGCGCGAGGAGGCGCTTCGCCTCGGCGAGCTCGAGGACCACGGCGAGATCGAGGCCCTGATCGAGCGCGCCTGGAAGGTGCGCGCCGAGCGCTTCGCTGACTCGACCGACATGTGCTCGCTCGTGAACGCGAAGTCGGGCGGCTGTGCCGAGGACTGCGGCTTCTGCGCGCAGTCCCGCTTCGCCGAGGCCGACACGCCGATGCACGCGATGATGGAGCCCGAGCAGATCCTCGAGCACGCGCGCGCCGCCGAAGCGGCCGGCGCGCACCGCTTCTGCATGGTCACGCAGGGCCAGGGGCTCTCGCGGCGCGACTTCGAGAAGTACCTGCAGGGCGTGCGGCTGGTCGCCGAGCAGACGAACCTGAAGCGCTGCGCCTCGGTCGGCCACATCTCTGCCGAGCGCGCCCGCGCGCTGCGCGAGGCGGGCGTCCAGCGCGTGCACCACAACGTCGAGACCGCCCGCAGCTACTACCCCGAGGTCACCAGCACGGTCCGCTACGAGGGCCGCCTGCGGACGATCCGGGCGGTGCGCGAGGCCGGCCTCGAGACGTGCGTGGGAGGAATCCTCAACCTCGGCGAGTCGCGCGAGCAGCGCGTCGAGATGGCGTTCGAGCTCGCCGAGATAGATCCGACGAGCGTGCCGATCAACATGCTCAACCCGCGCCCCGGCACGAAGTTCGGCGACCGCGAGTTCATGGACCCCTGGGAGGCGGTCAAGTGGATCGCGATCTTCCGGCTGATCCTCCCCGACGCGCTGTTCCGGCTCTGCGGCGGGCGCGTCGAGAACCTCGGCGAACTGCAGCGGATGGCGGTCCGGGCCGGGATCAACGGCGTCATGATGGGCAACTTCCTCACCACGCTCGGCAACGACCCGAGCGAGGACCGCGAGATGTTCGAGGAGCTCGGGCTGAACGTGGCGCGCCACCCCGACAACGCCTCCAACCCGCGCCCGGACAACCGCTCCGGCTGGTTGGAGGGCGAGACCCCGGACGTGGTCGAGGAGCTGCTGGCCGCCGAGTCGGCGCCGGCGTCGTCGCTGCAGGTGAGGCTGTGGGATCCCTCGACGCAGCTCCGATACCGCGCCAAGCGCTCGGTGCCGCCCCGCCCGGACGGCGCGGGCGACGCGGCTCCGGACACGATCCCGGTCGCCTAGGAGCCCGATGAGCGAGATCTCCGAGCGCCTGGCGGAACTGGAGCGGCTCGGGCTCTCGCGCCGGCTGCGCATGATCAGCGGGCCGCAGGGCCCGACCGTGCTGCTCGACGGGCGCCCCGTGCTGCTGCTGTGCTCGAACAACTACCTCGGCCTGGCCGACCACCCGCGGGTGCGCGAAGCGGCGGCGGACGCCGCGATGCGATGGGGTGTCGGCGCCGGCGCGTCGCGGCTCGTGTCCGGCTCGATGACGATCCACCGGCGCCTCGAGGAGCGCCTGGCTGCGTTCGAGCACACCGAGTCGTGCGTGCTGTTCGGGTCGGGCTACCTCGCGAACATCGGCGTGATCGGCGCGCTCGCGGGCAAAGGAGACGTGGTCTTCTCGGATGAGCTCAACCACGCCTCGATCGTCGACGGCTGCCGGCTCTCGCGCGCCGAGGTCGTGATCTACCGCCACCGCGACGTCGAACACCTCGACTGGTGCATGCGCCACCACGGCGAACGCGAGTCCGGCCGGCTGATCGTCACCGACTCGGTGTTCTCGATGGACGGCGACATCGCGCCGCTCGCGCACATCGCCGAGCTCGCGGCCATCTACGGCGCGCGCGTGGTCGTCGATGAGGCGCACGCGACCGGCAACGTCGGGCCGGACGGTCGCGGCGCCGTCGCGGCCGCCGGGCTCGAGGGCGAGATCGACGTCGTCGTCGGAACGCTCGGCAAGGCGCTCGGCTCCTACGGCGCGTACGCCTGCGCGAGCAGCGAGATCGTCCAGTACCTGATCAACACGGCGCGCTCGATGATCTTCTCGACCGCGCTCGGCCCGCCGGCGGTCGCCGGGGCGCTCGCGGCGCTGACGCTGCTCGAGGAGCGCCCGCACCGCGTCGACCGGCTGCGCTCGAACGCACGCGCGCTGCGCCGCGGACTCGCCGAGGAGGGCTTCCCGGTGGCCGACGGCGAGATGCACATCGTGCCGCTGATCGTCGGCGACGAGCGCGAGGCGATGCGCTTCTGCCAGCAGGCGATCGAGCTGGGGGTGTTCGCGCAGGCGATCCGGCCCCCCACCGTGCCCGCGGGCGGCTCGCGGCTGCGCCTGACCGCGATGGCCTCGCACACGCCCGCCGAGCTGCGCGAGGCGGCCGAGCACGCTTGCGACGGCCGCCCGGCGCGCCGGCCTGGAGCCGGGCGATCTGATCGCTCCCGCGCCCGATCCCGTCCAGGACGGCCACGAGCCGCCCGAGATCGAGACCGCGCTCGCGCGCGCCGAGCGGATGGCGGGCGAGGTGCGGGTGCGCGCGGGCGCCGCGCCGTTCGACATCGAGCGCGAACCGGCCGGCGGGCCCTCGCCTACGGCACTCCCGGTCGCCGCCGCCGGGGCCGAGGCCTCACCGGCCGTGGCGAGCAGTCGCGACACCCAGGCGTTCGACGTCGCGCTCGAGTTCGCAGGCGTCGAGCGCGGCGCGGCGGAGGACCAGACGCGGCCGTTCGACTTCGAGCGCGAGGCCCGTCCGGTCCGCGCCGCCTGACGCGTCCGCACACGTGCGCGGCGTGTTCGTCACAGGCACCGACACGGGCGCCGGCAAGACCGTGCTGAGCGCGGCGCTGCTCGCCGCGCTGCGCGCCGCGGGCGAGCCCGCGCTCGCATACAAGCCGGTGCTGACGGGGCTGGAGGAGCCCCCCGAGCCACCGTGGCCGCGCGACCACGAGCTGCTCGGCGCGGCCGCCGGGCTCGACCCGCTGGAGGTGGCGCCGCTGCGTTACGGCCCCGCTGTCTCACCGCACCTGGCGGCAGAGCTCTCGGGACGCGCGCTCGACCCGGCGGCGCTCGAGCGCGAGGCGCTCGCCCGCAGCGCGCGCGCCGAGGGCGAGCACGCCGCGCTCATCGTCGAGGGCGTCGGCGGCCTGATGGTGCCGCTGTCGGGCGGCTACCTCGTGCGCGACCTGGCGCGCGCGCTCGCGCTGCCGCTGCTGGTCGCGGCCCGGCCGGGTCTCGGCACGATCAACCATACGCTGCTCACGCTCGAGGCCGCGCGGGCCGCGGGTCTGCACCCGCTGGCGGTGGTGCTGACACCGTGGCCGCAGCGGCCCGGCGAGATCGAGCGCTCGAACCGCGAGACGATCGCGGCGCTCGGCGAGGTCGAGGTGCAGACGCTCGCCGAGCTCGACGGCCCGGACCAGCGGCAGCTAGCTCGCGCCGGCGAGGGGCTGCCGTGGCGGCGGTGGCTGGCGGGCCCGGGCTGAGCCCGGCTCGCCCGCGCGCTCACGCCGCCTTCGTGCCCTGCGCCGCACGCTCCTGCGTCTCGCGCGCGACCTCGAGACCGCGCTCCATCATCTCGGCTGTCGGCGCCGCCGCCTCGTCGGGCAGCACGTCGGTGCGCCACTCGAACAGCGTCCTGCCATCGTCCCGCGCGTACACGCGCGCGACGCCGTTGTGGTGCGTGTAGGGGCCGTCGACGATCGTCCACGCGAGCCGGCGTTCGTCCTCGTCGAGCGCGACCAGCACCTCGCGCACGGTGGTCCCGTTGAAGAAGGTCACGATCCGGTCGGGCCCGTCCAGGCGCGTCTCGGTGACGAACCCGGGCACGAGCCGCTCGTGCAGCGCGCCCCAGTCCCGCAGCGCCGACCACACCTGCTCGGGGTCCGCGTCGATCACGGTCTGCCTGACTATCGATGCCATCCGGTCTCCTCTCGCCAGGGGCTCCGGGCCCCGCTGCTGGTCGCGATGAAGCGTTCCACCGCGGCGCCCGCACGGCTTGGACATTCGTGCTCGATCGGCGAGAATCAGGGGTACGTGTCGCTGAGCATGTGCACCCACCTGGCGCGCGACGGGATCGCCGTCGCGGATGTCGCGTGCGGGCACGGCCACGGCCGCGGCGCCCCCGAGGAGGCCGGCGGTCATGCGGTGGTGTTCGTGCGCCGCGGATGCTTCGTGCGCAGCGTCGAGGGCGTCGAGTCGGTGCTCGACCCGACGCTCGCCTACTGCATGAACCCGGGCGAGGAGCAGCGCTATGACCACCCGCACGACCACGGCGACGACTGCACCTCGATCTCGGTCTCGGCCGAGCTGGTCGCGTCGCTGTGGGGCGGGGAGCCGCGGCTGCCCTCGCAGCCGCTGCGGATCCCGGCGCGGCTCGACCTCGAGCACCGCTCGCTGCTCGCGCGCGCCGCGGCCGGCGAGGAGGAGCACGAGCTCGCCGAGCGCGCGCTCGCGCTGCTCGCGGCGGCGCTCGAGGGCGCCTCGCCCGCGCGTATAGCGGCCGGGCGGCCCCGCACCGAGGCGGCGCGGCACGGCCTCGCCGACGGCGCGCGCGAGCTGCTGGCGGAGGACCCGGACCGCTCGCTGCCCGAGCTGGCGCGCGAGCTGGCCGTCTCCCCCCACCACCTCAGCCGCGTGTTCCGGGCGTTGACGGGGAGCACCGTCTCGGGCCACCGCATCGCGCTGCGCGCACGAGCGGCGATGGAGCGCCTCGCGGGCGGCGAGCGCGACCTCGCGCGGCTGGCGGCCGACGTCGGGCTCGCCGACCAGAGCCATCTGAACCGCGTGCTGCTGCGCGAGACGGGCGACACGCCCGCCGCGGTGCGCGCACTGCTGGCCTAGCTAGCCGGCGGTGGCGGCCGCCACCATCGCCTCGGCGACGCGCTCGAGCTCGCTCGCCGCCGATCACGTAGGGCGGCATCGCGTAGACGAGCTCGCGGAACGGGCGCAGCCACACCCCGCGCTCGACCGCAGCGGCCGTGGCCGCGGCGACGTCGACCGGCCGCTCGAGCTCGATCACCCCGACCGCGCCGAGCACGCGCACGTCGATGACGTCGCGCAGCTCCCAGGCGGGCGCGAGCGCCTCGCGCAGGCCCGCCTCGATGGACGCGACCTGCTCGCGCCAGGAGCCCTCGGCGAGCAGCCCGAGCGAGGCGCATGCGACCGCGCACGCGAGCGGGTTGGCCATGAAGGTCGGACCGTGCATCAGCCCGCCGCCCTCCCCGCCAGAGACGGCCTCGGCCACGTGCGCCGTGCACATCGTCGCCGCGAGCGTCATGTAGCCGCCGGTCAGCGCCTTGCCGACGCACATGACATCGGGGCTGACCCCCGCGTGCTCGCAGGCGAACATCGCCCCCGAGCGCCCGAAGCCGGTCGCGATCTCGTCGAGTATCAGCAGCAGGCCGTGCTCGTCGCAGACCCGGCGCATCAGCGACACGCACTCGGGCGAGTGAAAGCGCATCCCGCCCGCTCCCTGCACGACGGGCTCCACGATCACCGCCGCCAGCTCGTGCTCGTGCTCACGCGCCACGCGCGCGACGTGCTCGGCCCAGTCCTCGTCGAGGCCCGCCTCGAACCCGTCCGGTGGCCGCTCGGCGAACACCTGCAGCGGGAGCACGCCGGCGAACAGGCTGTGCATGCCCCCTACCGGGTCGCACACCGACATCGCCCCCATCGTGTCTCCGTGGTAGCCGCCGCGCACCGTCAGCAGCCGCGTGCGCAGCCCGCGCCCGAGCGCGCGCTGGTACTGGACCGCGAGCTTGAGCGCGACCTCGACGGCGACCGAGCCCGAGTCGGCGAAGAACACCCGCTCGAGTGGCGCCGGCGCGAGCTCGGTCAGCGCCTCGGCCAGGCGCACCGCGGGCTCGTGCGTGAGCCCGCCGAACATCACGTGCGCCATGCTCCCGAGCTGCTCGGCGACGGCCGCGTCGAGCGCCGGATGCCGGTAGCCGTGGATCGCGCACCACCACGACGCCATCCCGTCGATCAGCTCTCGCCCGTCGCCCAGCCGCAGCGCGACGCCCTGCGCCGAGGCGACCGGCAGCGACGGCAGCGACGCCGGCAGCGCCCCGTAGGGGTGCCACACGCGCTCGCGGTCGAGCGCCAGCAGCCGCTCCCAGTCGGTCACGGCCGGCGCCGGCTGGGCCGTGCTAGTCCTCGTAGAGCGTGAAGTCGCGCTTGCGCGCCCCGCACACCGGGCAGAACCAGGTGTCGGGGATCTCCTCGAACGGCGTCCCGGGCGGGATGCCGCCGTCGGGGTCGCCTTCCTCGGGGTCGTAGATGAAGCCGCAGGACTCGCAGATCCAGCGCTGGAGGGTGGTAGGGGCGCTCATCGCGGGTCCCTCGTGTTGGTCTCGCTCATGCCCCAGAGGTTACCGACCCGGTAGGGTCGGCCGATGCACGGCGGAGGGGATGTCGAGCGCCCCGGACCGGGCGAGGAGTACAACCCCGGCGCGCCCGTGCAGCCGCGCGAGGCGGCGAGCGTGATCCTGCTTCGCGGCGGCGCCGAGTGGCTCGAGGTGCTGCTCGTCAGGCGCACCCCGAAGGCCCGCTTCATGGGCGGCGTGTGGGTGTTCCCGGGCGGCGCGGTCGACGCCGGGGAGGGCGATGGCGAGGCGGCGCTGCGAGCCGCGGCGATGCGCGAGCTGCGCGAGGAGGCCGCGATCTCGATCGGCGATGCGGGCGAGCTCGTGAAGTTCTCCCGCTGGATCACGCCGGCCCAGGTCACGATCCGCTTCGACACGCACTTCTACCTCGCGACGCTGCCCGAGGGCCAGCAGCCGCGCGTCGACGGCGAGGAGTGCGTCGATGAGGCCTGGTTCGCGCCGGCGGGCGCGCTCGCGGCGCAGGCGGCGGGCGAGCTCGAGCTCGTGTTCCCGACGATCAAGCACCTCGAACAACTCGCCGACTTCGCGAACGCCGAGGAGCTGCTCGCATACGCGCGCGGGCGCGAGGTGCTGCCGGTCGAGCCTCGCGTGGTGCTCGAGGGCGAGGTGGCGCGGATCCTCCTCCCCGGCGACGAGGGCTACGAGCTGCGCTCTTGAGCGCGGGGGCCGCCGCGGCCCCTACGCCTCGGCCCGCGCCGTGTCCGCTCTGGCCAGCTCGACGTGCGCGCGGCTGTCGCGTGTGCGGATCAGGACGAGCGTCGCGATCAGGCCCAGCACCGCAAACCCGGCGCCCGCAGCGAACGCGGCGCTGAAACCCTCGTTCAGGGCGCTGACCGGCGAGGAGCCGCCGGCCAGCGCGTCGTGCGTGCGCGTGGTGGCGATCGCCGAGAGGATCGCGAGGCCGAGCGCGCCGCCGATCTGCTGTGAGGTGTTGATCAGGCCGCTCGCGAGACCCTGCTCGCGGCCCGCGACGCCGGCGACCGCGGCGATCGTGGTCGTCACGAACCCGAGCCCGAGCCCGAGCGCCGCCAACAGCGAGGGGCCGAGGATGTCGCCGGCGAAGCTGCCGCCGACCGCGATGCCGCTGAACCACAGCAGCCCGACTGCGATCGAGACCATCCCGGCCGCGAGGATCGGCTTGTAGCCGATGCGCGTCACCATCTGGCCGCCCATGGCGGCGGCGATCACGATCGTCACCGACAGCGGCAGGTAGGAGAGGCCGGCCTTGATCGGGCTGTAGTGGAGCACCTGCTGCATGTACAGCGTGATGAAGAAGAACATCGAGAACAGCGAGGCGCCGAGCAGGACTCCGACCACGTTCGCGCCTGTGACCGTCCTGACGCGGAAGATCCGGAACGGGACGAGCGGCGCGCGCGAGCGCATCTCGATCGCCACGAACGCGCCGATCAGGACCACCGACAGGGCCAGCAGGCCGACGATCTTGGTCGAGCCCCAGCCGGCGCTCGAGGCGTCGAGCAGCGCGTAGGCGAGCAGCGAGAGCCCGGCCGTGATGGTCACGGCCCCGGCGGCGTCGAAGTGGCGCACCTCCGCGTCCGAGCGGCTCTCGGGGATCAGTCCCGGGGCCAGCGCGAACGCCATCAAGGACACCGGCACGTTGACCCAAAGCACCCATTCCCAGCCCAGGCCTTCGGTCAGGATTCCGCCGAGCAGCACGCCGACCGCGCCCGCCGAGCCGGCGACGGCGCCCCACGCACCGAGCGCCTTGTTGCGCTCGGCCCCGTCGCGGAACAGGTTCGTGACGATCGACAGCGCCGCCGGCGAGGTGAAGGCGGCGCCGAGACCCTGCGCCGCGCGCGCTGCGATCAGCTCGGCCTGAGTCGAGGCGAACCCGGCCGCGAGCGAGGCGACCGCGACCATCAACAGGCCCGCCATGAACACGCGCCGTCGCCCGAGCAGGTCGGCAGCGCGGCCCCCGAGCAGCAGAAAGCCGCCGAAGGCGATGATGTACGCGTTCACGACCCATGGCAGGTCCTGCTCGGAGAAGCCGAGCCCCTTGCCGATGCTCGGCAGCGCGACGTTCACGATCGACGCGTCGAGGACGACGATGAACTGCGCGACGCAGAGCAGGATCAGGGCCGTCCAGCGTCGCTCGTAGTAGCTGCTCTCCTCGGTCATCGCGCTCGCTCCTAGTGCTCGCCTCGGCCGCGTACGGCCGCCTCACTGACGTATGCGGAAGGGGGATTCCGCTTTCCAGCCACTATAGTGAATCGCAGTTCCGTTTCAACCCCCGTCGCGACTGATCGCCCCGGGACACTCCACGGCATGGCCGCGACCGACGACACACGCATCCTCAGAGCCGACGCGAGGCGCAACCGCGACGCGATCCTCGCCGCGGCGAGCAGGCTGTTCTCCGAGCAGGGGATCGACGCACAGGTGCCCGACGTCGCCAAAGCCGCGAACGTCGGTGTCGGCACGGTGTACCGCCACTTCCCGACCAAGGAGGACCTGATCGCCGCGATGCTCGCGGACCGCTTCGAGGCGCTCGCCGAGATCGCGCGCGAGTGCCTGGAGCTCGAGGACTCGTGGGAGGGGCTCGCGCGCTTCATCCGCCTCTCGACCGAGATGCAGGCGGACGACCGGGGGCTCTGCGACATCATCGGGCTGCGGCCCGACATGACCGGCGCGGCCGCCGAAGCGGCGGGCATGCCCGAACTTGCCGAGAAACTCGTGCGCCGGCCCCAGAGAGAGGGCAAGCTGCGCCGCGATGTGACCTGGGAAGACCTCCCGATGATCACCTGCGGGCTCGGCAGCGTCACCCAGCAGGCGGTCGGCCCCGCGAGCGGCCGCTGGCCGAGGCTGGTGGAGATCATCATCGACGGCCTGCGCGCCCCCGGCGTCGAGCGCCTGCCGCGCCCACTGTGGAAGCACGGCGAGGGCCCGGGCGCCGCCCCCCGCTAGCCGCGCCGCTGCTGCGCCTCGACGACGTGCGTGACGGCGTTGATCAGCGCCAGGTGCGTGAACGCCTGCGGGTAGTTCCCGAGCTGCCTGCCCGAGGAGGCCTCGAGCTCCTCGCCGTATAGCTGCAGGTCCGAGGAGTACGACAGGAGCCGCTCGCAGAGGTGCTCGGCGGCGCGGTCCTCGCCGATCTCCGACAGCGCCGAGACGAGCCAGAACGAGCAGATCAGGAAGGTGCCCTCCGCGCCCCGCAGGCCGTCGTCGGTCGCGTCGGTGCGGTACCGCAGCACGAGGCCGCCCTCGGTCAGCTCGTCGCGGATCGCCGTCACGGTCGCCCGCACGCGCTCGTCGTCGGGCGGCAGGAAGCGCACGAGCGGCACGAGCAGCGTCGAGGCGTCCAGCGCGTCGGTCTCGTAGTGCTGGCGGAACACGCCGCGGCTGTCGACGCCGTTGGCGAGGATGTCGTCGCGGATCTCGTCAGCGCGCTGCTGCCACTGCGCCGCGCGCTCGTCGTGGCCGCGGCGTTCGCCCAGCCGCGCGCCGCGGTCGAGCGCCACCCAGCACATCAGCTTCGAGGAGACGTAATGGCGTGGCGCGCCGCGCGCCTCCCAGATCCCCTGGTCGGGTTCGCGCCACACGCGCCAGGCGCATTCGACCTGGTCCTCGAGCACCGGCCACAGGCGCTCGGGGATGTGGTCGCGGTTCTTTGAGTGCAGGTAAACCGAGTCCATCACCGCGCCGTAGACGTCGTTCTGGCGCTGGTTGTAGGCGGCGTTGCCGACGCGGACCGGGCGCGCGCCCTCGTAGCCCTTCAGGTGGTCGAGCGTCGACTCCTCGAGTTCCTTCTGGCCCTTGATCCCGTACATGATCTGCAGCGAGCCGTCCGCGTTGCGCTCCATGTCGGCGACGTACTGGACGAAATCGTCGGCCTCCCAGTTGAGTCCCAGTGCGTGCAGGCCCCACAGCGTGAAGGACGCATCGCGCATCCAGCAGTAGCGGTAGTCCCAGTTGCGTTCGCCCTGCGGGGTCTCGGGAAGCGAGGTCGTCGCGGCCGCCACGAGCGCGCCCGTCGGCATGAAGGTGAGCCCCTTCAGCACGAGCGCCGAGCGCTGAAGGTGATAGCGCCACGGGTGGTCCGGATAGGTGCCTTCGGCGAGCCACGTGCGCCAGAAGTGCGCGGTGCGGTCGAGGTGGCCCTCGGCCTCCTCGACCGTGTGCGGGCCGCCGAGGCCCTCGGTCCACGAGATCGCACAGAAGCGCCGCTCGCCCTCGGACATCGTGTGGCGCCCGTGCGCCCGGTTGCCCTCGATGCCGACGCGCACGTCGCTGAACAGGCGGAACGCCGTCTCGCCGTCGGCGGCGTCGATCGCGCAGTAGCCCTCCTCCTCGGTCGGGAGCTGGCTCAGCGTGGCGGCGGTCGCTCCGTAGTCGAGCATCGGCTCGCAGACGATCTCGACCTGCACCTGACCCTGGATGCATTCGATCATGCGCACCAGCACGTGGTCGGCGTCGTAGTCGGTGGGCGGGCGCGTGTGGCTGGAGCCGTGCTCGTTGTCGTGCCAGGGTCCGATCGTGAGCGCGTCGATGACCCGCAGCCACCCCTGCGGGGTCATCCACGTCGTCTCGATCATGTTCGTGCCGGGGATGTAGCGCCGCCCTGCGGGCACGTAGACGCCGTAGGGGCCGACCCGCCAGCTGCCGGCGCCGCGGTCGAGCAGCGCGCCGAACACCGACGGCGAGTCGAAGTGCGGCAGGCACATCCACTCGATCGATCCGTCGGAGGCGACGAGCGCGCACGTGTGGCAGTCCGACAGGAAGCCGTAGTCGGCGATCGGCGGGAACGGCGAGCCGATCGCCCTCGCCCCGGTGCGGGCGTGCGGCACGCGCTGCTCCGGCGCGCTCACCAGTCGATCCGCCCGAAGCTCGGGCGCTCGACGCCGGCCGGCAGCGCCTGCTCTTCCTCGAGCTTGTCGAGGTGCGCGGCGAGCGTCACCGCGGCCGCCCCGCGCAGCTCAGCAGGCACGTCCGACCAGGCTGCGTCGAGCAGCTCGCCGACGCTGCGGCGGCCTTCGCCGAGCGCCATGATCAGGCGGTTCTCGCGGTCGATTCGATGAGCCGCATACTGTTCGAGCCGTCCGTGCGCGTCCCACACGGGGGGTCCGTGGCCGGGGCAGAGCACGTTGAAGTCTTCCCGAAGGCGCAGACGGTTGAGCGCCACCAGGTAGCCGGCCAGCGCGCCCGGGTAGGGACTCACGAACACGCTGCCCGTACCGAGCACGGCGTCGCCGGTGAAGCACGCCCCCTCGCCGACCAGCGCGTAGTGGTCGGGGGCGTGCCCCGGCGTGAACACGGCCGTGAACGGGCCGACGCGGGCCCCTTCGTCGAGCTGCACGTCGACCTCGCCGCGCCCGGCCGCCAGTGGCGCGCCGTGGCGCGTCGCGAGCGCGCGCGCGGACTCCGAGTGGTCGCTGTGGTCGTGGGTCAGGACGACCCCGCCGAGGCCCTCGCGCTGCTCGATCGCGGCATCGAGCGCGGCCACGTGCGCGTCGAGCGCCGGCCCCGGGTCGATCACCCACGCCGGGGCGCGGCCGACGACCCACGAGTTCGTGCCCGTCAGCGTCAGCGGCCCTGGGTTGGCGGCGCGCACGAGCAGGATGTCGTAGCGGCGCAGCAGGTCCCCGCGCGACTCGAGCTCGGCGCCGTCGCCCGGCTCGGGCGTCTCCCCGTCGCGGTTGTCCATGGCGGCGACGTTAGCTGAGGGCACGCCGATCGGGGGCGCGACGGTCTCCGATCCGCATCCGGGTGGGCGCCCGCCGCGCTGCGCGGACGGGCGGCCCACCTGCCCTGCTGCCTCTCAGGCGGCGCGGATCAGCTTCTTGTTGACGAACTCGTCGGCGCCGTAGCGGCCGAGCTCGCGGCCGAAGCCGGAGCGCTTGAATCCGCCGAACGGCAGCTCCGGGCTGTCCGCCCCGACGATGTTCACGTAGACCATCCCCGCCTCGATCTGGTCGGCGACGCGCTCGGCCTGCGCGGGGTCGTTCGTGATCACGTAGGAGCCGAGGCCGTACTGCGTGTCGTTCGCCAGCGCGATCGCCTCCTGCTCGGAGGAGACCTTGTAGACCTGCGCGACGGGCCCGAAGAACTCTTCCTGGGAGGCGGCGTCACCCGGTTTGATGTGAGTGAGGATCGTCGGCTCGTAGAAGTTCCCGTGCCGGTTCCCGCCGACCAGGACCTCGGCCCCTCCCTCGATGGCGCGTTTGACCTGGTCGTCCAGGCGGTCTGCGGCGAGCTTCGACGAGAGCGGCCCGATCGCCGTGTCCTCGGACGTGGGATCGCTCGGCTCTGCGGCGCGCAGCTGCTCGGAGAGCTTGTCGAGGAACTCGTCGTAGAGGCTGTCGAGGACGATGAAGCGCTTGGCCGCGTTGCAGGCCTGGCCTGCGTTCTCAAGGCGGGCTTCGGCGGCTTTCTCGGCGGCCTCGGCGACGTTGTCGGTACCGAGCAGGATGAACGGGTCCGAGCCGCCGAGCTCGAGCACCACCTTCTTGAGGTTCCGTCCCGCGATCGCTGCGACCGCGGCTCCGGCGCGCTCGGATCCGGTGACCGACACGCCCCTCACGCGCGGGTCGGCGATCGCCCACTCGATCTGCTCGTTGGTGGCGTAGATGTTCTCGTAGCAACCTTCGGGGTAGCCGGCATCCTTGAAGATCTGCGCGATCGCCTCGGCTGATTCGGGGCACTGCGGAGCGTGTTTGAGCAGGACCGTGTTGCCGATGACGTGGTTCGGTCCCGCGAACCGGGCGACCTGGTAGTAGGGGTAGTTCCAGGGCATGACCCCGAGCAGCACGCCGTAGGCGCTGCGGCGGACGATCGCGGTGCCCTCGCCGCCGAGCAGCTCGATCGGTTCGTCTGCCATCAGGCTCTCCGCGTGCTCGGCGTAGAACTCGTAGATGGCGCCGGCGAACTCGGCCTCGCCGACGGCCTGCTCGATCGGCTTGCCCATCTCGCGCACGATGATCGCGCCGAGCTGCTTGCTGCGCTCGACGTGCAGCCTGCCGACAGCCCGGACGAGATCTGCCCGCTCGGCGACTGTCGAGCCGGCGCTCCAGGCGCGATATGCGGCGTCGGCACGGCCGATCGCGGCCTTCAGATCTTCATCGGAGATCTCCGGGTACTCCTTGACGACCTCGTCGGTGGCTGGGTTGATGACCGCGTAGCTGCTCATGTCTCTCCTGGGGGTCGAGTAGGTGGTTGTCCTTGGCACGGCGCGCAGTCGCCCACTCAGGCGCTCGCGAGCGACGCCAGCGCCTCCGCGACCGCGGGATGGGTGATCTCGCCGTCCTTCACGTTCAGGCCGAGGCGCAGTTCGCGGCTGCCACGCAGCGCCTCGTCGACGCCGTGCTCGGCGAGCTCGATCACATACGGCAGCGTCGCGTTCGTGAGCGCGTAGGTCGAGGTGATCGGCACGGCGCCGGGCATGTTCGCCACGCAGTAGTGCGTGACCCCGTCGACCTCGAAGGTCGGGTCGGAGTGCGTCGTCGGGTGAGAGGTCTCGAAGCACCCGCCCTGGTCGATCGAGACGTCCACCAGCACGGCGTGACGCTTCATCAGCGCGAGCTGAGCGCGCGTGACGACGTGCGGCGCGCGGCCGCCCGTCACGAGCACGGCGCCGATCACCAGGTCGGCCGCCGGAAGCATCTCCTCGATCGCGAGCGTCGAGGAGTAGACCGTCGAGGCGCGCCCCCCGAACGCGACTTCGAGCTCGCGGAGCCGGTCGATCGAGCGGTCGAACACGAACACGTCGGCCTCCATCCCGATCGCGATGAAGGCCGCGTTCATGCCGACCACCCCGCCGCCGATCACGAGCACCGTCGCCGCCGCGACGCCCGGGACGCCGCCGAGCAGGATGCCGCGCCCGCCGAGCGGCTTCTCGAGCATGAAAGCGCCCGCCTGCGTGGCGATCTTGCCCGCGACCTCACTCATCGGCGCCAGCAGCGGCAGCCGTCCGCGGTCGTCCTCGACCGTCTCGTAGGCGATGCAGGTCGCGCCCGAGGCCATCAGGCCCTTGGCGAGATCCGGCTCGGCCGCCAGGTGCAGGTAGGTGAACAGCGTGTGCTCGGGGCGCAGCAGCGCGACCTCCTCCGGCTGGGGCTCCTTGACCTTCAGCACCATCTCGGCCTCGCCGAACAGCGCCTCGGCGTCGGGCAGGATGCGCGCGCCCTGGGCGACGAACTGCTCGTCGCTCATCGCGCTGCCCTCGCCGGCGCCCGACTGCAGCAGCACCTCGTGGCCGCGCGTGGACAGCTCGCGCACGCCGGCCGGCGTTATCGCGACGCGGTACTCGTCGGTCTTGATCTCGGTTGGAACCCCGATCCTCATCGCCAGCCAGCTCCTTTTCGTGTCGGACCGCGCCGCCGGGCCTCAGGGCCGGCCCCGCGCGGAGAACATACGCCTGCCCGGCGGGCGGCGCTCATCGCGCCAGCTCGCGCCCGCGCAGGGCCAACCAGAACTCGATCCGGTCGCGCGCGTTCGAGAAGTCGCGCCCGGTCAGCTGTTCGATGCGCCTGATCCGGTAGCGCAGGGTGTGCCGGTGGCAGAACAGCGCGCCGGCGGCCTTCTCCCAGTGGCCGTTGTGCTCGATGAACACGTCGAGCGAGCGCACCAGCTCATCGCCGTACTCGCCCTCGCCCTGTTCGATCGGCCCGAGCACGCTGCGGCAGTAGGAGGACAGCGCCTCCTCGTCCTGCAGCGACAGCAGCAGCTGGAACGCGCCGAGGTCCTCGTAGGTGGCCACCTCCGGCGCGCTGCCGTTGCGCAGCCGCACCGCCTCGAGCGCGCAGCGCGCCTCGTGGAAGGCGATCCGCAGCGAGTGCGTCGGCGCCGGCCGGCTGCAGGACGCGCGCACCTCGCCGAAGCGCGCGCTCAGCTCGGCGCGCAGCCGCCGTGCGAGCGTGAGCGGCTCTGGTACCGCCGATCCCTCCGGCGCGTCGGCGTCGATCACCGCGCACAGGAGGCCGCCCCGGATCGCCACCAGCCCGCTGACCTGCTCGGCGGCGAGCAGGCGCTCGAGCATTGCCGCGGCGGCGCCCGGGTCCTCGAGTCCGAACGCGAGCACCGCCAGGCGCTCGCCGATCCCGAACGGGCGCAGACGCGCCTGCAGGTCCTCGGGATACAGGTGGCCGCTCAGCGCCTCGGCCAGCACGTCGCCGACCATCGTGCGCTGCAGCAGCTCGTAGCGTTCGTCGAGCAGGTGCGCGAACGCGCGCTCGGTGATCGCGATGAACGGCAGCTCGTAGGGCACCTCGAACAGCGGGAAGCTGCGCTCCCGCGCGGCGCCCACGAGCGCCGCCGGCACGCGCTTGTGGCTGAAGCCGGTGCCGAAGCCGAGCCCGGCGATGTCGTGCTCGGCGAGGTGCGCGACGAACTCGCGCTGCAGCTTCGGACCGTCGAGTGCGAGCCCGGTCGTAAGCAGGATCTCGCCCCCTTTCAGCCACGGGGTCGGGTCGCGGAGCTCGGTCGTGTGCACCCAGCGCACGTGGGTGTCAGCCGACTCCTCGCCCGTGATCAGCTTCAGGCCGAGCCCGCCGATCAGGCTCTCGACAGTGAGCTCCATGTCTCCATGCGCTCGCTCGCCTCGCTGAGCACCGGGCGCAGGATCGAGACGATCTCCTCGAACTGCTCCCGGCCTGCGATCAGCGGCGGCGAGAGCTGCACGATCGGGTCGCCGCGGTCGTCGGTGCGGCAGATCAGCCCGCGGCGGTAGAGCTCGCCGGAGAGGAACCCGCGCAGCAGGTACTCGGACTCCTCGTCGCCGAAGGTCTCCTTCGTCTCTTTGTCCTTGACGAGCTCGATCGCGTGGAAGTAGCCCGCGCCGCGGACGTCGCCGACGATCGGCAGGTCGCGCAGCCCGTCGAGCATCTCGCGGAACAGGCCCTCGTTGGCGCGCACGTTGCCGGGCAGGTCCTCGCGCTCCATCAGGTCGATGTTGGCGAGGCCGACCGCGCAGGCGACCGGGTGCCCGCCGAACGTGAACCCGTGGGCGAAGGAGCTCGTGCCGTGCAGGAACGGCTCGGCGATGTGGTCGCCGGCGATCACCGCGCCGAGCGGCGCGTAGGCCGAGCTGAGGCCCTTGGCGGTCGTGATCATGTCGGGCTGGTAGCCGTAGCGCTCGCACCCGAACCAGTGGCCGAGGCGGCCCCAGGAGCAGATCACCTCGTCGGAGATCAGCAGCACGCCATTGCGGTCGCAGATCTCGCGCACACGCTGGAAGTAGCCGTCCTGCGGCGTGAAGCACCCGCCGCCGTTCTGGACCGGCTCGAGGATCACGGCAGCGACCGTGTCGGGGCCCTCGAATTCGATCGCTTCCTCGATCGCGTCGGCGGCCCACAGCGGATCGCGGTCCTCTTTCCAGCGGTAGGAGTTGGTGTTCGGCACGTGCACGCCGCCTGGTGTCAGGGGCTCGAAAGGCTCGCGCAAGGGCGGCAGCCCGGTGGCGGTCAGGGCCCCCATCGAGACGCCGTGGTAGGCGAGGTGCCGTGAGACCAGCTTGTAGCGGTTCATGTTCCCGCGCGCGCGGTGGTAGGCCTTCGCGAGCTTCCAGGCGGACTCGACGGCCTCCGAGCCACCCGAGGTGAAGAACACGCGGTTGAGGTTTCCGGGCGCGAGCCCGGCGATCCGCGCGGCGAGCTCGATCGCCGGCGGGTGCGCGTAGCTCCAGTTCGTGTAGAAGCCGAGCTGGCGCGCCTGCGCGGCGGCGGCGTCGCCGAGCTCGGCGCGGCCGTGGCCGGCGTTCACGCAGTAGAGGGCCGAGAGCCCGTCGAGGTAGCGGTTGCCGTGCTCGTCGTAGACGTAGCAGCCCTCGCCACGGACGATCACCGGCACCGAGTGGTGCTCGTCGTAGGAGCCCATGCGCGTGAAGTGCATCCAGAGGTTGCGCCGCGCGAGCTGCTGCAGGCGGTCGGGGTCCTCCGTGAGGGCCGGTCCGTCGGGGCCCGGGGCCCAGGAGGTCCCGGTGCCTCCGCCGTCACCCGCCACGGTCCCCTCTTTCACCTCGCCGCCAGCCATCGCATCGCTCCTTTTCGCGTTCGACCGTCTCCCGAGCCCGGGATCTCGCCGAGCTGCTCGGCTAGACACTCAGGACAACCATATCCACGTGACCTTTGCCACTCAAGGGGCTTCGTGGGCAAATGGCCCCCCGCGCCGTTGTACGAGACGTATACACGGCCGATGTCCTTTTGGGACAACTGCCACTTGGCCTCCGCCGCGGAAGGGCGTAGTTTTCTGCTCGGGCGGCAGCTGCCGCACACACTTCTGGAGAGGAGCGTCGATGGCAACCGAGGTCGCCGCCGTAGGGGTATCAGGAGCGCCCGCCACGGGCAAAGTCGAGAACAAGGGCCTGAAGTCCAACGCGATCGGCTACGTCTCGAACATCGTCATCGGCGTCGCCTCGACAGCGCCGGCCTACTCGCTCGCGGCGACGCTCGGCTTCATCGTCGCCGACAAGGGGGTCGGCACGCACGCACCTGCGGTGCTGCTCGCGTCGTTCGTGCCGATGCTGCTGATCTCGCTCGGCTACCGCTACCTCAACAAGGCGGATCCCGATTCGGGCACGTCGTTCGCGTGGACCACGCGGGCGTTCGGGCCGACCTTCGGGTGGCTCAACGGCTGGGCGATCTTCCTCGCGGACCTGCTCGTGATGGCCTCGCTCGGCTACATCGCGGCGACCTACACCTACCTGCTGTTCGAATGGCACTACGGGGAAACGCACACCTGGGTGGCACTCGTCGGCTGCATCCTCTGGATCTGGCTGATGACCTGGATCTGCCACCGCGGCATCGAGCTCTCGGCGCGCATACAGCAGGTCCTGCTCGGCTTCGAGTTCGTGATGCTGATGATCTTCGCGATCGTCGCCCTGATCGACGTGTACTCGGGCACCGCGGCCGCTCACTCGATCAAGCCCCAGTTCGACTGGTTCAACCCGTTCGCGATGAACTTCGGGGATCTGGTGGTCGCGATGCTGCTGGGGATCTTCATCTACTGGGGGTGGGATTCGGGCGTCGCGGTCAACGAGGAGTCAGAGGACTCAAACGAGGGGCCCGGCCGCGCGGCGGTCGTCTCGACCTTCATGCTGGTCGCGATCTACCTGCTGGTCTCCGCCGGCGCGCAGTCCTACCACGGCACTGGCTACATCTCGAGCGAAGAAAACGCCAATGACGTGCTGCACGCGCTCGGCAAAGGCGTCCTCGGCTCGGTCGGCGTGAGGTTCCTGATCGTCGCCGTGCTCACCTCTGCCGCGGCCTCGACGCAGACGACGATCCTGCCGACCGCGCGTACCACGCTGTCGATGGCCAAGTGGGGCGCGATCCCGGCGGCGATCGGGAAAGTGCATCCCCGCTTCCTCACGCCGACGATCTCGACCTGGGGATTCGGGATCCTCTCGGTCCTGGTCGCGGTCCCGCTGATCCTGATATCGGAAACCGTGCTCGAACTCTCGGTCGTCGCGCTCGGCATCCCGGTCTGCTTCTACTACGGCTCCACCGGCTTCGCGTCGCTGTGGTACTACCGACGCGAGATCTTCGACAGCCCCCGCAAGTTCATCTTCGTGGGCCTGCTTCCGCTGCTGGGCGGCGTGATCATGTACGGGATCGGCATCAAGGCGATCACCTACTACGGGCACAAGGCCAACTCGGAAGGCAAAGAGTACCTGGGGCTCACGCTGCCGCTGTGGTTCGGCGGCGTCGGGATGATCATCGGCCTCGTGCTCGCGCTCGTCTCGCGCCCCGCCTTCCGCCCCTTCTTCTCCCGCAAGACCGAAACCGCGCCCCCCGGCCTGCTGGACGCTCCGGTCGAGCGTGCCCCCGTGCACCTGATGGGCCCCGAACACGTGACCCACGGCGTGCACGTGATGACGCCCGAGGCGGAGAGCTCCTCGACCGAGCCGCCCCCGGGCGGCCCACCGGGCGCCGCCTGAACGCGCCGCGATACGGCAGCGCCGCGCGGCCGGTGGCCGGGTGGATCCGGCCGCGCAACCGGTCGGGCGCCGCCTGAACGGCGCCGGGGGCCCGGCGCCGCGCGCGGCGCCGGCCGCCGCCGGGCGATGGCCTGCGGCGCCCGCGGGCGTCAGGCGCCGAGCTCGACCTGCCCGACGGGTGCGCCGTACTCCTCGAGCAGCGCCAGGAACGGAGCCGGCGCAAACGCCTCGGGGCCGAGCACGCCCGTCCCCTTCCAGTCCCCGCGCGCGAGCAGCTCGAGCGCCACAACCGGGTTGATCGCCGTCTGCCAGACGACCGCCTGGCTGCCGTACTCGCGCATCGTCTGCTCGTTGTCGGCCACGTGGTACAGGTAGGTCGAGCGCGGGTTGCCGTCGACCCCGGTGCCGCGCACCCAGGTGCCGGCGCAGGTGCGGCCGGTCATGCGCTCGCCGAGCGTCGCCGGGTCCGGCAGCGTCGCGGCGACCACATCGCGCGGTGAGACCTCGACACCGCGCACGCTGACCGGCTCGGTGGCGTCGAGCCCGAGCTTGTGCAGGGTCTGCAGCACGCCCATGAACTCCTGGCCGAGCCCGTACTTGAACGTGACGCGCTCGCACGGCACCCAGCGAGGGATCAGGACGACCTCCTCGTGCTCGACGTTCACGCATTCGACCGGCCCGATGCCCTCGGGGAACTCGAACATCTCCGGCTCGGAGAACGGCGCGGTCGTGTAGAAGCCGCGCTCGCGCTCCCACACGAGCGGCGGGTTCAGGCACTCCTCGATCGTCGTCCAGATCGAGAAGGTCGGCGCGAACTCATAGCCCTCGACGACCAGGTCGGCTCCGTCGCGCACGCCGACTTCCGCGATGCTCGAGAACAGCTCATCGGCGGCGTGGCGCGCGAGGATGTCCGACAGCCCGGGCTCGACGCCGATGCCGACCAGCGCCAGCACGCCGGCCTTCTGCCACTCCTCGTGGCGCGCCAGCTGGTAGTCGCCGAGCATTTCGCCGGGCAGTTCGTGCGGGCGCTCGGGGTGCGGGCGCGAGAGCGTCATCGCCATGTCGAGGTAGGTGGCGCGGGCCTCGAAGCAGGCGTCGAAGATCGGCTCGTTGAAGCGCGGGTCGCAGGCGTTCAGGACCGCGTCGGGCTTCACGCGCGCGATCAGCTCGACGAGCTCACGGATCTCCGAGGCGTTGACGCGCTCGGCGCCGAAGCGATCCGGCTCCCCCAGCCGCTCGGCGGCCGCGCCGGCGCGCGCCAGGTCCACGTCGGCCAGCACGACGTGCTCGAACACCTCGCGCCTCTGCGCGATCGCGGCAAACGCCGCCCCGACTCCTCCGGCTCCGACGACCAGGACCCTCATGCGGTGAGCAGTCTTGCGCAATCGGCGCGTACGAGATGTCACAAGGCCCAGGGGCCGATTCGCCGCAATGGCTCAGGTCGCTCCCTTATGCTGCGGCGATCCCTCCGGCGAAAGACACCAGCGGGCCGTGAGCAGCGGCCCCCAGAGCCCCACAGCGCACGCCGACTCGGCACCGCCGAGCAACAACGGAGCCCGGACCAGCGAGCGCCCCCGACGCGCCCGGACCGGTCCGCGCCTGCCCGCGGCGCGACACTGGGCGCCCTCGCCGGCGATCGGCGCCCGCGAGCTTGTGGTCGTGTGCCTCGCCGGCATCGCGCTGGCGGTGCTGACGAGCTGGCCGCTGGTGCTCCATCTCCCGTCGCGGATCGCTCCCGACATCGGCGACCCGGTCCGCACCGCCTGGGAGATCGCCTGGGTGGGGCACGCGCTGCTGCACGACCCCTCGCACCTGTTCGACGCGAACGCCTTCTACCCGCACCCGCTCAGCCTCGCGTTCTCGGACTCGCTGCTCGGCTACGGCCCGACAGCGTTCTTCGGCTCGGGGACCGTGGCAGCCCTCGTCCGTTACAACCTCCTGTTCCTCTTCGCGTGGTCGCTGTGCCTCGTCGGCGCCTACCTGCTGGCGCGCGAGCTCGGCCTCGGCCGGCTGGGCGGCGCGGCAGCCGGGGTCGCGTTCGCCTACGCCCCCTATCGCGTGACCGAGGCCGGACACCTGCACGTGATCTCCTCCGGGGGGATCCCGCTCGCGCTGTTCCTCCTGCTGCGCGGCTACCGGCGCGAGTCGCGCGCGCTCGTGCTCGCGGGCTGGCTCGTGTCGGCGTGGCAGATCAGCCTCGGCTTCACGCTCGGCATGCAGTACGCCTACCTGCTGCTCGTGCTCGCGCTGCTCGTGCTGATCGCGTGGTGGCGCGGGCGGCTGCAGACGCCTTCGGCGCGCGCGGCGCGCGCGGCCGCCGCGGAGGGGCCGGCCGCGACGGCTGAGGCGGGCGGCGGCGGGCCCGCTTCCGGCGCCGCGCGGGTGCGCGGGCCGCTGATCCCGCGCCGCCTCGTTGCCGTGAGCGCGATCGGCGTGGTCGTGCTCGGGGCGATCACCGTCTTCCAGGCGAAACCGTACCTGCGTGTGGCGGCCGACTACCCGACCGCAAAGCGCACGATCAAGGAAGTCGAGAACTACTCCTCCGGCCCCGCCGCCCTGCTCTCGGCCTCCTCGGAGAACCGCGTCTGGGGCAGCCTGACCTCGGGCGTGCGCGCGCACGTGCACTCGAAGAACGAGGACGTGTTCTTCCCGGGAGGGCTGATCCTGGTGCTGGCCCTGCTCGGCGTGGCCGGGATCGGCGGCTCGGCGATGAGCGGACGATTGCGGCTCGGCCTGCTGACGGGGGCGGTCGTGTGCTCGGTGCTCGCGATGGGCCTCGGCCTGACGGGCTCCGGCTACCCGTACCGGCTGCTGTTCGACTACGCGCCCGGGTGGAACGGGGTGCGCGTGCCCGGCCGCGTGTTCACGCTCGGGACGCTGTTCTACGCGCTGCTCGCAGGCGCGGGGGCGCAGTGGGCCTTCGAGCGCGCCCGCGCCTGGGGAGGCGCGCGCGCGATGCCCGCTCTCGGGATCGGCCTCGGCTGCGTGCTGCTCATCGGCCTGCTCGGCGAAGGCGCCGGGCACCTCGGGCATCCGGTCGTGCCGCAGCCCTCGAAGGCGGAAGTGGGATTGCCGGGGCCGCGCATCGACCTGCCCACGGATGGCGCGCACGACCGCATCTGGCAGTACTTCTCGACCGACGGCTTCTACAAGATCCCGATCGGCAACAGCACCTTCGACATGCCCTCCGTCGATGACGTGCGCGGCGGGATGTACGGCTTCCCCGACCGCGCGAGCATCGAGAAGCTGCGTTACTACGGCATCAAGACGGTCGTCCTGCACCTCGCCCCGATCAAGGAACTACCCGTCGAGCACGGCCTCGAGATCCCCGAGCCGCCGCACCCGGCAGCGGCCGCGGCGAAGCCGATCGCGGGGCTCGGGATCACGCGCCGGCGGGTCGGCTCGAGCGTCATCTACGAGATCGGCCCGGGTCCGGCGGCCCTGCACGGCACCGACTGATGGGCCAGCCCGCGACCGCGACGGGCGGCGAGGGCGGCGACACCGGCGCCGCGCCCGCGACCCCTCCCGCGCGCCGGCGGCGGCTGCTGCCGCGCGGGCGCCGAGCGCGTCTGGCGCTGGCCGCGATCCTGCTCGCCGGCGTCGCCTCGACGGTGATGATCGAGAGCTGGTCCGACAACCAGAGCTCGCACTACGACCTGATGCGTGCGCTGGCCGCCGGGCGCACGAACATCGACGCGGGGCCCTACCCGACCAAAGACCGCGCGCTCTACCACGGCCACTACTACTCGGCACGCGCCCCGGGGCTCGCGATCTTCACGGTGCCGTTCTACGAGGTGCTGAAGGCGGTGCAGGCGCCGCGGCTCGCGCGCGAGGCCCAGGCGCTGCGCGGCGAAGACGAGATGGTCGACTGGGTGGGCCTGTGGGGCGCGGCGCTGCCGGGGCTGCTGCTGATGCTGCTCGTGTGGCGCGTGGCCGAGCGCTTCGAGCCGGGCTACGGCGCGGCGGCGGCCGTGATCGCCGGCCTCGGCACGCTCGTGCTGCCGTTCTCGACCCTGCTGTTCTCGCACGTGTTCACCGCGATGCTCGGCTTCGCGGCGTTCGCGCTGCTGATCCGCGAGCGGGCCGGGCCCGATGAGGGCCGGGCCGGGCTCCTCTACCTGGGGTCGGCCGGGCTGCTGCTCGGATACGCGATCAGCTCCGAGTACCCGATGACCTTCGCCTCGATCGTGCTCGGCCTCTACATGCTCTCGCGCCCCGGCGCGCTCGTGCCGCGCGCGCTTGCGCGCCGCGGCGGCGCGTTCGTGCTCGGCGCGATCGTGGGGATCGCGCCGTTGCTCTTGTACAACCACGCGGCCTTCGGCTCCTATTTCCACATCGCCTACGCGAACATCAAACAGCAGCAGCAGGGGTTCTTCGGGATCTCGGCTCCGAGCCTGCGGGTGCTGGCGACGCTGCTGTTCGACTCGCGCGGCCTCTTGACGATCTCGCCGGTGCTGCTGATGGGGGCGCTCGGGACAGTGCTGCTCTACCGCCGCGGCCGGCGCGCCGAGGCGCTGACGGTGGTTGGCGTGTGCGCCTGCTACCTGGTCTACAACTCCGGCTACTACCTGCCCTTCGGCGGCGGCGCGCCCGGCCCGCGGTTCATGATCACGATGCTGCCGTTCCTGGCGTTCCCGATCGCCCTCGCGCTGCGCCGCTGGCCCGGTCCGACGGTCGCGCTCGCCGGGGTGTCGATCGCGACCACGGTGATCGCGACGATCACACACCCGCTGGTCGGCTACGAGAACGAGACGGTCGTGTGGGCGCGGCTGCTGTCGGCCGGCGAATTCCAGCCGACGGTCGCGACCGCGTTCGGCCTCGGGCGCGGCTGGGGCGGGATCTGGCCGTTCGTGCTCGCCGCGGGCGGCGCGGTCGTGCTGGCGGCATGGGCGACCCCGCGCCTGCGCGCCGACTCCCGCACGCTCGCTGCGGGCGCGCTCGCGCTCGGCTGCTGGGCGCTGTACGCCTGGCTCGGCCCCACGAAGCTCGGCCTCGACCATCGCGGGCTGCTCGACATCAAAGGCGCGGGCGACGCGACCGCCCTCGACCTGCCGCTGCACGAGGGCGCGCTCTACCCGCTGGCGCGGCTCGCGCTGTACGCAGCGCTGGCGGGGCTGGCGGCGCTCGGCGCGCTGTGGGCAGCATCCGCCGTGAGCGGCGCCCGCTCGCAACCCGCGCGCCCCGCCGCCGCCCCGGGCGCCTAGGCCGCTAGTTGCTGACCGTCTTCACGCCGCACTTGGCGGCGTGCAGCGCGCGGCACACGATCACGTAGCCGGCGCGCGGCTGCTGGCGCGCGTTCATCAGCCCGGCGTCGAAGCGCGTGTGGCTGTTGCCGCCCGTCCAGTCGTAGATGTAGAGGCGCTTGACCTGGGACAGCGCACCGGCCAGCGAGAACATGTACCTGAGCACCTTGGCGGCGCGCGAGATCCCGGAGCCGTGCCTGTTGGGGAACGCCCCGCCGAACTGCACGATGCCGCCGGTCTCGGTCAGCCACACCTGCCCGCCGAGGTCGCGCACCAGATCGCGGGTGCGCCAGCTTTCGAGGCGGTTGATGTCCGAGTAGTTGTGCAGGCCCCAGATCCGCGGCATCACCGTGCGCAGTTTCCCGATCTCTTTCTTGAATTCGGAGATGTACTGCACGGTCCCCGAGATGTCATAGGCGTCGAGCACGTCGAGCCCGATCACCTGGCAGTCGTGGCAGGAGCGGATCAGCGCCTGGTAGTACTTGGCCGTCATCGGCGCCGAGGGGCTCGCGAGCGCGTGCGGGATGTTCCCGCGGTTGGCCTCGTCCCAGGCCTGGAACTGGTGGATGCGGGGGAAGTCCTTGACGAATTTGGCGACGTCGTGCTGGTAGGCCGCCACCGACGGCAGCACGGTGGGCGTGTGCTCTGAGTGGTAGAAGGCGACCAGGATCTGCTGGTGGGCGGCTTCGGCGGCCGCGATCCACTGCTTTGCGCGCGTCAGCTCGTCGCCGCGCACGGCGGCGTCGTAAGGCGCGATGTAGCGCACGACCCGCATGTGCAGCTGGGTCCAGAGCGGGTTCGTGAACATGCTCTGCTGCTCGTCGCCGATCCCGGTCATGTAGGAGGCGGCGGCGTGCGCGGGCGTGCGCGGCTTGCCGCCGAGGGCGCCCGGCACGGCGATCAGCAGCGTCAGTGCCGCGGCCAGGACGGCGAGCGCGGTGCGGCTCAGCGGGGGGCGGTGGCCGGTCAAGACCCTCCTAGCAACAGGGGCGATAGGGACAGGTTGCGCGATGCTAGCGATTCTTACGCGCGCCTCACGCCGGTCCTCGGGATGCCGGCCGGCGCTCAGGCGCCGGCGGGCTCTGCTTCGCCGGGTGCCCCCTCGGCTCCTGCCTGCACCTCGCCGCTCCCGGCGGCCGGGGGTCGCCGCAGGGTCGGGTCGGCGACGATCCGCACGTCCACGCCCGGCAGCCCGTCGAGCAGCCGCTGGAGCAGCGAGTCGCCCCCGCGCAGGCGCCCGAGCCCGCGCCGCGGCGCCGGCGTCCCCATCAGCACGTAGGTGCTGCCCAGTTCCTGCGCGAGGTCGATCGCGACGGCTGCCACATCCTCGCCTTCCTCGACCCGCAGCCGCGCCCCCAGCATCGAGGTCAGTCGCCGCAGCGCCTCGAGGCGGCGGCGGTCTTCGGCGTTCGGGGGCCGGCCGGGCGGGCGCACGACGAGCACCGCGAGCTCGGCGTCCAGGCGCTGGGCCGAGCGCCACGCGCGCCTGACGACGTGCTCGGACTCACGGTCGAGCGTCGCCAGCGCCAGCAGGCGCTCGCTGATCGCCTGCGGGGCGGCCTCGAGGGCGGCGGGCAGGCCCTCCTCGTCGCGGCGCAGCGGCGCCGGCGTCTCGCGCACGAGCCGCTTGACTTCGACGTCCTCGGCCACCTGGCGCAGTGCGGTCTCGCGCAGCGCGGACAGGTTCTCGATCTTGAAGAAGTGGTTCAGCGCGGCCGGCACGCGCTCGGGCCGGTAGACCTTCCCGGCGCGCAGGCGCGCGATCAGCGCCTCCGGCGTGAGGTCGATCAGCACGACCTCGTCGGCGGCGGAGAGGATCTCGTCGGGGATCGTCTCGCGCACGTCGGCTCCGGTCAGCCGCGCAACCTGGTCCTTGAGGCTCTCCAGGTGCTGGACGTTGACGGTCGAGAACACGTCGATCCCCGCCTCGAGCACGTCGCGCACGTCCTCGTAGCGCTTCTCGTGCTCGAGGCCGGGCGCGTTCGTGTGCGCGAGCTCGTCAATCAGGCACAGCTCGGGAGCACGGGCGATCAGCGCCGGCAGGTCCATCTCCTCCAGGCGCGTGCCGCGGTAGAGGACCTCCCGGCGCGGCACCGTCTCGAGGCCCTCTGCCTGGGCGACGGTCTCGGCGCGCCCGTGCGGCTCGAGATAGCCGATCACGGTGTCGCGCCCGGACTCCGATTCCGCGCGGCCCTCCTGCAGCATGCGGAAGGTCTTCCCGACGCCGGGCGCCATACCGATGAAGACCTTCAGGTGACCGCGTCCGTCCGCCATGGGGACCCAGTTGGACGCTACCGCAGCGACCCCCGGCCGCACGCGCACGGACGCTCGTCCGAGTGCCGAGCCGGCGCACAGAACGGTCGACGAGCCCCGGGCCGGGGCCAAGCGCGGGCGCGCTGCGATCGGCCGACAGCGGGCTCGAGGACACCCGCTGACGCCGGTCGCCGGGGCTGCGGCACCCGCGCGTCGCCGCCCGAGCAGCTCCCACGCGAGACCGTCGGCACAGAGGCGGTCTCTGAGCCATCTTCACGAGATCGTTATGCGTCTGCGGCGGATCGTCACGGGCCCTTGACGCCCGCCGCCCGAGACTCGAGGTGAAAGAAAACCGACAGGAGAAGGACCAATGTCTTCACTGAACCCTCACCTCACCACCCACCGGGACGCCTGGACCGGCAGCCCCCGCACCGGCGAGAGTCTGCGGGTCCGCGCCCGCGTGCTGTTCTCGCGCGCCGGCCTCGACGCGAGGCTCGCCGAGGGCGGTGAGCCATCCGAGAGCCCCGCGCTCTCCCTGCGGGCACGCCAACTGCTGCGCAGCGGTCACCGGCTCAGACTGGCCGACAGCATCGACGATGCGATCAGCATCGCGGAGGGCAGCGGGCCCCGGGTGACCTCCACCCCTCCGCTCGCGCGCCGCGACGTGCGCGCCGCCCGCGCGGCCCTGCTCGATCTGGCGCGCAGCCTGCGCGAGTGCGAGTCAGACTCCCCTCAGGGTGTGGCGATCGCGCAACGGCTGATCACCGACGGCACCGGCCCGCTGTACGTCGAGTCGCAGGACCCCGACGCGCTGTGGCAGCTCGCGCGGCGCGCGAGCGACGCGCTGCGCGCGTAGGCGACTGCGGGGACCGGCGGAGTGCCCCTCAGGCGGGGGGCACCTCGGCGGTCTCGGGCCGCGGCGGTATCCGGGCGCCGCACGCCTCCGCGGCGCCCAGCACCGCGGCGTAGCGGCGAGCGACATCGGCACGGTCGCGCTCCTCGGGCACCGACTCCTCGCATGCCCGCATGATCATCTCGGCCTGCGCCACCAGCACCTCTCGCTGCTCGGCCGTCGTGGCGTGGGCCATCACCTTCGTGAGCGCGTCGAGCTGGCGGATCATCACGGCCGGCATGGCGCGGCTCGCCTGGCGGATCTTCTCGTAGGAGCGCTCGGCGAGCCGGCGGAACCCGATCGTCCGTGTGATCACGCGCACTCGGCCCCCCGCGTCGCGGTGCACGATCTCCGGGCGCCAGCTATCCGCGATCTTGCACAGACCGTCGCCGAGCCAGTCGATGCAGGCGAGCGCGGTGAACGTGTCGTTGACGGCGGGGGACAGCGCGCGGATCGCGATCTCGACGAGCTGGTCGACCGCGAACGAGACGTCCTGAGTCAGAGTGCGGTGCGGGCCCGTCGCGTGCGCGCCGCCGAGGCTGCGAGCCACGTCGGGGGCAGCGGACCGGGGCCACACCTCCGCGAGCGGCTCCCCCTCGACCAGGAAGTGCCCCGGCCGCTGCAGCAGACGGATCACTGCGCCGCTACGGGCCGCGACGTCGACGAGCCGGTCGGTCTGCACGAACTGCAGGTAGCCGCTGCGCGGCGCCCGCACGCTCGCGCTGTCCTCGAGCAGCCGCGCCGTGAGCTCGGCCAGTGACGGGCCGGCCTTCGGCGTCGCCTGGGCGTGACCCGAGCCCTCGGTTTCGACCGCGCGTGTGAGGTCTCCCGCGATGCTCGCGATCACCTGCGGGAGCTGGATCGAGCGCGCGATGTGATCGATGAACACGACGAGCACCGCGACGTCGACGATCACCAGCACCATCGTCACGGTGACCGACAGGTGCGGGACGAATTCTCCGTGGCTCGAGGGCCCGATCGAGATCAGCGCGAGGATCGCGTACACGAACGTCGCCACGAAGGTTCCGAGCGTGATCTGGGTGATGCGGTCGCGGATGAAGTTGCGCAGCATCCGTGGACCGAACTGGGTCGAGGCGAGCGTCAGCGTCACGATCGTGATCGAGAACACCAACGTCACGACCGTGATGACCGCGGCGGCGATCGCGGTGAGGATCTGCCGCGCCGCGTCGGCGCTGCCGCTGATCACGAACGACGGCAGGTGCAGGTCGCCGTCGTAGGCTGCGCGATCGATCGCGTGTGTCGCGGCGAACAGCCCGCAGGCGAGCACGATCTCCGCCGTCGGAACCAGCCACAGGTTCGTGCGCAACGCCTCGCGGCGCCACGCCGAGGGCAGCGGCAGCGCGGTCAGCAGGCGGGAGCGGCGACGGAGTCTTGGCGTGAGGGCTTTCGAGCGCATCCGGATCAGGGCGAGGAGCAACGCGCCGACCAGGCTTCCCGGCTCACCGCGGGAAACGATACCGCGCGCCCCGCCGGGGACCAGAGCGCACCGACCGTCAGGAGATCTTCGTGCGCACCGACGCGGCCGAGGGCGTGACGCGTGAAGCGCGTCCTCACTCGACGAACCGGTAGCCGACCCCGGGCTCGGTCTTGATGAAGCTGTGCACGCCCCTCCCGCCGGGTCGCTGGCCCTCGATCTTGTGGCGCAGGTTTGCGATGTGCGTGCGCAGCAGTGGCGCGTCGTGAGCGTACGCGTCACCCCACACCTGGCGCAGCAGGGCGCGGGAGGTCATCAGCCTGCCCCGGTTGCGCGCCATCACCGTCAGCAGGTTGAACTCGGTCGGCGTCAGCCTCACCACCCTGCCGTCGAGCTTCACCGTGTGCGCCGGCAGGTTGATCTCGAGGCCGCGCACCAGGATCACCGGCTGCTCCGGCTGTTCGTTGGAGCGCCGGAAGACGGCTCCCAGGCGTGCGATGAGCTCGCGCGCGGCGAACGGCTTCGTCACGTAGTCATCGGCGCCGGCCTCGAGCGCCCGCACCTTGTCGTCCTCATCCTCGAGCCCCGAGAGCACGAGAATCGGCATCCGGCTCCACGAGCGCAGCTCACGGCACAGCTCGATGCCGCTGCCGTCGGGAAGGACGAGGTCGATGATCGCCGCGTCGGGCGGGTGGCGAGCCGCGGCATCGAGCGCCTCGGCGAGCGTTCCGGCGGGGATCGTGTGAAACCCAGCCTCGCGGAGCACCACCCGCAGCGCCCGGATCACCTGCGGCTCGTCGTCGCAGACGAGGATCCGTTGCAGCGGCGCCGTGGCGCCGGTCGCGTTCACCCCCCGAGGAGGTTGTGGACGATCAGGTCGATCAGCTTGATGCCGATGAACGGGGCGATGATGCCGCCGAGCCCGTAGATCAGCAGGTTGCGCCGCAGAAGCGCGCTGGCGCCGATCGGCCGGTAGGCGACCCCGCGCAGTGCGATCGGGATCAGCAGCGGGATCACCAGCGCGTTGAAGATGATCGCCGAGATGATCGCCGAGCGCGGGCTGCCGAGGTTCATGATGTTCAGAACTGCAAGGGGCCCTTCCTTCTGACCTGTCGCGGCGTAGGTCGTGATGAAGATCGCGGGCAGGATCGCGAAGTACTTCGCGACATCGTTGGCGATCGAGAATGTGGTCAGCGCGCCGCGCGTGATCAGCAGCTGCTTGCCGACCTCGACGATCTCGATCAGCTTCGTCGGGTTGGAGTCGAGGTCGACCATGTTGCCCGCCTCGCGCGCCGCCTGCGTGCCTGTGTTCATCGCCACGCCGACATCGGCCTGGGCGAGCGCCGGGGCGTCGTTGGTCCCGTCGCCGGTCATCGCGACGAGCCGGCCCTCGCCCTGCTGCTCGCGGATCAGGTCGAGCTTGCGCTCGGGCGTGGCTTCGGCGAGGAAGTCGTCGACGCCTGACTCTTCTGCGATCTTGGCCGCCGTCAGGCGGTTGTCGCCCGTCACCATCACCGTTTTGATGCCCATCGCGCGCAGCTGGTCGAAGCGGGCCTTCATGCCCTGCTTGACGGTGTCCTTCAGATAGATCACGCCGAGCACCTGGCTGTCGCGGCAGACCGCGAGCGGCGTGCCGCCCTCGTTGCCGATGCGATCGAGCTCCTGCTGCAGCTCGGGCGGGGGCGAGCCGCCTTCGCGCTTCACGAAGTCGATGATCGCGTCGCCGGCACCCTTTCGCAGCTGCTGGCCGTCGTAGTCGATCCCGCTCATGCGGGTCTGCGCGCTGAAGGGCACGAACTCGGCCTGGATCGCGGCCATGTCGTGCTCGCGGATCCCGTACTGCTTGGCGAGCACGACGATCGAGCGTCCCTCGGGGGTCTCGTCGGCGAGCGAGGAGAGCTGCGCGGCCTCGGCGAGCTCGGACTCGGCCACGCCGGGCATCGGGATGAACTCGGAGGCGAGCCGGTTGCCGATCGTGATCGTGCCGGTCTTGTCGAGCAGCAGCACGTCGACGTCTCCCGAGGCCTCGACCGCGCGGCCCGACAGCGCGAGCACGTTTCGGCGCACGAGGCGGTCCATCCCGGCGATTCCGATCGCGCTCAGCAGCGCGCCGATCGTCGTCGGGATCAACGCCACCAGCAGCGCGATCAGCGTCGTCTCCGAGATGGTCGTACCCGAGAAGATGCCGAACGGTCGCAGCGTGGCCACGACGATCACGAAGATCAGCGTCAGTGCAGCGAGCAGGATGTTCAGTGCTATCTCGTTCGGCGTCTTGCGCCGTTCGGCGCCCTCGACGAGCGAGATCATGCGGTCCAGGAACGAGTGGCCGGGCTCCTGGGTGATTTCCACGACGATGCGGTCCGAGGTCACACGCGTGCCGCCGGTGACGGCGCTGCGGTCGCCGCCGGACTCGCGGATCACCGGCGCGGACTCGCCCGTGATCGCGGACTCGTCCACTGTTGCGATGCCCTCGGTCACGGTGCCGTCACCGGGGATCAGCTCTCCGGCCTCGACCACCACCATGTCGCCGCGCGTGAGCTCCGAGGCGGCCTTGGTGCCGCCGTCGAGGAGCCGTGCGACCGTCTCCTTGCGCATCGCGCGCAAAGTGTCGGCCTGCGCGCGACCGCGGCCCTCGGCGAACGCCTCGGCCATGTTGGCGAAGATCACCGTCAGCCACAGCCACAGCGCGATCGTGAACGTGTACCAGGCCGGCTCGTGCCCGCCACCGAGCGGCTTGCCGCCGAACACCTGGATCAGCCATGTGACCGTCGTGATGATCGAGCCGATCTCGACTACGAACATCACCGGGTTGCGCGCCTGAATCCGTGGGTCGAGCTTCTTGAGGCTGTCGATCAGCGCGCGCCCGAGAATCTCGCGGCGGAACAGCGAGATCGCGCCGCGCTCGCGTCCGGGGTGGCCGGGCTGGGTCGGAGAGTTCGCGGTCGGAGTCGACATCAGCTCTTTCCTTCGGACAGTCGGTCGAGGGCCAGGTTCAGCTCGAGCACGTTCACACCGGGTTCACCCGAGAAGCCGAGGCCGCGGCTGTCCGTGTACTGGGCGATCAGCGACTTCACCTGACTCAGGGGGAGCCGGCGCACAGCGGCGATGCGGTACGCCTGGATCCACGCGTTCGCCGGCGAGATTTCGGGGTCGAGGTTCGAAGCCGAGGTGTTGACTGCGTCCACCGGGATCTGCGCGACCGTGAGGCCGGGGTCATACGGCTTGTTCAGTTCGAGGTAGGCCTTGGCGTTTTCTTCGTCCGCTTCCTTCGTCAGGACGCTGTTCGGGCCTTTGTTGGAGAAGGTGCTCGCGGCGGCGTTGTATTCGCCTCCTTCGGTCACCGACGGCCGCGACTGGAAGTAGCGCGGGTCGGCTTCGGTGACGATTTCTTCTTCCTTTTCCTCCGGCTTGCCGTTCTTGCCGATCACCGGCCTCTTGAAGCTCTGCCCGATGATCTTCGAGCCGACCAGCCTGCCGTTCACCTTCACCTGCTGGCCGTTGGCGTTGCCCGGGAAGGCGACCTGACCCACGCCGGTGATGAACAGCGGGTAGACGATCCCGAGGAGCAGTGTGAAGACGACCATGGAGATGATCGCAGTGACGATGTCGCGGCGCATGTCAGTAGAGGTGTGTGGTCAGGCCCTGCACGATCGGACCGAGCAGCAGGGCGGGGAAGAACGTGAGCGCCCCGACGAGCACGATCACGCCGATCAGCAGGACCGAGAATGTGACGTTGTCCGTGCGCATCGTGCCGAGACCGGCGGGCGTGAAGCGCTTGCCGGCGAGGGCACCCGCCACGGCCAGCGCGAACAGGATCGGCGCGTAGCGAGCGAACAGCATGTCGAAGCCGCCGAGCAGGTTCGCGAACGTGATCCCGTGCGCGCCCGCGTTGCCGGCGTGGGGCTGGATGTACCCCGTGTAACCGGCGAAGGCGGAGCCGTTGTTGTTGGCCTGCGACAGGTACGCGTAGAAGCTCTCAGAGAACCCCTGCGGAGTGTTCCCGCCGCTCTTGGAGAGGGCGGCTTCTGAGATCGACTTGCGCCCGCTGCTGCTGGCGACCGCGAGCGCCGTGCAGAACAGCGCTGCCAGCGGAGTTATCAGGATGCCGAGACCCGCGAGCTTGATCTCGCGCGCCTCGATCTTCTTGCCGATCCACTCCGGCGTGCGGCCGACCATCAGGCCGCCGATGAACACGGCCAGCAGGACGTAGAGCAGGATCGAGTAGAGACCGGTGCCGACGCCGCCGAAGATCACCTCGGAGGCCGACAGGTTGGCCATCGGGACGGCGCCGCCGATGCCGGTGTAGGACTCGATCGCGCTGTTCACCGCGCCGCACGAGGTGACGGTCGTGACGACGTCGAAGATCGCCGAACCGGCGATACCGAAGCGCTGCTCCTTGCCTTCCATGTTGCCGCCGCCCGAGCCGGAGATCGCGTGCGTGTGCAGCCCCGCCGCGTGCTGTGCGGGCGAGCCATGCGCCTCGGCGATGTAGGCGACGACGCAGGCGCCGAGGAACATGAACATCACGACGCCGTAGATCGAGTAGCCCTGCCGCCGGTTCCCGGTCATGCGGCCGTACATGAAGATCAGCGCGGCCGGGATGATCAGAACGAGCAATATCTCGAACAGGTTGGTGAAGGCCGTCGGGTTCTCGAAGGGGTGGGACGAGTTGACGTTGAAGAAGCCGCCGCCGTTGGTGCCGAGCTCCTTGATGACCTCCTGCGAGGCGACCGGGCCCATCGCGATCGACTGCGTGACCCCTGTGACGGTGTGCGCGACCAGGTAGCTGCTGAAGTTCTGGATCACGCCCTGGGACATGAGCACGATGGCGCCGATCACGCTGATCGGCGTGAGCACGTACAGGACCGTGCGCACGATGTCCTGCCAGAAGTTGCCGAGGCTCTTGCCGCTGCGGCCGATGATGCCGCGCACCAGCGCCACCGCGACGACGATCCCGACACCGGCCGAGAGCCAGTTCTGGACGGTCAGGCCGGCCATCTGACTGAAGTAGCTCAGCGTCGTCTCACCGCCGTAGTACTGCCAGTTGGTGTTGGTGAGGAACGACGAGGTGGTGTTGAAGGTGAGGTTCCAGGTGCCCGATTTGTAGTGCTGAGGGTTCAGGCCTGTGAAGTCCCACGCAGTCTGCGTGCGGAGGATGATGTACAGCAACAGCCACCCGGCGAGGGAGAAGATGATCACGCTTTTCGCGTACTGCTTCCAGTCCTGCGGCGCCTCGGGGTCGACGCGAAAGACCCGGTAGAGCAGACGCTCGGGACCGGCGAACAGCGGCGAGAGGAACACTCGCTGCCCGGAGTAGACGCGGGCCATGTACTGACCCAGCGGCCACGCCAGCACCGTCAGGATGACGGCGAACAAGACGATCGTCGCCCAGCCGGAGAAGGTCATCGGCTCAGAGCTTCTCTCCGCGCACGAGCGCGTACAGGAGGTAGGCGATCACGAGCACCGACACGACGAGACCGAAGAAGTCGGCCCCGCTCATGTGCGCGATGAAGGCCCCCAGCGGGAGGCTCATACCCGGTCGATCCCCTCGATCGCGATCAGCAAGATCGCGAAGGTGACGACGCCGAGGATGATGGCGAGAACGTCCATGGCCGTCACTATGGGGCGCCGGTCGTCACAGCCGCATAACGAACCGCGCGCCGCGCATAACGATTTCGTGACGGCTGCGAGATCACCCCGCCAGACTGCCCGCGGGCCCCTCGCCGCGCGTCCGCGCTATCGCGCGGACGCCGTCCGTAGTTACCCCACAGCTACTGCGCGAACCGGTACCCGACACCGGGGTCGGTGAGTATGTACCGGTATCCGCCGGCCGCGCGCTCGCCCTCGGGCTCGATCTTGGCGCGCAGGCGCGCGATGTGGGTGCGCAGCGGCTGGATGTCGTCCACGTACTCGGGTCCCCACACCTCGACCAGTAGCTTGCGGTGGGTCATCAGGCGCCCGCGGTTACGGGCGAGCACCCGCAGCAGATCGAACTCGATCGGCGTCAGGTGGACCGGCTCGCCGTCGCGGCGCACGACTCGTGCGGCGAGGTCGATCTCGAGTCCGTCGGCGGTGATCGTGGGCTCCTCGTCGGATCGACCCGCGCGGCGCAGCGCTGCCTGCAGGCGCGCGACCAGCTCGCGCGCGCCGAAGGGCTTGGTCACGTAGTCGTCGGCGCCGGCCTCGAGCGCCTTCACCTTCTGTGTCTCCTCGCCGACCGCTGAGAGCACGAGGATCGGCATCTCGCTCCACTCGCGCAGCCTGCGCGTCAGCTCGATGCCGTCCATGTCGGGCAGCACCAGGTCGACGATCGCGGCTTCGGGCGGGCGCACGGCGGCGGCGTCCAGCGCCTCGGACGCCGTTTCGGCCGGCACCGACTCGAAGCCGGCCTCGCGCAGCACGACTTTCAGCGCACGCACGATCTGCGGCTCGTCGTCTACGACCAGCACGCGCGTCGCATGCGCCGGCTCGATGCCCTCGGCGCTCACGCCGCCGCCTGCGGGCCGGGTGGAACCGGCTCGGGTTCGCGCGCCCCCGAGGCCGCCGGGGCGGGCTCGCCCGCCTCGGCGGCCTCCTCGCGCAGCGGCAGTTCGAACACGAACGTCGCGCCCTGCCCCGGCAGCGACTCGACGTGCAGCGTGCCGCCGTTGGCCTCGGTGAAGCCGCGCGCGATCGCCAGGCCGAGACCCGAGCCGCGATGTTCCCCACCGGGTGTGCCGGCGCGGTAGAACGGCTCGAACACGCGCTCGAGCTGGGCCGGCGGGATCCCGGGGCCGCGATCGACGATCCGCACGATCACGCGGTCGCCGCGCGCCCGCTGCGAGGACTGGGCATCCTCGTCCGGCCCCGCATTGGCGCGGCCCGGCGAGAGGCTCCGCACGGCGCGCGCCCGCACCGAGACCGGATGGCCGCCCGAGTGCCGCCGCGCGTTCTCGAGCACGTTCACGAACGCGCGCTCCATCTGCACCGCGTCGACCCGCACGAGGGGCAGCTCGCGGTCGATCGAGAGCGCGAAGTCGCCGTCGGCCGGCGTGAGCTCCTGCACTGACACACGCAGAAGCTCATCGACGGCCACCCAGTCGCGGCGCGGCGCGGCGGCTTCGGCTTCAAGGCGCGAGAGGTCGAGCAGGTTGTCGACCAGCCGCGACAGGCGGCGCGTCTCCTCCTTGATGACCGCGGCCATCTCGAGCCGCTCGGCATCGGAGAGCGAGGGCGAGGCGACGGCTTCGCCGGCGGTCGCGATCGCCGTCAGCGGCGAGCGAAGGTCGTGCGAGACAGCGCGCAGCAGCGCCGTCTTGATCGTGTCGGCGCGCCGCAGCGCGGTCGTCTCGACGACGTCTCCAAGCAGGTGCTCGCGCTCGAGCGCGGCGCTCAGGAGCGCCTCCAGCGCCGGTACCACGCGCTCCTGCAACCGGCGCAGGTTGGCCTCGGAGGTGCCGGCGCCGACGAGCAGCGTGCCGAGGCGGTGGCTGCCCTCGCGCAGCGGGAAGGCGACTTGGCGCTCGTCGCCGTCGAGCGCCTCCATCGTGATCGACGCCGAGCTCAGTTCGAGCGTCTGCGCGAGCCGCGCGGCGGCCGTCGGCAGCGCCACGGCGAGGCTGTTGCCGCGCAGCAGCAGGCGCGCCATCTCGGCCGCGAGGTCCGCCTCGCGGCGGCGCTCCTGCGCGTCGCGCGTGCGGGCGCGCGCGACCTCGGCGACCGAGCTCGCGATCGCCGCCACGACCAGGAACGTGACCAGCGCGACCCAGTTGCGCGAGTCGCGGATCGTGAACTGCCCGGTCGGCGGCAGGTGGAAGAAGTTGAAGGCGGCGGCGCTCACCACCGCCGTCGCCATTCCGAGCCACGCGCCCCAGATGATCGACACGATCAGGACGGCGGGCAGGTACACCACCGCGAGCGCCGCGATCGGAGCGACGTGCCGCAGCGGATAGACGATCAGCGTGCAGAGCGCGACCGAGGCGAGCGCCACGAGCAGCCCCACCCGCCGCGGCGGCGGCTCGGGCGCGAGCAGGAAGCCGAATCTCGACATCTCAGCCGTCAGGGTAATGACGCCCGCACATGGTTGCCAGCGCCCGCTCCTCGATCCGTCCGCTCGGCGGTCGCGCGCTAAAGCGGGCCGGCGCGCGTGCCGAGCGAGCCATGGAGAATGAGTTGCTCCATGCGCAGACCCCGGTCGTCGCTGGCTGCCTGCACGGCGGCGCTCCTCCTGCTGGTGCTCGCGGCCCCCGCCGCGCTCGGCGCCGAAACCGTCGCGCCGCTGCCGGAATCGGATTACTCGGTGCGCGCGGCCTGCCCGCCGCCGACCGTCCCACGCCACGCGAGCTGCCTGGCCGAGCAGCTCGTTCCGGCCAGCACAGCGGCGCTCTTGAGGCAGCGCCCGATCGGGATGCTGCGACGCTCGCTGCGACGCCCGAACACGGCCCCGACGCCCGCCAGCGGGCTGCTCGGGCTGCGCCCGCAGGACCTGCACAGCGCCTACTCGCTGCCGAGAACCTCGGCGAGCGAACAGACGGTCGCGATCGTCGATGCCTTCAACGACCCGACGATCGAAGCGGACCTACGGGTGTACGACGAAGAATTCGGCCTGCCGGCGTGCACGACCGCGAACGGCTGCTTCCGCGAGGTCTCCCAGACGGGCTCGAGCTCGGAACTGCCGTTCCCGCAGACGAGCGCGCAGCTGCACGAATACGCGATCAGCGCCGCCACCGAACAGAAAGAAGCCGCGCGCGAAGCGATCGGCTGGGGCACCGAGATCTCGCTCGACGTCGAGACGGTGCACGCCACCTGCCAGAACTGCCACATCCTGCTCGTCGTCTCCGGCGAAGCCGGCGCGGCGGAACCCTTCTCGGCGGTCGAATACGCGAACCTCGAAGCCGCCGAGAAGCGCGCCGAGGATCTCGGAGCCACGGAGATCTCGAACTCCTGGGGCGGCTCCGAGGCCGGCATCTCGCCGAGCGAAGAGGCCCTCAGCCCGTTCCACCACCCCGGCACCGTGATCACCGCGTCGGCGGGCGACGACGGCTATGAGAACTGGGACGCCGAACGGGAAATCGAACGCGGCTACACGCAGTACCCGGCCTCCTCGCCGGACGTGGTCGCCGTCGGCGGGACGCGGCTCGCGCCGCTCGGCCTCGAAGGCGCCTGGCGCGGCGAGACGGTCTGGAACGGCGACGGCGCGGGCGGCGGCGGCTGCAGCACCGACTTCCAGGCGCCCGCATGGCAGCAGCAGGCCGCCGACTGGAGCTCGGTCGGCTGCGGCTCGAAACGCTCCGTCGACGACGTCGCGGCAGACGCCGACCCCTACAGCGGCGAGGTGATCTACGACTCCGACGAAGCCGGCGAATCGTGCGAGACCCGTTACAAAGAAGGCAAAGTCACGCACACGATCGCCGACTGGTGCACCTACGGCGGCACCAGTCTCGCCTCGCCGATCATCGCTTCGACGTTCGCGCTCGCCGGCGGCGCGAACGCGGTCGAATACCCGGCCCAGACGCTCTACTGGACGCTGCGCCACGCGCCGGGGACGCTGCACGACGTCACCTCGGGCTCGAACGGCGAATGCGCCGCCGGCTTCAACTCCGAAGGCTTCGCGCTCTGCGTCGCCTCCGAAGAGGCGCACACGAGCTGCGGCGGTGCGCTCACGTGCCTTGCGGGACCGGGCTACGACGGGCCCACCGGCGTCGGCACCCCCAACGGCGACCAGGGCTTCGTGCCGGGCCAGCAGGAAGCCGAACCCGAACCCACCCCGCCCCCCTCCGGCTCACCCGAATCGGGTCCGGCCCCGGCGGGCGCCACGCCCGGCGGCGCCCCGCCGCATCCGCCCGCCTCGACCCCCACGCCCTCCGGTTCGACCGCCACGGTCCCCCAGGTCTCCGCGCTCGGCCTCACCCCGCCCGCGGTGGCCGCGCTCAGCGAGGGCCGCCCGAGTGCCTCGAAGATCGGCTTCTCGTTCACGCTCAGCACGGCCGCCCGCGTGCGGGTCACGCTCGCGCGGCGCGTGCGCTCGCACGGCCGCACGCGCTGGGTGACGCAGGGGCACCCGCGCACGATCGCGGCCTCGGCCGGGCGCAACGCCAAGCGCCTGACGGGCCGGCTTCGCCTCGCGCCGGGGCTCTACCGGCTGACGATCGCGCCGGTGTCGGGTAGGGCGCGCTCGATCGTGTTCCGCGTCCGTTAGGCGCGGCGCGCGCTAGGACCCGGCGGCGGGCGCCAGCTCGGCTGGCGCGCCGAACGGCGTCAGAACCGAGGGCAGGGTGACGCTCCCGTCCTCGCGCTGGCCGTTCTCCAGCAGCGCGACTATCGTGCGCCCGACCGCGACGGCGGTGCCGTTGAGCGTGTGCAGCACCCGCGTGCGCTTGCCCTCCCGCATGCGGATGTTCAGGCGCCGGGCCTGGTAGTCGGTCGTGTTCGAGCACGAGGTCAGCTCGCGGTAGCGGCCCTGGCTCGGCAGCCACGCCTCGCAGTCGTACTTCTTCGGCGGCCGAGCTGCCGAGATCGGTGACGGCGATGTTCACGACGCGGAACGGGAGCCCGAGCTCGCCGAGGATCTCCTGCTCGATCTCGCGGATGCGCTCGTGCTCCTGCTGGGACTCCTCGGGCGCGACGAAGCTGAACATCTCGACCTTGTCGAACTGGTGCACGCGGAAGATCCCGCGCGTGTCGCGGCCGGCGGCGCCGGCCTCGCGGCGAAAGCACGGCGAGAAGCCCGCGTAGCGGAGCGGCAGCCGCTCGGCGTCGAGGATCTCCTCGTCGTGCAGGGAGGCGAGCGCGACCTCCGAGGTGCCGAGGAGGAACAGCTCGTCCTCGGGCAGCGTGTAGATCTGCTGCTCGGTGTCGGGAAGGAAGCCGGTTCCGTACAGCGCGCGCTCGCGCACGAGCACCGGCGGGATCACCGGTTCGAACCCCCGCCCGGACAGCTTCTCGAGCGCCCAGCGCACGAGCGCCAGCTCCAGCATCACGAGCGGCCCGCGCAGGTAGGCGAAGCGCGACCCCGACAGCCGCGCGCCGCGCTCGGTGTCGATCATCTCGCCGGCCAGCTCGAGGTGGTCGCGCGGCGCGAAGGCGAGCTCGGGCACCGGCCCGCTGTCGAGCACGAGCTCGTCGTCGTGACCAGGCGCGGCCGTCGGGTCGGGCAGGTTCGGAAGCGGCGCAAGCGCGCTCGTCAGCCGCTCCTGCACCTCTGCGAGCTCCCCGTCCAGCTGCTTGGCGCGCGAGGAGACCTCGCGCATCGCGGCGATCTCGCGCTCGCGCTCGGCGTCCTCGGTGGCACCGCGGATGCGCTCGTTGGCGCGGTTCTGCTCGGCCCGCAGCCCCTCGAGCTCGGGCAGCAGCTCGCGGCGGCGGCGGTCCAGCTCGATCACCGCGTCAAGCGCCTCGGCGACGCCCTCGCCGCGCCGCGCCAGCGCGCTGCGGACGCCCTCGGGGTCCTCGCGGATCAGCCTGAGGTCCAGCATCGCGCCGTCCCGCCCGCGCTATTTGCCGGTCGTCTTGGTGCCCGTTTCCGTGCCGCCCGCGCCCGACGCGGCGTTGCCGGCGCTCGAGGTCGAGGACGTTTCTTCGGACGGGTTGCCGGTCGACAGTTTGATCGTCGTGTGCGGGACGTTCTGCGCCTGCTTGCCCGTGTAGGCGGCGAGGAACTGCGCGACTTCCTGGGCTTCCTGCCCGACGACGATGTTCTCGGGCATGATCGCGCCCGAGAAGCCGCCGTTGCGGATCGCGTACAGGACCTGTTCGGCGTTCTCCTTGCGGATGTTGAAGTTCGGCCCGTTCGTCTTGACGCGGTTGGCGATGCTCGTGGCCGAGCCCTCGGCGCCGACGGCCGACAGCGTGTGGCAGCCCGAGCAGTGGTCGAGGAACAGCTGCGAGCCTTTGTAGTAGGCGCTGCTCTTCGGGACCGAGTTGCCCTGTTCGCCGCACGCGCCGATGACAGCGGCGCACGCGATCAGTACCAGCGTCGTGGCGGCGGCCTTCATGCGGGGAAGGAATATATAGATGGGAGGCCGGTACGGAGCGCCGGCCGACTCGCCGGTCGGCCGGTACGGAGCGCCGGCCGACTCACCGGTTTGTCGAACCCTGAGCCCTGAGGCCGGCACCGCGCGCCGGCCGATCGGACCGGTGCATCAGAACCCGTGGGCGGTCGTCGCCGCGCGCAGCGTGAGGAACACGACGACGAGCGCCGAGAGCGCCATCACCCCGATCTCGCGCCGCATGATCCTCGCCACGAGCGCGCGCTGGTCGTCCTCGGGCAGCGCGGCGACGGCCTGCGCGCCCTCGAGCCCGCGCTGGTCGAGGACCAGCTGCGCGGAGGTCGCGCGCAGCTGCTCGGCGATGAACGCGATCGCCAGCGGCAAGAGCGCATAGAGGTAGAACAGGCGTTCGGTCGAGTAGTTGCCCGCCACGGCGAGCGAGCCGACGGCGATCGCGAGGATCAGAGCGGCCCCCTGGCCGATCCGCAGCAGCACCCAGAAAGCGCGTGCCGCGGCGCCGTCGGTGTCGCCCTGCCACCAGGTGTAGGCGCCCACCAAGCCGGGCAGCAGGTTCAGTGCCGCAACGGCCAGAGCACCGGCGACGACGGCCTCATTCATCGGCCGATTTCGAGCCGATCGTCACTATGTAACACCCTGCCACAAGCAGTGATATAACAGCGCCCGGTGCTCCGAACCTATCTGCCCGCGATCGTCTTCCTCGTGCTCGGCGGGGCCGTCGGAGGAGCGTTCGCGGTGTTGAACTCGGTCCTCGGACCGCGCCGCGCGACCCCTCACAAGCAGGACCCCTACGAGTGCGGCCTGCCCTCGGAGGTGAAGCGCGGGATGCGCTTCGGGATCAGCTTCTACCTGATCGCGATGCTGTTCATCCTGTTCGACATCGAGGTCGTGTTCCTGTACCCGATCGCGGTCGAGCTGCGCGCGTACGGGACCTTCGCGCTGATCGAGACGGTCGTGTTCATCGTGCTTCTGTTCGTCGCCTTCGTCTACGTGTGGCGCCGGGGGGCACTTCAGTGGAGATGAAGCGCGAGCCGGTCGACCCGGGCGCCCTGCGCGTCCGCGATCTGAACGCGCGCCAGCTGCTGCGCGGCGGGGCGCTCGAAGGCGCCTCGCACCCCGCGCACCTGGAGGGCGCCGAGTTCGAACGCTACGTCGAAGAGCGGGTGCTCACCACGACGCTGGACCGGGCAGTCGCGTGGGCGCGCTCGAACTCGTTCTTCCCGGCGACCTTCGGGCTCGCCTGCTGCGCGATCGAGATGATGTCGATCGTGGCCGCCCGCGTCGACGTCGCGCGCTTCGGTTTCGAGGCCTTCCGCGCCTCTCCGCGCCAGGCCGACCTGCTGATCCTCTCCGGGCGCGTGTCGATCAAGATGGCGCCGATCGTGCGGCGCATCTACGACCAGATGCTCGAGCCGAAGTGGGCGATCTCGATGGGCGCGTGCTGCAGCTCGATGGGCGTGTTCAACAACTACGCGCTCGTGCCGGCCGACAAGTTCATGCCCGTCGACGTCCACGTCCCCGGCTGCCCCCCGCGGCCGGAGGCGCTCATGCACGGCGTGCTGAAGCTGCGCAAGATGGTCCAGGACGACCCCGACATGAGCTGGCGCGAGCGCTACGGCGCCCAGGGCACCGAGGAGGTGCTGCCGTCCGAGGGAGCGGCGGCGGCCCCGAAGGTGCGCCTGCAGGGGGCAAAGTAGGGTGCCCGACGCGACCGGGCTCGAGCTGATCGCCCAAGAGCTCCGCGAGGCACACGGTGGCGGACCGCGCGCCGCGTCCGGCAGCCCCGTGCTCGGCACCGAGTTCTTCCGCGGGCGCGCGACGCTGGAGATCGAGCCCGAGCACGTGCGCGGCGTGCTGGGCGCCCTGCGTGAGCGCGGCTTCGACTTCCTGGCAAGCGTGCACGGGGTCGACTACCACCCGCACGAGCCGCGCCTGGGCGTGCTCTACGAGCTGCTCGACATGGCGCGCGTGGACCGCATCACAGTGCGCGCGCGCGTCGCCACCGATGCGCCGCAGCTCGACTCCGTCACGCCCGAATGGCCGACCGCCGACCACCAGGAGCGCGAGATCTACGACATGTTCGGCGTCGAGTTCCAGGGCCACCCCGACCTGCGCCGGATCCTGATGCCCGAGGACTACGAGGGCCACCCGCAGCGCCGCGACTTCCCGGTCGGCGGCGAACCGGTGCTGTTCACGTTCAACGAGAGCAGCCGCGGAGACTCGCCCCGGTGAGCGGGAACCCTCCGACGATGTCCGACTACCGCCGGCGCGAGCAGTCGATCACGCTCGCGCCGCTGCAGGAGCAGCTCGACGAGCAGCAGCAGGGCGAGGAGACCCAGGAGCTGCTGACGCTCAACTTCGGGCCGCACCACCCCGCCACCCACGGCGTCCTGCGACTGCTGGTGACGCTGCAGGGCGAGGTCGTCAGGGAGGTGAAGCCGATCATCGGCTACGTCCACACGGGCATCGAAAAGACCGCCGAGGACAAGGCCTATTGGAAGGCGATCCCGGTGATCGAGCGGATGGACTACCTCGCCTACCACTTCAACGCCTACGCCTTCTGCGGGGCGGTCGAGACGCTGCTCGAGGTCGAGGTGCCGCGCCGCGCCCAGTACCTGAGGGTGATCCACCTCGAGCTCAACCGGATCATGTCCCACCTGGTGTGGCTCGGCACGAGCGCGCTCGACCTGGGCGCGATCTCGATGTTCTGGTACTGCTTCCGCGAGCGCGAGAAGATCCTCGACCTGTTCGAGATGGCCACGGGCCAGCGCATGCACACGCGCTACGTGCAGGTCGGCGGCGTGATCGAGGATCTGCCGCCCGGCTACGCGCACAAGCTGAGCGCCTTCCTCGACGAAATGCCCGAGCGCATCGACCAGTACGGCGCGCTTCTGAACCGCAACGAGATCGTGCTGCAGCGCCTGCGCGGCACCTGCCCGCTGGACGCGCAGACGCTGCTCTCGCTCGGCGTCACCGGGCCGCTGCTGCGCGCGGCCGGAAACCCCTGGGATCTGCGCAAGGCCGACCCCTACTGCTCCTATGAGGACTTCGAGTTCAAGATCCCGGTCGGCACGGTGGGCGACAACTACGACCGCTACGCGGTGCGCCTGGCCGAGATGTACGAGTCGGTGAAGATCATCCGCCAGGCACTGGACGGCCTTCCCGAGGGGCCCTGCATCACGACCGACCGCAAGGTCGCGCTGCCGCCCCGCCACGAGCTCGCCACCTCGATGGAGGCGCTGATCCACCACTTCAAGCTCGTCACCGAGGGCTTCCGCGTGCCGCCCGGAGAGGTCTACTTCCCGATCGAGGGCCCGCGCGGCGAGTACGGCTGCTTCGTGCGCTCCGACGGCTCCTCCAAGCCCGCGCGCGTGCACATGCGCGATCCCTCGTTCGTCAACCTGCAGGCCTTCTCGCACATGGTCAAGGGCGCCTACATCGCCGATCTGATCGCGACGCTCGCGATGCTGGATCCGATCCTCGGGGGCATCGACCGATGAGTGCCGTCCCTGAGGATCGCCTGGCACAGGCCGGGGCGAATGCGCAGGGCGGGCTGCCGGTGTCGGTGGGCACGCCGCGCCCGGTGCCGCGCTTCGGCCACGGCTCGCGCGTGCCGGGGTGGGACCGCGCGGCCGACCTCGAGAAGGCTCCGGCGGAGATCCCCGACCCCGAGACGACCGAGGTGCCGGCCGCGCTGCGCGAGGAGATCGAGGGCCACATGGCCAACTACCCCGACCGCCGCTCGGCGACGCTGCCGGCGCTCGCCGCGGCGCAGCGGCTGCACGGCTGGTGCTCGCCCGAGGCGATCGGGCAGGTCGCGTGCGTGATGCGTGTCACGCCCGCCTACCTGGAGTCGGTGGCGAGCTTCTACGACATGCTCGAGACCACCCCGGTCGGGCGCCACAGCGTCTACGTCTGCACGAACATCTCGTGCTCGCTGCGCGGCGCCGACGCCCTGTACGAGGCGATCGCGCGGGCGGCTGCGGAGGACGCGGAGATCAACGTGCGCGCGTTCGAGTGCCTGGGCGCGTGCGACATCGCCCCGATGGCCTCGGTCGACGGCGTCTATGTCGGGCCGCTGAGCGCCAAGGACGCACCGGCGCTGCTCGAGGACCTGCGCGCCGGGCGCCCGGTCATGCCCGACCGCCAGCTCGCGCGGCGGCTGGTCGCCGACCCGCGCGCGAACTCCGAGTCCTATCCCGAGCACGAGCCTGAGGGGGCACGCGTGGCACGCGCCGCCAACCTCGAGCTGCCGACCGAGTCGCCGCAGAGCGCGATCGGTGAGCCGGGCGGCGAACGCGCGGGCCCGACCGCGCCGCTAAAGGAGCGCCCCGAGCACGAGGAGGAGCCCTCCTGATGGCCCCCACCGCGACCCGCGTCGACGGCACCCCCACGCCGCTGCTTCTGCTCGCGGACATCGACGAGCCGGGGCTCGCCACGCGCGAGATCTACGAACGCCGCGGCGGCTATGAGTCGATGCGCAAGGCGCTCGCGATGGAGCCCGAGCAGGTGCTCGAGCAGCTCAAAGCATCGGGGCTGCGCGGCCGCGGCGGGGCCGGGTTCGCAATGGGCACGAAGGTCTCGTTCCTGCCGAAGGGGGCGATGGACAAGTACCTGGTCTGCAACGCCGACGAGTCCGAGCCGGGCACCTTCAAGGACCGCGAGCTGATGCAGAAGAACCCGCACATGCTGATCGAGGGGATCATCATCGCCTCCTACGCGGCAGGCGCGAACAGCGCGTTCATCTACATCCGCGGCGAGTACGTGCTGCAGGCCGACTCGCTCGACGCAGCGCTCGCCGAAGCGCGCGCGGCGGGCTTCATCGGAGAGGACATCCTCGGCTCCGGGCACACGCTCTCGCTGGTCGTGCACCGCGGCGCCGGCGCCTACATCTGCGGGGAGGAGACCGGCCTGCTCGACTCGCTCGAAGGCAAGCGCGGCAATCCGCGCCTGAAGCCGCCGTTCCCGGCCAACCAGGGCCTCTACCAGGGACCGACGCTGATCAACAACGTCGAGACGCTCTCGACGGTCCCGGCGATCATCCGGATGGGCGGCGAGGAGTACGCCAAGCTCGGCGTCGAGACCTCGACCGGCACCAAGCTCGTCTCGGTCTCCGGGCACGTGCAGCGGCCCGGCAACTACGAGATCGAGCTGGGCATCCCCGCGCGCGAGATCATCTACGGCCTGGCCGGCGGCCCGCCGGAAGGCCGCGGCGTCAAGTGCTGGTTCCCCGGCGGCTCCTCCTCGCCGGTGCTGAAGGCCGAGGACCTCGACCTGCCCTACGACTTCGACGCGCTCGGCAAAGCCGGCTCGATGCTCGGCTCGGGCGCGATCATCGTCGTCGACGACGCGACGCCGATCCTCGACGTGGCGCTGAAGACGGCCAAGTTCTACCGCCACGAGTCCTGCGGCAAGTGCACGCCCTGCCGCGAGGGCACGAACTGGACCGTGAAGATGCTCGAGCGGATCGAGACCGGCGAGGCGACGCCGATGGATCTCGAGATCATGGCCTCGGTCCAGGAGCACATCATCGGCAACTGCCTGTGCGTGCTCGGCGACGCGATGGCGATGCCGATCGGATCGATGATCGCCAAGTTCCGCGACGAGTTCGAGGCGCACATCGAGCGCGCGCGCATGCAGCGGGGGCTCGGCGACGCCGCCTCCTCGGACCTCGCGCTCGCCGCCCAGGGGGCGCTCGCCGAACCCTCGAGCATGCTCGCGCCGAGCGGCGACGGCGACCAGGCCCCGGGCGCGCACAAGGGCGAACCCGGCACCGGGAAAGGCGGCGCCTAGCGATGCCGAGGCCGGAGCCTCAGACCATCACCTTCACGATCGACGGCAGGGAGGTGCAGGCGCCCGAGAACACGATGCTCGTCGACGCCGCGAAGCTCGGCGACGTCGAGATCCCCGTGTTCTGCTACGAGCCGAAGCTCGGCCAGCCGGTCGGAGCGTGCCGCATGTGCCTGGTCGAGATCGAGGGCATCCCCAAGCTCCAGACCGGCTGCTCCACGCCGGTCAAGGACGGCATGGTCGTCTACACGCAGAGCGATCGCGTGAAGACCGCGCAGCAGTCGGTCGTCGAGTTCCTGCTGATCAACCACCCGCTCGACTGCCCCGTGTGCGACAAGGGCGGGGAGTGCCCGCTGCAGGACATCACGTTCGGCTGGGGCGGCGGGATCTCGCGCTTCATCGAGCCCAAGCGCCACTTCGTCAAGCCGCTCGAGCTCTCGCCGCTGATCGCGATCGACCGCGAGCGCTGCATCCTCTGCTACCGCTGTGTGCGCTTCTCCCAGGAGGTGGCCGAGGACTACCAGCTCGTGCTGCTCGAGCGCGGCGCCCACTCATACGTCTCGACCTTCGACGGCCACCCCTACGTCGCGCCGTTCAGCGGCAACATCGTCGAGCTGTGCCCCGTCGGCGCGCTGACCTCGCGCCCCTACCGCTTCCGCGCGCGGCCGTGGGACATCGAGGGCGCGGGCTCGGTGTGCACCCTCTGCCCGTCGCAGTGCAACGTCGAGATCACGGTCCGCGACGAGCGCGCGCTGCGCGTGCTCTCGCGCGAGAACCCCGAGGTCGACGACGGCTGGCTCTGCGACAAGGGCCGCTTCGCCTACCAGTCGATCCACTCCGACGAGCGGGTCACCGAGCCGCTGCTGCGCGACGGGGGCCAGCTGCGCCCGGTCGGGTGGGATCGCGCGCTGAGCGAGGCCGCGGCCGCGCTCGCGCGCGCCGGCGCCGGCACCGCCGCGCTCGTGGGCGGGCAGGCGACCAACGAGGAGGGCTTCCTGCTCGCGCGGCTCATGCGCGAGGCCCTCGGCTCTCCACACCTCGACTCGCGCCGCGGCGGCGAGCTGCCGCTCGCCCTGCACCGCGCGCTCGGCGAGCCGCGCCTGCAGGCGCGCACGAGCGACGTCGAGTTCGCCCACGCCGTGCTGGTGCTCGACGCAGACCCGGTCAACGACTCCTCGATCCTCGACCTGCGCGTGCGCAAGGGCGTGCGCCGGCGCGGCGTGCAGCTCGCGCTGGCGATGCCGGGGCCGAGCTCGCTCGAGCGCAGCGCGGCACTCGCGGTGCGCTTCGCCGAGGGCAGCGGGGGGGCCTTCGCCGCCGCGCTCGCGGCCGCGCTCGGCGACGGCCGCGAGCTCGACCGGCTCTGCTCGCTCGCGGGCGCCGAGCCCGAGCGCGTGCGCGAGCTGGCGGCGCTGCTGCGCGGCCCGCAGGACGCCGAGGGGCCCCGCGAGGTCGTGATCGTGTGGGGCGAGCGGCTGACCGCCGGACCCGATGGTGCCGCCGGCGCCGGGGCGCTGCTCGACATCGCCGCGGCGCTCGGCCTGGCCGAGATCGACGGCGCCGGGCTGCTCGAGGTCCCCGCCGCGAGCAACGCGCGCGGGCTTCGCGAGGCGGGCGTGCTGCCGAACGCCGGACCCGGCTTCTCAGAGGCGCCGGTGAGCGGCCGCGACGCGGCCGCGATCGCCGAGGGGCTGGCGGCGGGCGAGCTCTCGGCGCTGTACCTGCTCCAGAGCGAGCCGCTGCGCGAGCTGCCCGACCCCGAGCGCTGGAGCCGCGCGCTGGCGGGCGCAGGCACGGTCGTCGCGCACACGCGCTTCCTGACCGAGTCGATCGCCGAGCACGCCGACGTCGTGTTCCCGGCCGAGTCATACGCTGAGAAGGAGGGCACGCTTGTGCACCCCGACGGCCGCCTGCAGCGACTGCGCCCGGCGATCGCCCGGCCCGGCTCGGTGCGGGCAGGCTGGCAGGTGATCTCAGAGCTGGCGCTCCGGCTCGGGCTCGACCTGGATGTGCTGAGCGGCGCGATGGCCTCGCGCCGGCTGCTCGACGCTGTCCCGTTCTACGAGGGGCTGACGCTCGAGCGGATCGGCGGGCGCGGCGTGCGCTGGCAGGAGCTCGAGGCTGCGGCGCGCTTCCCGGAGCCCGGCGAGATCTCCGTGCCCGCGCCGGCCGGGCGGGCCGGGACCGGCTCCACTGCGGCCGATCTGGCCGGCTACCGCTCGGTGTGGGACGCCGTCGAGGTCGAGTACTCGCCCGCGCTGCAGTTCCTGCACCCGAATGCCGAGAGGGCCGGCCGGCGCTCGGTGCCGGCCTCCGGGGAGCTCGTCGGCTGATGCTCGCGGTCGTCGGCTACTACGAAGAATGGTGGGTGCAGATCCTCAAGTCGATCGTGATCTTCGCGGTCGGCCTGCAGCTGGTGCCGATCGTGCTGATCGCCGAGCGCAAGCTGCTCGGGCGCTTCCAGGGCCGCTACGGTCCGAACCGCGTCGGCCCCTACGGCGCGCTGCAGCCGCTCGCCGACATCCTGAAGCTGCTGACCAAGGAGCAGTTCCGCCCGACCACCTCGGTCGGGTTCCTGTTCGCGATGGCGCCGCTGATCTCGATTCTCACGGCGGTGGCGGCGTTCGCGATCATCCCGTTCGGCAACGTCCAGGACATCTTCGGCACGCCTGTCGGCCTGTACGGCGTCGACGTCTCGATCGGGCCGCTGTACGTGTTCGCGTTCGGGGCGATCGCGTTCTACGGGATCATGCTCGGCGGCTGGGCGTCGGGCTCGAAGTACTCGTTCCTCGGCGCGATGCGCGGCGCGGCGCAGCTGATCTCCTACGAGGTCGCCCAGGGACTCGCGCTGGTCGGCGTGATCATCACCGCGCAGAGCCTGTCGCTGACAGAAATCGTCACCGCACAGAAAGGCATGTGGTACCTGATCCCGCAGTTCGCGGGTTTTCTGATCTTCCTGGTCGCGGGCTTCGCCGAGACCAACCGCGCGCCGTTCGACCTCACCGAGGCCGACGCCGAGCTCGTCGGCGGCTACAACACCGAGTACGGCGGCGGGCGCTTCGCGTCCTACTACTTCGCCGAGTACCTCAACGTGCTGGTCGTCGCGGGGATCGTGACGACCGTGTTCCTCGGCGGCTGGCTGATGCCGTTCGGGATCCACCCGCCCGGTTGGGTCGACCCGTTCGTCGTGCTCGGGAAGATGGCGCTCGTCACGTTCCTCTTCATCTGGGTGCGCGCGACGCTCCCGCGCCTGCGCTACGACCAGCTGATGAGCTTCGGCTGGAAGGTGCTGCTCCCGCTGGCGACGCTGAACGCGCTCGTGACCGCGATCGTCGTGACGGCCACCCACTGACATGAGCGAGGAGCGCGGAGACATCTCCGAGGACGAGCCGGCCGCGCAGCTTCGCGAGGGCGCCGACGCGCAGGACGGGCAGCTGCGCGCGCGACTGAACGTCGAGGCCTGGAGCCCCGGCGAGGACGTGATCGAGGTGCGCCGCTCGCCGGCGCCCGGCGCGGGGCGCAGCGCGTGGCGCTCGTTCCGCGAGACCGCCCGCGGGCTGGCGACGACGATGGGCCGCATGGCCGAACGCCCCTCGACGATCCAGTACCCGGAGGAGAAGGTGCCGGTCTACCCGCGCTTTCGCGGCCGCCACAAGCTGCACCGCTTCGAGGACACGGGCCTCGAGAAGTGCGTCGGCTGCTCGCTGTGCGCGGCGGCCTGCCCGGCCGACTGCATCCGCGTGGTGGCGGCGGAGAACACGCCCGAGCACCGCGTCTCCGCAGGCGAGCGCTACGCGGCGGTCTATGAGATCAACCTGTCGCGCTGCATCTTCTGCGGCTACTGCGAGATCGCGTGCCCGTTCGACGCGATCACGATGGGCCACGACTACGAGCTGTCCGACTACGACCGCGCCGACCTCATCTTCACCAAGGAGATGCTGCTGGCGGAGCCGCTCGAGCGCACGCCGCTGCGGAGAGACGGCGAATGAGCTCGGTGATCTTCTTCATCGCGGCGATCGGCGTGATCGCTGGGGCGATCGGGGTCGTCGCCCTGCGCAACCCGTTCTACAACGTGCTCTCGCTCGTCGGGCACCTCGTCTCGCTGGCTGTGCTGTTCCTGCTCCTGCGGGCGGAATTCGTGGCGGCCGTGCAGGTCGTCGTGTACGCGGGCGCGGTGATGGTGCTCTACGTGTTCGTGGTCGCCTACGTCGGCGGCGAGGGCGAGACGATCGGTGAGCGCCTGCACGGCGCGGGGCGGACCCCCGGGTCGGCCAGCGCGATGCGCCTCGGCGGCGCGGTGCTCGGCGGGGCGCTGCTGATCGAGCTGCTGATCGCGTTGCTCGGCAGCGGCCTCGAGGCGATCAGCGGCCACGGCGCGCCCCACGTCCCGGGCCCGCGCACCTACGGCACGCCCGCCTACATCGGCAACCTGCTGCTGACCCGCTTCCTGCTGGCGTTCGAGATCGCCTCGTTCCTGCTGCTGATCGCGGCCGTTGGCGCCGTCGTGCTGGCGCGCCGCCGCGGCGGGCTCGGCGAGCCGGACGAGCACGAGCGGATCACGCCGCTCGACCTGCTGCGCCCGCTCGGCACCGGCACGATGGCCGAGGGCGTCGGGAGGCGTGAGCCGTGACGATCGGCTGGTACCTGGCCGTGTCGGCGATCGTGTTCACGCTCGGGGCGTTCGGCGTGATCACGCGCCGCAACCCGCTGGTCGTGCTGCTGTGCCTCGAGCTGATGCTCAACGGCGCCAACCTCGCGCTGATCGCGTTCGCGCGCATGTGGGGCAACGGCGACGGGCAGATCCTCGCGCTTGTCGTGATGACCGTCGCCGCCTGCGAGGTCTGCATCGGTCTCGGCATGATCGTCGCGATCTACCGCCGCAAACTGCCGATCGACGTCGACGAGCTGCGGGAGCTGCAGGGGTGAGCGCGACGACGTGGGCATGGCTCGTGCTGGCGTTCCCCCTGCTCGGGACGCTGATCTGCGCGTTCGGATGGCGGTTCTTCGAGGATGCCCTCCCGGGTCGAGCGGCGGGCTGGATCGGCACGCTCGCGATCCTGCTGTCGTTCCTGGCCTCGATCGCGACGCTGTTCGCGCTGCAGCAGCACTCCCCCGAGCACCGCCAGCTCGTCTCCTCGCTGTGGGACTACGCCGTCACCGCCGGCGTCAACGGGCGCGTGGCGATCCTCGTGGATCCGCTGTCGGTGTTCATGATCCTCACCGTCACGGGCGTCTCGACGCTGATCCACCTGTACTCGATCTCCTACATGGATCGCGACAAGGGATTCGTCCGCTACTTCGCCTACCTCAACTTCTTCGTCTTCTCGATGCTGCTGCTCGTGCTGGCGGGGAACTTCCTGATCCTGATCGTCGGCTGGGCGTTCGTCGGCGCCGCCTCCTATCTGCTGATCTCGTTCTGGTACCGGCGCACGACCGCCACGCGCGCGGGCATCAAGGCGTTCGTCATCAACGTGGTCGGCGACGTCGGGCTCGTGCTCGGCACGTACTTCATCTTCAAGCACACGGGCACGCTCGAAATGCTCGGGACCTTCAACGCGGCCGCCCACGGCGCGTTCGGCGCGCACGGCGACGCGGATCTGACGGCAGGCTGCATCCTGCTGCTGGTTGGGGCGTTCGCGAAGTCGGCGCAGATCCCGCTGCACACCTGGCTTCCCGACGCGATGGAGGGCCCCACGCCGGTCAGCTCGCTGATCCACGCCGCCACGATGGTGACCGCCGGCGTGTACCTGATCGCGCGCATGCACCCGTTGTTCGAACTCTCGAGCGCCGCCCGCGATGTCGGCGCCGTCGCCGGCTGCGCGACGCTGTTCATCGCCGGCACGATCGGGCTCGTGCAGACCGACATCAAGCGCGTGATCGCCTACTCGACGATGTCGCAGATCGGCTACATGATCATGGGCGTCTCGGTGGGCGCCTACGCGGCGGGGATGTTCCACCTGATGACGCACGCGTTCTTCAAGGCGCTGCTGTTCATGGGCGCCGGCTCGATCATCGGCGCGATGGCCGGCGAGCAGTCGCTCGACCGCATGGGCGGCTTCCGCAAGGCGCTGCCGTTCACGTTCGCGTGCTTCATGGTGGGCGGCCTCGCGCTGTCCGGCATCCCGCCGTTCTCGGGCTTCTTCTCAAAGGACGAGATCCTGCTCGTCACGGGCGAGCTCGGCGGCTGGCACTGGGCGCTCTACGTGATCGGCTACATCGGCGCGTTCCTCACCGCGATCTACACGTTCCGGATGATCTTCCGCGCCTTCTACGGACAGCCGGTCCAGGAGGCGAAGGAACTCGAAGCGGGCCACCTGCACCACGCCGAGCACCCGACCAACCCGGCGACCGGGGAACTCGAGGACATCGACGTCGGCTTCCCCGGGCCGACCCACGCGATCGCCGAGCGCGAGTGGCCCATGAAGATCGCCATGAGCCTGCTCGCAATCGGCGCGGTCGGCGCAGGCCTGATCCAGATCCCGAAGACCGACTTCGTGATCGACGACTTCCTGAAGCCGACGTTCGCCAACTCGGCGCTCTATCAAACGCACGACAAAGACTGGCTGCTGTGGACCGGGCTGGCGCTCGGCACTCTGATCGGGCTGGCCGGCATCGCGATCGCCTACCGCGTGTGGGTCGCGCGCCCCGGCACCTCCGAGCGCGTCAGGACGCGCTTCAAGGCGCTCTACACGCTGCTCGTCAACAAGTGGTACTTCGACGAGGCGATCGACGCGCTCATCGTGCGCCCGACGGTCGCGGCGGGCGCCTTCGTGCGCGACGTGTTCGAGCGGCGCGTGATCGACGAGACGATCATCGGCGGGACGACGGGGATCATCCGGGCGGGCTCGGCGGCCGTACGGGCGGCCCAGACCGGGTTCGTTCGCTACTACGCCGCGCTGCTCGTGCTCGGCGCGGCGGCGGTCGGCTTCTACTTCCTGCTGCAGAGCTGACGAGGATGCCGCCGCTCTCGATACTCGTCTGGCTTCCCGTCGCGTGCGGGCTGATCGGCGCGGTGCTGCCCTCGCCTGCGGGCGGCGAGGAGGGCGCCGCGGGCCGGCGTGTCGAGCCGTCGGGCATCCTCGCCCTGGTCGGGTCGCTCGGCGCCCTCGGCCTGTCGATCTGGCTGATCGCGGCCTACCACGCCGGTGGCGGGCCGCAGGACGTCACCAACGTCTACTGGATCCGGGCGCTCGGCATCCACTACAAGCTCGCGGTCACCGGACTGAACCTGTTCCTGGTGGCGCTGACCACGCTGCTGTTCAGCGCCGCGACGGTGGCCGGGATCCTGCGCCGCGGTGAGCCGATCGCGCGCCCGCGTCTGTTCTGGTTCTTCATGACCCTCGCCGAGTCGGCGGTGATCGGCGCCTTCCTGGCCCAGGACCTGATCCTGTTCGTCGCGTTCTTCGACCTGATGCTGATCCCGTTCTACTTCCTGATCGGGAGCTGGGGCCGCGATCCAGAGGGATCGACGCGCGTGCGCGCGACGATCAAGCTCGTGATCTACACGCTCGTCGGCTCGCTGCTGATGCTGGTGGGCGCGATCGCGACCGGCGTGCTGGCCGCCCAGCAGAACGGCGGCCATGTCGACTTCGCCTTCACCGCCCTGCACGCGATGCCGCTCGCGACGGGGACGCAGGAGTGGATATTCCTGCTGTTCGCCGCCGCCTTCCTCGTCAAGATGCCCGCCTTCCCGCTGCACGGCTGGATGCCCGACGGCTATCGCGCGATGCCGACCGAGGCGCTGATGGTGTTCTCGGGCGTGCTCTCGAAGGTCGGCGCCTACGGCCTGCTCGCGATCGTGCTGCCGCTGTTCCCGCGCGCCTCGGTGCACTTCCAGACGCTGATGCTGCTGATCGCGCTCGTCTCGATCATCTACGGCTCGCTGCAGGCGTTCAGCCAGTACGACGTGCGCCTGATCGCCGGCTACTCCTCGGTCGCCCAGATGGGCTTCATCACGCTCGGGATCTTCGCGCTCAACGACCAGGGCGCGCAGGGCGCGCTGCTGCAGATGGTCAACCATGGGCTGGTGGTCGCGCCGCTGCTGTTCATCGCCGCGCTGCTCGCAGCGCGCGCCGGTGGCTCAGAAGACATCCGCAACATGGGCGGCATCGCGCTGCGCGCCCCCGTGCTGGCGACGATCTTCCTGATCATCGCCTTCGCGACGCTCGCGATCCCCGGCTCGTCGAACTTCGTCGGCGAGTTCCTGATTCTGCTCGGCGTGTTCAACTCGAAGCTCGCGATCGCGATCATCGCGTTCACCGGCGTGGTGATGGCGAGCGTGTACGCGCTGCGGCTGTTCATCCGCGCGGTGCACAACCGCCCGGGCCCGAAGGTCGAGTCCCGTGAGATCAGCCTCGGCGACGGCGTCGTGCTCGTGCCGATCGTCGCGGTGATCCTCTTCTTGGCGCTCTACCCGCAGCTGGCGCTGCACCGCAGCGAACGATCGGTCAAGGGCGCGGTCGCCGCCGCCCAGGGAGCCGGCGGCGAGCGGGGCTGACTTCAGCGCGACGCTCGATACGGGAGCGGCGAAGTGAGCACCCTGCTCGCCACCGCCCACCTCAAAGGCCCGCCGATCGCCTGGGCGGCGCTGTCCCCCCTGCTCGCCCTCCTCGCGGGCGCGGTGATCGTGCTCCTCGTCGGCCTGCTCGGCTCCGGCTGGGTCCGCACCCAGCTCGTGCCGGCGCTCACGCTCGGCGCGCTCGGCGCCGCGCTCGGGCTGACGATCTGGCAGTGGGGCGATGAGAAGTCGATCGTCTCGGGCGCGCTTCGGATCGACGCGCTGTCGCTGTCGCTGGCGCTCGTGCTGATCGCGGGCGGCGTGTGCGCGGTGCTGCTGTCGTGGCGCTCGCTGGCGGCCCACGAAGCCGCGCACGGCGAGTTCCACGCCCTGCTGCTGACCTCGCTGGCGGGCATGTTCCTGCTCGTGTCCGCCCAGAACACGGTCGCGGTGTTCATCGGCCTCGAGCTCCTGTCGATCCCGCTGTACGTGCTGTGCGCCTCGGAGATGAGACGCGAGCACTCGCTCGAGGCGGGGCTCAAGTACCTGATCGTCGGCTCGGTCGGCTCGGCGACGCTGCTGTACGGGATCGCGCTCCTCTACGGCGCCACCGGAAGCACCGACTTCGGCGGCATCGCCGCGGCGCTCTCGAAAGGCACGCTCAAGACCGATCCGCTGCTGCTGACCGGAGTCGCGCTGAGCGTCGCCGGGCTCTGCTTCAAGGCCTCGGTGGCGCCCTTCCACCAGTGGACGCCCGACGTGTACGAGGGGGCGCCGACGCCGATCACGGCCTTCATGGCGGTCACGACCAAGGTCGCTGCGCTCGGCGTCTTCATACGCTTCTTCGACGTCGCGCTGATCGAAGTGCACGCGAGCTGGGGGCCGGCGCTGGCGGCGCTCGCGACGATCACGATCGTGGTCGGCAACGTCGGCGCGCTCGGCCAGTCCTCGCTCAAGCGGATGCTCGCCTACTCCTCGGTCGCGCAAGCCGGCTACATGCTGGCCGGCATCGTCGTCGCCAGCAAGCTCGGCGTCGAAGCCACCGTCCTCTATCTCATCGTCTACCTGATGATGAACATGGCGGCGTTCGGTGTGATCATCCTGCGGGAGCGCCAGACCGGCCTCGGCGACTCGATCGGCTCGGTCGAGGGCCTCGGTCGCGAGCGCCCGCTGATGGCGTGGCCGATGACGCTCGCGATGCTCGGCCTGGCCGGCATCCCGGCGACTGCCGGGCTGATCGGGAAGTTCTTCCTGATCGAGGCGACCGTCGAAGGCGGCTACACATGGCTCGGCGTCGTGATCGTGATCGGCTCGATGATCTCGCTCGGCTACTACCTGCCGGTGATCGCCGCGATGTGGATGCGCGACGCGCCGGGCGCCCGCCCTGCGCCCGGCCCCCCGAGCCCGGGCGGGCTGCCGGTGCTCGCGGGCGGCTCCTCAGAGCTCGACGAGCTGCCGGCCGCGCCGATCCCGGGGCGCCACCGCGAGGTCGCGTTCGTGGCGCTGCTCGCGGGCGCCGGGACGCTGTTCTTCGGGATCGTGCCGCAGCCGCTGTTCGAACTGGTCAAGCACACCGGCTCGGCGCTCGGGCTGCTGTAGATCTTGCGGTTGCAGACACTTACGTCGAACCAGCGCCCTTAGCGCTGGTTCTAGTAGTCTGAATCCCCCCGCTTGGGCTAGCCGAGGCGGCCCGACTGCTCGGCAGCCTGCTCGGCTTCGCTCAGCTGTCGCTCGACGAGGTCGAGCCCCGCCTCCCAGAACCCCGGGTCGGCGAGGTCGATGCCGACGATCGCGGCGACCTCCTCGGGGGCTTTCGAGCCCCCGGCGCCCAGCATCTCCAGATAGCGCGGAACGAGCGCTGCGCCTTCCTGCTCGTAGCGCTCGTACACCGACAGCGCCAGCAGCTGACCGTACGCGTACGCGTACACGTAGCCCGGGCTGCCGATGAAGTGCGGGATGTAGGACCACCAGCTCCGATAGCCCTCGGTCACCTCCACCGAATCCCCGAGCAGCTCGGCCTGGCTCTCGGCCCACAGCTCGCCGAAGCGCTCGACCGACAGCTCGCCGCGCTCGCGCCGCTCGGTGTGCACGAGGTCCTCGAAGCGGTTCATCGCCACCTGCCGGAAGACCGTCGCGATCGTGTCCTCGAGGTTCTCGGCCAGCAGCGCGAGGCGCGACGCGGGCGAGGAGTCTTCCTCGAGCAGTTTCCCGAACACGATCGTCTCGCCGAACACCGACGCCGTCTCGGCGAGCGTCAGCGGAGTGTGCTGCTGGAAGATCCCCTGGCGCGCCGCCAGCGCGAAGTGCACGCCGTGACCGAGCTCGTGCGCGAGCGTCAGCACGTCGCGGCGGCGCGAGGTGTAGTTGAGTAGCACATACGGGAACTCGGAGGGAACCGTCCCTGCGCAGAACGCCCCGCCACGCTTGGCCGGGCGCACCGGTGCGTCGATGCGGCGCTCCTCGAAGAAGCGCTGCACGAGCGAGCCGAGCTCGGGCGAGAAGCTGCCGTAGCAGTCGAGCACGATCTCGCGCGCTCGCGCGAACGGGAAGGCGACCTCGTCCTCGGCGATCGACGCCATGCGGTCGTAGTCGGCGAGCCGGTCGAGGCCCAGCAGGCGCGCCTTCAGCCGATACCAGCGGCGCGGGATCTCATAGCGGGACCGCACAGCCTCGACGAGCGCGCCCACCGACTCGTCGCTCGCCTCGTTGGCGAGATTGCGGGATGCCAGCCAGTGTCCGTAGCTGCGCAGGCGGTCGTCGGTGGCCTTGTCGGCGAGCAGCGTGTTGAACAGGTATGCGCGCGTGCGCAGCCCCGGCGCGAGCGCCGTCGTGACCGCCTCGGCGGCCGAGCGCCGCAGCTCGCGGTCTGAGAGCTGGAGCCGGCTGAGGGCGACCTCGAGCGCGACGCGCGCGGGCTCGCCGCCGTTCTCCGAGGCGGGCAGCTCGACCTCGATCACCGAGGTCAGCTCCTCGAACAGGCGCGTCCAGGCGCTGGCGCCCGTGAGCGACTTCTCGGCCATGATGCGCTCCTCGGGCTCCGAGAGCAGGTGATCGCGGTAGCGGCGCACGTTGCGCAGGTGGTGACGGCAGAAGTCGAGCCCGTCGCCGGCCAGCAGCTGCTCGGCGCGCTCGTCGTCCATCGCGGCCCACTCGAGCTCGAAGAACAGCAGCGTCGTCTGGATCGCCGTCTCCTGCTCCTGCACCCACTGCATCAGCGCGCCGTTGGCGGGGTCGGCCGTGTCGGTCGAGAACGTCAGCGCCGCGAAGTAGCCCGCCCGCCCGACGAGCTCCTGGAGCTCCGCCAGCTCTGACATCGCCTCCGCGAGGCCCGCGGAGTCGAGCTCCCCGAGGCGCCCCGCGTGCTGCGCCGCGAACGCCTTGGCGCGCTCGAGCGCCGCCGACATGCGGCTGCGCACGCCCTCGGCCCCCTCGCCCGCGACCAGCGGCTCGAGATCCCACGCGGTCGCCTGCAGCTCGGGGTCGGTCTCGGCGGTGGCCTGCGCGCTCACGGTCCCGAGCTTAGCGGCGGCGCGCCTACTCGCTGGAGATCGCGCGCAGCACGTCGATGCGGGCCGCCCTGCGCGCGGGCAGCTGGGCGGCGAGGATGCCCGCGATCCCGGCCACGACGAGGAGGATCGCGAGCGTTCCGATCGGATAGGACTGCACGTATTCGGACCCTGACAGCGCGAACGTCGTCAGCAGGAACGCCGCGAGGACCCCGATCGCCAGCCCGAAGATCCCGCCGATCAGCGCCGTGATCAGCGACTCGTAGCGGATCATCTGGCGCACCTGCCGGCGCGAGGTGCCGATCGCGCGCAGCATGCCGAGCTCGCGGGTGCGCTCGTAGATCGAGAGGATCAGCGTGTTGACGATCCCGAACAGCGACACGATCACGGACAGGGCGAGCAGCACGTAGATGAACGCGAGCAGCCCGTTCACCTGTTTGGCCTGGTCTTCCTTGAACTGCGCGGCGGTGCGCGAGCGCGTCTGCGGGAAGTAGGTCGCGAGCACGCGGTCGACGGCCGGCTGCACCTGCGCGTTCGTGTACCCGGGCGCGTAGGAGACGAAGTTGAGCGCGTCTTCGCGCTGGCCGAACGCTGTGCGGGCGAGCGCGAGCGTGATCGTGAGGTCGCCGAGCAGGCCGGCGTTGTCCTGCGCGATGCCGTCGACGTGCACGTGCACGCGGTGCCCGGTCGGGGTCAGCACTTCGAGCTCTCGCCCGACCTTGATGTGGTGCGATTCCGCGAAGCTCTTCTTCACGACTGTGCCGGTCAGGCCGAGGCCGAGCAGCGTCGCGTTCGAGCCGTGCGCCCATTCGATCCGGTACACCCGCTCGAACGATTCGGGGTCGATCGCGGTGACGGCCTCGTTGCTCGTGCTGGTGCGCAGGCGCCCGACGGTGAATGCCACCGGCGTCACGGTCGCCACTCCCGGCACCCGCCGCAGGGCCGGCGCGACGATGGCGGGGATCCCGGCTTCGTTGGAGGCTGAGCTGTTCTCGACGATCAGGGCGCCCGCGAAGTCGCGGTCGACGGCGCTGTTGATCGTCGCCTTCAGCCCTGCCGCGAGGATCGCCACGATCGCGACCAGGGCGATCCCGATCGTCAGGGCCGCAGCAGTCGTGAGCGTGCGCCCTGGCTGGCGGATCGAGTTCTCCTCTGCCAGGCGGCCGGTCACGCCGCGCCAGCGCACCAGACTGCCGAGGCCGTGCGCGAGCGCCTTCGTGAGCCGGTGGCGCGGCCCTGTCCGGCGCTGGCGCAGCCGCACGAACAACAGCACGATGCCCACCGCGACCGTTATCGCGATCACGCTGAACGACGCTCCCTGCACGAGCGCGATCACGAGCCTGAGCGCCACGAGCGCGAGCAGCACCGGCACGGCGTATCGACCGCGCGTGATCGGCGTGCGGCGCGGGATCTCGACCCCCTCGCGCATCGCCGCGAGCGGGGGCACGCGCGTCGCACGCCGCGCCGGCGCGAAGCCGGCGAGCACGGTGACGACGATGCCGACGAGCAGCGAGACGACGACCGTCCGGGTCTCGATCACGATCCCGGTGGCCGGCAACGTGATCCCGAACGAGTTGAACAGCGCCTTGAGCCCTGGCGCCAGCACGATCCCGCCGAGCAGCCCGAGCACCGCGCCGAACGTGCCGAGCATCAGCCCTTCCTGGATCACCGCGCGCATCACCTGCGAGCGGGAGGCGCCGAGCGTGCGCAGCAGCCCGAACTCGCGGGTGCGCTGCGCGATCGTGATCGAGAAGGTGTTGAAGATGATGAAGGCGCCGACGAAGATCGCCACGTAGGCGAAGATCAGCAGGAACGTCTGCAGGAAGCCCAGGTTTTTTTCGAGTTCCGAGGTCTCCTGGTTGGCCTGTTCGGTTCCGGTTCGGACCTGCACCGTGCCGGGCAGCTCGGCGCGGATCCGGTTTCGCAGTTCGTGCGGGGTCAGCCCGGCCACCGCGGCGACGTTGATCTGGTCGTAGCGGCCGACCTCCCCTGTCACGCGCTGCGCCTCGGCCGGGATCAGGAGCGCCGCGCCGGCGCCACCGAACGACTGCCCACCGCCGAACTTGAGGAGACCGACGATCGTGTAGCGCCTGGCCGGCGCGGAGCCGGCGACGATCATCTGCTCGCCGATCTTCAGGTTGTGGCGTTCCGCGGTCGCTTCGTCGATCGCGACCTCGCCCGCGGTTTGCGGGAAGCGCCCGTGGACGGCCTTGAAGGACTCGAACCGCGGCGGCTGGGTGCCGCCGATGAAGGCAGGCGCGCCGCCGGTCGTGAGACGTTTGCCGTGGCTGTCGAGGAACGCGCCCGGCGTGAAGATGGCGCCGGAGGCGGCGGCGACGCCGGGCGTCGCGCGCACCTGTGTGAGCATCTGCTCCGTGACCGGCGAGGTCTGCGAACGCACGCTGCTGCCGAGCGTCTGGGTCGGCGTCACGATCACGTCCTTGCCCTTGTTGGCGGTCTGGAAGATTTCCGCGAAGGACTTGTTGATCGTGTCCGTGAGGATGTAGGTGCCCGCCATCAGCGCGACGCCCAGCGCGATCGCGATCGCGGTCAGGATCACGCGCCCCTTTCGCTGCACGAACCCCCGCAGGACGAGCGCGGCCATCAGGCCAGCGACTTCATCAGGTCGAGCGCGTCGTCCGTGCTCGTGGCGCCTCCGTCGTGCACGATGCGCCCGTCGGCGAGCACCAGGAGGCGGTCGGCGTAAGACGCGGCGTGGGCGTCGTGGGTGACCATCACGACCGTCTGGCCGAAGTGGTCGACCGCCTGGCGCAGGAGGGCGAGCACCTCGCCCGAGGATTTCGAGTCGAGGTTGCCCGACGGCTCGTCCGCGAACACGACCGACGGCCGCGAGATCAGCGCGCGTGCCACCGCCACGCGCTGCTGCTGGCCGCCCGAGAGCTCGGCCGGGCGATGCGAGAGCCGGTCGCCGATCCCGACCGTGTCCACCAGCTCGTCGAACCACTCGCGATCGACCCGGCGCCCGGCGATCGAGAGCGGCAGCAGGATGTTCTCCTCGGCGCTCAGCACGGGCAGCAGGTTGAACGTCTGGAAGATGAACCCGACGTGGTCGCGGCGCAGCCGCGTCAGCTCGCGGTCGGGCAGCGAGGTGATCTCGGCGCCCGCCAGCTTCACCGTTCCCGAAGTCGGACGGTCGAGCCCGGCGAGGATGTGCATGAGCGTCGACTTGCCGGAGCCCGACGGGCCCATGATCGCGGCGAGCCTCCCGGTCGGGAACGCGACCGTGACGCCCGCGAGCGCGTCGACCGCGGCCTCGCCCTCGCCGTAGCGGCGGCGCAGCTCGCGCGCTTCGACGATCGCCTCGGCGCCGCCGTCGTTGCTGTCAGGCTGCCCGTGCAACTCGATCGCAGTCTAAGACCGCCCGCAAGCCCGAATGTGATCGCTCGTGAACTGCGCGTCCCCGGAGCGGGGGGAGACCCGCCCCGGGGCGCAGCTTCCCGGGCCGCGTGCTCACGCGTCCATGGTGCGCGTGCGCCAGGCGCCGAGGGCGAGGAAGACCGCAACCCACACGACCATCACCGCGAGCGCGGCGCCGAGGCCCATCGTCACGACCGATCCGCCGCGGCCCCCGTGGTCGCCGAGGCCGACCGGGCTGAAGTGCGCGATCGCTTCCCTGAGCACGAGCTCGCGCGATTTGCCCAGCGAGGAGATGTTCGTGAGGATCGGGCTCGCGACGAGCTGCCAGGCGATCAGCACCGTCAGCGCGGCGGGGCGCGAGGCTGTGAGCGAGGAGAAACCCACCGCGACGACGCAGATCACCCCCGTCGAGAGCAGCGTGAAGCCGGCGCCGTTGAGGATCAGCGAGGCGGGCGGCGTCGGCGTCCCGCCGGCGAACGCGTAGGTCCCGATCGCGACCAGCGCATAGGCCGGGATCATCACCAGCCACGTCAGCGCCAGCGCAGCCGGCACCCGCGAGGCGAACAGCGCGAGCCGCGAGCGCCCCGTCACGACAAGGTCGCGGAACACCCCCGAGGCGGCGTCGCCGGCGCCGGCGTCGGTGCCGATCAGGATCGCGGCCAGCGGGCCGAAGAACACCGCCAGGATGCGCAGCGCGTCGACGTAGCCGCCGGTGCCCCCCGCGGGCGGGTGTTCGCCGGGATTGGAGTTGTGCTGGGCGGCGCGCACGATGAAGTAGATCAGCAGCGGCAGCAGCGCCAGCACGAGCGACCAGATCACGGTGCCACGCCGCTTGCGGATCTTCAGCAGGTCGGCGCCGGTCATCTGGGCGGCGATCGTCGCGTTCATGCGCCCACCTCCTCGGCGGCCGGCTCTGCCAGCCTCGTCGTGATCTCGAGGAAGCGCTCCTCGAGGCTCTGCCGGACGGGCTCCAGGCGCATCACGCCGATACCCGCGCCGACGAGCACCGCGTTGAGCTGGGCGGCTGTCTCCGCCGGTCCGGTGAGCACCACCCGCAGGCCCTCGTCGGAGCGGCGCGCATCCTGCACGAGCTCGCTGCCGTGGAGCGCTGCGAGGGCGCGCTCGGCGTCGTCGACGCCGAGGATCAGCTCCTGGCGGCGCCCGGACCCGGACGCCAGCTCGGCCATCGTGCCTTGCACGACGATCTTGCCGCGGTCGATGATCGCCGCCGAGTCGCAGGTCCTTTCGACCTCGTCGAGCAGGTGCGAGGACACGAACACGGTCCGCCCCTCGTTCTCGACCATCGCCCGGATCATCTCGCGGAACTCCTGGATCCCGGCGGGGTCCAGGCCGTTGGTGGGCTCGTCGAGGATCAGCAGCAGCGGATCGGCCAGCAGGCAGCGCGCGACGCCGAGGCGCTGGCGCATGCCCATCGAGTAGCTCTTGACCTTCTCGTCGGCGCGCTCTGCCAGACCGACACGCGTCAGCGCCGGGTCGATCCGCCCGCGGACCTCCGGGCCGCGCGCCGCGGCGATCACCCGCAGGTTCTCGCGCCCGCTCAGGTGCATGTGGAAGCGCGGCTCCTCGACGATCGCGCCGACCCGCTCGAGCGCCTGCGCGCGCTCTCGCGGGACGGGGTGCCCGAGCAGGCTCATCGTGCCCGAGCTCGCGTGCGTCAGCCCGAGCAGCGTCCTGATCATGGTCGTCTTGCCCGCGCCGTTCGGGCCGAGGAAGCCGAACGCGCAGCGCCGCGGGACGTACAGGTCGATGCCGTCGATCGCCGCGCGCTCGCCGAACCGCTTGGTCAGCCCGCGCGTCTCGATCGCGGGCTCCTCGGAACGGCCGTCGGGTTGAGCTTGGGAGTCCATCTGCCTCCTGACTGTCGGTATCTGGCTACCCGCGGAAACTGTTGCGCGCGCCGGCCGCGCCCGCAATCGGGGATCGCCCTTAGTGGACGAACCTCCGTGCTCTACGCGACGCGTTATAACGTATCACGTAGTAAGGACGGGGCCGCCGCGTCTCAGCCTCCGTCCAGCTGCACGAGCTGGCGCTCGACCGCCCAGCGGCTCAGCTGGTGGCGGCTCGAGAGCTGCAGCTTGCGCAGCACCGCCGAGACGTGCGCCTCGACGGTCTTGACCGAGATCCCGAGGCTGCGGGCGATCTCCTTGTACATGTAGCCGCGCGCGATGTGGCGCAGCACCTCGCGCTCGCGCGGCGTGAGCTGCGCGAGCTCGGGGTCGCTCGAGGGCTCCGAGCCGGCGCCGGGCTCGTCCGCGAACGCGTCGAGCACGAAGCCCGCCAGCCGCGGCGAGAAGACGGCGTCGCCGTCGGCCACCCGGGCGACGGCGTCGGCGAGCTCCTCGCCCGAGATCGTCTTCGTCACGTAGCCGCGCGCGCCGGCGCGGATCACCTCGATCACATCCTCGGCGGCGTCGGACACCGACAGCGCGAGGAAGCGCGGCCCGCCGGTCCGCGCCCCGCAGCGCCTGATCACCTCGGCGCCGCCGCCGTCGGGGAGGTGCACGTCGAGCAGCACCACGTCCGGCTGCTCGGCGGCGATCACCGCCAGCGCCTCCTCGACCCCGCCGGCGTCGCCGACGACCTCCACCCGCTCGCCGAGCTCGGCGCGCACGCCGGCGCGGAACAGCCGGTGGTCGTCGACGACCACAACCCGCGGGCGCGCGCTCACGCCGTCGCCCCGAGCGCCATCTGCAGCTCGACCTCGGTTCCCTCGCCCGGCCGGCTGCGCACCGTCGCGAGGCCCCGGTGGCGCTCCATGCGGCCGATGATCGAGTCGCGCAGGCCGCGGCGATCGCCGGGCACCGCGGTCGCGTCGAAGCCGATCCCGCGGTCGCGTACGAACACCTCGACGCGTTCCTGCTGGACCTCCGCGAACAGGTCGACGCGCTCTGAGCCCGCGAACTTGGCCGCGTTCGTCATCGCCTCGCGGGCCGCCAGCACGAGCGCTCCGAGACGCGCGTCGAGCGGGCGGTCGCCGACCGTGACGACCTCGATCGGGACACCGTGCAGCTCCTCGATCTCCGCGGCGGCGGACTCGAGCGCCGAGGCGACCGTGTCCGACCCGGGGTCGCTCGGCCGCTGCAGCAGCCAGCTGCGCAGCTCGCGCTCCTGGCGCCGCGCGAGCCCCGCCACCTCGCGCGGGTCGTCCGCCCGCTTCTGGATCAGCGCGAGCGTCTGCAGCACCGAGTCGTGCAGGTGCGCGGCGACCTCGGCGCGCTCCTGCTCACGGATGCGCGCGGCGCGCTCTGACGACAGGCCGCGCGCGAGCCGCACGAACCACGGCACGATCAGCATCGCGACGATCGCCATGACGATCGTGACCGCGCCGATCGCCTTGCCGAGCGTGCGCAGCACCTCGAAGTGGCGCAGCAGCGAAGCGGTGGCGAACGCGACCAGGATCGCCCCCAGCACGACGCCCGGTGCGTCCGGGCGCGCGGCGCTGCGCAGGTGTGCGCGCACCGTCGAGGGGCGCCGCCCGCCGTCCGGGCGCGGGCCGCGCACGGTCGGGCGCCAGACGAGCGCGAGGCCGCACGCGCCGAGGATCGCCGGCCAGGCGATCTCCTGCTCGAGCCCCAGGCCGAGCGAGCGCATCGCCCAGGTGAGCCCGACCACGATCAGCACGATCAGCGCCGCCTGCCGACGCGCGCCGGGGGGCCGCCGCGCCCCCTCGCTGCCGGGGTCCACGGGTATCAGCGCCCAGGCCAGGGCATACAGCGCGAGGCCGATGCCGCCGACGCCCGCGCTCATCGCGGCCAGCACGCGCACCGGCGTGGGTCTCACCTGCAGGCGCCGCGCGAGCCCCGCACAGACCCCGCCGATCAGCGCCTCCTCGGGGCGGCGGCGCAGCGGCGGGTGCTCGTGCACGCCGCGCCGCTCGGCGGGCGCGTCGGGGGATGCGGCGGGGGCCGAGGCTGCGGCCATGCCCAGATGATCCCACCGCCACGCCCGGGCCGCGTCAGGGATCTCCCCTAGGTGGCCGGGACGGGAGATGCCGGCGACTGACCGCCGCGAAGGCCGGGTCCGTGGCCGCGGCCCCCTGCGATCGCGGCCGCGAGCCGCTGCCTCGCATCTGGCAGATCGGTAGTTTCAACCAGGCCCCAAGCGACCCTCGGGCTCGCTCCCGCACTCCACCAACTGCGTCAGGAGGTCTCGCGCATGGCAAACCTCGGTGGCTCTGCGAGCGTCGACATCGATGCTCCGATCGGGACGGTGTGGGCCGTCGTCGAGGACGTGCTGGCCTCGCCGGACTGGCAGGGCGGGCTCGATGCGATGACTGCCCTCGAGCACGACGAGGCGGGCCGCCCGACGCTCGTCGAAACCGAGAGCGACATCAAGGTCAGACGCGTCAAGGCACGGGTGCGGTTCAGCTACGAGGGGCCGACATGCCTTCGATGGACCCAGGAGAAGGGCGATCTGAAGGCGGTCGAGGGGTCGTGGAGCCTCGAGGACCTGGGCGGCGCGCGCACGCGCGCGACCTACCGGTTGGACGCCGATCCGGGGCGCGTGCTGGGTCTCGTGATCCGCGGGCCGGTCGAGGCGGCCACCAGGGCGCTGTTCGTCGACGGCAGGCCCGCGGAGCTGAAGCGGGCCGTCGAGGGCTGAGCCGCTCCTCGAAGGCCGACGGTTGATCGACCTGCACACGCACATCCTCCCCGGCCTCGACGACGGGGCGCTCGACCTCGCCGACAGCCTCGCGATGGCGCGGACCGCCGCCGGCGACGGCATCTCGATCGTGTGCGCGACGCCGCACGTTCGCGGCGACCACGACGTGCGGATCGACGAGCTGCCCGAGCGGGTGCGCGCCCTGCAGCAGGCGATCGACGATGCCGGCGCCGGGATCCGGATCGCACCGGGAGGCGAGCTCTCGGCGGTGCTGGCCGACTCGCTGAGCGACCCGCACCTGCGCGCGATCGGCCTCGGCGGCGGCGACTGGGTGCTGCTGGAGCCTGCGCCGGGACCAGTCACGAACGAGCTCGCCGAGCTCGCCGAGCGGCTCGCTCAGCGCGGCGTGCGAGCGGTGATCGCGCATCCGGAGCGCCACGCCGGTCCCGGCTTCGAGCCGATCCTCCACGGCCTCTGCGAACGGGGCCTGCTGCTGCAGTGGACGGCCGAGTTCCTCGCCGGTGGCGACCCCGGCACGAGCGCGTTCGTGGGACGGCTGGCGCGCGAGGGCCTCGTGCACCTGCTGGCCAGCGACGCGCACTCCTCGCACGGCGGACGGCAGCTGAGGCTCAGCCACGGGGCGCAGTGGCTGCGGAGCCTCGGCCTCGAGGCGCTCGCCTCGTGGAGCGTCCAGGAGGGCCCGGCGGCGGTCCTGCGCGGCGGACCCGTCACGCCGCCCGCGCCGGGCGGCTGAAGACGCGGCGGCGTTCGCGGCCCCGGGCGGGACCGGTCGCCCCGCCTGCGCCGCGTCGCCCCGAGCCCGCGCCTCACTGGAGCGGCCAGGGCTCGAGCGTGACCTTGGCGGCGAGCTCCTCGACCACCTCGCGCGAGGCGCGGCCGATTCCACGCCGCAGGAAGTTCGCGGCGCCGGCTGCGGCGCCGAGCACGAGCGCGGCGTGCAGGTCCTCCGTCGAGGCCCAGACGGCTGCGAGCGCTCCGAGCATTGCGTCACCGCAGCCCTCGCGGAAGCCGCGCTCGAACCGCGGCGGGACGAGCTCCCACGCGTGATCGCCGTCGAGCACCAGCGCCGAGCGCTCCCCGCGCGTCACCAGTACGCGGCGGGCACCGGCGTCGCGCAGGCGGCGTGCGCCCGCCAGCAGCCCGGACGGCCCGGACACGGGCCCGCGGACGAACTCGGCCAGCTCCCAGTCGTTGAGCTTCACGAGGTCGGGCTCGCTCGCCAGCGCCGAGTCGAGCCTCGGCGAAGACAGGTCGACCAGCGTCCGGGCCCCGGCGGCGCGGGCGTCCGCGACCACGTCGCGGTAGACCTCGAGCGGCAGGGATTCGGCCGGCATCGGGTTGGTCACCACGAGCCACCCGCAGCTGCCCGCGTGCGAGATCGCCAGCGAGCACAGCTCGTCGAGCTCGTGCCTGCCGGGCGGGTCGCTCGTCGTCATCGCGACCAGCTCGCGCTCGCCGCTGCGGCGGTCGACGACATAGCAGCCGCTCGCGCTCGCGCTGCGCACGACGCTCGGCGGCGTGCCGGCCGTCGGGGTCAGCAGCGCCAGCAGCAGCTCGCCGGGCTCTCCCCCGAGCAGCGAGCAGAGAAGCGGCTCGGCCCCCATGCAGCGCGTGCTCGAGGCGACCCACACGCCCTGCCCGCCGGCGTGGAAGTGGATGCTCGGACGCCCCGCCCCCTCCGCCTCGATCGTGACCGTCAGCAGCGGATGCGGAGCGAACACGGCGATCGCGGCCTCAGGCGCGGCCATTGACCTCCGCCCGCGCGCGGCCTGCGTCCTCGATCGGCATGGGCCCGAGCTTCGCACGCACGGCGGCCGCGGTCATCGGTGCCGGCCACGGTGCCCCGCGCGGCAGGTTACGGACGCTCGGCGGCTGGCCCCCGATCTGTCAACCGGTCCGAGCCGCCCGCCCGCGAACCTATGATCTGGGGCATGGCGCGCTGGTGGGATGCCGCGGGATGCGGCGGCGGGCGGGCATGATCGGACGCTCGCGACGGACGGCAGCGGCGCTCAGCGCCTCGGCTCCGGGCGCCGCCGCGACGGCGCCGAACGGCGGCGCGGCGGCGCCCGGATCGGCGCAGGCGCGCTCGCTCGCGGCCTGGCGGCCGACGCCGGTGGCGCTGGTCGTGGCGATCACGGTGCTCGGCGGCGCGCTGCGCTTCGCCACGCTCGACGTGCAGAGCATCTGGGGCGATGAGGCGGCGACGATGATCCTCGTGCACCGCAGCTTCGGCGGCATGCTCTCGCACCTCTCGACGAGCGAGTCCGCGCCGCCGCTCTACTACGTGTTCGCCTGGCTGTGGACGCACGCGCTCGGCAGCGGCCCGATCGGCTTCCGCTCGCTCTCCGCGCTCATCGGCACGCTGACGATCCCGGTGCTCTATCTGTGCGGGCGCGAGGTCTCCGAGCGCGTCGGCGTCTGGGCCGCGGCGCTCGCGGCCCTCAGCCCGGCGATGTACTACTACTCGCAGGAGGCGCGTGCCTACGGCATGCTGATCCTGTTCGCCGGTTTCGCGTTCCTGTGGTGGCTGCGCGCGGTGCGACGGCGCGACGGGAACAGCCTCGCGTGGTGGGGCCTCGCATCGGCGATCGCCCTGCTGACGCACTACTTCGCGGTGTTCCTGTTCATCCCCGAGGCGCTGATCCTGATCGTGCGCCTCGGGTGGCGCCGGGTGTGGCCGCCGATCGCCGGCGTCGTCGCGATCGGCCTCGCGCTGGCGCCGCTGGCCATCAGCCAGCGCTCGGACGGGAAGGCCAAGTGGATCGAAGAATCCTCGCTCGCCAGCCGGATCGGCGAGACGATCAAGCAGTTCCTCGTCGGCCTGAACGGCCCGGCCCAGGTCGAGACGGCGCTCGCGTGCGGGCTGCTCTCGCTCGGCGCGCTCGCGCTCGTGATCAAGCGCGCCGAAGGGCGCGACCTCGAGGTCGGACGCGACTCGGCGATCGTCGTCGCGGCGGGCCTCGCGCTGCCGGTCGTGCTGGCCGGCGCGCACGTCATCGACGTGTTCGACGGGCGCAACGTGATCGCCACCTGGGTCCCGTACGCGGTGCTGGTCGCGGTCGGCCTGGGAGGCGCGCGCTCGGGACGTGTGGGCGCCGTGCTCGGCGCCGGGCTGTGCGCGGTCGGCCTGGTGGTGATCGTCGCGACGAACGCTCTGCCGGCCTACCAGCGCGACGACTGGCGCGGGGTCGCGCGCGCGCTGCCGAGCACGGCGGGGACGCGAGCGATCGTGACCACGCGCTACGCCTCGGAGCCGCTGTCGATCTACATGAGCCACCTCTCGACCGCGACGCAGCGCGCCGTCACCGCCCGCGAGATCGACTTCGCCACGCTGCGCACGCGCCGCAGCACCGGCGCTCCCTACCCCCCCTACCTACAGCGCACGGCGCCGCCCGGGTTCCACCTCGCGGGCGTCGACGACCAGGAAGCGTTCGCGGTCACGCGCTTCGTCGCGCCGCACCCGCGCCGGGTGTCCGCCGCGCAGCTGCTGAAGCTGATCGCCGAACCCGCGGGCGAAGTGATCCTGCAGCGCTGAGGAGCTGGTGCCGGCGTCCGCGCGCTTCTCGCCCGCGGACGCCGGCTTTGTGCGCGGTCAGGACGCGAGGAATTCCTGGGCCGCCGTCGTGTACGGCCCCTTGGTCGCGTCTTCGTGCTGCAGCAGGCCGAAGTAGGCCTCGCGTTCTTTGCTCTGGCCCGGGCTCTGCTGGTCACGAACCTGGTAGAGCAGGAACAGCCCCAGCCGCGAGCCGAGCAGCGCTTTGATTTCGGCCGCGCTGCGCTTGAGCTGTTCGGCGGCTTCCTGGTAGCCCATGCACGGGTTGAAGCCGTAGTTTTCGTTTACGCAGGAGGAGCCGTCGGTCGAGAGGCCCCACTCGGTGATGTCGACCGGGATGCCCGACGGTGCGCCGTGCGCCGCGGTCTGCGAGAGCACGCCGAGCAGCTTCGTGCGCCCGTAGGTGCCGTACGGGTGGCTGACCCAGCCCCCGACGTAGGAGCCGAGGTTCGGCACCGCGGAGAACATGCCGTTCATCCAGTTGCCGCTCGGGTCATCGGCGACCGCCAGCAGGCCGACCTTGACGCCGCCCGCGGAGATCGCTTCGGCGGCTTCCTTCAGACGCAGCGCGTAGTTCTCGGCGCGCGCCTGGTAGGACGGTTCGCCGGCGTTGTCCCCGTATTGATAGCCGTAGGAGGTCTCGTTGCCGAACTCGATCGTTTTGATCGCCAGGTTGCCGTCCGGGCGTCCGGCCCAGAACGTGCCGCCGGGGCCGTACGCCTTGGCCCAGCCGGCGAGCGCCTGCGCTTCGGCGGGGCTCGGCAGGCGGCCGTAGAACGAGGCCAGCGGCGCGACGCGCACGCCCTTGGCGGCGTAGGCGGCGATCGTCGATTCCAGGTAGGAGGCCGGGGCGGAGATCGAGAAGGAGATCCGCACGACCTTGGCCCCGAGCATCGCGGTGCCGGTGTAGTCGAGCGAGTTCGTGCCGGAGTTGATCCCGGGCTGGAACCCTTCGTCGGCCGGCGGGGCCGGTTCGGGCGCCGGCGGCTTCGGTTCGGGAGCGGCCGGGTAGGCGATCGAGACTTCGGGCGCCCACGCGCTGCCCTGCACCGCCGTGCGCACGCTGTAGTTGACGGTCTTGCCCGGCACGGCGGGCGGCGTGGTCGAGGTGCCGCTGACGACGGTGAAGCTTTCCGCCTGCCCGGGGACCTTCGTGACCAGCACGTAGGTCGTCACGCCGGCGACCAGGTTCCAGCTGAGCGTCTCACCGGAGACTTTCAGCTCGGGGGCGGCACGCAGGTTGAGTTCTTCGGAGGGCGGACCCGCGGGGGGCGTCGGCGTCGGGGCCGACGGCGCGGCCGGGTAGGAGATTTGGACCGGGTTCGACCACGGCGAGTGGCGCCAGGCGGTGCGAACCATGTAGGTGACTGTCACGCCCGGGACCGGCGGCGGGCTGTCGGAGATGCGCCCGATGACCCAATAGCGGTTCGCCTGACCGGGGACCTCGGCGACGAGCACGTACTCGCCGACGCGCGAGACCGCGCTCCAGGCGAGCTTGTCGCCGCTGGCCCTGAGCGCCGGGGCGCTGCCCGCGGCCGCGTGTGCGCGGTTGCGGCGGCCGGCGCGGCCGGCGAGCTTGGCGAGGTGGCGCTGGGCGGCCGAGAACGCGGCGCCCGCGCGCTGCACACGCGCGCGCTGGGACTTGCAGCCGCCGGCGGGCGCGACACGCAGGCAGCCCCTGAGGGAGCGCGCCCGGTGCACGAGCCTGCGGTCGGCGCTCCTGCTGGCGGCCGCGGCGATCCGCAGCGCCCGAAGAGCGGGGCCCGAGCGCACCGCGGCGTGGTGCCGGCGGTGCGCGGCGGCGCCTGCGGGGGCGGCGGCGGCGAGCAGGGCAAGACTGAGGAACACGACGAGGAAGCAAGCTGCCCGGCGGGGAGGGCGGGAATGCATGGTTGTCTCCTTCGGTGGCTGGGCGATCTCCGCTGCGCGGAGACCCCTGGCTTTGCGAACTCGTCTCGCGACGAGGGTGCCTTTGTCGAGAGCACGCGAGGGAAGCGCTCACCTACTCGCTCGCCCGCCCGCTCGGTGTCCTTGAGCTGTGCAAGATCTATCGCAGCCCTCACCGGCCGTCCTTAGCGGGGCTGGACTTCTGTAGACGGACGATCGACGAACGTCCTGTCAAGCCGGCTGCGGGCGCCCCCGCCGGCGGCAGCCGAGCGCATGCGACCGGAACATGCATGTGACCCCTACCCGGGGCCGCGCACCGGACACCCGGCCCGTGCGGGGTACCCGGAAGATGCCTGTCACGCCCTACCCGGGGCCGCGCACCCGACACCCGGCCCGTGCGGGGGCTCTAGTCCTCCTGCGCCTGCAGCTCGTTGACGCGGTCCTCGAGCTGCTCCATGACGGCGGGGTCGCGCAGCGTCGTGACATCGCCGAGCGCACGGCCCTCGGCGATGTCGCGCAGCAGCCGGCGCATGATCTTGCCCGAGCGCGTCTTCGGCAGGTCCTCGGCCCAGATCACGCGCTTGGGCCTGGCGAACTTGCCGATCCGCCCGGCGACCGTTTCGCGGATCCCCTCCACGGTCTGCTCGTCACCGGAGAGGTCGCCCTGCAGCGTCACGAAGGCGACGATCGCCTGCCCGGTGTCCTCGTCGTGCTGGCCGATCACGGCCGCCTCGGCGACGTCGGCGTGAGCCACGATCGCGGACTCGACCTCGGCGGTCGAGAGGCGGTGACCGGAGACGTTGACGACGTCGTCGATGCGCCCGATCACCCAGAAGTAGCCGTCGGCGTCCTGGCGGGCGGCGTCGCCGACGAGGTAGGTCTCGGGGCCGAAGCGCTTGAAGTAAGTCTCGACGAAGCGCTCCTCCTCCTTGTAGAGCGTGCGCAGCATCGACGGCCACGGGCGGCCCAGCACGAGCAGGCCCTGGCCCTCGGTGACGGGCTCGCCGGTGGACTCGTCGCGGACCTCGGCCAGCACGCCCGGGAACGGGCGCGTCGCCGACCCGGGCTTCGTCTCGGTTATCCCGGGAAGAGGCGTGATCATGATCGCGCCGGTCTCGGTCTGCCACCACGTGTCGACGATCGGACAGCGTTCGGAACCGATCACCTTGTGGTACCAGAGCCACGCCTTCGGGTTGATCGGCTCGCCGACCGAGCCGAGCAGTCGCAGCGACGAGAGATCGTGTTCGGCGGGCCACTGCGCGCCCCACTTGATGCACGCCCGGATCGCAGTCGGGGCGCAGTAGAGGATCGTGACCCCATATCTCTCGATCAGCTCCCACCAGATGCCCTTGTGGGGGTAGTCGGGCGCCCCCTCCCACATCACCGAGGTGGCGCCGTTGCAGAGCGGGCCATAGACGATGTAGGAGTGGCCGGTGACCCAGCCGACATCGGCCGCGCACCAGTACACATCGGTCTCCGGCTTCAGGTCGAAGACGTAGCGGTGCGTCGCGGAGACCCCTGTCAGGTAGCCGCCGGTCGTGTGCAGGATCCCCTTGGGCTTGGCGGTCGAGCCCGACGTGTAGAGGATGTAGAGCGGGTGCTCGGCGTCGAGCGGCTCGGCGGGGCACTCGGGGTCGGCGGCGGTGAGGATCTCGTCGTAGAACACATCGCGCCCCTCCTGCATCTTGCACGGCGTGCCCTTGCTGCGCACGACCACGATCCGCTGCAGGGTCCGCAGGTCGCCCATCACCTCATCGACCCGGTCCTTGACGGGCGCCGTGGTGCCCTTGCGGGCCGCGCCGTCGACCGTGATCAGGAGCTTCGCCTCGGAGAACTCCATCCGCTCCCTTACCGCCTCGGCCGAGAAGCCGCCGAACACGACGTTGTGCGGCGCCCCGATGCGCGAGCACGCGAGCATCGAGACGACCACCTCGGGGATCATCGGCAGGTAGATGCCGACCACGTCGCCCCGGCCGACGCCCTGATCCTTCAGGGCGTTGGCCAAGCGCTGCACCTCGGCGAGCAGCTCGGCATAGGTGATGTCGCGCCGGCTGCCGTCCTCCCCGCACCAGTGGAACGCGACCCGCCCTCCGCGTCCCTCCAGCACGTGCCGGTCCAGGCAGTTGTAGGAGGCGTTCAGCTTTCCGCCGACGAACCACTCATAGAACGGCGGGTTCGAGTCGTCGAGCACCTGCTGCCACGGCTCGAACCAGTGCAGGCGCTGCGCCTGCTCGGACCACCAGCCCTGCGGGTCGGCCTCGGCGCGCTCATAGACAGCCGGGTCGTTCAGCAGCGCCTGCGCCCGGAACTCCTCCGGGGCGGGAAGCGCTCGACCTCGAGCAGCTCGGCGAGCTCACGGTCGAGATCCTCCCCCTGCTCTCGCGGCTCCGCGCTCATCGGTGTGACTCTACCTCGACCGCGAGGGCCGCCCGACGTTCAGCGGGAACACCGGCAGCAGTGTGCGCGCGAAGGTGGAGTTGACCACCGCGGCAAACGATGCGTACCAGGCCGCCGCCGCGGTCGCGAGGCCGATGTAGCCGCCCCAGTGCGTCACCGTTTCGTGCCCGCCGGTCTTGCCGATCGCAAGCAGCACGAACGTCGCCGTCAGCAGCACGAACACGAGCAGCACCGCGCCGCTCACGCGCAGGGCTGCGACCGTCATGTACGCGGTGAAGATCGCCCACGCCCACAGGTACACCCCGAGCGCGTGGCCGACGTTCCCGCCGATGTCTTTCGCGTAGAAGACGTTGATCGCCCAGAACGAGAGCCAGAAGGCGCCGAAGGACGAGAACGCGACGGCGCCGAACGTGTTGCCGGTGCGGAACTCCCACATCCCCGCCAGCAGCTGCACGATCCCGCCGTAGAACAGGGCCAGCCCCAGCACCACCGGGACGCCCTTTTCGTCGACCAGGTTGCCGTTGAACATCGACAGCACGAAGGTCGTCATTGCGAACGCCCCGAGACCAAGGGGGCCGGGGTCCGCGATCTTGAAGCCGGTCTCCGGCGCCGCCGCCGCGGTTGAGCCGCGAGTCGGATCCCGCTCGGTGCTGGTTGCCGCCATCTCTGCCTCCTTTTCGGCTCGCCACCGAGAGCCGTAGCCGAACGGCGCGGCGTCTCGATATCCATCCGGGTATTTACCCTCGGCCCAAGCATGTGAACCGGGGTGCGCGCGTTTGCGGCGCCCTTGCGCCCGGGCGTCTCTCAGCGGCCCTTGCGGCGGCGCTTGCGCGAGCTGGCGCGCGGCGCGGGCGCCGGGGCGGGCGTAGCGGCCGCGGCGGCGGCAGGCAGCGGTTGCCCGCGGCGCTCGGCCTGCAGCTCGGCGCGCGTCGGCCATGGGCGCGCCTCGCCGGCCTCCCAGGCCGGCGGGTCCCCGCCCCGTGGCGGCTGGCCGGGCCAGCGCTTGGAGTAGAGCAGTCCCATCATCACCATCCAGAAGGCCGGCACGAGCTGCAGCGTCGCGCCGACGTTCGGGAGCAGGATCAGCAGGCCGCTGAACATCCCCAGGAACGCCATCCAGCGCGGGAGCAGACCCGTGCGCAGGGAGTTGATGAGCACGACGACCATGCCCACCACGAGGGCGAGGCCTGCGAGCAGGGAGAGGTAGGCGACGATCTCGTTGGCGGCGCTCTTGGTCAGAGCCTGATCGACGGCGTGGTTGGTGTGGTCGCTGCCGACGGCGAAGTTGTGCGTCTCGATCGCGTACACGACCTCGTGCGCGACGCTCGCCAGCGCGACCGCGAGCCCGCCGATCAGCACGAGCAGGCGCGCGGGCGGCCACATCTGAGGACGCCGGAACGACGCGGCATCGAACAGCAGCAGCAGGATCAGCATCAGGATGATCACCGCGATTGCCGCCAGCACGCTGCCCGCGATCAGCGCGAACGCGTGGTGGGAGATGAATTTCACCTCTTCGGTCCGCGGACTGACGGCGGGCTTCGCGACGCCCGAAAGCGCCGGCGCGAGCCCCTGCAACGGCCCGACCGTCGGCAGCGAGTTGAGCGTCGAGGTGATGACGATCGCGCTCAGCAGGTACAGGAACCCGCCGCCGAACGCGGGCACCGCCAGGCGGGCGCGGCGATGGTCCTCGCTCGCGACCTGCTCACGGATCTCGGCTTGGCTGGGCATCGAGCAGGGCAGTCTATGATCTGAGCATGGAAGGCGGCGGCCTCGGAGACATATTCGGCGACCCGGAGGAGCTGCAGCGGCGCCTGGCGGAGTTCGCCGAGCAGATGCAGGGCACCCAGCGCCTGGCTTGGGCGGACAACGCGATCAAGCTCGCGGTCGACATGACGGTCGCCGCTGTGGGGCGCGTGAACATCCAGGGCAACGCCGAGGCGCAGGCCGAGCAGATCCGCACCGTGATCGCCCGCGTCTTCCCCGAGGCGGTCGCGCTCGTGCGCGAGGCCCGCGCGGGCCTTCAGTAGCGCGGGCGCTCGGCGGCGCGCACGCTCCGGCGAGGGCCGGGCGGTTCCTCGTCCGCGAACGGGGCGTCGTCCTCGTCATCGTCGTCGAGCCTGCCCGCGCGCTCGGCTTCGCGCTCGGCCTGCTGCGAGGCCCGTCCGGCCGAGATCACCTCGCGGAAGGAGCGGAATCGGAAGATGAAGAAGATCGCCGCCAGTCCGAGCGCCGCCGTGAAGGCCGCGATCGCGATCTGCTGGCCGACCGAGTAGGCGGCGACGACGGCCGTGCTGGCGGTGCCGGCGAACACCTTGACGAGCAGCGCCTGCTGCACGCCCGCGCCACCGGGCGTGAACGGGACCGCGCCCGCGACCTGGTTGACGCCGAACACGAGCAGCACGTTCTGGATCGACCCGCCGACGCGGAACGCTTCGAGCATGAACCAGAAGGCCGCGAACCGGCACGACCAGGCGAGCGCCTGCAGCGAGGCCACCTCGCGCAGGTAGCGCGGCCGGTCGGACAGGATCGTGAGGCCCTGGCGCACGCGCAGCCAGAAGGCGCGCGCCCGCCCGGAGAGCAGCGCGAACGCGACGAGGCCCGCGACGGCGAACACCGTGATCAGGAACAGCGTCAGCCGGAAGTGCACGGCGAAGAACGAGATGTCGAACGAGCTCAGCTTCGAGAAATCGGGCGGCTTCGGGAACACGCCCTGCGTGAACGCGTAGATCAGCACCAGCAATCCGACGCACGCGTCGAAGATCGACTCGACGAAGAACGCGGCCGCCACGGTGGGGTAGCGCGAGCCGGGGATCGAGGACTTCGTCAGGAACAGCTTGATGACGTCGCCGCCGCGCGCCGGGACGACGTTGTTGAACCCGACCGCGGCGAGATAGGCGCCCCAGATGCGCCGGAACGGGAACGTGACCGACGGGTAGGCGGCGCGCAGGCTGTTGAAGAACGCGCGCGAGCGCAGCGTCAGGTTGGCGCCGAAGAAGAACAGGCCGATCACGAGCGCCGGCCAGTGCACGGCGGCCAGGTCGGAGAAGAACTGGCCGACGGCGTCGAAGAACGTCGTCAGGCTCTGGCCGACCGACGTCGATGCGAGCAGCACGGGCACGGTTCCAAATGTACGGGAGCCCGCCGCGTCCTCCGTCCGCAGGCGGGCGATGCGCGACTGCGCCCTAGGCCCAGCCCGCCAGCAGCGCCGCCGCGATCGCCAGCGCCAGCACGCGGACACGCCGATGCGGTAGAACGCACACATGGCCCCAGCGCCGAGAGCCCAGCGGGCGCGCCCGCTGACCGTCGCGGTCACGGGACCGACCGGCGAGATGGGCAAGGCGGTCGTGACGGCGCTCGAGCGCTCGCGCGAGGTCGGGCGCATCCTCGGCATGGCGCGCCGCCCGTTCGACCCGCGCACGCTCGGCTGGAAGAAGGTCGTCTACCGCCGCGGCGACGTGCTCGACCGGCGCAAGGTCGCCGCGCTCATCGAGGAAGCCGACGTCGTCGTGCACCTCGCGTTCATCATCATGGGGAGCCTGAAGGCGAGCCGGCGCGTGAACCTCAACGGCTCGCGCAACGTGTTCGACGAGTCGGTCGCGGCCGGGGTCAAGCGGCTCGTGTACGCCTCCTCGGTGGCCGCGTACGGCTTCCACGGCGACAACCCGCAGCCGCTGACCGAGGATGTTCCTGCGCGCGGCACGGCGAGCCACTACTACTCGGCCCAGAAGGCCGAGGTCGAGGAACTGCTCGCCGACGCGCTGCACGGCTCGAAGACCGCGGCCTACGTGTTCCGGCCGTGCATCGTCGCCGGGCCGCAGGCGCCGCTGCTGATCGACTCGCTCCCGTACACGCAGATCTCAGAGCGCCTGCCCGGGCCCGTGCTGAGCCTGCTCGAGGGGGTCCCGATCCTGCGCCCGGTGCTGCCGGACCCGGGCGTGCCGTTCCAGCTCGTCCACCACGACGACGTCGCCACGGCGATGCGGGCCGGCGTGCTCGGACGCGGCTCTGCGGGGGTCTACAACGTCGCCGGGCCGGGGCAGCTCACGGTCAGGACGCTGGCCGAGGAGCTCGGCTGGTACTCGATCCCCGTCCCCGAACTGGCTGTCGACGCCGTCGCCGAGACGATCTCGCGGCTCGGCTTCCTGCCGGCGCAGGCGCAATGGGTCGCGGCGTTCCGCGAGCCCGTGATCATGAGCACGGCCAAGGCGCGCCGGGAGCTCTCCTGGCGCCCCCGGCACGAGGCGCTCGCGACGCTGCGCGAGACGATCGCCGCGACCCGCATGGACTCGCTGATCCGCTGAGCCGCGCGCGCGGATGCGACCCGCTGCGCGCCGGGAGCTCCGGCGCGCAGCGGGCGAGGCATGCGCCTATTTGAGGATCTGGATCGGGCGCTCCATGCCGAGCAGGTTGTGCGAGCGGCCGTCCTGGGTGTCCATGAAGCACACCTGCACGTACCAGCCGGGCTTGGCGGAGATCGTCTCCTGCTGGAAGCCGCCATGGCCGATCGGGCCGTAGAAGGCCATCGGCGGGCCCGCGATCAGCTTTTCGAGCGCCTTTTCCTTGCCGATCAGCAGGTCGTGCGCCGCGAGCAGGGCGGCTTTGTGGTTCTTGACCGGGAACGCGATGTCCATGTGCACGAGGAAGCCTTCGTTTTCGAAGCGCACCAGCTCGCCGTCGTGCAGTGTGGTGGGACCGCGGAAGCCGAACTCGATCGTCCGCTCGACGGCGGCCGCCGCCGGCAGCGCGGCCGGGGACGGCGTGGCGGCGACGGTGAAGACGGCTTTCGCCTTGGGCCCGCCTTCGCCTTCGAGGTCGAGTGCGACCCAGGTGCCCGGGGTCAGCTGAGTCTGCGCTTCGCTCGTGCCGCCAGGGACGCCTTCCTCGTCGAACGCGATCGTGCCGAGGCCGTTGGCGTTGTTGGGGTCTTTCGCTTTCTTGGAGTTGAGCACCGCTTCGAGTTCGGCGATGCTGACGCCGGGATCGACCCTGAACAGGATCGCGGCGGGTTCCTTCAGACCCTTTGCTGACGTCACGACCACGTTCACGCCCCCGGCTGCGGTCGATCCCGAGACTGCGATCGAGCCCTTCCCGAGCGAGACGTTCAGTGTCGGCAGCGCGGCTGCCCGGCCGCCGGCCGGAAGCACCAGCGCAAGCAGCGCGCCGGAGAGCACGCAGGCGGCGAGCACCGCCCGGCGGATCGAGGAGCGATTGCCCCAGAGCAACGACATGGTTTCCCCCTTCTGGTTTCTGCGGGACCCCAAGCTCCTCCAGGCACGGCCCCACACAGCGCGACACCCAAGCTGCCGGTCGCGGCGTCCCTACCGCGCCATTTCCTGGGCCCTGCGACCGACGGGCCGCGGAACAACCGAATCTACCCGAGCGGAGCCGCCCGGGCAAGCGCCCGGGGGCCGCGCTACGGCGCGGCTACTTACACCGTCGGCGCGGCCGACTCGCGCAGCGCGGCGAGCACGAGCTCGTCGTGCTCGGCGGGCTTGACCTTGCGCAGCACCTCTGCGACGCGGCCGTCGGGCCCGATCACGAACGTCGTGCGCTCGTTGCCGAAGTACTTGCGGCCGTACATCGACTTCTCCACCCAGACGCCGTAGGCGTCCGCGACCGCGTGTCCCTCGTCGGCGAGCAGCGAGAAGTTCAGCTGCTGCTTCTCGTGGAAGCGCTTGACCTTCGCGACGGGGTCGGGCGAGATGCCGAGCACGACGGCGTTCTCGCCTGCGTAGTCGCGCTGATGGTCGCGCACCCCGCACGCCTGCGTCGTGCAGCCGGGCGTGTCCGCCTTGGGATAGAAGTAGACGACAACCGGGGTGCCGTGGAAGTCGGACAGCTTCACGTCCCTGCTGTCCTGGTCGGGGAGCGTGAAGTCCGGGGCCTCCTCGCCTGGTTCGATCATCGCCAGATCCTAGACAGCGGGACGCAGACACGCCCTGGCCGCCTTCACGATCGGACCGAATCGCCGCTTGAACCGGCCGGCGATCCGCGCGGTTCGATCGACAGGCTTCGGTAGCCCACCAGGGTATCGGTAGATGTATCGCTGGAGGATGCCGTGGAGCGGCCTGCATTCTCCCGCAGGGCGAGGGCAGGCGCCGTACTCTGCGCGACCGCCCGGCGGACGGTGCGTCGCACCGAGCGCGGCTACGGCACCACGTTCGCCGTGAACAGTTCGGCGGCGCCATCCACCACTTTGATCACGTAGGAGAACGTGTCGGTCGCAGCGCATTCGGCCGCCGACGGCTTCTTCAGCTTGCCGACCGCGGTGCCGGTGGCTTCCGTGGTACCACCCTCCGCGTCGAACGGCGCTGCGATTTTGGCAAACGCGTAGGTGCACCCGGGCGGGATCCGGATCGACAGTTTTTCGCTGGTCTTGACGGTCACCTTGCCCTTGTCGGTGAACGTCGCCGAGGTGACATCCCCGCCAAACACGTATGTCGTTTCGGGTTCTTCTCCGATGAAGCATTCGTCGGACACGAACGTCGGGACTTCGAAGTTGTCCTTTGCCGCATTGTTGGACGCCAGCTTCCCGAACGACGAGGTGCCGCAGGTGCGCCCTTCGAGCGGGAATATCACGTAGACGACCGCCTCTTCTTCGGCCCGTGGCATCGTTTCGCCGTGCGGCCCGATCGTTAGCGCAAGTGTGCTCTTGGCGACCGCCGGCGCGGTCAGAACCCCGAACACCGCTGACACCAGGAAAGCTACTGCCAGCACCCGTGTAACCCGCATCGCCCCGTCCCCCTAACAGTCGCGCTCGGTCCGAGCGAGATCGCGTCTCGCCCCAGGGCGAGTGTACTCGACCGACACCGCAACGCGCCCATGGTCCCACAGTGTCCGTTCTCGATCTTCCGACGGGGAGCAGCTCGTGTGAACGACCCACCGGCGAGTCCCTTCCCCACGTCGCCGAACTGGAGGAGGCACCTACTGTGTTTGCCTTAGCTTGTATCCGCCTTGGGATAGAAGTAGACCCCCACCGGGGTGCCCCTGTGGTCTGAGAGCTTCACGTCCCTGCCGTCCTGGTCGGGGAGCGTGAAGTCGGGGGCCTCCTCGCCTGGTTCGATCATGGGCGTGATGAGCGCAAACTGCTGCCGGCGCTAACGCCGAGCGAGTCGGCGTCCGCTCTCGGTGTTGGGGGGGGTGTAGTTGAGCTCGTAGTGGTGGTAGAGCGCCGACTCGTCGGCCTGCGACAGCTCATCCCCGTGCAGTTCGATGTTCGGCGCGCCCTCCACCTGGCTCTTGTACACGCCTACTTGCAGCTCATCGGGACCGACTTTGATGCCGCCGAGCGGCACGAACGTGAGGTGCCGACCGATGAGCCCTTCCTTGACGGTCCCGAACTGCGGCACGTCGGTCTCGACGTCGACGTAGACGTCCTGGAGCTTGCCGATCTTCGCGCCCTCGATGTCCACGAGAGTCTTGCCGCGCCACTCGGCCACGTTCCAGTCCGCGACTTCTTGGTCGTCTGCCATCTGGATCTCCCGAATCGCTCTTTGCGCCCCGGCGATGCTATCGCGCCACGGTGGCAGGGCTCGTCGCGGTGGCCCCCTCCCGTCCTGGCATAACCGCCCGGCGTGTCCGCCTTGGGGCATGAGTGGACGACCACCGGGGTGCCGTGGAAGTACCTGCGTCTATTTGCGCTTGACGGCCTTTTTCAGACCCTCAAATGCGCCCTCGGCCTTTTCGACGGCTGAGCCCACCTTGCCCTCGATCTTGCCGATGTCCCCCTGGGCCTGCCCCTCGCTCTTCAGGTCCTCGTCGCCGGTGATAGCTCCGACGCCCTGCTTCGCGCGCCCCTTGATCTGATCCGCTTTCGCGCCCATGACTGCGCCTCCATCCGGTCGTTGTCGGAGACCTACCATCCTTTCCTCACCATGCGGCACGAGCATCCGTAGCGCGTACTCGGGCGTAGCCGGGAAACCCGACCTGCAGCGCCGGGGGAACGTGCGCACGATGGGACCTCGCTCCGGGTCCTCCCCGATAGGTTCCCGTCATGGAGGTGCGCGCCGAGCGACCCGAGGACCTCGACTCCGTCATGCGGCTGCACGAAGCGGCCTTCGGCGATCAGGGCGAGCGCGTCGGGCGGCTGATCGAGGACCTCCACGCGAGCATCCCCGACGCGCTGCGCCTGTCGCTCGTCGCGAGCGACGACGGACAGATCGTCGGGAACGTCACCTTTTCCCGCGGCTTCATCGACGCGCCGGCGAGACTCCTCGACGTACAGGTCCTGAGCCCGCTCGCCGTCGCCGCGAGCCACCGGCGGCAGGGGATCGGCGCAGCGCTCGTCGCCCGCGGCGCCGAGATCCTGGCCGAGCGCGGCGTCCCGGCGATCTTCCTCGAGGGCGACCCGGCCTACTACTCCCGTCTCGGCTTTGAGCCGGCGATCCCGCGCGGCTTCGGCAAGCCCTCGGTGCGGATCCCCGACGCGGGGTTCCAAGTTCTCCTGACGCCGGCACACGAGCCGTGGATGACCGGCGCGCTCGTGTACGCAGAAGCCTTCTGGCGCTACGACCTTGTCGGGCTGCGCCAGGTGTCCGGCGCGGAATGAGCTGCTCGGCATGGACCTGGCGGGAGTCGAACCCACTCCGTCGGGGCTGAAGGCCCGCTTGGCGCCACCGGGCCAGGTCCCTGGACGCCGAGGCTAGCCGCTCGGCGCGCGGGTGGCAGGGCCCGCGTCAGAGCGGTAGCGCAGGTAGACGACGCCGCTCCCGAAGCGCCGCTGCTCGAGCAGCTCGAGGTCGAGCCGCGCGCGCAGCTCGGCCCGCAGGTAGGGCGTGCCGCCTCCGAGCAGCACCGGGCTGACGAACACGCGGTACTCGTCGATCAGGCGGGCGCCCGCAAGCGTGGAGGCCAGTCCCGCCCCTCCGCACGCGAGCTCGCCGCCCGCCGCGCGCTTCAGCTCGGCGACGCTCGCGACCGCGTCCGCGCCTGCGAGCTCGAAGCCCTCCTGCACGCCCGTGAGCGTGCGCGAGAAGACGAGCTTCGGGGTCTCGCGCCAGATCTGAGCGAACTCGAGCACCGCCTCGGAGCCGCCGGGCAGCCGCTCCGGGTCAGCCCACGCCAGCATCGTTTCGTAGAGGCGCCGCCCGTAGAGCTGCATCGAGGCCTCGCGCGCCTGCTCGTTGTGGAAGGCGTGCAGCTCCTCGTCGGGCGCGCCCCACCCGATCTCGCCGCCCGGGCCGGCGATGTAGCCGTCGAGCGAGACTCCCATCGAGTAGATCAGCGTGCGCATCGCGGTGGGCTCGCGCCGCCTCGGCGCGGCGGCGCACAGGCAGGCGCTCTGACCGCGCCCGCGCGTAGTCTCGCCGATCGTGAGGACGCGCGCGGAGGTGACGCCGCAGAAGCTGCGCGGCGGCTACTACACGCCCGGAGCGCTGGTCGACTTCTGCCTCGAGCGCGCGCGCGAGCTGGTGGGCCAGCGCGGCTCCCTGCACGTGCTCGAGCCGAGCGCCGGCGACGGCGCGTTCGTGCGCGGCCTCGGCCGCTGCGAGCTGTCCGCGCGCGTTGCCGCGGTGGAGGCGATAGAGCTCGCCGCGGCGGAGGCGGCCAAGGCCGAGGTCTCGCTGCGCACGACGGGGCTGCCGGGGCGGGTGCTGCGCGGATCGGCGCTCGCCTGGGCCGCGGATCGCAACGACTCGTTCGACCTGCTGCTCGGCAACCCGCCGTTCGTGCGCTACCAGTTCATCGGCGCCGCCGACAAGCGCGCGATCGAGCGCCTCGGCCGCCGCCTGGGCGTCGGCTTCGCGGGCGTCGGCAACCTGTGGATCCCCGTGCTGCTCGGCTCGCTCGCGCGCGTGCGCGAGGGCGGCGCGGTCGCGATGGTGCTGCCGTCGGAGTGCTTCACGGGCAGCTCGGCGGCGCTCGTGCGCGCATGGCTCGTGCGTCACCTCGAGCGCCTGCGCTTCGACCTGTTCGCGCCGGGCTCGTTTCCGGGCGTGCTGCAGGAGGTGACGGTGCTGAGCGGAGTGCGCGGCGCGCCACGGCGCACGCCCGCGCCGATGCGGATCGTCGAGCACGCAACGAGCGGCGCCAGCTGCGGCTGGGAGTACGCGCCGCGCCCGGAGGAGCGCAACTGGTCGCGCTCGCTGCTCGAGCCGCGCCATCGCGAGGCGCTCACAGCCGCGAGCGCGCTGCCCTGCGTCACGCGCCTCGGGGGGATAGCGCGCATCGAGGTCGGGATCGTGACGGGCGCGAACTCGTTCTTCTGCGTCGATCAGCCGACGGCGCGCGAGCACGGGCTGGCGCCGTGGGCGCGCCCGCTGCTGGCCCGCGGGCGCCTTGCGCCCGGCCTGCGCTTCACCGCCGCCGATCATCGCGCGGCGCTCGCGGCGGGTGCTCGCGCCTGGCTGCTCGACTTCGGCCCCGGCTCGCCCGACCCGGCGCTCTCGCCCCGGCCGCGCGCCTACCTGCGCGCCGGAGCGGCCGCCGGCCTGGACCGTCGCTTCAAGTGCCGCACGCGCAGTCCCTGGTATCGCGTGCCGCAGGTGCGCAGCGGGAGCCTGATGCTCTCCAAGCGCTCGCACCTGCACCCGCGGCTGCTGCTCAACGAGGCGGGGGCGCTCAGCACCGACACGATCTACCGCGGCGCGCTGCTCCCCGGCTGCGGGCTCGCCGCGGCCGACCTGGTCGCCGGGTTTCACTGCTCGCTGACTCTGCTGAGCGCTGAGCTCGAGGGCCGCAGCTTCGGCGGGGGCGTGCTCGAGCTCGTGCCCTCGGAGATCGCCGCGCTGTCGGTCATCCGCAGTCCAGGCCTCGGCCGCGAGCTGCCGGCGCTCGACCGCCTGGCCAGGCGCGCCGGCGACGAGCTCGCGCCCGCCGGCGACGCCCTGCTCGCGCGCCGGCGGCTGATCCCGGCCGAGCTCTCTCAGACGCTCGCGCAGGCGCGCGAGTCGCTGCTCGCGCGACGGCTGCGCCGCGCCGGGGCAGAGCGCCGGCCGCTGGACGCTGTTGCAGCGACCGCGAGCGGTGCGCGCGCCGCCTAGGGCACCCGTCAGCGCAAGAGTCGCGAGAGCCGGCGGTCCTTGAGCACCCGCCCCTCGGTCTGGCACGCCGGGCAGTAGGCGATCACGTAGTCCTCGAAGTGGACCGCCTGCGAGCGTCGTGCCCGCAGCGCGGGCACGGCTCGCCCTCGTGCCGGTGGACCCGCAGCGGCATCGGCAGCTTGTCGGGGATCGGCAGCGCGACGCCTGCTCGTAGTGCTCGAGCGCCCCGCCGAGCATGCCCACGATCGCCCCGCGCAGCGCCTGCGCCTCCTCGGCGTCGAGGTCCGAGCCGCGCTTGAACGGCGAGAGCTGCGCCTCCCACAGGATCTCGTCGACCCACGAGCGCCCGATGCCGGCGATCACGTGCTGGTCGCGCAGCACCGCGTGCAGCGGCCGCGGCGCGTCGAGCAGCTCCTGCAGCTGCCCGGGCGCGAAGGGCTCCGGCCACGCCTCCGGGCCGAGCGAGGCGAGCGCGTCGTCCTCGAACAGCTCGTCTGTCTCGCAGCAGCTTCACCCAAGCCGCCTGCTTGGAGCCGAACTCGCGCAGCCGCAGCTCGCGAGGGCCCTCATCGCCCGGTCCGGGCTCGATCCGCACGAGCAGCCGCGAGGTCCGGTCGCGCGGCCCGGCGAGCTTGTCGTAGAGCTGCAGCCGGCCGGCCGACATCAGGTGGATCAGCAGCGACAGCGGGCGGACCGGTCCTCGACGTCGACGATCAGGTGCTTGCCGCGGCGGCGGACCGCCTCGATCCGCTGGCCCTCGAGCGCCGTCAGCGGCGGCTCGAAGTGTCTTCAGCGCGTTGACCCCCGGCGCGAGCACAGAGGCGATCGTCGCGCCGGCAGCGCGCCGTCGAGCAGGCGCGCCGTGATCTCGACCTCGGGCAGCTCAGGCATCGGCACTCATCGTAGGGCCGTGCCGGGGCGGGACCCCGCGGCGGTGGGGCGGGGCCGGGCGCCCGTCCCGGCCCGCGGCGCGCGCGGGCCGGGAACGAGCGCCCGGGAGCGCTCAGTAGGCCTTGATCGCCGGGCCTTCGTAGGTCGGCCCGCGGGGCTCACCCAGCGCACGCGCCACGCGAGCCCGCGGTTGCGGAGGAGTAAGCGTCCAGTAGCCGCGGCTGTTCGTCGTGACGGTCGCCAGCGGCGGAAGCGCCGCGAGCCCTTGCGCTCGCACGAGCACCGTCACCTGGGTCGAGCCGGGCGCCGGGCGGATGAGGCCCCACAGCGAGTAGCGGCCGTGCGAGGGGTCACCGTCAGCGGCACCGGCCAGGCGAAGTAGAGCGGCTTGGGCTTCCGTTGTGGTACTCGAGGCCCGTCTGGAAGCCCACGGAGCCGCCGTGCACGCTCGAGCCCGGAGGGCCGCCGAGCGGGTCATCGCGCAGCAGGTACTGCGAGAAGGCCGCCACGCGCGAGTTCGACCAGGCGATCTTTTCGGCGATCGCGTCGTATTCCGCCTGCTTTGGACCGAGACGCCGAGGTAGCGGTTGGGCTTGCTCTGCACCCCGAACTCCGTCAGGTAGATCGGCATGCCCGACGGGATCGCGTGGGCGCTGCGCGGCGAGGTCGAGCGCGCGACGAGAGCCGCGACGAGCGACGCCGATCGTGACGTCGTCGCGGCCCGGTCGGCCGGTAGAACGGCCCCGCGGCCGTCGTGTAGGCGTGGTGCGCGTAACCGTCATCGGCAGCTTCTGGCACGAGGAGGCTGCGGTAGTGGCGTTCAGGCACAGCGCTCCGCGCAGGAACGCGAGCGGCGCGACGTCGTGCAGGCCCTTCGCGGCGCCTTGGTCGTAGCCGGTCGGCGCCGTCTCGCCGATCAGCACCTTCGGATGCGCGAGGCCGCCGGCCTTCAGGCCGGCGTAGCCCGCCAGGAAGAGGCCGCGGTAGATGCGCGGCGAGGCGGGCGTGCCGTTCGAGCCACTGCGGGAGCAGGAACGCCGGGTGGTTGGGCTCGTTCCAGATCGAGTACAGCGACACCTCGGAGCCGTAGTGGCGTGCCGACCGCGGTCATGAATTCCTGGAAATCGCGGTCGTCGGGCCGCGTGAGGTAGTCGCCTTCTTGTTCGAGGTCGCCCACTTCGGCACCGGCGAGGTGACCGTCAGCAGCACCTGCCAGCCGAGCTCGTGCGCCTCGCTCAGGATCGGCGTCGTATTCAGCCCAGCTGTAGGACGCCGGGTTCGTCGCGTCGAAGCTCGGCCGCGTCACGCTGTTGGCACCCGGGGCGACTTAGCGCCACGGCAGCTCCACGCGGAGCGCGCGGACGCCGAGATGCTGCATCTGCGAGAGCGCCTTCGGGCGCGTCTTCGAAGAGGCTCGAGCCCGCCTCGAAGAAGACGGTCTGAGCCGGTCGAGGCGGATGCCTGGGCGGCCGCGAGGCCGGGGCGGCGATCGCGCCGGCGAGGAGGGGGGAGAGGGAGCGGAATCTGAGCATGGGACACAGACACCGCAGCGCAGGGAAGGTTGCGGTCGAATATAGCTTTTCCGCCGTGAGCACGCCGATCGCTCCCGACGACATCGTCGCGCACGCACGCGGACGGGCGCGGCCAACAGCCGCCCGCCGCTGCTGGTGCTCGAGCCGCTCGAGGCGTTCCTCGACGAGCACGGGCCTCGGCGAGGGCGAGGTGCGCGCGACGCCGATCGGCGAGGGGCACTCCAACGTGACCTACCTGATCGAGCGCGGCGAGCACGAGTTCGTGCTGCGCCGCCCGCCGCGGCCGCCGCTGCCGCCGAGCGCGCACGACGTGCTGCGCGAGGCGCGGCTGCTGCGGGCGCTCAGCGACACGCCGGCGCGCGTTCCGCGCGTGCTCGCGGTCGTGCGACGACGAGCAGATGATCGGCGCGCCGTTCTACGTGATGGAGCGCGTCGAGGGCGATGTGATCGTCGCGAGCGTCCCGGCCGCGCTCGACAGCCCGCCCGAGCGCCGGCGCATCGGCGAGGAGCTGATCGACGCGCTCGTCGAGATCCACGCCGTCGACTGGCGCGCCGTCGGGCCTCGAGGGCTTCGGCAAGCCCACCGGCTACCTCGAACGCCAGCTGCGCCGCTTCGGCGGGCTCTGGGAGCATCAACAGGACGCGCGAGATCCCGGCCGTGGAGAGCGTCGGCGCGTGGCTCGCCGAGAACCTGCCCGAGTCCGGGCCGGCGACGATCGTGCACGGCGACTACCGCCTCGGCAACACGATCTTCGCGCCGCAGGCGCCCGCGCGCCTCGCCGCGGTGCTCGACTGGGAGATGGCGACGATCGGCGACCCGCTCGCGGACGTCGGCTACCTGTGCATGATGTGGAGCGAGGCCGCCGACCCCGGCGAGCGGGCTCCGCGAGCACCTCGGCAGCGTCACGCGCGCGGAGGGCTTCCCGACCCGCGGCGAGCTGATCGCGCGCTACGAGGAGCGATCCGGGCGCTCGATGCGCGACCTCCGCTGGTACACGACGCTCGCGCTCTGGAAGACCGTCGTGTTCATGGAGGGCAACTACAAGCGCGCGATCGCCGGCACGACCGACGACCCCTACCTCAAGCAGTTCGGCGAGGGCGTCGTGGAGCTCGCGCGCCAAGCCGAGGAGGTGGCTCGAGGCGGCTGAGCAGCCGGACGAGGCGGCCGCGCACGCGGCGCTCCTGATCGACTGGGGCGGCGTGCTGACGACGAACCTCTTCGCGTCGTTCCACGCCTACTGCCGCAGTCGCGGAGATCGACCCGCAGCCGCTCGCCGGCCGCCTTCCGGCGCGACCCGGCCGCGCGCAGCTGCTGGTCGCAGCTCGAGACCGGCGAGATCGCCGAGGCGGAGTTCGAGCAGCGCTTCGCGGCGCTGCTCGAGGTCGATGCCGACGGGCTCATCGACGGCCTGTTCGCCGGTGTCGACGCCGGACGAGGCGATGGTCGACGCCGTGCGTCTCGCGCGTCACGCAGGGCGTGCGCACGGTGCTCGTGTCCAACTCCTGGGGCGTGCATCGCTACCCGCGCGAGCTCTTCGACGAGCTCTTCGACGGCGTCGTGATCTCCGGCGAGGAGGGCATGCGCAAGCCCGCCCGGCGGATGTACGAGCTCGGCGCCGAGCGCGCCGGTGTCGCGCCCGAGGCTGCGTCTACGTCGACGACCTCGACTTCAACCTCGACGCCCGCCGCGAGCTCGGCATGGCGACCGTCCACCACACCGGCGGAGCAGACGATCCCGCAGCTCGAGCGGCTGCTCGGCGTGCGCCTAGCTCGAACGGCTCCTAGCGCACGCTGAAGCGTCGCTCAGGCGCGTTTGCCGCGGCCGTACAGGAACTTGAAGAGACCCGCCAGCAGGCGCGACGTGCGCGACTTGTACGGGTACATGAACAGTTCCTTCTTCATCGCCATGCCGGGTCACGACGATCGCCTGCTGCGAGCAGTACTTGCGGATCCCGCCCGCGCCGTGGCGCGAACCCAGCCCGGACTCCTTGGCGCCGCCCATCGGCAGCTCGAGCACCGTGTAGTTGATCAGGGCGTCGTTGACGTTCGCCGCGCCCGGCCTCGATGCGGCGGGCGATCTGCTCGCCCTTCGTCGGTGTCGCGCGTGAACACCGACGCGCCGAGGCCGTACGGCGATGTCGTTGGAGAGCCGCATCGCCTCCTCGGCGTCGTCGACCTTCATGATCGGCAGCGTCGGCCCGAACGTCTCCTCGGTCATGATCTTCATCGAGTGGTCGACGTCGACGAGCACCGTCGGCTCGTAGAAGCGGCCGGCGCCCGGGGCCTGGTGGCCGCCCGTGAGGACGCGCGCGCCCTTTCTGCACCGCGTCGTCGACGTGGTCGCTGATGATGTCGAGCTGCGGCGGGAACGTGATCGCGCCGACCTCGACCGAGCCCGTGCCGCCTTCTGGTCTTGCCGACGCGCAGCTCGCGCACTTTGTCGGACACTTTCGCGACGAACTCGTCGTACACCGGCTCCTCGACGTATACGCGCTCGATCGAGATGCACGTCTGGCCGGCGTTCTGCATCGAGTAGTAGGTCGCGAAGTTGGCCGCGCGCTCGAGGTCGGCGTCGGCGCAGCACGATCATCGGGTCCTTGCCGCCGAGCTCGAGCGAAGCCGGGATCAGGCGCTTGGCAGCCGCTTCGGCGACCTTGCGGCCGGTGCGCGTCGAGCCGGTGAACATCACCATGTCGACGTGCTCGATCAGCGCCGCGCCGGTCTCGCCGCGGCCGGTCGCGATCTGCAGGACGTTCTCGGGCAGGCCGCACTCGCGCATCCCCTCGGCGATGCAGCAGCGAGGTCAGCGGAGTCACCTCGCTGAGGCTTCAGGATCACGCTGTTGCCCGCCATCAGGGCCGGGATGCAGTCGCCGAAGGAGTTCGTCAGCGGGTAGTTCCACGGCCCGATCACGCCGATCAGCCCGAGCGGCCGGAAGCGCAGGATCAGCTTCTTGCCCTTCGACGAGGACCTGGCTGGACTTGACGCTTCTCGTCCGCGAGGTACTCCTCGGCCCGTACTTGGCCCAGAAGCCGAAGGCGTTGCCGGCGTAGCCGATCTCCGCGAGCTGGGCGTCCTCGTAGGTCTTGCCGGTCTCCGAGAGATCGTCTCGATGATCCGCTCGGCGTTGTCCATCACCCACTTCTGGGCGCGGCGCATGACCGCGCGCGGCCCTCGAACCCGTACGCCTCCCACTCCGGCTGGGCCGCGCGGCCGCGCGCTGCCATGGTCGGCGACCTGCGGCGGCGCCCAGGTCGGGCACCGTGGCGATCATCTCGCCGGTGGCGGGATTCTCGACCGGGATCCGGTAACTCCTGCACGGTCCCGTTCTGGATCTCCGCGGGGTGCTGCTCGACCGTCGCCATGTTCCTCTCCCCTGCTCGTTCGCTGGTGGGAGACACTTTACTCCTGTGGGACGGCCGCGGGTTGGTCCTGGCCGCGTGGCCAGGGGCGGGAACGGGCCGGTCATCCGGCCCTCCCGCGATCCGGACGAGCGCTACTCCGACAGCGCGATCGACTCGATGCCGATCGGCTCGTCCGGGCGGTCGGCGCCGTCGGTCGCGACGCCCTCGAGCCGGTCGACGACGTCCATGCCCTCGGTCACCCGGCCGAACACGGTGTGCTTGCCGTCGAGCCACGGGCACGACTCGGCGGTGACGATGAAGAACTGCGAGCCGTTCGTGTTCGGGCCCGCGTTGGCCATCGCGAGCGCCCCGCGGACGATCTTGTGCGGGTTGATCTCGTCCTCGAACGTGTAGCCGGGGCCGCCGGTGCCGGTCCCCTGCGGGCAGCCGCCCTGGATCATGAAGTCCTTGATCACGCGGTGGAAGGAGAGCCCGTCGTAGAAGCCGTCGGAGGCGAGCTTGCGGAAGTTCTCCACGGTCTTCGGCGCCTCGTCGTCGAACAGCTCGAAGACGATCGGCCCCTCGGTTGTCTGCATGGTGACTGTGGACATGGCGCCTACTGTACCCGGACGCGCTCGAGGCTCAGCGACTCGGGCCGGCTGGATCCGATCTGCGTGCCGTCGACCGCCTCGATCACGCGCTCGGCCTCGCGCTCCGGCACGGACAGGAACGAGAATCGGTCCAGCACCAGGACATCGCGCACCGCCTCGCCGTCGAGCCCCGCGCGCGAGGTCACGGCACCGACGATGTCGGCGACCTCGAGCCCGGAGGCGCGCCCGCCGCTGAGCACCAGCTTGACGTAGGGCTCGCCGTCGTCGCGCCGCGAGATACGCGGCTTGGAGTGCCGCCGCGGGCGCTCGCGCACGGGCGTCGGCGGCGCCTCGGCGCCGCGCTCCCACTTCGCGATGCTCGTGCCGATGTGGCGTTCGATCGCCTCCAGCTCGCGCTGCTGGCGGTTCTCGACGAACGTGATCGCCCGGCCGGTGCGCCCGACCCGCCCGGTGCGCCCGATCCGGTGCACGTAGGTGTCGGGGCTCGTGGGCACGTCGTAGTTGATGACGTGCGTGACGGTCGTGATGTCGAGGCCTCGCGCGGCGACGTCGGTCGCCACGAGCACCGGCACGCGCCCGGCCTTGAACGCGAGCATCACGCCGTCGCGCGAGCCCTGCGACATGTCGCCGTGCAGCGCGCGCACATTCAGCCCGCGGTCGCGCAGTGTGCGGTAGAGCTGGTCGCAGCGGATCTTCGTGCGTACGAACACGATCGCCTGATCGGGACGCTCCGCCCGCAGCACCTCGACCAGCATCTCCGGCTTGTGGCGCGCGTCGACCGGCAGCTGGAACTGCGCGACCGTGTCGATCGTCAGCGTCGCCGCCTCGACCTGGATTATCTCCGGGTCGTACATGTAGCGGTCGGCGAGCTTTCGGATCGGCGGCGGCATCGTCGCGCTGAACAGCGCCGTCTGGCGGCTTGCCGGGGTCAGCGCGAGGATCCGCTCGACGTCCTCGAGGAAGCCGAGGTCGAGCATCTCATCGGCCTCGTCGAGCACCACGAACCGACAGTCGGTCAGCATCAGCGAATGGCGCGAGATCAGGTCGAGCACGCGCCCGACGGTGCCGACCACGACGTGGCCACCGGCGCGCAGCTGCGCCTGCTGGGTGCGGATCGGGGCGCCGCCGAACACCGCGACGACGTCGACGCCCTTGTGCGAGCCGTACGCGCGCAGCGCCTGCGTCACCTGGATGCAGAGCTCGCGCGTCGGGGTCAGCACGAGCGCCTGCACCGCCTGCTCGCTCGGGTCGACGTACTCCATGATCGGCAGCCCGAACGCGGCCGTCTTGCCGGTGCCGGTCTGCGCCTGGCCGATCACGTCGCCGCCGGCCAGCAGCGACGGGATCGCCTGTTCCTGGATCGGGCTCGGCGACTCGTAGCCGACATTCTGCAGCGCCTGCAGCGTCGACTCGGATAGGCCGAGCTCGGCGAACGTCGCGGGCATCTACGCGGTCACGTCCAGCAGCAGCTTGCCGGTCGTGCGGCGCGCGCGCAGGTCGATCTGCGCCTGCGGCGCCTGCTCGAGCGGATACGTGTGCCCGACGATCGCGCGCAGCTCGCCGGCGACCGCGCGCGCGAACAGGTCGGCCAGCGCTTCGGCGAACATCCCGGGGCGCTCGAGCGTGTGGAACAGCCAGAAGCCGATCACCGAGCGCGAGTGGCGCAGCAGCGAGCCCGTGCGCACCTCGTTCTGCTCGCCGGTCGCGATCCCGTTGACGACGATCCGCCCGAACGGAGCGAGCGCTTTGATCGAGGCGTCGAACACCGCCCCGCCGGCGGAGTCGAGCACGATGTCCACCTCGCGCCCCTCGTTGGCCTCGATCAGCCGCTCTGTCAGCCCGCCGGGGTCGGAATCGAGCGCCACGTCTGCGCCCAGCGCGCGCGCGACATCGCGCTTTTCCTCGCTGGAGGCGGTGGCGATCACGCGGCCCGCGCCGAACGCCGGCGCCAGCTGCGTCGCGAGCGATCCCACCCCGCCCGCGGCCGAGTGGACGACGACGCTCTCCCCCCCGCGCAGCGCCGCGGCCGTGCGCAGCAGGTGCCATGCGGTGGTGCCCTGGATCACGAGCGCCAGCGCGGTGCCGTCCCCGACGCCGTCGGGGATCGGGAAGATCCGCTCGCTCGGCGCGACCGCGTACTCGGCGTAGCCGCCCGAGCCGACGAGCGCGACCACGCGCTCGCCGGTGTCGGCGCGCTGGCCGGCGACCTCGCCGCCCGGGACCAGCGGCAGCGTCGCCTTCTGCACGTAGGAGTTGGTGCGCGTGTGCGTGTCGGCGAAGTTCAGGCCCGCGCGCGAGACACGGATCAGCTCCTCGCCCGGTCCCGGCTCGGGCGTCGGCAGTTCGGTCAGCCGCAGCACCTCTGGCCCGCCGAACTCTGTCATCTGGATCGCTCGCATTCGACCCCGAGGCTACCTAAGTGGCGACGTTGGTACGTCCGGCCCCGGATCGTGAGCTAAGGTGCCCGCCCATGTCGATCACAGTGGTCGGTTCGATCGCCTACGACACCGTCAAGACGCCGTTCGGCGAGCGCGAGCGGATGCTCGGCGGCGCCGCCGTGCACTTCGCGCTGTCGGCCTCGTTCTTCGGCGAGGTGTGCGTCGTCGGCCCCGTGGGCGAGGACTTCGGCACCGAGCAGCTGGCGGTGATGCAGCGGCGCGGCGTGGACGTCAGCGGGATCGAGCACGTCGCCGGCGGGCGCACGTTCTTCTGGCAGGGCGAGTACGGATGGGATCTGAACACGCGCGAGACGCTCGACACCCAGCTCGGCGTGTTCGAGGGCTTCCAGCCGAAGCTCTCGGAGGCCGCGCTGGCCAGCGACGTGCTGTTCCTGGCCAACATCCAGCCGGACCTGCAGCGCGAGGTGCGCGCGCAGATGGCCGGCGCCCGCTTCGTCGCGCTCGACTCGATGAACCTGTGGATCGACATCGCCCGCGATTCGCTCGTGGCGGCGATCTCCGAGGTCGACTGCGTGATCCTCAACGACGCCGAGCTGCGCCAGCTGACCGCCAAACCGAACCTGGTCGCGGCCGCCCGCGAGATCCTCGGCTGGAGCCCTCAGAACGGCGGGCGCGGGCCGAGCGTCGTCGTCGCCAAGCAGGGAGAGTACGGGGCGGCGCTGATCACCCGGACGGGCTTCTTCGCGCTGCCGGCCTATCCCCTGGAGACGGTCGTCGATCCGACCGGCGCGGGCGACACCTTCGCCGGCGGCCTGGTCGGCTACATCGCCGCCCACCCGCACGACCAGCTCGACGACGAGCTCCTGCGGCGCGCGATGGCGCACGCGACCGTGCTCGCGTCGTTCAACGTCGAGGAGTTCGGCACCGAGCGAATCGAGCGCCTCGAGGGCGCCGAGATCGTCGCGCGCCTGGGTGAGCTGCACGCGATGACGCAGTTCAGCGGTGCGCCGCTCGCGCTGCTGGCCTGAGCGGCTACGCCACGATTGCGGCGTGCGAGCCGCCGGCGAGGGGCCGACATGGCATTTCGCCGGTGCGTCCGCATCCGCAGGACGCCGCAGGGTTGTCCGTAGGTTTCCCGGGGTATACGATCGACCCACAGTGGACGTGTGGACCTTCCTGTGGCTGATGGTCTTCCTGAAGATCCCGATCGTCGGCCTGTTCCTGATCGTGCGGTGGGCCGTGCGCCAGACGCCCGAGACCGAACTCGGCCAGGACGGCGGCGTCGGGCCGCGTCCGGGGCCGGTCCACCCGCACCGTCCGCGCTCGCGCCGCCCGCGACCGCCGCGGCGGGGACCCCACCGGGGCCCGGCGCCGGCCTCGCCGCCGCGGGTGCGTGCGCTCGCCACGCTGCGCCACGGGCCGCGCGTCTGACCCTCCTCGCCTCGGCAGCGGCCCGGCCGCGTCCGTGGCGAGCGCCTCCATGCCCCATAATCGCACCCAGAGACCCGACCCCCGCGCAGAGGAGACACCGATGAGCACCGAGACCCCGGCGGTCGGCAGCGACGGGCGCGCCGACTCCCAGCCGTCCGACCGCGACACCCTCTCCGTGACCGACAACCGCACCGGCCGGACCTACGAGCTGCCGATCGAGGACGGCACGATCCGCGCGACCGAGCTGCGCCAGATCAAGGTCGACCCGGACGAATTCGGCGCTGATGTCCTATGACCCGGCGTTCATGAACACGGCCTCGTGCCGCAGCGCGATCACCTACATCGACGGCGACGCGGGGATCCTGCAGCACCGCGGCTACCCGATCGAGCAGCTCTGCGAGCACTCGACCTACCTCGAGGTCGCCTACCTGCTGATCAACGGCACGGCTGCCGAACGCGACCGAGCTCGAAGGCTGGATCGACGAGATCACGATCCACACCTTCGTGCACGAGAACTTCAAGGACTTCATGCAGGGGTTCCGCTACGACGCGAACCCGATGGGGATGCTGGTCGCCTCGGTCGGGGCGCTCTCGACCTTCTACCCGGACGCCAACAAGATCCACGAGGAGCGCGTGCGCGCGATCCAGATCATCCGCCTGCTCGCCAAGATGCCCACGCTCGCCGCGTTCGCCTACCGGCACAACATGGGACAGCCGTATGTCTACCCCGACAACGACCTCAACTACGCCGGCAACTTCCTCGGGATGATGTACAGGATGACCGAGCTCAAATACGAGCCCGATCCGCGCCTGGAACGTGCGCTCGACGTGCTCTTCATCCTGCACGCCGACCACGAACAGAACGCCTCGACGAGCGCTGTGCGCACGCGTCGGCTCGACGCAGGTCGACCCGTACACGGCCGTCGCCGCGGGCGTCGCCGCGCTCTACGGGCCGCTCCACGGCGGCGCCAACGAGGCCGCGCTGCGGATGCTCGCGCGGATCGAGAAGGTGGAGAACATCCCCGACTTCCTCGAGGGCGTGAAGGCCGGCAACGAGCGGCTGATGGGCTTCGGCCACCGCGTCTACAAGAACTACGACCCGCGCGCGCGCATCATCCGGAAGCACCTCGATGACGTCTTCGAGGTGCGCGGCAAGAGCCCGCTGCTCGACGTCGCGACCGAGCTCGAGAAGCGCGCGCTCGACGATGAGTACTTCACCTCGCGCAAGCTCTACCCCAACGTCGACTTCTACTCGGGCCTGATCTACGAGGCGCTGGGGCTCCCGGTCGCGATGTTCCCGGTGATGTTCGCGATCGGGCGCACCAGCGGCTGGATCGCGCAGTGGATGGAGATGGTCGCGGACGCCGAGCAGAAGATCGCGCGACCGCGCCAGATCTACACGGGCGACGGGACGACCTCGCGTACGTCCGACGGAGGCCCGAGCGCGACGACGCGCCCGCGCCCGAGCGATCGAGCGCGCGCCCTGCGCCGAGGCGAGCGAGTGTCGCGCCGTTGCGCGACAGCCAGGCGCGGTCCTCGCGCCAGCTCGGCCGTGGCGCTCGACGAGCGCCCAGAAGCGGGGCGAGTGGTCGAGCACCTGCAGGTGGCAGACCTCGTGCCAGATGACGTATTGCAGGACGCGCTCGGGGGCCAGCAGCAGGCGCCAGTTCAAGCTCATCCGCCCGTCGCGCCGAGCACGACGCCCAGCGCGTGCGCTGGCGCGCGGATGTCGAGGCCGCTGTAGCGCAGGCCCGCGGCGGCCGCCGCGCGCTCCAGGCGCGGCTCGATCTCGGCCCTCGCCGCGCGCCGGTAGAAGCGCTCGATCGCGGGGCCGGCGTCGCCGGTCGGGCACCAGCAACCGCTCGCCGCGGCGGTGCGCGCGCGTGCGGCCCGGCTCGCGGATCAGCTCGAGGGTGTCGTCGAGGTAGGGCAGCGTGCCCGCCGCGCGCGGCGACGCGCGCGCGCTGCGCGCGCACCTCGGCCAGGCGCCGCTCGATCCACGGGCGCAGCTCGACGATCGCCGCGGCCGCAGCGCGCTCGGGCGCGCGTGCCGGAAGCACGACCTCGACGCCCGCGTGCGCGTGGACGTTCACCCGCACCCGGCGCGCGCGTGCAGAGCGGCGGATCGTGTACGGGATCTGCTCGGCGTTCTCGTCCACGGCCGCACAGGGTAGGGCCCGCAGCGGCCGCTTCCCGCACCCGGCTTGACCCGGCGATCCGATATCCGGGGCGCCAATAACCTTCCGCGGCGTGGCCGACGAACTCGCAACCCCGCGCGAGCCGACCCTCGACGAGGAGCTGCTGCTGTGGCTCGAGGGCGAGCCACCGGAGGTCCGCGCCGCCGACGCCGACCGCGTCAAGGGGATCGCGGCCGAGTTCGCGCGCGGCTTCGAGGCGCTCTCGGGGGTCGAGCGCGCCGTGACGGTGTTCGGCTCGGCGCGCACCCCTCCCGAGCACCCCGAGTACGCGCTCGCGCGCCAGCTCGGCGAGTGCCTCGGGCGCGCCGGCTACGCGATCATCACCGGCGGGGGGCCGGGGCTGATGGAGGCGGCCAACCGCGGCGCCCGTGACGCCGGGGCGCTCTCGATCGGGTGCAACATCGCCCTGCCCCGCGAGCAGCAGCTCAACCCGTACCTCGACATCGGCCTGCGCTTCGGCCACTTCTTCGCCCGCAAGGTGATGTTCGTGCGCTACGCAAGCGCGTTCGTCGTGTGCCCGGGCGGGTTCGGGACGCTCGACGAGCTGTTCGAAGTCCTGACGCTGATCCAGACCGCCACCACACGCCACGTCCCGGCGATCCTGATCGGCGACGGGGAGTGGGACGGGCTCCTCGACTGGCTCGCGCGCGGCCCGCTCGCGCAGGGTCACATCGGCGAGACCGACATGCAGCTGCTGCAGCGCGTGCAGACGCCGGCGCAGGCGTGCGAGATCGTGGAGCGCGCCTATGAGCGCCAACTCGCCGCCGCCGGACGCGTGCGCCGCCGCACCGCTCCGGCCTAGCCGGCTTGCCCCCGCCGTGAGCCGGCGCCCGGCTCAAGCGATAATCCGCCGATGGCCAGCTCGAGGGTCAAGCTGCCGCGCGACGTACGCGGCCCCTATGAGGTCTACCTCAACGGCGTGCGCCAGCAGCCCGGCGTCGACTTCCGGGTGCGCGAAGGGATGCTCGTGTTCGACCGCGAGCTGCGCAAGGACCGCATCAGCGGCTGGCGCTGGCTGCTCGGCGCCTGGGGCGTCGGCACCTATCGCCAGAACGACTCGGTCGACGTGCGCTACGAGGCGGCCGACGGCTCGCCGCGGGTGGCTGAGGGGCTCGAGATCGAACCCGGGTAGACGGCCTTCTCCCACGGGCGCGCGATCTTCAGCGCGCTCAGGATCGCGCGCGTTGCGGGCGAGCGGTTGAGCGTGTAGAAGTGGATTCCCGGGGCGCCGGCGGCGAGCAGCTCGGCGCATTGCAGCGTCGCGTAGGCGACGCCGAAGTCGAGCACCGCCTCCGCGTCGCCCTCGCGCGCGTGCATCTCGCGCCGCAGGCCCTCCGGGATCGCCGATCCGCACATCTCGGCCATCCGCTCGATCTGCCCGACGTTCGTGATCGGCATGATGCCGGGGATGATCGGCGCCCGGACGCCGGCGGCGCGCGCACGGGAGACGAAGTCGAAGTAGAACGCGTTGTCGAAGAACAGCTGCGTGATCAGGAAATCGACGCCCGCGCGCACCTTCTCGCCGAGGTGGCGCAGGTCGTCCTCGGCGCTCGTGGCGTGGATGTGGGTCTCGGGGAAGCACGCGGCGCCGACCGCCAGGGAGGGGTAGTCGGCGGCGATCAGCTCGACGAGCTCGCGCGAGTACTCGAGGCCGCCCTCGGTCTTGGTCCACTCGGCCTCGCCCGCCGGCGGGTCGCCACGCAGCGCGAGCACGTTTTCGATCCCCGCAGCGAGCATCTCATCGAGCGTCGAGCGCAGCTGCGGGACGGTCGCGCCGACGCAGGTGAAGTGCGCCATCGCCTCGAGGCCCCACTCGTCCTTGATGCGCTTGACGATCTCGATCGTCTTCTCGCGCGTCGAGCCCCCGGCGCCGTAGGTCACCGAGACGAAGGCCGGTTCCAGCGGGCGCAGCTCCGAGAGCGCCGCGTACAGGTTCTGCTCGCCCTGGGCGGTCTTCGGCGGGAGGAACTCGAACGAGAAGACGGGGGTGGGTGGGTTCCCATTCGACAGGATCTCGTCGATGCGCATCTGAGGATTATGCCGTCCAGCGCTCCGGCTCGCCGGGGATGCGGCGCGCGGCGCCGGTCGTCTCGAGGTGCGTCAGGTAGCCGAGCGTCTGCGACAGGAGCCACTGCCCGTTCTGCTGGGAGAGCGAGTCGCCGTATACGGCCCCGACCACGTCGAAGGCCGTCGGCTCCCCGTCGGCGAGCGCCTGCAGCACCTTGTAGAGGTGCTCCTCGACGAGCGCGCGGTTGCCATGGATGTGCGCGTGCACGTCGGTGAACGTGCGGCCGTGACCTGCCAGGCACAGGCGCGCGCCGAGGCGCTCGACGACCTCCAGCGAGTGCAGGAACTCGCCGACCGGGTCCGCCGAGTACCCGTACTCGAAGTAGAGCGAGATCCTCCCGAGCAGGTGATCGCCGGAGATCAGAAGGCGCCGCTCGGGCTGGAACAGGCACACGTGCGAGGGCGCGTGGCCCGGGGTCTCGTACGTGACCCACTCGCCGAGGTCGGTCTGCACCGTGACGCCCTCGATGAGGTCGCGATCGGCCTTCAGCGGCCCGACGATCAACGGCTCGGAGTTGCCACGCTGGGCCGCGTAGCGTCGCAGCGGCTCCTCGGGCACGCCGCTCTGGCGCGCCACCTCCAGGCGCCGCGCGAGCACCGCGTCGGGGTCTTCGACGAGCCCGTCCATCAGCTCGTGGCTCGGGTGCATCCACAGCTCGCACGCTGCCCGCTTCGCGATCGGCACCGCCTGGCCGCAGTGGTCGGAGTGGGCGTGCGTGCACACCACGAGGCGCGCATCCTCGAGGCGCAGGTTGCACATCTCCAGGGCGCGCTCGAGGTGAGCCATCGAGTGCTCGTCGTGCACGCCGGTGTCGACCAGCACGAACCCGTCGCCTGCCGACAGCGCCCACGCGTTGCAGTGCGGCACGCCGGGCCACGGCAGCGGCAGCCGCAGCCGGTAGACGCCGTGCATGATGCGTTCGCCGCGCCCCAGCTCGCCCCGGCTGCTCACATCGGCCACGCGGCGCAGACTAGACTACGGCCCCTCAGCGGCGTAAAGGAGGACGGGGATGGCCGAACGGGAGAAGGTCAGCGAGGCGAGCAAGGTGCAGGAGGTCGCCGCCAACATGCAGCAGGCGGCCGCCACGCGCAAACGCATCTCGGGCAACAAGGCCGAGAGCATCGCGCGCCGTTACTTCGGCGCGATCGATGACCGCGACATCGACGCCGCCGTCGCGCTGTGGGCTCAGGGCGGGCGCGAGAACGTGCGCGGGCAGGTCGACGTGCTGGCCCCCGAGGGCGTCAGGGACTTCATCGGCGGCCTGATCGAGGCCGTCCCGGACCTGCACATGGAGATCGTCTCGACGACCAGCGAGGGCGAGCGCTGCGTGGTCCAGTGGCGCCTGACGGGCACCTTCGCGGGCCCCTCCGGGTTCGCCGGCGTCTCCCCGACCAACACCCCGATCGAGCTCGAGGGCTGCGACGTGCTGACGGTGCGCGACGGGCTGATCCAGAGCAACGACGCGTTCTCCGACGGCATGACCTTCGCCCGGCAGATCGGGATGATGCCGCCGCAGGGGTCGAGCTCCGAACACCGCATGATGGGGGCCTTCAACACCAAGACGCGGCTCACCTCCTCGCTGGCAGGCGGCCCGGCCGAGCTCGTCGCCGAGGGCGTCTGGGTCGTCCAGGGCCAGCCCGCGCGCTGCAACGTCTACCTGCTCGAGGACGACGGCGGCGTGACGATGTTCGACGCCGGCGCGCGCACCATGACGCGCGCCGTCGCCGGAGCCGGCGCGCGTCATGGCGGGATCCGCCGGATCGTGCTCGGCCACGGCCACACCGACCACCGCGGCACCGCGCCGGCGCTCGGCGCGCCCGTCTACTGCCACCCCGACGAGGTCCTCGACGCCGAAGGCAGCGGGGGCTTCCGCTATTGGCCCGAGGGGCTCGCGGGGATCCCGTCCCCCACCGCCAGGTGCAGCGCCTGCTGCACCGCTATGCCTGGGACGGCGGGCCGGTGAAGATCGAGGGCACGGTCAGCGAGGGCGACGAGATCGCCGGCTTCAAGGTGATCGAGCTCCCGGGCCATGCACCCGGGCAGATCGGGCTGTGGCGCGAGTCCGACCGTCTCGCGCTGGTCAGCGACTGCTTCTACACGCTCGACATCTGGGGCCGCGACTGCGAGCCACACGTGCCGTTCGGCGTCTACAACTACGACACCGAGCAGGCGCGCGCGAGCATCCGCAAGCTGGCCGAGCTGGAGCCTGCGGCCGCCTGGCCGGGCCACGCGCGCGCGCTGACGGGCGACGTCCGCGCAAAGCTGCTGGCGGCCGCCGAGACGCCCGCCTGAGGTGGGACGCCGGAGCCGGCGGCGCGCGGGCGGGGAGCCCGCGCCGCGGGCTCCCGATCAGGACTACCGCGACCCGGACGGCAACCTGCTGCGCCTGCGCGGGTCGATGAGCGTCGGCTCGCGCCGCGCGGTCGCGCAGGCGCTCGCAGCGGGGACCTCGCGCGAGGACGCCGAGCAGCGGGCGCTCGAGCTGCTGTTCGAGCGCCTTGCCGTGCGCTGGGAGATCGCGGGGGTGCCGAGCGAGGGCCAGAAGGAGCTGCTCGGCCGGTTGCGGCTCGCCTCCCCGCAGGAGCGCCGCTGGGTGCGTGAGACGCTGCGCGAGCACTGCGCCGAGCACTTTCCCGACGTGCCGGTGCCCTGAGGGCGGCCGCCCCGCCCGCTTCGGCTCCGAGCCCGCTCGGCCGCCGCGTCGGCGCGGCCCCGGGCCGCACGCCCACGGGGCCGGCGCCGGCCCGGGGCGGTCGCCTCAGGCCGGGCCGAGCAGCTCGAGCCGCTCGCCCTGCGCGCTGCCGGCAGCCAGGAAGCGTGCGGTCGCGCGGTTCAGCACGAACTCCATCGTGCGCCCGCTCTCGCACGTCACGCGCAGCCGCCGGCCGGACTCGAGCACGGCGACGATCGTGGCGCGCTCGGCGTCGCCGCCGAAGTGGTGGATCCGGGCCGGAGCGCCGACCGCTGGCATCGGCCTGCTTGGTCGCGGCACGCGCCGATGCTAGATGATCGATTCAGACCGTCGACGGGATCGGCGTCCCGGGTCGATACCGTCCAACCATGCGCCGCACGAAGATCGTCGCCACGATCGGACCGGCATCGCGCGAGCCCGAGACGCTCGTGCGACTGGTCGAGGCCGGCATGGACGTGGCGCGCCTGAACTACTCGCACGGGACACTGGAGGAGCACGCCGATACGGTCCGGCGCGTTCGCGATGCGGCAGGGCGCGCCGGGCGCCCGGTCGCGATCCTGCAGGACCTGCCCGGCCCGAAGCTGAGGATCGGGCCGCTGGGCGAGGACGTCGTCGAGCTGACCGCCGGCGAGACGCTGACGTTCCTGTGCGGCGACGGCGAGATCGACGGCGATTCACGCCGCATGAGCATCTCGTGGGCCGGCCTGGCCGAGGCGGTCGAGCCCGACTCGATCCTTTATCTCGCCGACGGCTCGGTGCGCCTGCGCGTGACCGACGTGCGCACGCAGGAGTGCGAGGTCGACGCCGAGATCGAGGTCGGCGGCGCCGTCGCCTCGCGCCAGGGCCTGAACATCCCCGGGCCCGTCGACCAGCTGCCGGCGGTCCCCGTGGAGGACCTGCAGCTGCTCGGGCACGGCGAGTCGATCGGAGTCGACATGGTCGCGCTGTCGTTCGTGCGCTCGCCGGAGGACATCCGGTTCGTGCGCGAGCACACGCGGCTGCCGCTGATCGCGAAGATCGAGAAGCCGCAGGCGGTCCAGCGCGCCGAGGAGATCATCCAGGCGGCCGACTGCGTGATGGTCGCGCGCGGGGACCTCGGGATCGAGCTTCCGATCGCGCAGGTGCCGCTCGTGCAGAAGCAGCTGCTCGAGCTGGCCGGGTTGTTCGCGCGGCCGTCGATCACGGCCACGCAGATGCTCGACTCGATGGTCAGCTCCTCGCGCCCGACGCGCGCCGAGGTGGCCGACGTCGCGAACGCGATCCTCGACGGCACCGACGCCGTGATGCTCTCCCAGGAGACCGCGATCGGCGCCTACCCGGTGGAGGCCGTCGCGATGATGGCGGCGGTCGCCGAGCAGGCCGAGTCGATCGCGCCCTACGAAGTCTGGAACGACACGCGCGTGCGCCGCACGCTCTCGGACCCGGCGTACACGATCGCGCACAACCTCTGCGACGCGGCGCGCGAGCTCGCGCTCGACGCGCTCGTCGATCCCGACCCTGTCGGGCCGCTCCGCGCGGATCGTCTCCGCGCACCGGCCGACGGTTCCGATCTTCGCGCTGTCCCCCGGCCGCGAGACGGTGCGCCGCTGCGGCCTGATGTGGGGCGTGCAGGCCGACTCGATCCAGCGCCACGAGACCACCGAGGCGCTGATCGCCGACGCCGCGAGGCGGGTCGTCGAGCTCGGCTGGTGCCGCAGGGGACAGCGCGTCGGCATCACCGCCGGCCTGCCGTCGGGCCGCCCCGGCACGACGAGCCTGTTCCAGATCCAGGTTCTCTAGACGGGCTCGCGCTCGAGCTCGAACCAGACGGTGGTCCCGTCCCGGTGCTCCACGCCCCAGCTCGTGGCGGCTTTGTCGAGCAGGAACAGCCCGTAGCCGTCGCCGAGGCGCTCGGGGTCGCGCGGGCGCGGCTCAAAGCCCCCGCCGGCGTCGGTCACCGACACCCGCACCGCGGCCTCGCTGACCGACGCCGCCAGCGCGATCGAGGAGTCCTCCGGCGCGCTCGAGTGGCGCACCGCGTTCGTGACGACCTCGCTCACGAGCAGCACGATCGTCTGCCCGACCGAGCCATCGATGCCGGCCGCGTCCAGCTGCTCGGACACTGCCGCGCGCGCGATCGCCGGGGCCCGCACGTCGCGCTCGAGCTGCAGGCGCAGCGAGCGGCCGTCCGGATCGCCGCCGCGGGCGCTCACCTGGGCGGGACCTCGTCGATGAACGGCAGGTTCTCCTCGGCGCGGGTTATCTGGAACACCGCCAGCGCCGGGGGGCCGGGGCGAACGAGCCGCAGCTGCCAGCCCTCCCGCTGCGCACGGTCCTCCAGCAGGATGAACTGGCGCAGCCCCGAGGAGTCGACGAACCCGAGCGGCCTCAGGTCGACGATCAGCTCGCGCGGCGAGCCCGCGAGCGCGGACTCGACCGCCTGCTCGAGCCGCGGAACGGTCGCGATGTCGAGCTCGCCGCTGAGGGTGAGCAGGACCCGTTCCCCCTCCACGGAGACCTCGATCTCGAGCGGTCGCGCGATCGCCACGGTGCCTAAACCCTTGCGAGCGGGTCGGACAGGGCGGCGTTCTGCCGCGGCTGCCCGGCACCGCCGGTGCGCCGCATCACGACCAGCGCGGTGTCGTCGGCCTGCGCGCCGACCTGGAAGCCCTCGAGCGCGTCCACGATGCGGCGCGTGATCGCCGCCGGCGGTTCACGGCGAGCGTCTGCGAGCAGCTCGGCCAGCCGCTCGGAGCCGAAGCGCTCGTCCTCGCCGAGCGTGTCGGTGACCCCGTCGGTGATCGCGACGAGCGTCTCGCCGGGCGCCATCGTGATGCTCTCTTCCGGCCACTGGGCGCTGTCGAACGCGCCCAGCAGCGTGCCGTGCCGGCCAACCTCCCCGACCCCGTCGGCGCCGAGCCGCCACAGCAGCGGGTGCCCGCCCGAGGCGACGGTCGCACTCGAGCCGGAGATGCGCACGCACAGTGCCGTGCACACCGAGAGCGCGGCGCGGCGCCGCAGCGCGGCGTTGATGCGTTCGAGCAGGTGCGCGGGGCGGGCGTCGAATTCGGAGGCCGTCGCACGCCGTGTGGCGCACGAGCGATGTGACGGACGCGGCGCGCACGCCCTTGCCGGTCACGTCGCCGATGATCATCAGCCAGTCGCCGTCGGCCTCCCACAGGTCGTAGAAGTCGCCGCCGACCTCGCTGGCGTGGCCGGCGGGCCGGTACACAGCCGCCACCTCCCAGCCGGGCAGCTCCGGGAGCGCCTCGGGAAGCAGGCTGTTCTGCAGCGTGCGCGCGATCTCGGTCCGCTCGCCGTACAGCCGCGCGTTCTCGACCGCGAGCGCGGCCCGTTCGGCGATCTGGGCGGCGAACTCGACGTCGCCCGCATCGAATGTGCGGCCCGATTCCGCGCTCACCAGCGAGATCGTGCCGATCGTGCGCCCGCGCACCTTCATCGGCACGAGCAGCACGGCGCGCATGCCGACCTCGCGCAGCAGCCGCAGATGCTGCTCGTCGGTGGCCGCCTCCGCGAGCAGGTCATCGCCGATGTCGTTGTAGAGCATCGGCTCGCCCGTGGCGATCACGCGGCCGATGCCACGATCGGGCTGCGCATCTGCTCGGGCTCGTACTCGCGCAGGCGCGCGGCGAGCTCGACGCGCCCGGGTCGATGTGCGCGACCGCGACCGGCACGCGCCGGCCCTCCTCGTCGATCAGGTCGACGCCGCACCAGTCGGCCAGCCACGGCACCGCCAGCGTGGCGACGTTCCGCAGCGTCTGCTCGTAGTCGAGCGAGGAGGCGAGCAGCGTCGCCGCGCGCGCGAGGAACTCGCTGCGCAGCTGCAGCCGCTTGGCGCACCGTCACGTCCTCGATGATCGTCACGGCGGCGTCGATCTCGCCGTCGGCGTCGCGCACCGGCGCCGCCTTCAGCAGCACCCAGTGCTCTTCGCCGTTGTCGAGTTTGACGGTCTGCAGCAGCAGCGGCTCGGGCTCCTCCCCGCGCAGCAGCCGCACCGAGGGCAGGTCGTCGATGCCGACGGCGCCGCCGTCCTCGCCGCGCACCTCGTGCCCCTCCATCAGCGACTGCGGGTCGGTCCGGGCCAGCTCCTGCACGGACTCGATCTCCATGCGCGCGAGCGCCGCGCGGTTCGCGTAGATCAGGTGGTTGTCGCGGCCGCGGATCGTGATCGCCTCGGCGAGCGAGTCGACGATCGCCCGCAGCCGCTGCTCGCTGCCCGCGAGCGCGCTTTCGAGCTCGCGCAGCAGGCGGTCGTTCTCTGCCTCCTGCGCCTTGCGCTCGGAGATGTCGGTGATGAACGCGTGGAACGAGAGCCCCTGCTCCTCGTCGATGGCCGAGACGATCAGTTCGATCGGGAACTCGCTGCCGTCCGCGCGCACCGCGCGCTGCTCGGTGCGTGTGTCGAGCAGCCGCGTGCGCCCGCCGGCTTTGTGGCGGCGGAACCCCTCGCGCAGCGGCTCGCGGTAGCGCTCGGGGACGATCAGCTCGATCACATTGCGCCCGACCGCCTGCTCGCGGCTCACGCCGAACGTCTCTTCCGCGCGGATGTTCCAGTACGTGATGACGCCCTGCTCGTCCATCGAGATGAACGCGCTGTTGGCGACGTTGAGGATCTTGCGCGCGCGAGGAAGATCCATGCGCGTGATTATCGCCCGCCGGAAGCCTCAGCTTCCCGCGCCGATGCCGGCGCCCCGATAGAAGTCAGTCTCCTGACGTCCGAGCTCGGTGACGGGCGGGTCGCCGTACATCCACTCGCGGGCGATCCGGTGCCAGTTGTTGCAGGCGCGCAACTGGGAGAGCACCGCGAGCGTCAGCATCTCCATGCGCCGGCCGAACAGGTGGTCGGGGCGCATGTCCTGGTGGCGCATCTCGCGGAAGTAGCTCGATCGCGGGTCGGAGCTCTCGATCATCACCTGGGTGGCGATCGCCGGCGTGAGCTGCACCGGCCGGTCGGCGGTCGTGTACCACCAGATCGCGTCACGGACGAACGCCAGCAGGTGCTCGGGGTCGACGCGGTCGGGCTCCGGCAGGAAGCCCGACTCGGCCAGCAGCCCGTGCAGCCGCGCCGGGTCGTCCTCGACCACCGCCCGCTGGCACGCCAGCTCGAGCTCCACCGCCGCCCGGTCCATGCGCTTGAAGAGCCCGAAGTCGAGGAACGCGACGCGCCCGTCGTCGAGCAGCAGGAAGTTGCCGGGGTGGGGGTCGCCGGAGAACTGGCGGTGGCGGTAGAGGCAGCCGAGGAAGAAGCGGAACACGATCTCTCCGAGCCGGTCTCGCTCGTCCTGCGAGCGCCCCTTGAGCTCCTCGAACCCGACCCCCGCGACGAAATCGCTGACGAGCACGCGCTCGCGCGAGAGCGAGCTGACCACGTCGGGGATCGCGATGAACGGATGCCCGGCGAAGATCCGCGCGAGAGCTCGCTGGTTCTGGGCCTCGAGCTCGTAGTCGAGCTCCTCCTCGATCCGCTCGCGGATCTCGGCGGTGACGGCTTTGACATCGAGCCCCGGCGTCATGCGCTTCAGCAGCCGCATGATCATGTCGAGGTTCTGCATGTCGGCCCGCACGGCGCTCGCGACACCCGGGTACTGGACCTTGACGGCGACGTCGCGGCCGTCGCTCGCGAGGCGCGCGCGGTAGACCTGGCCGATCGAGGCCGCGGCGACCGGCTCGGGGTCGAACTCGGAGAACAGCTCGTCGATCGGCTCCTCGAGGTCCTCCTCGATCACGCGCCTCATCTGCTTGAAGGAGACCGTCGGAGCCGCGTCGCGCAGCTTTGCGAGCTCGCGCTGGAACTCCTCGCGGTGCTCCTCCGGCACGAGCCCGACGTCGAGGAACGACATCACCTGCCCGAGCTTCATCGCGGCGCCCTTCATCGTCCCGAGCACGGCGACGATCTGCTTGGCGGTCTCGAGCTGGCGACGCGAGAGCGCCTCTTCTGAGGCCTCCTCGCCGCGCGTGACGTTCGCCGCGCGGGTGCCGAACTGCTTGACCGCCTCGGTCGCGGCCAGCGAAGCGACGGTCGCGGTGCGCCGCACGCGCGAGGTCGGGATCTTCTCGTTCTCGCGCGCCATGACTCAATGCTAGAAGCGCCTGCGCCGCGGGACGCTCGCGGGCGCCGCGGGGTCCGCGCTAGCCGCCGCGCTCGACTTTCGAGCCCGGCACGATGTCGTCCGAGCCGTCGGGCCAGCGCACCCACGCCTTGGTGCCGCCGTCGTAGTCCGAGCCGAGCAGCACGAGCGTCGCGGGCTCGCCGAGCGCCGTGCACGGCTCCGAGCCCTCGGGGTCAAGGCCCCGCCACACGCGGATGAACGGGTTCTCCTCCCACTCGCGCCCGACCGAGCTGTCATCGGCGTGACCGGGGTGGATCACGGTCTCGGCCGGCAGCTCCATGAGGGTTCCCATGATCGCGTCGCGGAGGTCCGCGTAGGTGCTGTGACCGGGCGCTTTGACGCCTCCGACCGAGTCCTTGAACAGGGTGTCGCCGGTGAACACCGCGCCGGGCTCGCCCGGGCTCGCGACCAGGAACGACAGCATCCCGCCGGTGTGCCCCGGCGTGTGCAGCGGGCGTACCTCGAGCTCGCCGAAACGCACGCGCTCGCCGGCCTCGATCGTGCCGTAGTCCTGCACGCCGAACTGCTCGCCGCCCGCCGCCGCCAGCAGGTCGCGCTCGCGGCCGCTGATCAGCACCGTGAGCCCGGGCCACCGCTCGCGCAGCCTCGGCACCTCGCTGACGTGGTCGTAGTGGTGGTGGGTCAGCAGCACATGGCTCGGCTCGAGGCCCTCGCGCTCGGCGGCCTCGATCAGCGGCTCGACCGGGCCGCCGGCGTCGACGAAGAAGGCCGGGCCGCCGTTTCCGTCGGCGACCAGGAACGTGTTCGAGACGAACTGCGGGTGCATCGAGCGCTCGACGATCACGGCGCCATCCTTGCACGCGGGCTGCTCATGCGCCCGCCGCCGCCTCGATGCCGCGAAGCCCCTCCAGGTAGGCCGGATCGCCGACGTCGCGGCGCCACTCGAGCACCGGAACGCGCGCGGCGCACCCGCCGAGCAGCTCGTGGGCGCCGGCCAGCGTCGGCGCCGTGGTCGCGAGCGCGACGGCGCGCGAGGTGCCGACGGTGCGGAAGCGGCCCTCGCCGACCTGCTCGGCCGAGGAGAAGAACACGCGGCACCCCTCGCCCGCGAGCGCCGCCTCGTCGAGCTCGAACTCGTACTGCGGCCCGGAGCGCACCGCGTAGTCCGGCGAGACGAGGTACAGCACGAGCGAGGCCTGCTCGCGCAGCCGCACGTCGGAGGAGCTCAGCGTCCCCTCGCAGATCCGCCTCATCACCTCCGTCCAGTCGCCCTCGAACAGGCTCAGGATGTTCATCGACTCGGGGTCGCCGAAGCGGGCGTTGAACTCGATCACCTTCACGCCGTCGGCGGTCGCGAAGAAGCCGGAGTTCATGACGCCGCTGAAGTGGCGCCCGAGCCCGCCGAGGCGTGCGATCACGCGCTCGATGATCGAGCACGCCTGCTCGTAGTGGGCGGCGGTCATGAACGGGAGCGTCGCCGTGGGCAGCGACAGCGAGCCCATCCCCCCCGTCCCCGGCCCCGCGTCGCCCTCGTACCGGTACGGGTAGTCGTAGGTCGCCGGCGGGAACACGACGGTGCGCCCGTCGCTGATCGCCTGGATCGTGAACTCCGGCGCCTCGATCTTCTCCTCGATCAGCACCGATGTACCGGCGCCGCCCGCCTCCAGCAGCTCGCGCGCATAGCGCCGGGCCTCGGCGTGGTCGGCGAGGTGCGGGCCCATCACCTTCACGCCCTTGCCGCCCGTCAGGCCCTGAGGCTTGACGGCCACCGGCGTCGCGCCGAACGCCGCGAAGGCGGCGTCGAGCTCGCCGGGCTCGTGCACCACGCGTAGCGCCGGGATCGCCTCGGGCGCGATCTCGGCCAGCAGCTCGCGCGCGAAGACCTTGTTCCACTCGATCTCGGCGCCGGCAGTGGTCGGACCGACGGCCGCGGTGCCCTGTGCCGCCAGCGCGTCCACGACCCCGGCGGCGAGCGGCTCGTCGGAGCTGACCATCGCGAGCTCGATCTGCTTCTCGCGCGCGAACGCCGCGACCGTCGCGGGATCGCGGACGTCGCCGAGCAGGTGCGCGCCCCCCGACTCCGCACAGCAGCGCACGATCGTCGGGTTCGCGTGCCCGATGATCGCGTACAGCTCGCTGTGCTCGGCCATCCGCGTTGCCAGCGCGCTCTCACGTCCGCCGTGCCCGACGATCAGGGTCCGCACGGGCGGGAGTCTAGGAGAGGAGAGACCGGCTCGCGCGCCCACGCTTAGACTGCGCACGATGACCGAGCAGGACCTCACCTCGCACGCGGCGCTGAACCGCGAGATCTGGGATCGGCAGGCGGACGAGTATCAGCAGCGCCACGGCGAGCAGCTCGACAAGTCCGGCGGCACGGCCTGGGGCGTATGGCAGATCCCGGAGTCCGAGCTGCAGGTGCTCGGCGACGTGGCCGGCCTGGACGTGCTCGAGCTCGGGTGCGGCGCGGCGCAGTGGTCGATCGCGCTTCAGCAGCAGGGCGCGCGCGTCACGGGGCTCGACAACTCCGAGCGCCAGCTCGAGCACGCACGGCGGCTGATGGCACAGGCGGGCGTCGAGTTCCCGCTCGTGCATGCGAGCGCCGAGGCGAGCGGGCTGCCCGGCACGAGCTTCGACATCGTCTTCTGCGACTTCGGCGCGATGACCTTCACCGACCCGCTGCTGAGCGTGCCCGAGGCGGCGCGGCTGCTGCGGCCGGGCGGGCTGTTCGCGTTCTCGGCGCTCTCGCCGATCGCCGACATCGCGTGGGACCCCGCCGAGGAGCATCCCGGCGAGCGCCTGGTTCTCGACTACTGGGAGCAGATCCGGCGCGTCGAGCCCCCGGCGAGGCGATCAACTTCCAGCTCCCGTTCGGCGAGTGGATCGCCCTCTTCCGGCGCTGCGGCTTCTCGATCGAGGACCTGATCGAGCTGCGCCCGCCCGCCGACGCGACCAGCAGCTACCGCACCGAGCAGGCGCGGGAATGGGCTCGCCGCTGGCCGATGGAGCACATCTGGCGCCTGCGGCGCGAACCCTCCGGCCCAACCCGCTGAGCGCTGCCCGCCGCCGACACGGGGGTGCCGGGCGCGGACCGCTGCTTGCAGGCGTCGTAGGAGCCCTCGCGCCGGCCGATGCACAGCGGTAACCTCCTTGCACGGCACCGAGGACGAGCACGAGGTCGAGATGACGAGCAGGCAAGCGATGAGAGCCTCAGACGCGGAGCGCGACAAGGTCGTCGAGCAGTTGCGCACGGCCGCCACCGAGGGCAGGCTGTTCACCGATGAGCTCGAGCAGCGCACCCACGCGGCGCTGCGGGCGCGCACCTACGGCGAGCTGGAAGCGCTCACGCGCGACCTGCCGGGCCCGCGGTCGCGGGCGCTCGCGCGCCGGCGCCGCCCTCACGGGGCGCTGCAGTGGTTCCCGATCGGGATCGTCGCCGCCGTGGTGCTGCCGGTGTTCATCGTCGGCCTCGCCCTGATCGCCCAGGTCGTGATCGGCGTGCTCGTGACCTGCTGGATCTGGATGGCGGTCGCCTGGCTGTTCTTCGGCCGCCACCGCGGGCACCGTCCGCCGTGGCGGGCGCTGCCGCCCGGGCGCGGCGGGTGGGGCCCGCCGTGGGCGAGCCGGCGCCACCTGCCTGCGGGCACCCGGCGCCGCGGCTACTGGGCGTGAGCCGGTGCGCGGGCGCAGGGCTTGCGCATAGACTGCGCGCATGGCGCTGATCCACACCTGCTACCGCATCACCGACATCGACCGCTCGGTCGCCTTCTATGAAGCGCTCGGCTTCAAGGAGGTCGGGAGGCTGCCGATCCGCGACGAGGCGGTCAACGTGTTCATGAACCAGCCGGGCGACGGCGACATGCCGCGCTTGGAGCTGACGTACAACTTCGGCGTGGGCTCCTACGAGCTCGGCACGGGCTACGGGCACATCGCGATCACGACCGACGACATCCACACCGCGCTCGCGAACCTCGCCGAGCAGGGGATCGAGCCGGAGAAGCCGCCGTACTCGGTGCGCGAGGGCGGCTCGCTGCTGGCGTTCGTGAAAGACCCCGACGGGTACCGGATCGAGTTGATCGAGCAGCCGTAGCGCGCTGGTCGCGCCCGGTCTGTTAGGACCGGACGCGAGACCTGAGGTTCGAGTACGGTCGGGTCCCACGTGCGCCAACCAAGGGAGAGCCATGAGTGAGCAGAGCGTCGAGCTCGTCAAGGGCGTCTACGACGCATTCAGCCAGGGCGACATCCCGGCCGTGCTCGGAGCATTCGCCGACGACGTCGAATGGTTCGAGGCCGAGGGCATGCCATATGGGGGCCTCTACCGCAGCGGCGAGGCGGTGCTGCAGAACGTCTTCGGCCCGATCGCAGCTGACGTCGAGGGCTTCGCGGTGACGCCCGAGGAATACATCGCATCGGGCGCAACCGTCGCGGCGATCGTCCGCTACACGGGCACCGGCAAGGCGACCGGCAAGGCCCTCGACGAGCCGGCGGTCCACGTCTGGGAGCTCCGCGACGGCAAGCTGGCGCGCTTCCGCCAGTTCATCGACACGGTCAAGTTCGCAGAGGTCGTCCCGGCGCTCCGCGGCTAGAGCTGCGCGGACTTTCCCCCGGGATGCTCCCCGGCCCAGCGCGAGATCTCGCCCGAGCCGGTGATCACGCTGCCGTCGTCGAGCACCAGGATCGGGACCGACCGCTGGCCGCTGAGCTGCTCGATCTCGGCCCGGTCGCGCCCGCGCGAGGGCCAGGTCCAGAGCTTCAGCGTGCCGCCCTTGACCTTGCGCAGCTCGTAGGTGTGACCGGCGCGGTCCAGCGCGACCGCAGCACGTCCGCACGGATGCGCGATCGGCCCGGGCAGGGCGCCGAACGCCTTGCCGTCGGTGCACGTGTAGAGCACCATCGTCAGCGATCGTACATTGGCCGGCCGCGACACGGCCGGCGGCCGCAGCTTCGCGTGCGCTCTCGCGGGCCGGGCGCTACGCTGCGCCCCAGGCGATGGCTGACACCGGCAAGATCGCGAAGAACCTCGAGCGGTTCGCCCAGGCGGTCGCGGCGCACGACCGCGAGAACCCGACCCACACCGCATTCGGGATCGGTCTCTCGCACTTCGACATGGAGCGGCTCGGCCTCGAGGAGGGCGAGGAGATCCTGCCGGGCATCACGCTCCAGTGCGACGGCGGCGTCAGCGGCAACTTCCGCGTCCTCTGCGACGGCGAGCACGAGGAGGAGCTGAGCGAGGCAGAGGAGCAGGCGGTCGAGGCGATCGCCACGCGCGCGATCCCCGCGCCGGCGCCCTCCTCGCCCCCGTCGGAGCTCTGACGCCGGGCTTGACACGGCATCGGCGCGGGCGTTTATGCTCGGGGGGCCATGGCAGACGCCGCTGTCCTCGAAGGCCCGCCCGCCGGAGCCGTCGAGCGCCCCGACTTCGAGATCGTCCCGCGGCGCGGGCTGATCGGTGTAGCGATCGTGGCCGTCGCGCTCGTGGCGGCGATCGCCTCGGGCAAGCTGTGGCCGATCGCGTTCCTGCACTTCGTCGGCGGCGCCGCCTGGACGATCATCGACCTGTTCCTCGGCTTTGTGATCGGGCCGATCCTCGGCAAGCTCTCGCCGCCGGCAAAAGTCGAGTTCTCGACGCGGATGATGCCGAAGATGCTGCTGATCATGCCGACGGCGGTCGTGACGACGCTCGCGGCCGGCTGGCAGCTCGGCGTGCACGAGGGGACCGTGTTCTCCAACTACGTCAACCACGGCTGGGTGGTGGCGAGCTACATCGTCGTGGGAATCATGGCCGTGATCGCGCTCGGTCTGCTCGAGCCCGCGAACATCGCGGTCCTGTTCGAGCTGAAGAAGCCGCGCCCCGACCCCGCCGTGATCGAGCGCCTGATGAAGCGCTTCATCTACACCGCCGGCGCGACGGGCCTGCTGCAGATCGCGACGCTCGTGATCATGACCAAGCTCGTGGTCGGCTGAGGGCGCGGCGGATGGAGGAACGCAGGCTCCCCCCGGTGACCGAGCTCGGCATGGCCTCGCTGGCGTTGGTCCTCGCGGGCGGGATCTACCTCGCCGCGCACCTCCCCAGGCACGTGCCGCTGACGCCCGCCGTCGCGCTGCTGGCGGCTTCGGTGCTGCTGCTGGCGCTCAACGCCGCGGGCCTCGCGCGCGTGCACGGCTTCGCTTGGGGGCGCTTCTTCGAGGTCGCCCGCTGGGCGCTGCTCGCATACCTGCTGATCGCGGGGCTGATCTTCTACTCGTTCGTGCAGGACCACATGAGCGGCGGCACGCTGGTCGTGCTGACGCTGTCGCTGATCGTGTTCGCCGTCCACGTCCCGATGCTGATCGGCTTCACCGTGGCGCGCTACGAGCGCCCGGCGGACGCGCGCTAGACGCTCGGCCTCGCCACACCCGCGCGCAGCGCGATCATCCCCACCAGCCGCTCGATCGTCGGGCACCTCAGCCCATGCCGCGCGGCCGCGCGCAGCACCGACCCCGGGATCGCGTCGAGCTCGGGCTCGCGCCCGGCCGCGATGTCGCGCTGCATCGAGCTGCCGAGCGTGTCGTGGGCACGGTCGAGCTCGGCGATCGCGCTGGCGGCATCGACGTCTGCGCCCTCGGCGCGCCCGGCCGCGGCGGCCTCCTCCATCGCCCCCACCAGGTCGGCGCGCAGCGCAGGCGTCGAGCGGATCTCGCCGAGCAGCTTGTCGTAGGCGCTCGTCGTGCACGCGAGCGCGTTCAGCCGCACGAGCTTGGACCACATCACCTGCGCCTCTGAGTCGAGCACCTCGGCCGGCACCCCGGCGGCCCGGAGCATGTCGGCGAGAGCCCGCGCGCGATCGGCCATCCCCGGCCGATCGCCGGCCATGCTGACGAGGAGGAAGCGGCTCGTGTGGACGACCACGCCGGGTTCGGGGCGGTCGGCCTCCACGCGGATCGAGCCGGCCAACACCGTGTCGGCCGCGAATGTCCGGCGCAGCACGGCCATGTGATCGAGGCCGTTCAGCAGCGGCAGCACCAGCGCCGGGGCGACCGCCACGCGCGCGAGCGCCTCCTGCAGCCCGGCGGCCTTGGTCGCCACCAGCAGCGCGTCGACCGGCTCCTCCAGGCGCGTGCACGCGCGCGGGCGCTCGAGCAGCTCACCGAACGTGACGCTCCGGACCCGGATGCCCTCGCGCTCGACGACCTCGGCCGTGCTCTCGCGCGCGAGCACGATCACCTCGTTTCCCGCCCGTGTCAGCAGCGCGGCCAGCAGGCCGCCGACGCCGCCGGGACCGAGCACGGCGACCTTCACGCTGCGGCGTCCAGCAGCACGCCCGGGTTCATGATCCCCGCCGGGTCGAGCGCCTGCTTGGCGCCGCGCAGGGCGAGCGCGAACGGCTCGGGGCGCTGGCGCTCATACCACGGGCGGTGGACGCGGCCGACCGCGTGGTGATGGGTGATCGTGCCGCCGAGCGCGATCAGCTCGTCGGAGACCGCGCGCTTGATCGCCCGCCACTGCTCGACCTCCGCCCCGCGGCGCCCGGGCGCGAGCACGGTGAAGTAGGGCGCGGGACCGTCGGGGTAGACGTGCGTGAAGCGGCAGAACACCCTGCCCTCCTCCCCGCACACATCCCGCACTGCCTGGCGGGCGGTCTCCATCACGCGCGCGTGGAACCCGCCGAACCGCTCCCAGGTGATCGCGGTCTCGAACGTCTCGCTGATCACGCCCATCGCGACCAGCAGGTCGCGCACGTAGGGGGCGCCGAGGAACGCGCCGCGCCAGGACTCGACCGCATCGCTCGCGCCCTTGCGCCGCGGCGAGACGCTGCCTCCGTGCTCGGCGCACAGCACGAGCGCGCGCTCCATCGGCTCATCGACGGGGTGATCGGCGGACTCGAAGCCGAGCACGAGCAGCGCGTGCGTCCCGTCGCCGGCCATCGTCATGCCGGCCTCGCCGGCGTCGAGCAGCCGGCAGTTGGAGGGGTGCAGCCCCGACTGCGAGATCGCTCGGACGGCCTCGGCGCCCTCGGTGAAGGAGGAGAAGCGGACGCCGGCCGAGCGCCGCTGCGACGGGCGCGGCTGTACGCGCACCCAGGCGCGCGTGATCACGCCGAGGATCCCCTCGGACCCCGCCAGCATGCGGTCGGGGCTCGGCCCCGCCCCCGAGCCGGGCAGCCGCCGCGACTCCCATGCACCGGCCGGCGTGATCGCGCGCGCCGACTCGACGAAGTCCTCGATGTGGGTCCACAGCGTCGCGAAGTGCCCGCCCGCCCTGGTCGCGATCCAGCCGCCGAGCGTCGAGTACTCGAACGACTGCGGGAAGTGGCGCAGGGTCAGGCCGTGCCGCGCGAGCGCTGCCTCCAGCGCGGGACCGGTGGCGCCCGCCTCGATGCACGCCGAGCGCGAGACCGCGTCCACCTCCAGCAGCCCGTCGAGCGCGGCCAGATCGATCGAGATCGCCCCGTTGAAGGCGGGCCCGGTGTCGGGAGTCACGCCGCCCACGACCGAGGTTCCGCCGCCGAAGGGGATCGCCGCGACGGACTCTGCCGAGCACCACTCGAGCACCCGCTCGAGGTCCTGCTCGGTCTGCGGGCGGGCGACGAAGTCGGGCGGGTGCGCAAAGCGCCCGCGGAAGCCTTCGACGACGTCGGTGTAGGACTTCCCGAGCGCGTGCGAGGCGCGGGCGTGCACGTCCGCCGAGCAGATGCCCGCCAGCGCCGCGGGGATCTTCACGTGCGCGGGCGCCAGCTCGAGCGCCTCGAGCGGGACCGGCTCCTCGAGGCCCTCGAGCCCCACGCCGAGCCGCTCGGCGAGCGCCGGCGCCGCGGCAGCGGCGTCCTGCGGGCTCGGCTGCTGGTCCTCGAAGCCCCAGCCCCAGTGCTTGCGCCGCCGCTCGGTCACCCGCGCGAGTCTATGCGCGGCGCGGCCGGCGGGGCATGCGGTCCTCGTCTGAGCGCCGCCGGTGCACGGGCCCATTGTCTAGCCTTTGCCCGCCGTGTCACAGCCCGCCGAGCAGAGCAGTCAGCCCGAGATCCTCGCCCGCGGCCCGTGGGAGCTGGATCGCATCCACGCGCGATGGCGCGAGGAGCTCTACGAGCCCTCGGCCGCGCAGACCGCCGCCGCCGACGAGGCGATCAGGCTGCTGCACGATCGCGGGTCGCCGAGCCACGACGGCTTCGCCGCACGGCTGGTCGACTACCGGCTCGGCGACGCGAGCATCTCGATCGAGCTGCAGCCGCTGCGCTGGGCGCTGCGGCTGGTCGCGGGCGACGCCTCCCACAGCATGGCCGCGCTGTGCGTGACCCGGGACGCCGGCGGCCGCTGGCTGGCGGGCCGCCGGGCCTCATGGGTGTCCTCGTGGGCGGGGCGCTGGGCGCTCGGCGCGGGCGGCGCCGTCGACGTCGGCGAGAGCCCGGCCGACACGCTCGTCCGCGAGCTCAAGGAGGAGTGGGACGTCTCACCGGCGCGCGTGCGCGGCGAGGCGCTCCTGCGGCTCCCGCAGCAGCTCGTGATGTTCGTCGGGCAGGCGTGGCTGGCCGAGGGGGACGAGGACAGCGTCCGCCCCGACGACGAGCACGACGAGTTCGCGTGGTGGCCGCGCGAGATCGACGCCTGGCCCACCGAGGCCGGCGAGGCGCTGCCCCGCATGGCGCGCTGGCTGTCGATGTGAGCACGCGGCGCGAGGCGGCCGGGCCGCTGACCTTCGCGCGCCTGCGAGCCGTCTCGTTCACACATTCGTGCATCTACCTCGCGCTGCTCGTGTGCGCGTTCGCCGCGGGCGGCCCGCAGCCGGAGACGTTCATCCTCGGCATGGCACACGGGGTCCTGTGGATCGCGATGTCGATCGCCTGCCTGGCCGCCGCCAGGCTGCGCGTGGTCTCGCCGCGCCTGGCCGTCGCGGTCGCCGTGCTGGGCGGGATCGGCCCCTTCTTCGGAAGCTACGAGTTCGTCCGCGAGGGCCGACGGGTGGATACGTGAGAACGATCTGTTAAATCCCTGCAAAGTCGCTTCGGAGCGCGCCGCGCGGCCCGGCCGGAACGCTAGAGTGGTAAATCGATGGCCACCGACACGACGACCCAGCAGATAGTGGACGTCGTGACCCCCGCCGCGGGCGAGTCCGTCAGCGAGGGAACCATCCTCGAATGGCATGTCGAGGTCGGCGAGGCGATCAAGGCCGACGACACGATCGTCGAGATCTCGACCGACAAGGTCGACGTCGAGCTGCCCTCTCCGGCGACCGGAACGGTCAGCGAGATCCTCGTCGCCGAGGGCGACACGGTCACCGTCGGCCAGGTGATCGCGCGCATCGCCGTGGGCGCGAGCTCGGCCCCGGCCGCGGCCGGGGCCGGCGACGACGGCGAGGAGAGCGGCGAGCCCCGGGCGCAGGAGCCGGCCGCGCCCGCCGCCGGCGAGGGCAACGGATCCGGCGGCTCCCCGCCGGCCGTCCCGGCGCCCCCGGCCGAGCCGCCCGGCGCGGCACCCGGGATCGTTGACGTGGTGACCCCCGCGGCGGGCGAGTCGGTCAGCGAGGGCACGATCCTCGAATGGCACGTCGGGGTCGGCGAGCCGATCAGGGCCAGCGACACGATCGTCGAGATCTCGACCGACAAGGTCGACGTCGAGCTGCCCGCCCCGGCCACCGGCACGGTCACAGAGATCCTCGCGCAGGAGGGTGAGACCGTGACCGTCGGACAGGTGATCGCCCGTATCGCGGTCGGCGCCTCCGAGCCGGCCCCCGCCGCCGGCGCCTCGACGCCGCAGGGCGGCGACGGCGCGCCCGGAGCCGGTACCGCGAGCGCCGCTGCGGGCACGCGCGTCTCCCCGGTCGCCGCGCGGGCGGCGGCCGCCGAGGGAGTCGACCTCGCGGGCGTCTCCGGCAGCGGCCGCGAAGGCCGGATCACCAAGTCAGACGTGCTGTCGGCAGCCGGCAACGGCGCCCCCGCGGCCGCCCCCCAGAAGGCCGAGACCCAGCTGATGAAGGGTGGCGCCGCCGCGCTCGCGCGCTACATGGAAGAGTCGCGCTCGATCCCGACCGCGACGAGCTTCCGCACGCTCACGGTGAGCGTGCTCGACGCGCGCCGGCGGGAGCTGAAGGCCGCCGCGCGGAAGGTCTCCTTCACTCACCTGATCGCCTATGCGATCGCGCGTCGCGGGCGAGCAGATGCCCGTGATGGCCAACCACTACGCAGTCCTCGACGGGCGCCCCCACCGCGTCCTCGACGGCCAGGTCAACCTCGGGCTGGCGGTCGACGTCGAGAAGAAGGACGGCACGCGGACGCTGATGGTGCCCGTGATCCGGACGCCGGCGGACTCGGCTTCGAGGCGTTCCTCGCGGCCTACGACGCGCTGGTCGAGAAGGCGCGCACGAACTCGCTGACCGCCGACGACCTCGTCGGCGCCAACATCACCCTCACAAATCCGGGCGGGATCGGCACGATCGCATCCGTTCCCCGCCTCATGAGCGGCCAGGGCACGATCCTCGCCACCGGATCGATCGCCTACCCGGTCGGGCTCGCCGCCATCGGCGCGGCGGTCGGCGCGGAGAAGGTCATGACGATGACCTCGACCTACGACCACCGCATCATCCAGGGCGCCGAGTCGGGGCGCTTCCTGGCGCTCATCGAGGAGCACCTGCAGGGCGAGCACGGCTTCTACGAGGACGTGTTCGGCGCGCTCGGCGTCGAGCTCGGCCCCCCGCCGCCTCCGCCGGCGCCCGCGGCCGTCGCCACGCTCGAGGCCGCGCCTTCGCCGGCCGCGGCCAGCGAGGAGATGCTGCAGGCGGTGCAGGCCGCGACCACGCTCGTGCACTGGCTGCGCACCCACGGGCACCTCGCGGCGCGCCTCGATCCGCTCGGCTCCGAGCCCGAGGGCGACCCGGCGCTCGACCCCGAGGCGCTCGGCCTGACGCTCGGAGCTGCTGGCGCAGATCCCGGCGAAGCTGCTGCAGATCTACGTCCCGGGCGCGACGCTCGCCGACGCCCTCCCGCACCTGCGCGAGGTCTACTGCGGCACGATCGCCTACGAGATCGAGCACATCGCCTCGCACCGGCAGCGCGTCTGGCTGCGCGAGAAGATCGAGTCCGGCGCCTTCCGCCACGAGCTCACCAACGACGAACGTCGCGGCGCTCGCTGAAACGCCTGATCGAGGTCGACGCGCTCGAGCGCTTCATGCACAAGGCCTACCTCGGCCAGCACCAGTTCTCGATCGAGGGCCTCGACATGACCGTGCCGATGCTCGACGAGTTGATCCAGCTCTCCGCGGCGCACGGCGGCCAGCGAGGTCGTGGTCGGGATGGCCCACCGCGGGCGGCTGAACGTGCTCGCACACAACCTCGGCCGCCCCTACGAGACGATCTTCGCCGAGTTCGAGGGCGCCTCGACGCTCGAGGCCGTGACGACGATCCCGCAGGGCGGCACCGGCGACGTCAAGTACCACCACGGCACCCAGGGCACCTACACGCTGCCCGACGGCGGCACGATCCGCGTCAACCTCGAGTCCAACCCGAGCCACCTCGAGTACGTCTCGGCCGTCGTCGAGGGCGCGACGCGCGCCGCCCAGACCTCGCGCACGCGGCCCGCACGCCCACCAGGACACGAACGCGGCGGTGCCGATCGTGATCCACGGCGACGCCGCGTTCCCGGCGCAGGGCGTCGTCGCCGAGACGCTCAACCTGCAGGCGCTCGACGGCTACAAGGTCGGCGGCACGATGCACCTGATCATCAACAACCAGATCGGCTTCACGACCGACCCCGACGACGCCCGCTCGACGCGCTGGGCCTCCGACCTCGCGAAGGGCTTCGACGTCCCGATCATCCACGTCAACGCCGACGACGTCGAGGCGTGCATCTCGGCGGTGCGGCTCGCGTTCGCCTTCCGCCAGGAGTTCGGCCACGACGTCCTGATCGACCTGATCGGCTACCGCCGCTTCGGCCACAACGAGTCCGACGAGCCCGCCTACACCCAGCCCGAGATGTACGCGAAGATCAAGGACAAGAAGCGCGTCTGCGGAGCTGTGGGCCGACGACCTGGTCGCCGACGGCGTCGTCACCCAGGAGGAGGTCGAACGCCAGGCGCAGGAGGTCTGGGACGACCTGACGCTGCTGCACCAGCAGCTGAAGGCGCAGATCGCCGCGGCCGCCGAGCACGGCGGCGAGCCACAGCACCGGCGAGTACCAGCTCGACCGCACGCCTAGCCCCGAGGTCGACACCGCCGTCCCGGCCGAGCGGCTGCGCGAGCTCGACGAGGAGCTGCTGCGCGTGCCCGACGGCTTCACGGTCCACCCCAAGCTCGTCAGCCAGCTCGAACGCCGCCGCGAGGCGCTCACGGCGCCGCTCGGACGCCGAGATCGACTGGGCGCACGCCGAGGCGCTCGCGTTCGCGCTCGCTGCTCGCCGAGGGCACGCCGATCCGCCTGACCGGCCAGGACACCGAGCGCGGCACGTTCAGCCAGCGCCACCTGGTCCTGCACGACGCCAACAACGGCCAGACCGTCTGCCCGATCCAGAGCCTGCCGGACGCGCAGGCGCCGTTCGAGCTGCACAACAGCCCGCTGTCGGAGCTCGCCTGCCTGGGCTTCGAGTACGGCTACAGCCAGGAGTCGCCGGAGACGCTCGTGCTGTGGGAGGCGCAGTTCGGCGACTTCGTCAACGCGCGCCCAGGTGATCGTCGACCAGTTCATCGTCTCCGGGCCTCGCCAAGTGGGGCCAGACCTCGCGCCTGACGCTGCTGCTGCCGCACGGCTACGAGGGCTCGGGCCCCGAGCACTCCTCGGCGCGCCTCGAGCGCTTCCTCTCGCTCGCCGCCGAGGGCAACATGCGCGTCGCCAACCCGACCACGCCCGGCCCAGTACTTCCACCTGCTGCGCCGCCAGGCGAAGATCGTCAAGCAGCGGCCGCTGATCGTGATGACGCCGAAGTCGCTGCTGCGCCTGCCGCAGGCGGCGAGCACGCTCGAGGAGCTGGCCGAGGGCACGCGCTTTCAGCCCGTGCTCGCCGAGCCGGGCGTCGACGACGAGCCAGGTCACGCGGCTGATCCTCTGCACCGGCAAGATCTACTACGACCTCGTCGGCCACCCCGACCGCGCCGGCGCACACCGGCCTCGCGGTGGCCGCGTCGAGCTGCTCTACCCGTTCCCCGAGAGCCAGCTGCTCGAGCTGATCGCGCGCTACCCGAACCTGCGCGAGGTCGCTGTGGGTGCAGGAGGAGCCGCGCAACATGGGCGCGCGCGCCCACATGAGCCCGCGCCTGCTGCAGATCATGCCCCAGGAGATGCACTTCGGCTACGTCGGCCGGCCCGAGCGCGCGAGCCCGGGCGAGGGCTACCCGGCCGCGCACGCGCCGAGCAGAGCCGCATCGTCACGACCGCGCTCGACCTTCGCGTGCCGATCTCGCAGTACCCGCGCAAGACGCCGGGCGAGCGCTGATGGGCGCGTTCTGGAGGCGGTTGCGCGCGATCATGGCCCAGCGCCGGCGCAAGAAGCGCGCGCGGCTCGGGCGCTAGGCGCTACCTCCCTTTCCAGACCGGCTCGCGCTTCTCCTTGAACGCGCTCGCGCCCTCCTTGGCGTCCTCGGACGCCATCACGGGCCCGGCGATCTCGCCCTGCTTGCCCCACATCTCCTCGGTACTCCAGTCCCACTGCTCCTGCAGGATCTTCTTGGCGGCGCGCAGGCCGAGCGGCCCGTTCTTGGCAAGGGCACCGGCCAGCTCGAGCGCGACGTCGACGGCCCTCCCGGGCTCTGCGATCCGGTTGACGAGGCCGAGCTCGTGGAAGCGCTCGGCCGGGAACGGATCACCGGTGAGCGCCAGCTCCATCACCACGTGGTAGGGCATTCGGCGCGGTAGCCGCAGCAGCGCGCCGCCGGCTGCCACCAGCGAGCGCTTGACCTCCGGGATGCCGAGTTTCGCGCCCTGCGCCGCCACGATCAGGTCGCACGCGAGCGCGATCTCCATCCCGCCCGCGACCGCGAACCCCTCGATCGCGGCGATCAGCGGCTTGTCGGCCGCGCGCTGGGCGATCCCGGCGAAGCCGCGGTCGCCGTACCAAGGCGACTCGCCCTTCACGAACGCGCCGAGGTCCATGCCGGCGCAGAAGAAGCCGCCGGCCCCGGTGAGCACGCCGACCGACAGCTCCACGTCCGCGTCGAGCTCGTCGAGCGCCGTGCGCGACGCCTTCGGCGAGCGCGGCGTTCACGGCGTTGCGCACCTGCGGGCGGTTGAGGGTGATCAGCAGCACGTTGCCGCGCCGCTCGGTGAGGACGGCGGGCTGCTCGGGGGTCTGTGGCTCGGCGGTCATCGCGGCTCCTCGGTCTCGTTGCCGCGCGCAGCCTATCCCGGCCGCGGCGCCCGGCGCCCGCCGGCGCCGTCAGGCGGCGAACAGCGTCAGATCGGGCTCGCGCTCGCCGCGGAGCACCTCGGGATCGACCTGGACGCAGTCGATCCCGCGCGCCGCGGCCAGCACGCGGCCTGCGGCTTGATCGCCGGGGCCGCGAGGATCCCGCGGCAGCGGCCATGCCCGGCTCCAGGCGGATGCGCTCGAGGTAGCGCGAGAGCTGCTCGACCGCGTCGATCGTGCCGACGCGCTTGATCTCGACCGCGACCCACTCGTCGGCCGGCTCGCGGCACATCAGGTCGACCGGGCCGATGTCGGTCGGCCACTCGCGCCGCACGAGGCGCAAGCCCTCGCCGCACCACTGCGGCGCCTCCGCGAGCAGCTCCTGCAGCTCGCGCTCGACGCCCTCCTTCTCGAGCCCCAGCTCGGCGTCGAGCTCATGGGCCACGTCGGAGATCACCTCCGTGACCGCGATCTCGAGTCGATCCTCGCCGCGATGGCTGCGCACCTGCAGCTCGCAGAGGCTGCCGTCGGGCCCGTGGCGCTCCTCGATCACCGTCGGCGGCACCATCCAGTTCAGCGGCTTGACGGCCGCCGCCGTCCGACCACACCATGAACGTCCCGTCGGGGCCTGATCATCAGCAGCCGCACCGCCTCTCCCAGCTCGGTCGTGAGGCGGCCCTCGTAGGAGACCTCGCAGCGGGCGACGATCAGGCGCACCGCGCGAACCCTACCGCGCGCCCCGGACCGAGCGCCAGCCGCTCGCTCAGGCCTGCAGGTGGCCGTTCTCGGCGGGCGCCTGCTCGGGCGGCGCGGCGGCCTGGGCCGGCGTCGGCGCGGCCGGGCAGCGGCCGGCGGAGCGGCCTGCGCCGTGGATGGCGCGTGCTGCTCTTCGCCTTCGGACATCGCGTCGCGGAACTCGCGGATCCCGTGACCGAGCGCTTGCGCGAGGTCGGGCAGCCGTTTCGGCCCGAGCACGATCAGCGCGACCGCGGCGATGAACAGCAGGTGCACTGGATTCTCGATGCCCACCTCATCTCAGGCTACCGTGCGCCGCGGTCCCGCGGGCCTTGCGCGTGGACGCGCGCCGTAACGCGCCGGCCGCGCGAAGCCCTCCGAACGGCCTGCAACGCTCTGCCCGTGGCCCAGGCCAGGCGCCGCGCCCGCTCATGCAGGCCGGCCGGCCGTATCCGCCACCGGCGTGCCGCGAACCCTTCTGGCCCGCACAGCTGACGATCCTCGTGGCGATCGGCCTGCAGTTCACGCTTCCGGCGCGCATCACCGCCGGCCCGTTCTGGCTGATCCCGGCGCTCGAGGCGGTGCTGCTGATCGGTCTGTTCTTCGCGACGCCCAAGCAGCTCGAGCACGAGCATCCGCACCGTCGCCGCGCCGCCATCGGGCTGATCGCGTTCGTCAGCGCCGCGAACATCTACTCCCTGATCGCGCTCGCGCGCGAGCTGCTGCACCACCAGGTCCACGAAGGGAGCCGGCTGCTGGTCTCGGGCATGCTGATCTGGCTGACGAACTTCCTGATCTTCGGCCTCTGGTACTGGGAGATGGACCGCGGCGGGCCCGGCCGCCGCGCCGCTGGGCGCGACGAACCGCCCGACTTCCTGTTCCCGCAGATGAACGACGACGCATCTTCCCGCAGCACTGGCGCCCGCGGTTCGTCGACTACCTGTACGTGTCGCTCACGAACGCGGCGGCGTTCTCCCCCACCGACACGATGCCGCTGACGGCGTGGACGAAGTCGATCATGGGCGTCCAGTCGATCGCCTCGCTGGTGACGATCGGCCTGATCGTCTCGCGCGCCGTGAACATCCTGCAATAGCCGCGTCAGGCCTGCTGCGATGCGAGCTTCGGCTCGAGCGCGAGCGCCCGCGCGATCAGCTCGGGCACGTCGCCGTTCGCGCCGAGCTTGGACGCACGGCGCAGCGCGTCGAGCGCGCCCTCGCGGTCCAGCAGGGCAGCCGCAGCCGCCCGAGCCGCTCCCACGCGCCCGCGTCTGCGGGGCCGCGCTGAGCCGCCCGGTGGGCGGCCTCCTCGGCGAGGTCGACGGCGCCCATGTCTTCGTAGATGCGCGCCGCGAAGCGGTGGGCGGCGGGCCTGCGGCCGTCGACGCGCGCCCAGTCGCGCACGGCGCGCGCGGCGGCGTTGAGGTCGCCCGCCTGCCAGAAGGCGAGCGTCATCAGGCGCAGCACGGCGACGTTGCGCGGCTCGGCGTCGCGCGCGTAGATCAGCCGCTGCGCGGCCAGCTCGTATTCGCCTTCGGCCATCGCGCGCTGCGCGGCCACGAGGAACCGCTCGACCCGCTCTGCGGCGGGGTCGGGCTTTGAGAAGTCGACGAATTTCATGCTCCCGGCGGGCACCGTGCGGATGCCGTGCGCGAATTTCACCCGCGCCCACTGCTGCACCTCGCCGTCGTTCTTCCTCGCTTCGGAGAAGTAGATCCCGGCCACAGTTCCGACGCCCCACTCCGGATAGGAGACGCAGCGCGCGTAGCGGTGCACCACCGAGTGGTCGGGCACGCGCGCGCCGAACGGGTCGTTTTCGGCTTTGTCCTTGGCTGCCGCACGCGCCCGCTGCTCGGCTTCGTAGGCACGCCGGCCGGCCTCCTCGCGCTCGCGGCGGGCAGCGGCGGCGCTGCCTTGACTGCGTTTTGGAGACTTTGCCGCCTCGCGAGCCTTCGGCGATGCGCTCGAGCTGGTCGGCCGCCTCGTTGATCGCCTTGAGGTGGCGCTCGTGCTCGAACTGCCGCCCGGCGGGGCGACGTCCGGATGCCAGCGCTTGGCCATGCGCCGCGCGCGAGCTGCACGTCGCGCTTGTCGAACGGCGCCTCGAGCTCCAGCAGGAGCAGGTGCTGCTCGACGTCAAGGACGGTTGTGGGCATGACCCGACAACGTTAGCGAGGCGGGGTTGGGCCGAGCGAGCGTCGGTTCCTCTTCTATCCTCCGCTGCGAATGTCCTCCCAGTACGTCTTCACGATGCACCGCCTCAGCAAGGTGCATCCCCCCGACAAGACGGTCCTCGACAACCTCACGCTGGCCTTCTTCCCGGGCGCGAAGATCGGCGTCCTCGGCTACAACGGCGCGGGCAAGTCGACGCTGCTGCGGATCATGGCCGGAGTCGACCAGGAGTACCGCGGCGAGGCCGCGCTCGCGCCCGGCGCGACGGTCGGGATGCTCGAGCAGGAGCCGACGCTCGACGAGAGCAAGGACGTGCGCGGCAACGTCGAGGACGGCGTCGCCGAGACCAAGGCGCTGCTCGACCGCTTCAACGAGCTGGCGGCCAACTACTCCGAGGAGACGGCCGAGGAGTTCGGCCGGTTGCAGGCGCAGATCGAAGCCGCCGACGCCTGGAACCTCGATACGCAGCTCGACTACGCGATGGACGCGCTGCGCCTGCCGCCGCCCGACGCCGGACGTGAGCACGCTCTCCGGCGGCGAGCGCCGCCGCGTCGCGCTGTGCCGCCTGCTGCTGCGCGCCCCTGACCTGCTGCTGCTCGACGAGCCCACCAACCATCTCGACGCCGAGTCGGTCGCGTGGCTCGAGCAGCACCTTGCCGAGTACAAGGGCACGGTCGTCGCGGTCACCCACGACCGCTACTTCCTCGACAACGTCGCCGGCTGGATCCTCGAGCTCGACCGCGGCCGCGGGATCCCCTACGAGGGCAACTACTCGAGCTGGCTCGAGCAGAAGCAGGCGCGCATGGCCCAGGAAGAGCGGACCGGAAAAGGCGCGCCAGCGCACGATCGCCGCCGAGCTCGAGTGGGTCCGCACAAACCCGAAGGGCAGGCGCACGAAGTCCAAGGCGCGCCTGGCCCGCTACGACGAGCTGATCGCCGAGGAGCGCAACGTCAAGCTCGACGAGGTCCAGATCCACATCCCGCCCGGACCCGCGGCTCGGCGAGAAGGTGCTGCGCGCGAACGACCTGTCGAAGGGCTTCGGCGAGCGGCTGCTGATCGAGTCGCTGTCCTTCGACCTGCCGCGCGCGGGGATCGTCGGAGTCATAGGCGCCAACGGCGCGGGCAAGACCACGCTGTTCCGGATGATCACCGGCGAAGAGGCGCCGGATTCGGGCACGCTCGAGTTCGGCGACACGGTGCAGCTGGCCTATGTCGACCAGTCGCGCGACGCGCTCGACGGCGGCAAGACCGTCTGGGAGGAGATCTCCGAAGGTCTCGACCACCTGAAAGTCGGCGAGCGGGAGGTGAACTCGCGCCAGTACGTGGCCGGCTTCAACTTCAAGGGCTCAGACCAGCAGGCGCGGATCGGCAAGCTCTCCGGCGGCGAGCGCAACCGCGTGCACCTGGCCAAGCTGCTGCGCAGCGGCGGCAACCTGCTGCTGCTCGACGAGCCGACGAACGACCTCGACGTCGACACGCTGCGCGCGCTCGAGAACGCGCTGCTGGAATTCCCCGGCTGCGCGGTCATCATCTCCCACGACCGCTGGTTCCTCGACCGCATCGCCACGCACGTGCTGGCGTTCGAGGGCGACTCGCAGGTCACCTGGTTCGAGGGCAACTTCGAGGCCTACGAGGAGCACCGCCGCGAGGTCCTCGGCGCAGCCGCCGACCGGCCGCACAGGATCACCTACAAGCGGCTCGTGCGTGGCTGAGCCGCAGGCCGCGGGCGCCGCCGAGCCGCAGGCCGGCGCGTTCGAACGGGACACGGCCGTGGCACTGCGGCGCCGCACGCCCGAGGGGGCCTCGTTCGACGCCGACGTCGGCGACGGATGGGTAGCCGGGCGCGGCCCCCACGGCGGCTACCTGGCCGCGATGCTGCTGCGCGCGCTGACCGAGACGCTCGGCGATCCGGGCCGCACGCCGCGCTCGCTGACGGTGCACTACACACGCGCGCCCGCGCCCGGGCCGGTCGCGATCGAGGTGCGCGTCGAGCGCGCCGGGCGCTCGCTAGCACGCTCTCGGCGCGCATGGAGCAGGAGGGCCGCACGGTCGCGCTCGTGCTGTCGGCCTTCTCGGTGCCGTGGAGCGGCCCGGAGCTCGACGACCTGCCGCTGCCCGAGGTCGAGGGCCCCGAACCGGGCCGCGAGGCGGGCACCGCAGAGCGGTTCGGGCTGCCGCCGTTCACGCAGCACATCGTCCTGCAGCCGCGTTTTCAGGGCATGCCGCTGACCGGCGAGCGCCGCCCTATGGAGGTCGGCGGATGGCTGGGCCTCGCCGAGCCGCGCCCGCTCGACCACCTCGCGCTGGCGTTCTTCAGCGACGCGCTGCTGCCCTCCCCGTTCATGGCGACCGGCGAGCCGGCGGCGGCGCCGACGATCGACCTGACGGTGCACTTCCGCTCGAGCCTCCGACGGCCACGCGGATCCGCGCGAGCTCTGTTACGCGCAGGTCTCGTGCAAGCTCGTACACGAGGGCTTCTTCGAGGAGGACGGCGTGATCTGGGCCGCCGACGGGACCGTGCTCGCGCAGTCGCGCCAGCTCGCGATCCTGCTGCCGCAGATCCGTTAGGCTCCCCGCATGCCCGATTACACAGCCAAGTGCATCGCTGACATGCAGGCCGGCTTCGGCGGCGGCTTCGTGAAGGTCCGCGCCGAGCTGGGTGTCTCCTCGTTCGGCATGCAGGTGATCCAGCTGCCGCCCGGGTACACCGAGTACCCGGAGCACGATCACGCCGACAGCGGCCAGGAGGAGGTCTACGCGGTGCTGGCCGGCTCGGGCACGATGGACATCGAGGGCGAGCGTGTCGAGCTCGACCCAGAGACGCTCGTGCGCGTCGGGTCGAACGTCAAGCGCAAGGTGCAGGCCGGGCCCGAGGGCCTGCGGATGCTGGTCGTGGGCGGTACGCCGGGCGAGGCGTACACGATCGTCCCGGCCACCGAGCTCGAGCAGGTCTAGCGCCCCCGCGCGCTCGGCGCGCGAAGCCGGCGCCGCGGCTCGAGCGCTAACCGGCGCCCGCGCTCAGCGGGCGAAGCTGGTCCCGGGCCGCAGCGCGAGCGCGAACGCCGCGACCAGGCGCGCCGCCGCTTGCACGTCGGCGAGCTCGACGAGTTCGACCGGCGAGTGCATGTAGCGGACCGGGATCGACACCAGTCCGGTCGGGACACCGCCGCGGCTGAGGTGCACGGCGTCGGCGTCGGTGCCGGTGTGGCGGCCGCTGGCCTCGATCGTGAAGGGGATCTTCTGGCCTCGGCGCTGTCGTGGAGCAGCTCGAAGACGGCCGGGTTCAGCAGCGAGCCGCGCCCGATGACCGCGCCCGAGCCGAGCTCGTGCGCCCCGCCTCCTTGACCTCGATCCCGGGCGCGTCGGTCGCGTGCGTGACGTCGAGCACGATCGCGGCGTCGGGGGCCAGCGAGAAGGCGCTCGTGCGTGAGCCGCCGAAGGTCGTCTCCTCCTGGGCGGCGGCGACGGCGGCCAGCTCCCAGGCGGCGCCGCCCGGCTCGGCGACCATCCGGGCTGCCTCGAGCGCCACGTAGGAGCCGAGCCGGTTGTCGAGCGCGCGCGACGCCAGCCGCCCGCCGAGCAGCTCGGCGGGCTGGGAGTCGATCACCGCCACGTCGCCGATCCGCACGAGCCCGCGCGCCTGCTCCCCGTCGCGCGCGCCGATGTCGATGTGCAGGTCCTTCACCTCGCGCGACCTTTTTGACCTCCTCGCCGCGCAGCAGGTGGATCGGCTTCTTGCCGACGACTCCCTTGACCGGCCCATCGCGCGTGTCGAGCACGACCCGCTGGCCGACCAGGATCTGCGCGTCCCAGCCGCCGATTTCCGCCGAACCACAGGTAGCCGTCGTCGTCGATGTGGGTGACGATCAGGCCGATCTCGTCGATGTGCCCCATCACCAGCAGCCGCCTGGGCTTCCCCCGCGTCGCCTTCCGCGCCGGCACGAGCGCCAGCGGCGTGCCGACGCCGTCGGTGCTGACCTCGGCGAAGCCCTCGGCCGCCGTTCGCCACAGCGCGGCGGGCGCGGTCTCATAACCCGACGGGCCACGCGCGTCGAGCAGCTCGCGCAGCAGCTGCGGCACGCCCTGCCTCGCCCCGGCGGCTCGTTCGCCGCCGCGCTGTTCGCCTGGCCGCGGGGCTCATACGGCGAGCAGCCCGCGCAGCACGTACTGCAGGATCCCGCCGTGGCGGAAGTAGTCGGCCTCGCGCGGCGTGTCGATCCGCACGCGGGCGGTGAACGCGGACCGGATTCGACGCCGTCCCGGGCAGCGCTCACCTGTACCTCGGCGGGCGGCGCGCCGCCGTCGGCCATCGCCTCGGCGAGGCCCTCGATCGCGAAGCGCTCCTCGCCGGTCAGCCCCAGCGAGGAGGCGTTCTCGCCGTCGGCGAACTGCAGCGGCAGCACGCCCATCCCGACCAGGTTCGAGCGGTGGATGCGCTCGAAGCTCTGCGCGATCACGGCGCGCACGCCCAGCAGGCGCGTGCCCTTCGCGGCCCAGTCGCGCGAGGAGCCCGACCCGTACTCCTCGCCCGGCGAGCACGACCAGGTCGGTGCCCTCGCTCGAGGTAGCGCATCGCCGCGTCGTAGATCGGCATCTGCTCGGACCCCACCCCCCCGTCGCCGTCGCCGAGATAGCGCGTGTAGCCGCCTTCCGGCAGCGGCTCGCCGCCTCCGATCAGGTTGCGCAGGCGGATGTTCGCGAACGTGCCGCGCATCATCACCTCGTGGTTGCCGCGGCGCGAGCCGTAGGAGTTGAAGTCGCGCGGCTGCACGCCCTGCTCCTGCAGGTAGGAGCCGGCCGGGCTGTCGCGCTTGATCGAGCCCGCCGGAGAGATGTGGTCGGTCGTGACGCTGTCGCCGAGCAGCGCCAGCACGCGCGCGTCGCGCGACGTCGGTGACTGGCTCGGGCTCGCGCGGCAGCTCGCTGGAAGTAGGGCGGCAGCCGCACGTAGGTCGAGTCCGCCTCCCACGCGAAGCGCTCGCCGCCAGGCACCTGCAGGCCGTTCCAGTGCTCATCGCCGGCGAACACCTCGCCGTAGCTGCGGCGGAACATGTCGGCGCGCACGGCCTCGCCGATCGTCTCGGCGACCTCCTGCTGGGACGGCCAGATGTCGCGCAGGTACACGTCGTCGCCGGATGAGTCCTGCCCGAGCGGCTCGTGCGACGATGTCGATGTCCATCGTGCCGGCGAGCGCGTAGGCGACGCACAGCGGCGGCGAGGCGAGGTAGTTCATCTTCACGTCGGGGTTGATGCGCCCCTCGAAGTTGCGGTTGCCCGACAGCACCGAGACGACAGCCAGGTCGCCGTCGCCGACCGCCTCAGAGATCGGCTCGGGCAGCGGTCCCGAGTTCCCGATGCATGTGGTGCAGCCATAACCGACGAGGTTGAAGCCGAGCGCCTCGAGCGGCTCGGTCAGGCCGGCTCGGTCGAGGTATTCGGTGACCACCTTCGACCCGGGCGCGAGCGAGGTCTTGACCCACGGCTTACGGGTCAGGCCGCGCTGCGACCGCGTTGCGCGCGAGGATCCCCGCGCCGATCATCACCGACGGGTTCGACGTGTTGGTGCAGCTCGTGATCGCCGCGATCACGACGTGGCCGTGGTCGACCTCGAACGTCTCGCCGTCGAGCTCGACGCTCCGCGCGGTCGCCGTTGCGGGTCAGGGTCGCGGTGTGCGGGGCCGGCAGCCGGGGCGCGGTCGACTCGAGCGGCGCGGCGTGACCCGGCGTCCCGTTGGCGGGCGGATCTGAGGCCGGGTATGACTCGGCGACCCCCTCGTCCTGGGCGTCGGGCTGCTCGCCGTCGTCGGGAACGTAGGCCCGCAGCGACTCGCGGAACGCCTGCTGGGCGCCGCTGAGAGCGACACGGTCCTGCGGGCGCTTCGGCCCCGCGAGGCTCGGTTCGACGGTCCCGAGGTCGAGCTCGAGCGTGTCGCTGTAGGTCGCGTCCTCGGCGTGCTCGTCGTGCCAGAGCCCCTGCTCGCGTGCGTAGGCCTCGACCAGCTCGATCTGCTCGGGGGCGCGGCCGGAGAGCTCGAGGTAGCGCAGCGTCTCGGCGTCGATCGGGAAGATCGCACAGGTCGAGCCGAACTCGGGCGACATGTTGCCGATCGTCGCGCGGTCTGCGATCGGCAGCGCGGCCACACCGGCACCGTAGAACTCGACGAACATGCCGACCACGCCGCGCCCGCGCAGCAGCTCGGTGACGGTCAGCACGAGGTCGGTCGCGGTCGCGCCCTCGGGCAGCGACGCCGCGAAGGCGCACGCCGAGCACCTGCGGGATCAGCATCGACATCGGCTGGCCGAGCATCGCCGCCTCGGCCTCGATCCCGCCGACGCCCCAGCCGAGCACGCCGAGCCCGTTCACCATCGTGGTGTGCGAGTCGGTCCCGACCAGCGTGTCCGGGTAGGCCTGCACGTACCGCCGGCCTCGGAGGGCTCGCGCGGGAACACGACGCGGGCCAGGTACTCGAGGTTGACCTGGTGCACGATCCCGGTGTCGGGCGGCACAACCGAGAAGTCGCGGAACGCGCCCTGGCCCCAGCGCAGGAACGCGTAGCGCTCCTGATTGCGCTCGAACTCGCGCTCGGCGTTGACCCGGAACGCGTCGCGCGTCCCGAACGCGTCGACCTGCACCGAGTGGTCGATCACGAGCTCGGCGGGGACGAGCGGGTTGATCTTCGCCGGGTCGCCGCCCATGTCGGCCATCGCGTCGCGCATCGCGGCCAGGTCGACGACCGCCGGCACGCCGGTGAAGTCCTGCATCAGCACGCGCGCGGGCGTGAACGCGATCTCCTTGCTCGGCTGAGCCTTCGCATCCCAGGCGGCGAGCGCCTCGATGTCGGCCGCCGCGACCGAGCCGTTGCCCTCCGTGCGCAGCAGGTTCTCGAGCAGCACCTTCAGCGAGAACGGCAGCCGCGCGATGTCGAAGCGCTGCTGCAGCACGTCGAGGCGGAAGATCTCGTAGTCGCGGCCCCCGACGCGAAGCGTGTCCCTGGCGCCAAAGCTGTTGTCCGACATATCGGCTTTCTCCCGGCTGCTCGCTGCTGGATCTGACGGCTCGCAGTCTCGCAGAGTCCCGGCTCGGACCGGGTCCCGGCGTCCGCGCGCAGACCGCCTGCAGAAGGCGCTAGCGGCGTGACTCGGCGGCGCGGCTGACGCGGCCCTTGCCCTGGCGCTTGGAGCGCAGCAGAGCGGCGTCGCAGGCGGCGAGCAGCTCGTCGGTTCCCATCGGCGGCTGCCACTGGGCGACGCCGATCGAGGCCGAGACGCCTTCGCGGCCCTCGGCGTACGCGGGGAGCTCCCGCAGCCGGTCGAGCGCGCGCGCGGCGGCCGCCGCGGCGCTGTCCAGGGCGGCGTTCGGGAGGATCACCACGAACTCGTCGCCGCCGTAGCGCGCCACGCGGTCGAAGGCGCGGAACTCGCCGACCAGCGCCCGCACCACCTCGCGGAGCATCGCGTCACCGGCCGGGTGCCCGTGCTCGTCGTTGACCGACTTGAAGTCGTCGAGATCTATCAGCAGGCACGACAGCGGGCCCGCCCGTGCGCGCGGCGCGCCCGATCTCCTCGTCCAGGCGCCGGCGCATCGCGCGGTGGTTCATCGCGCCCGTGACCGCGTCGGTCCCGGCCTCCGAGCGGGCCCGGACGAGCGCGAGCGCCGTCGCCCCCTGCTCGACCAGCGTTCGCGCCAGGTCGACCGACTGCGCCTCGTAGACATCCGCCACGCGCCGCACGAGCATCACGACCGCCTCGACCTCGGCGCGCTCGACGACCGGCAGCAGCAGTACGCAGCTCATCTCGCCGGTGGCGGTCAGACGCGGCACGCTGGCGGCGAATTCCTCTGCGTCGGCGGCCAGGAAGCTGCGCCGCGTGCGTGCCACCCAGCTGACGCCGGGGGGCCGCTCCGCGCGCGGAGACAGGTAGCTGACGCGCCCCTCGGCATCGAACAGGTAGACCTCGACCAAGTCGTCGGGCCGCCCCTGGGCCGCGAGGTGGTGGACGTGGACCTCCTCGGCACCCGGCACTGCCAGCAGCTCGCCGGCCAGCGCGCGGAAGATCTCGTCGGGTTCGGTGGCCGCGTCGGCGAGCGCCGTCAGGCGACGCATCCCGCTCAGCAGACGCTGCACTCCCCCAGACGACGTTGAGGCATCCTTACCCGACACGACATCCATACACGGCAATTTACGGCATGGAGCGGCCGCCGTGACAGGTCTTTCGCAGAGTTTACGAGCGTGACCGCGGCACCCGCGGGGCGCGAGAAGGCACGCGGGACGGCTTTCGCCGCCCCGCGCTTGTTGTCCGTCTAGTGGAAGACGACTTGGACCGTCGCCGAGGAGTGCTTGCCCTTCTTCGGGACGAACCCGACCCGGACGTGCACCGGCAGCGGCCGGAAGCGGCGTTCGCCGATCGAGGACAGCGGCACCTTCACCGAGATCACCTGGTGGGCTTTGCTCGCGCGCCTGTAGACCGTCTTCAGGTTGACGCCGCTGGCGCTCACGCGCCCGGCACCCGGCACCCTGACTGTCAGGAGCACGGAGTTGCCGACCACCTTCTTGCCCACGACTTCGACGGGGCAGTTGGCCACGTTGATGATCGTGTTCTGTTTGATCGTTTTCCCGTTCTGGGAGGTGATCGTCGTCGGCATCACGAGCGCCTTCGCGCACACGTTGCCATACGCGCCGAGCGCGCTGTGGGAGCCGGTCGGCAATTCGACCCGGACGCTCGAGATCGGGTCGTCGGGCGTCGAGGCGAACGTCGTCGTCGTGATGCCTTTGCTGATGAACGTGTTCCCGACCAGGATCACCCGCAGGTGGTTCGGGTCTTCGACCACGAGGTCGAGGTCCGGGAACGACGCACCCGCGTGCGACACGAAGATCGCCGGGCCTTTCAGAGGCTGCGGCAGCAGCGGCGTGTGCACGGTCGCACCGCCGACGAACGCGCCGCTCGGGCACCGGAACGGGTTGATCGCGAACTGCTGTTCGGTGCAGGACTGCTTCAAGGTCGACTGCCGCGAGGGCAGCGTCTTGGGCAGCTGGACTTTCACCGATTTGATGTTCGCCTGACCGGCGCTCTGGGTGACTTCGGTCGTCAGCATGGCGCCGTTGGCGCGCGAGACCTTCGCGCTCGAGGACGCCTTGAACTTCGGGCTGAACTTCAGCGCGTTGCAGTTGCTGACCTGGAACGGCGAGGTGGCCAGCTTGGTCGCGGTCGCGGCGCCCGTTTCGAGCCCGGCGAAGCCGCCGACGGTCGAGACCGTTTCGAACTTCGAGCAGTTGGTCGGGTTGACCATGAAGCCCGACTTGGTGATCGCGACGCTGATGCTCCTGATACGCAGGGGGACGCCCTTGCGGATCCTCGGCAGCGAGCTCGTGATGATCACCTGGGCCGTCAGCGGGTTGACCGTGATGCCGGCCTGGTCCACGACCGTCCCGAAGTTGAACGGCCCGGCGACCGCCGGCACCTTGATCGACATCCCGTAGGGGTTGCCGTTGTACGGCCCGGTCAGGTAGACGGGGCCACTGAATGTGTACGGCTTCAGGCCGGACCCGGCGACCACGGTCGCCTTTCCGATTTCGCTCCCGGCGGGGCAGGCGGCGGTTTCGCTGCCCGCGGCCGGTTCGCCGCACCGTTCGGCGGCGGCGATCTTGCCGGCCAGGCCCGGAGGCAGTTCGGTCTTGATCGAGCCGAGGTACTGTTCGCCGTTGTTGCGGCCCAGGTTGAACGTGAACTGGGTGCTGGCACCGGCGTTGCCGTTGCTCGTGCTCGTCGACTGGCCCGGGCTGAACGGCGGCGGAATCGACGCGCAGCCTGTGACCTTGATCCCGAACGCGTCGGCCACGGCCGATCCGGGCGCCGCCGTCGGTTCGAAGACCGCTGCGCCTTTCGGTTCACCGCACACGAGCGGGTTCGCGACCGGGGCGAGCACGTTGCGTTCGAAGTGGATCGCGATGTTGGTGAACGGCTGTTCCGGTGGACTCGAGAAGACCGTCGTGACGCGCCCGGTCGCTTCGTTCGGGATCACTTTCGCGACGAGCCGGACCGAAACCCCGTATTGGGCCGAGTTCGCGACCACGTACATCGTGAACGGCGGGCCCGTGATGGAACCGGACTCGGGACCGCCGAGATAGGCGGCTCCGGTCAGCGGTACGCCAAGCGTCGGCACGTTGAGTGTCACGGTCCCGATCTTCGACTTTTCGGGACAAGCGACGCCGAATTCTTCGGTGAACTTTTCCGTGCCGGGAACTTCGTGCGCCTGGCTCGGTTTGCAGTCTTCCAGTTCGTTCGCCGCCGACGGGTTCAGCGTCATGCCTTCGGGCAGGACGAACGAGGCCGATTTGACCTGCGACTGGTCGATCGCTTTCGGGTTGTGCGTCTCTGACGCTTCGGCCGTGAATTCGGACGGTTCATCGGTCTGGTTCGAGCCCTGGCTGAACGCGAAGCCCGGTTTGAATTCGAGCGGGCAGCCGGTCAGCGCGAGCGGTTTCGGCGGCGCGTATTCCGATTTCGAGAGGCCGTGTTCGGCGTCGGTCAGCTGGATCGTGGTGGTCAGGTGACCCGGACAGCTGGTCGCGTTCGTGATGAAGTCGCCGTTCCCGTTGCGACCTTCGAACACGAGGCGCGAGGAGACGAGCGGCAGGGTCTTCGAGACTTCGATTTCGAAGTAGTCGTGGTAGTCGCCCTGGTTGGTCCCGCGCGCTTCTTTGCCCCATTCGACGTTGCCTTTGATCAACGTGTGGACGTACCACGTTTTTTCCTCGAAGGCTTTTTCCTGCGCGCCGCTGAACGGGTTTTTCCCGAGTTCGGTGAGGACTTTGAAATATTCTTTGAGGCCGGGCGCGGACAGCGCGATCGGCAGCGGGATCGAGACGCCGTACAGCGAGGCGAGGTGGGCGCCGTTCGCCATGTGTTCGGATTCGCCGGGCTGGAGGTTGTAGGCCGTGCCGGCGAGCGGGATGTCGATGCCTGCGGTGGGGACGTAGGCCGTGACTTTGTTTTCCCCGAGCACGGTGTCTTTGGCGGGTTCGCCCGGGTTTTCGTTGCATTCCGGTTCCTGGTAGAAGCCCGTCGTGCTGCCGGGGAAGAATTCGCCTTCACCGCCGGCGACGTCTTTGCCGCCGTTGAATTCTTCGTTCGAGCACTCGGCGACGGCTTCGGGGTTGGTGGCCAGGCCCGGAGCGACGTCGGTGCGGATCCGTTCGGTCGTCGAGCTCGGCGCCGCGAAGGACCGGGAAGGCCGAGGGGAACTGGAAATCGGTCATGCCGAACGGCACCCGCCCGCCGGCCTGCAAGTAGCCTTCCTCCTTGGCTTCTGTTCATCCGGCTTCTTTGGTTTCGGAGTACGTCTGGGTCGGGCCGAAGGCGGCGTCGAGTTCTTGACCTGTTTTTTCGCCGAACGTGCCTTCGAATTCTTCCATTGATCGTGGTTTCTTTGCTGCCGCATTTTTCGACTTCGCAGTTGACGGCGAACAACTTTTCGATCCCGGTGGTTTCGGCCGCCTGCGCGGCGCGCAGGCAGGAGGGCGGCGAACAGCACGCCACAGACAATCGCCAAAAACCGAGACCGAGCGTGAAACCTCATGCGAACCTCCCTATAGGACCGAACCTTGACCAACTGTGCATCTACCCCTCGTGACTCCCTGCGAACCGAAAGTTTCGGGGCTTCGACGGTCTGTATTTGACGGGGATAGTGGATGTCCTGCCGCGGACCCGCGCGCGGCCCCGCGGACGCATGGCCGCCGCGACGCAAACACGCTAATCGGCGCCGCGCCGGCCGCGACCGGGTCGGCCGAAGCTCACGCGCAGCATGCGCGCCGCCGCCGGGGGCGTTGTCGCGCCTCGGCGAAGCCGCCGCACGCCTCGGCGGCCTGGCGCACGATCGCGAGGCCGAGGCCGGAGCCGGGCAGACCGCGCGCGCCGCCGGCGCGGTAGAAGCGGTCGAACACGAACGGCAGGTCGGCGCTCGCTGAAGCCGGGGCCGTGGTCGCGCACGCTCGAGCACGCCGTCGCTGCAGCGCCACCTCGACGCGCCGCCCGCGGGGCTCCACTTGCGCGCGTTGTCGATCACGTTCGAGACCGCCCGGCCGATCCGGTCGGCCTGCCCGCCGACGACGGTCGGCTCGAGGCTCGAGCTCGAAGCGCAGCTCGCCGCGCCGGCGCGCGCTCTGCAACCGCCTCGCGCACGAGCTCGTCGAGCCTCACGTCGTCGAGCGACCGTCCGGCGCGCGCCGCGCGCGAGCTCGACCACGTCGCCGACGAGCGCGGTCAGCTCGTCGAGCTCGGCGAGGATGTCCTCGCGCAGGCTCCGCCTGCTCGCCGGCGCGGCAGGCGCTCGGCCTCCGCGAGCATCTGGATGTTCGCCCGCAGCGAGGCGATCGGCGTGCGCAGCTCGTGGCTGGCGTCCGCGATCAGGTGCCGCTGCGCCGCACCGAGCGCTCGAGCGCGTCGAGCGTGGCGTTGAAGCTCTCGGCGAGCCGCGCGAGCTCGTCGCGTCCCTCGACCTCCAGCCGGCGCGAGAGGTCGAGATTGCCGCTCAGCGTCTCGGTGCGGCGCGTGAAGCGGCGCGATCGGCGCGAGCGCCGTGCGCGCCACGAGCGCGCCCAGCAGGGCCGCCAGCACGACGCCGCGCGCCGCCGATCAGCGCGAGGATCAGCAGCAGCCTGGCTGAGCTCGTGTTCGACCTCGCTCGAGCGGGCGCGCCACCACCACCGCGCCGCGCGCCCTGTGCCGGCAGCGTCAGCACGCGCAGCTTCGTCCCGTTCGACGCGTCCGGTCGCTGAAGCTGCTGCCGCTCCGCGCGCGGCGATCGCCCGGTCGACGCGCGGTGACGGGATCTCCGCCGGCGGGCACCCTGGCCGCCGGGCACCCGCACGGCGCCTTCGCGGACGACGAACTGCACATAGCCCGAGGCGCCGCCGAACGGCGCCGGCTCGACCTGCCCGGGAACCGCGGCCGAGATCGCCCTGCGCGGAGCCTCGCCCGCCGGCGGCCTTCGCCGGGAAGCCTGCCCCGCGCTGCGGCCGCCGCGCGGCCGCCGGCAGGCGCCCGCCCGTGTCGATCGTCGTGCACCGGCCCTGCGCGCGCAGCTGCGCTGTCGATTTCCCCGCGCAGGTCCGAGCGCACCGCCGACGTACAGGCCGATCGCGGCCGCGAGCACCGCGAGCGCCACCGACAGGCTCGCGACCGCCGCGATCCGCGCGCGCAGCGTCATCGCTGCGCCCCCTCATGGCTCGCGCAGCGCGTAGCCGACGCCGCGGACCGTGTGGATCAGCTCGCGCGCGCCCGCACCCTCGAGCTTGCGGCGCAGGTAGCCGACGTACACGCGCAGCGCGTTGGAGGTCGGGCCGAAGTCATAGCCCCACACGCGGTCGTAGATCAGGCTGTGCGGCAGCACCCGCCGGGGGTTCAGCATCAGCAGCTCGAGCAGCTGGTACTCGGTCCGCGTCAGCTCGACGAAGCTCTCGCCGACGTGCGACGCCGTGGCGCGTCGGGATCGAGCGTCAGCTCGCGCGAACGTGACAGGCGTCGCCGCTCGCCCTCGGGGTTGGCGCGGCGCAGCAGCGCGCGCAGGCGCGCCTTCAGCTCGCCGACGTCGAACGGCTTGACCATGTAGTCGTCGGCGCCGACGTCGAGCCCGTCGATGCGGTCGGCGACCGCGTCGCGCGCCGTCAGCATCAGGATCGGCACGCGGTTGCCGAGGCGCCGCACACGCCGGCACACCTCGAGCCCGTCGATGCCCGGCAGGCCGATGTCGAGCACGACCGCATCGGGCAGCGAGCCTGCAGATCGCTCGAGCGCCTGCTCGCCGTCCTCGGCCGGCTGGACCTCGTAGCCGGCGAGCGTCAGCGCGCGCCGCAGCGCTTCGCGCACGGCGCGGTCATCGTCGACGACCAGGATCCTCACGGCGTTGATTCTTGCGCGCGCGCGCTCGATCCCGGCCGCAGCACGGTCCCTGGCAGTCGTACAGCGCCGCTGCAGCGCGCCGGCTGCGCCGGAAGCGCGCCTGTGCGCCGGAGCCGGCCCGCGATTCGCGCGAGCGTCACCGCGCGTGCACGCCTTCGCCGCCGCGGCCGATCGCCGCGCGCGAGCCCGCGCGCGTGTCGCCGCGAGCGCGCCGCGCCCGCGCCGGCACCGGTTCTGGTCGAGCACCCAGCGGATCTTGCCCGCGCGCACCTCCTGCGCCAGCCAGCTGGGCTCACGTCGCTCTCGCGCCCGGAGAAGCCGCCGATGCCGGCCACGTTCGCGTCCTGCTCGATGATCGCCGAGGCCGCGCTCGACTGGCTCGCGACGCGCGATCGTGCCGCCGCCGTGCGAGCGCACGTAGGCGAGCACCTCGAGCTGACATGCGCCGCCGAAGCGCTCCGCGGCGCCGCCGCGCGCCACCGCCGGAGCACCCGCCGCCCGCGCGGCGCCGCGCCGGGAAGCTGCCTCCGCCGCCGCGCGATGCCCGCCGGCGGGCCGCCGGCGCCCGCGGATGGACCGCCACGCGACTCGGCGCCGTCTGCCGAACGGCGGCCGCCGCCGTGCTCGCGGACGCGCCGCCGGCGGCCGGCGCGGCCCGCGCTGCCGAAGGCGCGGCCGGCGAGCGCGCCGCCGGCCCCGAACGCGCCGGCCGCGCGCCGGCGAAGCCGCCGCCGCCCGGGCCGCCGACCCGCCGCTCAGGGCCGAGGCGGGGCCGCCGGCGGGGAAGGTGCCGCTGGTCGCGTAGCCGAGCGTGTCGAGCGCCCACGCGGCGGGCGCGACCAGCAGCGCCGCGAGCGCGGCGCCAGCACGGCCGCCAAGCGCACGCGCTGCGCGAGCGGAACGCGACGAGCGCGAGCGCCGCGAGCGCGCCGACGGCGATCAGCACGGCGGGCCAGCCATGTCGAGCTGCCCGGCGTAGTCGGCGCGCACGACGAGCTCGACGACCACGCCGGCGGCGATCGCGAGCGGGCCGACGACGCGCGCGTAGCGGCCGCCCGCCGATCAGCTGCGCCGCGCCGGCGCCGACGAGCGCGGCGGTGAACGGCGCGAGCAGCGAGACGTAGTAGGGGTGGAAGATGCCGCTGGCGAAGCTGAACAGCACGGCCGTCGTGAGCGAACGCGCCGCCGACGGCGATCAGCCAGCCGCGTGCGCGCGTCGCGCGCGGCGCAGCCGGCTCGCGCGCGAGGATGCCGAGGCCGCCGACGAGCGCGAAGCCGAGCAGCCAGCCGGCCTGGCCGCCGAGCGCGGAGTTCAGCAGGCGCAGCGGCCCGGCGCTGCCGCCGAACATGTTGCCGCCGCCGACGCCGCCCGGCCCGCCGGCCTGGCCGTCGACGCGCCCGAGGCCGTTGTATTCGAAGATCAGCGACAGCGATGCGGTTGTCGCTCGTGCCCGAGATCCACGGCCGGTCGGCCGCGGGCGTGAGTTCGACGAGCGCGGCCACGCGCCGCCGACGAGCACCATCGCGGCGCCGCCCGACGAGCAGCTGGCGCAGCGCGTGCAGCGCGCCGCGCCCGGCGCGGCGCGAGCCACAGCCAGGCGGCGGCGATGCCGGGCACGACCACCAGCGCGACGCCCATCTTCGTCTCGAAGCCGAGCCCGACGCACACGCCCGCAGGACGAGCCAGCGCGTGCGCGCCGTCCTTCGAGCGCGCGCACCGCGCACCACAGCGCGGCCACGCAGCACAGCACGAGCAGCGCGTCGGGGTTGTTGTGGCGCGAGATCGCGACCGTGATCGGCGTCAGCCGCGAGCGCGAGCCCCGCCGACGAAGCCGCCGACGCGCCCGAAGCGCCGGCGCACGAGGTCGTAGACGAGCGCCACGCTCGCGATCCCCATCAGCGCCTGCGGCACGAGGATGCTGAGCGAGTGGTAGCCGAACACGCGCACCGAGAGCGCCTGCACCCACAGCGCCAGCGGCGGCTTGTCGACGGTCATCACGCCGCTCTGGTCGAGCGACGCGAACAGGAAGTCGTGCCAGCTCGAGGCCATCGAGCGGACGGCCGCGCTGTAGTAGTCGTTGGCCCAGCCGTTGCGGCTGAGCGCCCACAGGTTGAGCACGCCGGCGAGCACGAGCAGCGCCGGCCAGCTCGGGGCGCGGCGCGCGCAGCGCCGCGATGCCGCCGCCGCGCGCGCGCAGGACCAGTCCGCGGCCAGCGCGAGCTCGCGCGGCGCGCGCGCTCGGCTGCCGAACCGCTCTGCCAGGAGAAGCTCATGCGGCGCCAGCATCGCCGCGCCCGTGTAGGAGCAGCGTGTGGGACGCTGAGAGTTCCGTAAGCCCGATCAGTCGATCAGCCGCCTGCCCGAGCCGCCAGATCGCCAGCCGCCACATCAGCAGCGCGAACGCGACCAGCACGGCCGGCGTGCCCGAGGTCGGCCGGCGCCGAGGTCTCCGAGCGAGGCGTCGCGCACGAGCTGCACGCAGTGGTAGAGCGGGTTGAACTGCGGCGACGCGCGGAGCCCGGGGGCAGCGTGCGTGATCGGGAAGAACGTGCCCGGCGACCAGGAACATCGGCGTCAGCACGGCGCTCGTGACGTAGTTGAAGTTGTCGATCGTCTTGGCGATCGCGGCGAGCAGTCACGCCGAAGGCGGCGAAGCCGAAGCCGGTGACGAAGCCGATCAGCGGCACCAGCAGCATGCCCCGCGTTCGGGTCCAGGCCGAACGACGATCGCCGACCAGGAGCGGCGCCAGGCCGTAGACGCCGGCGCGCATCGAGATCCACAGGATCTCCGCGGTGACCAGCTCCTCGACGTCGACCGGCGCGGCCAGCATCGCGTCGTAGGTGCGCTGGAACTGCCAGCGGATGAACGTGTTGAACATCCCGGGGAAGGCCGAGGAGAACAGCACCGCGGTCGCGACGACGCCGGTGGCGACGTACTCGACGTAGCTGCACGTGCCCGACGTGCGGCACGCAGCGCGCCGAAGCCGAGCCCGAACGCGAGCAGGTAGATCGTCGGCTGCACGATCGAGGAGAACGTCGTCGCCTTCCAGTAGCGCCCGAAGAGCACGACGTCGCGGGTCATCACGCCGGCCAGCGCCGCCGGCTCGAGCCGGCGCGATGCGCCGCGACGCGCCGGCGCGGCCGTCGTCTCGGTGCGCGCTCACTCGATCTCCTCCCCGGTCAGCGCGACGAAGGCGTCCTCGAGGTTCGCCGGGCGCGCGACGCGCCCTCGGGCGCCTCGCCGTCGAGCGTCCTCGGCGCGCAGGATCGCCACCGCCGGGCCGCTGCGGCGGCTCGCGCCAGCCGTCGCTCGGCGGCCAGCTCGTCGACCTCGGCGAGCCGCTCGGGCGGGCCGTAGACCTCGATCACCTGCTCGCCGGCGTGCGCGCGGACCAGCTCGGCGGGCGTGCCCTGCGCGATGACCCGCCCGCCGACATCACCGCGACGGTGTCGGCGAGGCGCTCGGCCTCCTCGATGTAGTGCGTCGACATCAGCACGTCACGCCCTCGGCGCGCAGGCCGTCGATCAGCGACCACAGCTCCTGGCGGACCTGCGGGTCGAGCCCGACGGTCGGCTCGTCGAGCAGCACGAGCCGCGGGCGGTGGATCAGCCCGCGCGCGACGAGCAGCCGCCGGCGCATGCCGCCCGAGAGCTCCGCGCACGATCGTGTCCGCGCGCGGCCCCGAGGTTGGCGATCTCGAGCGCGCGCGTCGACCGCCGCGCGGCGCTCGGCGCGCGGCACCCGGTACAGGCGCGCGAACACGCCGAGGATCTGCCGGCAGGTCAGCTCGATGTCGAGGTTGTCGAGCTGCGGCACGACGCCCATCTCCATGCGCGCCTGCTTGGATTCGCCGCGGCAGCGCGTAGCCGAGCACGCTGATCTCCCCGCGTCGGCGAGCGTCTGCGCGGTCAGCATCCGCATCGTCGTCGACTTGCCGGCGCCGTTGGGGCCGAGCAGGCCGAAGCACACGCCCGGCGGGCACCTCGAGGTCGAGCCCGTCGACCGCGGTGATCTCGCCGTAGCGCTTGACGACCCCCCGCAGCGAATCGCCGGCACGGCGCGGCCCTCCCCCTGCGCTCGCTCTGACGCACCCTCGATCACCCGCGACACTCTAGGACGCCCGCCGCCGTGCCTGGGCGGCTGTCGATCAGCGTGGACGCCGGTTCGGACGCCGGTCCATAGCCGCGCGCGAGGCGGTCGGTAGACCCTTTCCCGGTCAAAGTCCGCGAACGAGACAGGCATGGCACCACGGGTCCCACAGATCGTCGCCCTCGGTGGCGGCGGCTTCTCGATGGAGCGCGAGAGCTCGCTGCTCGACGACTACGTGCTCTCGCTGACCGGACGCCGCCGCGCCCGCGCGTCTGCTTCCTGCCCACCGCCTCCGGCGACGCCGACCACTACATCGTGCGCTTCTACCGCCGCTTCTCGCCCGACTTGCGAGGCCAGCCACGTCTCGCTGTTCCGGCGCGACCAGGGCACCGGCGGCGTCGAGGACGACCTCGCAGCGCACCTGCTCGCGCAGGATCTGATCTACGTCGGCGGCGGCAACATGCGTCAGCATGCTCGGTGCCTGGCGGGCGCACGGGCTCGACGCGATCCTGCGCAGGGCGTGGCGCCGGGGGATCGTGCTGTGCGGGCCCTCGGCCGGCTCGCTGTGCTGGTTCGAGCAGGCCCTGAGCGCGTTCCACGGCGCACCGCGGCCGCGTGCGCGGCCTCGGCCTCCTGCCGTACTCGAACTGCGTCCACTACGACGCCGAGCCGGCGCGCCGCGTGGAGTACCACCGCGTCGTGGCCGACGGCATGCGCGGCGGCTTCGCCGTCGAGGACGGCGTCGGCCTGCACTTCCGCGGCACGGCCCTGGAGCGGGTCGTCAGCTCGCGGCCGGACGGGCGCGCCTTCGCGTCGAGCGCGCGCGCGCGAGGCGCGTGCACGAGGACGTCGCCTGGCGAGCGTGTTCCTCGGCGAGCGGTCCCTGCACGCCCCGCGAGCCTGTGGCGGCGTGAGCGCGCCCGCCGACCCGCGCCCGCCGGTCGCGCTAGCGACGACCGGCACGATCTTCGCGATGGGCGGCGGCGGCTTCACGATGGAGCCGGCCAACCCGCTGCTCGACGACTTCGTGCTGTCGCTCGCGCGAGCGCCCGCGAACCGCGCATCCTGTTCCTGCCGACCGCCTCGGGCGACACGACGCCGCAGATCAACGCTTTCAAGGAGCGCTTCGCGGGCCGCACCTGCGTCGCCCGGAGCACCTGTCGCTGTTCCGCCTGCGCGAGACGCGCGCGCTCGCTGCAGGAGATCGTGCTGGAGCAGGACATCGTCTACGTCGGCGGCGGCTCGATGCGCAACCTGCTCGCGATCTGGCGCGCGCACGAGCTGGACTCGCTGCTGGTCGAGGCCTGGGAACGGGGCATCGTGCTCGCGGGGCTGAGCGCGGGCGCGATGTGCTGGTTCGAGGGCGGGCGTCACGCGATCGAGCGGGCCGCCCGAGTCGATCGCCGGGTCTCGGCCTGCTGAGGGCTCGCTCACCGTGCACGCCGACGGCGAGCCCGAGCGGCTGCCGGTGTGGCTCGCGTCGCGTGCGCGACGGCACGCTGCCGGGCGGCTGGGCGCTCGACGACGGCGTCGGGCTGCTGTTCCGCGGCGAGGAGCTCGACGCGCATCGTCAGCTCGCGCCCGGGCGCCGAGGCGCAGCGCGTCGACGCCATCGCCGGCGAGCTCGTGCGCCGCCGGCTCGAAGCCGGACCTGCTCGGCAGCCGCGCGAGCGACCCGCTCGGCGGCGGACGACGAGGCCGTCGAGGAGCTGCGCCGCGTGCACCGCCTGCGCCGCGGCGGGAACCGGCACTGAGCGGCCCCGCCGGCAGCGGCGCCGCGCTTGCCGCCCGTGTCGCGGCGGCCACCGGCGCCGGGCGTGGGCGCGCGCTCGTGCGGTAGGGCGGAGCCCCCGACGCGGCGGCGCCCAGGCCGGCGCCGTCGCGCCCCGCGCCGCGCCGATCTGCTCTCATCGGGCCGGCCCGTCGCCCGTGACGGGCGCCCGAGAACCGACCGCCTCGTGACCCTTCGCCTGCTGATCGCCCCCGACGCCTTCAAGGGCACGATGACCGCCGCCGAGGTCGCGGACGCGATCGCCCGCGGGGTGCGCAGCGAGGGCGCCGACGCTGACTGCTGCCCGGTCGCCGACGGCGGCGAAGGGACGATCGAGGCGCTGCGGGGCGCGCTCGGGGGCGAGCTGCGCACGGCCGCGTGCCACGACGCCCTCGGACGGCCGATCGGGGCCCGGTGGGCGTGGCTCGCCGCGACCCGCACGGCGATCCTCGAGATGTCGAGCGCATCGGGGCTCGCGCTGCTCGCGCCGGGCGAGCGCGACGGCGAGCGCGCGAGCAGCGCCGGGACCGGCGAGCTGCTCCTGGCCGCGCGCGACGCAGGCGCCGAGCACGCTGTGCTCGCGATCGGCGGGACCGCGACGAGCGACGGCGGCGAGGGGGCGCTGCGGGCGATCGAGCAGGGGGGCGGGCTCGGGCCGATGCGGCTGACGCTCGCGTGCGACGTACGGATCCCGTTTGAGGCGGCGGCTGAGGTGTTCGGCCCGCAGAAGGGTGCCTCGCCGGACGGGGTCGAGCGCCTCACCGCGCGGCTGCACGCGATCGCCGGCGAGCTGCCGCGCGACCCACGAGGGCGCGAGATGACCGGCGCCGGGGGCGGCATCGCGGGCGCGCTGTGGGCGGTGCACGGCGCGCAGCTGTGCAGCGGCGCCGCGTACGTACTCGACTCGATCGGCTTCGGGCACAGGCTCGCCGGGGCCGACGCGGTGGTCGTCGGCGAGGGCTGCCTCGACGGCCAGACACGCCACGGCAAGATCGCCGGGGAGATACTCGGCCGGGCCGCCGGCAAGCCGGTGCACGCGATCGTCGGGAGCGTCGCGCCGGGCACCCACGTCGAGCCACTCGCCTCGGTGCGGGTCGCCGGCACGCGGGCGCAGCTCGAGGCGGCGGGCGCGGAGCTCGCTCGCGAGCTCGTGGCGCTGTGAGCGGAGATGCCGTCGCAGCGACGGCGCGAGGCTTCGGTGCGCAAGCGATCATCTAGGCTCTCGGTCGATGACCCCGGCGCCGTCCGGCCACCAGTTCGAGATCGCGTTCGCGGAGCAGCGCGCGACGATCGTCGAGGTCGGCGGAGGGATCCGCGAGTACAGCGACGCAGGCCGCGACGTGCTCGAGCCCTACCCGGTGCAGGCGATCTGTGACGGCGCCCACGGCGCGGTGCTCGTACCGTGGCCGAACCGCATCGGCGACGGCAGCTACGAGTTCGACGGCACGCGCTTGCAGCTGGCGCTGACCGAGCCCGCGAAACGCAACGCGATCCACGGCCTGCTGCGGTGGGCGCCCTGGCGGGCGCTCGCGCACGACGCCGACCGGGTCCTGATGGGGGCGCGCATCCATCCGCAGCCGGGCTATCCGTTCGACCTCGAGGTGCGGGTCGAGTACTCGCTCGGCGAGGGCGGCCTCAGCGTGCTGAGCACCGCGACCAATCTCGGCGCGACGAGCTGCCCGTACGGCATCGGGCAGCACCCCTATCTCTCTCCCGGCGACTCCAGCCTGGACGGCTGCGAGCTGCAGGTGCCCGCCGAGACCGTGATCCTGACCGATCCCGAGCGCTCGCTGCCCACGGGACGCGAACCGGTCGCCGGCGGGCGCTTCGACTTCCGCGAGCCGCGGGCGATCGGCGCGCTGGTCCTCGACAGCCCCTTCGAGGACCTGCTGCGCGACGCGGACGCGCTCGCGACGGCGCGCCTCGCGGCTCCCGACGGCTGCTCGGTCGAGCTGTGGGTCGACGAGGCCTACCCCGTGCTCGAGGTGTTCACCGGCGACACACTCGCCCCCGACCGCCGCCGCAGCGGGCTCGCGCTGGAGCCGATGAGCTGCCCGCCCGACTGCTTCCGCAGCGGCGAGCACCTGATCCGCCTCGAGCCCGGCGCCTCGACGCAGGCACGCTGGGGCGCGCGGCTCGTGCGCTGAGCCGGCAGTGCCGCGGCGCCGGCGCGCCGCGGCCGCGCGGGCGCTCCTGATAGACATCCCCCATGTCCGCCGTGTCGCCCGATACCGAGCTTCGCGCGCGACGCGAGGCGGTCGTGCGCGAGCACATGGAGTCGGAGAACCACCACGACTTCGACACCACGATCGGGACCTTCTCGCACCCGCGGTATGAGATCGTCGCTACCGGCGACGTCTATGACGGCGAGGCGGCGGTGCGCGCCTACTACGAGGAGACGCGCACAGCGTTCCCCGACCAGCGCAACGAGCTCGTCTCGCTGCGGCACGCCGACGACGCCGTGATCGTCGAGTTCGACCTGCTCGGGACGCACCTCGGCCCGCTGCGGGCGCTGCCCCCCACGGGCCGCTCGTTCAGGGCCAGGATGGTCGCGCTGTTCGAGTTCGAGGGCGAGACGATCGTCTGCGAGCGCGTGTACTTCGACCAGTCGACGATCCTGCGCCAGCTCGGCCTCGCGCACGACCCCACCTCTCCCGCCGGCCGGTTGTCGATGGCGATCAGCCATCCGGTGACGCTCGGCCGCGCGCTGCTCGGCTCGCTGCAGCACCCGGAGCACTCAGAGGACTGAGCGGGCACGCTCGCAAAAGTGCCGAGCGCCGCCGCACGCGCTACAGGCGCGGCGGGGCGGTGCCGAAGGTGCCCGCATGTCCCAACCCCTGATCACCAGCGAGGAGCGACACGGATGCCGCAGCCGCGCCTGACCATCAAGCAGACCCCGACCGGCTACTGGACCGTGCAGCGCGGCGGGATCCAGCTCGCCGGCGCCATGACGCGCAACGCCGCCGAACGCGAGCGCGACATGCTGAGGCGCCTGAGCCTCTCGAGCGCCCGCCGCGCGGGCGAGCGCGCCGCCGCACGCGCCTAGCCCCACGCTTCGCTCCCGCCGGCGGGCTCGTCTCGCCGGCGGGACCGCGCATTGCCGAGGCACGGTGTGACGCGGAGCACGGGATCGGGCTTCGCGCGCTCGCGCTCGCGCGCCAGGGCGCATGACCGTCGCGCGCGACGCCGCAGGACACCTCGCGCGTCGTGCTGCCCGGCGCGCCCGCGAGAGGTACGCCCCCGGCGGGCATGCCGGGGCGGGGCCTCGCCCCCCTGCGCCGGCGCGCCCGGACGACGTACGCGCTCGGCGCGCGCGCAGTGGGGAGCGGCCTCACCGCCCCGCGCCGGCGCGCCCGAAAGACGTACGCGCTCGAGACGGGCCCCAAGGCCCGGCTGCCCCCTGCCGGCGCCGATCCGACAGGTGTCCAGGAAATGACCGGAATCGTTCAAGTTCCCGCCTGTCGTCCGAAAAGTACGACGTGAGTTGCCCGAAAAGGGCAGCGGAACTGCCCGACAAGCACGACACACGACCAGCACTCATGAGCACCGGAACCAAGATGCAGGCGCACCAGGAGCACAGCGCGAGGACCCGCCAGCCGCGGGGGCTCGAGCGCGCCGGCCTGGTCGCCGAGATGAACACGCTGGCACGCGTGCGCGTGCAGCAGGAGGACCGCCCGATGCAGTGCGTGTCGTCCGGCTACCTCTCGGGCGGGTGCTCGTGCGACGCGACGATCCCGGCCGGGGTCGTGACGGCGGCGTGGGCACGCGAGCTGGAGCGCACCGGGGAGCGCGACAGCCGTTTCTTCAACTTCACGTGGCAGGGCGCGGTGTGGCTGGCCTTCGGTCTCGCAGACGGCCAGATCCGGGGTGTCTACTGTCCCACCCACCGCGCCGAACGCGACGCCCGGACAGCCGGCTGCGAGGCGGGGGAGTCTACGCAGCCGGCTGGGGCGGCCGCCACGGCGTGAGCGGCCGAGAAGCCGGCTGCGAGGCGGGGAACCTGCGCAGCCGGCCTCGGCGCCGCTCGCGCACGCGCGCCGCTCAGCTCGCGCCGTAGCCCAGCAGCGTGAAGGTCTCGAGGGCGGTGTCGACGCCGCTCTCGGCGCTCGAGACCTGGCCGCGATCGGAGTCGTATTCGCCGAGGCTTTCGGTTCGCGCTGCTTCGGCGAGACTCGAATATGCGGCGCTTGCCCGGCGCAGCGCCGCCACCAGCCGGGTCTGCGCCGATGACGCGACCGCCGGAGCTTCGAGGTTCCCGACCGCCTTGGCGGCGGCCGCGTAGCGCGCGGAGAGCGCCGAGGCGGGACCGGCGACGGCGCCGGCCGAGGAGCTGCGGCTCATCTGGGCGCGCGCGCCCGTCCGCGCCGACTGCAGGGCGGCCAGGACCGAGGTCAGGCTGCCGGCGTAGGAGGGTTCGGGAGCCAGCGCCGGGGCGCTGACCCCGGCGAGGGTGACCGACGAGACGATCCGCTCGCACTGCTGCTCGGCCGGCGTGAGGGACGCGGTCGCGAAGCACGCCATCGCGCGCGGGGCGCCGGAGCCGTTCGGAATCACGTATACGTCGAGCGCCGAGGCGTAACCCGGCAGCTTCAGGTTCGAGAAGCGGTAGGCCTGCGTCGAGACGAGATCGACGATTTCCGCGTGCGGGGCCTGCTGCAGGTGCGTCAGGAACACCGCCGGCAGAGGAGCCGCTTCGCCGGCCGGCAGCAGCCCGCTGACGAGTCCCGTCGAGGAGCTGCCCTGCGGCCTGAGCATGATCGACGAGCCGAGCGGCAGCCCGGGGATCGCCTGGGCCGCGGGCGCCTGTTCCCAGCCGAGCGGGTATTCGAGCAGCAGTCCGGAGCTCGACGCCAGGCGCGCCTTGCCGCCGAGATCGCCGCGCGCGGCGCCGCTCGAGCCGTGATGGCTGCCGGCCAGGTAGCCGAGCACGCCCGCGAGCACGACCGCGAGGATCAGCAACGGGTGCACCACGCGCGCCGGTACGTCCATGGGCTATTCCGAGCTTTCGAAGGAGGTGCCCGACCCCGAGGACCCCGAGCTCCTGCTGGGTGAGCTGGCCGGCGCCGGGGCGGGTGCGGGCGCCGGGGCGGGCGTGGCTTTGACGACCGGGGGCGCGACCGGAGCGGCGGGTGTCACGGGCGCCGTCGTCTGCACCGGAGTCGTGGTGCTCGGCGGAGGCGAGGCGGTGGCCTGATGGCTCGGCGCCGCGTGCTTGGCCGGTGCGGCGGCCACGCCGACCTCGATCTGCGGCGCGGCGGCGAGCGCCGCGGGCACCGGCGTGGCGAGGGCGGGCAGCGCCGGCGGCGTCGCTTCGGCACCCGCGCCCGCGGCCGTGCGCGAGTGGCCGAGCTCGTAGGCAGCCGCGAACACCGCGAGCAGCACGGCAGCGGCCGCGGCCACGCGCCGCGGCTCGATCCGCCGCGAGCGGACCGCCTTGACGCGCCGGCGCTCGATCGGTTGCGTGCTCATGAGCTCGGACATCCGACGGGCTGGCCGCTCGAGCCGAGGCAGGTGTCGGAGCGCAGGGGCAGCTTCCCGCGGCGGATCGTGAACAGCGTCAGCTTGCCGGCGACTTCCGGTTTCGTGACCCGGATTTCGAGCACCGTGCCGGCGGCGAACGAGCGCGCGAAGCGCGGGAACGACAGCAGCACGGCGCCGCCGGAGGAGCGCGCGCCGCCGATCCGCGCCACGCGGCTGCTGGTCGTAGGCTTGACGCCGCGGCCCTTGGTGCGCACGGTCACGAGCGCGCCGGGCGGCGCGGCGACGGTGACGAGGGTCAGATGAACCCCGCGGCGCGTCTCGCTCCCTGCGATGCGAACGATCGGGAACGGCTGCATCAGCGTGAGCACGTGGTGGTGAACCAGGATCGTCTCGGTCGCGAGCGCCGAGCGCCCGGCCGCGTCGGCGATCATCAGGCGCACCGTGTGCGGCCCGGGGCTCGCGAACGTCGTGTCGAGCACCGGCCCGCCGGACGCGAACGGGCCACCGGTCGACCACGAGTACGACGTGATCGCGCTGCCGGTGTCGGTCGAGCTCGAGACGAGCGTGACCGCTTCGCCGGCGCGCGGCTCTTCCGGGAACCAGCGGAAGGAGGCCGCGGGCGGCGCCGGCGGCGTGGGCGCGGAGACGCTCAGCCCCACCGGCGCGCTGAGGCCCAGGTTGCCGGCGCTGTCGGACTGCTCGGCGCGCAGCGTGTAGCTGCCGGCGGACAGCCCGGCGAGCGTGCCCGCCCAGGCGCCGCCGTGCGCGGGAACTTCGATCGCCTCGATCGGGGCGCCCGCGGCTTCGGCGCCCGCGAACACCTGCAGCGTGACGGCGGGGAGATCGCCTTCGGAGGTGCCGGCCGAGCCTTCGACGGCGACCGGGGCACCGGCGAGCGCGCCCGCAGGGCGCGCGACTGAGACGGTCGGGGGTGTGGTGTCGATGCGGAACGTCACGGGCGCGGTCTCGATCGGCACAGCCGGTTCGGCTTCCGTTTCCTCGCTCGCCTGCGCCGTGTAGGTGCCGTCGCTCAACGGTAGCGCGGGGTCGACGAACCAGTCGGCGCCCGGTTCGAAGCCGATGGTGGCCATTTCCTCGATGGGCGTCGTGGACGTGCTCGTGCCCGCGTAGACCTTCAGCGTGATCGGCTCCCACGGGAACGATTCTTCGGCCGCGAGCACGGTCGATCCCTGGAACAGGGGCATCGTGTTGTTGGTGACGCTGCCCGCGGCCGGGTTCGTGAGCGAGATCGCGGGCACCGCGGCGGCCGCGCCCGGCGCGGCCGCCGCCACCAGCGCGGCCGCGACCAGCGCCGGCACGCCACGCGATCCGAGAATGCGCGTCAGCCGAGACATTCGACCGGGGCCGGAGTGGTGGTGGAGCTGAGACATGCGTCGCTGCGGACCGGCAGCTTGCCGCGGCGGATCGCGAAGCTCGTGAATTTGCCGAGCCGGCCCGCTTTGGTGATCCTGATCTGGAGCACGACCCCGGGCGGGAGCGAGCGCTGGAAGGCGGGGAACGTCAGCGTCACCGACGCGGATCTCGACCGCGGCACGATCCGCGTCGCGCTGCGCAGCGGGCAGCCCTTGCCGCTGCACCTGACCTGCACCGTGGCGCCGCTCGGCGCGCGCACGCTCAGCGCGACGATGCGCACGCGCCCGACCGAGCGGGTCGTGACGATGCGGACGACCGGGAACGGCGCCAGCAGCGGGTAGGTGACCGGGATGTGCTCGGTCGCAGTGCCCGAGCGCCCGGCGGCGTCGCCGACGCGCAGCTGCACGAGGTGCGAGCCGGGCGTCGCGAACGTCGTCTTCTCGGTCTGGGTGCCCGTCGCGAAAGCCGAGCCGGCGAGGTCCCACGCGTAAGCGGTGATCGGGCTGCTGCCGTCGGTCGAGCTCGAGACCAGCGTGATCGTGTCGCCCGTGTGCGGCCTCGCCGGGTACCAGGTGAAGCCGGCCGTGAGGCCCTTGGTCGCGGCGGTGGGCGCCGCTCGGTCGGTGAACGTCGCGGCGGCGCTGCCGACGTTGCCGGCTTCGTCGCTCTGCAGGGCTCGCACGGTGTAAGTGCCCGGGGAGACGCCCGTCAGCGTTGCCGACCACGCGCCGCCCGAGGTGCCGACGGACACGCTCTGCAGCGGGCTCGCGCCGGCCCCCGTCGAACCGCCCGCGAACAGCTGCACGGTGACCGCCGGGCGGTCGTGGGGAGCCGTGCCGGCCGAGCCGCTCACGACCACGTCGCCGCCGAGCACGACCGCGCCGGCGGCGGGCGAGCTCAGCGTGAGGACGGGCGGGTGGGTGTCGACGATGAACGGCACGCCCGCCGTCGCCCCCAGTTCGCCGGCTGCGCTTTCCTGCGTCGCGACCGCGACGTATTCGCCGTCGGGGAGCGGAGGCGAGACTGGCGCGGTGCCCCACGCGCCGCCGCCCGGCGCGACGGCGTTCCACTCCTGAGGCAGCGTCGCGACACACGCCCCCGGAACCGGGCAGATCTTCACGGTCACGGGCTTGCCGGTTTCGGTGGAGGTCCCGCTGAACGTGGGCGTCGGCGTGTTGATCTCAGCCGGGATCGGCGTCATGTGCAGCGTCGGCGCGTGCGGCGCGACGACGAACACGAACTGGGCCACCCCGGCCGCGTTACCGATCGAGCTCGGCTGGCGCGCGACCGCGTCGTATTCGCCCCTTTCGAGCGGGTGCGTGACCGCCGCGCTCCACACGCCGGCGCTGACGGTCGCAGTCACGCTCGTCACTTTCGAGCCGGTCGGCTTGTTGCCGTGCACGATTTCGACGGTCACGGGTTCGGTTTCGCCGGCAGTGCCCGTGAACGTGGGCTCGGTCACGTTCGACGGGGTCGGGATCGGGTTGATCGTCATCGCCGGCGGGTTCGTGTTCACGACGAAGGCGATTTCCGTGCTGCGCCCTTCGGGGTTTTCAAGGCTGCTCGCCTGCGTCGCGTAGGCCGTGTAGGAATGGTCTCCGGCCGCCAGTTCTGTCTTGAGCGTGCTGGTCCACTTCTTCGACGACGGCGTGACTTCTTCACTGGCGATCGCGGTCGGGTTCCCGGCTTCGAACACGTGCACAACTACCGGCTTGGGTTTGCCGCCGGCGATCCCTTCGTCGGACGCCGTGCCCGAGAAGGTCGGCTCGCGGTTGTTCGACGGCGATTTGACCGGTTCGATCGTCACCGCCGGCGAGGTCGTATTGACTTCGAACGTCCGTTCTTCGGCGCTGCGCCCGGCCGGGTTCCCGATCGAGCTGACCTCGGTCGCGTATGCCTTGTAGACGTGCGTGCCCGCGTCGAGCGCCGGGCTGACCGGGCCTGTGGTCCACGTGCCGCCCGAGGCCGTGGTCGTGTAGTCGCGGACTTCGGTGGCCCCTTCGAGCACGTGCACTTCGACCGTCGAGGCTTCGCTGGCCGTTCCCGAGAAGGTCGGCGTCGTGTCCTTCGAGGGTGTCGCCGGCTGGGCGATCGTGACCGTCGGGGAGCTCGTGTCGATCGTGAACGTGCGCGCTTCGCTGACGCCTTCGGGGGCTCCTTCGAAGGAGCTCTTCTGGGCCGCGATCGCCGTGTAGGTGCCGGGCGAGAGCGTTTTGCTCACGACGCCCGAGCTCCACGCGCCGCCGGTGCCCGGAGCCTCCGCTTCGGCGACCTTGGTCCCACTCGCACTCGTGCCCGCGTAGACGTAGACCGTGACCGGTTCGCTTTCGCTGGCGGTGCCGCTGAACGTCGGCCTCGAGACGTTCGAGCGTTCCGGCGGCGGGTTGAGCGTGACACTTGGCGCCTTCGTGTTGACTTCGAAGGTCTTCGATTCGCTCCGGCCTTCGGGGTTGCCGTAAGCGCTCGTCTGCACGGCGACGGCGGTGTACTTGCCGTTCGGAAGCGAGGTGCCGAGCGCCGCCGTGCTCCAGGCGCCGCCGGTCCCGCCGGCGGTCGCGCCCGCCACGGGGGTGCCGGATGCGCTCGAGCCGGCGTACACGAAGACGGTCACGGTCGTCGTTTCGCTGGCCGTTCCGCTGAAGCTCGGGGTCGTGTTGCTCGAGCGCGGTGCCGGCTGGTTGAGCGTCACGACCGGCTTGGCGGTGTGCACGACGAACGTGCGCGTTTCACTGAACCCGGCCGGGTTGCCGAGCGAGCTCTTCTGTTCGGCGACTGCCGTGTAGGTGCCGTCGGCGAGCGAGGGGCTGGCGGCCCCCGAGCTCCAGCCGCCGCCGGTCCCGCTCGCATGGGCCTCGGAGGCCACTTCGCCGGTCGCACTCGCGCCCTTGAACACGTAGACCGTGACGGCTTCGGTGTCGCTCGCCGCTCCGCTGAACGCGGGGCTCGCGTCGTTCGACGGTGTGGGCACCGCGTTCAGGGTCACCACCGGCGAGCTCGTGTCGACCCTGAACGTGATCGTGTTGCTCGCACCGGGGCCGTTGCCGAGCGAGCTTTCCTGGACTGCAATGGCGGTGTAGGTCCCGCTGCCCAGCGCCGACGTCGCCTGCCCCGAACCCCAGCCGCCACCGTTCCCGGAGGCCTGCGCTTTGGAGACAGGCGTGCCTTCGGCGCGCGTGCCGGCGTAGATCTCGACCGTGACCGTGTTGACATCGCTCGCGGTTCCGCTGAACGCCGGAGTGGTGTTGTTCGACGGGCTCTTGATCGAGTTGAGCGTGACTTTCGGCGGAGCGGTGACGACTTTGAAGCTGACCGTTTCGCTGAACCCGGAGCCGTTGCCGAGCGAGCTCTGCTGTTCGGCGAGCGCCGTGTATTCGCCTTCGCCGAGCGCCGGGCTCGCCTGGCCCGAGGCCCAATCTCCCCCGTTGCCTGACGCGTGCGCTTCGGCGACGGGTTCGCCGCTCGCTTTGCTGCCCCTGAAGATGTAGACGGTGACCCCTGTCGTGTCGCTCGCGTAGCCGCTGAACGATGGGGTGGTGTCGTTCGAGACGGCCGCGACCGGGTTCAGCAGCACCGTCGGCGGCGCGGTGTTGATCGTGAAAGTGCGTTCCTGGCTGAAGCCCGGGCCGTTGCCGAACGAGCTTTCCTGTTCGGCGATCGCCGTGTATGTGCCACCTTCGAGCGCGGAGGTCGAGCCCGAGTGCCACGAGCCGCCCGATGGTGTCGCTTCGAGTTTCGCGGCCAGCGTGCCGCCGGTGCCTTCGCCGCGGAACACGTACACCTTCACCTTGCCGCCTTCGCTCGCCGTGCCGCTGAACGACGGCGTCTTGTTGCCGCTCGGCGTCGGGACCGCGTTCAGCGTCACCGACGGTTTCGCAGTCACGACGGTGAACGTCCGTTCCTGGCTGAAGCCCGGGCCGTTGCCGAACGAGCTTTCCTGTTCGGCGATCGCGGTGTAGGTGCCGTCTTCCAGGTGGGATGTGGCGCCGGACTCCCACGAGCCGCCGGAAGGGCTCGCTTCCACCGTCGTCGCGAGCGAGCCGCCCGCGCTCGAGCCGCGGAACACGTATACCTTCACCTTCGCGGTTTCGCTGGCGGTGCCGCTGAAGGTGGGCGTGGCGTCATTGCTCGGCGTCGGCACGGCGTTGAGCGTCACCGAGGGCAGCGCCGTGACCACCGTGAACGTCCGTTCCTGGCTGAAGCCCGCGCCGTTGCCGAACGAGCTTTCCTGTTCAGCGAGTGCCGTGTAGGTGCCGTCTTCGAGGTGCGAGACGGCACCCGAGTGCCAAGAGCCACCCGACGGCGTTGCTTCGAGTTGCCTGACCAGTGTGCCGCCCGCGCTCGAGCCGCGGAACACATAGATCGTGACGGGCTTCGAATCGCTCGCCGTGCCGCTGAACGAAGGCGTCGCGTTGTTGCTCGGCGAGGGCGGCGCGTTGAGCGTCACCGACGGTTTGGCCGTCACGACCGTGAACGTGCGTTCCTGGCTGAAGCCCGGGCCGTTGCCGAGCGAGCTTTGCTCTTCTGCGAGCGCCGTGTAGGTGCCTTCGGCGAGAGACGGGCTGGCTCCGCCCGAGCTCCAGGACCCGCCGCCGCTGCTCGCGTGCGCTTCGGCGACGGGTTTGCCGCTGACTCCGGAGCCCTTGAAGACGTAGACGGTCACGGAGCCCGCTTCGCTCGAGCTGCCGCTGAACGAGGGCGTCGTGTCGTTGGTCGGCGAGGCGACGACGTTGAGGGCGACGCTCGGCGGTTCGGTGTCGACCGTGAATTCGACCGCCGTGCTCTGGGCGCTTTCCGAGGTAGCCGATTCGGTCTGTTCGGCGACGGCCTCGTAGGTGCCGTCGCCGAGCGGGCTCGGCGACGGCACCGACCATTCGCCGGTGATCGCTTCCGGCAGCGCCTGGATGCTCTGCACCGGCGTCGGCGAGCCCTCGTAGATCGAGAGCGTCACTTCGTCGAGCGGATCGCTCGTGGTGCCGCGGAACAGGGGGCGCGTTTCGTTGCCGACGTGGCCCTGCGACGGGCTTTCGATGCTGAGCGTGGGCGCGCCGAGCGCACCCGCGGCATCGAAGAGGAGCGCGGCCATCAGCGCGGCGAGCAGGGCGCCGGCGAGCAGCGCCACCCTCGGGGTGCGCGCGACCATCCTCCTTGGCGTCATCCGCGCCCGATCCACATCTATGTCGTCTCCCAAGCGGGGTTGCCGGCCGTAGCGCCCCCCAGGCGCCCCTTGTGCCTATGGCGGCGTCTCCTTCCGCCGCCACGGATGATACGGGGCGGATCGCGCATGCGCAAAGGCATCGCGAGGTGCCAAAAATGGGCGTCGTAGAGCGTGGTCTCGCCGCTCGGCGCCATCCCCGCAGGTGCCCTGATTCCAGCATGCGGACCGGAGTTCCTGTGGGAGGACGGGGCTTGCTCGGCGCCACGGTTCGTGAGGCTCCGAGGTGTCGCGGCGGCCCCCGCTCGGCTACGATTCCGCGCGATGGAGAGGGGAGCGGTGACGCCGGCCGCGGCCGGAGCGAGCAGGATGCCTCGCGGCGTGGCGGTACTCGCGTGCGCGCTCGCGTGCGGAGCGTTGCTCGGAGCGTGCGGCTCCTCGGGCACCAAGAACCTCGATGTCGCGAAGGTCGAGCGCGCGATCGAACGCAGCATCATGAGCCAGCGCCACCTCGCCTCGACCGTCGTCTGCCCCACGGTAGTGCCGCAGAAGCCGGGCCGGTTCGCGTGCATCGCGACCACGGTCAGCCCGACGACACACCGGCAGATCAAGACCCCGTTCCTCGTCACGGTGCACAACGACAAGGGCTGGGTCAGCTACGTCGGCAAGTAGGCGCAGCCGGCGCGCGCGCGCGCTGTTTCGGCGTGGCTCAGGCCGCGATCGCGGCGGCGGCCACCTCGTGACCCGCGAGGCCCATCAGCCAGAGATAGACGATTTCGTTCTCGAGCTCCGGCAGCGAGCTGACGCGATCCTGGCGCGCGTACTCGGTCGCGAGCTCGAGCACGGCGAGGATGCTCGCTCGCACGACGATGTCCGGGACCTTGGGCGACCCGGGCTGCTCTGCGGCAGCTCGCTCGCCGATGATGCGGAACAGCCGCGCGAAGCTCTCGAGCGTGCGTTCGCGGTGCGCGAGAGCGTCCTCGCCGGCGGCCATGACCTCGAGTGTGCACACCCGGGCCGCGTCGGGCCGCTCGCTCCAGAACCTCAGGTAGACGCGGATACCGTCACGCACCGCGTCGACGTAGCTCGGCTGATCGGTTCCGACGGACACGATCTCATCCAGCAGTTCGCGCGTTATCGCGTCGTAGGCGGCGAGGAAACACTCCTCCTTGCTCGCGAACTGCTCGTAGAAGGTGTCGCGCGAGACGTGCGCGCCCCGGGTGACGTCACCGATCGTCGTCGACACGTAGCCCTTGGTCCCGACCGCGGCGGTCACGGCGCCGAGGATCCGCTCGCGCTGATGGTGCTGGACCTCCGCGCGGGACAGCCGGTGCGGCCCCCTGGGTAGCCGGTCGGTTCCCGGTTGCGCAGTGGTGGACATGCTGGTACATTACTCGACGAGTAAAGGACTTACCAGTCCCCCAATGGGGGGCTCATCAACGAGGGAGGGGAACCATGAGGGTAGAGACGCGCACGCGAGCGCGCCAGGACAGGCGCGGGCGGTTCACGAGGACCCGCTTGCTTTCGATGCTCGCGGTAGCTGCCGCTGCGATGTGCCTCACGGCGTCCGCCTCGGCCTCGTACAGCGTGTCTCTGACCCGCACCACGGGCGGCGTCGCGAACATCTCCGGACAGAACCTTGCCGACGTCGGGTTCGGGGTCGGCTACGGACAGGCGCAGGACGGAATCTGCCTCCTGGCCGAAACGTTCCTGACCGTCAACGGCGAACGCTCCAAGTTCTTCGGCCCCGAAGGGACCTTCAAGAACGAAGCCGAGGGCGGTCTGGTGTTCACGAACCTCAACGCGGACATCTACTGGACCTCGCTCAAGCGCAATCACACGGTCCAGAAACTGCTGAGCCTTCCCTACCCGCAGGGCCCCTCGTCAGAAGCGCGCGAAGCAGCGCGCGGCTACGCGGCCGGCTATGACGCCTACCTCAAGCAGATCGGCGGCGCGAGCGGAGTCACGAACCCAGCCTGCAAAGGGGCGCCGTGGGTAAGGCCCATCAAGGCGCTCGACGTCTGGCGCCGCATCTACGAGGTCGACGACCTCGCGGGCAACTCCGCCCTCGGTCCCTACGCCGAGGCGAACCCGGCCTTCGGTCCGCCCGTCCCGTTCGCGAAGAGGCACGCGCGCGCCGCCTCGAACGCGACCGCGTCGCTTGAAGAACTCGCGCACGCCGGGCACAGCAACCTGGTGGGCTCCAACGGGCTCGCCGTCGGGAGCGAAGACGCCACCAACGGAGGCGGCGTGGTGCTCGCCAACCCGCACTTCCCGTGGCACGGCTCGGAACGCTTCTGGGAGATGAACCTCGAAATTCCGGGCTCCTACCACGTGACCGGTGCGGGAATCTGGGGGCTACCCGGGATCAACATCGGGCACAACCAGGATGTCGCCTGGACGCACACCGTCTCGACGAACACCACGGTCACGTTCTGGTACCTGCAGCCCGCGGGACCGGGCAAATACAGGTACAAGGGCAAAAAGGTGGGGATAAAGGAGCGCACCGTCACGGTCCAGGCGCTCGAACACGGCGAACTGGTGCCGCGCACCGGCACCCTCTACTACAGCCTCTACGGGCCGGTGATCTGGGAGAGCGGGCTGCCGATAGCGGTCCGTGACGCCAACGCCGACAACCTCCGCGGTCCCGACCAGTGGCTCGCGATCAGCAAGGCCGAAAACGCCTCTCAGGTGATCGAAGCCGAGCGCACCATCCAGGGTGTGCCGTGGGTGAACACGATCGGCGCCGACGCCGAAGGCAACGCGTTCTACACAGAGATCGCCGTGGCAACGAGCCTGACGACGGCCTATCAGCACTCGGCCTGCAACTCCAGCCTGACCAAGGCTCTCACGGGCCCCTACATCGGCAACGGCGAATGCGAACCGCCCGAAAGCCCTGGTGCGATCGTGCCGGGCATCCTCGCGGGCAGCGTCGAGCCGTCGCTGGTCCGCAGGGACTACGTCGAGAACTCGAACAACTCGTTCTGGCTCGCGAACGCGAACAGCCCGCTCACCGGCTTTGCGCCCACGCTCGGCGGCGAAGGACAGAACCCGGGAATGCGGGCTCAGACGGGGATTGACATGGTGGCCCAGCGCATGGGCACCTACAACAGCGGTGTCCCGACCGACGGGCTCTCGGCGACGCCCGGGTTCACAGCCGAAACGATGCAGGACTCGTGGACCAAGTTCCGCTCGCTCCCGGCTGAGCGCGCCCTCCCGGGTCTGCGCCAGATCTGCGAAAACGCGGTCAGCGAATCCGGCGGCGTGATCAACGGCGTCAACGTGAGCGGCGCATGCCCTGTGCTCAACGCCTACGGCGCGAGCGCCACGCTCGAAGACAGGGGTGCCTGGCTGTTCCAGGAATGGTACGGGCGCGCCTACACGCAGGCCGGCTTCTGGGTCCACCCGTGGACGGCGAGCGACCCGGTCTACACGCCGAACACGCTCAACACCTCGCTGCAGGCCAGCAAGGAAGCGCTCGCGAGTGCCGTGAGCTCGATGGATGCACGCGGCATCCCGCTCGATGCCAGCACGGGCGAAGTGCAGCACGCACCGCAGCCCGGCTCGGCCCCGCTGCCCGGCTGCTCTGACGGGGGCGAATGCTTCGCGGCAATCGGAGGGGTGTTCCCGACGCCCACCTCGAAGCAGACCGAAGTGACCGGCGGCACGAGCATCGTGATGTTCACGGAACTGCTGGCCGGCCACGAACCGCTCTCGAAAGCCCTTCTGGCCTACTCGCAGTCGGAAGACCCGACATCTCCCTACTACGAAGACCAGACCCAGCGCCTGTCCAAAAACGAATGGATCACGCTGCCGTGGACGCCGGCCTCGGTCGCCGAAGACGCGATCGCTCCGACGCTTCACCTGAAGTAGTCACAGCGGTGGGAGCGGCTCGGGACAAGACCGGGCCGCTCCCGCGCGCCGTTCTCAGGCGGACCGCGACTGGACGAGTGTTGCGCCGCTCCGCCTTCCCGAAGCTGAGAGTCTGCGGTTAAATCCCAAGGACGATGCCTGCCGCCGTCCGCGACGCCAAGGGGGCTCTGTGCGTGGCGGGCGCCGCCCTCGCGCTGCTCCTCGCCACTCCGATCGCCGGCGCCGCGACACCGGCATGGACCACCTACCACCACGACGCGGCCCGCACGGGCGTCGACTCCGACGGAACGAGCCCGCTGGCGCCGACGCTCTCATGGCAGTCGCCGAACCTCGGCGCGCCGATGTGGAACCAGCCTCTCATCGTCGGCGGCGTCGTCTACGCGGCCACGATCGGCGACGACGTATACGCCCTCGATGCCTCGAGCGGCGCGGTGATCTGGCACGCGAGCGCCGGGACACCAGTGCCTGCGGGCAAGCTCCCCTGCGGGGACATCAGCCCCACGGTCGGCATCGTCTCGACGCCGGTGATCGACCGGGCGAGCGGCGTGATCTACGTGGTCGCCGATACCTGGAACGGCACCCAGGCGCAGCACCTCCTCGAGGGCTTTCGCCTCACCGACGGCGCCCGCGTCCTCTCCACCCCCGTCGATCCACCGGGCGCCGACCCGAAAGCGATTCTCCAGCGCGCCGGGCTCAACCTCGACGGCGAAAACGTCGTGTTCGGCTTCGGCGGGAACGACGGAGACTGCTCGGTCTATCGCGGAGCTGTCGTGTCCGCCCCGGAGAACGGCGCCGCGCCCTCCTATTGGCAGGTCCCGATCGCGGCCCCTTCCTCCGGCGGTGGCGCGGTCTGGGCGACCGCGGGGCCGTCTGTGGACGCCGCCGGCAACGTCTACGTGAGCACCGGGAATCCGAATCCCTCCGGAGGCGAAGCGACGACCTTCGACGACTCCGACGCGGTCGTCTCGCTCGACCCCGCCCTCCACTTCACCGGCTGGTTCGAACCTCCGACCTGGCGCGCTGACTCCAACAGCGACCGCGACCTCGGCTCGGCGGCGCCCGAGCTGCTCCCGGGCGGCCTTCTGTTCCAGGCCGGCAAGAACGGCACCGGCTACCTCATCGACACGGCGACGATGTCGAGCGGCGCGTCCGCCGTCTACAGCAGGCAGGTCTGCGGCGGTGCGGGAAGCTTCGGCGGCGACTCCTACTCGGGCGGCGTCATCTACATGCCCTGCACCAACGGCACGATGGCGCTCTCCTACGATTCCTCGGCGCGGACGTTCACGCCGCTCTGGCAGGGCCCCTCCGACGCCTTCGGCCCGCCGGTCCTCTCAGCCGGCCTCGCATGGACGCTCGCCACCGGCGGCTTCAGCGGCGGCGGGAAAAAGCTCTACGGGCTCGATCCCACCACCGGGAAACCTCGCTACACGGTGACGCTTCCGAGTCCGGTCACCGACCACTTCGGGTCACCGAGCGCGGCGGGCGGCCGCATCTTCGTCGCGACGGGATCGACAGTCACCGCCTACCAGCTCGCCGTCCTGACGCCGCTCGAAGGTGAACCCGAACCCGAACCCGGGCCGGGACCAGGGCCCGGACCCACCACCGGCCCGAAACCGGTCTCCTCGGAACCCGCGGGCAAGCCCGCGGCAGCAACCCTCGCGCTCGTGGGGAGGAGCCTGCGAGCCGGCCCCCACGGGTTCGTGCGGCTGCGGCTGAGCTGCCAGATGGGCGCGGCGTGCCGCGGCAACGTCACCCTTCGCGCCCTCTTCACCCGCAGGATCTCCGGCCGGATGCGGACCATCTCGCTCGTGATCGCGCACGTCGCCTTCGGACCTTCTCGCGGCACCTTCACGCTCGCCCTGCGGCTCAACCGAACGGGCAGCGCGCTGCTGCGCCGCCACCATCATCGTCTGTACGTGAGCGTCGGCCTCGGGCCCACCGGAGGCGCGCCGCTGCACCTGGTGGCAGTGCTCCGCGGCTGAGAGAACGCCCGCGGGCGTCGAGCACCACGGCCCGGACCGCCAGAAGGCCGGGAGGTCCAGGACGCCGTGCGACGCCGCCGACCGCATCCAGATGGCCTCGACCGAGCGGATCATTTGTCCAATCGCGCGTCCATCCCTAAGGTGACAGGCACGATGGGGTCACGGACGACACGAGCTCCCGCCCGGTTGCGCCTGATCGCGATCGCGCTCGCAACGGTGTTCGCCGGCTGCGCGGCGTGGGCTGCCGTGTCGAACCCCTTGGCGGACGCCTCCGGGGAATCGCCGCTGCTGCCCAACCTCGTCGCCGGGCCGCCCGACGGCGCGTACTTCGAAACGAGCAACGGCCGCCTGCTCCTGCGCTTCAACGGCTACATCCTCAACAAGGGGCCCGGGGCGCTCGACATACGCGGCGAACGCGAAGCGCCGAAGGTCGCCAAATCGACCGAAGAACAGGTCGTCTGGGACCGTGAACACGAACAGGAAGAACTGACCCCCGAACAGGCGGAAGAACTCGCCACTCCTTCGATGAAGGTCGTTCAGCGCCTCTTCACCACCAGCGCCGAAGAAACCAACATCGAACGGCCGCACGTCAACGATCAGCTCGTCAACGCGCAGCTGTTCTACTCGTCGGCCGACGGGCACGACCACTGGCACCTCCAGCACGTCGCCAGGTATGCGCTCGTCAGCGGCTCGAACGCCGAAGTCGCGCCCGCGCAGAAGGTCGGCTTCTGCCTCGACGACAGCGCGTCCAACAAAGAAGGCCGCGGCCCTGCGTCACCGGTCTACTCCGACAACGTCCCCCCCTATCGCGACTTCTGCCAGCGCTTCCATCCCGAGACCGCCAGCCTGTTCGAGGGCATCTCCGTCGGCTGGCACGACACCTACTCCTCGAACCTCGCGTGGCAGTGGGTCGACGTCTCGAGCGTCCAGCCCGGTGAATACTGGCTGCGCGAGGAAGTCAACCCCGAAGGTGTGATCGACGAAGAACCCGAACCGAACAAGCCGAGCTACTCCTCGACCTCGACGGTGGTGCCCGGCTACGACGCCGAACCACAGTCCGTGGAAACCGAATACGGCAAGCCGACGACCGTGACGCTCACGGCGCGGAGGTGGGTCAGCTCGACCAAAGGCGCGCCCGGCGTCGGCGGCGCGACCTACGCGATCGCCTCGGGCCCCGCACACGGGAAGGTGACCCTGTCGGGCAACCACGCGACATACACGCCGCAGGCCGGCTTCAGCGGGAGCGACAGCTTCACCTTCACCGCCGCCAACTCCTCCAGCCCCGGCTTCCCCGCGGCCCCCGCGACGGCGACCGTCTCGATCGCCGTCGGCGCAGCGCCGGCCCCCACGGTCACGATCGAGACCGCTCCGACCGCGCTGACGGCGGGCACGAGCGGCATGCTGACCGCCACGAGCACGGGCGACACGGGCGCGATCGAATGGCTCACGAGCGCCGGATCGATCAAGGGCGAAGGCGTCCGCGGCGAACAGGCGACGCTCACGGCCCCCGCTGCGGCGGGCGAGGCGGTCGTCACCGCGCGGCTCGCCGACCGCCCCGAAATCAGCTCGGTGCCGGTGACCGTGGCGATCACGGCTGCCCCGGCCTCCGAACCGGTGCCCGCTCTGCCAGAGTCCAACGTCCCGCCCGCGAGCGGCGGGGTTGCCGATCAGCACGTCACGAGCGCGCCGCCCATCTCGAGACCCCGCGCGATGCTGTATGGACACACGCTCGACATGAGTGCCACGCCGGGAGTCGCGGGCCGCGTGCGGCTCGAGGCCTGGCTCGGAAGACATGAGCTCGGCGGCTGCGTGGGCGCGGCGAGCGCCGGCAGCATCTTCAGCTGCCGCGTTCGCCTCGCGCGCGACATCTCGCTGCACGACCGCATCAAGGTGGTGGCGAGCCTGCGCCGAGGCGCGCGCCTGTTCGCCGTCGCCCTCGGCCCGGAGCGCATACCGAAGATGCGGATGGTGCCGGCCGGTAGCAGCGCGCGGTCTGCCGCGGGCAGCATGTGGTGGTGCAGCCCCTCGACGCTCATCGAGACGCTCTCGCGCAGCGGCGGCTGAGCGACGCGGGCGACCGGCCGGCTGAGCGGGCTAGGGCAGCGAAGCGATCGCGCCGGAACCGCCGGCGCGCAGCGCCGGGCTGCAGATGTAGGAGAACATCGAGCTCATCCCGCCGCCCACGAGCCTCGGCAGCCGCGCCATCAGCTTCATCATCGGCAGCGGCACGCCTGCGACGCTGCGGGAGCCGAGCACGCGATGGCCGCTGCGCAGGACCGCGCTCACACGGATCTGCGCATGCAGCGAGGCCCCGCGCAGCGAGAGCCGGCAGGTCACACCGACGCCCGCGGGAGTGACGCTCGAGCAGCTTCCGAGCAGCCTGCCCCCGGCATCGGCGGCGATCGTCGCGATCCCCGCGCGTCCTGCCGCCGTGGTGATCACGAGTTCGCGGTTGAAGATCATCGCCGACATGGCGCCGAGGCCCTGGCCCGCACCGCCGAGGCCGGTCGCGCTCACGCTCGCGGCGGTGGGGGCGGCGGCGTCTGCAGGCGCCGGGGCGATCACGACGTGCACCGGCTCGCCGCGCGCACCAGATGCGGCCGCGTCGATCGTGACCGCCGTGGGGGCATCGACACGGGGAGCGACGAAGAGGCCATCCGCCGCGATGCTGCCGGCGCTCGAGGTCCAGCTGACCGGACCGCTGGCCCCCGCGGTGATCGCGTTCAGCTGAACCGCGGTCCCGGAGGTCACGACCTGCGGCGCGCCGGCGACTGCCACACGGCCGGGCGACGCGGTGGCGCGCGCCACCGTCAGCGCGCGGGCAAGCGCCGGTGCCGCAGCGGTCGTGCCGTTTGCCTGGAAGCCGACGGGGCCCTGGTTGAACGTCGCCCAGGAGGTCTGGGCGGTCGCTTTGGTCATCCCGCCGGCAATGGTCTCCAGGTTGCCGGTCCCCGCACCCACGGCCTTCGAGACGTTGTAGTGCAAGAAGCCCGAGCCCAACGGCAGCGCGATCAACCAGTACTTCGTTCCCGACGTGACGTGCACCGACAGACCCGTAGCCTTGATCCAAGAGCTCACCGCCGGGGCACCCGACGCCGTGGCGCTGCCGAGCACTTCACCCGGCACGCCGGCGTTTTCGGCGAACACCGCCAGCACCACACCCGTGACGCCCGTGTTCGCAGTCGCGTTCGTGCGGAACAGCAGTTCTTCGAGGGTCCCCGTCGCCTTGGCCGTGAACTGGAACGATTCCTCGCGGCCCGCACCCGTCTGGTCCGAGACCGAGTAGTTCGCAGTCGCGTCGCCCACCAGCAGCCCTTTGCTCCCGGTGGCCGGCGTGACTTCGATCGTCTTTTCGGCTTTCGCACCTTTGCTCGTCGTCGCGGTGACCGTGACCTTGCCAGCCGCCGGCACTTCCGAGGGAGCCGTGTACCGGCCTTCGCTCGTAACCGTCCCCGCGCTCGCCCCCCACGTCACCGTCGGCGAATCATTGACGACCTTCGCCGTCAACTGCACACTCGATCCCGCCTGCATGCTCGCCGGCGCCCCTTCGATCACCACGCTCGGCGCAGGCGCCGTGACTTCGATCGTCTTTTCGGCTTTCGCGCCTTTGCTCGTCGTCGCGGTGACCGTGACCTTGCCACCCGCCGGCACTTCCGAGGGCGCCGTGTACCGGCCTTCGCTCGTGATCGTCCCCGCGCTCGCCCCCCACGTCACCGTCGGCGAATCATTGACGACCTTCGCCGTCAACTGCACACTCGATCCCGCCTGCATGCTCGCCGGCGCCCCTTCGATCACCACGCTCGCCGGTGCTTCGCCGGCCGTGCCGTTTGCCTGGAAGCCGACGGGGCCCTGGTTGAACGTCGCCCAGGAGGTCTGGGCGGTAGCTTTGGTCATGCCGCCGGCAATGGTCTCCAGGTTGCCGGTCCCCGCACCCACGGCCTTCGAGACGTTGTAGTGCAAGAAGCCCGAGCCCAACGGCAGCGCGATCAACCAGTACTTCGTTCCCGACGTGACGTGCACCGACAGACCCGTAGCCTTGATCCAAGAGCTCACCGCCGGGGCACCCGACGCCGTGGCGCTGCCGAGCACTTCACCCGGCACGCCGGCGTTTTCGGCGAACACCGCCAGCACCACACCCGTGACGCCCGTGTTCGCAGTCGCGTTCGTGCGGAACAGCAGTTCTTCGAGGGTCCCCGTCGCCTTGGCCGTGAACTGGAACGATTCCTCGCGGCCCGCACCCGTCTGGTCCGAGACCGAGTAGTTCGCAGTCGCGTCGCCCACCAGCAGCCCTTTGCTCCCGGTGGCCGGCGTGACTTCGATCGTCTTTTCGGCTTTCGCACCTTTGCTCGTCGTCGCGGTGACCGTGACCTTGCCAGCCGCCGGCACTTCCGAGGGAGCCGTGTACCGGCCTTCGCTCGTAACCGTCCCCGCGCTCGCCCCCCACGTCACCGTCGGCGAATCATTGACGACCTTCGCCGTCAACTGCACACTCGATCCCGCCTGCATGCTCGCCGGCGCCCCTTCGATGGAGACTGCCGGCTGGGTCGAGGAGGTGACTTCGATCGAGACCGTCGCCACGGCCGGGTTTTCTGGGAATTTGCTCGAGGGGTCGGCAGCTGAATACGTGAAGGAGTCCTGCCCGGTGAAGCCCGCCGTCGGCGTGTAGACGACCGCGCCTTCGCTGTTGATCGCGCCGAGGGCGCCGTGCCCCGGGCCGGAGACGATCTTGTAGGTGGGTTTGCCGGAGTCATTGAAGGCTCTGGAGGTAAGCGTCACGGTCTTCGCCACGCCGGCAGGCGTTTCGGTCGTCTGCGCAAGCGCGTCGAACCCCGGCACCACCGTCGCCGTGTTCGAATAGACCGGCACGTTTTCGCCTCCGGTTTCCTTGACGAAGGCGAGCGGGTTGACGTCCTCGCGCAGCCAGTATTCGCCGGGCAGAACGTTTGTGAGGTCGACCCACTGGAAGGCGAGCGAGGAGCTGTAGACGTCCCGCCAGCCGACGGAGATGCCCTCGAACAGGCTCGTCGCGTTGGGGCGGTAGCGCTGGCAGAATTCGCGGAAGGGGGCGACATTGTCGGAGTAGACAGCGCTCGACGGGCCGATCGAGGTTTCGACGTGCTGGCTGTCGTCCAGGCAGAAGCCGACCTTCTGCGCGGGCGCGACTTCGGCCGTCTTGCTCGCGTTCCAGAGCGAGTAGCGCGCGATCTTCTGAAGGTGCCAGTGATGGTGACCGTCGGCGCTCGAGTAGACGAGTTCGCCGCTGCTCGGTTCGTCGACGTGCGCTCGTTCGATGTTTTTTTCTTCGGCGTTGGTCGTGAACAGCCGCTGGAAGGTCTTCATCGGCGGGATCGCCAGTTCTTCTTCGACTTTCTGCGGTAGCGGTTCTTCTTTTTCGCGCGCTTTTTCGACTTCTTCGGTGACACTCTGGCTGACTTTCGGCGCTTCCCGCGAGCCGCGGAAGTCGACCGCGCCGGGGCCCTTGTTGTGGATGTAGCCGTTGAAGCGCAGCAGCAGCCGCGGCGTGCCCGTCGAGGTGTCGGTCGCTATCGACTGCGTGTCCGGCGGGTCAGCGACGAGGTTCGGCAGCAGGGTCGCGCCGGCGGCGGCGGGGAGGCGCACGCAGGCGCCGAGGGCGAGCAGGAGCAGCGCCGCCGCAACGACGGCCCGCAGGCTGCCCGTGCGGCGCCGCAAGGCCCTCATCTCCATCCAGCTTTCCCCCTCATCCGTGGGTCGGTCTCCGCGCTGCGCCTTCTCGGCCGAGCGTACCAGTCGCCGGAATCGGCAGGCGAGACGCCGCGCCGAGTCAGGTGCGAACGTAGACCTTGCCGTCGCGCTCTACCACCTCGGCGCGACGCAGCGGCCAGACACGAGTCAGCTGAACGAAGGCGAAATCAAGCCCCGGCACTTTCTCGAACCCCTCCTGCGGGCCGAGGACCATGCGGCCGCTGCTCGGGTCATAGCGCGCTCGGTGCCAAGGGCATACCAGACAACCGTCGTCGTCGATCTCACCGTTCGCCAGATCGGCGCGCAGGTGCCGGCAGCGGCGCGAAACGGCGCGGCGCTCACCGTTGACGTTGAGCACCGCCCAATCCCCCACCCCGCGGACCGACCCGGGCTGAAGCTCCTCGACGGTCCCAACGAGTTGCTCCGGCATCCGTCAAGCATATTCGAGCCGCAGTGCAGCAGATGTGGTGGGCCCGCCTGCAAACCGTCCACCCGCCGTTGACGGTCCCGTTTCGGCCTCATAGCCTCACGTTCATGGGGGCGAGGACGATGCCAGCGGTGCCGCGCAGGCGCCGGTGGTGCCGGCTCCTCACCGTCGCCGGCTGCCTTGCGTCGCTCACCACGGCACACCCGGCTCCGGCCGAAGCGCATGGCGCCTCGGTCGAACCCGTGCAGATCTCCCAGGACGGCGGCAACGCCCTGCGGCCCGTCGTGGCGATGGGCCCCGAAGGGGAAGCGCTAGCGGCCTGGGAAGGTTTCGACGGACCCCCTCAGAGTGCCAAATTCGCGGTTCACGTCGAGTCGGCCACTCCGGCAGGAGTCTGGAGCGAAATCAAGACGCTGTCCGCACCGGAAGCCCAGAACCAGGTTCCTGCGCTCGTCGTGAACCAGGCCGGCGAAGCCCTCGAGGCATCGGAGCAGCGCGGGAAGGAAAGCCTGATCGAGATCTCGGCGCGTTCCCCCGGCGGGGAATGGGAACAGCCGACCCCCGTCTCGGGGGACCGTGGGGGAAGTCCCGAGATCGCCCTTGACGAACGCGGTGATGCGATCGTGGCCTGGGAACAGGGCGTACCCGACCTCGGGAGGGACGCCATCTGGGCGTCGGTGAGGGCGCAGGGCGGTCAATGGACCCCGGCGCAGCAGATCTCCGCGCCGGGCGAAAGCGCCGCGCTCCCTCACGTGGCGATCGACGCGAACGGCGACGCGATCATCGTATGGCAGCGTCAAGGCGTCTCCGGAGGGGAGATGGTCCAGGCCGCGATCAAGCTCCAGGGCGAGGCGTGGCAGAGCGAAACGGATCTGACGAGCGAAGGTGAAATCGCGTCGAACCCCCAGGTAGCCGTGGACGCACAAGGCGACGCTGCGGTCGTATGGCAAGGCTACGCCGGCGACGAATACATCGTCGAAGGGCGCTCAGGCTCGGTGGACGGTGAATGGACTCCGGCCGTCCAGCTCTCTACGCAGGCCGGCTTTGCCCCCAGCGTCGCGATGACTCCCGGGGGCGGCGCCGTCGCCACCTGGGCCGGCCCCACCGTACAGGCCGCCGAGATGCTCCCGGGAGGCGCGTGGCAGCCGCCCCGCGACCTGTCGGCACCCGGCGGGGAAAGCAGCGAACCGCGTCTTGCGATCAACGCGGCCGGCCAGGAGATCGCCGTGTGGGAACGCTTCAACGGACAGAAATGGGTCGTCCAAGCGGCCCTGGGGAAGATCGGCGGCGCATGGGCGCCCGCGAGCGACATCGGCATCGGTGTGAGTGGAGCCGAAGACGCGGTGGGGCTCAGCGCTGCCGGGCAGGCCGCGATCGCCTGGGGCAGATGGAACGGTGAAAAGATCATCATCGACGCCGCCTATCTGAATCCCGGGCCGCCTCTGCTGCAGTCCCTGTCGATCCCCGAAGAAGGCAACGCGGGCACGGCGGTCCCCTTCTCGGTGGCCCCACTCGACCTCTGGGCACCCTTGGAAACGGCGACCTGGGCATTCGGCGACGGCTCGACTGCCATCGGGGCGAGCGCCAGCCACGTCTACGCCGCGCCGGGCACCTACCAGGTCAGCGTCGAAGCCGAGGACGTCCTCGGCCAGCGGACCTCGACGAGCTCCAACATCGTCATCGCGCCGCAGATCGAAGCCATCGAATTCAACGAATCGCCTCTCAGCGGCGACCTGGCACCGGCCAAGCTCAAGCAGACGATCCCGCTGCCGAACGGCTCGAGCTTCGACGGGCGGACCGACCTGAACGTCGGTACGGGCGCCGGATCGCTCGCGGGAACGATGTCGCTGCCGGCCTTTCAGACCCACCTCAAGCGCTTCGGCAGACACATCACCTCGCTCGGCCTGTCGCTGTCGGAGGTCGGTCCGGTCGAAGGCGCCTTCAAGCGCACCGCCGGCAACCCCGGCGAAGAGACCCTCAATGCCTCTGTCCGGCTCGAGCTCGCCGTCACTTCTGTGAGCATCGCCGGCGCGCCGAGCGTGCCGGTCGAATGTGCGACGTGGGAGCCGATCACGCTGCCCCTCTCGCAGAGCCTGACGATCGAACAGCTGAGGGCGAAGGCCCTGAGCTTCAGTGGCGAGGTTCCGATCCCCGCGATCAACTGCCACAAGACCGTCACGGGTGTCACCGGCAGCCTGCTCAGCAGATGGCTCACCGGCGCCCAGGTGCCTTACACGCTCACCTTCGGCCCGGGCCACTGACGGGCGGCCGCATCCCCGGCTGCGGACCTCGTTCAGTCTGAGAGCCGCGACACACGCACGGCACAGGCCCACAAACCGGCGAGATCGCCGCGCTGCCAGCGGAGGGGGAGGGATTCGAACCCTCGTCAGACCAATCAGGCCTGAAACGGTTCTCGAGACCGCCGCATGCTGAACCAATCGCCCGCCTTTATTGAGGTTTCCGGCCCGGGAAGCCCTCTGGGGTAGGAAATGGGGTAGCCACACGGAGGGCACCGCGGAGGCAAGGGTATTCTCGGCGTCGTGAGAATCGCCCCCGATTACATCGACCGCAACCGCGTCTTTTGGAATGGTCTTGCTCCCGACTATGAGGAGACTGGTCGTCGCCGTTGGGCCCAGACGACGCCATCATGGGGGCGCTGGGGTGTTCCGGAAGCCCAGCTGAGAGTCCTCCCGTCCGAGGTTGGGGGCTCAGACTCGATCGAGCTGGGCTGTGGGACGGCCTACATCTCGGCCTGGCTCGCCCGCGGCGGCGCCAACGTCGTCGCAATCGACAACAGCGAAGCTCAGCTCGAGACGGCGAGCGCGCTGCAACGAGAGTTCGGGCTCGAGTTTCCACTCCTGCACGGAAACGCCGAGGATGTGCCGTGCCCGGACGCTAGCTTTGACCTCGCGATCTCCGAGTACGGCGCAAGCATCTGGTGCGACCCCTACCGCTGGATCCCCGAGGCGGCTCGGCTGCTGCGCCCGGGTGGCGAACTCATATTTTTGGTCAACGGGATCCTGGAGATGCTCTGTACGCCCGATTATGAGGATGCGCCGAATGCCGACCGACTGCTGCGTCCATACTTCGGCATGCATCGCTTCGAATGGTCGAGTGACGACTCGGTCGAGTTCCATCTGCCTCACGGGCAGATGATCACCCTCTTACGAGACAACGCACTCGAGATTCAGGAGCTCATCGAGGTTCGTCCACCGGACGGCTCGACCACGCCGCTACCCGTGGGCAAGCCTTACGTGGGCACAGCGCTGGCCCGGCGAGGAGATCTGGAAGGCGCGTAAGACCCCGACCTGAGGCTCAGCGCCGGACACGCCGCTCCGCGAGGCCGGCAGATGATCTACTGATCTGCGGGCTCTCGGAGCCCAACGAGGTCGTGGCGTCAGAACGCCTCGCCACCCAACACGCTCGCACGGTCACGGCGAACAGCCGCGAGACGCTCCTCAGTGCAGTAGCGAGGCGCTCGACCGTCCCGGTCGCCGAGTTCCAGCTCCTGTTACCTCACGTGCATGCGCTCGAACTCGCCCGTCAGTGGTTCGCGTCCCGGAGTTGGTGCGGGATGACTTGAGCGCGATGCCGGGCAGTCACGTGCGCTCGCCGGGCAGTCGTAGAATCAGCGGATGGCAAAGCCCAAGAGCATCAAGTGGCTGGATGAGCCCGAGCAGAAGGACTATCTCGCTGCGCGCAGCTTCCTGAGCATGATGATCGAGCCCCAAGAGCTAGACGAGACGATCGAGGCTCTTCGCCACGCGCCGCGGAGCCAATGGGCTGCGAAGGACCTACTGCGAGCAGCGGCGCTGCCGCCGCTGCGCGCCAAGCAGAGCGCGGAGGTCGCGGAGAAGCTCGGGAAGATCAAAGACGGGGTCGCGATCTCTCCCGTACTGCTGGTAGGCGGACTCAGAGAGTTCTTGGTCATCGCGGACGGGTACCACCGCATATCGGCCGCACATCGTGTGGACGAGGATGCGCGTGTGCCGGGAAGGCTGCTCTGGAGCGCCTCATCATCTCCTGCGGGCCCGCGGTCATGACGGCGCGGCGCCGTGGGTCGGTGTCCGCGCTGCGCCTTCGCGGCCGAGGCGTACCAGTCACCGGAATCGGTAGGCACTATCGAGGCTGCCAGCGGAGGGGGAGGGATTCGAACCCTCGTCAGACGAATCAGGCCTGAAACGGTTTTCGAGACCGCCGCATTCAACCGCTCTGCCACCCCTCCAGGGGGAGACGCGCTCAAGGCTAGATGATCGGCGCCGCGAGCCGGGCGCGCGCTTCTAGCGATGCGTCCTGGCGGCAGCCTTGTTCGCAGCCGCTCGGCGCGCCTTCTCGGCGGCGACCGCGGCCTTCAGCGCCGAGATCAGATTCGAGAACGATTCGTGCGAGGTCTGGCCGACGTTCGGCATGTCGAGCGGGCTCGTCGCGCCCCCGGGCAGCAGCCCGATCTCCAGGTGCGGCGCGGAGGAGATGCCGACGGTCCCGCAGCCGACGTCGGCGATCGGCTGCCCCGCGCTCACGTGGGTGCCGACCGGGACGAGGTCCGGGCCGGCGTGCCCGTAGTACACGTAGCGATGCGCGTCCGGTCCGCTTTCGACGAGCAGCACGGGCGCCCAGCGGCCGAAGCCTTCCAGGCCCTCGTGCACGATCGTGCCAGATGCGACCGCGAGCTCGACGAGCTTGGGGCCGCACTGGTTGGCGTTGCCGCCGAGGTCGACGCCCTGGTCGAGCGACCACCAGCTTTTGGCGGCCACGCGCGAGAGCGGATAGAGCGGGAACACCCAGCCCCCGGCGCTCATCGGGTAGGGGCTGCCGGCGAACACCGGGGCCGAGGGCTGCGAGGGCGCCGACGGCGAGCTGCCGCCTGTCGCGGCGGGGTCGTCGGCGCGGCCGGGGTCGAGGTTTCCGGCGCCACCGTGCCGCCTGCCGCGGTCGCGTGCGCGCTGACAGTGGCACCCAGCCACGCCGCCAGCAGCACCAGCACCGATATCACGCTGCACACCCGAAGGCGTGCGGTTCTCCGCATGAGCCTTCTTCGTCGTCGGCCGGCGGGGTTAGCTGACGGGCTAGCGAACTTCGCCTCCCGCGGATTCACCGCGAGACTCGCCCCAACAACCTGGGTCCCCCGCTCCCTGGGCACAGCCCGGGATTAGGCAGGCGCAAGACTAGCGCAACGAGCAGGCGGAGCCCGGCGCTATGTGCTGCCGGCGAACAGCTCGTCCACCAGCGCGGCTGTCACGGCCGAGGTCTCGTGGAAGCTCGGGCAGCAGGTCGATGCGCCGGGCGGCGTCAGGCCGATCTCCAGATGCGGTCCCGACGAGTCCCCCACCTGCCCGCAGCCCACCTCGGCGATCGGCTGGCCGGCGGAGACGTGGGCTCCCACCGGCACGAGCGCCGGCGCCGCGTGGCCGTAGTAGACGTACCAGCCCGCATAGGGGCCTCCGTCGATCCGCACAACCGGCGCGTAGGGCCCAAAGCCCGGGATTCCCTCGCGCACGACCGTCCCGGAGGTGAGCGACACCTCGACCGCGCCGGCGCCGCACGCCGCCCCCGCGGTCGCGATGTCGACGCCCTGGTCTTCGCTCCACGTCTGCGGAGGGAGCACGACCGACAGCGGCTGGATCGGAAACGCCCATCCGAAGCCGCCGCCTCCCCCGACGTAGGTCGCACCCCGTTCGAAGGACTGCACGCTGTCGCCCTTCGGCAACACGATCCCGTCCTTGCGCGCCTGCGCGAGTTCCGCCTTGATCTGAGCATCAGAACGCGCGCCCGCGGCCACGCCCGCGTATCCCTTCCGTTTCGCGGGCAGCGAGTCCGCGCCACCCGTCTTGCCGGAGACCTCAGCGCTGGCGAGTGCCCCGGCGGCCGCCCTGGGCGGCAGCGCGAGCGAGCGCTTGCCGGCGGCCGTCGGCGCAGCCAGCGGCCGGGCCACCGTCCCGGCGCGGGTCGCGCCAGGGGGGTCGGTGGCACCGGTCTCACCCGGGTGCCGGCTCGCCGCCGAGCCGCCGCAGCCTGCCAGCAGCGCGCAGGCGAGCGCGAAGAGGACGGCACGCGCGCGCCTGCGCGCGCTGCCTCGATGCGGCCTATCGGACAGGAGCCCGCTCATCGGCGCGCCGCGAAGAACGTCGCTCAGCAGCTCGGCCGCACTCCTCGGCGAGCAGCCCGCCGGCGACCTCGGGGCGGTGGTTCAGGCGCGGCTCGCCGAGCACGTCGAGCACGCTGCCGCAGGCGCCCGCCTTCGGGTCGCTGGCGCCGAAGACGACGCGCGGGACGCGCGCGAGCACGATCGCGCCGGCGCACATCGCGCACGGCTCGAGCGTCACGTAGAGGACGGTGTCGAGCAGCCGCCAGCTGCCGCGCGCCCGCGGCGCCTCGCGCAGCGCGAGGATCTCGGCGTGCGCGGTCGGGTCCTGGCGCAGCTCGCGCTCGTTGTGGCGCCGCGGCGAGCACCTCGCCGTCGCGCACCACGACCGCGCCGATCGGCACGTCGTCGTGTTCGAAGCGCACGCTCGGCCTCGCGCAGGGCGAGGCGCATGAAGTAGTCGTCGCGTGGAAAGAAGCGTCTGCTCATCGATCCCCCGCCGGGCTCTGCGACAGTGCCGACTCGTCGCTGACGCCGGGACATCATCATTACGAACGCGCCATGACCCTCCCGCCCGCACCGACGCCCTGCGCACTGCTCGCCCCGCGTGCTCGCCGGCGCCGCTCGCCGGCGCGCTCGCCTGGCGGCGCTCGCCGCGCTGCGCCGGCGCTCGGCCGCACGAGGCACGCGCACCCGCGGCCCGCATCGTCGTCCACTACGGCGGCCGCCGGCGCGCGCTCGCGGCCGGCACCGCGCGAACTCGCCGGGGCGCAGCGGCGGTCGCTGGACGTGCTCCCGCCGCGGGCGAGAGCGTCGCGTCGGCGCTGCGCCGGCTGCGCGCTGCGAGCGCGGCGTGCAGTGGGCGGTCCCCGACTACATCGCGCACGCCGCCGGCACGCTTCGTGCCCGACGACCGCGGGCTGCGGAACGGCGGCGGGCGGCTGGCAGCAGCTGCAGTGGAACTTCGCCGGGCGCGTTCGGCGTCGAGCGCCCCGGAAGCGTGGGCCAACCTGATCGCCGACGGCGCGCCCGGGCGGCGAGGGCGTGATCGTCGCGGTGCTCGACACCGGCGTCGCCTACGCCAACCGCGGGCGCTTCCGGCGCTCGCCGGACTTCAGCCGCTGGCAGTTCGTCCAGGGCTATGACTTCGTCGCGCACAACCCCTACCCGAACGACCGCAACGGCCACGGCACGTTCGTCGCGGGCACGATCGCCGAGGAGACCAACAACGGGATCGGCCTCACCGGCCTCGCCTACGGCGCGCGGATCATGCCCGTGCGCGTGCTCGACACGCAGGGCGAAGGCGAAGCGTCGACGATCGCCGAAGGCGTGCACTTCGCCGTCAACCACGGCGCCCAGGTGATCAACCTGAGCCTCGAGTTCTCGCCCGGCGTGACGGCCGCCGACATCCCCGAGCTGATCGAAGCGCTGCGCTACGCCCACCGCCACGGCGTGCTGGTGGTCGCCGGCGGCCGGCAACGAGGGCCACAGCGCGATCGCCTACCCGGCGCGCGCGCCCGACGTCGTCTCGGTCGGAGCCACGACCGAACACGGCTGTCTGGCCGACTACTCCAACTACGGCACGGGCCTGACGCTGGTCGCGCCGGGCGGCGGCGCCGACGCCGACCTCCCCGGCGATCCGAACTGCCAGCCCGAACTGCCCGGGCGGGACATCTTCCAGGTGACCTTCAACGGGCAGCTCGCTGCGCAGCTTCGGGCTGCCCGGCGGCTACGAAGGCACCTCGATGGCGGCGCCGCACGTCGACAGCGGCGGCCGCGCTGGTGATCGCCAGCGGCGTGCTCGGCCGCCACCCGACGCCGGCCCAGATCATCGCGCGCCTGCGCGACACGGCGCGCAAGCTCGGCGGCGCCGGCCGACGAACGGCTCTACGGCGCCGGCCTGCTCGACGCCGCGGCGGCCACCGCCCCGGGCGGCCCGGGCGCGGTCGCGGCTAAAGCCGGGCGCCGGCGAGTGCCGATCCACCCGCGATGAGCGATCGCCCCAGCGAGCGCTGCGACCTCGCCGTCGTCGGCGGCGGCATCGTCGGCCTCGCCGTGGCGCGCGAGCTCGCGGCGCGCCGCCCGGACGCTCGTCTGCGTGCTCGAGCGCGAGCCCGAGCTCGGCACGCACCAGACCGGCCACAACTCCGGCGTGATCCACGCCGGCATCTACTACCTGCCCGGCTCGCTGAAGGCGCGGCTGTGCGTGGAAGGCGCGCGCGTGCTGTACGACTACTGCGAGCGGAGCGGGATCGCCGGCCGAGCGCTGCGGAAAGCTGATCGTCGCGACCGAGCCATCCGAGCTGCCGCGCCTGGAGGAGCTCGAGCGGCGCGGCGCGCGCCAACGGCGTGGCGGGCCTGCGGCGGCTCGACGCGGACGGGATCGCGCGAGCTCGAGCCGCACGCGCGCGGGATCGCCGGCGCTGCACTCGCCGGCCACCGGGATCGCCGACTTCCGCGGCGGTCGCGCGCTCCTACGCGCGCGACATAGCCGGCGCCGGCGGCACGATCGCGACCGGCTGCGAGGTGCGCTCGGTCGCGCGCGCGCGGCGCGGCGCTGCGCCTCGAGCACTCGCAGGGACGACCGCGGCCGGCCACGCGGTGTTCTGCGCGGGCGCCTGGGCGGACCGCCTCGCGGTCGCCGCCGGCGCCGACCCGGACCCGCGCATCGTGCCCTTCCGCGGCGCCTACCTGCGCCTGGCCCCCGAGCGCCGCCAGCTCGTGCGCGCGCTCATCTACCCGGTGCCCGACCCGTCGCTGCCGTTCCTCGGCGTGCACCTGACGCGAGCACATCGGCGGCGAGGTGCTGATCGGCCCGACCGCGCTGCTGGCCGCCGCGCGCGACGCCTACGGCTCGGCACGGTGCGCCGCCGCGACCTGCTCGAGACGCTCGGCTGGCCGGGCACCTGGCGGATGCTGGCGCGCTGGTGGGCGCCGGTCTGCACCGAGGTGCGCCACGCGGCGCTTCGCTCGGCGTTCGTGCGCGCCGCCGCCCGCTACGTGCCCGAGCTGCGCACGTCGCGACGTCGAGCCGCCGTTCGCCGGCGTGCGCGCCCAGGCGCTGGCGCCGCGACGGCCGCCTCGTCGACGACTTCGTCTTCTCGCACACCGAGCGCGCGCTGCACGTGCGCAACGCCCCCTCGCCGGCGGCGACCTCCTCGCTCGCGATCGCCCGCCATGTCGCCGACGAGGCGCAGAGCGCGTTCGGGCTGGCCTGAGCGCCGGGCCCGGCCTCAGGCCGACGCGAGCGCCGCGATCGTCGCCGGCACCCCCTCGCGCGCCGTCGGGTAGCGCGGCGAGAAGCCCAGCTCGGCGCGGATGCGGGCGTTCGAGGATCGCGCCGAGCGCACGACGGCGTCGACGGCGTTGCCGCCCGCGAGCATCCGGGCGAGCCACACCGGCACCCGGCGCGGCGGCCCGACCCCGAGCGCCGAGGCGGTCAGCGCCATGAAGTCGTAGTAACGGATCGGCTCGTCGTCGACGACGTGATAGACGCGGCCGGCGGGCGCCTGCCCCGAAGCGGCCAGCAGCACGGCGCGCGCGACGTCCTCGACGTGCACGACGTCCCACCAGTTGGCGCCGTCGCCGACGACCGCCAGCCTGCCGGGCTGGCGCAGCCGCGCGATCAGCTCGTCCGCATACCAGCCACCCGGCCCGTACACGTGCGATGGCCGCAGCACCACCGCCGGCAGCCCCGACGCGAGCACGATCCGCTCGCCCTCCTGCTTGGAGCGCCCGTAGGGGGTCTGCACGGGCAGCGGCTCCTCCTCGCTCAGCTGCCTGCCGCCGGCGTCCCCCGTCACGACCGTCGAGGTGAACACGATCCGCGGCGGCTGCCCGCCCGCGCCAGCCGCGCGGCACGCCTCGACGAGGTTCCTGGTCCCGCCGACGTTCGCCTCGAGCACCCGCGCGCCATCGCGCTGCGAGGCGATCTCCGCGGCGAGGTGGATGACGCAGTCGGGGCGCGCCGCGGCGAGGGCATCGCGCAGAGAGGCGGCGTCGGTGAGGTCGCCGGGCACCTCCGCGGCGCCGGCCGGCGCCGAGCCGGAGCGCCTGACGAGCGCGGTGACCTCGTGGCCCTCAGCCAGCAGCTGGGCGCAGACGACGCCGCCGATAAAGCCGCTCGCCCCTGTCACCAGCGCGCGCACCCCGCCTCACATCTCAAAGGCGGTGCGGCCGCCGCTGTCGCACAGCTCGGCCAGCAGCCGGCGGCCCTCGCCGATCACAGGGCCGCCGTGGGCCAGCAGCAGGCTGTCGAAGTCGAGCTCCGCGAGCAGCCGCCGGCAGGAGCGGAGCAGCCCCTGCTTGGTGCCCTCGGGATCGTCCATCAGCGAGTCCGGGACGAAGCCGAGCGGCCCGTCGCCCCCGCCCTCGGGGCCCCCGCGGACGACGCCGTCGGCCAGCGCCAGCGCGCGCTTCCGCGGCAGGTAGAACGCGGTGTCGTCCGGGCAGATCGCGCCCATCTCCTCAGCGAAGACGCCGCCGGGGAGCTCCGCGCCGATCCGAAAGCCCTCGACCGCCGGACCGCCCACAGCGAACTCGTGCAGCCCGGCCTCGTTGCAGTGGATCGTGCAGCCGAAGCGCTCGTAGAAGCGCGCCGACTCACGCAGATGGTGGCGGTTCGAGAGCAGGATCGCCCTGGGCGGCTGCTCGTCGAACCACTCGAGTCCCTCGGGCGGAACGAGCGGGTCGAGCAGCACCCGCGGCTCGGCCAGCCAGTAGGAGGAGACGAGTATCCCGATCCTCGGGTGGCGCGAGCGCCAGTGGAACACGCCGTCGAGGACCTCCTCCATGGCGCTCAGCCTAGAGGCCGGCGGCGTCGGCGATCACCCGCGCCATCTCGGCGCGGAAGCGCTCGCGGCCGAACCGCGCCGCGTTCTCGCGCATCGCCGCCTCATCGAGCGCCAGCTGCTCGAAGCGCTCGATCGCACCCGCCAGCGCAGCGGCGTCCTGCTCGGTGAACAGCACGCCGGTGCGCCCGTCGAGGACCGTCTCCTCTGCGCCGCCGACCCCGTAGGCGATCACCGGCACGCCCGCCGCCTGCGCCTCGACCGGCACGATCCCGAAGTCCTCCTCGCCCGGGAACAGCAGCGCGCGGGCGCCTGCCAGCAGCTCATCGCGGCGCTCCGCGGGCACGTTGCCGAGGAAGCTGACGACGCCCGAGCCCCCGGCCGCACGCAGCGCGGGCAGCGCGCGGCCGTCGCCGGCGACCCGCAGCGGGCGCCCGAGCCGCTCGCACGCCGCCACCGCGAGGTCCACGCGCTTGTAGGGGACGACGCGCCCGAACGTCAGGTACCAGTCGCCCGGCGAGCGCTCGAGCCCGAGGAAGTGCTCGACGTCGACCGGCGGGTGCACGATCTCGGCCTCGCGCCCGTAGTAGCGCGCGATGCGCTGCGCGACGTGCCCCGAGTTGGCGACGAACACGTCGGGCCCGGAAGCCCCCGCGAGGTCCGCTCGGCGCAGCCGCGCGAGCAGCGGCCCCAACACGACGCTTGCGGCGCGGCCCACCTCCTCGCCCTCGAGGAAGCCCTCCTCCCACGCGTAGCGCATCGGCGTGTGGCAGTAGCAGACGTGGAGCGTCCCGGGCGGGGTGCGCACGTTCTTCGCGCACGCGTGGCTGCTCGAGAGGACGAGGTCGAAGCGCGACAGGTCGAACGAGCGGAACGCGGCGTTCATCAGCGGCAGCAACTTCGGGTACTGGCGCGTGGCGCCGGGCAGGCGGTTCAGCCACGACGCGTGCACCGGGCGACCCGTGATCCGCTCGGGCCACGGCGCGGGGTCGTAGACCGAGGTGAAGAGCTCGGCCTGCGGGAACATCTCGAGCAACTCGAGCACGACCTGCTCGGAGCCGCCGGGGATCGTCAGCCAGTCGTGTACGACAGCGACGCGCCGGAAGCGCTCGCGCACGGCCGCCGCCACCGAGGCCTCGGCCGTGTGACCCGCTGGCTGCACCGGCCCGAGACTACACGCCCCGACGCCTGGGATCATGGCGCGGGAGATGAGCCTCCCGCCGGCCCTGCAGGGGCGCGACATCGTGTGCGTCGGGTTCGCCGACTGGGACACCGACCTGTGGACCAACCAGCACCACCTGATGTCGCGCCTGGCGCAGGGAAACCGTGTCCTGTTCGTCGAGTCGCTCGGGCTGCGCCGTCCGCAGCTCGCCTCGCGCGACCTCACCCGGATCGCGCGGCGGCTGCGCAGCGGGCTGCGCCCGCCGCGCCGGGCCGACGGCCTGTACGTGCTCTCCCCGCTCGTGCTGCCGCTGCACCGCAGCCGCCTTGCGCGCGCCCTCAACGCGCGCCTGCTGCCGGCGCTGGTCGCGCGCGCAGCGCGCGGGCTCGGGCTCAGCCGGCCGATCCTCTGGTCCTACGTGCCGCAGGCCGAGCTGCTGCTGGACGCGCTCTCGCCCTCGCTCGTCATCTACCACTGCGTCGATGACATCGCCGCGCACGAGCGCATCGACACCGCCAGCTTCCGCGCCGCGGAGGAGCGCTTCCTCGCGCGAACCGATCTCGTGCTCGCGAGCGCGCCGGCGCTCGAGCAGCGGATGCGGCAGCGCTCAGACCACGTGCTCGCGGCGCCGAACGTGGCCGACACCGACCTGTTCGCGACGGCGCTGGAGGACGGCGAGGTGGACCCGGCGATCGCGCGGCTGCCGCGCCCGCGGCTCCTCTTCACGGGCGCGATCTCTCAGGTCAAGCTCGACCTGGCGCTGCTCGGCGAGCTCGCGCGCGCCCGCCGTGACTGGTCGATCGCGCTGGTCGGCCCGGTCGGCCTCGGCGATCCGCACACCGACCCGTCGGTGCTCGCGGATGAGCCCAACGTCCACCTGCTGGGCGCCCGCCCCTACGAGCGGCTGCCCGAGGTGCTCCGCGGCGCCGACGCCGGGCTGATCCCGTACGTGCGCAGCGCGCTGACCGACAGCATCTTCCCGATGAAGGTCTACGAGTACCTGGCGGCCGGGCTGCCGGTGATCGCCACGCCGCTGCCGGCGCTCGAGGGGCTCGAGTCGGTCGCGCGCGCTCCCGACGCCGCCGGCTTCGCGGCCGCGATCGAGCGCGAACTGGCGGCCGACAGCCCCGAGCGGCGCGCCGAGCGCTCGCGCGCCGCGGCCTCGCACTCCTGGGACGAGCGCCTGCGGGAGATCGCGGCCGCGATCGAAGCGCTGTGAGAGACCTGCTCGTCACCACACACACGCCGGTGCTGCGCTCCGGGCAGACGGCGCGCACCTACGGCGTGGCCCGCGCGCTGGCCGCGGGCGGCGCCGGCCTGACACTGCTCTACGCCCGTTTCGAGGGCGAGGGCCCCGACGAGGCCTTCCGAGCGATCGAAGGCATCGAGCTGGTCGAGGTCGTCGGCTCGCGCGGCCCGCGCCGGGCGGCCGCCTACGCGGCCGAGCTGCTGCGCGGCACGCCCGCCGGCTTCGCGCGCGGCGTGCTGCCCGAGCTCGCGCGCGAGGCCGGGCGGCTGGCGGCGGCGCCCGGGCGCGGGCGTGTGATCGCCGACGGGCCGATCGCCGCGGCGGCGCTGCGCGGGCTGGCCGGCCGGCGCCCCGTCGTCTACAACGCGCACAACCTCGAGTCGGCGTTTCGCGGCGAGCTGTCGGACGCGGGCTCGCAGCGGGCGCTGAGGCGCTTCGAGCGCAGCCTCCTGGCGCGCGCCGCCGAGTCGTGGATGGTCAGCGAGGCCGAGGTCGCGGCGGCGCGCGAGCTGTGCCCGGGCGCGCGGCTGCGCTGCGTGCCGAACGTCGTCGACGTCGCCGCGATCACGCCCGTCGGCGGCGCGGCGGAGGAGCCGCGCGCGGTGTTCGTCGCGAACTTCGCCTACGAGCCGAACCGCAACGGGCTGCGGTTCCTGCTCGAGGAGGTGCTCCCGCTCGTGTGGGCGGAGCTGCCGGGCGCGCGCCTGCGACTCGTCGGCGGCGGCCTCGGGGATCGGCCGCCGAGCGACGAGCGAGTCGAGCTCGCCGGCTTCGTGGAGCGGCTCGACGGCCTACACGGGAGCCCGCTGCGCGGTCGTGCCGCTGCTGCAGGGCGGTGGCACCCCGCTCAAGTTCGTCGAGGCGCTCGCCTACGGGGTGCCGGTGCTCGCCACCCGCCGCGCGGCCGCGGGACTGGCGGTCACCGACGGCCTCGACTGCCTGCTGGCCGACGACGCGTCCGCGTTCGCCGGCGCGCTCGCGCGGGTGCTGCGCGAAGGGGCGCCCGAGATCGGCGCCCGCGGGCGCGAGCTCGCCGAGCGCAGCTACTCGATCGAGGCGCTCGCCGGGATGCTGTCGGACTGAGGCTCGCCGGCGCCGAGCTCGGCCGAGCGGGCGAGCAGCGCGAGCAGACCGATCTGCGTCGCGAACACGACCGTGAAGCGCAGTTCGGCGCCCGTGAACGTGGCCGTCGTCTCGGCGACCATCAGTCCCACCCCGCCGCACAGCGACGCCAGCCCGAAGGCCCGCGCGATCGGGTCCTGGCTGCGCCGCCACACCTTCCAGGCCAGGCGCCCGCCGGCGATCATCAGCGAGAAGTAGGCGAGCAGCCCGAGCACGCCGAGCTTCATCCACCACCACAGCGCCGCGAAGTGAACGTACTCCCGCGCTTCTTCGTGTTCGATCGACAGCGGCTGGGTCGAGGCGTGCCAGCCGACGAGGACGCCCAAGCCTGGTATCGGATGCTTTTCCAGTTCCGCGAGCACGTTGGCGCGCTCGTCCAGCCGGTAGCGGTCTTCGATGTTGGTCGTCAGGCTGCTGGGCTCCAGCGACACGGCGCGCTTGACGATCGGCGACTGCGACTGGAAGTTGATCGATCCGAGCAGCCACACGGCGGCGGCCACGAACAGCGCGGTCGGCACCAGCAGCCGGCGCCCGATCGGCGACAGCGCCAACAGCACGATCAGCAGCAGCGCGAGCACCGTCGCGACCCAGAACGAGCGCCGGTAGGAGAGCACCAGCGACGCGATCAGCAGCGGCGAGCCGGCCAGCATCCAGAGCGGCGGGCGCATCCGCGCGAGCACGGCGGTCACGATCCCGAGCAGCGCGATCATCACCACGTAGTTGGCGGTCGGTTCGTAGTAGGTGAGGTTCGTGCTGCCCTCGACCGTGAGCCCCTTGTGGGCGGCGACCTCCAGCAGGCCGATCAGCGCCTTCGCGAGCGCCAGCGCGTACAGGCCGCCGAGCACGAGCCGCAGCCGGCGGCGGTCGAGCTCGAGGTTCGCGATCGCGACCGGCAGCACCAGCAGGTAGGCGATCAGGTTCTCGGCGAGCACGAGCGACTTGAGGCTCACGCCCGCGGCGCGCCCGACCACGATGCCGCTGACCATCCCGAGCGCGATCATGAGTCCGGCGAAGCGCAGCTCCCGCGGGAATCGCAGGCGGCGCCCGTCGCGCAGCACGTCGAGCGCGACCGCCAGCACCGCGAATATCACGAGCGCATCGAGCGGCGTGATCCGCTTGTAGAAGGGGTGATAGAGGTGGGCCGTGAACGTGAACAGGCCGAACTGTTCGCCCTCGCACAGGATCGCCAGCCCGGCGGCCAGCGAGACCGCGAGCAGCGGCCGCTGCAACACCAGCAGCAGGATCACGCCGCCGAGCGGCACGAACAGCGCGCCCGTGTCGCCGAGCTTGCGCGAGGCGCCGACGATCAGGATCGCCGTCAGCCCGCAGGCGATCAGCGCGAGCGCGAACTCGCGCGCTTCGGTGCCGCGCAGGGTCTGACGCCAGGACGCCATGCGCCGCCGCGCCTCCTAGGTCGGGACGCGGTTTTTGGCCGAGCTGCGGCGCCGCGGCCGGCGCGGCGTCTTGATCTCCACCGTGCCGGCGTTTTCACCGTAGGTGGAGTAGGAGTAGCGGCCGCCCTCGCGCATGCCGGTGATCACGAGACCGACCGGCTCGACCATGTGCCGGTCCAGGATCCCGCGCGCGCGGCGGACCTCGTCGCGCGAGGTTTTGTTCAGGCGCGCGACCAGCAGCGTCGCGTGGATGGCCTGGCTGTTGAGCAGGATCTGCGCGTCGGCGACGGGGTTCAGCGGCGGCGCGTCGACGATCACCATCGTCTCGTGGGCGCCCATTTCCTCGATGATCTCGCCGATCACCGGGCTCGCGAGAAGCTCGGACGGGTTGTGGGGCAGCGGCCCGGCGGGCAGCACGCTGAGGTTCGAGAGCTCGGGCAGCGGGCGCTGGAGCAGGTCTGCGCGGCGACTCGCCGCGCAGCAGCGCGGTCGTCAGGCCCCGCCGCGGGTCGAGGCCGAAGTGGCGCGCGAACGTCGGCATGCGCAGGTCGAGCTCCATCAGCACCACACGCCGTTTGGTGAGCGCGATCGCCTGGGCGAGGTCGACCGAGACCGTCGTCTTGCCCTCGCCCGGGACCGCGCTCGTCACGAGCAGCGTGTCGAGCGTGCGGGTCACGGCCGCGAATTCGAGCGCGCTGCGCAGGATCCGGTAGGGCTCGAGCAGTTCTGAGCGTTCGTCGGCGCGAACCGGGCCCATTGCCGACTGCGGCACGACCGACAGCGCCGACAGGCGGTACTCGCGTTCGAAGTCCTCGACGACCTTGATGCGGCGGTCGAGCGACTCGAGCAGGAACAGCAGCGAGAACGCGAGCGCGAGCCCGACCAGCAACCCGATCACGACCGCGGTCGAGAAGCGCGTGCCCGAGGGCGAGCTCGAGGGCGTCGCGCGGCCGATGATGTTGGCGCCGCCGCCGACCACCGCACGGAACTGGTCCAGTCGCCCGATCGTCTGCTGCAACGAGGTCGCTTCGGCGGAGCCCGCGGGCGCCGCCGCCAGCTGCTGCTGCAGCTGCGTGCGGGTCGCGTCGATCTTGCTCAGCTGCGAGTTGGTGCGGAAGGTTATGTACTGATTGGCGAACGCGTTGGCGACCCGGGCCGCGGCGCGCGGGTCGCTCGAGGATGTGGTGATGTCGAGCACATCGGCGTTCGGCGCCGCTTCGACGCTCGTCATGTCGAGCAGTTCTTCGACGCCGTAGGCGTTGCCGAGCTGGGTGCGAACGCCCTGGGCGACTTCGGGCGAGTGCGCGATCGTCACCTGTGTGTCGGCTTCGCGCTGCGGTTCGGTGCTCCCGGCCGAGCCGACGCCGAGCGCGGCTTCCGCCACCGTGGAGCTCTGGAAGGCGACGCTGGCGGTCGACTTGTAGGTCTTGGTCGAGCGCTTCTGCTGGATCGCCGAGACCGCCACGCACACGAGCACGATCCCGAGCGCCAGCGGCCAGCGGCGCCGCAGCACCTCGAGCGCGTTCGAGATCGAGTTGCCCTCAGGAGGCCCTTCGAAGCGGCTGTCGTCCCTCATCGGCGGGAGCCCCCCTGGGCACGGCTGCAGGCATCGGTTCTCACGACACGACTCCTATCGTCGCGCTGTCGGGCGGGCTTGAGAGGACACTCGCGCGCGCCAAGCCTGCGGGGAGCGGGGGACAACGTGCCCGAGATGGTAGCTGTCCGCCGCCGGCGCGATGCAGCATCTGCTGCGGGCCCGGGCGGCGCGCGCGCTAGGGCCGGGGACCCGCGAGCGGATCGGCGAGGCGCGCCGCGCGGCCGGCCAGCGCGGCGTGCGCGTCGAGCACGAAGCGCTCCTGGCCCTCCAGGTAGGGCGCGAGGCGGAACTGCTCGGCCCGCTCGCGCGCCCGCCCCACGCGCGCCGCGGTCTCCTGCTGGTCCTCGAGCACGCGCGCGAGCGCCGCGGCGGCGCCCGCGCTGTCGCCGCGCTCGAACAGCAGCGCATGCTCCTCGTCGCGCAGCCCCTCGCCGATCCCGCCGATGTCCGAGGCGACGACCGGCACCCGCGCGAGCGCGGCCTCGATCGCGACCAGCCCGAAAGGCTCCTCCCACGTCGAGGGCACGATCAGCGCGTGCGCGCTCGCCAGCGCCTGCGCGGTCTGCTCGGCGCTCAGCTGCCCGCGCCAGCTCACAGCACCGTCGAGGCCGCGGCGCGTGATGAGCTCGCGCATCTCGGCGACGTACTGCGGCTCCTCGGCGGGCCCGATCACGACCAGCCGTGCCTGTGGATGGCGCCCGCGGCGCAGCATCGCGAGCGCCTCGATCGCAACGCCCAGGCCCTTGTAGCGGGTCACGCGCCCGACGAACACGATCTCGGGCTCGGGCGCGGGAGCGCGCTCCACGCGCTCGAACAGCTCTCCGTAACGGGGGACCGGATGCTGCACCTGCTCCAGCAGCGGCTCGAGGTAGGCCGGCGTCGGCACGCTGCGCTCGAGCGCGTGCGAGTTCCACGAGATCGCGGTCCGCAGGGGGGCACACGGCTCCAGGCGCAGCTCCGGCAGCCGGTTGAAGGCCCGGCAGCCGGCGGCCCAGGCGCGGCGGGCCGGCGCGCGGTCGGCCGGCAGCAGCTCGCGCATGAACTGGTCGTGCGTGAACAGGCCCCCGAACCAGTGCTCGCAGACCCGGAACGCAACCGGCACGCCGCCGTCGGCGAGCAGCCGCACGGCGGCACGCGGGATCCCGACGCAGTTCCAGGCGTACACGAGCTCGGGCTCCCAGGCGAGCATTCGGCGCGCCACCCCGGCCGCACGAAGCGCCGCCAGCGGCGCATGCCGAGCGCCTGCCGCGTCGGCGCTCAGCAGCGTGAGCTCGCGCAGCACGCCGGCCTCGTGGGGCACGCCGCCAGCGCGCGGCTCGCTGGTCAGCACGAGCACGTCGTGATCGCGGCGCAGGTGTTCGGCCACCGCGCTGCACTCCACCTCGTAGCCGCCCGATGTGACGGGCGGGAACAGGTTCGAGACGATCAGGATCCGCATCGGGGGCACACGCTATCCGGGCGGGCGCGCGGCTCAGGCCGCCGGCGCGCGGCGCCGCAGCACGACGAGGATGTCTTCGATCGAGATCGCGCCGAGCCCCAGGAGCAGCGCCGGGTAGCTGACGCACGCGAGCGCCACCAGCACCCCGAGCGAGGCGCCGAGCGCTTTAGCGAGGCGCGAGCTCCCCGGCCAGCAGCAGCGCGCACGCGGTCGTCCGCCACAGGCGGCCGAAGCTGAGCTCGCGCAGCGGCACGCTCTCGGTCACGAGCCTGATCTCGAGCGCCGCCACGAGCGCCTCTGTCGCGAGCGTCATCCAGGCGGCCGCCTGGAAGCCGAACTCCGGCACGAGCGCGAAGTTGCCGATCAGGTTGAACGCGAGCGCCACCATGCAGATGCGGACCAGGCGCGGCTGCTTCCCCGTCACCAGCACGAGGTTGTCGAACAGGTAGCCGAAGGAGATCAGCACGAACGCGCCCCCGAGCACAGGCAGGATCGAGGCGGCTTCGACGAATTCCTCGCCGAAGATCAGGCGTACGACCGGTTCGGCGGCGACCACCGCGAACGCGAGCGCGCCGAAGGACCCGACGCACAGGAGCTCGAGCGTGTTGCGCACCGCCCTCAGCAGCCGCGCCGGGTCGGTCGGCCAGGCCGCCGCGATCACCGGCGACATCGTCGTCAGGATCGACCCGGGCACGAAGTGCGAGGAGTCGAGCAGCAGGTAGATCGAGCCGTACAGCCCCGCCTCCTTGGCGCCCCTGACGGTGAACACGATCACCTGGTCGATGCGCCCGTAGGCGATCACGAGCAGCCCGGTGACCCCGACCGGGATCGCGCGCTGCACCAGCGGTCGCATGTGGCGCGTCGTCGGGCGCGGCCAGCGCCCGACGAGTTTTCGCGCCGCGAACACGTTCACGAACGTCCCGATCAGGTTGGTCGTGACCATCGCGATCGCGAGCGCGATCATGCCGCCGTGCTTCAGGTAGATGATCAGCACGGCCGCGCCCCACAGCACGCTGCGCAGCGTCAGGACGACCATCGGTATGCGGTTGTCGACCCGCAGCTTGAACATCAGGCCGATCGCGCTGAGGCCGCCGAACGGCATCGCGAGCACGAGGATCACGCCGGCGATCAGCATTTCCTGGCTCTGATGCAGGATCACGACCGCCGCCAGCGCGGCGAGCGTGATCGGGCCGATCGCGATCAGCCGCACCATCATCACCGAGCCGAGCCACTCGAACTCGCGGTCGGGGTCGCGCGCGGCTTCGCGCACGGCGATTTCTTCGATCCCGAAGGTCGAGAAGAAGGCGATCAGGCCGATCACCACGAAGGTCGTCGACCACTCGCCGTAGTGGGCCTTGCCGAGCGTCCGCACCAGCAGCGCGGTCACGAGCGCGCCGACCGCGAGGTTCGCGACCCGCACGACGATCTGCATGAGAATGTCGGAGGCCGCGCGCTGGCGCGTGACGTCGCGAGCTATGGCTGGCATGTGCTCGACATTCTCGACCGAGAAGGGGTCACGATACCCTCCATCGGCCGCCGGGGCGGCGATTTGTAGCGCCGGCGGCGGCGGCGACCGGCCGCTCAAGCGGCCCCGGGGCCGTGCCGATAGCGGCTGTAGCATCGGAGGCACGGGCGGCCACGACGCGCGGACACGGCTGCGGCGAACACCGACACACCACAGAGAGGACCAGGACGACGTGGGCACAACCTTGATCACCGGCGGCAGCGGCTACATCGGATCCCTGCTCGGAAAAGAGCTGCTCGAGAGCGGCCGCGAAGTGCGCGTGCTCGACTCGCTGCTGCACGGCCAGGAGGACATCGCGACCGAGCAGGAGCAGGCCGGCGTCGAGGTGATCCGGGGCGACATCCGCGACGCCGAGGCCCGCGGCCGCGCGCTCGAGGGCGCCGAGGCGGTCGTGCACCTGGCGGCGATCGTCGGTGACCCCGCCTGCGCCCGCGACCCCCAGGAGTCCGACGAGGTCAACGTCAAGGCGACCGAGTCGCTGGTCGCCGACGCCAAAGCGGCCGGGGTGGCGCGGCTCGTGTTCGCCTCCACGTGCTCTAACTACGGGCGCATGGCCGACCCCACCTTGCCGATCACCGAGGACGGCGAGCTGCGCCCCGTCTCGCTGTACGCCGAGCAGAAGGTCGGCATGGAGAAGCTGATCCTGGCCGGGACCGGCAACGGCATGGCGCCGACCTGCCTGCGCTTCGCGACCGTCTACGGCGTCGGGCGCCGGATGCGCTTCGACCTGACCGTCAACGAGTTCACGCGCGAACTGTGGGCCGACAAGGAGCTGGAAGTCTTCGGCGAGCAGTTCTGGCGCCCCTACATCCACGTCCGCGACGCCGGACGGGCGGTGCGCACCGTGCTCGACGCCCCCGTCGAGAAGGTCGGCGGCAACGTCTTCAACGCCGGCCGCTCGGGCGAGAACTACCGCAAGCTCGACATCGTCGAGGAGATCGGCAAGCAGACCGACAAGGGGCACGTCACGTTCGTCAAGAAGGACGAGGACCCGCGCGACTACAAGGTCAGCTTCGACAAGATCAAGGCCGAGCTCGGCTTCGAGACGCTGATGACGGTGCCGGACGGGATCGCCGAGATCATGCACGCGCTCGACGAGGGCCGCTTCGGCGACCCGTACGACCCGCGCTACAAGAACATCCCCTAGATGGTCTCGACCGAGACCTTCCCCGAGCTGCCGCTGTTCGACCTGCAGCTCGAGCCGCAGGATCTCGAAGCCGTCGCCGAGACGCTCCGCTCCGGCTGGCTGACGCTCGGGCCGAGGACCGCCGAGTTCGAGCGCGTCTTCGCCGAGCACCTGGGGGCGAGGCACGCGATCGCCGTCTCGAGCTGCACGGCCGCGCTGCACCTCGCCTACCTGGCAGCCGGCGTCGGACCGGGCGACGAGGTGATCGTGCCTTCGTTCACGTTCGCGGCGACGGCGACCGCGGCGATCTACTGCGGCGCGCACCCGGTGTTCGCCGAGATCGTCTCGCGCGAGGTGCCGAGCCTCGACCCCGATGACGTCGAGCGGCGCATCACGCCGCGCACGAAGGCCGTCTGCATCGTCCACTACGCGGGCTACGCGGCCGCCGCCGACCGCATGAAGGAGCTCTGCGACCGTCACGGCATCGCGCTGATCGAGGACGTCGCGCACGCGCCGAGCGCCACGCTGCACGACCGCAAGCTCGGCACCTGGGGGCTGGCGGGCGCGTTCAGCTTCTTCTCGAACAAGGTGCTCTCGGTGGGGGAGGGCGGCCTGCTCTGCACGGACAGCGACGACGTCGCTGCCTTCGTGCGCTCGCACCGGTCGCACTGCATGACCAGCGGAACCTGGGATCGACACAGCGGCCGCACCGACACCTATGACGTCGTGGGGCTCGGCTTCAACTACCGCCTCGACGAGCCGCGCTCGGCGCTGCTGCTCTCGCGCATGGGACGCCTGGAGGCGGAAATCGAGCGGCGCCGCGAGCTGACCCTGCGCTACCGCTCGCTGCTCGCCGAGGTCGACGGGATCATCGTCCCCTTCACCGACGAGGAGGTCCGGACCTCCTCCGCGTACGTGATCCCGATCATGCTCGAGCAGGATGGCCGCCAGGGCGAGGTCTCGAGCGCCCTGCGCGAGCGCGGCATCCAGACGAGCATCTTCTACCCGTCGATCCACCGTTTCACGGCCTACCGCGAGCGCTACCCCGGCCTGTCCCTGCCGATCACCGAGCTGGCCTCGAGAACCGAGCTGACGCTGCCGTTCTACCCCCACATGACGCATGCCGACCAGGACCGGGTCATCACGGCACTGGCGGAGGTGGTGAGCCGGTGAGCGACTGGCGCGTGCCGCTGACGGATATAGCCGTGAGCGAGGAGGACGTGCAGGCGGTGCTCGCCTGCCTGGAGTCGGGGTGGCTGACGATGGGCCCGCGCACCGGCGCATTCGAAGAGGCGCTCGCGGGGTTCGTCGGGACACCCCATGCGGTGACGGTCTCGAGCGGCACCGCCGCGCTTCACCTCGCGTGCCTGGCAGCGGGCCTCGGACCGGGCGACGAGGTGATCGTGCCGGCGTTCACCTTCGTGGCGAGCGCCGCGGCCGTCCGCTACGTGGGCGCGACGCCGGTGCTCTGCGACGTCTGCTCGCCACGCGAGTTCAACCTCGATCCCGCCGACGTCGCTCGACGCATCACGCCCCGTACGAAGGCCGTGATCGCCGTCCATTTCTGCGGCTATCCCGCGCAGGTGCAGGAGCTGCGGGCGCTCTGCGACGAGCACGGCCTCGTGCTGATCGAGGACTGCGCGCAGGCGATCGGAGCGCTCGTAGACGGCGAGGGCGGCCAGGCCGGCACCGTCGGCGAGCTCGGCGCCTTCAGCTTCTTCTCCAAGAAGCAGCTGTGCGTCGGCGAGGGCGGCATGGTCAGCTGCTCGGCGCCGGAGCACGCCGAGCGCGTACGGCTGCTGCGCTCTCACGCGATGACGAGCAGCACCTGGGATCGCCACCGCGGGCACGACCCGGCCTACGACATCGTCGATATCGGCTTCAACTTCCGCCTCGACGAGCCGCGCGCCGCGCTCGGGCTGAGCCGCCTGGAGCGGCTGCCCGCCGCGTTGGCCGCGCGCCGCGAGACGGTGCGGGCGTACCGGCGCCAGCTCTCTGAGATCGACGGCTTGGAGCTGTGCTTCGACGAGCAGGCGGTCGAGCGCTCCTCCCACTTCGCGTTCCCCGTACTCGTGTCAGACCGCGAGCGCCGCGATCGCTTCCGCGACCAGCTCAAAGATGCCGGCATCCAGACCACGTGGTACCCGGCGCTGCACAGCTTCACCGAGTACCGGGCGTACACGCCCGAGGGTGGGCTCCCCGCGGCCGCCGAGGTCGCCGGGCGCCATTGCGCGCTGCCGCTCAGCTCGAGCACGGCCCCCGAGGAGATCGGGATCGTCGTCGAGGCCGTCCGGAGCGCGCTCGCCGAGTAGCCGGTCTAGATGATTGATTCCACGACGGAGCACCGCCGCTGGCACGTCTGGCCTTCGCCTGCCTTCCTCCTCGGCCTCGGCCTTGCCGCCAGCAAGGCCTTCGGCCTGCGTCCGCGGCAGGCTCGACCATCCGCACCAGCGGACAAGCGGCACACCGCCGTGGAATCAATCATCTAGTCGCCCGGGATCAGCCGGTCCCTGACCGAGTCGAACTCCTCCTGGGCCTGCTCGTAGTCGTCGTGGCGCCCGATGTCGAGCCAGTAGTCCTCGCTCAGCCACGAGCGCACGACCTCGCCGGCGGCGATCAGGCGCAGGATCAGGTCCGGGAAGTCGAGCCGCTCGCCCGGCTCGATGAACGACAGCGCGCGGGGGGCGAAGCAGTACACGCCCATGCTCGCCACGTAGTCGATCGAAGGCTTCTCGTCGTAGCCGGTCAGCCGCGTCGGGTCGGCGCCGTCACCGAAGCGCAGCACACCGAGCGAGACCTGGATCTGGCGTTCCTTGGTGGCGATCGTGGCGGCCGCGTCGCCGGCGGCGTGGCGATCGAGCAGCGCGCCGTAGTCGATGTCGGTCAGCACGTCGCCGTTCATCACGAGCACGTCTGAGTCCGCCAGCCCGTCGATCAGCGCGAGCGCGCCGACGGTGCCGAGCGGCTCGTGCTCGCGGAAGTAGTCGATCTGGACCCCGTAGCTCTCGCCGTCGCGGAAGAACGCCTCGATCAGCTCGGCCAGGTATCCGGTCGCCATCGTGATGTGCTCGAAGCCGTGCGCCCGCAGCTGGCGCACGACGATGTCGAGCACCGGCCGGTCGCCGATCGGCATCAGCGGCTTCGGCAGCACGGTCGTGTACGGCCGCAGGCGCGTGCCCTCGCCGCCGGCCAGGATCACCGCTCGACGCATCGCATCCCCCCGCTCGCCGCCAGCAGCCGCATCGCACCGAGGATACGGCGATTACCCGCGGCCTCCTGCACGCGCGCCTCAGCGACCACCGAGCACCTGCTCGTAGAGCTCGCCGGTGCGGCGCGCGATCGCCGGCCAGGCAAAGCGCTCCTCGGCGAGCCGCCGGCCCTCGGCGCCGCGCCGTGCGCACTCCTGCGGGCCCGCCTGCACGCTCTCCCGGAGCGCACGTGCGAGCGCCGCCACGCTCGGCTCGCTGCAGACCCAGCCCGTCTCCCCGTCGCGCACCGCCTCGATCATCCCGCCCGAGGGGTAGACGACCACGGGCCTGCCGAACCCGTAGGCCAGCAGCAGCACGCCGCTCTGGCTCGCCTGCCGGTAGGGCAGCGCGACGGTGTCGGCGGCGGCGAACAGCTGCGCCGTCGCGGCCATGTCGAGGAACCCCTCGCGCACGGTCGCGCGCCCGCCGAGCGCGGCCAGCTGCTCGCGCGCAGCGGCGAGACCGCCGACGTCCTCCCCGCCCACGAGCAGGTGCAGGCCGGGCACGAGCGCGACCGCCTCGGCGAGGTCGCCGAGGCCCTTGTCGATGCGCAGCTGGCCGAACATCAGCGTGGCCGGCTCCTCGGGAGCGAGCCCGAGCGCGCTACGGGCCGCGTCGCGATCGGTCTCGCCACCGCTGCGCGCGAGGCCGCCGTACTCGCCGTGCGGGATCACGATCACCTTGCCGGGGCCGCCGAGCAGCGCCTGCACCGGCTCCACGTCGGCCTGCGTGTGCACGATCGTACGCGCCGACAGGCGGCCGGCCAGACGCCGTGCGGCCGTGCGCGCGCCGCGCGAGGTGCTCGCCCGGTCGAACATCCCGTGGGCGGTCTGGACGACCGGCCTGCCGGTCAGCCGCAGGCAGCACATCGCCAGCGCGCCGATCTGCGGGATCTCCCAGCCCTGCGAGTGGACGATGTCCGCACGCGCCGCGAGCAGCATCAGGCGCGGCAGTGAGGCCACGAAGCGGAGCCCGTTGAGCGGACGGCCGAGACCGTGCGCGCGCAGCTCGCGCGCCAGCCGCGTGCGCCCGCGCGCGTAGTGGAAGACGCCGCGGACGCGAACCCCCTCGAGCGGCGGGTACAGGTTGTCGGCTGCGGTGGCGAGCGTCACCTCCCAGCCCTCGGCCGCCAGCGCGCGGGTCAGCTCGGCGGTGTAGTCGGCGACCCCTCCGCGGCCGCCCTGCTCGATCATCAGCAGGCGCCGCCGCGAGCGTGCGCTCATGCCGGAGCGCGCGCGCCGCTGCCCATCGCCCGCTCGAGCAGCTCCTCGATGCGCGCCGCCACGACCGGCCCGGCGTATGTCTGCTCGGCGTAGGAGCGCGCCGCTCGGCCGTCGCGCTCGACGCGGCCGGGGTCGTCGAGGTAGCGGCGTATCAGCGCCACGAGCGGTGCCGGCTCGTTCTCGGGCGAGGCGATGCCGCCGAACTCCGGGCGGATCATGTCCGCCACGCCCTCGGCACCGGTCGACAGGCACGGCCGCGACGCGAGCATGCCGAGGATCACCGCGCGCGGCGCCCCCTCGGTCGGGCTCGGGCAGAAGACCGACACGTCGAACGCCGAGAGCACCTCCGGGACCTCGGCGCCGGGCGTGGGGATGATGTGGGCGCGGGCGCCGAGCGGCTCGGTCAGCGCCCGCAGTTCGGGCTCGGTCTCGCCGCTGCCGGCCAGGATCAGGTGCACGCGCTCGTCGTCCAGCTCGCGCACGGCCCCTACGACGACGTCGTTTCGCTTCTTGGGGTGAAAGCGCGAGATGCACCCGACCACGAAGGCCTCCGCCGGGATCCCGAGCTCGTCCCGCACGCGCGCGCGGCCCTCCTCGGTGAAGCGGATCTCCTGCTCGCGCATGACGTTCGGGACGACGACGATCTTCTCGCGGGGGACGCCGACCTCGGCGACGGACTCGAGCGTCCCCTGCGAGATAGCCATCACGAGCGCCGCCCGCTGCGCGGCGTGCAGGTAGGCGCGCCGCGGCAGCCCGCGACGCAGCGGGAACGGCACCGGCCCCCACTCGGCCCACACGATCGTCCGGCGGAGCTCTCGCGGCAGCATCGACGCGAGCAGCTGCTCCTTCTTGTAGTGGACCATCAGCACGTCGTAGGGCTGCTGCTCGCGCAGCGCTCGGCGCAGGCGCGCGAGCAGCGCCGGCCAGCGCAGCGCCAGCGAGGCGTAGCTACGGGTCGAGAGCTTCGGGCCGATCGAGATCGGCGCCACGCGCACCTCGGTGTCGCGCGCCATCGCGGGCATGTCGGTCAGCATCACCGTGTCGTGGCCGCGCAGCCGCAGGGCCTCGAGCATCTCCACGGCGGCGAACTCGGCGCCGCCGGAGGAGTCGGTGGTCATGACGCTCACTATCTTCACGGGCACGGATTATCTCGGGCCGACAAGACGAGGCTGGAACCCTGACAGCCGCCTGGCGCGCCGGGGCGGCTCGCAGCTGTCAGACTGCCGACCGGCCCGGTGGAGGCGCGTCCGCGCCCGCGCCCGCTCCGAGCGGCGCCCACCCCTCCTAAAGCTTGCGGCGACCGTGACCGATTCCCTGTGACGATGCGTGCGCTGATCGTCGATCAGTCCCGGGACCGCGCGTCGCTGGCGGCGGCGCGCATGCTGCACGCCGACGGCTGGATCATCGGGACGGGCGCCTGGCAGACGAGCACGGTCTCGCGCTCATCGGCGACCGTGCGACACCACCACGTCGAGGAAGCCGAGGTCGACGAGGACCGCTTCATAGCCGACATCGCCCGCGCCGTCCGTGAGGGCGGCTACGAGGTCGTCTTCTGCGCCTACGACGTCGGGCTGCTGGTGCTCTCGCGGCGACGCGAGGAGATCGCTCCCGCGATCGTCCCCTACGCGTCCCACGAGGTCGTGCAGCGCTCCTTCGACAAGCTCGCCTTCACGGAAGCCGCGGCCGCGGCCGGGCTCGCCGTGCCGCGCACCGAGCAGGCGAGCGACGCCGCGCTCGAGGCGTGGCAGGGGCCGATCGTCGTCAAGGCGCGCATCCACGTCCCGACCCGTTATGAAACGCGCCGCTTCGCCGACGCCTCGCAGGCGCGCACGTTCGTGGCCCAGATGCGCGAGGAAGGCGGCGAGCCGCTGCTGCAGGAGTGCGTGACGGGAGCGCTCGGCGCCGTGGTGGTCGTCGTGGACCATGACGGCGAGGTCGTCGCCGAGGTCCAGCAGCGCTGCGACCGCTCGTGGCCCGCGGAGGCCGGCGTGACCGCGCGGGCCCGCACGATCACGCCGGACCCCGAGCTCTCGGCTCGCGTGGGCGAGCTCGTGCGCAGCATCGGCTGGTTCGGCCTGGCCGAGGTCGAGTACCTGCTCGACGAACGCGGCACGCCGCGCTTCACCGAGCTCAACGGGCGCTTCTACGGGGGCATGGCGCTCGCCTACCGGGCCGGCGTGAACGTCGCCGCGGCCTGGGCGCGCCTGGCAACCGGCCGGCCGCTGCAACCGATTCCACCGCAGCGCGTAGGCGCGCGGTTTCAGTGGCTGAACCGCGACCTCGCCGCTTCGCGCCATGCCGACGGGCTGCGCGGGATGGCCGAGGCGCTCACACTCGCGCCGCGCAGCGCGCACAGCATGGTCGCGCGCGGCGACCTCGGCCCACTCGTGAAGGTCTACCTGCCGGAGCTCGCGCGCCGGGCCGGCGCCCGCGCCGGTATCGGGCGGCACCGTGGCTGAAGCGGCGGACCTGGCGCGCAACGTCAGGCTGCACCTCGGCGAGCTCGACCCGACCGCGCTGCCGCGGTCTGTCAGGCGCGCGCTCGCTCCCCGGAGCGTGCCGCCGGCGCCGCTGCGCGCCTCGCAACGCGTGGCGATGAAGCTCGGGCGCCTGACCTGGGAGCGCGGCTGGCTCGAGCCGCTCGTACGTGCGCGTCGAACGGTGCTCGGCGACGGCGCCGCGGGGCCACCCCGGTTTCTCGTGCGAGTCGACGAGTTCCCCTACTACAGCTCGTTCGACAACCCCCAGGACCTCGACATGTCGCGCCGCTTCCACGACGTGATGGCGGGGGCGGGGCTCGCACACCTGATGGCGGTGCTGCCGCAGCTCACGCACGCCCCGCTGGACCCCTCCGCGAGCGGCGGCCGGCCGCTCGGCGAGCAGGAGATCGCGCTGCTCGAGCGGATGCGGGGCGACGGCGTGACGTTCGCCCAGCACGGCAGCACCCACCGCACGCGCTATCAGAGCCCGCGACGGCGCTCGGAGCTGTGCGGGCTCGCGCCCGCCGGGCTGGAGCAGCTGCTCGAGGACGGCCGGCGGCGGCTGCTGGCGGCCGGCGTCGGCGAGACGCGCGTGTTCGTGCCGCCGTTCAACCGCTTCGACGCGGCCCAGTACCCGCGGCTCGCCCAGCGATTCAGCGTCGTCTGCGGCGGCCCGGAGAGTGTCGCGCTGATGGGCTTCCACGGCGGCCCGCTGTGGCACGAGGGCGCCGTGTACCTGCCTTGCTACGCGCCCCTGTACGCCGACGCCCGCACGGTGCTGCCGGCCGCCGAGGCGCTGATCGACAGCGCCCCCGGCACGTGGGTCCCGATCGTGCTCCACACCTCCTGGGAGCTCCAGGACGACTTCCGCGCGCTGGCGCGCCTGGCCGAGCGGATCGCCCCCTACACGGCCGGCTGGGAGGAGCTGCTGGCCGCGATCGACCGCAGCGCCGCCCCCGTCCCCGGCGCCCCCGCCTGAGCCGTGCTCGCGCTGCGCACGATCGAGGAGCTGCAGGAGGCCGAGGAGCTCGCGCCGGCCTGGGACGCGCTCGCGTGCGAGCAGGGCCTGCCGCTGTGCGCGCCGGGCTGGATGCTCTCCTGGTGGCGCCATCTCGCGCCGCCGGGCGGCGAGCTGAGGATCCTGGCGGTGCAGGAGGGCGGGCAGCTCGTCGCGCTCGCGCCGTGGTTCGTGCACGCGGCCCCGAACGGCCGCATCGACGTGCGCTTCATCGGCGCCGAACTCTCCGATCGAGTCGACGTGCTGTGCCGCCCCGGACGCGAGCGCGAGGTCGCCGAGCACCTGCGCTGCGCGATCACGGCGCTGCGGCCGCGGCCCGACCTCGTCGCCTTCGAGGCCGTCCCGATCGGCTCGTGCTGGACGCGCCTGCTGGCCGGCGGCGCGGGGCGCCTGCGGCTCTCGCCGTATCGCAACTCGGTGATCCCGGCCCCGACGGTCGCGCTCGGCGGCGATCAGCCCGAGCAGTGGCTCGCCGGGCGCTCGAGCAACTTCCGCGGGCAGATGCGGCGCATGCGCAGGCGCCTCGAGAAGCAGGGCGGGCTCGTGCGCCGGCTCGCCGAGCCGCACGAGCTGCAGGAGGGCATCGGTGCGATGCTCGAGCTGCACCTCGGCCGCTGGGAGGGCCGCGCCTCGACTCACCTGGGCCGGCCCGGCGTCGCTGAGATGCTGGTCGAGGCCGGCCGGCGACTGGGCCCGGAGCGCCTGCGCCTATGGGTTGCGGAGATCGACGCGCGCCCGATCTCGATCCAGCTGTTCGCCGCCGCCGGCGGCGAGATCAAGTACTGGAACGGCGGCTGGCTCGAGCAGCACGCCGACCTGAAGCCGACGATGCTGACGATCCTCGCCGCGCTCGAAGACGCGATCGCCCGCGGCGAGCGGCGCATGGACCTCGGCGCCGGCACGCACGACTACAAGATGCGCTTCGCCGACGGCGTCGACCCACTCACCTGGGGCGGCGTCGTGCTGCGCAACGCGCGCTGGCCCCGCACGCGCGCCGAGCTGGCGCCGCGCGTGGCCCGCTACCGGGTCAAGCGCGCCGTCCAGGCGCTGCCCCGGCCGCTGGCGGAGCGCATCGCCGGCGCCGCCCGGTCGCAGCGCAGCGCCTAAAGCCGGCGGCCCGAAACGACGAAGAACGAGTAGGGATGAACGCGTCGCCAGCACCCCTGCTCGTCCAGTATCTGTACGTCCACGAGCCCGACGAGGGCTTCTACTACCCGACCGCCCGCTCGGGCCGCTCGGCGGCCGCGGTCGCCCGCCGCTACCTGGAGTGCGCGCTGACGCAGGCCGCCTCACTGGCCTTCCGCGGGCTCGACTGCGAGCTCGCGCTGGCCACCAACGTGCGCGACCGCCGCACCCTCGGGCGCGTGGGCGGCGAGCTGCTGGCGCGGCTCGAGGAGCTCGGCGTGCGCGTCGTCGACACCGAGTACACGCACCGCCCGAAGCCCGGCACGGCGATCTACGTCTCCTCGCGCTACGTGCTCGACGCGATCGTCTCGTGCAGCGAGGGCCAGCCGGCCGGCCGCCAGCTCTGGTTCACGGACCTCGACTGCGTCTGGGCCGATCCGGAGCGCGTGTTCGGCGCGGCGCCGGCGCCGCCCGCCATCGGCTGCATCTTCATCGACTACCCGCCCGACTGGGACACGGTCGGCTTCGAGATCCACGGGCGCACCCGCGAAGGTATCGGCGAGCTCGCGCAAGGGCTCGGCGGCCACGATGGCGCGCCGCCGTGGGTCGGCGGCGAGCTGCTCACCGGGACCCCGGCGCCGATGCGGGAGCTGGTCGCGGCGTGCGAGGAGCTCGACGCGACGCTGGCCGAGCAGGGAGTCACGCTGCCGAACGAGGAGCAGATCCTGTCGCTCGCCGGCGCCCTCGGCCGGATCGCGTTCACCGACCTCTCGAGCGTCGCACGACGCATGAGGACCGGCCCGCGCAGCCGCGCCGAGCGCGTCGCGGACCCGGAGACGATCGGGTTCTGGCACCTGCCGGCCGAGAAGGGGCTCAGCCTGCGGCGCACGGCGCAGCAGCTCCGGCACGGACGCACGCGCACCGTCCGTCGCGACCTCGCCGACCCGGCGCTGCTCGCGCGGCGCTTCAACGTCGCCGAAACAGGGCCGCTGCGGCGGCTGCGCGACGACGGCTGGATCGCGGCGCAGCGGCTGCGGCGCCTGGCGGCGCCACTGGGCGTGTAGAGCGCGCCCCGCGGCCGGAACGGCCGTCTAGGTCGTGCGGATGATCAGCACCGAGCAGGGCGCGTGGTGGGAGACCTTGTTCGGCACCGAGCCGAGCAGGAAGCGCTTGGCACCCGTCATGCCCTTGTTGCCGACGACGATCAGGTCGGCCTCGATCTCCTCGGCCACGTCCAGGATCGCATCGGCCGGGTCGCCCTGCCGCGCGTAGGTGGTGACCTCGACGCCCGCCGAGCGTGCGACCTCGGCGGCCGCCTCGAGCGTCGCGTCGACGTCCTCGCGGGGGTTGATCGCCCACTGCAGGTCTTCGGGAGCCTGGCGGCGCTCCTCGCTGAGCCGCTGGGAGGGGACCGGCTCATACGCGCTCACCAGCTCGACCTTCGCGCCCACGTCGTGCGCCAGGTCCACAGCCTGGCGCACGGCCTGGGAGGCGGTGTCCGAGCCGTCGGTGCCGACCACGATCGATTTGAACATTGGCGCCTCCTAGGCGGTGTGAAGAGAGCCCGCCCACCCCGGGGTGGCCCGCGGCGCGATCATAGCCGCGCGCGGCCGGCACGTGCAAAGCTCGCCGCGGACGCGGCTAATGTGGGCTCGCGCTGATGATCGACCTGCACAGCCACGTGCTCGCGGGGATCGACGACGGGCCGCCCACGGTCGAGGGCTCGCTCGCGATCGCGCGCGCGGCGGCGGCTGCGGGGACGACGACGCTGCTCGCCACGCCGCACGTCAGCGCTCACTATCCGAACGACGCGGACACGATCGCGCGGGCCGCCGAGCGCGTGCGCGCCGCGCTCGGGGGCCGGCCGCCGGTGGAGCTCGTGGCCGGGGCCGAGGTGGCCTACACGCGCGTCGCCGAGCTAGAGGACGCGCAGCTCGAGCGGCTGCGGCTCGGAGGCGGGCCCTGGGTGCTGCTCGAGCCCCCGTTCTCGAGCCGCGCCCCGGGCTTCGACGCGACCGTCGCCGAGCTTCACCGCCGCGGGCACCGCGTGCTGATCGCCCACCCCGAGCGCTGCCCCGCCTTCCAGCGCGAGCCCGCGCTCGTGGAAAGCCTGATCGACGCCGGCGCGCTCGGCTCACTGACGGCCGGCTCGCTCGTCGGCCGCTTCGGCGGCCCCACGCGGCGCTTCGCGCTCGAGCTGCTGGAGGCAGGGCTGGTCCACAACGTCGCCTCCGACGCGCACGACGTCCAGCAGCGGCCGCCGACGATCGCCCCCGAGCTGCTCGAGGCCGGGGCGGCCGCGCTGCAGGACTGGCTCACGCTCGAGGTGCCCGGCGCGATCCTCGCCGGAGCCGACATACCGCGTCGTCCGAGCGCCGCTCTGAGCGCTCCGCGGCGGCGCTGGGGCCGGCTCAGGCGAGCTTCGTGATCGCGATCACCATCCCGATCAGCACGAACACGACGATCGCGATCTGCATCCAGATCCAGGTCGGGGGCATCCTGGTTGGAGCCTAGAGGAGCAGCGGTGGCGCGCGCATGCGGCGCGAGCGGGCCGCGGGCACCTTTATCTTGTGCGGTGATGCAACGAGCAACACGCAGGCTCGCCGCGCTGCTCGCGGTGGCGGCGCTGGCGGCGCCGGCTGCTGCCGCGCGCGCGGCCACGCCCACGCTCGGCGGGATCAACGTGCCCGGCCTGAGCTCCGGCTCGGTGCCGGCCGAAGCGGACCACGAGATCGCGCTCGCGCACAGCCTGCACGCGAAGATCATCCGCGTCGACCTGCCCTGGGCGGTGCTCGAGCCGACCGGCCCGACGCTCGACCCGCACGCGCTCGCGTTCACGGACCGGCTCGTGGCCGACGCGGCGGCGGCCGGCATCAAGGTCAGCGTGACGGTCGCGAGCACGCCGTGCTGGGCCTCCTCGGCGCCCGCCGCTCTGGTCTCGAGCTGCCGCGCGGGGCACTCGGAGGCCGCGAGCTCCTGGCCGCCGAGCAACCCCGCGACCTACGGCGCGCTGCTCGGGGCGCTCGCGAGCCGCTACGGCAGCGGACTGGCGGCGATCGAGGTCTGGAACGAGCCCGACCAGTCGAACGAAGATTATTGGGCGGGCCCGAACAAGGCCGTCAACTACGCGCGCCTGCTGCGCGCCGCCTACCCGGCCGTCAAGGCCGCCGACCCGTCGCTGCCGGTGCTCGGCGGCTCGATCGTGGGCGCCAACGGCGCCTTCCTGCGCGCGCTGTACGCGGCCGGGATCAAGGGCTACTACGACGGCCTGTCGGTGCACTTCTACACGCTCACACTCGCCGCGCTGCGCTACACGCGCGAAATCCAGCTCGCCAACGGCGACACGAAGCCGATGTGGCTGGACGAGTTCGGCTGGACGAGCTGCTGGCCGCACGCGCAGATCCAGCAGGAACAGGGGTGCGTGTCCGCGGCTGTGCAGGCGCAGGACCTGCGCAACGCGATCCGCGAGATGTCGCACGCGCCGTACCTCGCCGCCGCGATCGTCTACAAGATGCAGGACTCGCACGGCGAAGAATTCGGCGCCTTCACGACCACCGCGGCGCTCAAGCCGTCCTTCGGGGCGCTCACCGAAGCCTTCCAGCAGCCGCTCGGCGCCTACAGCGGCGCGTCGGTGAGGCTGCAGCGCCGCGGGTCCCACCTGCTCGCAAACGGCACGGGCCCGGTCGGCGACTACATGGCGCTCGAAGCGTTTCGCGGCAAGGCGCTCCGCTACCGCGTGCTGTTCACGCTTGACCGCTTCAACCGCTACTCGATCTCGCTGCCGAGCGTGCTCGGCACGCACGGCCTGCGCGTGCGCGTGTTCCAGTACTGGGCCGGCCGCGCACGGGCGGCGACGGCGCGCGTCTGAGCCCCGGCTCAGCCGGCGTTGCGGAACAGCGCGACGACCGTCATCGCGAGGATCTTCAGGTCGAGGCCGAGCGACCAGTGGGCGATGTAGTAGTTGTCCCACTCGACGCGCTCGGCAAGCGAGGTCTGCCCGCGCAGGCCGTGGACCTGGGCCCAGCCGGTGATCCCGGACTTGACGCGGTGGCGGTCGCCGTAGCGGATGATGTCGTTGCGGAACAGTTCGACGAACTCCGGGCGCTCGGGGCGCGGCCCGACGAGGCTCATGTCGCCGCGCAGCACGTTCAGCAGCTGGGGCAGCTCGTCGATTGACGTGCCGCGCAGAAAGCGACCGACGGCGGTGCGGCGGTCCTCGCCCTCGACACCGCCGGGGGCGACGTCGCCCGCCAGCAGGAAGTCGAGCGCGTTCGGGTCGGTCTCGCCGGGCTCGTCCGCCTCGCCGCGGCCCGATTCGCGCATCGAGCGCAGCTTGTAGAAGTCGAACACCTTGCCGTCGCGCCCGACACGCCGCTGCTTGAACAGCGCGGGGCCGGGGCGGCTCAGCTTCACCGCCAGCGCCGCCAGCAGCATGATCGGCGAGAACAGGATCAGCAGCAGCGCCGCCAGCACGCGGTCGAGCGCGTGCTTGATCGCGAACTGCATGCCCTTCGGGTCGACCGCCATGAACGACAGCAGCGGCAGGCCGCCGACGGTGTCGTAGCCGACGCGGTCGTTGATCAGGTCGAACATGCGCGGCACCACCGACACCTCCACGCCGAGCTCCTGGCAGCGCGGGATCAGGCGGCTGACGCGCGCGTCGGCGACCGAGGAGAAGGCGACGATCAAGTTCTTGACGCCGGTGCGCGCGACCGCCTCCTCGAGGTCGTCGGTCGTCCCGAGCACCGGCACCTCGCGGCCGCCGACCTCGGCGACCGAGCGCGGGTCCTCGTCGAGGAAGCCCACGGGCGCGAGGCCGTACTCGGGGTGGTTCTCGAGCCGGCGCGCGACCTGCGCCCCGACGACACCGGCGCCGACGATCAGCACGGGCTTGCCGACGAGCCGCTTCGCGCGCGCGCGGCGCTGGGCGAACGCCAGGAACGAGCGGCCGATCCCGACCCCGACCAGGGTGTAGGCCCACGCGCGCAGCCAGTCGCCCTGGGCCGGGACCTGGTCGTTGAGCAGCATGCCGAGCACGGCGACCGCCATCGCCGCGACCGACACGCCGCTGATCACCGGCACGATCCCGTCGAGCATCAGCGCGCGCAGTCGCGTGCGGTAGAGCCCGCGCAGGTACATCAGCAGCACGACCAGGAACGGCAGCGCGAGCAGCGGCGCCCGCAGCTCATCGACGTTCACGGTGGCCGACAGGCCGCCGAGCGCGAGCACGACCGCGATCGAGGCCATCACGAAGTCGGTGAGCGGCCGCACGACGTTCCATCCCGGCCCCTCGAGCGCCCACTGCAACGGGCCGCTGAACGTGCCGTGGCGCAGCGCCCGCGGGAACGGGGCGTCGTGGACCAGCTCGCTGCGAAGCGAGATCGTGCTGGAGGTCGTCTGCTGGCTCACACGGGCGCGGTCCATTACGGGCCTTCGGTCCTAGTTCTCTGGTCGGGTCTCACGTGACATCCCTTTAGCCGCGCCCCCGTCGTGTCTCGGCGCGCGCGCGAAGCGGGAGGTCAGCAGGGCGGTGGCCGCGAGCACCGCGAACGCCGCCAGCACGTAGACGATGTCGGTGCCGGTCAGGCCGAACGCGCTCGAGCCGGCGTTCCGGTCGGCGCTGGGCGCGACGGCCGCGAGCGCCGCTGCCCCGGCCGCGGCGTGCCCCGACCCGCGCGCCGAGCGGGTCGAGCCCCCGCCGGACGCAGAGCCGGTGCCGTGGTGTCTGCCCGCGCCGGCGCCGGGCGTGCCGGATTCACCCTGGGGCTGGCCGCCGGCGAGCCGCGGGCCTGCAGCTGGACTTCTGCGCCCCCGCCCGAGGATCCCCCGCCCCCGCTCGAGCCGCCACCGCCTCCGCGCGAGGAGCCGCCGCCGATCAGGGTCGCGCCGATGATCGCCTGGTTGCCCTCGCCCGGGGCGCCGTAGCCGCTCAGGAGCGTGCTGGTGGCTACCGCGCGCGGGGCGAGCGCGCACAGGATCGCCGCCGTCAGAGCGGCCGTCGTGAGCAAGCGATGCCTAGACACAAGTCCCTACCGTGGGTTCCCTTCATCGGCCAGAGCAACACAGCGCCCTCTTTCCATGCCCTCTCGACCGGTGTTCGCCGTTTCCCGGTTGGCAGTCGCTTTGCCCCCCTTCCGAGCGCCAGCGATCGACGAGATGAACATAAGCTAGCGAAGCCGGATCACACTGTCGAGATCAGTTTCGATGGTTGGTGGGCGGGACCGGCCCTCATGCGTATTCCCGCGCACGCTGCAGGATCGCCCGGTTCAGCTCCTCGACGCTCACGCGCCCGCCGTGGCGGGCGATCTGGAGCGCCTGCGCGGTCAGCGGGTCGCGCGGGTTCAGCTGCGCCGCGCGCTCGAGCAGCACGAGCGCCGCCGCCCGCCGGCCTTCGGTCGAGGCGATCGCGCCGCGCTCGAGCGTCGCGTAGGCGTCGTCGGGGACCCGGGCGAGCGCGTCCGCGAACTCGCGGTCGGCGCGGCCCAGTTCGCCGAACCGCAGCGCGATCGAGCCGGCACGAGGTAGGCCTCGTCGCCGAGCGGGTTCAGTCCCGCGGCCTGCTGCAGGCGCGCGTAGGCGGTGCGCGGCGCGCTGCGGCCAGATCCGCGCCGCGCTCTGCACCTGCAGCTGGCTCAGCCACGGCCCCGCGAGCGCGAGCGCGGCCAGCAGCGCGAGCGCGCCCGCGCGGCCGCAGCCGCCGCCCGACCGGCCGGCGAGCGGGCTTGCGGCGCGGTGCGGGCGCCCCGCGGCGCGCCGCGGCAGGCTCGCGCGCGGGGGCCAGCGCGCACGCGAGGCCGAGCATGGCGAACGCCGGCGCGCCCAGGCCCGCGAACTCCCAGAACCAGTCGACCGAGCCGTGCACGACCCAGTAGCCGAAGCCGGCGAGCGCCGCCGCGGCGACGCCGCGCGCCCAGCGCGTCGGGCGCCGCGGACGCACGGCGCGCGCCGCGACCAGCGCGGCGCCCAGCCCGACCAGCGCCAGCAGCGTCCCGATCAGCCCCGTCTGCGCTGAGCGTGCGCAGCTCGACGCTGTGCGGGTAGCGCGGCGTCTCCGAGCTGCGGCCGTGGCGCAGGTACTGCTGCTGGAAGTTGTCGGCGCCGATCCCGGCGAGCGGGTGGTGCGAGGAATTCGTCGAGCGCGACCCGGTAGAAGTCGTAGCGATTGCTACCCCAGCCCGCTGAGCAATCGGTTCGCCGCCCGAGCTGTTGCCTCGGCGTAGCCGCCCTTGAAGCTGTGCCAGGCCTTTTCCGACGCGCGTGACCGGGTTCCCGGCGACCGCCAGACCCGCCGGCAACCGCACAGGCGAGAGCCGCCGAGCGCCACCGCGGCCGTCGCACGGTGCACGCGCCGCGCGCGAGCGCTCGCCGAGCGCTGCGCCGCGACTCGAGCGCTGCGCCCGATCGCGACCACCAGCCCGACCGCGAGCGAGGCGCTCGAGCGCCGCCGAGCGACGCGCTGTGGACGCGTCGCGCGCACGACCTCGCCGCCGCGCAGGTGGTCGCCGACCCGCAGCACCGCCGGCGCGGCGGCGGCGATCCCGGCGGCCATCGGGACGAGCACGGCGAACGTCCGCGTGCGACCCGGCAGCAGCGCGAACACGAGCACGAGCATCACCGGCGTCGCGTACAGCGAGCCGCGGCTCTGGCTCAGCAGCGCGACCGCCGCGAGCAGCACAGCCGCGCCGGCGAGCACCCCGCGCAGCGCCCAGGGCAGGCGCTCGCTGCGCGCCAGCAGCAGCGCCGGCCAGGCGGCCATCAGCCACTGGGCGGCATTGGCGTTCGGGTAGCCGGTCGGGTAGACCAGGCGCCCGCCCGGGAGCAGCGCCGGCAGCCGCGCGCCGCGGCGGCGTCGAGGTGCAGGATCGTGAACGCCGCCAGCCCCGCAGCGCCAGCGTCCACACCACCAGCAGCAGCGCGGCGGTCGCCCGCGCTGCGGCCAGCAGGCGAACAGCGCGAACACGAGCAGGTACAGCAGCGTCCGGTTGGCGCCTTCCCAGGCGTCGCCGGGCGACGCCGCCCACAGGATCGAGAGGAAGCTGAACGCCGTGTAGGCGGCCAGGCACGCGAGCGCGATCCGCACCGGCCGCGGCAGCCCGCGCGAGCCGCAGCCCGACCAGCGCGACGGCGATCACGAGCAGCACGAGCACGATCAGCGCCGCCGGGCGCCCAGTGGGTGACCGGGTAGCCGGCCTGGTCGGTCGCCCATGCCACGAACAGCGCGACCGCGGCGAGCGCGGGCACCGTCGCCGGCGCCTCGCGCAGCGACGCCGTGAGCTTGGCGGTCATCGTGCCGCCACAATAATCCCCGAGGTGGAGGACTCCGCCGAGCCTCGTCGGCTTCTACGACGAGCGCCTACTCGCGCGGCCGGCGAGCAGGCCGCGCTGTACGCGCGCTGGCGCGCGCTCGGCGCGATCGGCAAGGCCGACCACGTGATCGCGCTGTGCCGCCGCCGCGCGCCTCGAGCCCGGCGAGCACGCTCGAGGTCGGCTGCGGCGACGGCGCGCTGCTCGTGAGAGCTGCACCGCCGCGGATTCGGCGGCGCGGCTGGCGGGCGTCGAGATCACCGAGGCGGCGGTCGAGATCGCCCGCGGCCGCGGCCGGCGATCGACCGGTCGAGTGCTACGACGGGGCACCTGCCGTCGCCGGACGGCGCATTCGAGCTCGGCATCCTCTCGCACGTGCTCGAGCACGTCCCCGACCCGCCGGGCTGCTCGCCGAGGTGGCGCGCGTGTGCCGCGCGGTCGTCGTCGAGGTGCCGCTCGAGGCAGAACGTCTCCGCGCGCCGGCGCCGCAAAGCGCGAGCACGCCGCCGAGATCGGCCACCTGCAGCGCCTCGACCGCGACGCGGCGCGCGCGATCGTGGCCGCCGCCGGCCTGCCGGTGGCGGGCGAGCTCGAGGATCCGCTGCCGCTGCAGCGTGCATCGCTTCTTCGCGACACCGCGCGCCGCGCGCGCGCGCGGCGAGCGCCAAGTGGGCGCTGCGCGCGGCGCTCGCACCGGCTCGCGCCGACGCTCGCGCGGCGGCTGTTCACCGCTCCACTACGCGTGTCTGTGCCTCCCGCCGGGCCGCGTAGCGGCCGCCGAGCAGCAGCGACAGCACCCTGCCCATCAGCTCGTCCGGGCACCGCGCCCGGGTCGGCCAGCTTCTGGCGGGCGATGCCGTCGGCGAGCGCGTCGATCGCGATCGCGAGCTGCTCGGCCGGGATCGCAGCTCGAGGTCGAACTCGCGCATGCCGTCGGCGATCAGCCCGGTGAGCATGCGCGCGCATCTGCGCGAAGCGCGCGGCCACCTTCGGCCGCATGCGCGCGTCGCGCACGCCGTAGGCCCAGAACTCCATGAACAGCAGCAGCGCTCGGGCTCGCGCTCGATCAGCGCCATCCATTGCCGCGCGCCGCCGGCGGCGCGCTCGGACACCGACGCCCGCGCGCGCCACCGCGTCGGCGATCTCGCGCGCGTGCTCGTCGATCTCGCGCTCCATCAGCACGAGGAACAGATCCTCCTTGCCGTCGAAGTTCGAGTAGAGCGCGCCCGTCGAGAAGCCGGCCTCGGAGGCGATCTCCTCGACCGAGGCGCCGTGGAAGCCGCTGCGCGCGAACACGCTGCGTGCGGCCGCCAGCAGCCGCTCGCGCGTCTTCGCCCGGCTCTGCTCGCGCGTCAGGCGCGAGGCGCCCGCAGCGGCCCCGGGCGGAGACGAGGGCGATGAGGGGCTCGGGGGTCACATCCAGATCCTACTTGACAGAGCGATCGCTATTCCGATAACGTCCGTTATCCAATCCCTGCGATCGGAGGAGCCAGCGGATGGCGAGCGTCAGCGCCGCCCACCTCGCAGGACCCCCCCGAGCCCGGCTGCGCTGCCGGCCGACGCGATCTCCTATGAGGATCTCTACGCGCGCTGGGAGCGCGGGCAACTGGTCGCGACGGAGCTCGACTTCACGCGAGGACGCGCGCCAGTGGCGCGAGGACTTCACCGAGTTCGAGCGCACGCGCGGCGCTGTGGAACTACTGCCTGTTCTTCTGGGGCGAGGACGCGGTCGCCGACAACCTCTCGCCCTACATCGACGCCGCGCCGCGCGAGGAGCAGAAGTACTTCCTGACCACCCAGCAGGTCGACGAGGCCCGCCACGCGGTCTTCTTCAAGCGCTTCATGAAGGAGGTCTGCGGCATCGGCGACGGCTCGATGGCGGCGGGCTCGCAGCCGATCAAGCCGCAGCTCACCCCCGGCTTCCGCAAGATCTTCGACCGCCTGGACCGCATGGCCGACGAGCTGCGCGCCGACCGCTCGCCCGCGCAAGCCTCGCGGCGGCCGTGACGCTCTACCACATCGTGATCGAGGCGGCGCTCGCCCAGCCGGGCCAGCACTTCATCTGCGGCTACCTCGAGGCCGCGGGCAGCTGCCCGCGTTCCGCGAGGGGATGCGCAACATCGCCGCCGACGAGCAGCGCCACATCGGCTTCGGCGTCAAGCTGCTCTCAGACCTGAACCGCGAAGACCCGGTCGGCGTGCCGCGCGCGGTCGCGCGCCTGCTGCGCGACGTGACCCGCTACACCGCGCAGGTGCTGATGCCCCCGGGCTGGGATGAGCGCTACATCACGACCTTCGGCGCGAGCTACGACGACGTCGGGGTCGAGGGCCTCACCTCGATGACGACCAAGCTGCGCTCAGCCGGCCTGCCGATCGAGTCGCTGCCCGGGCCGCCGCTGCTGCCGCCCGGCCTGAGCGCGCTCGAGACCTCGCAGCGCGGGCGCGCGCTCGCGCAGGCCGGCGTGATCGGCGTCCGCGAGGGTCCGAGTGCCCGTGACCACGAGACCGTCGCGCTCCTGTTCGACATGATCCGACGGCAGGTCAACCCGCAGCACGGCCTCGACCGTCCGACGACCTTCCAGTGGGAGTTCACCGACCCGGACGTCCCGACCTGGCACCTGACCGTGCAGAACGGCTCCTCCACCGTCGGCGAGGGGGCCGCCCCGTCACCCGACCTGCGGCTGCGGATCGGCTGGCAGGACTTCTGCGACATCGTCGGCGAACGCCTGAACCCGGTGCGCGCGGTCGCGACGGGGCGCATGCGGCCGGCCGGGAGCCCGTTCGGGCTGCGAAAGCTGGCGCGGGTGTTCCCGCGCTAGGAGGGCCACTGCTCGTCACAGATCGTTGCGAGAACCGGCGGGGCTGGAGCATCGCCCGCCGGGATGCAACCACGCTCGAGTCGACCACGGCGCTCGCAGCCCGGCGACGGCCTGGCCTCACCCGTGCGGGCAGAGCCGGCCTCAGTCGGGCGAGAACTCGCTCTCGGCCGCGCCCGGGCTCGCCCCGTTGCGCTCGAACATCCGGCGTCGCAGGAAGCCGCCGACGAGCGCCAGCCCCGGCCCCGGGTCGCGAGGGTCGAACATCCGACCTCGCGCACGCTGGCGTACGGGCCGATCATCTCCGCGGCCAGCCGCGGCCGATCCCGTGGCGCCGACGGCGGCAAAGCGCCGGGCCGACGAGCTTGGATGTCGAGCTCGGGGAACACGACCCGCACCGCCGGTGCGCAGGGGCGGCTGGGGCCCGAGCGCGCGCCCGACGCAGCGCGCGACGAGCCGCGGCGAGGCCTCGACGCCCGCACGCGTCGCCGAGTCCCCACTGGCCGGGCATGCGGACGTTGACCTCGAGGAACCAGCTCTCGCCGGTCTCGCTGTGGCGCTTGGCCTCGACGCCGGCGACCCCGACGAAGCCCGCCTCGTCGAGCACGCGCCGGGCGATCGACGTCGCCTCCGGCAGCAGCGACGATTCGCCGAGCGTGGTCACGCCGAAGCCCGGCGGGTGCTGGCGCAGCTTGCGACAGCCGAAGCAGACCGGATAGCTGCCGTCGGCGAGCCGCACGAGCGATCGCCTCCTCAACGTCGTCGTCGCCGCCCGGTATGTACTGGCTGAGCAGCATCCGAGGCCGTCGCGCAGCGGCCGCGCTGAGCGACCTCCGCCGCCTCGTCGGCGTCGTGCGCGAGAAAGGCCCGCTCCGGCCCGTGCGCTCCCGCCACTCGTGCGAGATCACGGGCTTCACCACGCAGGGCCACGGGGCCCGCGCGGCCGCCCGCGCGAGCTCGCCGCGGTCGCGACCGTCGCCGTCCACGGCACTTGTACCCCGCGCGGCGCGCGATCGCGCGGCGCCGCTCCTTGTCCATCAGGTCGAGGTGCGCGCCCGCGCTCGCTCGAACGCGCGCAGGTTCGGCCGGCAGCGAGGCCCACCGACGGCCAAGCAGCTCGCCGCCCGGTCGGTCACGGGCAGCACGACGACCTCGTCCTCGCCGACGCGATGCCGCGCAGCGCCGCCAGCCACGGCACGCCGTCCGGCTCGAACGGCGCGACGACGCGCCCACCCGCGGCTGTGGCCGACGAGGTCTGGCGGCTCGACGATGACCGTCACGCGCGCCCCGAGCGCGCACCATCGTCCGCGCCAGCGCGAGCCCGGCGTTGTAGGGCTCGACGACGACGACGTGCGGCCAGGATGAGGAGCCGTTCTGCGACGCCCCGCCGGAGGATCTGCCGCGCAGCCGGCGCCGCAGGCCCCGCAGAGGGTCCCGCACGAGGGTCAGCCGGGCCAGGACGCTCCCGTCGCGTACGAGCGAAACCTCGGGCGCGTGGCGCTTGGACGTCACCAGGCACCAAGCGAGTACCTCGCGGCCTCCTGCCACAACGTTCGAATCGATCACGACGACCGGAGGGTACCGGCGGACCACGCAAACCGCATCACCTGCAGGCGAAAGTCCTACCCCCGTCTCATCCAGGTGAGAACTCGCGTTCGGCCGCGAGGCCTCGCGTTCTGGCACCTTCTCGCGAGCCGCTCGCGACGGCCCGCGGTTGCGGCACCCCTGCAGCGCTCGCGCGGGCGGCTCGTTCCGGACCCGGTTCCGCGCGGACGGGCTCGAGGCCGCCCGCTCCGGGCCCCCGGCGCTCGGGCCCGAACTCGAGCGCCGCCCGGCCGCCTCTCGCATCATCGGCCGGGGTCCGAGCAACGCCGGCCGGCGTCCGCGTTCCGGCGCCACGCGCTCTCGGGGTCACGGCCGCGGCGAGGCCGCGCGTACATGCGCACGGCAAGATCGCGCTCTCGCCCGCCGCCCGCTGCAGCGTCGCCCGGCCGCGCAGCGGGTGCGGGGGCCGGTGGGGCTGCGGGTGCGTGCCCGCCAGCACGGCGCAGCCCGCGCCGACGCCGACCGCGATCAGGCAGCCCGCGGCGAGCTTCGCCGCCAGCCCGCCCGCGAGCCAGCCACCGCCCGCGGCACCGCCGGCGCCGGCCGCGGGCGATGCGCCGAGCGCGGATCCCGCGCGCGCCGCCTGGGCGTGCCCCGCCGCCGCCCGCGCGCCGCCCGCGCGCGCCCTTGCCGCGAGGCGGCGCGCCGCTTGGCCGAGCGCCCCCGCCGCCCCCGCGTGTCCGGCCGCCGGGAACGGCGGCGGCACGAGCGCGGCTGCCAGCCCGCGCAGCGCTGCCACATAGCGGCGGCAGGCCGGGCACCCGCGCCGGTGCGCGACCGCCAGCTCGTAGCGCTCGCCCTCGGGATCGAGCAACCCGTAGGCGAGCGCGCGCATGAGCGAGGAGTGCTCGTCGCAGAACCCGCCTCGGTTGATCGTCTCGACCAGCGCGCCGACCTTCCCGGCGACCCCGTCGCTGCCGTCGCCGCGCCCGTCCATGAGCTTGCGCATGCGCGCCTCGCTGATACCCATCGCGCGCGCGGCCTGTGCACGGGTGAAGCCGTGCAGGTAGCAGAGCGCCGCCGCCTGGCGCTCGCGCGGATTCAGGCGCTCGCGCATCCCCTGCAGCAGCTGGCGTACGCGGATCCGGTCGTCGAGCTGCGCCTCGAGCTCGGGCGCGGGCGCGCGGGGCTCCTCGGGCCGCGCGAGTGCGCGGCCGCGTCCACGCAGCTCGTCGATCGCGCGGCGGTGCGTGACGCGCACGAGCCAGCCGGCCGGGTTCTCGACCCGCTCGCCGCGCAGCGCCGCCACGTACAGCGCATGCCAGGCGGCCGCGTAGCACGCATCGAGGTCCGCATCGTCGACGCTCACGCCGCTCGCGCGCAGCCGCGAGCGGACCGCTCCCAGCACCGAGCCGCGCAGCGAACGGAAGTCCCGCTCGAGCATCCTCTCGGCGCGGTAGCGGCGCAGGGTCGCGGGGCTCATGGCCGAAGGCTAGCGCCCGGTTCAGAGAAATGGAATGGTTCGGACAGCCGTTCGACAGGGCCTATGTATGTCCCGACCGGCTCCTGGCCTGGTGCGCGTCGAGCGCGCGCGGCGGACGCCCGGCCGTGAAGCTGGCGAGGGCATCCAGCGCCAGCTTTCGCGCGTCCTCGCCGCGGCGCTCGCGCCGGTGCCAGTCCACGCTCTGTGCGAGCGCCTCCTCGAGCCCCCACTGCGGCCGCCAGCCCAGGCGCTCGCGCGCGGCGGAGGAGTCGAGCTCGAGGCGCTCCGCCTCGGGCGGGTGCTCGGCCTCGTCGAGCTGCCAGGTCAGCTCGCCCCCCCACAGCGAGCCGAGGCGCTCGACCAGCCAGCCGACGGTGCGCGCTTCCCCCGGGGCGGACCGAAGTTCCAAGGGCGCGCCGCGTCCTCGCTGTCCCACAGGCGCTCGGCCAGCGTCAGATAGCCCGCGAGCGGGTTCAGCACGTGCTGCCACGGCCTCACCGCGCCCGGGCTGCGCACGCGCAGCGTGTGCCCGTCCTCGACCGCCCGCACCGCGTCGGGCAGCAGCCGGTCCTCGCCCCAGTCCCCTCCGCCGATCACGTTGCCCGCCCGCGCGCTGGCGAGCCGCGGCGCGTCATCGGCAGCGAACGAGCGCCGCCAGCTCGCGACCGCCAGCTCGGCGCACGCCTTCGAGCTCGAGTAGGGGTCGGCCCCGCCGAGGCGATCCTCCTCGACGAACGGGCGCTGCCGCGCGGGCGAGTTCTCATAGCACTTGTCCGAGGTGACGATCACGGCGGCGCGCACCTGGCCGGCGCAGCCGCGCAGCGCCTCGAGCACCGCGACCGTCCCCATCAGGTTGACGTCGTAGGTCAGCGCCGGCTCGCGCAGCGAGCGGCGGACCATCGGCTGGCCCGCCAGGTGCACGAGCAGCTCGGCCCGCGTCTCGCGCAGCGCGCCGGCCAGCGCCCGCGCGTCGCGCACATCCGCGCGGCGCTCGGCCATGCCGGCCGCGACGCCGGCGCGCGCGTACAGGCTCGGCCCGCGCGGGGCACCGCGCGAGAGCCCGGTCACCTCGGCCCCGAGCGCCTGCAGCCACAGCGACAGCCACGCGCCCTTGAAGCCTGTGTGGCCCGTCAGGAGCACGCGACGCCCGCGCCAGAAGTCCGGATCGATCGGCACGGAGGCAGGTATCTTCACCGAATCGGAGCCGAGCCCGCCTCCACCTCGCCCGCCGCCCAGCCGGCGCCCCCGGAGCGGGCGGTGGTGGTCGGCGTGGCGCTTGCGATCAGCGACTACGCCGAGGTCGTCGACTGGATGGAGCGCACGATCGCCGCCGGCGGCCGTGCGTACGTGACGGCGGCCGCGGTCAACCTCGTGATGAGCGCGCGCGAGGACCCCGAGACCGCACAGGCCGTCCGCGATGCCACGCTGGCCGTCCCCGACGGCCAGCCGCTCGTATGGGCGCTGCACGCCCTCGGCTGCCGGCGCGCCACGCGCGTGTACGGGCCCGATCTGATGATCGCCTTCTGCGCCCGCGCCGCCGAGCACGCGATCCCGATCTATCTCTACGGAGGGCGGACGCCCGAGGCGCTCGCCCTGCTGCAGGCGCGCCTGCGCGAGCGCTTTCCGGGACTCGTGATCGCGGGCGGCTACTCGCCCCCGTTCCGGACGCTGACGGCGGCCGAGGAGGACGAGCTCGTCGCGCGCATCGACGCCTCCGGCGCGGCGGTCGTGTGGGTCGGCACCGGGCAGCCCAAGCAGGAGAAGTGGATGCACCGCATGCGCCCGCGCCTGGCCGCGCCGCTGCTCGTCGGCGTCGGCGCAGCGTTCGACTTCCACGCCGGGCTCGTGCCGCAGGCGCCCGTCTGGATGCAGCGCTCCGGGCTCGAGTGGGTGTTTCGGCTCTCGCGCGAGCCGCGCCGTCTGTGGCGCCGCTACGCGCGCTACAACCCGCTCTTCGTCGCGTGCTTCGGCGCGCAGTACGCGCGCCACCTGCTCGGCCGCGTCCGCGCCGCGCTCAGCCGGAGCCGCGCGAGCGCGCCGCCCTGATCCGCTGCTTGAGCGACTCGGGGAGCCGCTCGCGCACCTGGGCACGCGCCAGCTCGGGCGCGAGCCCGGCCCACGAGCGCGGCAGCTGCGCGGTGGCCGGCAACAGCGCGCTCCACGCGACCGGCTCGCTGTCGTTGGCGATCCGCAGCTTGTTCTGCTGGCTGCCGACGCCGAGGTCGAAGCGCTCGCACCCGCTCTCGAACGCGCGCCGCAGCACCTGCAGCAGCGCGACCTTCGCAGGCGCGAGGCGCGCATGGCGCTCATCCCAGCCGACGTTCACGCCGACCGCTTCGCCGCCGGCGCTCATGTGCAGGTCGACGCAGATCGGCTCGCCCGCGAGCTCGAGCACGCACAGCCCGACTCGGCCGCTCGCGAGTGTCCCGGCGCAGAGGTCCTCGAGCCATGCGGTCAATCGCGGCCCGAGGTCGGCGAGCCGCGACCAGCCGCGCCCCTCCCAGCGCGCGCCGTGCAGGCGCGCGAATGCCGCCGCGTCCGCGCCCACACGCGCGGGCTCGCTCCAGCGGCTCGTGCCGCCGGCCTCCTCGAAGAGCCGCTCGGAGCGGCGCAGGTCGCGGCGCAATTTCGAGCTGAGCGTCGCAAGCCACTGCTCGTAGCCCGGCTCGCGCAGGCCGATCACAGCCACCTCCTCGTGGCGCAGCCGCCGGACGAGCGGTCGCCGGCGCCCCGGCCACTGCGCCCGCAGCGCATCGAGCCACGGGGTCGCCGTCCGCATCGGCCCGAACCGCACGAGCCCCGGGCGCGGCTCGCAGGCGTCGAGCGTCCGCCCGACGGCGCCTGCCAGGTCCCGCTCGCGCCCGGGCAGGGCGAGCGGCTGCATGCAGACGCCGAAGTCATCGCTCATCAGGCGGTACTCGGCGGCTCCCAGGCGATGCCCCGACACGTACAGCGGCGCCACGCCGATCAGCCTCGCGCCCTCGCGCAGCACGACCACGCGCGCCTTCACCTCCGCGTCCGCGACGTGGCGCCACCACGCGAGCACCCACGCGGGGCAGGCGACCGGGCTCGAAGCCGCTACGGCCAGCTCGTCCCACTCGGGCGCCAGCGCCTCGGCGTCGGCGAGGTCGGAGATCAGCTCTGCGCCGGACAAGGACGCAGACGGTAGTCGCTGGGCCTTCGGAGGAGGCCGCCGACGCGCGCGGAGCGAGATCCCCACGCCGCGCGAGCGATGCCCGCGAGAGCGCAGGGCCCGGCAGGGGGCGCTGCTTCGGGCACCCCGCGAGCGCGGCCCGCGGCGGGCAGCGCGCGATCCGGGCGCCCCGCGCCGCTAACCTCAGCCTCGACATGAGCGTCCCGCAGAGCACCGCCGAGGTGGCCGTCGTCGGGCTCGGACGGGTCGGGCTCCCCTTGGCCCTGTCGTTCGCCGACCGCGGACTGTCCGTGATCGGCATCGACAACGACCACGACCGGCTGCGAGCCGTGCGCGACGGGCGCATGCCGTTCGAGGAGCCGGAGGCCCAGGAGGCGCTCGAGCGGGTGCGCGAGGCCGGCAGCCTGTCGCTCAGCGAACGCGTCGCCGACGCCGCCGCCGCACGCCAGATCGTGATCACGCTCGGGACACCGTCGTTCTCGCACATCGAGATCGACATGCGCGACATCCGCGCCGCGCTCGACGACCTGCTGAGCGTGCTCGCGCCGGGGCACTCGCTGATCCTGCGCTCGACGATCGCGCCCGGGACGACCGACTTCGTCGCCGGCTACCTCGCCAAGCACCGCGGCTTCGAGGTCGGCGAGGACGTGTTCGTCGCCCACGCGCCCGAGCGCATCGCGGCTGGGCGCTTCTTCGCGGAGATCGACACGCTGCCGTGCATCATCGGCGGGGTCGGACCGCGCTCGGGCGAGGTCGCCGCGGAGCTGTTCGGCTCCTTCGGCGCCCCGATCGTCCAGACGACGCCGGTGCAGGCGGAGCTCGCGAAGATCTGGGCGAACATCCTGCGCTACACGCACTTCGCGCTGCCGAACCTGCTCATGATGGACTGCGAGCGCTACGCGGCCAACGTGTTCGAGGTGATCGACCTGATCAACCACGACTACCCGCGCGGCGGCATCGCCCAGCCGGGCTTCACGGCCGGCACGTGCCTGCGCAAGGACTTCGCCTTCTCGGAGGAGCGCTCCGCCGCGCCCGGGATGCTGCTCGCGGTCTCGCGCGTCAACGAGTCGGTGCCGCTGTTCCTCGTCGAAGGCGTCAAGCGACGGCTCGGGCCGCTGGCGGGACGGCGCGTGGCGGTGCTCGGGCTCGCGTTCAAGGCCGACACCGACGACGAGCGCGACTCGCTCGCGCACAAGCTGATCAGGCTGCTCGAGCGCGAGCTCGCCGACGTCGCCGTGCACGACCCGCACGTGCCGACCCCGACGCTCGGGCTCGGCGAGGCGCTCGAGGGGGCCGACGCCGTGGTGATCGCGGCCAACCATTCCGAGTTCCGCGACCCGCGCACGCTCGCGGCGATCGCCGAACGCGCCGCCGGCGATTGCCTGGTCGTCGACCCGTGGAACTGCTGGGGCGCGGCGCAGGTGTTCGGGTACGCCAGCGAGCTGGCCGCGCTCGGAGCGCACGGGTGAGCCGCGTGCTCGTCACGGGCGGCGCCGGGACGATCGGCGCCGCGGTCGTGCGGCGGCTGCTGCGCGACCCCGACTACGAGGTGCGCGTCTCCGACCAGCGCCTCGCGCCGCAGTGGATGCGCGAGGGGTGCGAGGTCCACACCGGCGACCTGCGGGAGCTCGACCAGGCACGCGAGGCGATCGCCGGCTGCGACCGCGTGATCCACCTGGCTGCGATCGTCGGCGGCATCGCCAACTTCCACCGCCTGCCGCACACCCTCACCGAGGTCAACAACGCGCTTTACAACGCGGTCTTCCGCGCCGCGCTCGACACCGGCGTCGAGCGGTTCGTGTACGTGTCCTCCTCGATGGTCTTCGAGCGCGCGGAGCTGTTCCCGACGCCCGAGGACTACCTGCCACGGTGCCCGGTGCCCCTGTCGGCGTACGGGTACTCGAAGCTGACCGGCGAGGTGTACTGCCGCGCCGCGCACGCCGAGCACGGGCTGCGGTTCACGATCTGCCGCCCGTTCAACGCCTACGGCCCAGGCGAGGTCCCCGACGCCGAGCCGGGGATCGCGCACGCGGTGCCGGACCTGATCGAGAAGGTCCTTTCGGGGCAGCGGCCGCTTCAGATCTTCGGTTCGGGCGAGCAGACGCGCACGCTCACGCACGTCGAGGACATCGCCGACGGGATCGTCACCGCGATGAGCTCGCCGGCCGGCCTGAACGAGGACTTCAACATCTCCGCCTCGCGCGAGATGACCGTGGCGGAGATCGCCGCCGTGATCTGGGCCGCGTGCGGCGAGGACCCCGAGCAGCTCGAGCTCGAGCACCTGCCGACGTTCGAGGTCGACGTGCAGCGCCGCTGGCCGTCGGTCGAGAAGGCACGCGAGCTGCTGGGCTGGGAGGCGCGCATCGGCGCCGAGGAGGGGATCGCGGCGACGGTGCGGTGGCTGCGCGAGCTGCGCAGCGAGGCTGCGCGGGGAGTGCGACCGCAGGGGACCGGCCGCCGCGCGGCTGCCGGGCGCGCGGCCCGGTGACCCCGGCGCGAGATCGCCTCGCTCCGCGCGGCGCCAGATAAGCTGCCGCCGATGGCCGCCCGGAGAGCGCTCATAACCGGTGTCACCGGGCAGGACGGGTCCTACCTGGCCGAGCTGCTGCTCGAGAAGGGGTATGAGGTGCACGCGATGGTCAGGCGCGCCTCGACGGAGAAGTTCGAGCGCATCGAGCACCTGCGCGACCGCCTCACGCTTCACCAGGGCGACCTGCTCGACCAGCGCTCGCTCGTCGACGCGATGCGCGCCGCCGACCCGCACGAGATCTACAACCTGGCCGCGATGTCGTTCGTCGCGGTGTCCTGGATCCAGCCGACGCTGACAGCCGAGTTCACCGGCGTCGGGGTGACCCGCATGCTCGAGGCGATGCGCGAAGTGTGCCCGCAGGCGCGCTTCTACCAGGCCTCCTCGAGCGAGATGTTCGGCAAGGTGCTCGAGGTCCCACAGACCGAGCACACGCCGTTCTACCCGCGCTCGCCCTACGGCGTCGCAAAGGCCTACGGCCACTTCATCACCGTCAACTACCGCGAGTCATACGGCCTGCACGCGACCTCCGGGATCCTCTTCAACCACGAGTCCGAGCGCCGCGGACTCGAGTTCGTGACGCGCAAGATCACCTGGCATGCGGCCGCCATCAAGTACGGCCTCGCGAAGGAGCTGCGGCTCGGCAACCTCGACGCCGAACGCGACTGGGGCTACGCCAAGGACTACGTCGAAGCGATGTGGCTGATGCTCCAGCGCGACGACCCCGAGGACTACGTGATCGCGACCGGGCAGTCCCACTCCGTTCGCGAGTGCTGCCAGATCGCCTTCGACGAGGCCGGGCTCGGCGAGTTCGAGCGCTACATCGAGATCGATCCCCGGTTCGTGCGCCCGGCCGAGGTCGACCACCTGATCGGCGACGCCTCGAAGGCCGAGCGCGACCTCGGCTGGCGCCCGAAGACGAGCTTCGAGGAGCTGATCCGGCGGATGACGCGCGCGGACCTCGAGCTTCTGAGCGGGAGCTGAGCTCCGCTTGAGCGTTCCGCTGTTCGACAGCTCGACGCCGCTCGCGTTCCTGTACGACGAGCTGCGCGCGGCGGTCGCACGCGTGCTCGACAGCCAGCGCTACATCCTCGGCCCCGAGGTGCAGGCGTTCGAGTCGGAGTTCGCCGAATACTGCGGCGCCGCCCACGCGGTCGGGGTGGCGAACGGGACCGAGGCGATCACGATCGCGCTGCGCGCGATGGGCGTCGGCCCCGGCGACGAGGTCGTCGTGCCCTCGTTCACGTTCTATGCCTCGGCCGAGGCGATCCCGCCGACGGGCGCGACACCCGTGTTCTGCGACGTCGACCCGGACACGTACTGCGTCACCGCCGAGACCGTGCGCGCCGCTCTCACACCGCGCACGAAGGCGGTGATCGCCGTGCACCTGTTCGGCAACGTCGCGCCGATCGCCGAGATCGAGGCGCTCGGCGTGCCGGTGCTCGAGGACGCCGCGCAGGCGGCCGGCTCGACCTCGGACGCCGGGCGCCCGGGCGCGCTCGGCACGGCGGCGACGTTCTCGTTCTTCCCGTCGAAGAACCTCGGCGCGTTCGGCGACGGCGGCATCGTGACCACGAACGACGCGGAGATCGCCGAGCGGACGAGGGTGCTGCGCTTTCACGGTTCCAAGGACAAGGTCACCTACGAGCAGGTCGGCTACAACTCGCGCCTCGACGAGCTGCAGGCGGCGATCCTGCGCGTGCAGCTGCCGCACCTCGACGGGCTCGCCGACGGTCGCCGCGAGGCTGGGCGCCACTATCAGCGGGCCGGGCTCGGAGAGCTCGTGAAACTGCCGGTGCCGGTCGCCGGGGCGTCCCCTGCGTGGCACCTGTACGTGATCGCGAGCGAGGACGTCGGGCGCGTCGAAGCGGCGCTGGCGGCGGCGGACGTCGGGCACAAGCCCTACTACCGCACGCCGGTGCACCGCCAGCAGGCGATGCACCGCTGGGCCGAGGCCGCCGGCGATCTGCCCGGGACCGAGCAGGCGGCCAGGACGCACCTCGCGATCCCGATGAGCCCGGTGCTGACCGGCGAGATGGCCGAACAGGTCGTGGCGGCCCTGCGCGCCGGCGAGGCCTAGCGCCAGCGCTCGATCAGATCCTCGTCGGGGACCTCGCGCACGAACCGCGCGGGCACCCCCATGACCACGCCGCGCGGAGGCACGTCGCGCACGACCACGGCTCCGGCGGCGACGAACGCCTCCTCGCCGACTTCCACGCCGGGCGTGAGCACCGCGCCCGCCCCGACCCGGCACGCGCGCCGGAAGGCGACCCCGTGCGCCGGCACGCCCTGCGCGTGGCGCGCCATCGTGTCGTCGTTGCTCGTGACGGCGCCCGGGCCGAGGAAGACGTCGTCCTCGACGACGCTCCCCGCCGCGATGTAGACGTTGGTCTGGATGCGGACCCGCTCTCCGACCGGCACATCGTTGTCGATCACGCTGCCGCGCCCGACGACGCTGCCCGCGCCGACGCTCGCGCGCTCGCGCACGTAGACCTGCTCGCCGAGGATCGCGCCGCTGCAGATGTGCGCCCCGGCGAACACGACCGCGCCGGCCCCGACCGTCACGCCCGGCTCGAGCTCGAGCGCGCCGAAGCCGACGCCGAGCGCCGCCGAGTGCGGCGCCAGGCGCGGCGCGCGCCCGAGCACCGCGTGGTCTCCGATCACGCACTCGGCGCCGATCACGGTGTCGTCGTGGACGACGACGTAGGCGCCGAAGGTGACGTCCTCGCCGACGCTGACGTCCGATCCGAACGCCGGCCCTCGGTCGGGGAACGCGACCGAGCCCGGCTCGAAGCCGCTCACAGCCTCACCACGTTGGCGGCGGCGACGCTGCGCGTGACGCCGCGCAGGTCGACCACGAGCCGCGCGCGGCGCGCGATCGCGCCGTGGTCGACGTCGGGGTGCGCGGTCACGATCAGCGCCAGGTCGGCATCGGCGAGCGCCTGATCGAGCGGGGTGCTCCTCAGCGAGAGCTCGGCGAGCTCGGGGACGTGAGGGTCGTGGTAGGCGACCTCGCCACCCATCTCGCGCAGCAGCCCGATGATCTTGAGAGCGGGCGATTCGCGCACGTCGCCGACGCCGGGCTTGTAGCTGACTCCGATCACGGCGATGCGCGCGCCTTTGACGGCCAGCCCGCGATCGTTGAGTGCGCGCTGCGCCTTGGCGACGCAGTGGTAGGGCATCTGCTGGTTGATCCTGCCCGCCAGCTCGACGAACTCGGTCGTCATGTCGAACTCGCGCGCGCGCCAGCTCAGGTAGAAGGGGTCGACCGGCATGCAGTGGCCGCCCATGCCCGGGCCGGGCTCGAAGCGCATGAACCCGTAGGGCTTCGTGGCGGCCGCGTCGACCACCTCCCAGACGTCGATCCCCATGCGGTCGGTGAGCATCGCGAGCTCGTTGACGAGCGCGATGTTGACCGCGCGGAACACGTTCTCGAGCAGCTTCGTCAGCTCGGCGGCCTCCGGGCTCGACACCCGCACGATCTCCTCGCAGACGGTTTCGTAGAGGGCGGCCGCGCGCTCGGCACACGCGTCCGTGAGCCCGCCGACCACCTTCGGCACGTTGCGCATCGTGTAGTCGGTGCGGCCGGGGTCGACGCGCTCGGGCGAGAAGGCGAGATGGAAGTCACGGCCGGCGGCGAGGCCGGACTCCTCGAGCAGCGGCAGCAGCCGCTCGCGCGTGGTGCCGGGATAGGTGGTGGACTCGAGCACGACGAGCTGGCCGGCGACGAGCACGCCGGCGAGCGCGCGACCCGCCTCGATCAGCGGGCCGAGGTCGGGCTCGCGGTTGCGGCTGAGCGGAGTGGGGACACAGATGAGCACTGCCTCCGCCTCGGCCAGCGGCGCGTAGCGCGTGCCCGGCTCGAGGCGCTCGGCGACCTCACGCAGGTCGGCATCGGACACGTCCTCGACGTAGGAGCTCCCGGCCTCGATCGCGGCGATCTTGCGCGAATCGGTGTCGACCCCGACGACGCGCCACCCCTCACGCGCAAACGAGACGGCGAGCGGCAGCCCGACGTAGCCAAGCCCGATCACGCCGATCGTGCGCATCGGGCGCCAGTGTAGGGGCTGGCCGAGACATGCTCGGCGGCGCGGGCCGCGGGGGTGGTCGTTCCGGCTGCCGGCGCCGGCCCGGCTCAGCGGCGCGGCGCGAGCGCCTGCAGCGAGGCGAGGTCCGCCCGCACCATGCGCTCGACGAGCGCCTCGAAGGAGAGCTCCGCGTTCCAGCCGAGCTCGCGCCGGGCGCGCGAGGGGTCGCCGACGCTCGGCGTGCGCTCCGGCTCTCGCACGAGCGCGGGGTCGACGCGCACGTGGCGCTCCCAGTCGAGGTCCACGCAGGCGAACGCCGCCGCGGCGAGCTCGGCGACGGTGTGCCCGATGCCGCTCGCGAGCACATAGTCCCGGGCCCGCTCCTGCTGGAGCATCAGCCACGCGCCGCGCATCACGTCCCCGGCGAAGGACCAGTCGCGCACCGCGTCGAGCGAGCCGAGCGTCAGCTCGGTCTCGGCCCCGAGCGCGATCGCCGCCGCGGCGCGGCTGACACGGCGCGTGACGAAGTGCTCGGGCCGGCGCTCTGACTCGTGGTTGAACACGATCCCCGAGCTGGCGTGCAGCCCGTCGCGCTCGCGCATCAGCCCGACCAGCTGGTGCGAGGCCAGCTTGGCGACCGCGTAGGGACTCCTCGGACGGCACGGCGTCTCCTCGCGCTGCGGGCTCTCGGGCGCCTCGCCGAAGATCGCCCCCGAGGCGGGCACGAACACGCGCGTGCCCGGAGTCGACTCGCGAACGGCCTCCAGCACGGCCGCCGTCGCTCCCGCGACCGCCCGCAGCGTCTCACCGGGCCGATCCCAGGAGGCCGGCACGAACGAGGGCGCCGCCAGGTGATAGAGCTCGTCCGGCCGCGCGCTGCGCACCGCCTCGGCGAAGGTCTCGGGCTCGAGCAGCTCCCCGGCGAGGAGCTCGACCCGTCCGCGGAGGTGCTCGCTGGCGCCGAGACGCTCGGCGTGCGCGGCGTGCAGCAGCCCTGTGACCGCGTAGCCGCGCTCGAGCAGCAACTCTGCCAGGAACGAGCCGTCCTGGCCGCTGATCCCCGTGATCAGAGCGCGCACGCGCGCCAGTCTACGCGGCGCCCGGCGGCGCCCCGGCCGCCTCGTAGGCGCTCGCCAGTCCTTCGGCCACGGCCCGCGGCGCGCACAGCTGCGCGGCTCGCGCCCGCCCGCGCTCGCCCGCCCCGCGGTCGCCGGCGAGCCGCGCGATCGCCTCCGCAAGCGCACCGGGATCGCCGGGTGGAACGAGCGACCCCGGCTCGGCTAGCTCCGGCAGCGCGCCGACGCGGCTGGCCGCGACCGGCAGCCCCGCTGCCATCGCCTCGGCGAGCGCCATGCCGAACGTCTCGCCGGTGCGCGAGGGGACCAGCGCGATCGAAGCCTCCGCGCGCAGCCGCTCGAGCCCGGCCGCGTCCACCCGCCCGGCGAAGCGCACCTCCGCGCCGGCGGCGCGCGCACGCAGCGCCGGCAGCTCCGGGCCCTCGCCCGCCACGACCAGCGGAACCCCCGCGCGCCGGCACGCGTCGATCGCGACGTCGACCCCCTTCTCCGGGGCGAGCCGCGAGACGACGAGCGCGTGGCCGCCCGCCAGCGGCCCGCGCGCGCCGGCGGGCGCCGCGACCGGTGGCGGGAGCACCCGCACGCGCTCCCACGCAAGCGGCGCGCCCAGCTCGCGCAGGCGCTCGCGCGCGAACTCGCTCGGGACCAGCACGAGGTCGGCCTCGCCGGCCAGGCGACGCTGCCAGAGCGCCAGCGAGGCGCCGTAGGCGAGCGCCTCGCTGCGCCGCCCGCGGCAGTTCAGCCGCACTCCCGGGAGCGTGCGGCGCCCGTGGCAGCGCGTGCATTCGGCGCCGTGGGTGAAGCACACGCCGACGGCGCACACGAGCCGGTACTGGTGGAGGTGCAGCACGATCCGCGCCCCCTCGCGGCGCGCGGCGGCCAGCGCGCGCCACCCGAACGCCGGCTGCAGGTTGTGCGCGTGGACGATGCGCGCGCCCGTCCGCCGCACCTCCGCGGCGACCGCGCCGGCGTCGAGGCCGCCACGCAGCAGCCCGGCGGCGGCGCGCACGCCGCCGAGCTCCGCCGAGTCGCGCGCGAGCAGCTCGGCGGGCTCGCCGAGCTCGCCGCGCACGAGCTCGAGCAGCGACGCCACCACCTGCTCCTCGCCGCCTGTCGTCCGGTAGCGGTTGTGCAGGAAGAGGACCATCCCCCCGTCAAACCTAGACTCTCTGCCAGTCATGGACCCTCCGGTCTCGATCGTGATCCCGACGCGCGCACGCCCCGGCTACCTGGAGGTGGCGCTGTCCTCGCTGCGCGCGCAGGCGGCCGAGGCGGCGGCGGAGGTGCTGGTTCTCGACGACGGCCCGGCGAGTACGGCGATCGCGGAGCTCGCGCACCGCACCGGAGCGCACTATGAGCCGCTCGGCGCCGAGCGCGGGCTGAACGCCGCGCGAAACGCCGGCGTGGCGCGCTCGCACGCCCCCTTGGTCGCGTTCCTCGACGACGACGTGCGCGTGTGCGACGGCTGGCTGGCGGCGCTCCTGGCGGCGGCGGCTGAGCATCCGGCCACGGACGTCTTCGCCGGCCGGATCACAGCGCGCTTCGAGGGCCGCGCGCCGCGTGGGTGCGGCCGCGAGCTGCCGCCGATCACCACCCTCGATCTCGGCCCCGACGACGCGCCGGCGCGCTTCGCCTGGGGCGCCAACATGGCGATCCGCCGCTCGGCGCTCGAACGAGTCGGGCCGTTCGACGAGACGCTCGGGGGCGCCGGCGATGAGCAGGAGTGGCAGGAACGCGCGGCGGCAGCGGGCGCGCCCGCGCCGCTGTACGTCGCGGGAGCGCGCGTCGAGCACCGCCGCGCCGGCGAGGACGCGCGGCTGCGCTCGCTGTGCCGCGCCTCCGCTGCGCGCGGGCGCGCGGCGCGGCGATTCGACGAGCGCCGCGGCGCCGCTCCGTCGCGAGCGGCCGAGTTGCGCACGCTCGCGGGCTGCGCCGGCCACGTGCTGCGGCGCCGCTGCCCGGCGGGCCTCGCGATGGTCGCCCACAGCGCCGGGCGCCTGCGCCAGTCGCTGGCCGCGCCGCCCACATCACCCCCGGCGCCGCAGAGCGAGCACGACTTCCTGTCGGGCGCGAGCGGCACCGTCGGCGGCCTCGACGCGCTGCGCCGGCGCGCGAGCGACGAGCTGGCCGCCGCCGCAGAGGTGCTCGCCGGACGCCGCCTGCGGCTCGCGCGCGCAGCGCGCGACTCGCCGCCGCGGCGCCGGGTGCTCGCGCTCGGCGTCGAGCGCCCCGAGCACGCCGCGCTGGCGGCGGCGATCCGCGCCGAGCTCGAGCGCTCGCGCCACGACGTGAGCGTCCACACAGCCCCGCCGGGCGCCGCCGGCAAGTTCGAGAACCTCAACCTGCTGCTCGCGCGCCATCCGGCCGAGGGGCACGACTGGCTGCTCGTGTTCGACGACGATGTCGAGCTGCCGCACGGGTTCCTCGACCGCTTCCTGTTCCTGTGCGAGCGCTTCTCGCTGACGCTCGCGCAGCCGGCGCACGCGCTGCACTCGCACGCGGCCTGGGCGGTCACCCGCCGCCGCCCCGGATCGATCGTGCGCGAGACGAGCTTCGTGGAGATCGGCCCCGTGACCGCGTTCGCGAGCGCTTCATTCGACGTCCTGCTGCCCTTTCCGCAGCTGCGGATGGGCTGGGGCCTCGACATGCACTGGGCGGCGCTCGCGCGCGAGCACGACTGGCGCTGCGGCGTCGTCGACGCGGTCCCGATCCGCCACCGCCAGGCGCCCGCGGGCGCCGCGTACCCGCGCGAGGCGGCGATCGCGGAGGCCGCCTCCTACCTCGCGGAGCGCCCGCACATCAGCGCCGCCGAGGCCGAACGGACGCTCGCTACCCACACACGCTGGTGAGCCCCGACGCGCGCACGCGGCCGCGGGTGGCGGTGGTCGCTGAGTTCTACCCGAGCAACCGCGACCCGGTGCTCGGCATATGGGCGCACCGTCAGGCGATCGCCGCCCGCGAGGCCGGCGCCGAGGTGCGCGTGCTCGTGCTGCACCGCCTCGTGCCGCCGCGCGCGTCGCTGTCCGACGGGCCGCGGGCCGCCGCGCGCGCCCTGGCGTCGCGCGCGCGGGAGCCGCGCCACCAGGTGCGCGACGGGATCGCTGTCACCTACGTGCCGTTCGTCTCGCCGCCGCGCGAGCGCGGCTATCCGTCGTGGGGCGCATGGGCGGCGCCGGCGCTCGCGCTCGCTCTGCGCCGCCTGCACAGGGAGTTCCCGTTCGAGCTCGTGCACGCCCACAACGCCGTTCCGGCGGGCGACGCGGTGCGCCGCGCGCGGATCGGCCGGCCGCTGGTCGTCTCTGTGCACGGCGGCGACGTGCTGCACACGGTGCGCCGCGGCGCCTCGGGCGAGCGCGCCGTCGCGGCGGGCCTCGGCGCCGCCCGGCTCGTGCTCGCCAACAGCTCGGGGATCGCGGAGCTCGCGCGCGAGAGCGGCGCCGGCGAGACGCGCGTCGTGCACCTCGGGACCGACCTGCCGGTCGAGCGGCGCCCGCCGCGCGCCGGCGCGGGCCCGAGCCTCGTCACCGTCGGCCACCTGATCGCGCGCCGGCGCCACGGCGACGTGCTTCGCGCGCTGGCGGTGCTCTCGGCGGCTCATCCGACGTTGCGCTACGTGGTGATCGGCGACGGGCCCGAGCGCGAGGCGCTGACGGCGCTCGCCGAGCGCCTCGGGGTCTCAGACCGGGTCGAGCTGCTCGGCCAGCTCCCGCCCGCCGAGGCGATCGCCCGCGCGCGCCGCTGCACGCTGTTCGTGATGCCCTCGACCGACGAAGCGTTCGGGGTCGCCTACATCGAGGCGATGGCGGGCGGGCTGCCGGCGATCGGCTGCCGCGGCGAGCCGGGGCCGGAGGAGATCGCCGCCGCGGGCGACGGCTTCGTGCTCGTGCCGCCCGGCGACATCGAGCGCCTGACGCAGCGCATCGACGAGCTGCTGTCGGACTCCGAGCGGCTGCGCGAGGCCGGCCAGCGCGCCCGCGCGACGGTCGAAGCCAACTTCACCTGGGAGCAGTGCGGCGAGCAGACCGTCGACGCCTACCGCCGGGCGCTGCGGTGAAGCCTGTGCTGTTCGTGACCGGGCACGTCCCCGCCTACCGCGTCGGCGCGTTCGGCGCGCTGCACGAGCAGCAGGGGATCGAGGTCGCGCTGACGGGCGGGCGCTCCCTGCACGGCGGCCCGGCCGCCGCGGGCGAGCTTCCGTTCCCCCACATCCAGCTCGGCGCACGTGCGGTCTGGAGCCTCGCGCGCTCGGGGCGCCATCGCGCGGTCGTGTGCTCGACCGCCGGGCGGCTCGCGCCGCTTGCGGCCTGGGCCGGCGCCCGCAACGCCCGCGTGCCCCTGCTCCTGTGGACGTCGCTGTGGGCGCAACCCTCGACCCCCGCACACGTTGTCACCTACATGGCCCTGCGACGGCTCTACTCCCACGCCGACGCGGTCGTCACGTACGGCCCCCACGTCAGCGCCTACGTCCGCGCGCGCGGCGCGCGCAACGTGCACGTCGCGCCGCAGTCGGTCGACAACGGCTTCTGGCGCGCGCAGGACGTCGAGGCTCCGCCCCTGCCGGGCTGGCCCTCGGCGGCGGGCACGCGCTTCCTGTTCGTAGGCCGCGAGGACCCGGAGAAGGGGCTGTCCGTGCTGCTCTCGGCCTGGCGCCGCGCGGGCGGCGCCGCGCGCCAGAGCGCGCTGGTGCTCGTCGGCGCCGGCCACACCGGCTCCGAGCGGGTGCTGGCGACCGGTGCGCTCAGCGCCGAGCAGCTGCGCGACGTCTATGCGGCCGGCGACGTGCTGGTCGTGCCGTCGATCGCCACGCGCACGTTTCGCGAGCCCTGGGGGCTGGTGGTGAACGAGGCGATGAACCGCGGACTACCGGTGATCGCCAGCGACGCCGTCGGAGCGGCCGCGGGCGGGCTCGTGCGCGACGGCGTCAACGGCCTCGTTTTCGCAGCCGGCGACGAGGCGGCGCTGGCGCACGCGATCGAGCGCCTGGCCGCCGACCCCGACCTGCGCGCACGGATGGGCGCAAACGGAGCGCAGGAAGTGCTGGCCTACAGCCACGAGGCGTGGGCCGGAGGCTTCTCGGCGGCGCTCTCGAGCCTCGGACTCGCCCGCGGGCGTTGGTAGCGTTGAGGCCGCACGTGATGGAACTCCTCCGTCCGCAGCGCGCGATCGCGGCAGCGGTCGCCCTGCTCGCGGCGGTCGCGCTGTCGGCCGCTCCGAGCGCCAGGGCCGACGCCGGCCACACGATCGTGCTGCGCTGCACGCACGGCGAATCGCTGAGCGGCTTTCCCCCGAGCGCCTACGCGAAAGCGCTCAAAGACCTCAGCGCGACGACCGAAGAGTACAGCGACTGCGCGCAGCTGATCCGCCAGGCGCAGCTGGCCGCCTCGGCGAGCCACGGCTCGCCCTCGGGCGGGCCGGCGGGGAGCGTCGCGCAAGCGGTCGCCGCGACGCCGGCCGAGCAGCGCGCGCTGCAGAGCGCAGCCACCGGCGGCTCGGAGCCCGTGAACCTGGGCGGCCAGCTGGTCAAGCCGGGCGTCGTCCACGCGAACATCGCCTCCGCGCTGAGCACGCTGCCGACCCCGATCGTGGCGCTGCTCGCATTCCTGGTGCTGTGCCTGCTCGCGTGGGGCGGCGGCACGCTGCGCAAGCGGATCCGTGGCGGGCGCGTCGCCGACTGAGGCCCCGCCGGGCGGCCCGCCCGCGCTCGGGGTCGCGCCGCCGCTGAGGCCGGCCGCGCGCGGCAGCGTGCCGCGCCCGCCCGCGGGCCAAGGGGCGCTGCGCCGCGGAGCGTGGATCGCGACGCTGCTGCTGGCGGCCCTGATCTGCGCGGTCACGTTCTACTCCAAGGGCGGCCTGACGCTCGAAACGGTCACGACCACCGAGATGGTGCTGACGATCGGCTCGGGCGTGCTGCTCGCGGCGGCCGCCCTGGTCGCGCGTGCCGACACGCCGCTCTACGGGCTCTGGCCCGCGCTGCTGCTGCTCGCGTTCGCGCTGCTGACCGGGCTGTCGATCCTGTGGTCGGTGCAGCCCGACGCGAGCTGGCGCGACGCCAACCGGCTGCTCGCCTACGCGGCCGTGTTCGCGGCCGCGATCGCCCTCGCCCGGCTCGGGCCCAGGCACTGGCCCGCCCTGCTCGGCGGCGTCGCGCTGTCGTCGGTCGTCATCTGCGGCTACGCGCTGCTCGCGAAGAGCATGCCCGGGCAGTTCTCGGAAGCGAACCACTACGCGCGCCTCTACGAACCGTTCGGGTACTGGAACGCGCTCGGCCTGACCGCCGCGATGGGCGCCGTCTGCTGCGTGTGGCTCGGGGCGCGCCGCGCCGGCCACGCGCTGCTGAGCGCGCTGGCCTACCCGGCGCTGGGTGTGCTGCTGCTGACGCTGCTGCTCGCCTACTCGCGTGGCGCGCTGGCGGCGCTCGCGATCGGGCTCGTGCTGTGGTTCTGCCTGGTGCCGCTGCGCCTGCGCGGAGCGGCCGTGCTGCTGTGCGCAGGCGCCTGCGCCGGCGCGATCGCCGCCTGGGACTTCCACGACCACGCGCTCAGCTCCGAAGGCGTGCCGATCGCCGAAGCCGCGAGCGGCGGTCACGAGCTTGGGGCGCTCGTGATCGTGATGATCCTCGCGCTGAGCGCCGCCGGGGTGGCGATCACGTTCGCGACCGGGCGCAGCGCACCCACAGCGCTCGTGCGGCGCCGCGCAGGGTTCGCCCTGATCGGCGCGATCGGCGTCTGCGTGCTGGCCGTGCTCGGCGCGCTCGCCGCCAGCCACCGCGGCTTCGAGGGCACGATCTCGCACGACCTGCACACGCTCACCGACACGCACGCGAAGGTTCCGAACACACCCGGGCGCCTGACCGCGATCGCGAGCGTCAGGGCCCAGTACTGGGACGAGGCGCTGAAGGTGTTCACCCACCACGTGCCCGTGGGCGTCGGCGCGAGCGGCTACGAAGTCGCGCGGCTGCGCTACCGCACGGGGCCGCTGCCCGTCAAACACGCGCACGGCTTCGTCGTGCAGACGCTCGCCGACCTGGGCATCGCGGGGCTCGTGCTCGCGCTCGCGCTGCTGCTGTGCTGGATGGCCGCCGTCGGGCGCCCGACGCATCCCTTCGACCGGCGCTGGCGCAGCTGGCGCGAGCTGAGGGCCGGCAGACGGCCGGCGTGGGTCAGGCTCCCGGTGCGGCGCTACGGCGCGGAGCGGATCGGCATGTTGAGCGTGCTGTGCGTCGTGGTCGTGTTCGGCGTGCACTCGCTGATCGACTGGACCTGGTACGTGCCGGGCAACGCGCTCGTCGCGCTGATCTGCGCGGGCTGGCTCGCCGGGCGAGGGCCGCTGCGCCCGGCGGCAGAGGCGCCGATCCTCGCGCCGGGCCCGGCCGAGGCCGATGGCGCGGCAACCGGGAACGGGGCGCCCGAGGGCCGCGCGCTGGGCGAGGAGGAGGCGCCCGGCGCCCCCGCGCAGCGCGCGGACGGGGCACCGGGGGTGCAGGAGGCGCCCGACGCGGCCGCAAGACCGCGCCGGCTCCTGGCCGCCGCCGAGCACGCCGGCTGGGTGCGCATGACGCTGGCCGCCGCGCTGCTCGTGACGGCGCTGCTGGCGGCGTGGTCGCAGTGGCAGCCGCAGCGCGCCGAAGACGCCCGCGAACAGGCGCTCGGCCTGCTGGCTGGCTCGCCGGTGGCCGCGCGCACTGCGGCCGAGGCGTCGGTCTCGCGCGACCCGCTGTCAGCCGAAGCGCTGATCGCGCTCGCGGAGGTGCAGAGCTCGACCGGGCAGCGCGCCGCGGCCCGCGTGACCCTGCAGCGCGCGGTCCGCCTGCAGCCGTCGAACCCGCAGACGTGGCTCACGCTCGGCGCCTACGACCTGCCGACCGACCCGCGCGCGGCGCTCCAGGAGCTGCGGGCGGGGATCTACCTCGACCCGGAGCTGATCTCGCCGGAAGCGCTCGCGACCGGCGCCCCGGGGCAGCAGGAAGCGGTGCAGGTCTACAACGAGTACGTGCAGGCGCTGCGCGCCTCGACGGCGGCCGCCGCGCCCGCGCGCGCCGCACAGCACGCGGCGAGCGCCACGCTCACCAGCGCGAGCGCACGGCGCGCGCGAGAAGCACGTCGCCTGAGCCGAAAGGCCCGCCGGCAGCGCGAACGTCGACTTCGTCAAAGCCGAAGTCGAGGATGAGCGCCGCGAGCATGCGGCGGCTGTAGAAGCGGACGTGGTCGGCGCGGGGGTCAAAGCGCCGCGCGAAGGCGGCCGGCGAGAGGGCGGCGGCCAGCAGCTGCGCCGGCCCGAGCCGCGGGGTGCTGAGCAGCAGGCTCCCGCCGGGGCGTAGCACCCGCCGCAGCTCGGAGAGCCAGGCGGCCGTGTCGAGCACGTGCTCGATCACCTCGCCCGCCCACACGACGTCGAAGCTCGCGTCGGCAAGCCCCCAGCGCGACTCGTCCTCGAGCCGGTGCAGCTCGGGTCCGGGATGGCGCGCTGCGGCGCGCCGCAGCGGCTCCTGCGCGATGTCGGCCGCCACCACCTCGCAGCCGGCGCCGAGCAGCGCGGCCGCGAAAGCGCCCTCGCCGCAGCCGACGTCGAGCACACGTTCGCCGGCGCGCACGTGGCCGAGCAGGAACGCGCTGCGCAGCGCGAACCGGCGCGGCTCGAGCCCTTCGGGCACCGCCTCCCAGACGGCTTCGTGGTACTCGCGCACGGACATCGGCGCCCAGGCTAGGCGAGCCGCACACGCTCTGCGGGGCGGTGCTCCGGCGCCGCGCGGCCGGGGCCCCCCACCAGATGTGAGAAAGTGCAGCGAAGCTCTCATAGCTCGCTAATCCTGTGCATACCGAATATGTTGGCGCGGTACCTCGTTAGGGAAGGCGTTCGGGATGGGAGGCCTGCGATGAAGGTGGCACTCGACAGCCGCCCCGCCTCGGATGGCGGTGGAGCGGGCCGTTACTCGCGTTGCCTGCTGGCGGCGCTGCGCCGCACCGCGGCGCCGAGCGACGTGGTGCTCGACACGCGCCGGCCGCTCGCGACGGTGCGCTCGCGCGGCGCCGACGTGTTCCACAGCCCGTGGATCGACGGCGCGATGCTTCGCAGCCCGTGCCCGATGGTCGTCACGATCCACGACCTGGAGGCGCAGAAGCGCCGCAGCGAGCACCTGCGCAGCGGCCTGCGCTCGCGGCTGCGCCCGCTGGCGGTACAGCGCGCGGTGCGCGTGATCGTCCCGACCGGCGCCGTCGCGGCCGACGCCGTCGAGCACCTCGGCCTCGATCCGGGCCGCGTGGTCGTGATCCCCGAGGCGGCCGATGAGGTGATGTACCCGCGCACGGCGGAGGAGGTCTCGGGTGTGCGCGCCCGCTACGGCCTGCCCGAGCGCTACCTGCTGTGGGTCGGGGGCCTCGAGCACCCGGACCCGGGCAAGCACCTCGCCGGGCTTGCCGCGGCGCCGCGCGAGCTGCCGCTCGTGCTCGTCGGCGCGACGCGGCCGTGGGCGCACGAGCTTCCCGACGTGATCCTGACAGGGCACGTCAGCGACGACGAGCTCGCGGCGATCTACAGCGGCGCGCACGCGCTGCTCGTCTCGGCCGAGGGCGGCGGATTCGGGCTGCAGGCGGTCGAGGCGCTCGCGTGCGGCACGCCCGTCGTCGCCGCCGACGGGCCTGCACTTCGCGAGGCGCTCGGCGAGCGCGCGACGTTCGTGCCCGCCGGCGACATGGAGGCGCTGCTCGACGCCGCGGCGCGCGTGAGCAGACCCGCCCCGCCGGCGCCGCCGTGGAGCTGGGAGGACGCCGCTCGCGCGACCTGGCAGGTGTACGCGGCCGCCGCCGCCGAGCGCGCACCGGCGCCGAGCGCCGGGCCGGTCCTCGGCCGCCCCGCGCGCGGGCTCGAGGGCTAGCGCCGCTCAGTAGGCGCCCCGCCGCGAGATCACGGCAGGGATCGTCTTCAGCAGGATCGTCAGGTCGAGCGCCAGCGACCAGCGCTCGAGGTACAGGAAGTCGAGGTGCACGAGGTCGTCGAAGTCGAGCTCGGAGCGGCCCGAGACCTGCCACAGCCCGGTGATCCCCGGCAGCACGAGGTAGCGCTTGCGGTGCCAGTCCTCGAGCATCGCGTAGTCGCGTTCGGGCAGCGGCCGCGGCCCGACGAGCGACATCTCGCCGCGCAGCACGTTGATCAGCTGCGGCAGCTCGTCGAGCGAGAAGCGCCGCAGGAAGCGGCCGACCGGCGTCAGGCGCGGGTCCTCGCGGATCTTGAACAGAGCGCCGGAGGCCTCGTTCAGCTCTTCGAGGTCGGCCTGACGCTCCTCGGCGTCGCTGTGCATCGTGCGGAACTTCAGGCAGGCGAACGGCCGCTGGCCGATTCCGCGTCGCATCGAGCGGAACAGCACAGGCCCGCGCGAGGTCACCGCGACCGCGATCGTGAGCGCGATCAGCAGCGGGCTCAGCACGATCAGGAGCAGCGTCGCTCCGACGATGTCGAAGGTGCGCTTCAGGGCGAAGTCGATCCCCTCGAACGCGGGCGGGCCGAGTTCGAACAGCGGCACCGACTGCCCGGGCACGAACTCGGCGCGGTGGATCAGGATCTCCATCGTCGAGGGCGCGAGCCGCACGCGCGTGCCGCGGCGGTGGCACTGGTCGACGAGCTCGACAGCCGCATCCTGCGGGAAGTCGGCGTCCGCGATGATCACCTCGTCGACACGCCCTGACTCGAGCACCCGCTCGAGGTCGCCCAGCGAGCCCAGCGATTGCAGCCCGTTGCCCTCGAGCGGCGTCGGCGACAGGAATCCGATCACCTCGATCGGCGAGTGCGGCACGTCGGCGAGCGCGTGCGCGACGTCGGCGATCTGTTTGCCGCGCCCGACCAGCACGGCGCGCCGCTGGAATCCGGCGGCGCGCAGCAGCAGCAGCGTCGCGCGGTCGTAGGCCGCGCGCAGCGCCGAGACGTAGATCACGGCGAAGATCAGCGACCCGTAGAACAGGTAGTAGCTCGAGAAGTGTTCGCCGTTGACGACCGCGAAGATCAGCGCGACGAGCGCGACCTCGAACAGCGAGCCGACGATCCGCGGCAGCCCCGGGCGCAGCGAGCGCTCCGCGTACAGCCCCGAGTTGGCGAACAGCAGCACCGTCAGCAGGTAGGCGAACGGCAGGAACCGTTCGGTCCCATGCAGGTCGAAGGACGCTTCGACGCCGCCGTGCACCGCTTCCTTCAGCACCAGCGCCGTGAAGATCGCGAGCGTGATCCCGGCGAAGTCGAGCGCCAGCAGCGCCAGCACCCGCCCTGCACGGCGCAGGGTCGAGACGCGCAGCACGAAGCTCAGCGCCGCAGGGCGCTTGGCGCGCACGTCGCGGTCGACCGCGGCCGGCTCGGGCAGCGGCCGCGCGGGCTGCCGCGGACGGCTCAGGGGTCGCCGTGCGGGCGGGGACGGCTGCGCGCGCGGTGGCGAAGGCGTTGTCGAGGTTCCCGACGGCCGTGTGCCCATCTCGTCGCTCAAAACACCTCCGTTCCGCGGTCGGAGCGGTCCTGCGGTGATCCGGATCGCCTCAGCGGGGGCCGCTCCCGATGAGCAGCTCGACGCCGGAATCCTCGATCGTCCGCTGCAGCCCCTCGCGCAGCGGAACCTCCGGCGACCAGTTCAGCAGCTTGCGCGCCAGCGAGATGTCGGGCCGGCGCTGCTTGGGGTCATCGACCGGCAGCGCCTCGAAGACGATCTCAGAGCCCGAACCGGTCAGCTCGCGCACCGCTTCGGCCAGTTCCAGCAGCGTGAACTCATCCGGATTGCCGATGTTCACGGGGTCATGGTAACCGGACTCCGCCAGCGCGATGATGCCGCGGATCAGGTCGCTCACGAAGCAGAACGAGCGCGTCTGGCTGCCGTCGCCGAACACCGTGATCGGCCGGCTCGCGAGCGCCTGGCGCAGGAAGGTCGGGATCGCACGGCCGTCGTGCGGGCGCATGCGACTGCCGTAGGTGTTGAAGATCCGCACGATCGCCGTGTCGACCCCCTGCTGGCGGTGGTAGGCCATCGTGAGCGCCTCCGCGTAGCGCTTGGCCTCGTCGTAGACCCCGCGCGGTCCGATCGGGTTGACGTGGCCCCAGTAGCTCTCGGACTGCGGATGCTCGAGCGGGTCGCCGTAGACCTCGCTCGTGGACGCGATCAGAAAGCGCGCCCGCTTCGCCTTGGCGAGCCCGAGCGTGTGGTGGGTGCCGTAGGAGCCGACCTTCAGCGTGTGCAGCGGCAGGCGCAGGTAGTCGATCGGCGAGGCCGGCGAGGCGAGGTGGTAGACGAAGTCGATCGGCTCCTCGACGAAGTACGGCTCGATGATGTCGATGTTGAGATGGGCGAAGCGCTCTGGGTCCCTGATGTGCGCGATGTTCGCCAGCGAGCCGGTCTCGAGGTTGTCCACGCAGATCACGCGGTTGCCGCGTGCGAGCAGCTCATCGCACAGATGCGAGCCCAGGAACCCCGCCCCCCCCGTTACCAGGCAACTCGCCATAGGGCGGGAGGATACCCGAGGGGTCACGGGCCGAACCGGCTGGTGGCCGTGTTGCGGAGCGGGCACCGCATGTCGCCGCCCGCGCCCGCGGGCCCCGCCGCGGGCCGGTGAGTCCATATCATCCGGAGCGATGGCCACCGCACGAAAGCCGCCGCCCGGGCCCTCCGAGCGTCTGACGGTCGCCCCGATCGTCGGGCCGGAGGACCCGCGCCGCTTCACCGACTCGGGGATCGAGATCGGCGAGCTCTACACCGAGGACGACCTGCCCCGCGACCTCGACCTGGGCGAGCCGGGCGAGTTCCCCTATACGCGCGGGATCCACCGCGAGATGTACCGCAAGCAGACGTGGACGATGCGCCAGTACGCGGGCTACGCCTCGGCGAGGGAGTCCAACGAGCGCTACCGCTACCTGCTCTCGAAGGGCACGACCGGGCTCTCGATGGCCTTCGACCTGCCGACCCAGCTCGGGCTCGACTCCGACAACCCGCGCTGTCTGGGCGAGGTCGGGCGCACAGGCGTCGCGATCGACACGATCGACGACATGCGCACGGCCTTCGACGGGATCCCGCTCGATCAGGTCTCGACCTCGATGACGATCAACGCGCCGGCGGCGTGCCTGCTGCTGCTGTACGAGCTGGTGGGCGAGGAGCAGGGCGTGCCGAGCGAGAAGCTGCGCGGGACCACCCAGAACGACGTGCTCAAGGAGTACATCGCCCGCGGGAACTACATCTACCCGCCCGCTCCGACGATGCGCCTGACCACCGACCTGTTCGAGTACTGCCACGAGCGCGTGCCGCGCTGGAACACGATCTCGATCTCCGGCTACCACTTCCGCGAGAAGGGGTGCTCGGCGGTGCAGGAGGTCGCCTTCACGCTGTCCTCCGGGATCGCCTACGTGCAGGCCGCGCTCGAGAAGGGGCTCGACGTCGACGACTTCGCGCCGCGCCTGGCGTTCTTCTTCAACGGCCACAACAACGTCTTCCAGGAGGTGGCCAAGTTCCGCGCGGCGCGCCGCATGTGGGCGCACATCATGCGTGAGCGCTTCGGCGCGTCGAACCCGAAGGCGACGATGCTGCGCTTCCACACGCAGACGGGCGGCGTGACGCTCACCGCCCAGCAGCCCGAGAACAACATCGTGCGTGTCGCGCTGCAGGGCTTCGCGGCGGTCTGCGGCGGGACCCAGTCGCTGCACACCAACGGCTTCGACGAGGCGCTCGCGCTGCCCACCGAGCGGGCGGCGAAAATCGCCGTGCGCACGCAGCAGATCCTCGCCCACGAGTCGGGCGCGGCCGACACGGTCGACCCGTTCGCCGGCTCCTACTTCGTCGAGGCGCTGACCGACGAGATCGAAGCGCGCGCGGGCGAGCTGATCGCGAAGGTCGACGCGCTCGGCGGGTCGGTCAACGCGATCGAGTTCATCACCGGCGAGATCGACGAGTCGGCCTGGGGCTACCAGGAGCGCTACCGCATCGGACAGGACGTCGTGGTGGGGGTGAACGCCTACCAGGAAGAGGACCTCGAGGTTCCCGAGCTGCTGCGCGTCGACCCCGAGTCCGAGCGCGAGCAGGTCGCGAGGCTGACGGCATTCAAGGCCGACCGCGACCAGGGGCTCGTCGAGCGCCGGCTCGAGGAGCTGCGCGAGGTCGCGCGCGGCAGCGAGAACCTGCTGCCGGCGATCCGCCAGGCACTCAAGGATCGCTGCTCGCTCGGCGAGGTGTGCGGGGCGATGCAGGACGTGTTCGACTCCTACGCGCCGACCTTCTGAGCGGCCGTCCGCGGGCGCCGCGCCGGCGGATAGTGTGCAGCCATGCCCACCGCGCCGGCGGCCTCGCTGTACGAACTCATCGTCGCGCTGCACATCATCGCGGTGGTCCTCGCGTTCGGCTGGACGTTTGCGCTGCCGATCGCCTTCGCGGTGGCCTCGCGCCAGGAGCCGCGCAGCCTGCCGGTGCTGCACCGCTTCGAAGTCACCGCCTCGCGCATCCTGCTGAACCCCGCGCTGGTGGTGATCGTCGGGGCGGGCGTCTACCTCGCCAGCGACGGGCACCACTGGAGCGACTTCTTCGTGCAGTGGGGGCTCGCGGTGGCGATCGTGATCGGCGGCCTCGTCGGCGCGGTGCTGATCCCGGCCTCGAAACGAGCGGAGGAGCTCGCCCGGCGCGACCTCGAGGGATTCGCGGGCGGCTCGTTCGAGCCGAGCGAGGAGTACCGCGCCGTCGCGAGACGGCTCAACACCGTCGGCGGCGCGGCGTCGCTGCTCGTGCTGGTGACGATCGTGCTGATGGTCACCAACGCCTAGGCGCCTGTCAGCGCATGTCGTCAGACACGGCGAATGCCGTGTCTATGGGCCTGGTGTGGCGTAGACGACGTAGTTGTTGTCTACCTTGAGCCGGCCTTCGACTTTGCGCATGCTGTCGACTTTCACCTCCCACTGTTCCGGTTTCAGTCCGGTGATCGTGGTTGTACATGGACTGCCGACACTGCACGTTCTCAGGCCGTGTTCCCAGGTCGCCCATTTACGCGGTTCTGCGAGTTCCGGCGCGGGGCTGTAGGACACCTTGAATTCTTCGTCTGAGAACGTCCAGGTGAGCGTTAGCTGTTTGGACCCCGGCGTCACGGTGAGCAGGGGCGCCGGTCCCGAGCCGCTCCTCAGCCACGCCAGCGCGTGGCCTTCGCCCGGTTCGGCGACGCCGGCGGAGATGCGGCCGACTCCGGAGAGCCCTTCGACGGCGATCGGCGAGCGACTGCAGGCCGCGCCGCCGCCGCATGTTTCAGGACCTTCCACGGACCCGCTGCCGAGCTGACCGTGTTCGTTCAGGCCGAGTGAGTAGACGGTGCCAGCTTCAGTGAGGGCGAGCGTCGTCGAGGGGCCCTCGGAGATCTGGGCGATGTGTTCGAGGCCTTCCACGACCTTCGGCGCCTTCACACATGCTTTCATCTGCATGCTGCATTCTTCCGCGAACGCCCTGCCGAGCTCCCCGTCCCCGTTGGAGCCCCAGCCGACGACCGTGCCGTCTCGCGTGAGGGCGACAGCCGACATCGCGCCACCGGCGACTTCCTTGACCCCTTCCAGGTGCGGACCCGCTTCACAGGGTCCGCTCGCGCCGACGGCACAGACGTACACCGGCACGCTGCTCGCGGTCGGCGCGAGGCCGTCGCCGAGCTGGCCGTGGTCGTTGGCGCCCCACGCGAGGAGCTGGCCGTTGCTCAGGCGTGCGTAGGTCGCGTTGCGGCCCCCGTAGATGGCGGTCACCTCGACGCCTTCCGGCAGCGCGGGGAGTTCGACTTCGACCGGTTGGGTGAGGCACGGCTGTTCGCCGCCTTCGCCGCGGCATTGCTGTGTCTTGACGCTGCTGGACACGCCAAGCCGGCCGCCTGGGTCGATGCCCCAAGCCCAAACCTTGCTGATACCGCCTTCTTCGGTGATCGCGAAGCTCGCGGCGCCCCCGGCGGCTATGTATACGACGTGTTTCAGCGGCACCGTCGCGACGGCGACTTCGCGCGGCGCGTTCGCGTGTCCTTCGCCGACGAAGCCGTATTCGCCGTTGCCGCGCTCGCCGTATTCGCTCGCCCCCCAGGTGAATACCTCGGTTTCGCCTCCGGCATTTTCGACGAGCGCCAACGCATGCACGGAGGCACCGTAGGAGGCGGCGATCTGCTTGACGTGCGTAAGCGCGTGACGTTCGCCAACGGCGTTCTGTGCGAGCACGGTCCCCGGAGCGCGCGCGTTGCCGCCCGCAAGCGATTCGGCCCCGAGCGAGCTCGCGCCCTGCCCGAGCTGGCCCTTCGCGTTGCCGCCCCACGCGCGCAGGGTTTCGTTCGGCAGCAGCGCGTAGCTCGTCGACCCCGCTGCCAGGATCGACAGGACGTTGCTGATACCCAGCACAGACGCTGGACTACCGTTCCCGGCGGTGTCACGGTAACCCGTTCCCAGGTCGAAGCGATTGTTGTAACCCCACCCGACCACTGCGGAACTCGACGCAAACGACGCTGCTGGTGCCGCTAGCGCCACCAGCAGCGAGCACATGCCGACAGCCGCCAACAAGGCCCGACATCGACCCGCACGCCCGCGTCCGGTACGTCCTCCGGCACATCCCTGCGACATCGTCCCGGAGCGCATCTGCCCACCCCTTCGGACTTTCGGAGCAACCGCGCTGTCTTGGCGCCGGCCCAAGCAACGATGGTCGCACATGCGAGCAAGGCGCTGAATACGAAATGGGCTTGGCGCCATAGGCGCTTGTTATGGCACCCCGCCGGCTGCCGCGTGGCCCGACGCGGCGTCGAGCCCGACGCGCCGATGATCGCGCCGGGACCTGCTGGCCGGCGGGCACCTCAGCCCGGCGGCCGTTTGAAGCCCCGCTGGGAGAGCTCGAGGCGCGCCGGGTCCGCGGCCTCGCGCCTGCGCTCGATGAAGCGGCTTGCGAGCGCGGGCGAGAGCACCGCGACGGCGGCCTTCACGCGCGTGGCGCGGTCGAAGCCGGGGCCCTCACAATCGCAGCGAGAGCCGCCGCGCGTCGCCCGTGCCCTCCTCGACGGCGCGGCGCGCCTGCTCGCGAGCCAGCCCGCGCCGGCGCGCCCCGAGCAGCGAGCTCGCCAGCTCGCGCTCTGAGGCGCTCAGCGGCGAGGACTCGAGCGCCTTCTCGGTCAGGCGCACCTGGTCTTCGAGATGCGCGACGCGGTTGCTCGAGGAGCGGCTGCCGGCCGTCAGGCGCCAGGTGTAGAGCGGATCGTGCACGTAGGCGACCACCGCGCCGGCGAGCACGAGGCGCAGCCAGCAGTCCCAGTCCTCGATCGCCTTGAGGCTCTCGTCCCAGCCGCCGGCGTCGAGCACCAGCGAGCGGCGCACCGCGGGCCACAGCACCGTGCACGTGCGCAGCATCTCCTCGCGCTGCCCCGTCTCGGGATAGGGATCGAGGTGCGAGAGCTGCGTGAACGGCGCGCCCTCGTGCTCGATCAGCGCGTCGCTGCAGACGATGTCGACATCGGGGCGCGCGGCCAGCACGGCGGCGATCGCCTCGAGGCGCCGCGGCATGAACACGTCGTCGACGTCGAGCTGCACGACGTAGTCGCCGCTCGCCGCGCGGGCTGCGGCATTCAGCGCCGAGCCCGTGCCGCCGTTCTGCTTGCGCACGATCTTCACCTTCTCCTCGTCACGCAGCGCGCCGAGCCCGGCGTCGATGTCGTCGGGCGAGCCGTCGTCGCAGATCACGATCTCGTGCGGCCGGGTGTGTCTGCCCGAGCACCGAGCGGACCGCTTCGGCCATGACGCTGCTGGCCCTTGTAGTAGGTGATCATCACGCTCAGCCGCGGCGGCGGCCCGGGCTCGACGGGAGCCTGACGGGGCGGCGACGGTGACCTGCCAGCCGGACAGCTGCTCGTGTGGGGTCATGCCTGGGCCTCCGATCCGCGGGGGCTGCCGGCCGGGCTTCGGCCCCGCCGCGGCCGCTGGGTCTGACACTAGCGAAGGACCGGTACCCTGAGGCCATGGGCGACGGGTACCGGGTGGCGGTCGTGGGCGCGACCGGGCAGGTCGGCACGCTGATGCTGGCGCTGTTGCGCGAGCGCGGCTTCCCGGCCGAGCGAGATCGTGCCCGTTCGCCTCCGCGCGCTCGGCCGGACGGGAGCTCGAGGGCGGCCTGATCGTCCGCGCCCTCGACGACGAGTCGATCCAGGACTTCGACATCGCGCTGTTCTCGGCCGGGGGCGCCACCTCGGGCGAGTGGGCTCCGCGGTTCGTCGCCGCGGGCGCGACGGTGATCGACAACTCCTCGCGCTGGCGCATGCAGGAGGACGTGCCGCTCGTCGTCAGCGAGGTCAACCCAGAGGCGCTCGCCTCGCACCGCGGGATCATCGCGAACCCCAACTGCTCGACCATGCAGATGGTCGTCGCGCTGAAGCCGCTCCAGGACGAGGCCGGAATCGAGCGGCTCGTGGTCAGCACCTACCAGGCGGTGTCCGGGAACGGGCAAGCGGGCGGTCGACGAGCTGCTCGACCAGTCCCACCGGCTGCTCCACGAGCACGACATCGACGCCGCCCGAGCAGTACGCCCACCAGATCGCGTTCAACGCGCTCCCCCACGCCGGCAGCTTCGCCGCCGGCGAGGACCACACCGACGAGGAGCGCAAGCTCATCAACGAGACGCGCAAGATCCTCGGCGACCCGTCGATCCGCGTCAGCGCTACGTGCGTACGCGTCCCCGTCGTCACGGGCCATTCGGAGGCGGTCAACGTGCAGACCCGCGAGGAGCTCTCGCCCGAGCGGGCCCGCGAGCTGCTGGAGGCGGCGCCCGGCGTGGTCGTCCTCGACGATCCGTCGGCTGCGCTTTACCCGATGGCGATCGACGCGGCCGGCCGCGACGAGGTCTTCGTCGGGCGCATCCGTCGCGATCCCGGGCACGAGCGCGCGCTCGACCTCTGGATCGTCGCGGACAACCTGCACAAGGGCGCCGCGACGAACGCCGTGCAGATCGCCGAGCTGCTGCACGAGCGCGACCTCGTCTCCTCGCGCGGCGCGACCCAGCCTGCATAGGCGATCCGCGGCAGGACTCGCGCGCGAATCGCTCGAAAGGGTCAGCGATGATCTCCTCGGAGGTTCAGCGCACGCTGGTCAAGTCACCGCCCGAGCTGTGGTCCGAGCTGAGCGACCCGCGCCGCTCTCCCGCCACCTCGGGGCGCTGGGCGAGATCAAGCATCACCCGCACCGAGCCCGAACAGCTGGTCGAATGGGAGGCGAGGGGCGTCAAGGGCAAGGTGGAGATCAGCCCGTCGGGCTGGGGCACGCGCGTGCGCCTGAGCGTCGCGCGCGAGCTGGGCGTGGAGCCGCTCGCCCCCGCCGCCGAGGAGCCCGCGGCGAGCGTCGGCGGGCATCCGCTCGACGCGCTGCTCGCCGAAGGCAGGCCCGAGGCGCTGCGGCCGCCGGCCGAGGCGCCCGCAACGGAGACCGCCGAGGAAACCGGCGAGGCGCAGGAGCCGCCGAGCGAAGAGGAGCCGGCCGCGAGCGCCATCGAGACAGACGCCGTCCTCGAGACGGCCGCGCCGGTCGAGCAGGCCGCGCACTCCGAGCCGACTCCGGCGCCCGCCACCGAGGCCGCACGACGCGTCGCGAGCCTCCTCGAGCGCTCTGCGCAGGACGCCGCCCCGGACGGTGCGAGGCCTGCGAGCGCGCACCTGCAGGCGCTCTGGCAGCCGCGCGAGCCGGAGCCCGCACCCGCGTCGGAGCAGGAGACCCCGCCCGAGCCGCCCGAGCCCGCACCGGCCGTGTCGCGCGCCGAGGCGCCCGCGGAGGCCCGCCCCGGGTTCTTCGCGCGCCTGTTCGCCGGCTTCCGGCGTCGCGGTCCCGCGGAGGATGCGCCCGCACGGCCGGCCGAGCGCGACGCGGTCCCACAGGCGGACCTCGATCTGCCGGCCGGCACCGAGCAGGTCGCGGCCGATACCCCGGCGGCCGAGGCCGAGCCGCGCGCCGTGGGAGAGCCGCCCCACGGGGCCGAGGCCGGGCCGGCGGCCGACACCGAGCCGAGCGCCGTGGCGGAGTCACCCGGCGCGGCCGAGGCCGGGCCGATGGCCGACACCGAGCCGGGCGCCCCGACGGAGTCACCCGCCGCGCCGAGCGCCGACCCCGCTGCCGAGCCCCGAGTGCAATCCGAGCCCGAGACCGGCGCCGTTCCCGAGGCCGGCGAGGCCGACGAGCCCGCCTGGGGCCCGGCCGGCATCGCGGCCGAGCTGCGAGCCGCCGAGGAGGTGGCAGCCGAGGAGGTGCGGGCCGTCCTCACCGAGGTCCTCGACCGGCTCGGCGCCGCGCACCACCGGCCTTTCTCGCGGGCCTAGGTCTGGCGCCGTGCCGAGCCCCGTCAAACGGGCGGTCCGGCGCGCGCGCGTCATCGGCCCGCTGATCCGCTCGGAGCCGGCCCAGTACGTCGTCCGGACGGTGCGCGCCGCACGCGCCGTGCGCGAGCGCGCGCGCTTCACGGCGCTGCAGCTCGCCCCGGCCCGGGCCGCCTCCTACACGCTCGCCTCCTCAGGGCTGCGCGTGTTCCTGCGCCACCGGACGCGGGACATCGACATCTTCAAAGAGATCTTCGGCACCGGTTATGGCCCGGGCAGCTACGACCCGCCGGCAGAGGTTGCCGCCGCGCTCGACGCGAGCGCCGAGCCGGGCGTGCTCGACCTCGGCGGCAACATCGGGCTGTTCGGGGCCTATGTGCTCGGCCGCTGGCCCGCCGCGCGCGTCAGGAGCTTCGAGCCGGACCCGACCAACCTGCCAGTGATCGAACGCGTGATCTCGGCCAACCAGCTGCAGCGGCGCTGGAGCGTGGAGCCCGTCGCGGTCTCGAACGCGGACGGGGAGCTGCCGTTCGTGTCGGGGCTGTTCGCCGAGTCACAGCTGGCGGGGGTCGAGCGCGTCGCCGAGCGCGCGCCGAACGCCGCCTCGCTCGAAAGCGGGCACACCATCAACGTGCCGGTGATCGACATCTTCTCCCGCGACACAGCCGTCGAGCTGATCAAGATGGACATCGAGGGAGGCGAGTGGCCGATCCTGACCGACCCGCGCCTGGCCGGGATCGGCGCACGCGCGATCGTGCTCGAGTGGCACGCCGACGGCGCGCCCGAGGCCGACGCGCGGGCGGCCGCGCTGAGGCTCCTCGCCGCCGCCGGCTACACGCAGGTGCAGGAGACCGAGGACTACGGCCTGCGCGGGCTGTTCTGGGCCTGGCGCGAGGCGGCCCCCGCCTCCTAGCAACCGCAGGCGACGGCGTGCAGGCGCTCAGCCTGCCGGCGCCTGCGGCTCGGCGGGACGCGCGAGCGCCCACACCGACACCGGCAGATGCTCCTCGTTGCGCAGGCTGTTCCAGCCGAGCCGCGGGACCCAGTGGTCGAAGTTCGCCACCGCGACCTTGCGGTTGCCCCAGCTGCGCACCCACACCGGCTCGAGGCCCTGGCAGCGCAGCAGCAGCCGCATGCCGTCGGGCGTGAAGCGCCAGTAGTCGCCGGGCCAGTCGTGCAGGCGCACGAGGAACGGCGTCGACACGTACACGTAGCCGTCGGGCTTGCACAGGCGGCGCAGCGTCGCGACGGCCCTCAGCGGGTCCGGCACGTGCTCGAGCACCTGCTCGCAGATCACGAGGTCGAAGGGCCCGGGCAGCTCGGCCGGCGGGCGGCAGAGGTCGAACTCCGGGAAGTCGAGCTGGGTGTGGCTCGCCCAGCCGGTGTCGGCCCACAGGTCGCCGCTGACCTCGGCCACGTGCAGCGAGGGCGGATCGAGCTCCTCGAACACGCGCCGCGTGTCGGGCACCATCACCGCGCGCAGCCACTGCCCGAGTGCGGTGTCGGGCTCGCCCGGGATCAGCGTGGCGCGCAGACGCGAGGGCAGGCGCGGCCCGATCAGCTTCGGGAGCCAGACCGTTGACCGCCACCGGAGGTGGCTGCGGACGCGCCATGGCAGCGGACGGGACACGCGCGGCGGGAGTATAGGCGCACGCCCCGCCTGCTTCGCGCGGATAACATCCCGCGCCGATGTCGAGCAGCGCACACGACCGCCAATCCGACGCCGCTCTGCTGGCCAGCTCGCGCGGCGGCCACCGCAAGCCACCGCGGCAGAAGGCTCCCGAGACCTACGAGGAGAAGCTCGAGCAGCTGCAGGAGCTGCGCGAGGCGGCGCTTCACTCGGCGCCCGAGGCCGAGGAGAAGCAGCACGCGCGCGGCAAGTACACGGCCCGCGAGCGGATCGAGAAGCTGCTCGACCCCGGCTCCTTCCAGGAGCTCGACGCGTTCGTGCGCCACCGCACCTACGACTTCGACATGCAGAAGAACCGGCCCTGGGGCGACGCGGTGGTGACCGGCCACGGGACGATCGACGGCCGCACGGTCTGCGTCTTCAGCCAGGACTTCACGGTGTTCGGCGGTTCGCTGGGCGAGGTGATGGGCGAGAAGATGGTGAAGATCATGGACCTGGCCGCGAAGATCGGCTGCCCCGTGATCGGCATCAACGACTCGGGCGGCGCGCGCATCCAGGAGGGCGTCGTCTCGCTCGGCGCCTACGGCGACGTGTTCGTGCGCAACGTGCGCTGCTCGGGCGTGATCCCCCAGATCAGCCTGATCATGGGCCCGTGCGCGGGCGGCGCGGTCTACTCGCCGGCGATCACCGACTTCATCTTCATGGTCAAGGAGACCTCGCACATGTTCATCACCGGCCCCGACGTGATCAAGACGGTCACCGGCGAGGAGGTCGGCTTCGAGGAGCTCGGCGGCGCGATGTCGCACAACACCAAGTCGGGCGTGGCGCACTTCGCCTCCGAGGACGAGGACGCGTGCCTGGAGGACTGCCGCTACCTGCTCGGCTTCCTGCCCCAGAACAACCTGCAGACCGCGCCACGGGTCGCGCCCACCGATGACCCGCAGCGGATGGACCCCGAGCTCGACCACGTCGTCCCCGACAACCCGAACAAGCCGTATGACATGCGCGACGTCGTGCGGCCGATCGTCGACGACGGCGAGTTCTTCGAGGTGCACGAGCACTACGCGCAAGAACATCATCTGCGGCTTCGCGCGCCTGGACGGCTACGCGGTCGGCGTGGTCGGCAACCAGCCCAACCAGCTCGCCGGCGTGCTCGACATCGACGCCTCGGCCAAGGCGGCGCGCTTCGTGCGCACCTGCGACGCGTTCAACATCCCGCTGCTGACGTTCGTCGACGTGCCCGGCTTCCTGCCCGGCACGAGCCAGGAGTGGGGCGGCATCATCCGCCACGGCGCGAAGCTGCTCTACGCGTTCACCGAGGCGACCGTCCCGAAGCTCACGGTGATCACGCGCAAGGCCTACGGCGGCGCCTACGACGTGATGGCCTCCAAGCACATGCTCGCCGACTTCAACTTCGCCTGGCCGACGGCCGAGGTCGCGGTGATGGGGCCCGAGGGCGCGGTCAACATCATCTACCGGCGCGACATCGCCGGCAGCCCGACGCCCCGACGAGCGCCGCGCGAAGCTGATCGAGGACTACAAGGCGCGCTTCGCCAACCCGTACACGGCCGCCGAGCGCGGCTACATCGACGACGTGATCGTCCCGCACGAGACGCGCCCGAAGCTGATCGCGGCGCTGCGGACGCTGCAGACCAAGCGCGAACCGGGGCCGCGGCGCAAGCACGGCAACATCCCGCTCTAGCGCCGTGAGCGACAGTCGCGCGCGAGGACGCCGCCGCGGTGATCGCCGCGCTCGAGCAGCCTCCGCTCGCGCGACACCGGCGCCCGCGATCGGCGGCGCCGCGGCCGCGAGCGCAGTCGTGGCACGCGCGACACGCGCGGGCGTCCGCGCCGGTCAGAGCGGAGCCGACCGGAGGCGCGTCGACGGCTGGCGCAGGGCAGCACTCGCTGGAGGGCGTCGCGCGCGAGGCCGGCGAGGCCGCAGCCGACCCCTGGATAAATACCTGAAAGCCGCTAGGCTTTAGCGCAATATCGACTCGGGCGCCGCCGGGGGCGCCGCACCGATCGGTCCGGGCTGCGCCCGGCAGGAGGTCTCGCCAGATGGAGCCAGTGTCCGTGCCGAAGGACGTGGCACGCTCGAGGACCCCGAGGTCCTGCAGAACGTGCCCGGGCACGTGATCCCGATCCTCGCAGCGGGAGTTCGACGACTTCAAGACCGAGGCGACGAAGTTCCTCGACGGGCGAGACCGCAGGAAGACGACGTTCATCAAGTTCCGCCTCAAGCAGGGCGTCTACGGGCAGCGCCAGCCCGACGTGCAGATGATCCGCATGAAGCTCCCGTTCGGCGGCGTCACCCCCGAGCAGCTCGAGGCCTTCGCGAGCGTCGTCGAGAAGTACGTGCCGCTGCGCAAGGGCCACATCACGACGCGCCAGAACATCCAGATGCACCACATCCCGCTGCCCGACGCCGAGGAGGCTGATCCGCGAGCTCGGCGAGGCCGGGCTCTCCAGCCGCGAGGGCTGCGGCAACACGATGCGCAACGTCACCGGCGACCCGTGGGCGGGCGTCGCGCCGGACGAGCTGTTCGACATGACGCCCTACGCCGGCGGCCTACGTGCGCTACTTCGTGCGCCACCCCGACCACGCAGGCGATGCCGCGCAAGGTCAAGACCTCGTTCGACGCCTCCCCGCAGGGCCGCGCGATCAGCGAAATCCACGATGTCGCCTTCCGCGCGCGGGTGCGCGAGATCGACGGCGCGGCGAGGTGCGCGGCGTCGAGATGCTGGTCGGCGGCGGCACCTCGATCATGCCGCGCCGCGCACCGGTGCTCTACGACTTCGTCGAGCTCGACAACGGCGAGTACCTGAAGGTCACCGAGGCCGTGATGCGGATCTTCGACCGCCAGGAGTGGCTGCGCGTCAACCGCGCGCGCGCGCGCATCAAGGTGTTCGTCGACAAGTACGGCATCGACGAGCTGCGCCAGCCAGGTCGAGGAGGAGCTCGAGGGCGACTGGGTCGCCGAACGCGACTTCTCGATCGAGCGAGCGGCTGTTCGTCGACGACGAGCGCGAGTCGCGCCCCGGCGCCGCCGCCGAGCCCCGGCACGCCCGAACGGCGACCTGCGCGAGTTCGAGCGCTTCCGCGCGACGAACGTGCAGCCGAGCAGAAGCAGGAGGGCTTCGTGACCGTCGAGGTCAAGGTCACGCGCGGCGACCTCACGCCCGAGCAGTTCCGCGGCCTCGCGCAGATCATGCGCGAGCTACTGCGGGCGGCTACGCGCGCACGACCGTGCAGCAGAACCTCGTGCTGCGCTGGGTGCGCGAGGAGTCGCGTCTACGACGTCTGGCGCGCGCTCTCGGAGCTCGGCCTCGGCGACGCCGGGCTCGCGCGAGATCGAGCGACGTCGTCTCCTGCCCCGGCACCGACTCGTGCAAGCTCGGCATCACCAGCTCGATGGGCCTCAACCAGGCCGTCCAGGAGCGCATCGAGAGATGCAGATCGACGACCAGCTGACGCGGCAGATCCACATCAAGATGAGCGGCTGCCCGAACGGCTGCGGCCAGCACCACGTGGCCGACATCGGCTTCTACGGCGCCTCGATCAAGGTCGGGCGAGCACACGATCCCCGCCTACATCCCGCACGTCGGCGGCGTCTACGAAGGCGGCGAGGTCGCCTTCGGCGAGCGGCTCAAGCTGCGCCTGCCCGCCAAGCGCGTGCCCGACGCGATCGAGCGCTGGATCCGCCACTACGAGTCCACACGCGAGGAGGGCGAGACGTGGGGCGCGTTCGCGAGCGCGTCGGGCACGGCCGCGCTCGAGGAGCAGGTCAAGGATCTCTCGATGCCTGTCGACTTCTGCCTGGAGACCATGAACCAGTTCATCGACTGGAACCGCGACGTCCCGTTCGAAGTCGATCCGCGGCGAGGGCGAGTGCGCAGTCTGACCGACACGATGAAAGGGCCATCCCCCGACGAGAGGCCGGATCAATGCAGCCACTGGACACAACGCCACAGCAGGACGCGACGGGCCTCGACCCCGCGCTGAGCCTCACGCACACGCTGCGCGAGGCCGCCCGCCACGGCAGCGGAGCCGTGCTGCTGTGCTCCTTCCAGAAGGAGGAGTCGGTGCTGATCGACGAGCTCCTGCGCCTCGACCAGGGCACCGGCCGCGCGGTGCGGATCGTCACGATCGACACCGGCGTGCTGTTCCCGGAGACGCTCGCAGACCTGGCGCGCGTTCGAGGAGCACTTCGGCATCGAGGTCGAGGTGTTCGACGCGAGCAACCCGGCGAGCCCGTGGACCGGACCTGAGCACTGCTGCTCGGCAGGCCAAGGTCGCGGCGCTGGAGCGCGCGCTCGACGGCGCCGAGGCCTGGATCACCGGGCATCCGCCGCGAGCAGAGCCCGACGCGCGCGGCGACGCCGACCGATCGAACGCGACGAGAAGCGCGAGGCTGTGGAAGTACAACCCGCTCGCCCACTGGACCGAGAAGGACATCTGGCGGCGCATCCACGAGCGCGAGCTGCCCTACAACCCGCTGCACGACCACGGCTACGAGTCGATCGGCTGCGCGCCGTGCACGCAGCCCGGCAGCGGCCGCGAGGGTCGCTGGGCGGGCACCGACAAGACCGAGTGCGGCCTGCACGTCGATGCGACGACCGGTCGTCCGAGCAGCCGCGATGAGCGTCGCCGCGACGCCGCGCCACAGCTCAGCCACCTGCGCGCGCTCGAGTCCGAGGCGATCCACGTCATGCGCGAGGTGGCTGCCGAATTCGAGCGCCCGGTGCTGCTGTTCAGCGGCGGCAAGGACTCGATCGTGCTGCTGCGCCTGGCCGAGAAGGCGTTCCGCCCTGCGCCGCTTCCCGTTCCCGCTGATGCACGTCGACACGGGCCACAACTTCCCCGAGGTGATCGAGTTCCGCGACCGGCGCGTGGCCGAGCTCGGCGAGCGGCTGATCGTCGCGAGCGTGCAGGAGTCGATCGACAACGGGCCGCGTGGTCGAGGAGACCGGCCCGCGCGCCTCGCGCAACCGCCTGCAGACCATGACGCTGCTCGACGCGATCGCCGAGCACGGCTTCGACGCCGCCTTCGGCGGCGCCCGCCGCGACGAGGAGCGCGCGCGCGCCAAGGAGCGCGTGTTCTCCTTCCGCGACGACTTCGGCCAGTGGGACCCGAAGAACCAGCGCCCGGAGCTGTGGAACCTCTACAACGGGCGCATCCGCAAGGGCGAGCACGTGCGCGTGTTCCCGCTCTCGAACTGGACCGAGCTCGACGTCTGGGAGTACATCGACCAGGAGCAGCTCGAGGTGCCCTCGATCTACTTCGCCCACGAGCGCGAGGTGTTCGAGCGCGACGGGATGCTCTACGCGTGGCGCGAGGGCACGCGAGCTGATCGACGGCGAGAAGGTCTTCGCGAGACTGTCCGCTACCGCACGGTCGGCGACATGAGCTGCACCGGCGGCGTGCGCTCGCGGCCGCGACGCTCGACGGAGGTGGTCGCTCGAGATCGCCGCGACGCGCGTCACCGAGCGCGGCGAGACGCGCGCCGACGACCGCGTCTCCGAGGCGGCGATGGAGGACCGCAAGAAGGTCGGCTACTTCTGAGATGACGCTCGACCTGCTGCGCTTCACGACCGCCGGCTCGGTCGACGACGGCAAGAGCACGCTCATCGGGCGCCTCCTCTACGACACCAAGCAGGTCTTCGAGGACCAGCTCGAGCACGTCGCCCAGGCGAGCGAGCGGCGCGGCGGCGAGGGCTCGCTGGACCTGGCGCTGCTCACCGACGGCCTGCGCGCCGAGCGCGAGCAGGGCATCACGATCGACGTCGCCTACCGCTACTTCGCGACCGCCAAGCGCCGCTTCATCATCGCCGACTGCCCCGGGCCACCTGCAGTACACGCGCAACATGGTCACCGGCGCCTCGACGGCCGACCTCGCGGTCGTGCTGATCGACGCGCGCCACGGCGTGCTCGAGCAGTCCAAGCGCCACGCCTTCATCAGCGCGCTGCTGGGCATCCCCGCACCTCGTCGTGGCGGTCAACAAGATGGACCTCGTCGACTACTCGCAGGAGCGCTTCGAGGAGATCGTCGGGCCGAGTTCGCGGGCTTCGCCGAGCAGCTGCAGGGCGTGCGAGGCTCGATCACCTACATCCCCATCTCCGCGCTGCACGGCGACAACGTCGTCGAGCGCTCGGAGCAGATGCACTGGTACGAGGGGCCCGCGCTGCTCGAGCTCCTCGAGAGCGTGGAAGTCGCCTACGACCACCCCGACGAGAAGCCGGCGCGCTTCCCGGTCCAGTGGGTGATCCGCCCGGCCGTCGGCACGGCGAGCGAGCGACTACCGCGGCTACGCCGGGCCAGCTCGCGAGCGGCGCGCTGCGCCGGGGCGAGGAGGTCGCTGTCGTGCTGCCGCCGAGTCCGCCGCAGCGCACGCGGATCGCCGCGATCGACACCTTCGACGGGCCGCTCGAGGAGGCGATCGCGCCGATGTCGGTGACGCTGCGCCTCGAGGACGAGCTCGACATCTCGCGCGGCGAGCTGATCTGCCACCCCGAGGAGGCGCCGGCGGTCGCGCGCGAGCTTCGGCCGACGTCTGCTGGATGCGCCGAGAGCCGCTGCGGCCGGGCGGGCGCTACCTGCTCAAGCACACCTCGCGCAGGTCACCGCGGTCGTCGACGCGACTCGATGACCTCCTCGACGTGCACACGCTCGAGCGCGCCGGCCCGCCGGCGGAGCTCGCGCTGAACGACATCGGCCGGTGCGCCTGCGCACGAGCGCGCCGCTCGCGTTCGACCCCTACGAGGCGCAACCGCCGCACCGGCAGCTTCATCCTGATCGACGAGGCCAGCAACGGGACGGTCGGCGCCGGCATGATCGCCGCGCCCGCGGCTAGCGACCTGAGCGCCCCAGCGTGCGGGCCGCGGCGCCGGGCTCGCAGCGGCGGCCGGCTGCAAGCTTCCGCGGCCGATGTTCGAGAAGGTCCTGATAGCCAACCGCGGCGAGATCGCGATGCGCATCATCGCGCGCGCTGGACGAGCTGGGCATCGCGAGCGTGGCGGTCTACTCGGAGCTCGACCGCGACGCGCCGCACGTGACGCGCGCCGGCGAGGCCTACAACCTCGGCGACGGCCCGGCCGCCGGAGAACTACCTGAACGTCGAGAAGATCCTCGACGTCGCCGCGCGCTCGGGCGCCGAGGCGATCCATCCCGGCTACGGCTTCCTGGCCGAGAACGCGCCCTTCGCCGCAGGCCTGCGAGGACGCCGGGCATCGTGTTCATCGGCCCGCCGGCCAGCGCGATCGAGGCGATGGGCTCGAAGACGCGCGCGCGCGAGCTGATGAAGGCCGCCGGGCGTGCCGATCGTGCCCGGGCACGACCGAGCCGGTCGCGACGCGTCGCCGACGCGCTGCGGATCGCCAAGGAGGAGATCGGCTTCCCGGTCGCCGTCAAGGCGGCCGGCGGCGGCGGCGGCAAGGGCTTCCGCGTGGCGCTCGAGCGAGGAGGAGCTCGAGGGCGCCTTCGAGGGCGCCAGCCGCGAAGGCGAGAAGTTCTTCTCCGACCCGACCGTCTACCTCGAGCGCTACCTGCACGACCCCCGCCACGTCGAGGTGCAGGTGCTGGCCGACCGCCACGGCAACGTGATCCACCTCGGCGAGCGCGACTGCTCGATCCAGCGCCGCCACCAGAAGCTGATCGAGGAGTCCCCGGCGCCGGAGTGGATCGTCGACCCGCAGATGCGCGAGCGCATCGGCCAGATCGGCGTCGAGGCCGCGCAGGCCGTGGACTACGTCGGCGCGGGCACGATCGAGGGCCTGTTCGTCGCGCCAGGGCGATCGGGCGAGCCCGAGTACTTCTTCCTGGAGATGAACACGCGCGTGCAGGTCGAGCACTGCGTGACCGAGATGACGACCGGCATCGACATCGTCAAGGAGGGCATCCGCGCGGCCGCCGGCGAGGAACTGTCCTACGCGCAGGCCGACGTCGAGCTGCGCGGCCACGCGATCGAGTGCCGCATCAACGCCGAGGACGCCTCCAAGAACTTCGCCCCGGCGCCCGGGCAGGATCGGCCGCTACCGCGAGCCCGCGGGGCCGGGCGTGCGCGTCGACTCGGGCGTCGCGGAAGGCGGCGAGGTCTCGCCGATGTACGACCCGATGGTGGCCAAGCTGATCGTCTGGGACGCCGATCGCGAGCAGGCCACGAGGCGCATGCTGCGGGCGCTCGACGAATACGAGATCGAGGGCCTGAAGACGCTGATCCCCTTCCACAAGGCGCTGCTCGCGACCGAGCAGTGGGCGCGCGGGCGAGACCTGCAGGGACCTGCTCGAGGACAAGCAGTGGCTGAAGCAGCTCGCCTTCCCCAGGCGACGCGGCAGCCCGCCGAGGCCGAGGAGGCCGAGACGGTCGAGCAGACCTACGCGGTCGAGGTCTCGGGCAAGCGCTTCGACGTGCGCGTGGTCGGCCCGCCCTTCGCCGGCGGCGGCGCGGTCGCGGCCTCGAACGGCGCGCGGCCGGCGCCCCGAGGGCGCACGCCGGAGCGCAGAGTCCTCGGGCGGCGCGCGGCGGCCCGGACATGCTCGACCTCGCCGCTGCAGGGCAACATGTGGAAGGTGCTCGTCAAGCAGGGCGACACCGTCGAGGAGGGCCAGCTGCTCTGCATCATCGAGGCGATGAAGATGGAGAACGAGATCACCGCGCACAAGGCCGGCATGATCGTCGAGCTGCCGATCACAGAGGGCGCGCCGATCCAGGCGGGCGCCCCGATCGCCACGATCAACGCAGCCGAGGACTAGGGCGCAGCGCGCCGCGCCGCGATGCGCGGGCGCAGCCTAGCACGCCGGCCAGCGCCCTCGGCATTGCGGTCGTGCGATCACGCGCTGGGCGCGCGAGCGCCGGCCCGCGGGCAGCTCGCCGCCGCCCTCGGGCAGCGCGAGCACGTAGGCGAGGTCCTCCTCGAGGATCGCGCCGGCGCTCGCTCGCGCGCCGAGCACCGGCCCGTGCCCGGGAACCACGTGCGTCGGCGGCTCGCGACGAGCGGGCGCAGGCGCTCGCAGCGTCGCGAGGTAGGCGCCGGCTCGCGCCGCCCGGCCCGAGCATCGGGATCTCGATCTCCGACAGGTAGTCGCCGGCGATCAGCACGCCCGCCCACGGCGCCCAGATCGCCATGCCGTCGGCGGTGTGGCCGGCGCGCCGGGTGCAGCTCGAGCTCGCGCGGCGCCGATGCTCGCAGCGTTCCCGGCACGGGCAGCGCCTGCAGGCGAGCCCAGCGCCAGCGGCCGCGCCGCGCTCGATGTAGAGCTCCTCGTCGAACGTCCGCAGCTCGCGCTGGGCGGCGCCGGGCTCGGCCGCCAGGCGCTCGCGCGCTCGACTCTCGGCGCAGCCGAGTGCCAGCTCCGGGAAGGCCAGGCGGCCCGAGCAGGTGGTCCCAGTCGGCGTGCGTGGCCAGCAGCCCGCTCGGCGGCGGGAAGCCCGGCCTGCTCGAGCAGCGAGCGGCAGCAGCTCGAGCTCGTCGGGCAGCACCGGCGAGTCGATCAGGAACGTCTCCGTCTGCTCGGGCCCCGAGCCCGGCCGCCGCCGTGCACGCTCGGAGCGGCCCCTGGGCTGTGCCGGGCCGCCGCGCCCGCGCAGCGCACGCAGTTCGGCGCAGCAGCGCGCTCGTGACGATCGATCGCAGTTCGGCTGCAGGGCAGCGCGCTCGTCACGCACGATCACGTCGCGGTCAGCGAGACGGCGCCGCAGCCGGCGGCGCGCGTGCCCGTCTAGGTGATGCCGAGCAGCTTCGCGGCCTCTCTGAGGTTCGGGACCTCGGCCGTCGGCTTCTTCTGCGAGGAGTCGAGCGTCTCCTTGTCGCGGTTGACCCAGATCACCGGGACGCGCTGTTTGACGCACGGGACGACGTCGTGGTAGTGGCTGGCGGCCACGTGGACCCAGCCGCGCTTGCCGCCCATGCGCCGCGCGCACTCGGTGAAGTGCGGCGGTTCGGGCTTGTAGGAGCGCACCTGCTGGGCTGTGACGACGAGGTCGAAGTCGATCGGGATGTGGCGGCGCGTCTGGCCCAGGAGCTTGTCGTCGATGTTCGAGAGCAGGCCCAGCTTGTATTTCTTGGCGAGCTTCGGCAGCTGCGGGTTGGTCTCCCTGAACGGCTGCCAGCGCTGCACCGAGTCGGGCAGGAAGCCCGAGCGCGAGGGCTCCAGCGCCCAGTCCAGGCGTTTGGCGATCTCGATCGCGGTGCGCCGCAGCACCTCCGCGTAGAGCTCGTAGGAGCCCCCCTCGATCTCGCGCGAGATCTCGTGGAAGAGCGGGATCAGCATCGCCGCGGTCGATCTCGACGCCGTCCCTCGCGGCCTCCTTGGCGAACGCGTCGTAGATGCCGGTCTCCCAGTCGATCAGGGTGCCGTAGACGTCGAATGTGACGAATGTGACGTTCTTTGGGATCGGCATCGGCGGGCATTATGACCGCCGGCCCGACGGGCCGCGGCGCGCGGCGCGCGGCGTCCCGTGCCGCGGTACCTGCGACGCGCTCGCTCGTCTTGCGTTAGAGTCCCGCGCCGCAAATGGACCTGTTGGAGTACCAAGGCAAGCAGCTGTTCGCCCGCCACGGCCTGAAGGTCTCCTCCGGGCAGGGCGGTCGACGACGGTCGAGGACGCCGTCGCGGCCGCCGACGAGGTCGGCTACCCGGTCGTGGTCAAGGCCCAGGTGCTGATCGGCGGCCGCGGCAAGGCCGGCGGCGTGAAGCTCGCCGCCGACGAGGCCGAGGTGCGCGAGCACGCGGGCAACATCCTCGGCATGGACATCCGCGGCCACATCGTGCGCACGCTCTGGATCGAGCACGCCTCGGACATCGCGAGCGAGTACTACGCCTCGGTGCTGCTCGACCGCTCGGCCAAGAAGCCGCTGGTGATGTTCAGCGTCGAGGGCGGCGTCGACATCGAAGAGGTCGCCGAGAAGCACGCCCGAGAAGCTGATCCGCCACCACGTCGACCCGCTCGCGGGCCTCTCGCACGAGGAGGCCGCTGCAGATCGCGACCGAGCGGCGGCGCCGACGCGGACGTGGTCGAGGGCGTCGCCGACGCGCTGCGTGGCGCTCTACGAGGTGTGGCTCGCAGGAGGACGCCACGCTGGCCGAGATCAACCCGCTGATCGTCACGCCCGAGCGCGAGGTGCAGGGCGCTCGACGCGAAGGTCTCGCTCGACGGCAACGCGCTCTACCGCCACCCCGAGAACCAGGCGCTCTCCGACACGCGAGAACGAAGACCCGATCGAGCGCCGCGCCAAGGAAGAGGGCGTCCAGTACGTCAAGCTCGACGGCGACATCGGCATCCTCGGCAACGGCGCCGGGCTCGTGATGTCGACGCTCGACGTGGTCGCGCAGGCGGGCGGCTCGCCGGCGAACTTCCTCGACGCCGGCGGCGGCTCGGACGCCGAGAAGATCAAGCAGGCGGTCGAGCTGATCCTCGCCAACGACGCCGTCAAGGCGGTGCTGTTCAACATCTTCGGCGGCATCACGCGCTGCGACGAGGTCGCCAGGGGGCTGATCGCGGCGTTCGACGACGATCACAGCCGACGGTCCCGTTCGTGGTGCGCCTGGACGGCACCAACGACGTCGAGGGCCGCGCGCTGCTGCAGCGAGGCGGCGCTTGCCGAACGTGCACGCCGCGCGCGACGATGAACGAGGCGGCCGAGAAGGTCGTCGCGCTGGCCGCCGGCCAGAGCGCGGAGCGCGCGCCTGATGGCGATCCTCGTCGACGAGCGCACGCGCCTGTGCGGTCGCCGGCATCACCGGCCGCGAGGGCTCCTTCCACACGCTCAACAACCGCCGCTACGGCACCAACGTCGTCGGCGGCGTGACCCCCGGCAAGGGCGGCCAGGACGTCGAGGGCATCCCCGTGTTCGACAGCTGGGCGCAGGCCGATGCAGGAGGCGCAGCCCAACACGGCGATGATCTTCGTGCCGCCGCGCTTCGCCGCCGACTCGATCCTCGAGGCGGCCGCGGCCGGGCGTCGAGCTGGTGATCGCGATCACCGAGGGCATCCCCGCGCACGACGAGCTGCGCGTCTACAACATGCTCGCGCGCGACCACCCGGGCACGCGCCTGATCGGCCCCAACTGCCCGGGCATCCTCTCCCCGGGCAAGGCCAACGTCGGGCATCATCCCGGCGTCGTTCTTCAAGCGAGGGCAACGTCGGCGTGGTCTCGCGCTCGGGCACGCTCACCTACCAGATCGGCAACGAGATCGCCCAGGCCGGCTTCGGCTGCAGCTCGATCGTGGGCATCGGCGGCGACCCGGTGCCGGGCTCCTCGTTCGTGGACGTGCTCGAGCTGTTCCAGGCCGACGAGCAGACCGAGCTGGTCGTGCTCTCGGGCGAGATCGGCGGCTCGGCCGAGGAGGAGGCGGCCGAGTACATCGCCGAGCACGTGACCAAGCCGGTGGTCGCCTACATCGCCGGCTTCACCGCGCCGGCGGGCAAGCAGATGGGCCACGCCGGCGCGATCGTCTCGGGCTCCGCGGGCACCGCCGCGGCAAAGGCGCAGGCGCTCGAAGCGCAAGGGCGTGCGCGTCGGGCGCACGCCCACCGAGGTGGCCGAGCATCGCCGTCGAGGTCCTCGGCGGCGCTCCGATCGCCGCCGGCTGAGCGCGGGCAGCGCGCGCGCACGGCTGCGCGGTGGACCGGGACGTGGCAGCGCTGCGAGCTCGAGGCAAGCTGCTCGAGCTCGAGCGGACCCTGCGGCGATCGCGACGCGGCCAACGCCCGCCGGACGCTCGAGTCGCCCTGGACCCGCGAGCTGGCACGGACGCTCGGCGAGCATCGAGCGCAAGCTCCTGGAGCCGGCGCACGCTCGGCGAGCGACGGCCGCCCGAGCGCGCCGGCGAGGCGCCGCGCCGCCGCCGCGCCGACACCGGCCGCACGGCTCAGCCGTCGGCGGCCACGCCGCACCGGGCCGACGCCGGCGCCCCGGCCGCGCGGCGCCCGCCGGCACGGCAGCCGTCCAGCGGCCGTCCAGGCGCGCAGCAGCCGCAGCGCGCGCCGTGCGCCGGCGCACGGCGCCCGCCCAGGCGCCCGGCAGCCGCGCGCGCAGCCGCCGAGCGCCGCCGAGCTGCTGCGCTTTCGCGAGCGGCTCGAGCGCACGGCCCGCGAGCTGACCCACGACTACGACGAGCTGCTCGGCCGCCTAAGCTTCGCCGCTATGCCAGCGCCCACCGGCCCCACGATCTCCTTCGCCCGCGGCGCCCCGTCGCTCGACATCATCGACGTCGAGGGGCTGAGCGACGCCGCCGTGCGCGCGTTCGAGAGCGACCCCGGCGGGCACGACCGCCTACGGCACCTCGGTCGGCTATCCGCGCCTGCGCGCCTGGATCGCCGACCGGCACGGCGTCGAGCCCGAGCGCGTGCTCGTCACCAACGGCTCGCTGCAGGCCGACGCGTTCCTGTTCGAGCACCTCGTGCGCCCCGGCGACGAGGTGATCGTCGAGCGCCCCACCTACGACCGCACGCTGCTGTCGCTGCGCCAGCGCGGCGCGCAGCTGCACGCCGTCGAGCTGCGAGCCCGACGGCATCGACACCGAGGCGCTCGCGCGCCTGCTCGGCGGGCGGCGGCGCGCGCCGAAGCTCGCCCACATCATCCCCAACTTCCAGAACCCCGCCGGCTACACGCTCTCGCTGCCGAAGCGCCGCGCGCTGCTCGAGCTGGCCGCCGCAGCACGGCTTCCTGGTGCTTCGAGGACGACCCCTACGTGGCGCTGCGCTTCAGCGGCGAGTCGCTGCCGACGATGCTCTCGATGGACCCCGAGCGCGTGGTCTACGCCTCGTCCTTCTCGAAGACCGTCTGCCCGGGCATCCGCGTCGGCTACCTGGTCGGGCCGCCGGAGCTGATCGACGGCGATGGCACAGCTGCGCCACCAACACCTACATCTCGCCGAACATGGTCGCCGCAGTCGATCGTCTACGAGTTCTGCGCCTCGGGCGCGATCGAGCGCTCGATCGAGACGGTCAGCGCGGCGCTCGCCGAGCGCGCGCGCGCGCTCGCCGAGCGCGCTGCGCCGCGAGCTGCCCGAGGCCGAGTTCGTCGCGCCCGCAGGGCGGCTACTTCATGTGGGTGACGCTGCCGCCGGGCACCGACGTCGCACGCGCTGTTCGAGCGCCGCCGCCGAGCGCGGGGTGGCGTTCGTGAAGGGCACCGACTTCATGCTCGAGGGCGGCGAGAACACGCTGCGCCTGGCCTACTCCGGCGTCACGCCCGAGCAGATCGACGAGGGCGTCGTCGCGCCTCGCCGAGCGCCTGTCCGCTCGCTGGGCCTCGAGCGGCTGACGCGCGCGCCGCTCAGCGCCCGTAGCGCTGCCCGAGCACGAGCTGCTCGGGCAGCGCCGTGCGCGGCGGCGGCGAGGGGTCGGCGACCACCGAGACGGTCTCGGCGACGCTCGGCGGTGAGCGCGCAGCGCCGGCCGTCGGCGGTCTCGACGACCACCTGCTCGTCGTCGCGCTCGGCCAGCGTGCCCTCGAGCCCGGGCTCGAGCCCGGAGGCCTTCAGGTAGTGCAGGAGGTCCTCGGCCTCGTTCTCGAAGCGCAGCACGCGCACCGAGGCGCCGACCTCGACGTCGGCCAGCGGCACGCCCGGCCAGCGCGCGCGCCGGCGACGATCGGATGGCCGTGCGGGCAGGTCTTGGCGTCGCCGATCGCCGCGAGCATGCGCTCCTCGAGCACCGGCGACATCGCGTGCTCGAGGCGCTCGGCCTCCTCGTGGACCTCGTCCCAGGGGACGCCGAGCACGTCGGTGAGGAAGCGCTCGATCAGGCGGTGGCGGCGCACGATGCCCTCGGCGTGCTCGGCGCCGCTGCGCGGTGAAGGCGATCGTGCGGTCGGCGCCGCGGGTGATGTAGCCGTCGCGCTCGAGGCGGCCGACCATCTCGTGCACGGTCGGCGCCGACAGCTGCATCGCGCGCGCGACGTTCGCGCCGGTCATCGGCAGGCCCGCCTCCTGCAGCCAGAACAGGATCTGCAGGTACTCCTCCTCGGCGACGGTCGCGTCGCGGTGCTCATGGCGTGATGCTAGACGACGGCCGCAGCGCCGAGTCGCCGCTGAGCGCGTCAGCCGCACCGCTGAGCGCGCGCCGCGCTAGCGAACAGCTGGTCGAAGCGTGCACTCGCGCGGGTCCTTGTCCTCGCGCCAGCGGCGCAGCTTCGCGCCGTGGCGGATGCGCCCGGCCGAGACGTGGTCGAAGTCGATCTCCACGACCAGCTCGGGGCGCAGCGCGACCCACTCGAGGTCCCGGCCGGCGCTCCAGCGGCTCGGGTCGGCCGAGCCGCGCTCGCCGGTCTCGTAGGGCGCGAGGAAGCCGACCAGCCGGCGCTTCTCGGCCGCGCTGAGGCCCGAGCAGTGCCCGACGACGCGCAGCTCCGTCCGCCGTCGTAGAGGCCGAGGATCAGCGCGCCGACCGTGCCCGGCTCCTTGCCCGGGCCGCCAGCCGACCACGACCGCGTCGATCGTGCGCACGCGCTTGACCTTGACCATCCCCTTGCGCTCGCCCGGCCGGTAGGGCGCCGCGCGCTCCTTGGCGATCGCGCCCTCGGCGTGCGCGAGCCACTCGCGCGCGCCTGCCGGGTCGGCGCTGACCTCGCATCAGCTCGACCGGCGCCGCGGCGAAGCTCGCCGCCGGCCAGCAGCTCGCTCGAGCGCGGCGCGGCGCTCGGCGAAGGGGCGCTCGAGCAGCGACCTCGTCCTCGCGCGCGAGCAGGTCGAAGGCGACGTAGCACGGCCGGCGTCTCGCCGACAGCCGCTCGATCGCGCGAGGCGGCCGGGTGGATCGCGCTGGCCGAGCGCGTCGAAGTCCTCGCGGCCGTCGGCGCCGCGCACGACGATCTCGCCGTCGAGCACGTAGCGCCCGCGCGGGAAGCGCGAGCTCGGGGAAGTAGCGGCCGAGCGGCTTGCCGTTGCGCGACTGCAGGAACACGCTCCTCGCCGTCCACGAACGCCAGGCAGCGAAAGCCGTCGAGCTTGACCTCGTAGCACGTACTCCTCGCCGCGTCGGCAGCTCCTTGCGCGAGAGCGCGAGCTGCGGCTTGCCAGCGGCGGCGACGAGCGGCAGGGTCACTTGCCCGCTCCTGCGCCGGGCGCGGCGCGGCTCGGCTGCACGCGCGGCGGCTCGCCCTTCTGCTTGCGGAAGTGCGGCGGCCAGGGCGCGTCGCCGAGCCCCTCGCGCTCGTCGCGCGCGGCCAGCTCGAGCAGCGCCGTCCAGCCGGCCCGGATGCTCGTCGATCGCCGCCGAGGGATCGCCGCGCTCGCGCAGGCGCGCGGGCACGGTCTCGCAGGTGCAGCTCGGCCGGCTCGACGTCCGGCGACCTCCTCCCACTCCAGCGGGCACGAGACGCGCGCGTCGGCGACCGCGCGCACCGAGTAGGCCGAGGCGATCGTGCGGTCGCGGGCGTTCTGGTTGTAGTCGATGAACACGCCCTCGCGTTCCTCCTTCCACCAGCGGCTGGTCGCCCGCCCGGGCATCCGCCGCTCGACCTCGCGCGCCAGCGCGAGCGCCGCGCGGCGCACTTCTTGGAAGCCCTGCTCGGGCGCGCATGCGCACGTAGACGTGGATGCCGCGCGAGCCCGAGGTCTTGGGGAAGCCGCGCAGGCCGTGCTCCTCGAGCACCTCGCGCACGCCCAGCGCCACCTCGCGCACCTCGCGAACGGCACCTCCGGGCCCGGGTCGAGGTCGACGCGCAGCTCGTCGGGGTGGTCGAGGTCCGCGCGGCGCACCGGCCAGGGGTTCCAGTCGATCACCCCGAGGTTGACGCCCCACACGAGGTGGGCGGCGTCGTTGGGCACGAGCTCGCGCGCGTGGCGGCCGCTGGGGAAGGTCACGGTCGCCGTCTGCAGCCACTCGGGCGCGCTGTCGGGCACGCGCTTCTGGAAGAACGGCTCGCCCTCGACCCCGTCGACCCAGCGCTTCATCACGGTCGGGCGCTCGCGCAGGCCGCGCACGACCGCCTGCTCGCACTCCAGGTAGTAGTTGACGAGGTCGAGCTTCGTGAGCCCGGCGCTCCGGGAAGAACACCTTGCCGGGGTTGCTCACGCGCACCTCGCGCCCGCACACCTCGACGATCTCGTGCTCGCCCTTGCTCGCGGCCATTGCTGGAAGGATGCCCGATCGTGCCGCCCGCGTACGCGATCCCCCGCCGGGTGCTGCTCGCCTGCGCCGCGCTCGGCCCCGAGCTCGCCGGCCGACGCGGTCGGCGAGGCGCTCGCCGCCGGGCTGCTGGCGGCGGGCGCCCCGGCGCCCGACGTCCTGGCCTTCCCGCGCGCGAGCCCGCCGGGGCGGCCGCCGTGCGCGTGCTCGACGGGCTCGGCTTCGACGCGCGCATGCTCGCCGCACGCGCGGTCGTGCTGGCGGTGCAGCGGCTGCGCGAGCGCACGCTGGCCGGAAGCGTCGCGTTCGAGATCGCCACGCGCGCGCGCCAGGCGGGCGTGCCCGGCTACGCGGTCGCGGCGGTCGACGAGCTCGACTCCTTCGACGCGCGCATGCTCGACCTGCAGGTGGTCCTCACCGCGGACAGCCGCCGCGCGCTGCGCGGCGCGGGCGGGCGGCTGGCCGGGATCGTCTGAGCGCTCTAGCGCTGGCAGCCGGGGCACCAGAAGGTGATGCGGTTGTCCTCCCACTGCCCGCGCTGGCGGATACGCGCTGCCGCAGCGCGGGCACGGCCGGCCCGCCCTGCGGTAGACGGCCCGCGGCCTCGCCCAGTGGCCCTCGCGCGCCGAGACCTCCATCTCGCGCCTCGCGAAGCGGACGGCCGCGAGCACGTGCTCGTCGGGCGACCTCGGCGGTTGCGCGCCACGGATCGAGCGCGGCCGCGAAGCAGCTCTCGGACTTCCACATGTTCCCGATCCCGGCGATGGTGCGCTGGTCGAGCAGCGCGTCGCCGATCGGGCGCGTCGGGTCGTCTTCGCGCAGGCGCGCGAGGAACGCGCGCTCGTCGAAGCTCGCGCCGATCACGTCGGGCCCGAGCCGCGCGAGCCGCGGGTCGGTTCGGACGCGGCGCTCGCTCAGCAAGCTCGAGCACCGGCCCGTCGAACTGCGACCACCTCCCAGCCGCCGGCGGCGATCACGAGCCATGCCCGCCGCCGCGGTCGCCGCCACGGCTGCCCGTCGGCGAACACGCCCCACGAGCCGCTCATGCGCAGGTGCGAGTGCAGCGTCAGCCCGCCGTCGAAGCGCAGCAGCAGGTGCTTGCCGTGCGCGTCGACGCTCCGCACCGCGCGGCCGGCCAGGCGCTCCGGCCAGCGGTCGAGCCGATGGCGCGGCTGCGGCGTCGCGATCAGCTCCGGAACCCGTCCCTCGAGCACCGCGCCTGATGCGCGCGGCCGCGTAGTGGATCGTGTCGCCCTCGGGCACCCTCCTACGATGCCAGAGCCGGACGCGAGGGCGGGCGCCCGCTGGGGGCGGCGCGGCCCGCGGCGCCCGATAGGCTCGCCTCAGAATGGACGAGCCCGAGCCCACCGACAGCCCGCCGCTCGCCCGGCGCCGCCGCCTCCCGTCCGCGCTCTCGCCCGGCGCCCGGCGCCCGGCGCGCGACGGTGATCGGCGCGGGCTCGTTCGGCACCGCGCTGGCGGTGCTGCTCGCGCGCGGCGGGCTGCGCACGACGCTGCAGACGCGCACCGCCGAGCAGGCCGCGACGATCGAGCGCGAGCGCGAGAACCCCGCTACCTGCCGGGCGTCGAGCTGCCCGGCAGGACTGCGCGTCGAGCCGCTCGGCTCGGGCGTCGCGCGCGCCGACTACGTGTTCCTGGCCGTCCCCTCGCGCACGGTTCGGCGAGGTGATCGACGCGCTGGACGCGGCGGGCCTCGGCCGCGCGCGCGGCCGTCGTCTCGGTCGCCAAGGGCCTCGTCCCGCCGGCCGGCCTGCCGCCGACGATCGCTGCTCAGCGGACCGCTTCGGCGCCGAGCGCGTCGCCTGCCTCGGCGGCCCGGCGCACGCCCAGGAGATGGTCCACGCCGGCGCGGCGCTGGTCGCCGCCTCGAGCGAGGAGGAGCTCGCACGCGCGCTCGCGCAGGTGTTCACCCGCGCAGGGGTCGTCTGCGAGCGTCTCCAACGACCCGCTCGGCGTCGAGCTCGCCGGAGCCGCCAAGAACGCCGCCGCGCTCGCGGCGGGCGCGACCGAGGCGCAGGGCCTGAACGCCGCCGGCGCCGCCGCCGGGCACATCTTCGCCGAGGTCTGGCGCTACGCCGAGGGGCTCGGCGCGCGCCCCGAGTCGATGATCGGCCTCGCCGGCGCGGGCGACCTGCGTCGCGACCGCGCTGGCGCGCGAGAGCCGCAACCGCCGCGCCGGCGAGCTGCTCGCCGCCGGCGTCCCGGCCGGCGAGATCCCGGCGCGGATCGGCCAGGCGGTCGAGGCGCTCGAGTCGGTGCCGCTGCTCGCGCGCGCGCTCGAGCGCGCCGGCGTCGGCGCGCCGGTCACCGGCGCGCTCGGCCGGCTGATCTCCGGCGAGCTGCCGCTCGCACGAGTGGGTCGCGCTGGTGCGCGCCACCGTGCCGCCGCCGGCGCTCTGGCGGCGCCGGCCGCAGCCCGGGCTTCTGGCGGCGCCTGTGGCGCCGCCTGCGCTCGTCCTAGCCGTCCTCGATCCGCGACCGAGTGCCGGGGACGCGGCAGCTCTCATCCGCCGCCCATCAGCGTGCTGACGACGGCCTCGTAGACCCCGGCGCCGTGGCCGGCCTCGGCGACGCGCACGTTCGCGTGGGCGGCGCATCGCCTCGCGGATCGAGGGGTCGCGCTCGACGGCGTTGGCGACCAGCCAGAACGCGCCCACCTCGGCGCGCAGGCGAGATCCTCGCGCGAGTCGCCGACGGCGAAGGTCTCCTCGCGCGCGTAGCCGCGCACGCGGCGGTGGAAGGCCACCGCCGCCGGCCTTCGAGGCGCCCTGCGGGCACGAGGTGGTAGCCGCGCACGTGAGGCAGCCCGGCCAGCGCGGGCGAGCGGCGGCTGCACGACGCCGTTGTCGACCAGCCGCAGATCCTCGTGGCCGTGCTCGGCGAGCAGCTCGTCCGCCTCGGCGGCGTCGACCAGCCCGCGGAACAGGTGCGAGACCTCGCGCTCGCGGTGCCAGGGCTCGTGGTACTCGAGGCGCCCGGCGTAGCGCTCGAGCAGCAGCGCCGGCGCGCCGGAGCGCTCGATCTGCTCGGCGATCGTCAGCTCGCCCGGCAGCAGCTCGCCCGGTCAGCCAGTGCTCCTCGCCGTCGAGCACCACGCAGGCGCCGGCCTCGAAGATGTAGGAGCCTGCCCGAGCAGGCGCGCGTCCTCGGCCACCTGCGCGCGGCGGCGCCCGGACATCAGCACGACCTCGACGTCGGCCCGCAGGCACGCCTGCATCGCGCGCACGCCCGTCGATCGTCACGCGCGCCCTCGCCGTCGTGCAGCAGCGAGGCGCCGCGGCCGAGCAGCGTCCCGTCGAGGTCCAGGTACAGGCAGCGCATCGCCGGCGCGGGCACTCAGCGCTGCGAGGCCGCTTCGGCGGCCGGCGAGCGCCGGACGCTCGACCGGCGCCTCCGCCGACGCTGCGCGCAGGCGGCCCTCCCGCTGCAGCCGCCGCGCGATCGTCGCGAGCACCGTCGCGGCCATCGGCGAGAGCGCCGACAGCGGCTGGTGGCGGTTGTGGTGCTCCTCGAGGTCCACCTGCGCGATCCCGTCCAGCCCGACCGCCCGCCAGGCGTCGATCAGCATCGCGATCTCCACGCCGTAGCCGGTCGCGAACGGCAGCCGCTCGAGCAGCTCGCGGCGCGCCGCGACCTCGCCCGCCAGCGGCTGGCGCACGGCGGCGAGCTCCGGGTAGAACAGCGCGAGCGCCGGCCGCGCCAGCAGGTGGTTGACGCGCCCGCCGCCCTCGCCCGGTGGCTCGCCGGCGTGCGTTCAGCGGGCGCCGGTAGAAGCCCTTCACGAACGCGACGCCCGGCTCGCACACGAGCGGGCCGAGCAGGCCCGTGGCGAAATGCGCCGAGAAGTCCTCGGTGTCGGCGTCCAGGAAGCAGACGAGCTCGCCGTCGAGCACGCCGAGCGCACGCCACATCGCGTCGCCCTTGCCGAGCACCGGGCCGAAGGCGGGCATCAGCTCGGCCTCCTGGCAGCACGCGCGCGCCGGCGCGCGCGGCGATCTCGGCGGTGCCGTCCGCGGAGGCGGCGTCGACCACGACGACCTCGTCGAGCGCCCCTGCTCGCGCAGCCGCAGCAGCACCTCGACGACCGGCTCGACCGTCGCCGGCGCACTCGCGCGCCGGCAGGCAGACGGCCACGCTCTCGCGCCGCTCGGCGGCGATCCGCTGCGGACGGAACAGCGAATGGTGGAAGGAGCGGGCTTCGGCCCAGCGCTGCGGCGGCGGCGGCCGGACATCGCCTCTACTATCTCAAGTCCTTGGCCCAGGACCGCAGAACCGAGCCCTGGAGCGCCCTGCTCGACGCCGGCGCGAGGACGGCCGGCTGGTGCGCGAGGCGCGCGAAGGGCCCGGCCGGGCGCGGCTGCGCGAGCTCCCGCCGGCGCTGCACCCGAGTGCCTGCGGAGCGCTCGCCCGGACCGGCGTCGAGCGCCTCTACTCCCACCAGGCCGAGGCGCTCGAGGCCGCCTGGCGCGGGCCGACGATCATCACCACCGGAACCGCCTCGGGCAAGTCGATGTGCTTCAACCTGCCGACGCTGGACGTCCTCTGCCGCGACACGCGCGCGCGTGCGCTGTACCTCTACCCGACCAAGGCGCTCGCCCAGGACCAGGCGCGCGCGCTGGCGGCGCTTCGGCCTGACCAACGGCGTGCGCCCCGCGATCTACGACGGCGACACGCCGCGCGAGGCGCGCGCCCAGATCCGCCGTAGCGCCAACATCGTGCTCACCAACCCCGACATGCTGCACGTCGGGATCCTGCCCAACCACGCCGCCTGGGCGGAGCTGTTCGCGAACCTCGCGGTCGTCGTCGTCGACGAGGCGCACGTCTACCGCGGCGTGTTCGGCTCGCACGTGGCCAACGTGCTGCGCCGGCTGCGGCGGATCGCGGCCGCGTACGGGACCGAGCCGCGCTTCCTGCTCGCCTCGGCGACGATCGCCAACCCGCGTCGAGCTGGCCGAGCGCCTGACCGGGCCTCGAGGACTTCACCCTGATCGAGCGACGACGGCTCGCCGGCCCCGCGGCGCCGGATCGCGGCTGTGGAACCCGCCGCTGACCGACGAGGCCGCAGGCGAGCGCGCGCTCGGCGCTCGGCGAGGCCGCCGAGCTGCTGGCCGAGCTCGTCCGCGGCGGCGCGCGCACGATCTGCTTCATGAAGTCGCGCAAGGGCGTCGAGGTGCTCAGCCGCCTGGTGGCCGACTCGCTGGCGTCCGAGCGACCCGGGCCTGGCCGAGCTCGTCGCGCCCTACCGCGCCGGCTACACCGCCCAGCAGCGCCGCGAGCTCGAGGGCCGGCTGATGCGCGGGCGAGCTGCGCGCGGTGATCACGACCGACGCGCTCGAGCTCGGCATCGACATCGGCGAGCTCGACGCGGCCGTGGTCGTCACGTTCCCCGGCACCGTCGCCTCGCTGCGCCAGATGTGGGGGCGCGCCGGGCGTCGCGGGCGCGGGCTGGCGCTGTTCCGTGGCCGGCGAGGACGCGCTCGACCAGTTCTTCTGCCGCCACCCCGAGGACTTCCTCGAGCGGCCCGTCGAGGCGGCGATCCTCGACCACGAGAGCCCGCTGATCTACCGGCAGCACCTGCTCTGCGCGGCCCACGAGGGCCCGCTGTCGCGCGCCGACGCCGAGTTCCTCGGCCCGCGCTGGGAGGCGACGGCCGAGCTGCTGCAGAGCGCCGGTGAGCTGCGCCGGCGCGAGGCGGGCGGCGGCGCTACGTGCCGCGCAGGCCAGGCGGCTATCCGGCGGCGAGGTCTCGCTGCGCTCGGCCTCGCCCGAGAGCTTTGCGATCGTCGACGTCTCCTCCGGCGAGCTGCTCGGCACGACCGAGGCCGCGCGCGCGCACTCGACCGTGCACGAGGGCGCCGTCTACATGCACCTCGGCCGCTCCTACGAGGTGCGCGAGCTCGACCTCGAGCGCCGCCGCGCGCTCGTCGCGCCCTTCGACGGCGACTGGTACACGCAGCCCAAGCGCGACGACCGACACCGAGATCGTGCCGCCTGCTCGACCGCCGCGAGGCGCTCGGCGTGACGCTCTCGTTCGGCGAGGTGAGCGTCACCGACACGGTGCTCGCCTACCAGCGCCGGCGCCTGTCCGACCACGCCCCGGTCGACCTGGCGGCGCTCGAGCTGCCGCCGACGAGCTTCTCGACCCAGGCGCTGTGGTTCGAGCTCGACGCGGCCGCGCTGCGCGGAGGAACTTCCGCTCGAGGCGCTGCTCGGCGCGCTGCACGCGACCGAGCACGCGCAGATCGCCGTGCTGCCGCTGATCGCGATGTGCGACCGCTGGGACATCGGCGGGCTGTCGACCAACTTCCACCCGCAGACCGGCGTGCCGACGATCTTCATCTACGACGGGCACCCGGGCGGCATCGGCATCGCGCGCACGGCGTTCGCGCGCTTCGAGGAGCTGTGCGGCGACGCGCAGCGGCTGATCGCCGAGTGCCCGTGCGCAGAGCGGCTGCCCGTCGTGCGTGCAGTCGCCGAAGTGCGGCAACCTCAACGAGCCGCTCTCGAAGGCCGGCGCGCTGCGTGCTGCTCGAGTCGATGCTCGCCAGCGGCGCCGAGCCCGCGGTCGCGGGGGCGCTCTGATCGGGCCTGCGGGCTGTTCAAGCAGCAGGACGCGCGCGCGGCGGATAGCCTGCCGCGGCCGCGCCCGCCGACCGCCGATGCTCGCCGCCACCGTCAAGCCCGTCCTCGCGACGCTGATCGCCTGCCTGTGCCCGGTCATGGGGTACGCCGCGCTCGTGGCGGCGCCGATCGCCGCCGCCGAAGCCCCGACCGGCGCACGACGCTCATCTTCGAAGGGCCGGGCGGGCGCCAGCCGCTGACGCACTGGATGCATGCGACGCGACGCGGCCGACGCGGGGCTGGCGCGCGGCTGGGCGCGCGGCAGCCTTCTCCGGGGCCGAAGTCACGGTCCCCAACGTGGTCGAGGCGGCCCCCTACAGGGACGCGCCGGGGCGCACAACTACGAAGGCTCGATCGCCTGGTACCGCACGAGCTTCAGGGCGCCGGCCGCCGGCCGCTACGCGCTCGACTTCCAGTCGGCCAACTACCACGCCGAAGTGTTGCTCGACGGGCACCTGCTCGGCAGCCACCAGGGCTCCTACCTGCCTTTCGCGATGCAGGCCCAGCTCGGCGCGGGCATGCACACGGTCGTCGTGCGGGTCGACTGGCGCTACCCCGCCGCAGCAGGCCCGCGAAGGCTTCCACCGCACCTGGTTCAACTGGGGCGGCCTCGACGGCGAGGTCGACGTGCGCAGGATCGGCGAAAGCGAGGTGTCGAGCCCGACGATCGCGACGACCCTGCACGGACAGGCGGCGCGGCGAGCGTCGAGGTCGGGACGTGCGGTGCGCAACTACGGGCCCGCGCGCACGATCGCACCGCAGGGCTCGCTCGCGCACGGCGCCCAGACGGTCGCGCTCGCGTTCGGCGGCGGTGACGCTCGCGCACGGGCAGTCGGCGACCGTCACCGCGACCGCGGACGGTCGCACGAGCCCGCGCTGTGGTCGCCCGCGGCCCCGAACCTGTACGACCTCGAGCTCGCGGTCCCCGGCGAGAGCAGCTACTCGGCGCGGGTGGGCCTGCGCCAGCTCAGCCTGGCGCGGCCGGAGCTGCTACTCAACGGGCAGCAGGCTGCTGCTGCACGGCGCGACCGATCCAGGAGGACGCGCTCGGGCACGGCGACGCGCTCACGCCCGCCGACCAGGAACGATCGTGCGCGAGCTGCAAGTCGATCGGCGCCAACGCGGTGCGCTCGCAGCACCCGCTCGACCCCGCGCTGCTCGAACGCCTCGACGCCGCCGGCATGCTGGTCTGGCAGGGCGTCGGGCCGGTCGAAGGCGCAGGCATCTGGTACTCGACCACGCCGCGGCTGCTGGCCGAAGCCGAGCAGCAGGCGCGCACGGCGCGTCACCGCCGCCTCGCTGCACCCGTCGATCTTCGCCTGGAACCTGGTCGACGAGGTCGCCGGCAACGGGCGCGACAGGCCGAGGTCAGCTACGTGCGCGACTCGGCGCGCTGGCTGCACGCGCACGACCCGACGCGCATCGTCGGTGTCGACGTGTGGGGCAGCCACCCGCCGTCGAACGCCGGAGCGCTGTACGCGGACGTCGACGCGGTCGCAGAGACCGACTACACGGGCTGGTACGAAGACCCCCACGGCAGCCCCGCGCAGCTCGCCGCCGAAGATGCGCGGGCGCCTGGCGGCGGATGCAGCGCGCGTTCGCCGGCAAAGTGCTCGTGATCAGCGAGTTCGGAGCGGAATCGAACACGCTCAACCAGGCGGGCAGCCCCGGCAGCTACGCGTTCCAGGCAAGGCTGCTCGCACAGCACATCGCGGTGTACGCGGCCGATCCCCGTCTGACGGCGATGTTCGTCTGGGTGCTGCGCGACTACCCGCTGACGCCGACCTTCGAGGGCGGCTCGATCCACGGCGTGCTGCCCCACCTGCACCTGATCGAAGGCATAAACCAGAAGGGGCTCTTCACCTACGCCGGGGGCGCCAAGCCCGCCGCGTCCGAAGTGGCGCGGCTGTTCTCGCGCTACCGCAGGGACTAGCGAGGCGCCTCGGCCTAGGCTGTTCCCGCGCGCGATCCGCCGCAGGTCGATCGTCTCGTCGTAGACCTTCGCGTCGACGCCCTCCTCGAGCGCCACCTCGCGCAGCGGGCGCCCGCGGGCGGTCGCCTTCTTGACGATCGCGGTGCCCTTGTCGTAGCCGATCGCGCCGTTCAGCGCGGTCGCCACGGCGAGCGTCGCGCCCGCCGAGGCGTCGGTGCCCGCGCCGGTTCACCTCGATCCCGTCGACGCACTTCTCGGCGAACACGCGGCCGTGTCGCCGAGCAGGCGCAGCGACTGCAGCAGGTTGCGCGCGATCAGCGGGATGCGGACGTTGAGCTCGAACTGGCCCTGCATGCCGCCGATCGTGATCGCGGTGTCGTTGCCGATCACCTGGGCGGAGACCTGCAGCACGACCTCGGGGATCACGGGGTTGACCTTGCCGGGCATGATCGAGGAGCCCTTCTGCAGCTCGGGCAGGAACAGCTCGCCGATGCCGGCGCGCGGGCCTGAGCCCATCAGCGCCAGGTCGCCCGCGATCTTGGTCAGCGACACGGCCAGCACCTTCAGCGCGCCGGAGAGCTCGACGAGCGCGTCGCGGTTGGCCTGCGCCTCGAACGGGTCCCGCGGGGCGGCGATCTGTCGTAGGCCCGATTCCCTGCGCAGCCGGGCGCGGACCTTCTCGGCGAACCTCACGTGCGTGTTCGAGCCCGGTGCCGGTCGCGGTTCCCCCCAGGGGGATCTGCCCGACGTGCACGAGCGCCGCCTGCACGCGCTCGATCGCGAGCGCCGATCTGGGCGGCGTAGCCGCCGAACTCCTGCCCGAGCGTCACCGGCACCGCGTCCATCAGGTGGGTGCGCCCGGCCTTGACGACGTTGCTGGAAGCTGCGCGCCTTGCGCGCGAACGAGCGCTCCAGGCGCCGCAGCGCCGGCAGCAGATCCTCCTGGGCGACGTGCAGGGCGGCCAGGTGGACCGCCGAGGGGAACACGTCGTTGGAGGACTGGCCCATGTTGACGTGGTCGTTGGCGTGCACGCCGGCGCCGGCCAGCGCCGCGATCACCTCGTTGGCGTTCATGTTCGAGGAGGTCCCCGAGCCGGTCTGGAAGACGTCGATCGGGAACTGGGCGTCGTGGCGGCCGGCTGCGATCTCGGCGGCAGCGCGCTCGATCGCCCGCGCCTTGCCCTTCGGAAGCAGGCCGAGCTCGCCGTTGACCGCCGCGGCCGCGCCCTTGATGCGGGCCAGCCAGTGGATCACCTCGACCGGGACGCGCTCGCCGGAGATCGGGAAGTTCTCCACGGCCTTGGCGGTCTCGCCGCCCCACAACTGCTTTTCGCTTGGCATGTGCTCTCCTGGTCTCGGCGGGTGTAGCGAGGCCGGCGCCACCGGCGGGACGCGAACCCTATCCGCAGAAGGCCGACAGCTCCCGCGCCAGCCCGACGGGATCGTCATAGGCCATCAGGAAGCCGGTGCTCTCGAGCACGCGCAGCTGGCCGTCGGGCAGCAGCTGCAGTGCCTCTTCGGCGGGCCGCAGCGAGTGCAGGCGGTCCTGGTCGGCCCACAGCAGCAGCACCGGCATCCGCAGGTGCGGGTAGAGGTCGAGCAGCTGCCGCTGCGCCCCGCGGGGCCAGCTGCTCGCGCAGCGCGCCCATGCACGCATCAGGCTCGAGTTGCCCGGCACGTCGGCGAACGCGTGCCGGTAGAGGTCGCAGGCGGCCGGGTTGCCGCGCGCGCTCAGCGCGAGGCCGCGCGAGGGGCGGTACGCGGCCGCCGCCGCGTAGGACAGCAGCACGTCGAGCCCGGGGACCGCGCCGGCGCGCGCGAGCGACTGCAGCGCAGCGCGGCGCCCGGCGCGCGCCGGCGGCGCGTGCAGGCGGCTGGGCATCAGCACGAGGCGCGCGGGCGAGAGGATGCCGAGCTCGATCGCGCGCAGCGCGATCTCGCTGCCCGCGTCATGCCCGGCGATCAATGGGCGCGGCCCCAATACCTCCGCGCAGAAGCCGGCGAGCACCTGCGCGAACCAGTCGAACGTGTACGGGTGGCGCGGGCGCTGCTCGGAGTCGCCGTGCAGAGGCAGGTCCGGCAGCACGACGCGAAAGCGGTCGGCGAGCTGCCCGACGGCCGGCTCCCACTCGAGGTGCGAGAGCAGAGCCGAGTGGAGCAGCGCCAGCGGAGGCCCGGCGCCGAGCTCGCGGTAGGCCACGCGCGCACCGTCGGGGTGGTGGTACAGGCGCAGCCTCATCGCCCACATCCTAGGTTCGCGCAGGCGGCGCCCGGCGGGCCGCCGATGCGCGACGATCACGCGATGAGCCGCACAGCCCTCGCCGCCGCCTCGTGCGCGCTCGCGCTGGCCGCGGCGGGCTGTGGCTCCGCGCACGCCGGGCGGCCGCTGGCCGTCGGGCAGCCCTCGCGGCTGCCGGCCTCGAGCGCCTCGCACATCGTGATCGTCGTGATGGAGAACGCCGAGTACGGCGAAGTGATCGGCAGCAAGAGCGCGCCGTACGTCAACGCGCTCGCGCGCCGCTACGGCCTGGCGACCCAGAGCTACGCCGTCGCACACCCGTCACTGCCGAACTACCTCGCGCTCACGAGCGGCTCGACGCAGGGCATCGAATCGGACTGCTCGGCGTGCGTCGTGCGCGCGCCCAACATCGTCGACCAGCTGGAAGCGCGCGGGATCTCCTGGAAGGCCTACCTCGAGGACGCTCCGCGGCCGTGCTACCTCGGCGCCGGGTGGAGCTCCTACGCCCGCAAGCACAACCCGCTCTCCTACTACGAGGATGTGGTCTCGCGCCCGGCGCGCTGCAGGCGCCTGGTCGGGTTCGCGACGCTGGCGAGCGACCTGCGGACCGGCTCGCTGCCCACCTACGCCTGGGTCACGCCCAACCTGTGCGACGACGGCCACAGCTGCTCGCTGCGCGCCGCCGACACGTTCCTCGCCCGCACCGTGCCGGCGCTCGTTCGCGAGCTCGGCCCGCACGGCTTCCTGGTCCTCACATGGGACGAGGGCACGAGCGACGAAGGCTGCTGCGGAGAAGCCCACGGCGGGCACATCGCCACGATCGTGGCCGGTCCGCAGGTGATCGCCGGCGCTCGCGACGCGCGAGCGGTCGACCACTACGGCGTGCTCGGGACGATCGAGCGCGCGCTCGGCCTGCCGCTGCTCGGCGGCGCGGCCGACCCGCGGGCGGGCACGCTCGACGGCCTGTTCTCCGCGCCCCCGGCGGTGCGCTGAGCACGCGCCGGCAGCACGGTGCGCTGATGAGCGCACCCGACGGGGCGGTGCGCTGATCCCAGGCCGCCGCGCGGCCTAGAATGGCCGTCCCCGTGAGCAGCGTGCAAGACCTGATCCCCCGCCGCGAGGTCGATCCGCGGCGCGAGCTGCCCGAGATGGAGCAGGAGGTGCTCGCGCGCTGGCGCGAGCGCGATGTCTTCCACGCCTCGCTGGCGGCGCGCGCGGGGGCGCCCGAATGGGTCTTCTACGAGGGCCCACCCACCGCCAACGGTCCCCCGGGATCTCACCATGTCCTCTCGCGCGTGTTCAAGGACATCTACCCCCGCTTCCAGACGATGCGCGGAAAGCGCGTCGAGCGCAAGGGCGGCTGGGACTGCCACGGCCTGCCCGTCGAGATCGCGGTCGAAGAGAAACTCGGGATCACCTCGAAGGACGAGATCGAGACCTACGGGATCGGGCGCTTCAACGCCGAATGCCGCGACTCGGTGTTCGCGTTCCTGGAGGAGTGGGACCGCCTGACAGAACGCATCGGCTTCTGGCTGGACCTCGAGAACGCCTACCGGACGCTGGATGAGCCCTACATCGAGTCGGTCTGGTGGGCGCTCGCCGAGATCCACGCCCGCGGGCTGCTCTACGAGGGCCACAAGGTCGTCCCCTACTGCCCGCGCTGCGAGACGACCCTCTCCTCGCACGAGGTCGCGCAGGGCTACCGCGACGTGGTCGACCCGAGCGTCTACCTGAAGCTGCCCGTCGAGCCGGGAGACGATCGCCTGCTGGTGTGGACGACGACGCCGTGGACGCTGCCGGGCAACGTCGCGGTCGCGGTGTCCCCGTCGGCGACCTACGCGCGCGTGCGCTCGGGCGAGGAGACCTACCTGCTGGCGGAGGCGCGCGTCGAGGCGGTGCTGGGTGAGGGAGCCGAGGTCCTCGAGCGGATGACCGGCGCCGAGCTCGCCGCGCGCTACACGGGCTATCGGAGCCCGATCTTCGCGGCGAGCGACCGGGAGCCCGGGCTCGCGCCGATCCTCACCGACGAGTTCGTGACGACCGACGATGGCACCGGCGCCGTGCACCTGGCGCCGGCCTTCGGCGAGGACGACTACCGCGTCGCCGCCGCCTCCGACCGGGTCGGGTTCGACCCCACCGTCGCCGGCAGCCTCTACAACCCGGTGCGCCCGAACGGGACCTTCGACGAGCGCGTGCTCGGCCGCACGGGCTCCTCCTACGAGGGCCGGGGGGTCAAGGACGAGGACGTGACGAGCGAGCTGATCGAGGACCTGCGCGAGGCCGGCCTGCTGCTGAAGGTCGAGGATTACGAGCACGCCTACCCGCACTGCTGGCGCTCGGGAAACCCGCTCATCTACTACGCCAAACCGTCGTGGTACATCGCGACCTCGACGCTGCGCGACCAGCTGCTGGGCGCCAACGAGACGGTCCACTGGCATCCCCCCCACGTCAAGCACGGCCGCTTCGGCGACTGGCTTCAGAACAACGTCGACTGGGCGCTCTCGCGCGAGCGCTACTGGGGCACGCCGCTGCCGGTGTGGCGCTGCGCGGGGGGGCACGTGCACGTGGTCGGCTCGTTCGCCGAGCTCGCCGAGCGGTCGGGCGCCGAGCTCGACGACCACCACCGGCCGTATGTCGACGAGGTCGGCTTCGCCTGCACACAGGAGGGCTGTGGCGAGCAGATGCGGCGCGTGCCCGAGGTGATCGACGTGTGGTTCGACTCCGGCGCGATGCCGTTCGCGCAGCACCACTACCCGTTCGAGGGCCAGGCCGAGATGACCCAGTTCCCGGCCGACTTCATCTGCGAGGCGCAGGACCAGACGCGGGGCTGGTTCTACTCGCTGCTCGCCGAGTCGGTGCTGCTCGGCAACGGCGCGCCGTACCGCAACGTCGTCTGCCTCGGGCTGATCCTGGACGAGCAGGGGCAGAAGATGTCCAAGTCCAAAGGGAACACGGTCGAGCCGTGGGACGTGCTCGACGCCTTCGGCGCCGACGCGTTCCGCTGGTACTTCTTCACCTCCAAGCAGCCGTGGGACGGCTATCGCTTCTCGGCCGAGACGATCGGCGAGGGCGTGCGGCTGTTCCTCAAGCAGCTGTGGTCGACGTACTACTTCTACGCCCTGTACGCCCGCGCCGCCGCCGGGCAGCTCGGCGCCGGGGGCCAGGGCGCGCCGCCGGCCTCGGATGGGGTCGGCCGGCGCTCCATGCCGGCCTCGGATGGGGTCGGCCGGCGCTCCATGCCGGCCTCGGATGGGGTCGGCCGGCGCTCCATGCCGGCCTCGGATGGGACCACGGACCTCGACCGCTGGGCGCTGTCCCGCACCGCGGCAACCGCCGAGCTCGTGACCGAGCGCCTCGAGGCATATGACGCGACGAGCGCCGGGCGCGCGATCGCCGAGCTGCTCGACGAGCTCTCCAACTGGTACGTGCGCCGCTCGCGGCGGCGCTTCTGGGAAGGGGATGCCGGGGCGTTCGAAACGCTGCGGACGTGCCTGCTGGCGCTCGCGCGCATGCTGGCGCCGTTCTGTCCGTTCATCGCCGATGAGATCTACGACAACCTCGACGGAGCGCTTGCGAGCGTGCACCTGTGCGACTTCCCGCGCCCCGAGGAGATCGGCGCCCGCGATCCGGGCCTCGAAGAGGCGATGGAGCTCGCGCGCGAGACAGTGCGGCTCGGCCTCGGCGCTCGCGGCAAGGCGAAGATCAAGGTGCGCCAGCCGCTCGGCGAGGCGGTCGTCGTAGCCGACCGGCGCGAGCGCGAGGCGATCGAGCGCCTGGCCGAGATCGTGCGCGAGGAGCTGAACGTGAGCAGGATCCGGTTCGTCGCCGCCGCCGAGGAGCTCGGCAGCTATGAGGTCAAGGCCAACTACCGCACGCTCGGACCCTTGTTCGGCCGCGAGATGCCGCAGGCGGCCTCAGCGATCGCGGCGCTCGACCCTGCGCGCGTGGCTGCCGCGGTGCGCGACGGCGAACAGATCGGGATCTCGGTATCCGGACGCGACCACTCGCTGTCGGCCGAGGACCTGATCCTCACGCTGCGAGCGCCCGAGGGCTACAGCGTCGAGCGCGAGGGATCGCACGCCGTCGCGCTCGATCTCGAGATCGATGAGCAGCTGCGCCGCGCCGGCCGCGGGCGGGAGGTCGTGCATGCCGTGCAGAACGCGCGCAAGGCGGCCGGCCTGGCGGTCGAGGACCGCATCGAGCTCGACCTCGACGGCGACCCGGCGCTGCTGGAGGCCGCGCGCGAGCAGCGCGACTACCTCTCCGAAGAGACACTCGCGCTGGCGGCGCGGATCGGCGAGCACGACGACGCGCAGCCGCAGTCGCGCGAGCACAGCGAGACGACCGAGGTCGAAGGCCTCGCGCTCGTGATCGGGCTGGGGCGCGCGGGCGGCTGAGGCGCGGCGCGCGCCCGACCGGCCGCCGGTGAGCCGGCGGTCACGGGCGGGGCGCGGTCACCGCGTCAGGCGGCTGCGAGCGCGGGCTCGAGCTCCTGCTCGAGCTTGCGCTTCGGGTAGGCGCCGATCACCGTCTTGACCGGCTGGCCGCCCTTGAACAGGATCATCGTCGGGATCGAGAGCACCTGGAAGCGCGCGGCCGTCTGCGGGTTCTCGTCGATATCGAGCTTGACGATCTTCAGGTCCTGTTTCTCGGAGGCGATCTCCTCGAGCACCGGCGCGACGACGCGGCACGGACCGCACCAGGGGGCCCAGAAGTCGACCAGCACGGGACCTTCGGCCTCGAGCACCTCGGCGTCGAAGTTGTTGTCGGTGACTGCGTTGAGGGTGCCTGCCATCACTGGTCTCCTTGTTCGCTCGCTTACCCCTCACTATACAAAATGAAGGAATGGGTGCCGGGGCGGCTACTTGGCCGGCAGCGAGCGCGCGTGGGCGACCGCGCGCCCGACCCAGCGCTCGAGCTGGCGCTTGGTCGCGACGCCCTCGGCCCCGACGCGCAGCCAGCCCTCCATCGTGCGCCCGCGCATCTGGAACGGCCCCGCGTGCGGCTTGGCGCGCAGCGCCTCCGTGTCCGCGGGATCGCAGCGCAGCAGCAGCCCACCGCGACCGCTGACGGCGACCGACATGTGGCCGTCGATCAGGAACGCGAGCCCCCCGAACATGCGCCGCTCGGACAGGCCCGGCTCGGTCCCGACGAGCTCGCGGATTCGGTTGGCGAGCTCCTCGTCGTAGGCCACGGGAGGATTATCACAACGCCGCGCGCCCGCCTTCAGCGGACAACCACTTCCCAGCCGTGGAAGTGACGCACGATCGGGGGGTGGATCCCCGTCAGCGCCGTGAACAGGTGGGGCGAGATGTAGACCTCGACGAAGGCGGCCGCCACGAGCACCGGCACCGCGATCGCGACTGTCACGAGCGTGGCCGCCAGCAGCTGCTCCCAGTGGCCCCCGCGGCTGGCGATGATCCACGCTGCGAGCGGCAGGAACAGCGCGATCAGCTCGGGGATCGCATGCGGCAGCACGCCCAGCAGCAGCACCGCCGGCGAGACCCCCAGGAAGTGCGAGACGCCGGCCAGCGTATGGCCGATCAGATACGCCTGGGTCGACAGCGAGAAGGCGGTCGCGCACGCGACGAAGGCGATCGCCAGGCGCCCGCCGTGTTCGTGCAGCCAGCGCGAAGCGCCGCGGTGCTGCTCGGCCTGCAGCGGCAGCGAGCTGCCGGCGATGAAGCCCGCCACGCACGCCATCGCGTGCAACGCGAGCACGAGCATGTTGGCGCGCAGCAGGTGCAGCACATCACCGCCGTCGCCGACCGCGAACGGCGGCTGCAGCTGCAGGACCCTCCAGTAGCCCCTGTCGAGCTCGGCGATCACGAGCACCGCGGTCAGCAGAGCGGCCGCGGCGAGCGCCGCGCCCGCCGTCCAGCGCCCGATGACCCGGCCCGGGTCGCGCTGCCAGGAGCGGAGTGTCGTGCGTGTGTGCCTGATGCCGTGTGCGAACGCGTAGGAGGATGCGTCCATCCCCTCTGCATCGGCGGGCGGGGCGGCCGCCTTGATGCGCAGCTCAGCCGAAGCGCAGCATCGGCACGAGCCACATCGCCTCGGCGGCGATGCGCCACGACATCTTGCTCTTCCCCTGCTCGCGGTCGCGAAACACGATCGGAACCTCCTGCACGCGGAAGCCCGCCTGCACGGCGCGGTAGGTGAGCTCGACCTGGAACGCGTATCCACGCGAGCGCACGCCCTCGAACTCGATCGCTTCCAGCACCTCGCGCCGGAAGCACTTGAACCCGCCCGTCAGGTCCCTGATCTTCAGCCCGAGCACGACCCGCGCGTAGGTCGAGCCGCCCTCGCTGACGAGCCTGCGCACGAGCCCCCAGTCGGTCACGCCCCCGCCGGGGACGTAGCGCGAGCCGAGCGCCAGGTCGGCGTCGCCCCGCGCGGCGTCGAGCAGCCGGGCGAGGTCGGCCGGGTCGTGGGAGAAGTCGGAGTCCATCTCCATGACGTAGCCCGCGCCGGCGTCGAGCGCGTGCGCGAAGCCGGCCAGGTAGGCCGGGCCGATGCCGCCCTTCTCGGTCCGGTGCAGGACCTCGACCCACTCGTTGCGCGCCGCCATCTCGTCGGCCAGCCGGCCGGTGCCATCGGGTGAGCCGTCATCGACGACGAGGATCTTGAAGCCCTCGGGCGCAGCCCTCGCCAGCACGCCGCTCGAGGCCGTCAGGATCGCCTCGACATTCTCGGCCTCGTTGTAGGTCGGGAGTATCAGCCAGGGCTCGCCGGGCATGGGTGCGCGTACCCTAGAGCGTGACGCAGACCGCCGCGGCCGCCACGGGGGGCGCCTGGCCCTAGGCTGGAGCCATGCCCCGGGCCGACCCGAGCAACGCCGAGATCGCCGATGCGCTGGCCGAGCTCGGCGACCTGTACGAGCTCGACGGCGCGATCGTGCACCGGGTCGCCGCCTACCGCACCGCGGCCAAGGCCGTGCGAGAGGCCTCGGTGTCGGTCGCGGCGCTCGCCCGCCAGGGGCGCGCGAGCGAGCTGCCCGGGATCGGCGCGACCCTGCAGGAGAAGATCCGCGCACTCGTCGCCGACGGCTCGATTCCCGCCACCCAGAAGCTGCGGGCTCGCTACCCGGCGGGCGTGATCTCGCTGATGCGGTTGCCGGGCCTCGGCGCAAAGCGCGCGCGCCTGCTCTATTCGGAGCTCGGCATCGACTCGCCCGAGGCGCTGCGCGAGGCGGCGCAGGGCCAGCGCCTGCGGACGGTCAAAGGGCTCGGGCCGAAGTTCGAGCAGAGCATGCTGGCGGCGCTCGACGAGCGCGAGCGAAACCCCGAGGAGCGCTCCGGGCGACGGCTGCTGACGCGCGCGCTCGAGATCGCGGAAGCGCTCGCATCGGGCCTCGAGCGGACCGGGCCGCCCGACAGCACGGTACTGCTGGCCGGATCGATCCGCCGCTGTGCGGACAGCGTCAAGGACATCGACCTGGTCGCCGTCACGACCGACCCGGCGGCGCTCGTGAAGGCACTCGGCGAGCTGGAGCAGATCGAGCACGTCAGATCCTCCGGGGCCGCCGGTGCGCACGCCCGCACGCACGCCGGTGTCGACGTCGACCTCCGGATCGGAGCCCCGGCCCAGCTCGGCAACCTGCTGCAGCACTTCACGGGCTCGGGCGCCCACAACGCGGCTCTGCGCGAGGCGGCCGTGCGCCGCGGCCTGCACGTCTCCGAGTACGGCATCGCCGACGACGCCGACGGCAGCGTGCTCGAGTGCGCGACCGAGACCGAGGTTTACCGGCGCCTCGGCCTCGATTACATCGAGCCCGAGCTGCGCGAGGACCGCGGCGAGCTGCAGGCCGCCGCGGCGGGCGAGCTGCCGCGGCTCGTGGAGCTCGCCGACATCCGCGGCGACCTGCACAGCCACACGATCGCCTCGGACGGGCACTACACGATCGAGGAGATGGGGCTCGCGGCGCGCGAGCTCGGCTACGAGTACCTCGCGATCACCGACCACTCGGCCAGCCACGGCTTCGGCAACGACGTCTCCCCCGCGCAGCTGGAACGCCAGATCGAGCTGATCGCGCAGGCGAACGAGCGATTGCCGGGCATCGAGCTGCTGTCGGGCAGCGAGGTCAACGTGCTACCCGACGGCTCGCTCGATTACGAGGACGAGCTGCTCGCGCGCCTGGACTGGGTCCTCGCCAGCGTCCACACCTCGTTCCGGATGAGCGAGCAGGCGATGACCGAGCGCATGGTCGCGGCCGTCGAGCATCCGCTCGTTCGCGCGATCGGCCACCCCACCGGCCGCCTGATCGAGCGCCGCGCGGCCTACGCCGTCGACCTCGAGGCCGTGTTCGCGGCCGCTGCCCGCGCGGGGACGATGCTCGAGATCAACGGCAACCCCGACCGGCGCGACCTGTCGGATGTGCACGCGCGCGCCGCCGCGCGCGCGGGCGTGCTGATCGTGATCGACTCCGACGCGCACAAAACGCGGACCCTTCGCAACATGCGCTGGGGCGTCGCGACCGCGCGCCGCGCATGGCTCGGCCCCGAGCAGATCGCCAACACGCGGCCGTGGCCGGAGCTGCGCCGCGAAGCCGCCGCCACGCCCCGCCGCCGCACCCGCGCGGCGCGCTAGGCCCCCGGCGACACCCTCGCCGCCGCGGACGCCCGAGCGGCCGGGGCCGGCGGGACGCGCGACCCCACCCGCGCGAGCGGCCTCGTCTAGCGGCCCGGCGCCCCGCCGAGCAGCCGCGGCAGCAGCTCCTCGGCGACGCGGCGGTCGATCGCCGCCGGCGCGAAGGGCGCGAGCTCGACGGCCGCGCGCGCGCTGTAGCCGGCCGGGTCCGGGTGCGCGAGCGCGCACGCGAGTGCCGTCGCGAGGTCGTCGTCGACGAGCCGCTCATCCAGGCGGCGCGCGATCGGCAGGGCGGCGTAGGGACCGGGCGCAGGCGTCGTCGCGAGCAGGCAGCCGTCGGCGAGCGCCTCGAGCTGCGCGGCGCCGTAGTCCTCGCGGCGCGGCGCGCATACGAACACACGCGCGCGCCGCAGCAGCGCGCGGTACTCATCGGCCGCGAGCCGGCCCACGCTGCGCTCGCCGTGCGCGGGATCGAGCTCGACGCCCGCGCGCCGCAGCTCCTGCGCCGGCGAGCCCGCGACCAGCAGCTCCGGCCTCGGCCCGCCGCTGCTCGCGTCGAGCACCGCGCGGACCGTGCGCCATGCCGCCAGCACACGGTCGAGACCCTTCTTGGCCGGGTTGCCCGCGTAGGTGATCGCGGCGATGTCGCGCTCGGCGGCCGGCGGGCCGGAAGCCGCGACCGGCAGCGGCAGCACGAGCGCCCGCCCGGAGGCGCGCGCCGCCGCGGGCACTTCGGCGAGGCCGCCCTCGCTGAGCGGCAGCAGCAGCGGCGCGCGGCGCAGCCTGCGAAGCTCGAGTGGGCGCTGCCAGAGCCCGTGCCGGCCGGGGCGGTTGCCGGCGGCGGGCGCGTCGAAGCGGATCGCGCCCGGAGCCCGCCACAGGAGCGCGGCGGTCGTGGTCGAGTAGACGATCGCGCGCGGGCGCTCGGCGCCCCGGGCCAGCCTCGCGGCAGCAGCTGCGCGCGCGGCGCGCGCCCAGGCGAGGTCGGTCAGCGCCATCGTGCGCCGGCGGCCGGGCGGCTCGGCGCGCACCATCGCGACGGCGGCGCCGGCGCGCCCGAGCGACGCCGCCAGCTCGTCGTCGGCGGCGCGCAGCCCGGTGGTCGAGCCGAGCGAGACGATCAGCACCTCGGGCGCGCGCTCGGGCGCCATCTCAGCCGATCGCCCCGCCCGTGCGTTCAGCGCGGCTCGAGCGGAAGCCGGGGGTGCGCAGCAGCGCCATCGGGCGCATCGGCGAGGTGCGGCGCACGTAGAAGGTCGTGCCGTCGCGCTCCTCGATCGCCGCCACGGCCGCGTCCTGGCGGCGCCATGCGAGCGCCCAGATGACCGCGAAGCCGGCGGCGATGCCAGGGATCTGCGGCGCCAGGAAGGCGAGCCCGCCGGACAGCAGCGTGAACACGAGCAGCGGCCACAGGCGGTTGAGCAGGATCGCGCTCGGGTGCTGCTCGGGCAGCGTGGTGCTCGAGCGCGCCGAGGCGAGCAGCCGCGCGATCGGCGGGCTGGTCTCGCCGCGCCGCCCGAGCCGCAGCCCGATGATCCCCGCGATCAGCCACCACCCGGCCGCCACCGCGACCAGCAGGCGGTCCGAGGCGGCCGCCGCCGCCAGCACCGTGATCGCCGCGAGCGCGGTCGCGGCGCCCGCGCTCAGCAGCACGGTGGTCCGGAGGAAGTCGACGAACCGCACGGCGCTACAGCAGCGCCTCTAGCAGCCCCCGCACGCCTCCCGGGCCGTCGACCGACAGGTCTGCGGCCGCCGCCAGCTCGGGCGGCGTCTCATCGGAGCTGACCGCCACGCAGATGGCCGTGCCGAGCGCCCCCTGCTCCTGCAGCGAGCGCAGCGTGCGGAACGCGTCGAGGTCGGTCGTGTCATCGCCGACGTACAGGGCCGCCGCGAGCTCCTGGCCGCGCACCAGCGCGGCGATCCCGAGACCCTTGTCGAACCGCACGGGCGGTCGCACCTCCAGCACCTTGCGGCCCCAGTGCACAACGAAGCCCTCGCGCTCGGCGCGCTCGGCGATCGCGCGCACGGCAGCCTCGGCGGCCTCCTCGTCGGGGGCCCCGCGCCAGTGGAAGGCGGCGATCGCGCCCTTGTCCTCGCTGCGCACACGCAGGCGCTGGTGTTCGGGGGTGTAGGCACGCTCGACGAACGCCCGCACGCGATCGCTCCAGGCGGCCAGCTCCGGGTCGACCTCGGCCGTGGTGCGCCCCGGCCGCAGCAGCTCGCCGCCGTGGTTGCCCACGTAGGTCAGCGTGCCGATCGCGACGATCTGACGCGCGGTCGTCGCGCGCCGGCCGCTGACGCAGCCGACCAGCCCGTAGCGGCGCGAGACCTCGATCAGAACCGCGCGCGTGGCCTCGGGGACGTGGGCGTCGCCGGCGTGCCTGACGATCGGCGCCAGGGTGCCGTCGATGTCGAGCAGGACGGCCGAGCGGTCGGGCTCTGAGCGGATCGGTCCGAGCGCCTCCACGAGCGTTGCGGCGGGCGACACGCGCTCTAGTATGCCGCGCATGGTCGCCGGCCAGCCCGCTCATGCATGTGGCCGCTGAGGCCCGTCAGGGCCGCGTCCTGCGCCTCGGCCTGATCGGGACGCTCGGGGGTCTGTTCAGCGGCCTGTTCGGGGTCGGCGGCGGCAGCGTGATCGTCCCGCTGCTGATCCTGTGGCTCGGGTACGAGGAGCGCGGCGCGACGGCCACATCGCTGGCCGCGATCGTGTTCATCGCCTCGTTCGCGGCGGCCGTGCAGGGCCTGTACGGCAACGTGCGGCTGCTCGACGCCTTGCTGATCGGCGTGCCGGCCGTGGGCGGCGTGCTCGCCGGGACGTGGCTGCAACAGCGCTTGCAGGCGCGGGTCATCTCGCTGCTGTTCGCGGCGATCCTGCTCGCGAGCGCGGTCGAGCTGGTGCTGAGGTGATCGGGGCGATAGCGATCGGCCTCGCCGGCGGCGTCGTCGCGGGGCTGCTCGGCGTCGGCGGCGGCGTCCTGTTCGTGCCGGGGCTCGTGATCTTCCTCGGACTCGACCAGCACCAGGCGGAGGCCACCTCGCTGCTGGCGATCGTGCCGGTCGCGATCGTCGGGACGGTGCGCCAGGACCGCTACGGCAACGTGCACCGCCACGACGCGATCGTGCTCGGCCTGCTGTCGGTGGCGGGCGCCGCTGCCGGCGTCGCGCTCGCGAACCTGCTCTCGGGCGCCGCGCTGCGCGACGCGTTCGCGGCGCTGATGGTGCTGGTCGCAGCGCAGCTGGTGAGGCGGACACTGCGCGAGCCCGCCGGCGCGGCCGTGGCGGGGCGCTCCGCGGGGAGCGTCCACCAGGGCGCCGGCGCCGCTGGTCGCCCGGGCGATAATCGCCTAGACTGACCCTGATGGGACTCGACAACCCACTTCACATCGCCTTCCTGGTCGTGATCCTGCTGCTGGTGTTCGGCGCCAAACGGCTGCCCGAAATCGGCCGCTCGCTCGGCTCCGGGATGCGGGAGTTCAAGGACTCGATCAGCGCCGAGTCCAAGCCCGCGCTGAACCCCGGCCCCCAGCAGCAGCCGCAGCAGGCACAGGAGGCGGCGCCCGTGGCACAGCCCGCCCCGGCGGCCCAGCCCGCGCCCCCGGCTCCGGCTCCGCCGGCTCCCGCCGAGCCGACGCACCAGGCCTGAGCCCGAGGCGAGCGCTGACCGGAGGCCGCCGGACGGCCGGCGTCCCCGCGCCCGCGCTCAGTGGATGATCGGACCCGTTTCGACGGCTTCGAAGGCCGACCCCGGAACCTTCTCGATCTGCAAGATGCTCGCTTCTTCCCAGCCGGGCGAGGGCGCGCCCGTGATGTACCACGGCGAGCCGTTGTCGGCGACGATCAGCCCGTAGCGCTTCAGCGCCTGCAGGATCACGAGCGCCTGTCCGCTGAAGCCTTCGAGGTTGTAGGAGGCGGCCAGCCGCAGCCGCAGGCCCATCGGCGGAAGCGCCGGGTCGCTGCTCGAGGAGGCGAAGTGCGTCGCCGGATGGATGTAGCCGGCCTGGGTGCGAGGCACCGTCACACGCAGCGCGTGGTCGATCGCGCCCGCGGCGACCTCGGGGTAGCGCGCCAGCAGCGGGAAGATCGGCAGCCCTGCCGCGTCTGCCGAGGTCCAGCCTTCGGGGCGCAGCGCGTCGCTTCGAAGGTCGAAGGTGGCGCCCGATACCGCATGCCAGCCGGCGCCGTGGTGCGACGCTTTGTAGAGCTCGTAGAGCATGCAGCTGCCTTCCTGCACGACCAGCACGTGCTTGTCGCCGCGGCCCTTCGGGCCGCCGCCCTCGATCGCGGCGCCCGGCGGGATCGGATATGGGCCGGGGTCCGATTCGCTGCGGTATTTGGTGAAGGTGACCGGGACCTTCGGCTGTTCGGGACCCACGACCTCGTAGGGGATGCCGTAGGCGGGGTTGTTGCCGAAGTCCGGGTGCAGGTGGGCCGTGAGGCCGATGCTTTCGACGTATTCGCTCGAGTGCGGGCTGACCGGCAACCCTGCGACTTCCTGGTTGAGCGGGTCTTCCGCGGGCAGGATCGGGCAGCCGTACTCCGAGACCCCCGGGATGATCGCGCGGTCGGCGTGGCGGGCGTGGTGTCTGTGGCGGTGCGCCCCCTGTGCCACGTCCGCGCCGAGCGCGAGCAGCACCACGAGCGCGGCGCACAGCGCCACGACGTTCAGCGGGGATCGCATGCGGGCTGCGCGCATCCGCCGCCCAGGCTAACGGCGGTGCCGGGCGCCGCGCGCGGAACTGGACGAAGCTCTCAGACCGCGGGCTGCTGCTGGAGCGCGGCCGGGCGCCCCTCGGCCAGCAGCGAGGCGCCGCAGTGCCAGCAGAACGCGGCGCCGCGGCTGTGGACCGCGCCGCAGGAGAGGCACTGCCCGTGGATCCCGGCCTCGGCCCCCGCGAGCAGGCGCTGCACCTCGTCGAGCTCGGCGTCGGCCTGCTGGAGTTCGGCGGCTTTGCGCGCCAGCACGTCGAGCCGGTAGTGGTCGCGGATCGCCATCTCGTAGGCGAGCCCGCCCAGGTCCCAGGTCAGCTCCGCGACCCGCTCGGCGAGCTGGCGGCGGCGGCGGCGCAGCTCGCGCATCGAGCCGCGCGGGCCGTCTTCGGCCTCCAGGCCGCCGACCGGCAGCACGACGCCGATCGTAGCGTCGCTCGTCTGCTCCGCGGGCATGCCGTCGAAATCGTCGCTGGAGCTCATCGCGCTAGCCGGTTTCGAGCGGCGTGGCGCCCTGAGCTTCGATTTCTTCGTGGTGCTTCTTGCCCGTCGATTTGCTCAGTTTCTGGATCGTCGTCGTCGCCTTCTTCGGCTGTGCCAAGGGCTGTTTTTCGATCTTCTTCGCTTCTTCGACTTCGGCCTTTTCCTGTTTCGGGGTCGAGGCCGGAGCGGTCGGCGTGCTGCTGTGCGAGGAGGAGCCCGAAGAGGTCGTAGAGGTGCCGCTGGACCCCGTGGAGCCGCTGCCGGTCGCGGCCAGCCCGGCGAGCCCTTCGACTTTCACCACCTGGTTCGCGGGCGCCTTGCTCTGGCTGACCCAGTGGCCGACGAGCAGCCCGACCAGCAGGCACAGCAGCAGCACGGTGAACAGGCCGAGCAGGCCCGAGTTGCGCTTCAGCCACGCGTTGGCCCCCTGTTCGGACGCGGGCGGCAGGTAGCCGACCGCCGTGCCCTCGATCGTGCTCGGCACGGCCCACGCGGTCTGGGCGGGCGCCGGCGCCGCGGGTGTGAGCGCGTCAAGGAAAGCCAGCCGCACCGGCGAGACGGGCTGCCCGCACGAGAGGCAGTAGCGCTGGTCGGCGACCAGCACCGCGCCGCAGTCCGCGCAGTTCGCGTTCGGCTGCTCGGACGGGACGGGGACGAGGCTCATCTGCTCGGGCTCCTTCCTCGGCGGCTCAACCGAAGGCGCCGGCGACGTAGTCCCGCGTGCGGCTCGCGCGCGGTTCGTCGAACACCTGGGAGGCGGTTCCGTACTCGATCAGGTCGCCGAGGTACATGAAGGCGACCTTGTCGGCGATGCGGTGGGCCTGGGCGAGGTTGTGCGTGACGACGACGACCGCGAGGTCGCGCCGCAGCTCGCCGATCAGCGTCTCGATCGTGTTGGTCGAGATCGGGTCGAGCGCGCTGCACGGCTCATCCATCAGCAGCACCTCGGGTCGCGGCGCGATCGCTCGTGCGATGCACAGCCGCTGCTGCTGGCCGCCGGACAGGCGCAGCGCCGGCCCGTCGAGGTTGTCCCTGACCTCGTCGTAGAGGCCCGCCCGCTCCAGCGCGTCGATGACCAGCGGCTCGAGCTCGCGCCTGCGCGGCCGCTTGCGCGACTGTTCGCGAAGTGCGAACGCGACGTTGTCGAAGATCGACATCGGGAAGGGGTTCGGCTGCTGGAAGACCATCGCCACGCGCGAGCGCAGCGTCGTATCGGGCAGCTCGTGGATGTCCTCGCCGTCGAGCATGATGTGCCCCGCGCGCGCGGCGCTCGGGGTCAGCTCGGTGAGGCGGTTGAGCGTGCGCAGCAGCGTGGTCTTGCCGCACCCGGAGGGGCCGATCAGCGCGAGCACCTCCCCCTGGTGGATCGACAGCGAGACCGACTTGACGGCCTGCTTGGCGCCGTAGTCGATGCTGACCTGCTCCAGGCGCAGCCGCACGGGACCGGAGGCCGAGACCTCCCTGATCGACTGGCGGTCGCTCGGCGGAGGGGCCGGGACGGGCTCGCGGTCCAACACGATCGTCCGCACGGGCGGCACGGTCGCCGGCGGGGCGGGCTGCGGCGCGATGCGCGGCAGCGGCTCGGTGGCCGGCTCCTGCAGCCGCGGGAGCGGTTCGGTGGGTTGCTCGTCTGCGGTCATCTCGCTGGCCAGCCGGTCGAGCAGCATCTCCTCAGGGCTCATTGCGCAGCTTCCTCATCGCGTTTATCGGACACCAACTCCACCGGGTTTACTTTCCTCATCGGACTACTGATCTAGGAGGGTAGCGGGTGTCCGGCGGGTTGTAAAGCGGCGCCCGGTCCGCGCTCAGACGACCGCGCCGGCGACTGTCAGGCCGGTCGATTCCGCCTGCGAGCGGCCGATCCGGTCGACGAGCAGGTTCAGCCCGAGCACCATCACCATCAGCACGAAGGCGGCGGCGTATGCCTTCTCCGGCGCCGCCCCTTCGCCGGCCGGCGAGTTGTTGTAGATGAAGTTCGTGAGCGTGGTCCCTGTTCCCCGCAGCAGACCGGCCACGGGCACGTTGTTCTGCGGTTCGATGCGCGACGTGTCGCCGAGCAGGATCACGACGATCGCGGTGTCGCCGACGATCCGGCTGATCCCGAGCGTGGCGCCGGTCGCCATGTTCGAGCGCACGCTCGGGAGCACCACTCGGCGGATCGTGGCGATCCGGGTCTTGCCGAGCGCGAAGGCGGCCTCGCGCATGTGCGCGGGCACCGCGCGCAGGCCGTCGCGGGTGGCCGCGAACACCGGCGGCAGCGCGATCAGCGACATCATCGCCCCCGCCGCGATGAACGAGCGGCCGAACACGCCTCCGCCTTCGGCGCGGAACGAGAACGGCGCCATGAAGCTGAGTTGGAAGAACGCGATGCCGAACAGCGCGATCACGATGTCGGGGGTGCCGGCGACGATCTCGATGCTCGATTCCACGACCCGCGAGAGCCAGGTGGGGCGTCCGTACTCGACCACCCACAGGGCGCTCGCGACGGCGAGCGGGAACGCGAGCACGATCCCGATCACCCCCAGGATGAGGGTGCCGAGCAGCGGATCGAGGATCCCGCCGCTGCCGGCCTGCGAGGTGCTCGTCTGCGGCCGGGTGACGAGCATCGAGGGCCGCAGGTACTGGATGCCGCGGTAGCCCATGTAGATCACGATCGCGGCCGCCACGGCGCACAGGGTCAGGCCGGCCCCCCACGCGAGCACCAGCGCGATCCGGTCGCGCCAGCGCCATTCCCTCGGCGAGGAGCGCCGGCCGGGGCCCTGGCGCGGCCGGCGTTTGCCCGTCTCGAGCTGATACGGGGTCAGTGTGCTCATCCGGTCACCTGGTAGCGCCGCAGCGGCAGCTTGATCAGATACCCGGACACGGACAGCATGAAGGCCGAGAACAGCAGCACGGCGGCGAACGCGTACAGCGTCGATTTGATGGCCGGCGCGCCGATGCCTTCGTGGAAGTCGATGATCGTCGACGCCAGCGTGCGGACCGGCTCGAACAGGTAGGTGATGCCGTCCCCCGGGCGCGGCGAGAAGAACTTGCCGCCCGCGACCATCGAGATCATGATCGCCTCGCCGAGCGCCCTTGCTGCCGCGAGCACGGCTGCCGCGACGATCGCCGGGCGCGCCGCGCGCAGCGTCACCGCCAGGATCGCGCGCACCGGGTTGACCCCCAGCGCAACCGCGCCCTCGCGCCACGAGTTGGGCACCGACACGAGCGCCTCGCATGTCAGCGCGACCATGATCGGCGTGATCATCACGGTCAGGATCAGGATCGCCACGCCGATGCTCGCACCGGTGAGCGGGACGGTGTTCTGCAGCGAGGTCTTTTCGGCCGGGCTGATGAGGTGGTTGCCGACGAACGGCACCAGCACGAGGATGCCGATCAGGCCGTAGACGACCGAGGGCACCGACGCCAGCAGCCTGATCACGGGGATCACGATCCGGCGCAGGCGCGCGGGCGCGAGCTCGACGATGAAGATCGACGAGAAGACCGCCAGCACGATGCCGAGCGCGACCGAGACGATCGTCGTGACGATCGTCGCGTAGACGATCGGCCAGGCGCTCAGGTGATAGGCGCCGGCCGCGGGTTTGGAGCCCGCGGCCTGCATGCCTTCGATCTGCCGTTCGAGGCCGGGCCCTCCGGGCCCCAGCCAGCTGAGGCCATCGTGCTTGAAGACAGGCCAGGCCTGCACGAACACGAACCCGATCATCGCGATCACGATCGCGCCGGTCAGCAGCGAGGCCGCGCCGAGCGTGAGCTCGGCGCGGCGGTCGCTCCAGGGATGCCTCAGACGTTCCAGCAACGGAGTCCCGCTAGGCGATCGGGACCCACTGCGTGGCGATGATCTTCTTGGCCGGGGCTGCTTTCTCGATCCAGCCGATGAACGCCGACGCGGCGCCGGTGGCCTTGCCTTTGGTGACCTCGTAGAAGCGGGCGGTGCCGCCATAGGCGCCGGAGGTGACCGACGAGCGGTTGCACGCGGTCCCGTTCAGCGACACGGCGTGGACGCCGCCTTTGTCGGACTGGTAGTTCGACACGAACCCGATCGAGTTCGGATCGCTTTCGACCTGCTGGCGCACCAGCCCGTCCGAGGACTCTTCCGTGGCCAGGCTCGAGACTTTCTTGCCTTCGAGCAGGACCGTCTGGAAGGACGTCAGCACACCGGCCGTGGAGGTGCGGCTGATCAGGTCGATCGTGCCCGAGGCGCTCGCCCCGGAGACGCCGCTCCAGGCGCGCGTCTTGCCGGTGAAGATCGAGATCGCCTGCGCCGTCGTCAGGTTGGCGAGCGGGTTCGATTTGTTCGTGATCATGCAGATCCCGTACTTGGCGACCGGGTAGAAGACGAGCCCGGACGGGTCGGTCGTGAGCGGGTCGCGCGAGACATCGCCGATCGTGACGCGGCCGGCCGAGACGTCGCTGATGCCGACGGTGCTGCCGCCCTGGGTGATCTTGAACCTGACTTTGCCGGGGTGAAGCTTTATGTACTTCGACGCCAGCTGGGCCACCAGGGGGTAGGAGGCGGTGGCGCCGCTGATCGTGATGGTCGTGGCAGCAGAGGCGGCCACAGGCGCCGCGACCCCGAGCACGCCGGCCACCGTCAAGGCGGCGGAGAGACGGCGGATCCGTTTCATCTGACAGAGACTCCGTTCTTGCGGGATTGACATCGGTTTGACAACTACGGGCCGCGAACATAGCATAATCCCGATAGAACTGATCCAGTTACCCTGTTTTATGGGAAACTATCCATCTCCAACCCTCACGAACCCGAGCGATGCCGAGCGATCCCCCCAGCGACACCGACCGCGAGCGCCCCGAGCAGGCCCGCTCCGCACGGCTGCCCTCGCGCCGTTGGAGCGCCGCGCTGGCCGGGGCGATGCTCGCCGTCGGCCTCGTCGTCGGGGCGGCGATCGGCCCTTCCCCCTCCCCGTCGGACGCGGGCGTCGCGCGCAGCCTGCCGCTGCTGATCGCTGAGCTGCAGGCGCGCCATCGCGCCTCGGCGCCCGCGAGCACGCCTCCGGCACCGCAGACGAGCCCGGAACCGAGCCCGAGCGAACCCGCCCCCACGACGACGCAGGCACACTCGGCGGCCGGCGAAGCCGCGCAGCCGGCGAGCACCTCGCCATCGGAAGAATCGGCCGCCTCGGAAACGACCAAAGGCTCGAGCGCGCCGAAATCGAAACTGCCTCAGATCACGAGCGTGTGGCTGATCCAGCTCGACGGGACGAGCTTCGAAGCCGCCGCGGCACAGCAGGCCTCCGCGCCCTACATCGACACCCAGCTGATCCCGGCGAGCACGCTACTGCCCTCGTGGTCGGGGCTCGACGGCAACGCGTTCGCCGCCGACGTCGCGGTCGCCGAAGCGCCCGCGCCCGGCGCGGCGCCGCCGATCCTGCACACGATCGTCCAGCCGCCGTGCCCCGAAGGCGCGGCCGGGACCGCCTGCGCACCGGAAACGCCGGGGCAGCTCGCGACCGCCGACGCGTTCCTGAAGAGCACCCTCGCGACGATCACCAACTCCTCGCTGTTCCGCGAACACGGCCTGGTCGTCGTCACGTTCGGCTCGGTCGGCATCGCGGCCCAGTCCGAACTGCCGGCCGGCACCTCGACCTCGGAGCTGACCTACCAGCCCGCCGCCGGCGTCGTGCTGCTCTCCCCGTTCGCCAAGGCGGGACAGCGCTCGAGCACGGCCTACAACACGACTTCCCCCAGGCAGAGCCTCGAAAAGCTCCTGCACTGAGGGAGAGAACCACCCCAACGAACCGAACGGAGACCCCCGTTGCAAGCAACTCATGAAGCCCACCGCAAGGCCGCCCTGTGGCTGCTCGCGATCGTGGGAACCGTCGTCCTCCTGCTGGCGGCGCCGGCCATCGGCAGGGCAGATGAATCGAACCCGAACAACCTCAACTGCCTCGGCAAGATCTCGGCCGGGACGGCCGAAGAAGGCAGCGAAGAACAGCAGGTCGCCTACAGCTTCTACTGCAACGGCCCGATCACGGGCTACCAGCTGCAGGCGCAGGTGCCCGTGACCGGCATCAGCTCGGTCCCCGTCGTGACCACGGTGGCGACGGGCGGAGTCGCCGGCACGCCGCTCAAAGACACGTTCGGGTGCTCGGGTGAACTCCCGGGCTGGGCGCTGAACTGCGTCGGCGCGGCCAAAGCCGGCTACGAGATGATCGCCGGGCAGTTCGCGATCGGCAGGAAGCTGTGCGTCGAGCCTCGCGTCGACCCGCTGCTGACCGTCACCTCGGCGACGATCGAAAAGGGCGCCGTCGTGCAGGCGATCTCCGGCCCGTTCGATCTCGGACGGCCGCAGGGCTGCCCGCCTGACGCGTACTCGGGCGACACGCGCCTGAACCCCAAACCGCTGGAGCTCAGCCACAAGAAGAAGGGCAAGAAGGGCTCCACGCAAAAGAAGTCGAGTGGCAAGAAGGCGCGCCGCTCGGCCCACCGGGCGGCCGCCAAGCGGTAGCCCGCCTCCCGCGGGGGCGGCCCGGTCCTCTCCAAGTCCGGCCGCCCCCCGCGGGTACGGCTCCTCACCGGAGCCCCACCCGGCCGCGGGCGACCTCGCTCGCGCGCCTACAGCAGGCTGGTGGTCATGCGTTCGACCTCGGCGATCGAGGTCAGGCCCTCGCGCACCTTCTCCATGCCGTCGTCGCGCAGCCGGCGCATGCCTTCGGACAGCGCGACGCCGACCATCTCGTCGACCGAGGCGTGCTCGAGGATCAGCGTTCTGATCCGCTCGCTGACCGTCATCACCTCATAGACCCCGAGGCGGCCGCGGTAGCCGCTTCCCGAGCAGCGCGAGCAGCCGACCGGCTCATACGGCTCGGCTCCCTCGAGACCGTACTCGGCGAGTACGGCGGGCGGGACGTTCTGGGGGCGCTTGCAGTGGCGGCACAGCGCGCGCACGAGCCGCTGCGCGACGATGCAGTCGACGGCCGAGGAGACCAGGAACGGCTCGATCCCCATGTCGATCAGGCGCCCGAGCGCGCTCGGGGCATCGCGCGTGTGCAGCGTCGAGAGCACGAGGTGCCCGGTCAGCGCGGCCTCGACCGCGATGTGCGCGGTCTCGCGGTCGCGGATCTCGCCGACCATGATCACGTCGGGGTCCGCGCGCAGCATCGAGCGCAGCCCGACGTCGAAGGTGACCCCCGCCTTCGGGGCGATCTGCATCTGCTTGATGCCCGGGATGCGCTGCTCGACCGGGTCCTCGATCGTGAGCACGCTGCGCTCGCCGTCGTTGACCTCGTGCAGCGCCGCGTACAGCGTCGTGGTCTTGCCCGAGCCGGTGGGGCCGGTGACCAGCACGGCGCCGTTCGGTCGCTTGACGGCGGCGCGGAAGCGCGCGACGTCCTCGGGCGTCATGTTGAGCGAGTCGAGCCCGTCGACGACCACGCCCTTGTCGAGGATGCGCAGCACGGCGCCCTCGCCGTGCACGAGAGGCAGCGTCGCGACGCGGATGTCGACGCGGCGCCCCTCGACTGTCAGCGCGAAGCGGCCGTCCTGCGGCACGCGGCGCTCGGAGATGTCGAGGTCGGCGAGGATCTTGATGCGCGAGACGACGCCGGCGGCCATCTTGCGCTTGATGGTCGCGGCCGGCGTCAGCACGCCGTCGACGCGGAACAGCACGCGCGTGTCGCCTTCTTCGGGATTGAAGTGGATGTCGGAGGCGCCCTGCTCGATCGCCTGCGCGACGATCGAGTGCACGAGCTTGATGATCGGCGCGTCGCTGTCGGCCTCGTCGACCAGCAGGCCGGCGGCGTCGTCGGCGTCCTCGGCGTCCTCGTCGGAGAGCTCCTCGATCGACTCGTCCATGCGCGTCAGGCGCGCGAGCAGCAGGTTCAGGTCCTCGACCGAGGCGGCCGCGGGCCGGATCCGCCTGCCGGTCATCATGCCTACGTCGTCGATCGTCAGCACGTTGGTCGGGTTGGCCATCGCGAGCACGAGCGAGTTGTCGTCGGCGTACCCGACCGGCACCGCCTGGTAGCGCTTGGCGGCGTTGAGCGAGATCAGGTTGACCGCGCCCATGTCGAGGTCGTAGACCGACAGGTCGACGAAGTCGAGCCCGAAGCGCTCGGCGACGACGCGGGCGAGCTGGTCGTGGCGCAGGATCCCGCGCTCGACCAGCACAAGCCCGGTGGGACGTCCGGCGGCGCGCGCGGCCGAGACGGCCTCCTCGACTTCTTCGCGGTCGGCGAGCCCGAGGTCGACCACGACCTCGCCGATCATGCGGGTGGAGCGGCCCGGGTGCTTGGGGGGGTGGAGGCCGTCCGAGGAGCCCTCCTCGCGCGGCGTCTCGCGGCGCTCGACGCTGTCCGCGCGGCCGCGGTCCGCGGGGGTCTCGACGACCTCCTCATCGGCCCCCTTGTTCGAGGGAACGGTTGACATGGCGCTCTCGCCCATCCATCGACTCGTATCGGCATCGAGAACGCCCGTCTTTACGGGGCGTCAGCCCCCTGACCGCATTCTCACGCGGTCCCGGCGGCCTCGCGCGCGCCCGCTCGGGCGGGCGCTGCGCCCGCAGGCCGGCCGAGGCCGTGCTCGATCGCGCCCTTGAGGTGCGCATCGAGCGCGTTCAGACGGTGCAGCGCGAGCGCCTCGGCCGAGGCGAAGCGCTGGCCCGCCTGCTCGGCGCCGTGGTGGCAGATGACGCAGTGCTCGAGCTCCAGGAGCCGCTCGGGGGCGAGCGTGGCGGGGGCGTGGGCGGCGATCAGCCGCAGGCCGAGCTCCACGTGGCCGAGCAGCGCGCCCTCGCGGCTGCGCGCGATCTCGGCCCCGTAGGTGAACTCGCGCGTCTTGCCGATGTCGTGCACGAGCGCCGCGCACACGAGCAGGTCGCGGTCCAGGCGCGGGTGCAGCGTGCACAGCTCGATCGCCATCGTGGCGACCGCGACCGTGTGCTCGAGCAGGCCTCCGAGGTAGGCGTGGTGGGCGCCGGCGCCCGCGCCTCGCGCTGCGCCCGGGGGCGCGGGCACCGAGCACGGCGCGATCCGCATCAGCCGCCGCAGCTCGCGGCCGGCCAAGAGTGAGTCCAGCAACCCGCGCAGCCCCGGCTCGTATACCTCGCGCGCCAGGTGCTCGACGAAGCCCTCGAGCTCGTCGAGGTCGCGGTATGAGGCCGGCAGAAAGCGCGTCGGGTCGGCCTCCTGACCCTCGGCGCGGGCGATCGTCTCGACGTCGATCTGCAGCTGCTCGCGGAAGCGCTCGACACGACCTGCCACGCGCACCAGCTCGCCCCGCTCGAAGCGCCCTGCGAGCAGGTCGGCGTCGCGGAACGCGCGCGCCAGGATCGTGCCGCTCGAGTCGCGCAGCTCGAGCGTCAGGTAGGGCGAGCCCGAGCGCGTGATCTGGCGCTCCTTGCGGGTGCAGGCGAACACGCCGTCGACGTGCTCGCGCGGGCGCATGGTCGCGATCGTCTGAGCCGGATCGGTCGAGGCGGCGGAGGCCATCGCGGCATGATGTACGGTGATTCGGATGCAACCCCTGATCTGGGATCGGCGTCCGGACGGCCTGCGTGCACCGGCGATGGTATGCGCGTTCCAGGGCTGGAACGACGCCGGCGACGCGGCCTCGAGCGCGGTCTCGTTCCTCGCCGGCGCGCTCGGCGCCAAGCGCTTCGCGCGCATCGACTCCGAGGACTTCTACGACTTCCAGGCGAACCGGCCGTGCATCCGCATCGACGGGCGCGAGCGGCGCGAGATCACATGGCCGACGGTCGAGATCTTCGAAGCCTCGGCGCCGCGTGCGCCGCGCGATCTGGTGCTCGTCCAGGGCGCCGAGCCCTCGATGCGCTGGCGCTCGTTCAGCGGCCACATCGTCGACCTCGCCGAGGCGCTCGGCGTGCAGGTCGTGGTCTCGCTCGGCGCGCTGCTCGGGGACGTCCCGCACACGCGCCCGGTCGCGATGTCCGGACACGCTTCGGACCCGGTGCTGCTCGAACGGCTCGGGATCCAGTCCTCCTCATACGAGGGCCCGACCGGGATCGTCGGCGTGCTGCACGCGGCCTGCGCCGACGCCGGCCTACCCGCGGCCAGCCTGTGGGCGGCCGTCCCGCACTACGTCGCGAGCGCGGCCAGCCCGAAGGCGGCGCTGGCGCTGCTGCGGCGCGTGGAAGTGCTGATCGGCGTCTCGGTCGACGTCTCGGAGCTCGAGGCCGCCGCCGGCGACTACGAGCGCCAGGTCGGGCTCGCCGTGCAGAGCGACCCCGACATCCAGGCGTTCGTCGAGCGCCTCGAGCAGGCGGCCGAGACCGACGAGCGCACCTCGCCCTCCGAGGTCCCCTCAGGCGATGCGCTGGCGCGCGAATTCCAGCGCTTTCTGCGCCAGCGCGGACCCGAGCGCTGAGCGCCTGCCGGCGAGCGCCGAACCGATGCCGACCGCCGGGGACTCCGGCGTTCTTCCGCGCGAGGGCGGGTGCGTCGTCTTGGACGATCAGGCCTCGGCCGCGTGGCAGACGATCCGGTAGTCGCACATCGAGCAAGCGGCCTGTGAGGGGGTCGGCTCGAAGTCCTGGGCGAGGATGCCCTCGCCGACCTCGGTGACCAGCTCTTCGATCGCGCCCGCGTCCCGCTCCAGGCGCGGCACCGGCACCCTTACGTCGTCGAGCACGTAGTAGTAGGCCTCGCGCGAGGACTCGAGGTGCCAGTCCTCGCGCGCCGCGAGCGCGTACAGCGACAGCTGCACGTCGCGGCTCAGCTGCTCGGTCGTCTTCGGGCGCGAGGTCTTGTAGTCGATCAGCTCGTACTCCACCTCGCCGCCCTCCGCGAGCCGGTCGACGCGATCGACGCGCCCGCGCAGGTGGTGCGGGCCGACGCGGAACGAGAACGGCCGCTCGAACCACACCGGCTGGGAGTCCTGGTCGCCGAGCCGGGCGTGGTAGGTGCAGAGCGCCGCGCGCGCCTTCTGGAACAGCTCCCCGTCGGCGGCCGCGGTCGTGAAGCCGGCACGGCGCCAGCCGGCGTCGAGCAGCTCGAGCATCTCTGCGAGCGACTCGCGGCCCTCGGAGTGGTAGCGCTCGAGCACCTGGTGGACGACGATCCCGAAACGCTGGTGCACGGTCTGCTCGGTCGGGATCCGCAGCACGCGCGCGAACTTGTAGCGCAGCGGGCAGCTTCGGTAGGTCTCGATGTCCGACGCCGACAGCGCGAGGCCCTCGCCGCGGCGCGGCAGGAACCCGACCAGCGAATGCTCCTCGCGGAAACCGATCGGCCGCGCCGGCGCGCCGTCGGCGCGCTCTGCCGCGAGCAGCGTCTCATCGAGCGTCGAGGTCTGCAGGATCTCGCGTTGAAGGGGGGTCGCGGCGGCGAGCAGGCGACTGTTGATGTCCGACAGCGCCTCGGCGAGCTCCTGGTCCTCGGGCCGCTGGATCAGCGCCGAGAGCTTCAGCAGCTCCAGGTAGCGCACGACGCCGTGCGAGATGTCGAGGTCGGTGTCCAGGCGCAGCTCGCCGAGGCGCCCGCCGATCCGCTCCACGCCTTCGAGCAGCTCTTCGCGCAGCAGCCCGAGCGCCGCCTCGAGGTGCCCCGCCGAGGCCTCGTGCTCGCCCGCGCCCGCCCGCACGGGCGCTGCGGCGTCCTCGCCGGCGCCCGCGGCCGCGCCGGCGGCCTGCGGCACGACGGTCGCGAGGTGGCGTGCGAGCTCGCGGGCGCCGGGCGGCGGCTCCCGGCGCGCGAATTCGCTTGCGATCCCCAGCAGGCTCTCGACGCTGCGTCGCTGCTCGGCCGCCTCCTCGGGCGCGAGCAGCGTCCGCTCGGCGATCCCGAGCCGCTCGATCAGGCGCCCGAGGAACACGTCGGGCGGGGCGGTGTCGAGTTCCGCGCCGGCGCTGCGGTGCAGCTCGACGAAGCGCTGGATGCGCTCCCGCGCCTCGGGCGGCACCTGCGGGGACTCGGTCGCCGCCGCGAGCCCGACGACCAGGTCCAGCCGCCGCCGGCGCGCGACCTGGATCACGCGCGCGAGGTCGACCTGGCGCAGCCCGATCGGCGGCCGCGCGAGCGCCCGCACGACAGCAGCGGCGTCCTGCGGATCGACCAGCAGCCGCAGCCAGGCGAGCACGTCGCGCACCTCGGCGCGCTTCTGCAGCCGCGCGGCGGGCTCGCCGCCCGTGGCGCCGGGGACGGGCGGCGCGGGCGCGATCCTCGAGGCAGACACATTCCAAGGATACGCGGGCCGGGGCGAGGCGCACGGCTACGCTCTTGGGAGTGGACGTGATCGACTGGGGAGCGGCTCAGAGGATCGGCGAGCTCGTCGCCGGGCTGGGCTCCGACCCCGCCCGCGGCGGTTCGATCCGAGCCGATCTCATCGAGCCCCGTGCGCACGAGTTCGCGGCGCGGGTCGCGTCCTACAGCCTGCTCGAGCCGCGCGAGGAGCTTCCGGCGCTCGAGCTCGTCGACCGGCCGGCCTGGATCGCCGCGAACCTGCACACGATGCGGCCGATGCTCGCGCCGTTGACCGACCGCCTCGGCGACGAGCACGGCATGCTCGCCGGGCCGCTGCGCTCGGTCTCGGGGCTGATGCTCGGCGCGCAGGTCGGGGCGCTGACGGGGATGCTCTCGCAGCGTGTGCTGGGGCAGTACGACGTCGCGCTGCTCGACCCGGAGGTGGCGCCGCGGCTGCTGCTGCTGGCCCCGAACCTCGCGCAGGCGGCGGGCAACCTGGCGGTCGACCGCGACGAGCTCGTGCTGTGGGTCACTATCCACGAGATCACCCACGCGGTGCAGTTCGGCGGCGCGCCGTGGCTGCGTGGGTACATCGGCGGCCTGCTCGCGGAGCTGATCGAGGCGCTGCAGATCTCGCTCCCGGGTGCCGGGCAGGAGTCCGAGCACGGCAAGCCGCCGGCTCCGCCGAACGGAGCCGCCGAGGCCTCGGCGAACGGTGGCGCGGGCGGCGGGCGCGGCGGCCTGTTCGGCCTGCCGTGGGGGGGCCTCGACACGACCGAGCTGCGCGCGGTGCTCGAGCGCGCGCGAAGCGGGCAGATCCTGCGGCTGACGCTCGGCGAGGACCGCTGGCAGCTGGTCGAGCGCATGCAGGCCGCGATGTCGCTGATAGAGGGGCACGCCGAGCACACGATGGACGCCGTCGGCGCCGAGGTGCTCCCGTCGCTGCCGCGGCTGCGCCGCGCGATGGACCGCCGCCGTTCGAACCGCGGCCTTCCGTGGCGCGTGCTCGAGCGGCTGCTCGGGCTCGAGCTGAAGCTGCGCCAGTACGAGACAGGGCGGCGCTTCTGCGACGCGGTCGTGGCCGCCGGCGGGCCGCAGGCGCTGGCTCTCGCCTGGCAGGGCCCGGAGGCACTTCCCAGCCCGCAGGAGCTCGAGCAGCCGGGGCTGTGGATCGCACGGATGGGCGTCGCGGCGGCCTGAGGCCCTTTGTCCGCGCCCGAACGCACGTTCCACCTGTCACAAAGTCCCCCTCAGGGAATCCCCATGTTTAGAGGGCCTGCGCGGCGTGGTAGCATGCCGGTGTAACGAACTCTCCCACACGGGTTACAAACAGGTGTTCGCCCTGATCCACGGGCGGACCGGATCGAACAGAACCGAACAGAGCAAGCACCAACCCGTCCCTCGCGCCCGGCGAGGAGGAACAGGAGTCCACTCCAGAGATGCCCACCGCAAGCACCAACTCTTCAAAACCCGCCGCGAAAGCCGCCCGTAAACCGGCTGCGCGTAAAACCGCCAAAACGACCCGTGGCACGAGCGCCTCGAAGGCCGCCCACGCGTCCGGCGCCCGCACCCGCACACTGCACGACGTCCAGCGCACGGCTCGCGACGGCCAGACGGCCACGCGCGAGACCGCAGGCGTGTTCGGCGACTACGCCGAGCGTGCCGTGCTGATCCCCGTCGGCGCCGCGCTGATCGCGCGTGAAAAAGTCGTCTCGTCCGTCTCGGACACGTTCTCGATCTACTCGTCGTCGAGCAAGACGCAGGCGCAGATGCGCCGCTTCGAGCGCCGCGGCGCAACCGCTCGCAAACGTCTCGAGCGCGAGGTGCGCAAAGCGCGCGTCCGCGTCGAGCGCGAACTGCGCCAGCGCCGCAAGAACATCGAGAGCACGCTCAGCGACACTGTCAGCGAGATCGACGGCCGCCGCGAGCGGATCGTCAAGAACAGCAGCGACCTCGCGAGCCAGGCCCAGGAGAGGATCCTGAGCCTCGTCTAGGCGAACCCCTTACCCCGCCCGGCCTGGAGAGGGCCGGTGACGGGAGAGTCTGCCGGCCTCATATCCCGCCGGCAGTAGTAGCACCCTCTCCTCCCTCGACCCCCGGGCGGCCCCCACTGCCCGGGGGTCATTTTCTTCAGGCAGGCGGCCCGCCCGTCCGTGGCGACCCGGGGACGGCCGTTGCTAGCCTCGTGCGCAGGAGGCGGTCCACCGCCGCCCGCGGGTGAGGTGAGGCATCGTTCCCGCACGAGCAACGAGGCTGAGGAGGTCTCGATGTTCCTGCTCGTGCAGCTCGCCGGCTCCGCGCTCGTGCTGATCGCTTTCATCGCCGCCCAGACCGGCCGCCTGGTGCCGGCGTCGCGCCGCTACCTCACGCTCAACCTCGTCGGCTCGCTGGGGCTCGCCCTCAGCGCCGCGGTCGGAGCCCAATGGGGGTTCCTCGTCCTCGAGGCCGTGTGGAGCGCGGTTTCGTTCGACGGGCTGCGCCGCGGCGCCACTGCTCGGTAGCCGCCTCCTGACCGGACGCCTGGTTTTGGCAGAATGCTCATACCGATGGTTTCCGACGCCGAGATCCGCAAGGCCCTCGAGGCCGTGATCGACCCCGAGCTGCGCCGCTCGATCGTCGAGCTCGACATGGTGCGCTCGATCGAGCTGAGCCCGAACGGGGTCGTCGACGTGACGGTGTCGCTGACGACGCCCGCGTGTCCCATCCGCGGGCACTTCCAGACGGCGGTCGGCGACGCGGTGTCGGCGCTCGAGGGCGTGACGCACGTGAACGTGTTCTTCGACGTGCTGAGCGACGAGCAGAAGGCCGCCCTGCAGCAGAAGCTCGGGCGCGGCGGCCTGCCGGACGGCTCGCTCGCGCAGGTGGCGAACGTGATCTGCGTCGGCTCGGGCAAGGGCGGCGTAGGCAAGTCGACGCTGACCGCCAACCTGGCCGCGGCGCTGTCCGCCGAAGGCAGGCGCGTCGGGGTTCTCGACGCCGACGTGTGGGGCTACTCGATCCCGCGCATGTACGGCCTCGGCTCGACTCGGCCGGCGGTCTCGCCGCAGCGCAAGATCATCCCGCTCGAGGCCCACGGCGTGAAGGTGATGTCGATCGGCTTCTTCGTCGAGGAGGACGCCGCCGTCGTATGGCGCGGGCCGATGCTCCACAAGGCGCTCACGCAGTTCCTGCAGGACGTGGAATGGGGCGCGCTGGACTACCTGCTCGTCGATCTTCCGCCCGGCACCGGCGACGTCTCGATGACGCTCGCCCAGCTGCTTCCCCAGGCGCGCTTCCTGATCGTCACGACCCCGCAGGCGACCGCGCAGAAGGTGGCGCGCCGCGCCGCGCAGATGGCCGACAAGGTCTCGATCGAGATCTGCGGTGTGGTCGAGAACATGTCCAGCTTCACGACGCCCGGCGGCGAGCGCTTCCAGATCTTCGGCGAGGGCGGCGGCCAGGAGCTGGCCGACGAGCTCGACGTGCCGCTGCTCGGCAAGGTGCCGTTGACGATGCCGCTGCGCGAGCAGTCCGATGCTGGCACGCCGCTCGCGATCGAGAACCCGGACGACGCCGCCGCGCAGGCGATCCGACACGCCGCACGCGGCCTGATCGCCATCTCGCCCGTGCAGCTGCCCACGCTGCCGCTCGTCGAGGTCGGAGCGGCGGCACCGGCCACCGAGGGCCGGAAACCCGTGGGCATGTCGCTGCCGATGGCCTGAGCGCCAGCCCGGCCCCGCACGCGACATGCCCTTGAAAGCCCCGCCGGGCCTTGCGGCCCGCGCGGTTGCCCGCGCGTGAACAGCGAGGGCAACGTCCTTGACAACAACCCTTCACCAAAGGATCGTCCTTCGCAATGTCGACATCTGAGCAGGAACAGGAGACCCACGAGGAGCCGCTCCCGCCCGAGGCGGACGAGGGCGCCGCCGTCGCCGAATTCGACGAACGCCGCGCCAAGATGGAACGGATGCGAGAGGAAGGGATCAACCCCTATCCCCCCGTGACGCTGTGGGGCAAGCGCACCCGGACCACCGACATCCGCGCCGCGCACGTGCCAGCAGAGCTCGAGCAGGGAGCGCACCCGGACATGCGTTACCTCGTCGCCGGGCGGCTGATCTCGCGCCGCGGCCACGGCAAGCGCGCGTTCCTCGACCTGCGCGACCTGTCTGGCTCGATCCAGATCGTGCTCCATGCCGACACCCTCGGCCAGGAGGCCTACGAGCGCATCCTGAACCTCGATATCGGCGACATCGTCAGCGTCGACGGGTGCGTCTACGTGACGATGCGAGAAGAACTCGCGCTCGAGGCACACGAGGTCACGCTGCTCACCAAGTCGCTGCGCCCGCCGCCCGACAAGCACCACGGGCTCGGCGACACCGGTACGCGCTACCGCTACCGCGAGCTCGACCTGATCGCCAACCAGGAGACGCGCGAGTTGTTCATCACGCGCAACAAGATCATCCTCGCGATCCGCGAATGGCTGGCCGAGCGCGACTTCGTCGAGGTCGAAACACCGGCCCTGCAGTCGCTCGCCGGCGGGGCGGGTTCGCGGCCCTTCACGACCCACCACAACGCGCTCGATCGGGACCTGTACCTGCGCATCTCGGTCGAGCTGTTCCTCAACAGGCTGATCGTCGGCGGCATGGAGAACGTCTACGACATGGGCAAGGTGTTCCGCAACGAGGGCATCTCGCACAAGCACTCGCCCGAGTTCACGATCATCGAGTTCATGTGCGCGTATTCCGATTACAACGACGTGGCGACGGTGACCGAAGAAATGTTTCGCGACGTGGCGCAGAAGGCGCTCGGCCGCACGACGATCAAGCGCAACGGCGAGGACATCGACCTGGCCAAGCCGTGGAAGCGCATCACCATGCGCGAGCTGATCCAAGAACGCTTCGGGCTCGACTTCATGGAGTCCACGCGCGAGCAGCTCGCGGAGGTGCTCGACGCGCCGATGGACCCGCAGGCGACCTGGGCCGAGGTCGTCGCCGACATCTACTCCGAGAAGATCGAGTCGACGATCAACCAGCCCACGCACGTCTTCGACTTCCCGCTCGAGCCGTTCCCGATCACGCGGCCTCACCCCGAGCATCCCGAGCTCGCGGAACACTTCGATGCCGTGATCGGCGGCATCGAGCTCGTCAGCGGCGACACCGAGCTCAACGACCCGGTCGACCAGTGGCAGCGCTTCGTCGACCAGCGCAAGCGGCGCATGATCGACGACGCCGACGTCCCGCACCCGAACGACGAGGAGTACGCCCGCGCGATCGAGTACGGCTACTCCCCGACCGCCGGCGGCGGCATGGGCGTCGACCGGCTGGTGATGATCCTCACCGAACGCGACTCGCTGCGCGAGGTGATCCCGTTCCCGATCGTCCGCGAGCTGCGATGAGCGGACCCAACGGATCACCCTCCCACGCCTCGAAGCTGGACCTCGACCCGGGCGTCGTCGACGCGTGCCGGCAGGCCGCGCGCAAGATCGCCGACGACGTCGCCGAGCGGATCGTCGGCTCCACGACGGTGTCCGTCGAGCGCAGCGTCACGCGCCTGCTCGGCGTGGACGGCGCCGATGAGCTGGAGGTGCCGCTGCCGAACGTGCTCGTCGACCACGCGCACGAGCGCGGCGGCCTCGAGCGCGGGATCGGCCACTGGCTCGGCAACGCGATGATCCAGACGGGCCGCTCGCCGCAGCAGATCGCCGAGGCGGTCAGCGCCGGCGAGCTCGACCTGACAAGGCTCGAGCAGGCCGACGCGGCGCAGATCCGCGAGCGCGTGATCACCGAGACGCGCGCGCGGCTGGGCGAGATCGTCCAGCGCTTCGAGCAGCGCGCCGTGATGCGCGAGCGGCTCGGCGGGGCGGGTGGGGATCGGCTCACTCCGCTGCGCTACGTGCTGACCGCGACCGGCGACGTCTACGAGGACGTCGTGCACGCGCGCGCGGTCGCTCAGGCCGGCGGGGACATCGTGGCCGTGATCCGCTCGACGGCCCAGAGCCTGCTCGACTACGTGCCATACGGGCCGACGACCGAGGGCTACGGCGGCACTTTCGCGACCCAGGCGAACTTCCGCATCATGCGCGAGGCGATGGACGAGTGGTCCGAGCAGCACGGCCGCTACGTGCGGCTGTCGAGCTTCTGCTCGGGGCTGTGCATGTCGGAGATCGCCTCGATGGGCGCGTGGGAGGGCTTCGACAACATGGTCAACGACGCCCTCTACGGGATCCTCTACCGCGACATCAACATCGTGCGCGGCCTGATCGACCAGCGCGTCTCGAGGATGATCAACGGCTGGTTCGGCGTCACGATCAACACCGGCGAGGACAACTACCTGCGCACCGCCGACGCCGTCGAGGCGGCGCCGTCGGTGACCGCGTCCCAGTTCATCAACCACCAGCTCGCGCGCGACTCTGGAGTGCCGGACGCGCAGATCGGCCTCGGCGACGCGTTCGAGATCGATACACCGGTGGCGAACGGGTTGCTCTACCAATGGGCCCAGGCGCAGCTCACGCGCGAGCTGTTCCCCGACTGCCCCGTCAAGTACATGCCCCCGACGCGCCACATGGATGGCAACCTGTTCCGCACGCACGCCTGCGACACGCTGTTCAACCTCGTCACGATCGCGACCGGCCAGGGGATCCAGACGATCGGCGTGCCGACCGAGGGGATCTTCACGCCCCACGTGCACGACCGTGTGCTGGGCCTGCAGAACGTCGATTACGTCTTCAACGCCGCGCGCGACCTCGGCGAGGAGATCACCTTCAAGCCCGGCGGGATCATCCAGACACGCGCGCAGGAGGTGCTCGCCGGCGCCCATGCGCTGCTCGAGCGGATCGCCGAGCAGGGGCTGTTCGCCGCGATCGAGGCCGCCACGTTCGGTGACGTCAGCCGCCGCGTCGACGAGGGCCGCGGCATCGAGGGGATCGTCGAGACCGGGGAGGGGTACTTCAACCCGCTGGTCGAGCTGATGGGGCAGCCGAGCTATGCCTAGGGAGATCGACCTGTCATCCGTGCGCCCTTACGCCGACCATCTCGGCGACGGCCTCGTGCAGATGAGCTTCACGCTCCCGGTGCCCTACTCGCTGGCCGCCCGCAAGGCGGCGCTCGAGCTGGCGGGAAGCATGGGCTTCGAGGAGCCGGAGGTCGTCCACTACGAGCCGCTGACGGAGGGCTACACGTACTTCGTGATGTACGGGCGCTGCGTGGCGAGCGTCGACTTCGCGGCGCTGCAGGGCGAGGGCTTCGACATCGAGTACATGAGCGAGGACGAGATCGACCGCTTCGTCGAGCGCACGCTCGGGCGCCGGATCGTCGTCGTCGGCGCGAGCACCGGCTCGGACACGCACAGCGTCGGGATCGACGCGATGCTCAACCTGAAGGGCTACCACGGTCATCACGGACTCGAGGGCTATCGCTCCTTTGAGACGCACAACCTCGGCAGCCAGGTGCCGAACGGCGTGCTGCTCAGCAAGGCGATCGAGGTCAACGCCGACGCGATCCTTGTCTCACAGACGGTCACTCAGCAGAACCTGCACGTCCAGAACCTGACCGAGCTCGTCGAGATGGTCGAGGCCGAGGGCCGGCGCAGCCAGCTGATCCTCGCGTGCGGCGGCCCGCGCGTGTCGAACGAGCTCGCCAAGGAGCTCGGCTACGACGCGGGCTTCTCGAAGGGCACCTACCCGCACCACCTCGCTACGTTCATCGCGCGCGAGCTGGCAGCGCGCGAATCGGGCGACCGCGTCCCCGCGGGCTGAGGCGTTGGCGGCGCTCGCCGAGCTGACCGCCGCCGCGCGCCGCGTGGCGCTCGTCGGGCTGGCAAAGAACACCGGCAAGACCGTCACCCTCTCGGCGCTGCTCGCCGAGCTGGCGGCGGCCGGGACGAAGGTCGGCGTGACCTCCGTCGGGCGCGACGGCGAGGAGCACGACGTGATCGACTTCCGGATCGAGAAGCCGCCGGTCGAGCTCGAGGCCGGGGCGCTGGTCGCGACCACGGATGTGCTGCTCCGGGCCAGCGGCGTGCCCCACGAGCTGCTCGAGCGGACGTCGATGCGCACTCCTCTCGGCGAGGTGTTGATCGCGCGGTTGAAGGGCGCCGGCAAGGTCGAGGTCGCGGGTCCCTCGGCGGCCGCCGACGCGCGACGCGTCGCCGACGCGATGCTCGACCACGGCGCCGAGCGCGTGCTGATCGACGGCGCGATCGACCGCCGGGCCGCCTCATCGCCCGATGTGGCGGACGCGCTCGTGATGTCGACCGGGGCGATCCTCAGCGAGGAGATCGAGGAGGTCGTCTCGCGCACGGCAGATGCGGTCGCGCTGGTCAGGCTGGCGGGGCCGGACCTCGGGAGCCCTGAGGGACGGCGCGTGAGCGAGCTCGCCGCGGGGGAGCCCGGGATCAGCCTGATGCTCGACGAGGAGCTCAACGCGCACCCCCTGCCGCCGCGCTTCGTGCTGAGCGCCGAGCAGCCCGCGATCGACAACTTCCTGCGCAGCGGCGCGCCCCCTCGCTGGCTGCTGATCTCTGGCGCGCTCCCCGAGACGTTCCTCGAGGGCCTGTTCGGAGCCGTGCGGCGCTCGCGTGCGCCGATCAGGGTCTTGGCGCCCGACCCGACGAGGGTCTTCCTCTCGCGGCACGGCCCCGAGTTCTACTCACGCGCCGGCATCGAGCTGCTCGTCTCCAAGCCGATCGACCTTCGCGCGCTGACGGTCAACCCTGTCGCCCCGCAGTCGCACGAGTTCGATTCGGCGCGGCTGCGGAGGCTGCTCGCCGAGAAGGTCGGCGGCGTGCCCATCTTCGACGTCATGCATCCGTCCTACTCCGGCGCGCCGCCGATGATGGCGCGCCGGGGCGGGACGTCTGGCTAGACCGAGGTGCGGTCGCGGGAACCGTTGTGCGCGCGGCCGTGGGAGGCGGCCGGACGGCGGCGCGCAGGGGCGATCCGCCGCGCGCGCACCGGAGCCTCGGCGCGCGGCGACTGGGGGGCGCTCGCCCCGCCGGCGGCGGACGCTGTCCGCACCGGCGGGACGGGCTCGAGCTCGGCGGCGCGTTTGCCGAACGGCCACAACAGGCGCCGGCCGCCGCCGGCTGACTCCTGCAGGTCGCGCCGGCGCTCGCCGGCGAGCTCGCTTGCTATGTGATGGCTGATGACCATGTAGGTCATTCTGCGAGACCGGTCGCCGCCTGCTAACACATTTAGGGGACGCTAAATGGTTGGTAACCGCCGGGCAACATCCGGGACACTGGAGATCGCATGATCCAGGCGCGCTTTCACACCGAGGCGCTGACACGTGTGCGATTTGCCATCTCGCCGATGTTCGAGATGACGCGCAGCGTCAAGACGCTGATGGACCCGGCGGGCTCGGCGCTCCACCTACCGTGGCTCGAGCGTGCGCTGCCGCGCGTGGCCGACCTCGACCTGACGCCGATGTTCGCGCTGCTGTCGGCGCCCGAGTACAGCCCCGACTTCATCAACCCGCCGCCGAGCAGCCCGCTGGTCGAGCTCGAGGACGAGCTCGCGACGATGCTCGCCACGCCGCCGCGCCAGATCGCGGCGGAGATCCACTACTCGTTCGGCGACGGGCCGTTGCCGCCGGCGCTCGAGCCGTTCGTGGAGCGGCCCAAGAAGGCGATCCAGGCGCTCGCCGAGCTGATGCGCGAGTACTGGCAGCGCGCGCACGCCGAGAGCTGGCCGCGTATGCGCTCGCTGCTCGAGCACGACGTGCTCTACCGCTCGCGCCAGATCGCAGACGGCGGCACGGCGCGGCTGTTCTGCGATCTCGACCCGGGAGTCAGCTGGAGCGAGGGGGTGCTGACCATCGACTGCGGCGAGTGTGACAGCGACCTGAACCTGGACGAGCGCGGGCTGCTGCTCGTGCCGAGCGTGTTCGTGTGGCCCAAGGTGACAGTCCTGACACTCGAGCCGTGGCAGCCGACGCTCGCCTACCCCGCGCGCGGCATCGGGATGCTTTGGAGCCCGGAGCAGCCGGCCGCCCCCGAGGCCCTCGAGCGGCTGCTCGGGCGCACGCGCGCGGTCCTGCTCACGACGCTCGACTCGCCGCGCACGACGACCGAACTTGCGGGCGAGCTCGGGCTGACGCCGGGCGGCGTCTCCCAGCACCTCGCCGTCCTGCGCGATGCCGGCCTGGTGCGGGGCCGGCGCGTGGCGCGCTCGGTGCTCTACATGCGCTCAGCGCATGGGGATGCGCTCCTCGACGCCTCCGGCGCGGGCGTCGAGGCCGCGAACGCGGCCTAGCCTGCGGCGGCCGCGCCGCCGCCGGCGGCGTAGTAGTCGGCGTTGATCTGGGTGTACTTCTGCCACTCGTCCGGCAGCTGGTCCTCCGCAAAGCAGGCGTCGACCGGGCACGCCTCGACGCATGCGTCGCAGTCGATGCACTCCTCGGGGTCGATGTAGAGCATCTCGGCCGCGTCGTACCCGGGCTCGTCGGGCGTCGGGTGGATGCAGTCCACGGGGCACACCTCGACGCAGGAGTTGTCCTTGGTGCCAATGCACGGCTCGGCGATTACGTAGGCCATTCGCTTCTTTCTCTGAGTCGTTTGCGGGGGGCTCTCAGCGAGTGGGGCATATTGTACGGACATGCTCCTGCTCACCGGCGCGACCGGCCTGGTGGGGTCCGCTGTGCTGCGCCGCCTGCTGGCCGAAGGCCGCCAGGTGCGCTGCCTGGTGCGCGACCCGCGCCGTCTCGGCACGCAGCGCGTACGCGTGCAGATCGCGCTCGGCGATCTGAGCGAGCCGCAGTCGTTCCGCAACGCGATGCGCGGCGTCGAGCAGGTCGTGCACCTGGCCGCGGCGATCCGCGACCAGCCGCGCGGCTCGATCGAGGAGCTGGACGGGATCGCGACCTGGCGGATGGTCGAGGCCGCCGAGCGCCAGGGGGTCGAGCGGTTTGTCTTCTTCTCGGCGCTCGGAGCCTCGACGCACAACCGCACGCGCTGCCTGCGCGCCAAGGCGCTCGCCGAGCAGGCCGTGGTCGAGGCCGGCGTGCAATCGGTCGTGTTCGCCCCGTCGATCGTCTACGGCCCGGGCGACCCGTGGCTGACGCTGATCGAACGCCTGGCGCTGATGCCGCTGATGCCGGTCTCCGGTCGCGGCCGGGCGCTGTTTCAGCCGATCTGGGTCGAGGACGTTGCCGACTGCGTCGTGGCGAACCTCCGCAACGGCGGGTCCGAGCAGCACCGCCGATACGAGCTGGCCGGTCCGGAGATCCTCAGCCACAGCGACATCGTGCGCACGGTGCTCGAGGCCGGCGGCCGCGGCCGGCCGCTCGTGCACGTTCCGACGCCGCTCGTCTCGCGCGGGCTGAGACTGCTCGAGGCGACGCTCGGGCAGCGCGCGTTCGCGACCTGGGACGAGGCCGAGCTGATGGAGGTCTCGATGCTCTCCTCGCGCGGCAGCCGGGACGTGCAGGAGCTCGGGGTCGAACCGCAGCGCATGTCGGTCGTGCTCGCGGCGGCCTGAGCCCGGCTGAGCGCTGCGCCGCTCGCCGCCCGCCCCGCCGGCGAGGCCCTCAGGACGCGGGCTCGGTCATCGGCGGGCGCCGCTGCGCCCACGGCCGCGCCTGCTCGAGCGTTGCGGCGAGCGCGAGCAGCCGCTCCTCGCCGGCGGGCGCGCCGACGATCTGGACCGCGAGCGGGAGCCCGTCCTCGCCCTCGAGGAGCGGCAGCGAGATCGCGGGCTGCCCGGTGGCGTTGATCACGGGGGTGTACGGAGTGAACAGCCCGGAGCGCGTGAACGTCTCCATCGGAACCGGAGCGGCCGTGTCGAGCGTGCCGAGGGGCAGCGGGCGCTCGGCGAGCGCGGGCGTCAGCAGCGCGTCGTACTGCTCGAGCCACGCGACCAGGCGCCGCGCGTAGGACTGCAGCCGCACGACCGCCTGCTGGTGCTCGATCGCGCCGAGTTTCCTGACCATCGAGAAGATCGCCCAGGTCATCGGCTCCATGTCGGATTCCGAGAGCTCGCCGGGCTGCCTGCCGGCGACGCGCCCGGAAGCGGCGACCGTCAGCGCGATGCCCGTGCAGAAGACATACGCGAACAGCTGCGCCAGCCCCTCGCGGCGCCAGGGAGGATCGTCCTCGATCACCTCGTGGCCGAGCGAGCGGAGCAGCTCCGCGGCCTCGTGGACCGCCTTCGCGCAGGCAGGATCGAGCTCGGCGTCCGGGTTGGGGGACTGCGTCGAGAAAGCGATCCGCATGCGGCCGGGGTCGCCGCCGGGGGCGTTCGCGAAGGGCTCGGCGGGCGGCGGCGCCCAGGTCGCGTCGCCGGGCTCGTAGCCGGCGAGCACGTCGAGGATCGCCGCCGTGTCGGCGACCGAGTGCGTGAGCATGCCGTCGATCCCGAGCGCCGAGTCGCCGAGATCGGGGGCCGGCGAGATCCGCCCGCGCCCCGGCTTCAGGCCGACGAGCCCGCAGCACGCCGCCGGGATGCGGATCGAGCCGCCGCCGTCGTTGCCGTGCGCGACCGGGACCATCCCGGCGGCGACCGCGGCGGCCGCGCCGCCCGAGGAGCCGCCCGGCGTCCGCTCGAGGTCCCACGGGTTGCGCGTCGGGCCGAACAGGCGCGCCTCGCTGGTCGGCAGGATCCCGTACTCGGGCAGGGTGGTCGTGCCGACGATCACGAAGCCCGCGTCGCGCAGGCGGCGGGTCACGTTGTGGTCGTGATCGGCGCGGTGCTCGGACATCAGCGCGCAACCGTAGGTGAGGCGCAGTCCTGCGACCGCGCGGTTGTTCTTGACCGCGACCGGGACGCCGGCGAACGGCCGCTCATCGCCCGGGCCGATCTGCCCGGCCGCCTCGAGCGCCCGCTCGGCATCGACCTCGACGAACGCGTTCAGAGTGGGGTCGAGCTCCTCGATCCGGCGCAGCGAGTGCTCGATGAGATCGCGCGCCGAGATCTCACCGGAGCGCACCATCGCGGCCAGCTCGACCGCGCCACGGAACATCAGATCGGTGTCGGGCATCGTCCCTCCTGGTCGCGTTCGCCGTCGGCCTCCGAACGCGGGCCCGGCCGTCACCACTCGCCCGGGAGCCTACTCGCGCGGCCATTCCTGCGACCATATGGGCCTGCCCACAAGGCAGCTCCCCCGTCAAGCATCCAGCTCAGAAAGCGAGTGCCATGAGCGCGGTTCAGTCAGCACCTGAGGTCCAGTCGGGCCTCGAAGGAGTCGTCGCGTTCGCGACCGAGATCGCCGAGCCCGACAAAGAGGGCGGCGCGCTTCGTTATCGCGGCGTCGACATCGAGTCCCTCGTCGGGGCCGTCCCCTACGAGCAGGTGTGGGGGCTGCTGGTCGACGGGCGCTTCCGACCGGGCCTGCCGCCGGCCGAACCGCACGCGCTGACGGTGCGCTCGGGCGACCACCGCGTCGATGTGCAGTCGGCGCTCGCGATGCTGGCCCCCGAGTGGGGCTTCGGGCAGCTGATCGACATCAGCGACGAGGAGGCGCGCGACAACCTCGCGCGCGCCTCGGTGATGGCGCTCTCGTTCGTCGCGCAGTCCGCGCGCGACGCCGGACAGCCGCCGGTGCCCCAGCCCGAGATCGACCAGGGCCGCTCGATCCCGGAGCGGTTCCTGATCCGCTGGCGCGGCGAGGCGAACCCGGACCACGTCAAAGCCATCGACGCATACTGGATCTCCGCCGCCGAGCACGGCATGAACGCCTCGACGTTCACCGCGCGCGTGATCGCCTCGACCGGAGCGGACGTCGCTGCCGCGCTGTCCGGCGCGGTCGGCGCTCTGTCGGGGCCGCTGCACGGCGGCGCCCCCTCGCGCGTGCTGAAGATGCTCGAGGAAGTCGAAGCGATGGGCGACGCCGAGCGCTGGGTCTCGGACGCGCTCGACCGCGGCGAGCGGCTGATGGGCTTCGGGCACCGCATCTACCGCGCCGAAGACCCGCGCGCGCGGGTGCTGCGGCGCACGTGCCGCGAACTCGGCTCACCGCGCTTCGAAGCCGCCGAGGCGCTCGAGAAGGCCGCGCTCGCCGAGCTCCAGGCCCGCCGGCCCGACCGCGTGCTGGCGACGAACGTCGAGTTCTGGTCGGCTGTGGTCCTCGACCTCGCGGAAGTGCCTGCCGACCTCTTCACGCCGATGTTCACGTGCGCGCGCGTGGCCGGCTGGTCGGCGCACATCCTCGAGCAGAAGCGCGAGGCGAAGCTGATCCGCCCGACGGCGAAGTACGTCGGGGAGGGGCCGCGGGATATCGCGGCGGTGGAAGGGTAGGCGCGGGTCAGGGCAGCCCGCGCCTGAGCGCGATCGCGGGCACGATCAGCTCGAACGAGTAGGTCCTGGCCCCCACGGTCTCCCCGCCCCGACGGCGCCGCTCCGCCCGGAGCGGGCGCCGCGGCCGAGTTTCGCACATCTGAACTTCGCCGGGAGGCCGTCGGCCTGCGACCACCCCCACAAACAGCGAGGGCCCGGCATCCAGCCGGGCCCTCGCAACATCATCGGCAGCTGGGCCGATGCTGCTTACATCATCCCGCCCATGTCGGGCATGCCCCCGCCGACGCCGGCGGCTTCCTTCTCGGGCACCTCGGCGACGATCGCCTCGGTGGTGAGGATGTTCTTGGCGATCGAGGCCGCGTTCTGCAGCGCAGAGCGCGTCACCATCGCGGGGTCGATGATGCCTTCCGCGACGAGATCGACGATCTCGTTCGTGGCGGCGTTGAGGCCGTGGCCTTTCTTGGCCTTGCGGACGTCGTTGACGACGACCGAGCCCTCGAGGCCGGCGTTCTCGGCGAGCTGGCGCAGCGGCTCCTCCAGTGCGCGCAGAACGATCCTCGCTCCCGTGCGCTCGTCGTCGGATCCTCGCCGGAGGCACCGTTCTCGCTCAGCGTGACGGCCGACGCGGCCTGCAGCAGCGCGACTCCGCCGCCCGGCACGATGCCCTCCTCGAGCGCGGCGCGGGTGGCCTGCAGCGCGTCCTCGACGCGGTGCTTCTTCTCCTTCATCTCGGTCTCGGTGGCAGCGCCGACCTTGACCACCGCGACACCGCCGGACAGCTTCGCGAGCCGTTCCTGGAGCTTCTCACGGTCGAAGTCCGAGTCGGTGTTCTCGATCTCGGCCTTGATCTGGTTGATGCGGCCCTTGATCGCGTCCCCGTCACCGGCGCCGTCGACGATCGTCGTCGTGTCCTTTGCGACGACCACACGACGGGCACGACCGAGCTGGGAGAGCTGGGTGTTCTCCAGCTTCAGCCCCATCTCCTCGGTGATCACCTCACCGGCGGTCAGGATCGCGATGTCCTCGAGCATCCGCTTGCGGCGGTCGCCGAAGCCGGGCGCCTTGACCGCCACGCCGGTGAACGTGCCGCGGAGCTTGTTCACGACCAGCGTCGCGAGCGACTCGCCCTCGACGTCCTCGGCGATGATCAGGATCGGCTTGCCGCTCTGGATCACCTGCTCGAGCACCGGCAGGATGTCCCGCACGGAGCCGATCTTCTGGTTGGCGATCAGGATGTAGGGGTCCTCGAGGACCGCCTCCATGCGGTCCTGGTCGGTGACCATGTACGGGGAGATGTAGCCCTTGTCGAACTGCATCCCCTCGGTGAACTCGAGGTCCATCCCGAAGGTCTGGCCCTCCTCGACGTTGACGACGCCGTCCTTGCCGACCTTCTCGATCGCGTCGGCGATCACGTCGCCGATCTCCTCGTCGCCGGCCGAGATCGTCGCGACGCGCGCGATCTGGTCCTTGCCGGAGACCTCCTTGGACTGCGAGGCGATGTTGCCGACGACCTCGTCGACGGCCTTCTCGATGCCGCGCTTGAGCGCGAGCGGGTTGGCGCCGGCGGCGACGTTCTTGAGGCCCTGGCGGACGATCGCCTGGGCCAGCACGGTCGCGGTGGTGGTGCCGTCGCCGGCGACGTCGTTGGTCGCGGTCGCCACCTCGCGCACCAGCTGGGCGCCCTGGTTCTCGAACACGTCCTCGACCTCGATCTCACGCGCGATCGTCACGCCGTCGTTCGTGATCGTGGGCGCGCCGAACTTCTTGTCGAGGACGACGTAGCGGCCCTTGGGGCCGAGCGTCACCTTGACGGCGTTGGCGACGGCGTCGACCCCCGCCTCGAGGGCCTTGCGCGCGTCGGCGTCGTACTTGAGTTCCTTATGTGCCATGTCTTTCTCAGTCTCCTTGTTGCTAGGCGACCTTGGCGAGGACGTCCGACTCGCGCAGAACGAGCAGCTCCTCACCGTCGACCTTGATCTCGGTCCCGCCGTACTTGCTGTAGAGGACCTCGTCGCCCTCCTTGACGTCCAGCGGGATGCGCTTGCCGGCCTCGTCGAGCTTGCCGTCGCCTGCGGCGAGGACCTTGCCCTTCTGCGGCTTCTCCTTGGCGGTGTCGGGGAGCACGAGCCCGCTGGCCGTGGTCTCCTCCTCCTCGATCGCCCGCACGATCAGACGATCGCCCAGGGGCTTGAGCTTCATGTTCGGAAAACCTCCATCTAGGGGGAACTGCTGCCGGCCCCACTGCCCTTGCAGGCGGGACCGGGCCCTTTGGCACTCTCGGGGGGAGAGTGCCAAGTTGCAGACTGAATATATAGAAGATCTATCGGGGTCTTCCCGGTTTCGCTGGCACTCTCGCGATTTGAGTGCCACCGTCGGCGGCCGGGGTACCCCGGCCTTCTGCCGCCGTGCTCGCGGCGCGAGCGCGGCGCGCGCTCAGTTCTGCGCGCCGCCGAAGCCCTTGATCGCCTCGGTCATCGCCGAGGGCTTGTCGAGGATCTGCGAGAAGCGCACGACCGTGACGGTGTCCTCGAGCGAGACCGTGCGGCCGTAGATCTGTTCGAGGAAGTTGATCAGCTCCTCGTGGCGGCGGAACTCGGGGTTGTCGTGCTTGATGTCGCGCGGGGAGAGGTCGGCGAGGCGCATCACCTCGACCTGGTCGATGACCGCCTCGAAGATCCGCTCGCGCGGCGAGTACTGGTAGCCGATCGTGACCAGCACGAGCTGGTTCTTGCGGTACTTGCCCGACTTGTCGCCGAGACGGATCGTGGCCGTCTTGCGGCCGCGCTTGAGCTCGTCGGCGAAGATCGTCGAGTAGAAGTTCAGGACCTGCACTGCGCGGCAGGCTACCGGTCTTCGTCCGGAGGTAGGCGAGGGCAGCGCGCACCATTTCGCGCTCGGCCGTCGTGGCTGAGCTCGCGTCTCGGCCTGGCGCAAGCGGGATCCACCGCACCTCCTCGACCTCGTCGTCGTGATCGGCGGTGTCGCCGGCAACGTGCTCGAACAGGAAGAACGCCACCGCCTTGCCGACCGTGCGGCCGTCGCGGCGGTACCAGTAGCGCGCTCTCGCCGAGCTCGCTGACGGGCTCGGCGACGATCCCGGTCTCCTCGCGCACCTCGCGCGCGGCCGCCTGCACGCGGCGTCTCGCCGTCGTCGAGGTGGCCCTTGGGCAGCGCCGAGCACGCGCGAGCCGTCGGCGGCGCGGCGGGTCGGCACGATCACGACCACCTCGCTCGCCGCGCACGACGACGCCGCCGGCCGAGACCTCCGCGCGCCTGGCGGCGCGTCGGGGGTCGATCGGCGCGCGGCGCCTCAGAAGACATACTGCTTGCAGCGCCTCGCGGATCGTGGACGACCAGGCGGCCGCGGCCCTGGGAGATCACGCCCGCGCGCTCGAGCACCGCCAGGAAGCGGCTGGCCGACTCGCGCGAGGAGCCGGCGAGCTGCGCGAGGTCGGCCTGCGTCGCGGTCGACGAGCACGTCGTGGCCGTCCTCGCCGGAGTCGACCGCCTGCTCGTACGAGGTCTCCGAGCACCACCGCGACGCGGCTCTGCACGGTCTGGAAGGACTGGCGCGAGAGCCGCTCGTTGGTCTCGCGCAGGCGGCGCCCGAGCGCGATCACGAGACGCGTCGAGATGTCCGGATGCTCGGCCATCAGCCGCCGCATGTCGGCCCCGAGCACGCCGATCACGCTCGTCCGCCGATCGCCTCGACTGTGGCCGAGCGTCGCTCGTCCTCGAACATCGCCAGCTCGCCGAAGATGTCCCCCGGGCCGAATGTCGCGAGCGTGATCGTGCGCCCGTCGCCGTGGCTGCGGATCGCCCGCGCGCGGCCGGCGCGCACGACGTAGCAGGTGTCGCTGGCGTCGCCCTCGCGGAACACGGCCTGCCCGGGCTGGAACTCGCGCGGCACCGAGACTTCGGCGATCCGCTCGAGGTCCTCGCGCACGAGCGTCGAGAACACTGGCACGCGCCCGAGGAGGTCGACCACGTCACCGGTGTTTCCATCGCAGCAGGGAATACCACAACCGGCGAGCGCTGACAGGGGGCGGCGCTATCGTCACGAGCATGCCCCGCCGTAGGCACCTGCGGGCCGCCGTTGCGGCCCTCGCGCTGTGCGTCGGCCTCGCCGCGCCTCCGGCGCGAGCGGCGACGACCAAAGCCGGCGGCGAAGCGGCCACGATGAAGGCGCTGCTGCACTCGCGCGAACTCTGGGCCACGATCGACGTGTGCAGCCCCACCGACCAGCGCGACTACGTCGGCGTGCGCGGCTCGATGCCCGGTGACCGCCGCCGCGGCGATCACATGTACATGTCGTTCGCGTTGCAGTACCGAGCGCGGCCGCCGACCACACGTGGGTCGATCTGAAGAGCGCCGCCGGCACGAGCTGGATGCTCGTCGGCGCGAGCAGCTCGGTGCGCCAGGGCGGCGCGCAGCTTCCAGCTCGTCCCGGGCTCGGCGCGGACCGGCTACACGCTGCGCGGCGTGGTGCGCTACCAGTGGCGCCGCGGCAGCCGGGTGCTGCAGTCGAGCAGCCGCACGACCGAGGCCGGCCACAAGAGCCTGGCGGGCGCCGACCCCGCCGGCTACAGCGCCGCCAGCTGCCTGATCGGCTGAGACGTCACTCCTCGAACAGCCGCGGGTCGTTGGTGATGATGCCGTCGACCCCCATCGCGGTCAGGTCCTCGATCCTGCGGCGCGTCATCGACGGTCCAGACGTAGAGCTGCCCGCCTCCCTCGCGCACGGCCCGCAGCAGCGCCGGCGTGGCCACGCGCCAGTGCGCCATGATCGCGTCGACGCTGCCCGCCCGCAGCGCGGCGCGCGCTCTGCGCGGGAGCATCGCTCGGTAGCCGGTCAGGAGCGCGAGCGCCGGGATCGCGGTCAGCATGTCGGTTGTGTAGTCCCGCCTGACGCGTGGCACCGACCAGCCGAGCCTCAGCCCCGGCTCGGCCGCGCGGATCGCGCCCAGGCCCTCGGGGTACATCCCGCTGACGAGCGTGCGCTCGACCATGTCCCTCTCGCGCAGCTCCTCGAGCACGCGCAGCTCATAGCCCGGGAGCTTGACGTCCACGTCGAGCTCGAGCCCGAGAAGTCCGGCCCGGCGAGGTGGTCGAGCGCCTCCCCGAAGCTCAGCGGGCTGCGCGAGCGCATGTCCTCGTAGTCGTGCGCGACCAGCAGCGGCCCGCTGCCGTCAGCGCGCTCTGAGAGCACGTCGAGCTCGATCATGTCGACGTCGTGGTGCAGCGCGGCGTCGAAGCTCGCCAGCGTGTTGCCGGTCTCGATGTGGGCCGCGCCCTTGTGGCCCACGCGCCGCGGGCGCCGCTCGGATGCGCTGCCGCTCATGCCGCCACGATCGCAGAACCGGAGGCGGGGGCCCGGTCGCGGGGGCCCCCGGCGGGCACCGCCGGCCGGCGCTCAGCGGGAAGCCCCGCGCCCACCCTGGCGCACGGCCCGCACGGCCGCCGCCGAGCCGATGTGGGGAGCCATCACCGTGAACGCGAGGTGCTCGGCCAGCGACGGCAGCCGCGCGAGGCGGTCGTTCGAGACGTGCGTCGAGATGATCCCCCAGAGCGCGCCGGTGACCGCGTCGCGCGCGATCGGCCCGCCGCGCGGATGGGCCGGCGCCTGCTCGGTCAGCATCGCGGTCAGCGCGTCGACCGAGCGCGTCATGCGCCCGACCATCGCAGGGCCGACTTCGAACAGGTCGATGAACGCGAGCCGCAGCAGTGCCCGGCGGGCGAGGAGGTGATCGAGGAACGCCTGCATCGAGCTGCACACCGCCTGCTCCCAGCTGTCGGCCGAGTCCATCGCCGGGCGCACCGTCGCGAGCGTTTCGTGCACGAATTCGTCGATCGCCGCCAGGAAGCACTCCTCCTTGCTCGCGAAGTGCCGGTGGAAGGCCTCGGTCGAGATGCCGGCGAAGCTCGCGATCTGAGGATCGCTGAGCGACGCATACCCTTCGTCGAGCGTCAGGTGGACGACCGACCCCAGCAGCCGTGCCCGCTTGCCCTCGCGGGTAAGGAAGACGGCCGGCTCGGGCGGGACGTGCGCGGGCGCCGCGGCGGCCAGCGCGCGCAGGCCGAGGTGCGGCGGCGTGCGGTAGGACTCGATCCAGTCGAGTACGTCGTCGGTGAGACCGGTGAGCTCGCGGTGGCGACGCTCGAGCATGCGCGTGAAGACGACGTGCCGGACTCCGGCCACGACCGCGCGCGGCGTGAGCTGCGGGTAGCGCACCTCGCCCGGCGCGACGCCGAACGCGCCCGCGACGATGCGCTCGAACACGAGCCCCGCGAGCTGCATGCGCTCGCGCGCCCGCGGGCCGATCCCGAGCGTGTCGACGAGCACCAGCCGGACGGCCTTCGGGAGCGCGCAGCGCCCGTCAGCAGGCTCTTGCACGCGGCGTGCGCGCGGTGCTCCCAGCCGCACTCGGACAGCCATGCCTCGAGCAGCCGGCGGCGGAACCGCGCGATCACGGCCTCGTGGGTCGCGAGGAAGCAGTCCTCCTTGTTGGCGAACAGCTCGTAGAACGCGCGCCGCGAGACGCCCGCCAGCGCGATCACGTGGGCGACCGTCGTGCGCTCGTAGCCGTCGCGCGCGACCGCCTCGATCATCGCGCCGTGCAGGCGCCTGCGCTGGTTGCTCTCGACCTCGCGCCGGCCCATGCCGTTCGGCCCGGGCGGAAGCCTGCGGTAGAGCGGCGCGTAGCGATCGGCCGTCTGATTGCTGCTCATGTTCGAACCATCGGATTTCACGCGGCATTGTACGCCACCGCGGAAATTCCGATTGCTCGTACTTCGGCCGGGCTTCGGCTACGCGCTGAGCGTCAGCCGGCGCGGTCCCGACTGGAAGCCGAGCTCGACGAGCACCTGCGTGTACGGCGAGCCGATCGCCGGCTCGCCGTCGATCCGCTCGAGCGAGAGCTTCGGCGCGCGACCGGCGCGAACCGCCTCCGCCAGTGCCGCCAGCGCCTGCTGCACCGGATCCGGCTCGCCGGGCGCCGTTGCCTGGCGTCCGGGATCCGACAGCGTCAACAGCCCGCGCCCGCCGCGCTCGACGTACAGCACCGGCTCCTCGCGCACGGTCACGACGTAGGCGCCCGCGACGCGCGCCGGGCGCCGCTCGAGCCCCTCGCGACGCGGCCACGGAAGAGCCGCGCCGTAGGGCTGCGCGGGGTCCGCGGCGGCGAGCACGCGCACCGCGTCGGGCCCCCCGCGCTCCGCCTCGTGCGACGGCGCCGCCCGCAGCCGCTCGACCGCGCCCGGGAGCGCGAACTGCGCCCCGCCCATGCCCTCGATGAAGTAGCCGCGGCGGCAGACGCCGAGCGTCTCGAGCCTGCAGTAGGTGTCGTAGAGGGTCGCGAAGCCGCCCTTGATCCCCTCGGCGAGCACCTGCTCGCGCGTCACGATCCCGTAGCGCTCGAGCAGCAGCTCGGCGATCGTGCGCCGCCGCTCGACCGCCGCAGCCGGGTCGGTTTCGCCGCCGAACACCGCCGCGGTCAGCGACCAGCGCCCCTGCACCTGCGACTGCGCGCCGCTGCTGCGCCGCGAGGCAAAGCGCGAGCGCCCGGCGCGCCCGGCCGCGCGGCTGGCGGCTTCGCCGCGCGCGAGCGCGAGCCGCGGCGCGCGCAGCGGAGCCCACGCGTCGTTGGTCACCTCGCCCGCCCACACGAGGTCCCACAGCGCCTCGCGCAGCGCCTCGGGCGCCGCGTCGAGCTCGCCGAGCAGGTCGGTGAAGAAGCGCGGCGCGCGCGCGAGGCGCGCGCGGATCAGCTCGTGCTCGGGCGTAGGCGTGCTCGGGCGCTCCCGAGCGCGCCGGGGGCGGGCCGATCGCGGCTGCGTCGTCGCGGAAGTAGAGCGCCACGCGTCCCGAGCGCCCGCTCGCGCCGGCGCCGACCCAAACGAGCTCGCCGCTCGCGCAGAGCGCGTCGAGCCAGGTCGGCGAGTAGGCCCCCGTGCGGCGCGGCAGCACGTCGCGCTCCCACGTCTCGACCGGCAGCGCGAGGCCCTGCAGCGGCACGAGCACCTCGCGCAGGCGGTCGATCCCGGCCCCCGCCGCGGCGTGGCGGTCGACGCCCTGCCACGAGGGCAGGAACGCCGCCAGGCGGCGCTGGTCGGCGGGCTCGATCTCCTTGCGCAGCGCCGCCAGCGAGGCCCGCCGCAGCCGCCGCAGCACCTCGACGTCGCACCAGTCCCGATCGTGACCCACCGGGTCTGATCTCGCCGCGCACGATCCGGCCCGTCGCGCTCGAGCTCGCGCAGCACCGCGGCCGGGTCGACGCCGTAGCGGGCACGCACCTCGGCGGTCGAGAAGGGCCCGTGCGTGCGCCGCGCAGCGCGCCAGCAGCTCGCGCAGGGCATCGGGTACGTCGGCCAGGAACGCCTCCGGCAGCCCGCCCGGCGGCGCAGCACCGATCGCGTCGCGGTACAGGCCGGCCTCGTCAGCGGCGATCAGCCGCTCCTCGCCGCCGATCCGCATCTCGACCGCCCGCCGCTCGCGCCGCAGCCCCTCGATCAGCGCGTCGGCGTCGACGCCCGCGAACACGCGCTCGGAGATCTCGCTGCGCGTCAGGTCGCCGAGCCGGCGCAGCACGTCGTGCAGGCTGTCGCGGTCGGTCGCCCGCGTCATCTCCGAGCGGCACTGCAGGTCCTCCTCCACGCGCGCGAGCGCGTCCGGGTCGATCAGCTCGCGCAGCTCCTCCTGCCCGAGCAGCTCGCGCAGCAGGTCGCGGTCGAGCGACAGCGCGGCCGCGCGCCGCTCGGCCGCCGGCGTGTCGCCCTCGTACATGTAGGTCGCGACGTAGTCGAACAGCAGCGAGGACGCAAACGGCGAGGCGACTGGCGTCTCGACCTCCACCAGCGAGATCTCGCGCGTCTGCAGCGCCTGCAGGACCTCGATCAGCCCGGGAGGTCGAGCACGTCGCTGCAGGCACTCGCGGTAGGTCTCGAGGACGATCGGGAAGTCCTCGTAGCGGCGCGCGACCTCGAGCAGGCTCTGCGCCTTCAGCCGCTGCTGCCACAGCGGCGTGCGCCTGCCCGGGTAGGCGCGCGGGATCAGCAGCGCGCGAGCGGCGTTCTCGCGAAAGCGCGCCCCGAACAGCGCCGAGCCGCCGAGCTCGGCGACGACCGCCGCCTCGACCTCCTCGCGGCTCGATCATCAACAGCTCGGCCGCCGACGGCAGCGACTCGGCCTCCTCGGCGTCGAGGTCGGGCAGGTGCATGATGATCCCGTCGTCGGTCCAGATCGCGTCGGCAGTCGACGCCGAAGCGCTCGCTGCATGCGTGCCGACAGCGCGAGCCCCCAGGCGGCGTGCACGCGTCCTCCGAACGGCGAGAGCAGGCACAGGCGCCAGTCGCCGATCTCGTCGCGGAAGCGCTCGAGCACGATCGTGCGCTCGCTCGGGAGCACGCGCGTCGCTGCCTGCTGCTCGCGCAGGTAGGCGAGCAGGTTGCTGCGGCCGCGCGCCGGTCGAGGTCGTAGTCGCGCTCGAGCGTCTCGCGCGTCCTGCTCGACGGCCCAGCGCGAGAAGGCGCCGATCGCCGCGCCGAGCTCCTTCGGGCGCCCGACCGAGTCGCCCTTCCAGAACGGGACCGCGCCGGGCGCGCCGGGCGCCGGGCGTCACGATCACGCGGTCGCGCGTGATCTCCTCGATCCGCCAGGTCGAGGCGCCGAGCAGGAACACCTGCCCCGGGCCGCGCCTCGTAGACCATCTCCTCGTCGAGCTCGCCGACGCGGCGCCCGTCGGGCAGCGTGACCGCGTACAGGCCGCGGTCGGGGATCGTGCCGGCGTTGGCGATCGCGAGCTGGCGTGCGCCCTTGCGCGCGCGGATCACGCCCGCCACGCGGTCCCACACGATCCGCGCGCGCAGCTCGCCGAACTCGCGCGAGGGGTAGCGCCCGTCGAGCATGTCGAGCACGTTCTCGAGCAGCTCGCAGCGACAGCTCGGAGTAGGGGTGCGGAGCGCCCGCACCAGCGCCAGCAGCTCCGCGACCGTCGATCGCCCTCGGCGGGCGGCCGAGGCCGCGATCGCGACGATCTGCTGGGCGAGCACGTCGAGCGCGTTGCGAGGCACCACCGTCGACTCGATCTCGCCTTCGCGCATGCGGCGCGCGAGCACCGCGCACTCGAGCAGGTCGCCGCGGAACTTCGGGAAGATCCGCCCGCGGCTGACCTCGCCGACGCCGTGGCCGGCGCGGCCGATGCGCTGCAGCCCGCGCGCGACCGACTTCGGCGACTCGACCTGCAGCACGAGGTCGACGGCGCCCATGTCGATGCCGAGCTCGAGCGAGGAGGTCGCGACCAGGCACGGCAGCCCGCCGGCCTTCAGCAGCTCCTCGACCTTCGTGCGCTCCTCGCGCGCGAGCGAGCCGTGGTGCGCGCGAGCGATCTCGACCGCCGGAGCGTCCTGCACGTCCTCACCTTGCGCCTGCTGCGCAGCGAGCTCGTTCAGGCGCAGCGCGACGCGCTCGGCCGAGCGGCGGTTGTTGACGAACACGATCGTCGAGGTGTGCGCGCGCACGAGCTCGAGCAGCTCGGGGTAGATCGCGGGCCAGATCGAGGCGCGCGTGGCCTCGCCTCGGCGGGCGGGCTTCCGAACGGGTCCTGCGCGCCGTCCGCGCCGGCGGGCGGGCCGCCGGGCTCGGTCATCGACTCGACCGGCACCTCGATGCGCAGGTCGAGCTGCTTGCGCACGCCCGCGTCGACGATCGTCACCGTGCGGCGCGGGCCGACCAGGAAGCGCCCGATCTCCTCGAGCGGGCGCTGGGTCGCGCTCAGGCCGATGCGCTGGAACGCAGAGTCGCCGACCGAGGCCTGCGGGCGGCGCGCGCGGATCAGCGCCTCCAGGCGCTCGAGCGTCAGCGCCAGGTGCGACCCGCGCTTCGAGTGCGCGACCGCGTGGATCTCATCGACGATCACCGTCTCGACCGTGCTCAGCATCTCGCGCGCCTGCGAGGTCAGGATCAGGTACAGGGACTCCGGCGTCGTGACGAGGATGTCGGGCGGGTTGCGGACCATCGCGGCCCGCTCGCGCTGGGGCGTGTCGCCGGTTCTGATCGCGACCGTGACGTGCTCGGCACCGATCCCGCGCAGCGGCGTGCGCAGGTTGCGCTCGATGTCGTAGGCGAGCGCCTTGAGCGGGCTCACGTACAGCGCCCGCACGCCGGCGGGCCGCTCGGCTCCGGCCTCGCCCGGCTGCTCGGCGCTGAGGCGGTCCAGCGCGTACAGGAACGCGGCCAGCGTCTTGCCCGAGCCGGTCGGCGCCGACACGAGCACGTGCTCGCCGCGCGCGATCGCCGGCCACGCCTGCGCCTGTGCCGCCGTCGGCTCGCCGAGCGCCGCACCGAACCAGGCGCTGACGTGCGGTGCGAAGCTCTCGAGGGCCACTCCCCTGCTATATCACGCCGCCCCCGCGCCCCCGCGGCGGCGGGCGCTCAGCCCTGCAGCGCGCGCCCGTACTGGCGCTCGTAGTAGGCGCGGTACTCGCCCGAGCGGATCGGCTCCCACCACCAGGCGTTCTCGCGGTACCACGCGACGGTCTGCTCGCGAGGCCCTCCTCGAAGCGCACCCGCGGCTCCCAGCCGAGCGCCCGCACCTTCTCGGAGGAGAGCGAGTAGCGGCGGTCGTGGCCGGGCGGTCGGCGACGTGCTCGATCTGCGACTCGCTCGCGCGCCCGCTCAGCTCGATGATCCGCCGCACGACCTCATGTTGGCCTCCTCGTCGGGGCCGCCGGCGTTGTAGACCTCGCCGGCGGCGCCGTGCTCGAGCACGTGGCCGATCGCGCGCGCGAAGTCGCTCGCGTGGATCCAGTTGCGCACCTGCATGCCGTCGCCGTAGACCGGCAGCGGGTCGCCGTGGAGCGCGTTCAGCACCATCAGCGGGATCAGCTTCTCGGGGTACTGGTAGGGGCCGTAGTTGTTCGAGCCGCGGCAGATCGTCGCGGGCAGCCCGTAGGTGTGGAAGTAGCTCTGCACGAGCAGGTCCGCGCCGGCCTTGGTCGCCGAGTAGGGCGAGGACGGGCGCCAGCGGGCTCTCCTCGGTGAAGGTGCCCGTCCTCGATCGAGCCGTACACCTCGTCGGTCGAGACCTGCAGGTAGCGCAGCCCGCGCTCGCGCGCGGCCTCGAGCAGCACGTAGGTGCCGAGCGCGTGCGTGCGCACGAACGCGTCGGGCTCGGCGATCGAGCGGTCGACGTGGGTCTCGGCGGCGAAGTTGACGATCGCCTCGGCGCGCCGACGCGTCGATCGCCGCCGCGACCGCCTGCGGGTCCTCGATCGCGCCGCGCACGAAGCGAAAGCCGGGATCCTCGGCGACGTCGTGCAGGTTCTCCTCGCGCCCGGCGTAGGTGAGCTTGTCGAGCACCGTCACCTCGTCGCCGTGCTCGACGCACGCGCTGGCGCGCGAAGGTCGAGCCGATGAAGCCGGCGCCGCCGCAGACGAGCAGCCTCATGCCCGCATCATCCCAGCCCGCGCCGCGAGGTAGCCCGCCAGCCCGTCCTGCCACGGCGGCAGCGGCAGCACGTCCTCGCGCTCGGACTCGAGCGCCGACCACGCCGGGCGCGGGGCCGGGCGCGCCATCTGCTCGCTGCGTGGTCGGCTCGACGCGGCAGTCGACCTCGGCCTGGCGGAAGATCTCCTGCGCGAAGCCGTTCCAGGAGACCTGCCCGGCGCCGGCCAGGTGCACGAGCCCGCGACACCCCGCGCTCGAGCAGACCCGAGCAGCGCCGGCGCCAGATGGCCGGTCCAGGTCGGGCAGCCGATCTGGTCGGTGACGACCTGCACCGACGTCGCGCTCGCTCGGCCAGGCGCAGCATCGTCGCGACGAAGTTGCGCCCGTCGAGCCCGAACAGCCAGGCGCGTGCGCACGACCGCGTGCCGCGGGCGAGGCCGCCAGCACCTGATGCTCGCCCTCGAGCTTGCTCTGCGCCGTAGACCGAGCGCGGGCCGGTGGGGTCGGACTCGACGTAGGGGCGCGGGCGCGCCCTGCGTCGTCGACGCGGCGCGGCGCCGTCGAAGACGTAGTCGGTCGAGACGTGCACCAGCGGCACGCCCGCCGCCGCGGCCGCGCGCGCGAGGTTGCCGGCCCCGTCGGCGTTGACGGCGCGCGCCGCCTCGCGTCGGTCTCGGCGCCGTCGACGTCGGTCCAGGCGGCGCAGTTGAGCGCCGTCGTCGCGGCCTCGACCTGCAGCTGCTCGAGCAGCGCGGCGACGGCGGCGGCGTCGGTGATGTCGAGCTCGGGCAGGTCGACGAGCACGAGCTCGTGGCCGCCGCGCGCAGCCCGGCGCGCACGACGTCGTGGCCGAGCATCCCCGCGGCGCCTGTGACGAGCAGCCTCACAGGATCGAGATGTCGGAGTTGTCGCCGACCATGAAGCGGTAGGCGCGCGGCTGGCGCTCGCCGCGGCGGACCGTCACGTTGCGCCCCAGCAGCGAGGACTCCATGCGCCCGTCGAGATCGCAGACGCTGCAGCCGGCGAGCAGGATCGAGTGCTCGACCTCGGCATCCGAGATCGTGCAGTCGCTCGCCGACCGCCGTGTAGGGGCCGATGTAGCAGTCGCGTCAGCCGCGCGCCGGCGCCGATCACGGCCGGCCCGCGCACGGTCGTGCGCTCCAGGCGCGCCCCCGCCTCGATCACGACGCGCCCGTCGAGCTGCGAGTCGATCAGCTCGCCCTCGACGCGCTCGACGAGGTTGTCGAGGATCAGTCGGTTGGCCTCGAGCATGTCCTCGAGGCGGCCGGTGTCCTTCCACCAGCCGCGCACGATGTGCGGCTCGACGCGCAGCCCGCCGTCGACCAGGTGCTGGATCGCGTCGGTGATCTCGAGCTCGCCGCGCGCGCGAGGGCTCGATCGCGCGCGCCGCGTCGTGGATGGCCGGCGGTGAACATGTACACGCCGACGAGCGCCAGGTCGGTGGCCGGCTCGGCGGGCTTCTCGACCAGGCGCACGACGCGCCCGATCTCGCCCGCCGCGGCCGCGTCGAGCTCGGCGACGCCGTAGTTCTCGGGGTCCGGGCACCGGCGTCAGCAGGATCAGCGCGTCGGGCTGCGTGCTCGCGGAAGGCGGCCACGAGCTCGGTGATGCCGCCCTGCAGCAGGTTGTCGCCGAGGTACATCACGAACGGGCTCGCGCCGAGGAACGGCTCGGCCGTGAGCACCGCGTGCGCGAGCCCGAGCGGCTCGTCCTGGACGATGTAGGTGATCCGCAGCCCGAAGCGCGAGCCGTCGCCGGCGGCCGCTTCGATCTCCGGCGCCGGTCTCCGGCGCGATGATGATCCCGACCTCGCTCGATCCCGGCCTCGGCCATCGCCTCGATGCCGTAGAAGAGCACCGGCTTGTTGGCGACCGGCACGAGCTGCTTGGCGCTCGTGTGCGTGATCGGGCGCAGGCGCGTGCCCTTGCCCCCCGAGAGGATCAGACCCTTCAGCGGCTCCATCGCGGGTGAACCCTAGCGACCTCGCCGCTGCGCCCGCGCGCCCGCACCGCGGGCAGCTGCGAACGTCGCGGCGGGCCCGCGTGTCTCGGGGAATCTTTAACCGATCAGCCGATATTCGAACTATGATCGGACTCCTCTCCCCGCGCCCCGGGCGCGCGTAGACAGTGGGCTGCGATCGCCATAGAGTCTGTCTGCGTCCCAATTCGAGCCAGGAAGCAGCCTCACATGCCCAGAACAAGATCCGCAGCATCCAAGCGCGCCGAGGACGGTCACGAACCGGCCTGGTCGATCCCGAGCCTGCGCGAGCCGCGCTACTCGCAGTCGCTCGAGCGCGGACTGGCGATCCTGGGCTGCTTCACCCCCTCCCGGCCGGTGCTCGGGATCGCGGACATCGCCGACGAGCTCGGCATGAGCCGCTCGACGACGCACCGCTACGTGATCACGCTGGTGGCGCTCGGGTACCTCGAGCAGGGCGCCTCGCGCAAGTACCGCCTGGGGCTGCGCGTCACCGACCTCGGCATGTCGGCGCTGAACTCGACCGGCCTGCGCGAGCACGCCCGCCCGTACCTCGAGGAGCTTCGCCAGCGCACCTCCTACACGAGCAGCCTCGGCGTGCTCGACGGCGGCGACGTCCTGTACGTGGACCGCGTGCGCAGCTTCCGCCGCGCTCAGAACCAGGTCGATCTGGGCCTGCAGGCCGGCTCGCGCGTTCCTGCCTACTGCACGGCGCTCGGCAAGGCACTGCTCGCGGGGCTGCCCGACAACCAGCTGCGTGAAGCGATCGCCGAGCTGAAGCCTGCCAAGCGCGGCCCGCACACGATCACCTCCAAGAAGGCGCTGCGCGCCGACATCGACCGCATCCGTACGGACGGCCTCGCGGTCGAGAACGAAGAGCTCGCGCCGAGGGCCTCTACGCGATCGCAGCGCCGGTCCGCGACGAGGCGCGCGACGTGGTCGCCGCGGTCAGCATCGCCGCGACCAGCACGATGATCCGGTTGGACGAGATGGTCGACGCGCTCGGCCCGCACCTGCTCGCCACGGCGGACCGCATCTCGGCGCGCCTGGGCTACCGGCGCGACGACGAGCGGAACTAATAGCCTTGCGGCCGATGCGCCGCCCCCCCTTGCCCTTCAGGCTGCCAGCCCTCTCGCTGCTGCCGCTCGCCGCGGTGGCGCTGGCCGCGTGCGGCACGACCACCCAGACCTCCAAGTACAAAGGCGCCGAACACGAAGTCGCCCAGGCGGTCGCAAACCTGCAGTCAAACGTCACCGGCGGCGAACAGGCGAAGGTCTGCTCGCGCGATCTCGCGGCGCCGATCGTCGCCCGCCTCGGCGGCAAGAAGGCCTGCGAAGAAGCGATCAAAGAACAGCTCGCCGAGGTCGACAGCACCGAACTGGAAGTCGAATCGGTGAAGGTGAGCGGCGACACCGCGACCGCGACCGTCAAGAGCATCTACGGCGGCAAGAAGAAGCTCGACACGATCACGCTCGCCAAGGAAGGCGGCAGCTGGAAGATCGTCTCGGTGGCGCACTGAGCGCGGGCGCTCAGTAGGTGCCGCCGAGCTTGCGGTGGTCCCAGCTCGCCCGCCGGCGCTCGACGAACTCCATCGCGACGCGCTTGACGGCCTGGCGGTCGACCATCTCGGCGACCTCCTCCGGCAGCTCGGCCGCCGGCGGCGCGCCGCGCGGGACCGCATAGCGCGCGAACATCTCGTGGCCGAGCGCTTTGACCGTCTCGAGCTCGCGGTGCAGGCGACGTCGCACTCGAGCATCACGCCGCGCAGCTCCTGGTAGAGCTCGCCGGCCTCGACCTGCAGCGTCGCGCGCGGGTCGCGCTCGAGGTTGCGGACCTTCTGTGAGGAGGCGTAGGTCCAGGCCCACACGCGCGGGCCGGGCTCGCCCGCCGGAGCCTCGCGCGGCACGAACCACAGCGGCATCAGGTGCGGCCAGCCGCGCGGGCCGACCGTCGCGCAGGTGACGGTGCGCTCCTCGGCCAGGAACGCGGCCGCCTCGGCCTCGCTCATGCGGATCTGCTCGCGCCTGCTCAAGCGGGGGCTCCGCGGCCGGCTCGCGGCAGGGGCATGGAGGCCTAGACGCCCGCGGGCGAGGCGCTCGCCTCGCTGCAGGCGCCCGAGCGCCGCCAGCACCGCCTCGCGCGCATCCTCGGGCTCGAGCACCGCGGCGTCGCCGGCTTCGCGCAGGATCTCGCGCACCAACCAGTCGACGCCGGCGAAGCTCAGCTCGACGATCACCGAGCCGTCGGCCCACTCCTCGACCACGCGCCGGGCCTCGCGCGCCCAGCGCGCACGCTCGGGCGAGACCCACACGCGCGCGATGCGCGATGCCTCGACCTCGCCGGTGCGCAGCCAGCCGTCGACCTCCGCGGCCGGATCGACCTCCGGGCGCGGGCGAAAGCGCTCCTCGGTCACCGTCGCGCTCTTGATCCGGTCCAGGCGGAAGTGGCGCACGCCCTCGCGCTCGGGGTCGAAGCAGGCGACGTACCACCCCTCGCGGCCGTTGGTCAGCGCGTAGGGCTCGACCCGGCGCTCGGAGATCTCGTCCTCGTTCTCCTTGTAGTACTCGAGCTCGATCAGCCTGTGGCGAGTGATCGCCTTGGAGATCAGTGCGCGCCACGTCGGAGTCGTCGCCGCTCGTGGGCGCGACCTGCAGCCCCTGCTCCATCGGATCCTCGCCGAGCGCGGCGACGATCTTGCGGCGAGCGGAGGCCAGCGAGCCCTCGGGGATGTGCTCTCCGATCAGGTCGATCGCCGCGACGAGCGCCTTCGCCTCGACCGGCAGCAGCCGCGCCGGGCGATCGAAGTTGTCGCTGTAGGGCTCGGGGTCGACCTCGATCTCGCCCTCGTCCTCCTTGATCTCGGCGTAGAGCACGTAGGAGCCGCCGCCGAAGTTGACGACGTTCAGCACGCCGACGTCCTCGCGCAGCTCCTCCTCGCTGATCTGCAGCCGCTCGCACACCTCGGCGATCGCCAGCCGCTCCCCGCGGCGACCCGCGGCGATCAGGATGCTCGCGAGCGTCACCAGCCGCGCGAAGCGCTCGGGGCGGATCGCCGCCTCCTGGCGCCCCTGGCCGTCACCCTCGCCGGAGCGCCGGCCACCGCGGCGCGGAGTCTCGCGCCGCCGCGGCCGCGCGTGCGCTTGCGCCGCGACACCGGCGGTTCCTCGCTCGTGGCGCTCGCGCAGCTGCTGCGAGCCGCCGGCACAGCTCGGCGGCCAGCTCGGGCGGCCCGAGCAGGCGCGCGTTGACGCCGAGCCCGAGCACCCACGAGATCAGGCTGCGCGAGTCCGAGTAGGCGGTCTGGAAGACGATGTCGCCATCCTCGACCGGGACGCCCTCGAGCGGCGCATCCTCCTCGCCCTCCAGCTCGGCCGGGTCGGAGATCTCGCCGTAGCGGCCGAAGTGGCGTTCGATCTGCCACGCGATCCGCTCGGAGACGAGGATCCGCGCGACGCCCTGCTGCTCGCCGAGCTGCCAGTCGGCGCGGTTGGCGTAGGCGCGCGGGTCGAAGTCCTCGGGCCGGTGGAAGTCGTGCTCGGCCTTGGTCGCGTAGGCGACCTTGCCGCGGATCCGCGACAGCCGGAAGACGCGGATCGCCTTGCGCTCGTGCGAGTAGCCCAGCAGGTAGAACTGCGCCGCCCTGGAACAGCAGGTGGTAGGGGTCGACCTTGCGCGTCGAGACCTCGTCGCGCTCCATCGTGTAGTAGTCGAACACGATCGTCTTGTTGCGGAAGATCGCCGTCTCGACCTTCGCGAGGCGCGCCGAGAGCTCGTGGCCGCCGGCCGAGGCGGTGATGCCGAGCGCGACCGAGCGCTGCTCGGGCGCGCGCAGCGGGCTCGGCCGGCCCCAGGTGATCTGCTGCAGCGCCAGGCGCAGCGGCTCGGCGTAGGCGAATTCCCCGTCGAGCAGGCTCAGCGCGGTCTGCAGCGCCGCGAGCTCCTTGTCGGTGAACGCGATCGGCGGCAGGTGGAAGTTCTCCGGGCGCAGCGAGTAGTTCTCCTGCTCGGCGGCGCCGTCGGCCGGGCGCTCGACCGTCAGCTGGATCCGCAGCGACTCGAGCTCCGAGCGGTCCGCGTAGAAGCGGCGCGCGAAGGCGTCCTCGTTCATGCCGCTGTAGCCCTCGACGTCGCGCCGGATCTCCAGCGCCGTGACCGGGCGCCGCTCGGCCATCAGGTAGGAGATCAGCGACAGCTGGCGGATCAGCTTCTCGGTGTCCTTGGCCATCGTCTTGGAAAGATAGAAGCCACAGGCGAGACGGGTGTCACACCGTCGCTCCGAGGCCCCGCTATTTGCGGAGTTTCAGGCCGCGCGGCGCCCGTCGGCGCCGGCCGGGGCGGGTTCGGCGACCGGCTCGCCGCGCTCGAGGAAGAACGCTCCGGACCCGATCGCGCGGTCGAACGAGGACCAGCGGCTCCCCGGCGCGAGCTCCTTCTCGAGGCGGTCGAAGCTGCCCAGCCGGCCGCCGAGGTTGTCGATCATGTGCACGAGCGTCGCCTCCCGCGTGCACGGCACGACGGGGCTGCCGTGCTCGAGCGTGCCGTGGTGGGAGAGGATGATGTGCCCGACCGCCTGCGCGAGCTCGCCCGGGAAGCCGTCGATGTCCTCGATCGTGCGCCGGATCGCGTAGTAGCCGAGCGCGATCTCGCCGTGCAGGCGTCCGGCGTCGGTGAGGTCGATCGCCCGCGAGGCGTCGTCGTAGGCCTCGAGCTTGCCGATGTCGTGCAGCAGCGCGCCGGTCACCGCCACGTCGCGGTCGATTCCGGGGAACGTCGCGCTGATCGCGCTGACCGCCTGCGCCACGCCCAGGCAGTGCTCGAGCAGCCCGTGGCGGTAGGCCTGGTGGTAGTGCTTGGCGGCGGGCGCGTCGCGGTAGCGGGCCCACGTCGCCGAGCCGGGCCCGAGCACGCGCTCGAGCAGCTCGCGCAGGTGCGGCTCCTGGATCGTCGCGACGAGCTCGCGCAGCTCGCCCTCCATCTGCTCGACCCCGCGCGCCGGCCCGTCGAGCAGGTCGCTCTCGCACCAGCTGCCCGGCTCCGGCGGCGCGAGCTCGCGCAGGTTGATCTGCGGGCCGAAGCGCGGGTGGACCGTGTAGCGGCCGCAGACCCGCACGACACTGCCGGCGCGCGCGAGCTCGGCGTTCGCGGCGGGCTCGTCCCAGACCATGCACACGACCGCGCCGGTGCGGTCGCCGAGCATCAGCCGCAGGTAGTCGCCGCCGTCGCGGCGCCGGCGCACCTCGGCATCCTTGACGAGCAGGACCTGGTCCACCTCGACGCCGTCTGTCAGCTCGCTGAGCAGCACTTTTCTGCAAGGTAGAGAGGGGTGCGGACGGCGCGGCGCGCCCGCGCGCGCGGCGTGGGATCATGCGCCGCATGCGCACGCCCGCACGGCTGCTCGCCTGTCTGTGCTCGGCGCTGGCGCTCGCCGGCGCGAGCGCGCGCGCGGCCGGCGCGTGGTGGGCGCCGCCGCCGCGGCCGACGTTCTACTGGCAGCTGCAGGGGACGCTGCGGACGAACGTCCCGGCCTCTGTGTACGACGTCGACGGCTTCGAAACGAGTGCCGCGCAGGTGGCGGCGCTGCATGAACAGGGGCGGCGCGTGGTGTGCTACATCGACGTCGGCACCGCCGAGAACTTCCGGCCCGACTACGGCGAGTTCCCGAAGTCGGTGCTCGGGCGCCCGAACGGCTGGCCGGGCGAGCGCTGGCTCGACATCCGCCAGCTGTCGGTGCTCGAGCCGATCATGCAGGCGCGCTTCCAGATGTGCGCCGAAAAGGGCTTCGACGCCGTCGAGCCCGACAACATCGAAGCGTTCTCGAACCGCAGCGGCTTCCCGATCACCGCGGCCGACCAGCTGACCTACAACGAGTGGGTCGCCGAAGCCGTGCACGCGCTCGGGCTCGCGGTGCTGCAGAAGAACGACGGCGAACAGGCGAGCGAACTGCAGCCGTACTTCGACGGGGTGCTGACCGAGCAGTGCAACCAATACTCGGAATGCTCGGATTTCGAGCCCTACCTGGCGGCCGGCAAGCCGGTGATCAACGCCGAGTACAAACTGAAGACATCGCGCTTCTGCGCCTCAGACGTTGCCGCCGGCATCGTCGGCGCGCGCTTCAACCTGGCCCTCAACGGCAAGCGCTTCGAACCCTGCTGGTGACGCCGCCGGGGCGTCCAGGCGAGACTACGCTCGCGGCTCGTACGCGTGCTCGGCTTCTGCAGGCGCGGCACCTGCTGCCTGGAGCGGGCGAGCGCACAGCTCCTACGTGCGCGGAGGCCGGTCGGCGGCCTCGGTCGCTGCTCGCGCGCGAGGGCCTGTGGGTCGAGCTCGGGTGAGGCGGGGCCGCTCCGGCGGCCCTCACGGGGCGGAGGCGAGGAACTCGGCCACGCGCTCGGCGGCGAGCCCCAGCATCGCGCGCCGCGTGGCGTCGGTCGCCGAGCCGATGTGCGGCAGCAGCACCGTGCGGGGCGCCGCCACGAGCTCGGGCTTAGGAGCGGCTCGTGCTCGTAGACGTCGATGCCGGCAGCGAGCAGCTCGCCGCGCTCGAGCGCACCGGCGAGCGCGTATTCGTCGACGACGGCCCCCCGTGCGGTGTTGACCAGCACCCCGCCCGGCCCGATCAGCGAGATGCGCCGCGCGTCGATCAGCCCGCGCGTGCCGTCGGTGAGCGGCACGTGCAGCGTGACGATGTCGCTCACCGTGAGCAGCTCGTCGAGCTCCCCGACCCAGCCGGGCTTCCCGGTCGGCGTCCTCGAGTGGTGACGCACGGTCATCGAGAAGCCGCTCGCGCGGCGCGCGACCGCGCGGCCGATCTTCCCGTACCCGACGATCCCGAGCGCCGCGCCGTGCACGTCGCGGCCGATCGTCTCCATGAAGCCCCAGCCGCACCAGCGCCCCGTCCGCAGCGTGCGTTCGGAGGAGGCGAACATCCGCGAGGCCGCGAGTATCAGCCCGAAAGCGAGGTCGGCCGTCGTCTCGACCAGCGCCTCTCCCGCGCTCAGCACGGGGATGCCGCGTGCGGCGGCGGCGCCCGTGTCGACGGCGTCGGTGCCGGCCCCCGCGACCCCGATCACCCGCAGCAGCGGCATGCGCGCGAGCGCCTCGGCCGTGACCGGCTGGATCGGTGAGCAGATCAGGGCCTCGGCGCCGGCGTCCGAGCCGGGCTCGCCCGCGAGGAGCTCGTGCCCGGCGAGCGCCGCCAGGGTCTCCTCCACGAGCGGCGTCGCGACCAGGACGCGGGCCAACGTGCTAGGGCGTGAGCCGGTGCGGGCCGCGGTAGAGGAACGTCACCTCGCGGACGTTCTCCTGGGCCAGCATCATCATCAACAGGCGCGTCAGCCCGAAGCCGAAGCCGCCGTGAGGCGGCGCCCCGTAGCGGAAGAAGTCGAGGTAGTACTGGATCGACTCGATCTCGACGCCGCGCTCCTGGGCCTGCGCGAGGAGCCGCTCGTAGCGGTGCTCCCGCTGCGCCCCGGTGGTCAGCTCGATGCCGCGCCAGAGGAGGTCGAAGCCCTTGGTGAGCGCCGGATCGTGCTCGTGGCGCATGTGGTAGAAGGCGCGCAACGAGGCCGGGTAGTCGGTGACGAAGCAGAACTCGTGCCCGTCGCGCTCGGCGATCAGCTCCGACAGCGCGCGCTCGCTGGCGGGGTCGAGGTCGTGGTCGGCGCCGGGGACCTCGTGGCCGGCGGCGGCCAGCATCTCCTTGGCCTCGGCGAGCGTCACGCGCGGGAAGGGCAGCGTCGGCACGATCAGCTCGGCCCCGAACGTCTCGCGGATGCGCTCGCCGTGGCTGGCCGCGACCGACTCGAGCACGCGCGCGAGCCAGCGCTCCTCGACGCCCATCACGTCCTCGTGCGAGTCGATCCACGAGAGCTCCATGTCGACGCTCGTGAACTCGGTGTCGTGGCGCGAGGTGAAGGAGGGGTTCGCGCGGAACACCGGGCCGATCTCGAACACCTTGCCGAAGCCGGCCGCCATCGCCATCTGCTTGTAGAACTGCGGTGACTGGGCCAGGTACGCGTCGCGCTCGAAGTAGTCGACGTGGAACAGCTCGGCGCCCGACTCGCTCGCCGAGCCCATCAGCTTCGGCGAGTGCAGCTCGATGAAGCCCTCGTCGCGCCAGAACTCGCGCATCGCCTGCTCGATCGCCGTCTGGACCTCGAAGATCAGACGCCGGTCGGGGCGACGCAGGTCCAGATAGCGCCAGTCGATCCGCTTGTCGAGCGCCGAGTCCTCGGCGATCGGCAGCTCGGGCTCGGCCGCGGAGGAGACCTCGAGCGATTCGATCTGCAGCTCGAGCCCGCCGAGTTTGACGCGCTCGTCGGCGGCCACCGCGCCGGTCAGCTCGATCGCCGACTCGGCCGTCAGCGCCGAGATCAGCTCGTTCAGCTCGCTGGGAGGCTCCTGCTTCTGGAGGACCGCCTGGGCGAGGCCGGTTTCGTCGCGCACGATCACGAACTGCACGCGCTTCTGGTCGCGCAGCGCATTGACCCAGCCGCGCACCTGCACCTGCTCGCCGACGTGGCCGGACAGTCCCGAGATCAGTGTGCGCTCCACCGGCGGGACCCTAGCTGAGCCGCGCCGGGGTCACCGGCTCCTCGCCGGTGATGCCGGCCACGAGCGTCTCGGAGGCGATCTTGTGCGGATCGCAGATCAACCCGAGGTGCAGCAGCGAGTCGGTCTCGGCGGCGACCTCGCCGTCGCCCAGGCGAAGCACGACCGGCAGCCGGGGGGCGAGGTCGCTGGCGGCCAGCCCGACGGCGACGTTGACGAGATCGGTCGAGGTGACGGCGGCCACGGCCGCGCATCGCCCCACGCCGAGGCGCTCGAGCGTCTCGCGGTCCTCGCCCCGACCGATCGCGACCGGGATCCCGGCGGCATGGGCGAGGCGCACGCAGGGCGCCTCCGGATCGCGCTCGACCCCGAGCACCGGCACGCCGCTCGCGCGCAGCGCCTGCGCGAGCCGGAACCCCACCTGGCCGAAGCCGATCAGCAGCACGTGCCCGCGCGCGGGCGCCGCCCGCGGTCCGAGAAGAGTCGTCAGCCGCGGCTGGCTCAGGCGGCGCACCAGCGCCGCCGTGAAGATCGCCACGAACGCGACCGCAACGACCGTGTCGAGCGCCGAGAGGACCTTGAACCACACGGGGCCCGCCGCTGCGCGCGGCTCGGCCGCGACGGTCGCGACCGAGCGCGTGCTGAAGTAGAAGGCGTCGCCGACGCCCTCGTGCAGCGCGATCATCGTGATCGTCGCCTCCAGCACCAGCGCGAGCAGCAGCGCGACGCCGGCCCGGGCCAGCAGCCGCAGCGAGTCGTCGACCAGCCTGATCCCGCTGCTCGTGCGGCGCCTGGCGCCCGCGCCCGCGTGCAGGCACAGCCGACACAGATCCTCGGCGGCGAGTTCGGTCGGCGAGATCACGTGCACGTCCGGCGCGACGTGCCGCAGCTCGCGCGTGATCGTGCGGTCGAACATCGTCACCCACAGCGGCAGGTCGGGGCGCACGTGCGCGCTCAGCAGGGTCAGGCGCAGCGCCAGCACGTCGTCGCGGGTGACGACGGCGACCGCGCGCCATCGCGCCTGCGAGAGCACCGCCGCGATCTCGCTGTCGGTCCCCGAGGTCGCATCCTGCACGCCGATGCCGCGCTGCGCGAGCCGCAGGCGCAGCGCCACACCGAGCCCGCCCGGCTCGCCGAGGATCAGGACGGCCCGCTCGTCCGCCCGGCCCGGGCTGGTGGGCGGGGATTCGCCGGTGCCGCTCAGCCCCCGGCCTCCTCTGCCAGCTCCACCAAGACGGCCAGCTCCTCGGCGGGCTCGGTCTCGAGCGCCTCGATCGCGCCGGCCGAGCTCAGGTCATCGGCGCCGAGCTCGAGCGCTCCCAGGCGCTCGGGCGTGTCGCGCACGAGCACGCGCGCGACCGGTGCCCGCATCGGGCGCTTGGCCTGCGACTTGGCCTTGCGCACCTCGCGCAGCACGTCGGCCGCCGTGGCGAGCGCGCGCTGCTCGCGTTCGGGCTCACCGGCGCGGGCCTCGTCCAGCAGCGGCTCCGCGTCGGGCCAGTCGGCGCGGTGGATCGAGCCCTCCTGCCACCACGACCACACCTCCTCGCACACGAACGGCAGGAACGGCGCGAACAGGCGCTGGAAGGCCGACAGCGACAGGCGCAGGGCGCGGCTGACCGAGGCCGCCACCTCGGGCGCGTCGTAGCGGCGGCCCTTGACGAGCTCCAGGTAGTAGTCGCAGTACCACCAGAACAACTCCTCGGTGCGCTGCAGGGCGCGTGCGTAGTCGTAGCCCTCGAGGCTCTCGGTCGCCTCGGCGACGAGCGCGCCCATGCGGCCGACCATCGCCCGGTCGAGCGGGTGGGTCAGCGTCTCGCCCGCCGCCGGCAGGTCGCTGAGCGCGAACTTCGACGCGTTCAGCAGCTTGACCGCGAGCCGGCGCCCGACCTTCATCTGCTGCGGGTCGAAGGCCGTGTCGGTGCCGGGCCGCCCGCTGGCGGCCCAGTAGCGCACGGCGTCGGCGCCGTGCTCCTCGAGCAGGTGCATCGGCGTGACGACGTTGCCCTTGGACTTCGACATCTTCTTGCGGTCGGGGTCGAGCACCCAGCCGGAGATCGCCGCGTCGCGCCAGGGCAGCTCCTCCCAGTCGAGCTCGGAGCGCAGCACCGTGCTGAACAGCCAGGTGCGGATGATGTCGTGCGCCTGGGGCCTCACGTCCATCGGGAACACGCGCTCGAACAGGTCGGGGTCCTCGCCCGCGTGGCCCGCGATCTGCGGCGTCAGCGAGGACGTCGCCCACGTGTCCATCACGTCGGGGTCGCCGGCGAAGCCACCCGGCTGCCCGCGTTGCGCGGGCTCGTAGCCGTCCGGCACGTCGGTCGAGGGATCGACGGGCAGCCGCGCGAGGTCGGCGGCGATCGGCTGGTCGTGGAGCACCGCGCCGCTTTCGTCGATCGGATACCAGACCGGGAACGGCACGCCGAAGAAGCGCTGCCGGCTGATGCACCAGTCGCCGTTCAGCCCGGCCACCCAGTCCTCGAAGCGGGCGCGCATGTAGGGCGGGTGCCAGCGCAGCTCGCGGCCGCGCTCGAGCAGCCGCTCGCGATGCTCGATCGTGCGGATGAACCACTGGCGGCTCGTGATGATCTCGACCGGGCGCTCGCCCTTCTCGTAGAACTTCACCGCGCGGTTCACCGCCTCGGGCTCGCCGATCAGCTCGCCCGAGGCGCCGAGCATCTCGACGATCCGCCGGCGCGCCTGGTTGATCGTGGCGCCGGACAGCTGCTCGTAGTTGGCGCGCGCGCTCTCGAGGTCGTCGGTCTCCCACCCGGGCGTGCCCCACGGCACCTCGAGCAGGCGCCCGTCCGGCCCGAGCACCGAGCGCACCGGCAGCCCGAGCTCGCGCCACCACGTCACGTCGGTGACGTCGCCGAACGTGCACACCATCACGAGGCCGGTGCCCTTCTCGCGCTCGACCAGCGGATGGGTCATCACCGGCAGGGAGGTTCCGAACAGCGGCGTGCGCACCTCGGTCCCGACGAGCGCGGTGTGTCGCTCATCCTCGGGATGAGCGAGCAGCGCCACGCAGGCGGGGATCAGCTCGGGGCGCGTCGTCTCGATCAGCGCCTGCGCGCCGTCGGAGCGGAACCGCACGCGATGCATCGCGCCGGGCCGCTCGCGGTCCTCGAGCTCGGCCTGCGCCACGGCGGTGCGGAAGTCGACGTCCCACAGCGTCGGCGCCTCGAGCTGGTAGGCGGCGCCGCGGGCGAGCAGTCCGAGGAACGAGCGCTGCGAGATGCGCTGGGCGAGCTCGCCGATCGTCGTGTAGGTCATCGACCAGTCGACCGACAGCCCGAGCGCCCGCCACAGCTCCTCGAACGCCTGCTCGTCGCTCTCGGTCAGGCGCAGGCACAGCTCGACGAAGTTCGGCCGCGAGATCGCGACCGGCTCGCGGCCTGCGTCGCCGGCGCCGCCGGCGGGCGCCTGGAAGCCGGGGTTGTACGGGACCGAGGGGTCGCAGCGCACGCCGAAGTGGTTCTGCACGCGGCGCTCGGTCGGCAGCCCGTTGTCGTCCCACCCCATCGGGTAGAAGACCTCGCGGCCCCGCATGCGCATGTAGCGCGCGAGGGCGTCCGTGTGCGTGTAGGAGAACACGTGCCCGACGTGCAGCGAGCCGCTGACGGTCGGCGGCGGCGTGTCGATCGAGTAGACGCGTTCACGCGGAGCGGTTCGATCGAACGCGTACGTGCGCTCGCGCTCCCAGGCCGCGCTCCACTTGGCCTCGAGGCCGTCGAGCGTCGGGCGATCGGGGACGCCCCCCGCAGGTGATGTCCCCTGACTGGCCAAGGACTGATCGTATCCGGCGCCGCACGCCCCGGCACGGATGGCGCGGAGCCGGCCTCGAGAGCGCGCAGTTTGCGGGCCGCCGACTCCGCTCCGTGAGAAATCTTCCAGCACTAGTTGCATTCGCAGCGATCACGGAGTTAGGATGGCGGCGCGGTCCGGGGGGACGCGGCTTTTGTCTCGAAGAAGGCGGTGGAGTTTGAGAGCGGAGGAGGCAACGGGGTGAGCGTGACGGCCCGCAAGCTGCTGGGCGTGATCGTGGCGGTGGCGGTCGCGGGGGTTCTGATCGCCCTCTACATCGGCGAGTGGGCGACCGTCGTGCCGGCCACCGTCGTCGCCACGCCGGGCACCTCGGCGATCCCGGCGCCGACCGCGAACCTGACCCTGCAGACGGTGGCAGCCGTCGGCAAACAGGAGAGTCCGAGCCACCCCGATTGGGTCTCCTACCTGGTCAGGAACCAGGGCCGCTGGCAGCGGAGCACCATCTACCAGGTCCCGGCGAACTCGATCGTGCACGTGACGATCTACCAGTTCGACGGGGACTCGGGACTTCGGAACCCCTTCCTCTCGCAGGTCCAGGGGACCGGCGGAGGCGTCGAGATCCTCAACGGCAAGGCCGTCACGCACATCAACCCCGAAGAAGCCTCGCATACGTTCGTGGTCCCCCAGCTCGGCGTGTTCGTGCCGCTCCCCGGGGTGCCCGAAGAAGCCAAGAACCCGTGCGAAGAAGCGCCGTGCAACCCGGCGACGATGGCGCACAACACGATCGAATTCACGTTCCGCACCGGTAAGAAGGGCCGCTACCGCTGGCAGTGCTTCGTGCCCTGCGCGGCCGGGACGTACTTCAACTTCGGAGGGCCGATGCAGACCCTCGGCTACATGGACGGGTACATAGATGTCGTCTGAGCCGGGGCAGGCCGGCCGGGCACCGGAGGAACCCGACCACACACGGCGCTTCTTCACGATCTGGATCGTCGCCGCCGTGATCGCGACGCCGCTCGTGATCCTGCTCGTGGGGCCGATCCTGGGTCCGGGCAACGGCTCCGACCAGGCCAGCGGACAGGTCACCGACGGCACCGTGCTGCTCGGGATGGCGACGCCGGTGCTGCTGCTGATCGTGATCTACCTGATCTACGCGGTCATCAACTTCCGCCAGCCGCCCGGGGGCACGCTCGAAGGACCCGCCGTGCGCGGCAACGCGCGCCTGCAGACGTGGTGGATCGTGATCACCTCGGTGATGGTGCTGTCGCTGGCGATCTACGGGACCGTGCGCCTCGAGAGCGCCAACGGCGCGGGCTCGGGCAGCGGCGCCAAACCGCTCACGGTTCCGAAAGGCCCGAAGCTGCCCGTCCAGGTGATCGCGCAGCAGTGGGCCTTCACCTACCGGTATCCCACCTACGGCGGCGTCGAGGTCCCCCACCTCGTGCTCCCGGTCAACACGCAGATCGAACTCCACGTCACCTCGCTCGACGTGATCCACTCCTTCTGGGCCTACCAGCTCGGCGTCAAGGCCGACGCCAACCCCGGCGTCGACAACGTCGCGTTCGTCAAGCCGACCAAGATCCAGACCTTCGAAGTGCACTGCGCCGAGCTCTGCGGCCTCTGGCACGGCGGCATGTTCGACCACGGCAAAGTCGTCAGCCAGGCCGCGTTCGCGCTATGGATCCGCGAAGCCCAGATCCGCTTCGCCCCGGCGACCAGGGCGCTGCCCCCCTACAGCAGGACTTATGCCCCCGAACCCACGAGGCGCGGCTCATGAGCGTTTCCACCGCAGAACCACCCGCACTGCCAACGCGCCCGATGTGGCGGCGCCTGCTCGGATTCAACCTCCTGACCGCTGTGGTGCTCGGCATCGGCGGCTACTACTTCGGCTGGTGGATCGGCCACCTGATCACTGAAGGCAAAAGCTTCGAATACACGCTGAAAATCGATGAAAACGACGTCGGCCTGCTGCTCGGCTACTTCTTCGGCGTCACCGGCTTCCTGATCGGGCTCGGCTTCGCCAACTACCCGATCTCCCGCCTGCTCGGGCGCCCGCCGACGCTGCGCGAGAAGGAGGAGCACGGCATCAGCCGCTACTTCGGCCTCTGCACCGACCACAAGGTCGTCGGCATCCAGTACCTCGTCGGGATCGGCGTGTTCTTCTTCATCGGCGGGCTGAACGCGATGCTGATCCGGGGCGAGCTGCTCAGCCCGACGCCCGAATTCGTGGGGCCGAACCAGTACATCTCGCTGGTCGGCATGCACGGCACGATGATGATGGGGATGATGACCTCGGGGATCCTGGGGCCGTTCGCGAACTACTTCGTCCCGATCATGATCGGGGCCCGCCGCATGGCCTTCCCGCGCATCGAGGCGCTCACCTTCTGGCTGCTGATGGCGGCCGGCGTGGTGCTCGTCTCGACGATCTTCTTCGGCGGCTTCCCGACCGGCTGGACCGGCTATGAGCCGCTCAACGCCCAGGCCGTGATGGGGATGGACTCCTACATCATGTTCTTCGCGCTGGTGGGGCTGTCGATGACGCTGCTGGGTCTGAACATGATGGCCACGATCATCACGATGCGCGCGCCGGGGCTGACGTGGTCGCGGCTGCCGATCTTCGTGTGGGCCGTGTTCGCCACCGCCGTGCTGATGGTGCTGGCGGCGCCGATGCTGATCGCGACGCTGCTGATGGCGGCGTTCGACCGCACGATCGACACCTCGTTCTTCATCCCGGGCGGCGGCGGCAGTTCCTACCTGTTCCAGAACCTGTTCTGGTTCTTCGGCCACCCCGAGGTCTACATCCTCGCGCTGCCGGGCTTCGGGATCGTGCTGGAGCTGCTGCCGGTGTTCTCGCGCAAGCCGCTGTGGGGCTACCGCCTGGCGATCGCCGGCATGCTCGGCGTCAGCCTGCTGAGCTTCTTCGTGTGGCAGCACCACCTGTTCGTGAGCGGCATCAACGCCGACCTGCGGCCGTTCTACATGCTCTCCACCGAGGCGATCTCGGTCCCGACCGGGTTCGTGTTCCTGTGCGTGATGGGAACGCTGTGGCGAAGTCGGATCTCGTTCACCGTCCCGATGCTGTTCTGCCTGGCGTGGGCGTTCAACTTCCTGCTCGGCGGGCTGTCCGGCGTGTTCGTCTCGGACGCCCCCGTCGACACGACCCTGCACGGCAGCTTCTTCGTGATGGCCCACTTCCACTACACGATCATGGGCGGGCTGATCTTCGCGTTCTTCGCCGGGATCTACTACTGGGTGCCGAAGATGCTCGCGGTCAACCTCGATCAGAAACTCGGCAAGATCCACTTCTGGCTGATGTTCATCGCCTTCAACTCGACGTTCCTGCCGCTGTTCGTGCTCGGCTACGAGGGCATGCCCAGGCGCGTGAACTTCTACGAACCGAAGTTCCAGACGCTGAACACGTGGGTGTCGGTGTCGGCGTTCGTGCTCGGCTTCTCGATGCTGATCTTCCTCTACAACGTCGTGTACTCGACGGTCTTCAAGCGCGAACCGGCCGTCGCCAACCCGTGGAACTCGAAGTCGATCGAGTGGCAGGTGCCGACCCCGGTGCCGGTCAACAACTTCGAGCAGATCCCAGTGTTCGACTCGGACCCCTACGACTACGGGACACCGGTGCCCGTCGCGCGCAGCGGGATAGGCGGGCCGCAGCCGACCGGGGCGGGGAGCTGAGAGATGGCGCTTCCGCACGAAGAAAAGCCGCTCGGGATGCAGATCCCGCCCGTCCCGTCGGGCGCCGAGATACCGGCCGAGCCGCCCGACGTGGGCGGTCGCGCGCTGTCGGTGGCATCGCGGCTGATGGCCGGCGCGAGCACGTTCTTCTTCCTCGCGTTCGTGTTCGCCTACTTCTACCTGCGCTCGCTGAACGTCGAAAACATGTTCAAGCCGCACATCGTCAAAGTCTCACAGGGGCTCGGGATCATCTTCGTGGTGTGCATCATCCTGAGCGCGGTGCTCGCCGCCGTCTCGGGCCGCCAGGTGAAAGCCGGCAATCGCGCCTGGACGAGCTCGGCGATCTTCTCGATCCTGCTCGGCGTGGCCTCGGTGGTCGTGTTGTGCATCGAGCTCGCGACGCAGAAATGGGGGCCCACACGCGGCGCGTTCGCGAGCATCTACGTCACCTGGACCTCGCTCTACATGATCGCCGTGCTCTGCACCATGTACTGGCTCGAGACGAACGTCGCGACCGAGCTGCGCGCGCGGCGCGAGCCTGCGACGGGTGGCGAGGGCGACATCCGGGATCCCGACCGCCTGATCGCACCGGCGGTCGATGCCGGCGTCTTCTACTGGTGCTACCTTGCCGCCATCGGCGTGATCATGTACGTCGTCCTCTATCTGATCTGAGGGTGTGGGACTCTGATGCTGGCCACCATACTCGCGGCTGAAGTGCTCACCCTCGTGCTGCCGCTGGCGGTCCTGATCGCGGTCGCGATCTGGTACGTCGTGCTGTGGCAGCGCGGGACCGGCGAACGCTGAGCCGGGCTCAGCCCATGTTCACGTAGCCGGTCGCTTCGCCCGGGCTGCGTACGTTCGCGGCAACCTTGTTTTCGTAGTTTCCCTCGATCGTGGCGATGCGCCCGTCGGGGAGCACACCGCGGACGATGCCGACGTGTTCGTCGCCGAACACGATCAGGTCGCCGGGCGCCGGCTCGACGCCGGGCCCGTTCGGGATCGCGCGGCCGGTGCTCTGCGCCCAGGACCAGATCTCGCCCACCGAGCCGAGCCCCTCGCCGCCGGGGCCGATCGGCTCGCCCGCCTGGCGCGCGGCCCACGAGGCGAAGTAGGCGCACCAGGGCGCTCCCGGGCTCGCCCCCGCGGTGGCGCTGCGGTATTCGGCGATCGCCGGCGATTCGTTGGAGCCCGGCGGCTGCTCGGCCTGGCCGATCTGGCTTTCAGCCGCAGCGACCACGCGTGAGGCCGGCCCGCCCGCCCCGCCCGCCCCGCTCTGCAGCCCGAGCGTCGTCGGGTAGCCGTAGGAGGCGAGCCCGCTCACGCCGGCGGCTTCGCCGCTCCCGGAGGCGAGCGCCTCCTGGGCGGTGGGCGCCTGCGTGGTGGCGCCTGCCTGCGCGAGCGTGGCGGCGAAGCTCTTGCCGGCGCCGGTTCCGCCGGTCGCGCTCGGTTCGCCGCTCGGCGTCGCGATCAGCTCCGCCGGGTCGGCGATCGCCTGACGGATCGTTTCGATGCGCGAGACGGTGGTCTGGATCGACATCTGCACAGGTGATCGGCAGCGCACGGCGCGGGTTGAGTCGTGGGCGGAGCGCAAAAACAGAGACGGGCGGCCGTCGCCGCCCGTCTCGACCACCGTTCCCTCGATGAATCGGCGGTATGTAGCTTGCGCAGGGCCTCTCGGCCGTACACAAGCGTTGTTGTTGACCCGCCTGCCGCGGCGGCCGACGCAGGTCGGCCAGCGGTCAGATCGGCTTCACTGCAGCGGTGGCGTCAGCTTGGACGCCACCGCTGTAGGAAGGTGTTGAGTTATTCGATCAGGTGCAGAACCGCGTTCGGCAGCTGGTTGGCCTGCGCCAGGATGGCGACACCGGCCTGCTGCAGGACCTGGTCCTTGGTGAACGCGGTCATTTCGGTGGCCATGTTCACGTCCACGATGCCGCTGGTGGCGGCCTGGAGGTTCTGAGCGTAGACTTCCAGGTTGCTCATCGTGTACTGGATGCGGTCCTGGACGGCACCGTATTCACCTGCGGCCGTCGCGACTTTTTCGATCGCTTCTTCGACCGTTTTGATTTCGGCGACGTTGATGTTTTCGACGTCTTTTTCGACTTCGACGGTTTTGATGCCGATCGTTTCTTCTTCGTTGGCGCCGACCTGGAACTTGATTTCGGCACCGCCTTTGAGGAGTTCGACGCCGTTGAACTTCGTCGTTTCACCGACGCGCGTGATCTCTTCTTTCAGCTGCGTGACCTCGCCTTCGATCGCGGTCTTGTCGCTTGCGGAGGTCGTGCCGTTCGCGTACTCGACAGAAAGCTGGCGGATACGCTGCAGCATGTTCTCGACGTCGTTGAGCGAGCCGAGGCCGGTCTGCGCGAGCGCGACCGCGTCCTGGCTGTTCAGCTGCGCCTGGTTGAGGCCGTTCACCTGCGCCTGCAGGCGCTGGGCGATGGCGTAGCCGGCGACGTCGTCGGCGGCCGAGTTGATGCGAAGTCCGGACGAGAGGCGCTGCATCGACGTGGCCAGCTGGCTCTCCGTCGTGTTCAGGTTCCTCGCGGCGTCCATCGCCTCGATGTTGGTGTTGACTGTCAGGGCCATGCGTTCATCTCCTTGATGACGTAGGTGGGGAGGTCCCGAGCCGACTCCATGTCGGCCCACGCGCAATATCGACAGCGCACGGGGAAACTTGAGGGCCTTCGCCCTCCCCGTGGCCCGATCTTCACCGGCGCCGGGCGATCTCCTGCGGTGAAGGGGCCCGCTGCAACGCCGCGCCCGGCGCGGCGGGCTACGCGCGCACGTCGATGCGCGGCCGCTCGTCCCCGTCGGGGCCCTGCTGCGGCTCCTCGGGGGGCTCGCCCTCGCGCTGCGGCCCCTCCTCGCGGCGGCGCCGGGGGCGGTCGCGCTCACGGCTGACGCGCTCGAGGCGCTGCACCGGGGGCGCGGACAGACCGCGGGACAGGGATGGGGGGATCGGCTCGATCGATTCCATTCCCCGGGGTTCGGCGCCGGCGCGCCCGTTCCTCGCTAGCCCTCCTGGTGGCGGAAGCCTTCGCGGCTCTGGCATTCGACCGTGAAGTGGATCAGCCGCCAGCGGTCGTAGGTGCCCATCTCGGCGAACTCGAGGCCGGCTCGGCCGAGGCCGTCCATGCGCACGACTTCGGCGGTCGCGGCGAGCGCCGGCTCGGCGGCGTCGATCGTCAGGTGCAGCGCCACCCGGTCTCCCAGCGCGAGCGCCTCGGGCGTGCCCACCAGCAGGCCGCCAGAGCTCAGGTCCTCGGTGTGGGTGTGGATCGGCTCGGACTCGGCAGCAGTTCGGATCACCAACGGGCAGTGCACCGAAACCCGCACGTGCGCGCGCTCCTGGCGCACTTCGACCAGGCGCGGCTCGCCGATGCGCACCAGCGCCCCCTCGGACGAGCTCTCGAGCGACACGCTCCCTGACAGCCGCACGCGCCCGCCGGGGTTCGCGTACTCGAGCACGAGCGTGCGCATGCGCCCCTCGCTGAGCGAGGGCAGCGGCACCACGATCGCCACCAGCAGCTCGTCCGCCGCGCGCTCGAGCACGCGGCCCGGAAGCTTCTCGCCGGAGGCCAGGTGAAGCGTCACGGGCTCGGCGAGCTGCGGCAGCCAGATCGGGCGCGGCGCGCGCTCCTGGAGCCTGTCGTGCTCGTCCTCGCGCCCGGCACGGGTGCCGCCATGATGCCGCGGCCAGTGGATTAGCTCCCCTCCCTCCCGTCTCGCACGCCCGCTTGCGCGGCGAGCTTGAGGACCTGCTCCGCGAGCTCCTGCTCGCGCGCCTTGATCTCGATCACGACCAGCCGCCGCCAGACGAACACCGCGAGCCCCCAGGCCGCCACGTAGCAGGCGACACCCGCGATCAGCGCGCGCAGCCCGGCGCCCGCGAGCGTGCTCGTCGGCATCGACAGGTAGCCGGCCGCGAAGAAGCCCGCCAGCCCGGCCCAGCCCTTGACGCGCGCGATCGAGCGCACCGCGCGCGGGTGGGCGGCGACCGACGGCCCACCCTCGTCGGCCGCCGGGGCGGCGCCCTTCGACTTGCCCTTGCGCGGCTGCTTTGGAACCGCCTTCAGCTGTTCGGTCGCTGCGGGCATCTCGGTCGTCAGGTCGGCCTCGGGCGGGTCGAGCTCGGGTGCGGCGACGACTTCCTGCTCCATCTAGCGGTCCCCCGTCACGCCGCGGCGGCGTTCGTCGCGCTGCACCTCGAACAGGTAGCGCACGATCCGCCGCCGGTCGAGGTCGCTGATCGTCTCGAAGCGCACGCCGCGCCGTCCCTGCGGGGTGATCCGCACGACGAGCCCGGTGCCGCTGACGGGCTCCTCGTCGGCGCCGAGGCTCAGCCGGAAGCGCAGCTCTTCGCCGACCTGGAGCAGGTCCGGCCCGGCGAGCTGGAAGCCGCCGCCCGAGAGGTCGACCGTGAACGTCTGCAGCTGACCGCCGGCTCCGGCCGCGTAGATCACCACCGGCCTCGCTACGTCGACGCGCACGTAGTCGCGCACCTGGACGAGCTCGACCTGGCTCGCCTCGATCAGCCTCACCAGCTCCGGGTCCTCGGGGTCCTCCATCGCGAACACACCCTGCACGCGCATGCGCCCGCGCGCGCTGTTGTACTCGAGCTCGAGCTGTTCGAGCTGCCCGGCGCTGAACGCGCGCGTCGGCACCGTGACCGCGATCAGCAGCGAGTTCTCCGAGCGCTCGAGCACGCGCGCCGGGATCCGGCCCCCGAGGCCGGTGCTGAGCGTGACGTTCTCGCCCGCAGACGGCAGCGCCAACGGCTTCGAGCCCTTCTGCTTGCCGCGGCCCAGCCTCACGGAAGCACCCTCGCGGCGAGGTCGGACGGGTCCACACGGCGTAGCACCCACCCTCCGGGGCGGGCGCGTTCGAGCAGGTACTCGGGCGCGAGCCCGTGCCGGCAGGCGGCCTCGAGCGCGACGCCGAGCTGGTCGGTCTCATCGGCGTGCGTGACGGCCATCGAGTCGGCCTGCAGCGGCGCGAGCGAGGCCAGCAGCTGCTCGGCGGCCCTCGCGCCGAGCGTCGCCGGCAGAGCGACCAGCACGCGGTCGGGCTCGAGCTCGCCGAGCAGCCGCGCCAGCTCGCGCACGCGCGTGCGCTCCGACGGCGACACCGCCGGGGTGTCGAGGATCGCGAGCCCTTCGCGGCGGGCGCGGCGCACCGCCGAGCGGGCTCGTGCCGAGGATGCCGCGGTCGGGCGCAGGAGCTGAGGGCTGAGGATCATCTGCAGGGTCTCGGCCCCCGGGGCCGGCACCAGCGAGGCGTAGCTCGCAGACAAGGTGCTGCCGGAGCGGTAGGCGCTGAGCAGCGCCGCACAGGTCGAGGTCTTGCCGGCCCCGCCGGGGCCGACCAGCACGATCGCCGCGCCCTGCAGCGGCAGCGGCCGGGCGACCGGGATGCAGCGCGCGAGCGTCGTCGCGACGGCCTGCGCGAGCCCGGCGCGCGGCGCGAGCGGCAGCGTGTGCGCGACGGCCACGTCGATCAGCTCGCGGGCGAACTCCTGGCTCGCGCCGTAGCGCAGCAGGCTGCGCTCGACGCGCGCTCGCGCGCGCTCGTGCGAGCCGCTTCCCACGGTGCGCCGCTCCGGCTCGGGCGGCCGCGGCGGATCGAACGCGGGCGGCGTCTCGAAGGGGACGGGAGCCGGCTCGAAGGCGCCGGCTCGTTCCAGCGGCGACGCGGGTGACAGCGGCGGCCGTGCAGGGGGCGGCGGGGGTGCGGCGGCAGGCGGCGGGCGAAACACGAGTGCCGGCTGCGGCGGCGGGCTCGGCGGCATCAGTGCGGGCGGCGGTTCGGCCCGCGCGAGCGCCGCCAGCTCCGGGCTCACGTAGGAGCCGCTGCCGGGCGGTTCGCTGAGCGGGCGCCCGTACTGGACCGCCGGCGCCTGGAGGGACGGCGCAGCGGGCGGCGCGCTCCACGGCGCCTGCTGGGCGGGCGCTCCCGGGAACGGAGCCGCCGGCGCGGGCGCGGGCGCGCGCGAAGCTTGTGCGTACGCGGCCGGCGCCCACGGCGGCGGCGCGGGAGCAGAGGCGGGGGCCGGCGGTGCCGGCGCGCTCGCCGCCGGGAAGCCGGGCGCTGCGGGGACGCCGGGCGGGAGAAGGGGCGCCGCGGGCGGCGCGCCGGGGACCGGCTCACCCGGCGGTGCGGGTGCGCCGGGCTCGGGTCCCGGCGGTCCCTCGGGTGTCGCGGCCTGCACGTCGTCGTAGGCTTCGAAGCGCGGATGCCCCGGCATCGCCTCGATCTCGATGTACGGGTGCTGGAAGAAGCCGAGGACGCCGCCGGTGAGGCCTTCGCGGCGGCGGACGATGAGCGCGTCGGCGCCGAGGTCGCGTTCGATCTGCGGGATCAGCTCCTCGACGGTGCGCCCGCGGTACACGCGCACGCCTTCGCCACGCCCGCGACCCAGTCGCGCCCGCGCCTCGCGGCCGAGCGCCTCGAGCAGGTCGCCGGGCACGCTCATGCGTGGATCACCCCGACGGTTTCGACATTGATCCCGGGCGCGATCTCGTTATAGGAGCAGACGGCGAGGTGAGGCTGTGCCTGGGCGATCAGACGGCGCAGGTGGCGGCGGATGCGCGCCGAGCACAGCAGCACCGGCCCGCGTCCGCCCTGGCCGCCCTGGCCGCGCGCGGTCGCGTGCTCGACCTGCGCGCGCAGCGCGTTGACGATCGCCTGCGCACGCGGCGGCTCCATCGCGAGGTACTCGCCGTCGGTCGTCTGAGTGATCGACGTCGAGACCTCCTGCTCGATCGCCGGGTCGAGTGTGATCGCTTGCAACCGCAACTGCTCGTCCAGGTGGGGAGCCGTGATCGCCCGGCCGAGGGCCTGGCGAGCGTACTCCGAGAGGAGACTGGTGTCACGTGTTGTTCGCGCCTTGTCGCCGATCGCCTCCACGATGGTCCCGAGATCCCGGATCGGGACACCTTCGGAGAGCAGCGACTGCAGGACGCGCTGGATCTCGCCGAGCGAAAGCGCGTCCGGCACGACCTCGTCGACGACGGCGGCGTTGGTCTCCTTCAGCTTGTCGAGCAGCGTGCGCACGTCCTGGCGCGTCAGCAGCTCGGCAGCGTGCGAGCGGATCACCTCGGTCAGGTGGGTGACGATCACCGACTCCGGGTCCACGACCGTATAGCCGAGCGCCTCGGCCTCGGCGCGCACCGATTCGTGGATCCAGATCGCGTCCAGGCCGAAGGCCGGCTCGCGCGTGCGGATCCCCTGCAGCGTCCCGGCGGCGTCGCCCGGGTCCATCGCGAGCAGGTGGCCCGGCATGATGCGCCCGCGGGCGACCTCCGAGCCGCGCACCTTCAGCACGTACTCGTGCGACTCCATGCCGAGCTCGTCGTGGATCCGCACGGGCGGGATCACGATCCCGAGCTCGCCGGCGATCTGGCGGCGGATCATGCTCACGCGCCGCAGCAGCGAGCCGGGGTGGGCCGGATTCGATCCGTCGACGAACTGCACGAGGCCGAAGCCGATCGCGAGCTCGAGCGCGTCGATGCCGACCTCGGAGATCGGCTCCTCGCGCCCGGGTGCCAGCGTCGCGGCGGCCTTCTCCGCCGGCTTCTCGCCCTCGGGCAGCCCCTTGCGCACGGCCCAGCCGATCGCGCCGAAGATGGCGGCGATGAACAGGAACGGCAGCTTCGGCAGGCCCGGGATCAGCGCGAACCCGCCGATCGCGGCGGCCGCCACCAGCGGCGCCTTGCGCTGTTTCAGGATCTGCCCGGCGATGTCGCTGCCGAGGTCGCGGTTCGAGGCCGCGCGCGTGACGATGATGCCGGTCGCGACCGAGATCAGCAGCGCCGGGATCTGCGCGGCGAGCCCGTCACCGACGGTCAGCAGCGAGAAGTGGTGCGTCGCTTCTTCGAAGCTCATGCCGTGCTGGAGCATTCCGACCACGATCCCGCCGACGAGATTGATCCCGACGATGATCACGGCCGCGATCGCATCGCCTTTGACGAACTTCGAGGCGCCGTCCATCGCGCCGTAGAAGTCCGCCTCCTGCCCGATCTCGAGGCGCCGCTCGCGCGCCTGATCGTCGGTGATCAGCCCGGCGTTCAAGTCTGCGTCGATCGCCATCTGCTTGCCCGGCATCGCGTCGAGCGTGAAGCGCGCGCCGACCTCCGCCACGCGCCCGGCGCCGTTTGTGACGACGACGAACTGGATCACTATCAGGATCAGGAAGATGATCAGCCCGACGACCACGTTGCCGCCGACGACGAACGCCCCGAACGCCTTGACGACCGTGCCGGCGTCGCCCGTGGTCAGGATCAGGCGCGTCACCGAGACGTTGATCGCGAGGCGGAACATCGTCGCGAGCAGCAGCAGGCTCGGGAACGACGCGAAGTCGAGCGCCCGCCCGAGGTACATCGTAGTCGCCACGATCGTCAGCGCCGCGGAGATGTTGAGCGTGATCAGCAGATCGAGCAGCACCGGCGGCAGCGGCACGACCAGCATCGTCACGACCATCACGACGCCGAGCGCCGCGAGGATGTCGGTGTGGGCCAGCAGCCGCCGCACGCCGGTGGCGTTCTCGTTCATGACGCGAGCCTCCTGCGCCCGGCGGTGCGGTACACGAACGCGAGCACGCGTGCGACGGCCGCATAGAGCTCCTGCGGGATCATCTGGCCGATCTCGACCGAGGCGTGCAGCGCACGCGCCAGCGGCGGGTCGCTGATGACGGGCACCTGGTTCTCTTCGGCCACGCGCCTGATCTGCGCGGCGATCAGGTCCTGGCCCTTGGCGACGACCTCGGGGGCCGTGCGGCTGCCGTCATAGCGCAGCGCGACCGCGAAGTGCGTCGGGTTGGTGACAACCACGTCGGCGCTCGGCACCGCGGCCATCATGCGCGCTCGTGCGAGCTGCATCTGGCGGCGGCGCAGCGCGGCTTTGACCTCGGCGGAGACCCCGTACTGGCGCGCCTCGTCGCGCACCTCCTGCTTGGTCATGCGCAGGTCGCGCTCGTGGCGGCGGCGGCGCCACAGGTAATCGATCAGCCCGACCAGCACGTAGGCGATCGCGGCGCGCTCGGCGATCGACAGCGTGCGCTGCCCGGCGATCACCCCGAGCGCGCCGGGCGGCACGCCCACGATCGCGGCCAGGCTGGTGAGCCCGGGCAGAAGTGTGAGCGCGGCGGCAGCTCCCACGACCGCCACCTTCGCGATCGCCTTGAGCGCTTCGAAGACGAGGTTCGGCCCGAACAGGTTGCGGGCGCCGCTGACCGGGTTCAGGCGCCGGAAGTCCGGTTTCAGCGCGCCGACCGCCGGGCGCACGCCAGCCTGCGCGACGCCGGCGAGCAGCGCGGCGCCGAGGCACGCACCGGCGACCGGGACCACGGCGGTGACGATCGTCGAGAGCGCCGAGTGCATCAGCCCGTCGAGGCCCGATGCACTCGTCGCGCGTCGTGGGTCGGCGATCTGGCTGAAGATCGAGCGGAACGCCCCCGCGCCCGCCTGGGCGGTGCCGAGCGCGGTCGCACCGACCACCACGATCCCCGCGAACAGCACGAGCGCCCCGCTGAGGTCGGCGCTGCGCGCGACCTGCCCCCGCTCGCGCGCGCGTTGGCGGTGTTTGGGTGTTGCCTTCTCTGTGCGGTCGGCGCGCGCCATGCGATCACGCCGCGTGCAGCACGCCGAGCGCCGCCCCGACGCTGCTCGACATCTGCCCGCCTATCCAGTTCGACACGAACGGCAGCGAGGCGCCGGCGACCAGCACCGCGACCGCGACCTTGGTCGGGAAGCCGACCGCGAACACGTTCATCTGCGGAACCACGCGCGAGACGACCGCGAACGCGGCGTCGGTGATCAGCAGCGCGACCAGCACCGGCGCGGCGATCTCGAGCGCCGAGGTGAACACCGTCGAGAAGATCTGCACCACGCCGCCCACGAGCGCGCCGATGCGCGGGCCCGAGGTCAGCGGCACGAGCTGGAACGTGCGGCTCAGCCCGCGCAGCGTCCACGCTTCGCCGCCGATGACGAGGAAGATCATCGTCCCGAACAGCGAGTAGAAGCGAGACATCACGGCGCTCGGCTCGCCGTTCATCGGGTTGATCAGCGTGCCGTAGGAGAAGCCGGCCCCGAGGTCGATGAACGAGCCCGCCGACTCGACCGCCGCCATCAGCACCGACAGGGCGAACGCGAACGCGAGCCCGACGAGACCGCCCTCGAGCACCAGCACCCCGAGTTCGAGCGCGTCGCTGGGGATGTGCTGCCCGTGCAGCGCGATCGGCGTCAGCCCGATCGAGATCGCGACCGCGATCACGCCGCGGACACGCGGCGGGATCATCTCCGAGGAGAACAGCGGCGCGATCACGAACAGCGGCGTCACGCGCGCGAGCACGAGGATGAAGCCCGCGAGCTCGTTTGCCTCGAGTCCGCTCAGCAGGTGGGTCACGTTCCCACCATCGACGGGATCGAGGTGTACAGATCGGCCGTGTAGGACACGAGCTGCCCGAGCATCCACGGGCCGAGCAGGACGATCACGATCGCGATGCCGGCGATCTTCGGGATCAGCGAGAGGCTCTGCTCCTGGATCTGCGTGACGGCCTGGAAGATGCTGATCACGATCCCGATCACGAGCGCGACGAGCAGCAACGGCCCGGCCACCTTGAGCGCGAGGCTCATGGCCTGCGAGGAGAGGTTGACGACGGTGTCCTGGTTCATGGGTCGGGGGTCCTCTCCGTCAGTGGAAGCTCTGCACGAGCGCTTTGATGACAAGGTCCCAGCCGTCGACGAGCACGAACAGAAGGACCTTGAACGGCAGCGAGATGAAGGTCGGCGGCAGCATGATCATCCCCATGCTCATCAGCGTCGAGGAGACGATCAGGTCGATGATCAGGAACGGCAGGAAGATCAAGAAGCCGATCTGGAAGGCGGTGTTCAGCTCGGAGACGATGAAGGCCGGGATCAGGACCTCGGTAGGCACTTCCGAGCGCTTGTGCGGGATCGGATCGTGCGCGAGGTTCTCGAACATCAGGATGTCCTGGGTGCGCGTCTGGCGGAACATGAATTCCCGCAGCGGTTCCTCGGCGTCTTTGAGCGCGGTAGTGGTCGAGATCTGATGGTGCTCGAGCGGTTCGATCGCGTCCTTCTTGATCGCGCTGATCGTCGGCGACATCACGAAGATCGTCAGGAACAGCGCGATCCCGACGAGCACCTGGTTGGGAGGCGCGTTGTTGGTCCCGATCGCCGTGCGGATGAACCCGAGCACGATCAGGATGCGGCTGAATCCGGTGACCGTGAACAGCACCGCGGGGACGAGCGTCAGCCCGCCGATCAGCAGCAGGATCTGGACGGCGTTGCTCGAGGTGAGGTTCACCGCCGCACCGTCCATTCGCGCAACTTGTCGATCATCGCGCCCGCGGTCACGGACGATGTGACCTGCACCACTTCGGCGCCGCCGCCGCTCACTGCGGGGGCGGGCGCGGGCAGCGCCGCCCGCGGGCGCGGCGCGAGCAGCGCGCCCCGCTTGCGCGGCTCGGGCTCCTGTTCGAGCGCCGCCAGCAGGCCGGCGTCGCGCGCCTGCGCCTCGGAGTAGCGATGGATCGGCACGAGGCCGTGCTCGGCGCTGCCGAGCAGCACGTATTCGTTGCCTGCCTTGATCAGGTGCACCGAGCGCCCCGAGCCCAGCTGCAGCGCCGCCACGCTCGACAGGCCCGCGGCCGAGACCTGCGGGTCGCGGCCCGCCTTGACCTGGCGCAGGATCCACGACAGGCCCCAGATCACCGCTATCACGATCGCCAGCCCGACGATCGTGCGCACGAGGCTCGCGCCGCCGGTGCTCACGTGCGGGCTACTCGAAGCGGAGGAGCTGCCCAGGTTCAGCGCGGTTTCTTCGCCGGCGCCGTGGCGGCGGGGGGCGGCAGAGGCAGCCGCCGGCAGGGCGAGCGCGGGCGCGCACAGCAGCAGCCCGGCGGCCGCCGTCGCGGCCGCCCGTGAGAGCAGGGTCAACTTGGTCATCGAGGGACGACTCCGAGGAAGAGTCGCCCCTGTTATCGGCCCGACCTCTCAGGTCTTGAGGAATGCAGAGGCCCGCGCGAAGCGCCCGCAGGGGCCTGCAACGGCTCTCTAGAGCAGCTTCTCGACCTGGACGCCCCAGGACCCCTCGGGCGTCACCACGAGGCTGCCGTTGGCGAAGCAGAGGCCGTTGGCGAACAGCTCGACTGGCGCGTGGGCGGGCTGGTCGAGTTCGACCACCGAGCCCGATCCCAGCTCGAGCGCGCGCCCGAGCGACATGTGGGTGCGCCCGAGCTCTCCCCAGACACGAACGAACATGCTGCGCAGCACGGGCTGCTCCTCGCCCTCGCCGTCGGGAGCCACGCGCGCGCGTTCGAGCTCGGCGCGGCCGAGGCGAGCGTATGTCTGCGAGCGCACGGGCGGCTCGTCGGCGCTCTCGAGCTTGACCGCGCGGCGGCTGCCGCTGGCCCCGGGGCGTCCGCGTCCGAGCGACACCTCCTCGGCGAACAGCCGCACGCCATCCTCGGCGCGGTGCTCGAGCGACAGCAGCGAACCGGGCACGATCGCGCGCATGCGCTCGATCGGCATCTGGAGCGAGCCGATCTCCGCGCGCAGCAGCACCTGTGCCCCGGCGACCCCACGCCCGAGGTCCTCTCCCCCGGCGCCGGCGAGCGCCGCGGGCGTGTCGGACTCGCGCAGCCCCGCCGCCAGCGGCTCGACGCAGCCCCAGGGGAGCAGCAGCGAGAGCGAGGAGGGGCAGCCGCCGATCTGGCTGCGGATCGTGACCGACAACGTCGGCTCGGGCCCCGGCGTGGTCAGGCCGGCGTCGCCCTCGAGGTCGATCTCGCCGCGGCGCAGCTCACCGCCGCCGAGGTCCGACCAGGCGCCCGCCAGCTCGACGCTGACGAGGTCCAGAAGCTGGCGCGCGAGCGCCCAGTCGATCTCACTCAGGTGGCGCTCTGCCGGCGCGTGCTCGGCCTGGCCCCCGAGCAGGCATTCGATCGTCTGCAGCAGCCAGGGCAGCTCGATGCTGAGCAGCATCTGCTGCTCGTGGGAGCCGGGCGGGATCGGCATCAGCGCGACCGCCGGCGCGTCGGCCGGGAGTTGCGCCTTGGCCGCGACCCAGGTCAGCTGCTCGACTTCGTCGACCTCGAGCGCGACCTCGCAATTTAGCTCGTCGCCGAGCGCTTCGGCGAGCTCGCCGCAGCAGGAGGCGACGGCGCCCGCGATCCGCTTGCGCAGCTCGGGCGTGAACTTGTTCGGCTGCGAGAAGTCCAGCCGGCGCACGATCCGCTCGCGCTCGGGCGCGGCGCGCGGCTCCTGCTGGGCGGTGGCGGAGGCGCCCTCCTCGGCGCCGGGCCGCTCTGCCATCTCAGGCCTCCGCGAGGCTCGTCTCGCCCGCGTCCTGGGCGGCGGCGTCGTCCGCCGCGGGGCTCTGGCCGGCGTCCTGGCCGGGCTCCTGGGCGTCGAGGATCTCGGTGATGCGCAGACCGTAGCGCTCGTCCACGACGACGACCTCGCCGCGCGCGATCGGCGTGCCGTTGACCAGCAGGTCCGCGGCCGCGCCCGCCTCGCGCTCGAGCTCGACGACCGCTCCGACGCGCAGCTGCAGCGTCTCGCCGACGGTCGTGCGCGCGCGCCCGATCTCGACGCTCAGCTCCATCGGGATCTCGCTGAGGCGCAGCAGATCGGCCTCGCTGCCGACACCGGCCGCCGCGGCGAGGGCGTCGCCGTCGGGCTTCTCGAACTGCTCGTACTCGATCGTCTCGCTCACGTGTCCTCCTCTACTGCACGGTGAAATCGGGGATCAAGACCTGTTCGACCTTGTCGTCGGTCTGCTTGCGGATCGCGAGCAGGATCTGGTGCTTCAGCTCGTCGCGGCCCTTCGCGCTGATCAGCGTTTCGCCGCTGATCTGCGTCACGAGGTTGGTGACGATTTCGCGCACCACCGGTTCCTCGGGGAGCGTGCCGACGGTCGAGTTTTCGGACCCCGAGGCGCTCGCGCCGGCCGCGGCGCCGTCGCTCTGCCCGGGGGCCAGCTGGAGCGCCATGCTGATCTTGGCGTAGCGCCCGTCCTGCAGATTGAGCAGGAAGCTGCCGGGCATCACGTAGATCGTGCCCTGGATCTTCTGCTTGGGAACCGCCTTGTGCTTGGTCATCGTGTAGCCCGCGAACAGCACCACCGGGAGCGCCAGCGCGAGCATCACCTTCTTGTTCTTGAGCATTTGTGTTCAGTCGTCCTTGACTAGGGTTCGCTTTCGGCGCCTTGATTCCGCTTCAAGACGATCTCCACCCGCCGGTTGCGCGCCCGCCCGGCGGCGGTCGCGTTGCTCGTGAGCGGCCGCTGGTCGGCGTATCCGACGGCGGTCAGGCGCTGCGGGCTGACGCCCGCGCCGGCCAGGAAGCGCACCACCGTGCTGGCGCGCGCGGATGAGAGCTCCCAGTTGCTGGGGAACAGGCCGCTGTGGATCGGCACGTTGTCGGTGTTGCCCTCGACATCGATCGGGTGCGTCTGATCGACGTTCAGCAGCTGCGCGATCTCGTCGAGCAGCGCGTTGCCGCGCGGGTCGAGCGTGGCCGAGCCGGAGGCGAACAGGAGGTCGTCGGTCAGCACCCTGATCACAAGGCCGCGGCCTTCGATGACGGTCTGCACCTTGCCCGAGAAGCCGTGCTTGGCGGCGTAGGATTCGAGCTCGGCTTTCAGGCGCGCGAACTCGCTCTGCTGGCTGGCCGCCGACTGCGCCGTGGCGGCCGAGCTCGTCACGGTCGTGCGGCTCGAGGCGTGCTGCGTGTTCAGTTCGGTGATCGGCGTGGCCGGCACCGGCACGATCGACTGCACGTCGGTGGCGGCCGGCGCCCGGCTCGAGTTGTTGCTCGCGCCCGGCTGCGCGATCGCCTTGCCGCCCGGCAGGATGTTCCCGGAGAACGCCGCCCGCAGGGACTCCTGCAGCGTCTGGACCTTGGAGATGTTGACCGAGGAGATCGAGAACAGCACCATGAACAGCGCCATCAGCAGCGTGATCATGTCGGCGTAGGTCAGCAGCCAGCGCTCGTTGCTCTCCTCCTCGGCGTGTCCGTGGCCGCGCCCCCGCCTGCGCCCTCTGGCCATCTCAGGCCGCCTTCGACTCGAGCTCGAGCTCGGTGACGTTGCCGGCGCCCTCCTCGCCGCGCTCGGCGGGCGGCAGGTAGGACATCAGCTTTTCGGAGACCAGGCGGGGGTTGTCGCCGGCCTGGATCGAGAGGATCCCCTCGAGCGTCATCATGCGCAGCTCGGCCTCTTCGCCGGAGATCGCCTTCAGGCGGTTGGCGACCGGCAGGAAGATCACATTGGCCGAGCCGACGCCCATCAGCGTCGCGATGAAGGCCGCCGAGATCGACGGGCCGAGTGTGGAGGGTGCGGCCAGGTTCTGCAGCACGTGCACGAGGCCGAGCACCGTGCCGATGATCCCCATCGTCGGCGCGAAGCCGCCGGCCTTCTCGAACGGCGCCGCTCCGGCGGCGTGCCTGGCCGACATGCCGTCGACCTCCGCCTCGAGGATCGCGTGCACCATCTCGGGGTCGGTGCCGTCGACGACCAGCTGCATCGCGTTGCGCGTGAAGGGGTCCTCGATCTCACCGAGCTGCGCGTCGAGCGCGAGCAGGCCCTCGCGGCGGGCTTTGTCGGCCAGCGAGACGAGCTGGTCCAGGCGCCCGCGCATGTCCGGGGGTTCGGCCGCGAACACGAGCTTGTAGAGGCTCGGCACGCGCTTGAACGAGGCCATCCCGACGCTCGCGATCGTGACCCCGGCGGTCCCGCCGATGATGATGATCAGCGCCGGGATGTTGATGAAGGATGCGGGACTCGTCCCGTCCATCATCGAGCTGAGCAGCAGGGACCCGAAGGCCACCCCTATCCCGATGGCCGTTGAAGCCTTCATTGCTCCCCTTCATCGGCTCTGCAGCGCCAACCCTTGAAAAGTTGGCGCGCGCGTTCGCGCACGCGCGGCGCGCGGGCGGCTACGCGCCCGCGGCGTAGGGCACGCAGCGGCGGGTGCGGCTCAGACCGGGTCGTCGTCGACGGCCGCCAGGTGCGGCGCGTCGCGGTGAGGGCCGGCGCCGGGTGCGGGCCGCTCGGGGCGCCTGCGCCTGAGCGCCTCGCCGAGCACCTCGGCGCGGTAGGCGCTCACCGCCGTGGCGACCTCGTCGGGCGTCTCGGCGACCACGACCTTCGCGCCGGTCGCCAGCGTGATGACGGTGTCGGGCGTCGATTCCACCATCACGATCATGTCCGGATTCAATTGGAATGGCTCGTCGCTGTGTCCGAGCCGGTTCAGGTTGATCATCGCTTCCTCGCTTTCGGGTGACACCGCCTCGGCCGGGGGCGGCCGCCTTGCCGCCCCCGCCCGGGCTCCTCGGAGTCTGTACCTCGATCACCACCTCCCTTCGCGCTCGCTCACGAGGCCGGCGGCGGGCCTGCGCCCGCGCGGGCCTAGTGCATCGACACGAGCGATTCGAGCATCTGATCCGCGGTTGTGATCACTCGCGAGTTCGCCTGATATCCGCGCTCGGCGGTGATCATGTTCGTCATCTCGGTGGCCATGTCGACGTTCGACTGCTCGAGCTCGCCGCCGATCGTCGAGCCGAAGCCGACGGTCGCGGGCGTGCCGACGATCGGCGCGCCCGAGTTGGCCGTCTGCGCCCACAGCGAGCCGCCGACACGTTCCAGCCCGCCTTCGTTGGCGAACGTCGCGAGCGAGACGAAGCCCGCCGTGACGCGCTGCTGGTAGGTCGGCGATTCCGGGTTGTTGTCGGTGTAGGAGACCGACCCGTCCATCCCGATCGCGATGTTGGTCGAGCCGGGCGGGATCTGCAGGTAGGAGTCTTCGGTACCCGGCGCGTACGTGGTCCCGTTTTCGGTTTCGGTCGCGACCGCGTTGCGCCCGATCACGTACTGGCCCGACGCGGTCGTCAGGTACCCGCTGCGGTTGGTCGTGAGATCGCCCGCGCGCGTGTACATGAAGCTCTTGGGGATCCCTTCGGTCGCTTTTCCGCCCGGCGTGCCTTCGCCGACGCGCAGGAAGCCCGCGCCCTCGATCGCGATGTCGAGCGGGTTGTTGGTCGTCTGGAAGGCGCCCTCGGACATTTCGTTGCGGGTCGCGTTGACCTGCACGCCGAGCCCGACCTGCACCGGGTTCGAGCCGCCACTGGTTTTGGTCGGCGCCGAGGCGCCGCGCATCACCTGGGTGAGCGAGTCGGCGAACGTCATGCTCGAGGACTTGTAGCCCACGGTGTTGACGTTCGCCAGGTTCGCGGCGGTGTCGTTGAGCATCTCCTGATTTGCGTCTAGGCCGCTGATCGCGGCGTACATGCCAGCCATCATCGTGACTGCCCGTCCTTTCGTGGCCTCCTCGATGAGGTCCGGCCGTGGTCGTGTTGTGCGCCGCCGCTCATGCGATCACGGCGCTGTCGATGTTCGTGAACACGTTGTCCTTCATGTGTTCGGAGTCCACCGCGGTGATCACGGTGTTGTTGGCGACGGACACCACGAACGCGGTGCCGTCGACAAGCACTAGGGAGTCGCGCGCGCCCTTGCCCGCGGCGCGGCTGACTCCGTCGGAGAGCCGCTTGAGCGTCCCCGGGTCGAGCTCGATCCCGCGCCGTTGCACGCGCGCGAGCGCGTGGCGCGAGAACTGCAGCCGGGTCGCATCCTGCAGCGCGCCGGCGAACGTCGGGCCCTCGCCGGTGGGGCGCGCGGGCGCCGCAGCGGGCGCGCCCGGCGCCGGCGCGACGCCGCCGAGGGCGCCGGGGGGGAGCAGGGCGGGGTTCGAGACCTGGCTCATTCGACGTTCGTGACGCTCGTGAGGGTGATGCCGGGGACGCCTTCGACCGTCAGCGTCACGCCGGAGGCGCTCGACTGGGTGCTCTGCACCTTGCCGGTGAGGGGCCCCGAGCTGCCGTTGTAGGTGACTGTGCGCCCGATCAGCTGGACGCCGCCCGTGAGCTCGGTCGCGTTGGCCAGGTTCGTGATCTGCTCGACCTGGGTCATCTGCGCGAGCTCGTTCAGGAATTCGTTGCTGTTGCCGGGTTCGAGCGGGTTCTGCGCCTGCATCTGGGCGATCATCAGTTTCAGGAAGTCGTTCTGCCCCAGGATCGAGTTCGGGTTGCCCGCCGATTCACTTGCGCCGGCGGGCGCGCCGGCCGAGGCTGCTGTGGCTGATGGGATGGTGGTCACGGGGTTCCTTTCTCTCGCTCACGCGAGCACGTCGACGAGTTCGCCCCGCGGCGAGGCCGCGGGCGCGACGGTTTCGGTCTCGGCGGGCGCCTGTTCGGACTCGTTGCCCGTCCCGCCTTCGCGGCTCGGCGCTGCGCCCGGGGAGGCGAGCCCCTCGCCGGGCGCCTGCTCCTGCGGGTTCGAGAAGGAGCCGATGTCGAGGCTGAGCAGCGAGGTGCCGAGCGAGCGCAGCGATTCGGCGAGCTCCGAGCGGCCGCTCAGCAGCGCGCGCGCCGCCTCCGGCGTTTCTGCTCCGACGCGCACCGCGAGCCCTTCGCGGGTCTGCGTCAGGTGGATGCGGATCTGCCCGAGCTGCTCGGGCGCAAGCGAGATGCGTGCCCGCGTGACGCCCTGGCGGGAGGCGAGCTCGACGCTCGCCCGGATCGACTCGATCACGTGCTGCAGGTCGACCCCCGAGGCCAGCAGCGGCCCCTCGGACTGCGTCGCGCCGGCGGCGCCCTGAGCGCTCGGGGCCGCTCCGGCGGGGGCGGCTTCGAGCGCTTCGGGGGCCGCCGGGGCCGCCGTTGTGGCGGCCTGAGCCGGGCCCCCGGAGCCGCTCGGCGCCTGGAGCACGTCCGCCGGGGACGCGGCGGCGCGCCGCGCGTGCACGTCCGGCTGCGCGGCGCCCTGGCGCTCGCTGCGGGCGCTGCCGGCCTGCGAGCCGCCCGAGCCCTGGCCTTCGCCGCCAGAGGACCCCGCCCCCCCGCGGGCCGCGTGCGCGATCGCACCGCCGCGCGCGGCCGGCGCCTGTTCGCCTTCGGCAGCGTGTTCGCCGGGCGCCGGTGCGGGAGCCTCGGGCGCGGGCGGCGTCGGTTCGCCGGTCGTGCCGGAGACCCGCTGCTGCGGTGAGGCCTGGCCGGGCGCCGGCGCGAGGGGGGCGCCTTGCGCGGGGCTCGCCTGCTGCCCGCCCGCGAGCGGTGCCGCCGGGTCCTCGCCGCGCGCGGGCGCCTGCGAGGAGCCGGCCGGATCAGGTCGAGGGTCCTGGGCCGGGGCGGGCGCTTGCGCGGCAGCCTGCGCGGGAGCTCCGGCGGGCGTCTGCGCGCCCTGCAGGGCGCCGTCGGTGGAGCTGCCACCGGCGGCGCGGGGCTGCTCGGCCGCGTTCGCGGAGGCCGCGGCGGCCGGTGCGAGCGGCGCCGGGGCACCTTGCTGAGCCGAATCGATGAGCGGCGCCGCGGCGGGTGCGGCTGGTGCGGCGGGTGGGGGTCCGCTCACGGGGGCCGGCGCACTCGCGGGCGCCTCGCCCGCAGCCGGTGCGGCGCTCGTGGGCGGATCCTGTGGGGAGCTCGGCGCGCCCTTGGCCTGCGTGCCCGCGGGCCGGCCTGCTTCGGCGGGAGCGGCGCCTTCGGTCGAGGAGGCCCCACCCGCCGCGGCGAGCGCGTGCGCACCCGCGTCGCGTTCGGCGGCCGCGAGCCTCGCCTGGCGGCGCCCCTCTGCGGGCGCAGGCGCTTCGCTTCGGCTCTGACTCTCTTGGCCTTCCGCAGTGGCGGTCCGGGCCCATTCTTCCTGTAGTGCGCCGTGGAACTCCTCGGCGCCGGCGGGGCTCCCGGTGGGGAGCTACCGCCGCTGCTCGGCGGCGGAGGTCCGGCGGCGGGCGGGGGCAGGGCGCTCAGCGGGCTCACGTGATCCCTCCTGGGTAGGTGCTCGCGGGGTGTTCGCGACGGAACGCTTCGGCGTAGCCGAGCACCTTCGCGACGTAGGCTTCGGTTTCCGGGTACGGCGGCACGCCGCCGTGCTGGCTGACCGCCGCGGGGCCGGCGTTGTAGGCGGCCAGCGCGTCGGTCGTGTTGCCGCCGAACTGCGACATCAGCTGCGCGAGGTAGCGCGCTCCGCCTTCGATCGATTCGGCCGGGTCGAAGGGGTTCTTGACACCGAGCGAGCCGGCGGTTCCGGGCATCAGCTGCGTCAGCCCCATCGCGCCGGCGCCGCTCTGCGAGCTCGGGTCGAAGCCCGACTCCTGCTCGATCAGGCCGTGCAGCAGCGCCGGTTCGATCCCGTAGCGCGCGGCGGCCTGGGAGATCAGCGCTTCGTACTGCGACCCTTGGCCGCCGCCGTAGGACGCGGTCGTGGCCGTGCTCGCGCTCTGCAGCGTCGCGGCGAAGCTGGGGGCCGAGCTCTGCGCGGGGGCGCCGAGCGCGCCTTCGCGTGCCTGTTCGAGCATCGCCTGGATCTGGCGCACGCGCGCTGCCGCGGCCTGCTCGCCTTCCGGGGCGGCGGCCGAAGGGGTGATCGCCGGGCTGCTCACGCGACGCTCCGGCGGTGGCGCACGCTGGCGATCTCGTCGTTGGCCTCGGTCTCGCGGCGGGCCTGCTCGCGTTCGTGCTCGTTGCGGCGGCGCTCGCGCAGCCGCAGCAGCATCTCGTGGTCGGCCGCGGCGACCGCGAGCTTGGCGCCCATCTCGGCGACCTCCTGCTCGCCGCGCTCGAGCGCGGCCTGGTGGCGGCTGCGCTCGGCCTGCACGCGCTCGAGGAAAGCCTGGCGGGCGCGCAGCTCGGCGCCGCCGATCGTCTGCGTGCCGGCTGTCGCGCTGCGCTGCTCGGAGAGCGCGCTCTCGAGCTCGGCCTCGGCGTCGCGCAGCCCGGCCTGGCTGTTGGACAGCCGCGCGATCGACTCGGCCAGCGCCTGCTGGGCGAGCTTCTCCCGGCGCTCGCGCACAGTGCGCACGCGCTCCAGGCGGAAGCGGAACGAGGGTCCGGTCACGGACTGGTTATCGGCCGCGCGGCCCGCGCCTTTAGCGCGGCGCGCCCGCGTGCAAGAGCGCCGCGCCCGGTGCATCTCAGATGCTCGATCCGAGCGCCGGGATCGCCGGAACGTCCGACGGCGGCGAGAGGGCTGCGGCGAAGGCCGGCGTGGAGCCCTGGGGCTCCGGGACCTCCTGGGCGTCGGGGATCTCCTGCGTGGACGTGAGCTCCGTCTCGCGCAGCGCCGCGGCCAGCTCGAGCAGGCGGCTGTCGGCCTGCTCGGGATCGCTGCGCTCGTATACGGGCTGGCGCAGAAAGGCCTCGATCTCGGCGCGATGGGCGAGCGCGGTGTCGAGCGCCGGATCGGTGCCGGGCTGGTAGGCACCGATCGCGACCAGGTCCTCCTTCTCGCGCAGCACGGAGAGGGCGGCCCGCAAGCGCTGCCCCGATTTCTCGACCTCCGGCGAGACGATCTCGCCGATCAGACGCGAGACGCTCTGCAGCACGTCGACCGCGGGGTAGTGCCCGGCGTGGGCGAGCGAGCGGGTCAGAACCACGTGCCCGTCGAGGATCGAGCGCGCCGCGTCGGCGATCGGCTCGTTCATGTCGTCGCCGTCGACGAGCACCGTGTAGAGCGCGGTGATCGAGCCGTCGCGGCTCGTGCCGGCGCGCTCGAGCAGCCGCGGCAGCAGCGCGAACACGCTCGGCGTGTAGCCGCGCGTGGCCGGTGGCTCGCCGATCGCGAGGCCGACCTCGCGCTGAGCCATCGCAAAGCGCGTGACCGAGTCCATCATCAGCATCACGTGATGGCCCCGGTCGCGGAAGTGCTCGGCGATCGTGGTGGCCGTGAAGGCGGCCTTGATGCGAACCAGCGCCGGCTGGTCGGAGGTCGCCACGACCACGACCGAGCGCGCGAGCGCATCGCCGAGGTCGCGCTCGATGAACTCGCGCACCTCGCGCCCGCGCTCGCCCACGAGCGCGATCACGTTGATGTCGGCGTTCGTCGAGCGCGCGATCATCCCGAGCAGCGAGGACTTGCCCACGCCCGAGCCGGCGAAGATCCCGAGGCGCTGGCCGCGCCCGCACGGCACCAGACCGTCGAGCGCACGCACGCCGAGGCCGACGCGCTGGTCGATACGCGGGCGCGACAGCGCCCCCGGCGGGGCCGAGATCGTCGAGCGCGGCTCGCCGGCCGGCGCGGGGCCGTCGTCGCCGGGGAAGCCGAGTCCGTCGACGATGCGCCCGAGCAGCTCTTGGCCGACGGCGATCCGGAACGGGGCGCCGGTCGCCAGCACGCGTGTGCCCGGGCCGATCCCGTGCAGCTCCCCGAGCGGCATCAGCAGCGTGCGCCCGTCGCGGAAGCCGACGACCTCGGCCGACACGGGCGCGCGGTTTCGGTCGATGCCCACCAGGCAGACCTCGCCGACCTCGGCTTGCAGCCCGGTGACCTCGATGATCAGACCGATCAGGTTGCTGACGTAGCCGTGGCGGCGCGCGAGGTCGGTATCGCGCAGGGCCTCGGCGGCGCGTGCGAGGAGCGCGCCGTTGTCAGCCGTGGCGCTCACCGCCCCCGCTTGCGCGGCCCGATCTCCGCGGCGACCACCTCGCGCGCGCGCTCGAGCTGGGTCTGGACCTGCGCGTCGACCTCGCCCTCGGCGGTGCGGACGAGCGCCCCGCCGGGTGCCACGCGCTGGTCGGCCTGAACCTCGCAGCCGTCGAGCCCGCCGCCGCGCTCGAGCTCGCCGAGCGCCGCGCGCACGGCGTCGATGTCGGCCGGGTTGACGATCAGCGCGAGCGTGCGCTGGCCGCTGACCCGGCGCAGCGCGCCCTGGACGACTTCGATCACGAGCTCGGGGCGGATCTGCAGCGTCGCGGGCACGATCTTGCCGGCCAGCGCGAGACCGAGGTCGATCGCGTCGCGCTCGATCGACTCGGCCAGCTCGAGCCGCATCTCCTCGAGCCCGTGCAGCGACTCGCCGAGCGCCGCGACCGCCGCCTCGGCGCGCTCGCGGCCCTCCTGCAGCCCCAGCGCGTGCCCCTCGGCGTAGCCCTCGGCGCGGGCCTGCGTGCGGATCTCGTGCGCCTGCGCTTCGGCCTGCGCGAGCGCCCGCGCCGGACCGTCGCGCGGCGGCGGAGCGGATGGCTCGAGCTGCTCGAAGTCGTAGCTGACGGCGGTCTCAGACAACCGCGTCGCCCTCCTCCTCCTCGCCCTCGCTGGCGATCACGATCGTGCCGGCCTCCTCCAGCCGCCGCACGACCCCGACGATGCGGCTCTGCGCCGCGTCGATGTCGCGCTTGCGCTGCGGCTGCTGGATCTCCATCTCCTCCTGCAGCATCGCGGCGCCGCGCTCGGACATGTTGGCCATCACGACGGCCTTCAGCTCCTCGGGCGCGCCCCTGAGCGCGAGCACGAGGTCCTTCTGGTCGACCTCGCGCAGCAGCTGCTGGATCGCGCGCTCTTCGAGCTTGACGATGTCCTCGAACACGAACAGCATCCCGCGCACCTGCTCGGCCAGCTCCTTGTCGGTGCCGGCGAGGCTGTCGAGCACGTTGCGCTCGACCGAGCGTTCGGCGTGGTTGAGGATCCCGGCGAGCGCCTTCGGTCCGCCGGTGGCGGCGTACTCGCGCTCGGCGACGCCGGTCAGGCGGTGGCGCAGCACCTCCTCGACGCGTTCGATCACGGCCGTGCTGGGCTGGCTCATGCGCACGATCCGCAGCGCGATGTCCGGCTGCTGGTCCTCGGGCAGCCGCGCGAGCACCGTCGCCGCGAGCGTCGTCCGCAGGCTCGCCAACACGAGTGCGATCGTCTGCGGCGACTCGCTGCGCAACAGGCCCGCGATGCGCTCGGGCGGCTGCGTACGCAGGAACTCGAACGGGCGCGTCTCACTCGAGCCGGACAGGCGCCCGAGGAGCTCGACCGCGCGCTCGGGCCCGAGCGCGCGCTCGACGACCTCGCGCGCGAAGTCGAGGCCCCCGCTGGCACCCGCGCCGGCGGCGGCGCTCAGCTCGGCCAGCTCGCCGAGCACGGCCTCCGTGTCGGCGGCGCCGACCGTCGAGAGCCTCGCCATCTCGATCGACAGGCTCTCGACCTCTTCCTCCTGCAGGCGCGAGAGCACGTTGGCGGCGCGCTCTGAGCCGAGTGCGGCCATCAGGACGGCCGCCTTGCGCGCGCCGCTGAGCTGCGAGGCGAGGGCCGGCAGCTCCTCCGCGCGCGGCGCCGGCAGCGCGGCGCCTTGGCCGGCGCCCTCGGACAGCGTCGGGGTCGCCACAGCCGGCTACTCCTCCTGCATCCAGGTCCGCAGCTGGGCGGCCACGCGGTCAGGGTCGTTGTCGGCCAGCTGCTCGACCTGGCGGCGGATGTCGCTGCCCGGCGGCGGCGAGCCGTTGGAGGCCCCATTCGAGCCGACCCCCGCGACCATGTCGTTCGGGCGCCGCGAGATCTCACGTTCGAGCTCGGACAGCCGCACCGGCGCGTCGACCTCGCGCAGCCACTTCGGCTCCTCGATCCCCTCGCGCTCGCGGCGGCGGATCGACCGCGTGGTGAAGAACAGGAACGCGATCGCCGCGATCGCGAGCAGCGCGTACTTGGCCATGCCGAGCGGGCTGCTGGCGGCACCCGCGGCGCCGGCGGAGGTTTTCGCGAACGCGACCTGGCCGATCGAGATCGTGTCGCCGCGCTTGGACTGGATGCCGGCCGCGTTGGTCACCGCTTCGCGGATCGCCGGCAGCGCCGAGGCGGGTACCGAGTGGTCCAACAGCACCGACACGTGCTGGGTTTCGATCGTGCCGGGGGCGATCGTCGAGTGCGTCACGGTCTTGTTGACGCCCAGCGAGGAGGTGCTGGATTCCTTCTTGTAGTTCGACTTGCCGCTTGCGCCGCCGACCGCCGGGGCGGCCGTGCCGGTCGTGCCGCCCGCGCCGGCGCCGCTGCCGGTCAGCGTCTCGAGCGACTTGGCCTGCTGCAGCGGCACGCCCGCCTTGCCGTATTCGAGCGATTCCTTGGTCGTCTGGTCGACGTTCATGTTCGCGTACACGAGCACCTGCGCCTTGCCTTCGCCGAGCGTCTGGGCCAGCATCGCGTCGAGGCTCGCGGCCATGCTCGAGTCGTAGCGCTGCTCGGCTTCCTGCAGGGTCGTGCCCTGCCCCCCGCCGCCGCCGGAGGTCGGCCACAAGAGCTGGCCCGAGGCGCCGGTGATCGTGACCTTCGAGAGCTGCAGCCCGGGCACGCTGGAGGACACGAGCTGGGCGATACCGCGCACGGCGCTCGGGTCGAGCGAGCTCGTCCCCGACAGCAGCACGGCAGCCGAGGACTGGCCCTGGTTTTCGCCGAAGATCTGGTTCTGCGAGCTGGGCAGCACGAGCTCGACCTGCGCGCCCGAGACGCCCTGCACGCTGTTGATCGTTTCGTCGAGCTGCCCCTGCAGCGCGCGCTGGTAGGTCACCTGCTGCTGGAAGTTGCTTTCGCCGAGGTTCTGTTTTTCGAACAGCTTGAAGCCCGGCTGGCTCGAGCCGAGCAGGCCCGCGCCGGCGAGCGCGACGCGCGCGGTCGCCGCCTGGTTCGACTGCACCGCGATCGCGGTGCCGTTGTTCTGCAGCTGGTAGCTGACGCCGTGGGCGCTGAGAGTGCTGGTGAGCTTTTCGGTCTGCGCGGGGTCGACGCCGCTCGCGACCGTCGTGTAGCTCGGCTGCGAGACCAGGTGCAGGAACATGTAGATGAACAAGATGCCGGCGACGAAGGTGCCGCCGAGCACCAGCCATCCCCGCGGGGTCAGGCGCGACGCGAGCTGTGACACGGGGGGCATCGATCAGACCTGCGTCTGGAAGATCGTCTGGACGGCTTCGGAGGCCTTGGCGCGGATCTGCGCGGCGAGCTGCATCTCGAGCGAGGCGTCCTCGACGGTCGAGACCGCGGCCTCGGGGTCGGCGACGTTGCCGGTCGCGAGCGACTGCGAGGCGGCCTCGGCGCTCGTCTGGCTGCCCTCGAGCGAGGAGATCGCTTCGGTCAGCGTGCTGCCGAAGCTCGGCGTGCCGGCTGCCTGCGCGCCTTCGCCGGCCGCGAGCCCTCCGACCGAGCCGACGCCCGCGGCACCCTGAGCACCGGTCGCCGATGAGCCCTGGGCGAGCCCTTCGGCGCCGAGGCCGGGCTGCAGGGTGCCGACGGGAGGGATGATCATTTGAGGATCCCCAGCGTCGAGCTGAACATCGACTTGGCCGTCTGCATCGCGGTGACGTCGGACTGGTAGGACTGCTGCTCGGAGATCAGGTCGGTCATTTCGGTGACGGTGCTCACGTTCGGCATGCGCACGTAGCCCTGCGGGTCGGCTTCCGGGTTGCCGGGGTCGTAGACCATCTGGTCGGGCGTCCCGTCGGAGACGATCTGGGTGACCCGCACCCCGCCGGGGCGCTCGGTGCCTTCGCCCTGGGCGAGGGCACCCGAGAGCGCGCCGTTGAAGCTCGCGTCCGAGCCGATCTGCCCCAGCACGACCTCCTGGCGCCGGTACGGTTCGCCGTTCGCGCCTTTGGTGGTGTCGGCGTTGGCGAGGTTCTCGGCTGTCACGTCCATCCTGATCCGCTGTGCGGTCAGGCCGGTGCCGGCGATCCCGATCGCGTCGAAGAGGCCCATCAGAGGATCCCGATCGCCGAGCGGATGATGCCGTCGCGCGTGCTGGCGACGTCGGTCAGCGCCTGGTAGTCGAGGCCGTTTTCGGCCAGTCGCGCAGATTCTTCGTCGATGCTCACCGCGCCGCCGTTGGGGCCCGTTTCGGTGGGCACGGTTTCGAGCCCGAACTGCAGCGCTTCGGGGCTTTCTCCAGCTTCGGTCGCGCTCTGCAGCTCGGACTCGAAGTTGACCTGCTGGCGCTGGTAGCCGGGCGTGTCGGCGTTGGCGACGTTGTTCGTCAGCGCCGTCTCGCGCAGCCAGGAGCCGCGCATCGCGGCCTCCAGCATCTGCTGGGTCGAGTCGACGAGGGACATGGTGAAGCCATCTGCCTTCCCGCCCTCCCTGGGCTGAAGAGACCTCTCCATGAGGTCGCCGGCATCGAGGCCATCGAGGGCCGTTCCCGTCATCGGCCGCCGGCCGCGGATCTTTAGCGGCGCGATCCGGCTGACAGCCCGCGCACGCTAGGCGCGCCGCTCGAAGCCCGACGGCGAGCGCTCGCCGCCGTAGCCGGCGGCGGTCCGCTGGGCGCGGCTGGCCACCGCGGCCTCGCCGATCAGCCCCTCGCGCATGCGCTCGAGCTCCTCGCGCGTGCGCTCGTGGATCAACCGCGCGCGGTGCAGCAGCGGCGCGGCCTCGGCGGGCGGGGCCGGCGGGAGGCCGGCGAGCAGCGCCTCCCAGCGGCTCCCGAGCGCGTTCAGGCTCGGCAGGTCGCCGCGGCAGGCGAGCTCGTGTTCGAGCTCGGCGTGCGCGACCAGCGCGCGGTAGCCGTCGAGCAACTGCGGCGGGGCCGCGGCCGGCGCGCTCATCGCGCGGGCTCCTGCGCCGCGACCTTGGCCCAGGCGTCGCGCAGCTCACCGAGCAGCTCTGTCACCTTCTCGACCATCGCCGGGTCCTGTGCGTTGCGGGCTGCGTTGAGGTGGCGCAGGCAGAACTCGTACAGGTCGCGAAGGTGCCGTGCGACCTCGCCCTGCTCGAGGTCGAGCGTCGTGTTGAGATGGGCGATGATCAGTTCGCCGTGGCGCAGCGTCACGTGCGCGCGCTCGATCTCCCCGTCGCGCATCGCGGCTGCGCCTTGACGCAGGAAGCGACGCGCGCCGTCGTAGAGGATCACCACCAACTCGGCAGGGTCGGCCGCGAGCACGGCTCCCCGCCGATATGCCTGAGGGGATGCGGCGAGGTAGGCCATCGACCCGACATTGATCGGCATCCGCGCCGGGAAGTTGAGCCCTGGCCGCGGTCTCTGCACGCGCGCGCCGGACGGGCCGCGGCGGCGCAGCGCCGGCGCCGCCGAGGCGCTCATCTAGCCTTTCGGCAGCGATTCGGACTGCTGCGTCAGCCACGACAGCTGCGTGCTGTTGCGCGCGAGCGCCGCTTCCATCGCGGCGTACTCCTGGACGATCGCCTTCTCGCGCACCGAGACCATTTCGTTCATCGACGTGATGCGCGACTTCAGCTGGGTGACCTGGGTCTCGTCGCCTTCGATCCGGATCGCGAGCGTGCCGCCGGGGCCCGAGGCCGCGGTGATCACCTTCTGGAGGTTCTGCGACCAGCCCTCGAGCATCTTCTGGACCGCTTCCGGGCTTTCCGCGAGCGCAGCCGAGAGCTTGGTCGGTTCGAGCTTGATCTGACCGTCGATCGAGGACTGCGACGGCTTGGCGCCGCCCGACAGGCCGGTGCCGAGGCCGATGTCGTTCGGGTTGGACATCCCGACCGGCAGTTCGGCGACCGATTCGTACATGGTCGTGCGCATGTTCGTCAGCAGCCCCGTCAGGTCGGTGTCGCCGAACAGCGCCCCGATGGCGAATTCGCCTGCGCTCGAGGCCCCTTCCGGTGGCTTGGTGCTGACCTGCTTCTCGATCGATTCGACGGTCGCGTTGTAGAGCTTCACGAACGACTGGATCTGGGCTTCGAGTGCTTCGCTGTCGGGGCCCGGCGGCTGCACGTCGACCGTCACCGGCCCGCTCGTGGTGGTGAGGCCACTGAGCGTCAGCGTGACGCCGGGGATCGCTTCGGTGAGGATGTTCGACTTTGAGGTGCCCGCGACGCCGTCGACCGAGTATTCGGCGTCTTTGCCGGCCTTGGCGGTGCCGGCCTTTTCGGTCAGCGCTGCGCCCGTCACGACGATGAATTCCCCGCCGGTTTCGCCGGTGGCGCGATCGGACAGCACGATCGTTTCGGTTCCGAGCACGGCCGCGTACACAGTCGCGGTGCCGTCCGAGTTGATCTTGGCGGCCAGTTCCTTGGCCGTCTCGCCCACCTTCAGCTGGTATTCGTGGCCGTCGACCGTGACCGCGCCTTCGGCTTCCGGCGTCGTGTACTGGAAGGTGCGCTGGGCCGAGTTCGCGAGCTGTTTGACTTCGACCTGGTAGCCGCCGGCGCCGGCCCCCGCGGTGCCGGAGACGCCGACGCGCTGGGGTTCGCTGGAGGTGACGCGCTGGCTGCTTTCGTACAGAGAGGGCAGCGCGAATTCGGACACCTCGAAGGAGAGCTGCTGAAGCGCGCCCTGCAGCGTGCGCAGCTGCCCCTGCTGCGCCTGCACCTTTTCCTGCTGGGTGGTCAGATGCTTGATCGGCAGGCGTTCGGCTTCGACCAGCGCCTTGATGATCGCGCCGGTTTCGATCCCCGAAGCCAGGCCCGTGATCGAGGTGCCCTGTCCGGTTTCGGTGTTGACCGAGATACCCGTCATCGCGCTCCTAGGGGGTCGTGCGCCCGGCCGCGATGTCCGCCGCCTCGGCGGGCGAGAGCACCCGCAGCAGCCGGCCGTCGCCTCCGTACAGCGCCGCCTCGGGCGCGCGGTCGGGAGCGCAGCTGAAGCGGATCTCGAGGCCACGCGCGCGCAGGCGCGCGTGGATCCTCTGCGCCTCGGCGATCTGCTCGTCGAGCTCGGGCGGGGGCGAGCAGCGGCGCACGTCGATCTCGAACGGGTCGGAGGGGTCGCCCGGAAGCGGAGGCAGGCCGTCGAGGGCGCTCGGGGCGCGCTCGAGGTCTGCGGACGAGTGGTGTGGCGTGCTCAAGCTTCGTTTTCTCCCTGAAAACGTGTCGCGCGGCCCGCGGGGGCGGGCCGCCGTGTTGCACCGCGTTGCTTCCGAGTGATCGACGCCCGCCGCGAAAACTTAAGCCCGGCTCGGCGGGCGCCGGCGAATGCCGAACGCGGCGGGCGGCGCTCGCCCCGCCCGCTACCGGCGCCGGGCACCGTGCGGTCGCCTGCACGAGATCATGCAGCAGGCGGGCGTGCGCGCGCGTGCAGGGGAGGGGATGAGGGTGCTCCCACGAACTTAATCCCGGCGATCGCCCGGTGAGAGCCCGCCCGGCCCGCGCCCCCGAGGACCGGCCTCTGGCCGCCCCCTCACCCGCACCGTTATGGACTCCACCCGACACCGCACCCCCCGCACCCCGCCCGCCGAGGTGCTCGCGCTGTGGCGCGAGTATCGCGCCGGCGGCGATCGCGAGCTGCGCGACCGGCTGATCTTCATGTTCATGCCGATGGTGCGCTACATCGTCTACCGCAAGGTGCGCGAGGTCCCGGCGCAGTGCGACGTGCAGGACTTCCTCTCGTGCGGCCTCGAGGCGCTGATCCGCTCGATCGAGCGCTACGACCCGGACAAGGGCGCGACGCTCGAGCAGTTCGCCTGGACCCGCATCCACGGCGCCGTGCTCGACGAGCTGCGCCGCCACGACTGGGCGCCGCGCTCGCTGCGGCGCGACGAGCGCGCGATCAACGACGCCCGCCAGCGCTTTCTCGCGATGCACGAACGCCAGCCCGACCGCGAGGAGCTCGCGGCGTGCGTCGGCATGACCACCGAGGAGCTGACCGGGCGCCTGGACCAGGTGGCGCTCGCCGAGGTCGGCTCGCTGAACAGCGTCGTGCGCTCCGACGAGTCGGTCACGGTCGAGCGCATCGACACGCTCGTGAGCAGCGACCGCGAGTCCGACCCGATCGCGAGCCTCGAGTGCAGCGAAGCCAAGCAGCGCTTCCGGCGCGCGTTCGCGCGGCTCAGCCGCCAGGAGCGCGAGATCGCGGTGCTGCTCTACGTCGAGGAACGCACATTGCGCGAGATCGGCGAGCGGATGGGCGTCTCCGAGAGCCGCGTCTCGCAGATCCACACGCAGCTGCGCCGGCGCCTCTACGAGCAGCTCTCGGGCGAGCTCGCCCTGTTCAGCTCGGTCGCGTGAGCGCCGCGCGCCAGACGCGCGTCAGGGCTAAAGGAACAGCGGCGCCGGCCGACTAAAGGGTCGAATGGACGCAGGCCTCTTCCTCGCCGCCTCCGGGATGGTGGCCGAGCAGACCCGTCAGGATCAGCTCGCCAACGACCTCGCGAACGCCTCGACGCCGGGCTACAAGCCCGACGAGGCGCCCCAGAGCAGCTTCGGCGCGGTGCTGCTCGCCAACACGCAGGGCGGCGCGAGCGTCGGCTCGATCGACCAGGGCGTGTCGCTAGGGCGCACCTACACCGACCTCACACCGGCCTCGACCCAGGAAACGGGCGAACCGCTCGACTTCGCGATCGAGGGCAGCGGCTTCTTCGCCGTGCGCACCGCGCAGGGCGTGCGCTACACGCGCAACGGGCAGTTCACCGCCTCGGCGGCCGGCATCCTGACCGACGCTCAGGGCAACCCTGTGCTCGGCGCCGGCGGCGCCCAGATAAAGGTCTCCCCCGGCGGCACGGTGCCGGCGAACGCGCTTGCGACATTCGATCTCTCGAACGTCGCCAAGCAGGGCGAAAACCTGTTTACCGGCACACCCGCCGGGGCAGCCACCGGAACCGTCCGCCAGGGCGCGCTCGAGGCCTCTGGGGTGGACGCCGCCAAGACGATGGTCGAAATGATCACCGCCCTGCGGAGCTTCCAGTCCGGGCAGCAGGCGATCCAGACGATCGCCACCACGCTGCAGTCGGCCAGCACGCAGGTCGGCTCGATCACCGGCTTCTGAGCGCCGGCTTCCTCCTCTTTCGACCCTGGTCAAGGACGGCGGGCGGGCGCGAGCGCTTTCCGTCAGCTCGCGCAGGCCGAGGCGCGGGCGAGCGTTCGGCTCGGTCGCCCGCTCCCGGAGCATCGATCCCGTGACCCTGCTCCGCCGCCCCCCTTGCACGAACCCTGGCGGCGCGCGCCCGACACTCAAGTCGCCGTCGCGGGTGCCGATCACCTGAGGGCAGCGCTCCCGTCGCCGGACGGGCCTCGACAGCGGGCGCGCCCGATTCCGCCGACCTCGAAGACGGGAAAATCGATGCTCGAAGGGCTTTTCTCCACAGCAGCGGGCCTGTCGGCCCAGCAGTTCCAGCTGGACGCGCTGGGCAACGACATCGCGAACGTCAACACCGACGGCTACAAGTCCGAGCGCGTCGCCTTCCGGGACCTGCTCTACAACCCGATCGACATCGCGGGCACCGAAACGACCGCCGGCTCGGGCGCCGGCGCCGCAGTGATCGGCCGCAGCGAAGCCCAGGGGGCGCTGCAGGAAACCGGCGACCCGCTGGACCTCGCGATCGAGGGCCGCGGCTACTTCCAGGTCAGCGGCCCGGGCGGGCACACGGTGCTGACGCGCGACGGCAGCCTCGGGCTCGACTCGACCGGGACGCTCGTGACCTCGGGCGGGCAGCGCATCTCGCCGCCGATCAAAGTCCCCGCCGGGATCCACTCCTCCGAGGTCAGCATCGCCTCCGACGGGACCGTCAGCGCCGGCGGGCGCACGCTCGGGCGAATCGTGCTCGTCGACGTCCCCGCGCCCGGCCGCCTCACTTCGCTCGGCGGCAGCCTGCTCGAACCGAACGCCGCAAGCGGCGCGCCGGCGCCGGTCGCCCACAGCCGCATCCAGCAGGGCGCGCTCGAGCAGTCGAACGTCGACCTCGGGCACGCGCTGACCTCGATGGTCGGCACCGAGCGCGCGTTCCAGATGGACACGAGCGCCCTGCAGGACGAGAGCCAGATGATGTCGATCGCCAACCAGCTGCGGCCCGCATGAGCGGAGCCGGCCTCGATCCGAGCGCCGGGCTGCCGGTCGCCGACGCGGCACTCGAGCCCGCATGGGTGCGCCACGGTTCGGCGCGGGTGCAGCAGGACTACCAGGCCGCGCTCGGCTTTGAACAGATGCTCGTCGAGCAGCTCGCCAACTCGCTCGCGCAACCCGCCGCGGGCGAAGGCGAAGGCGCGGGCGGCGAAGAATCGGGAGGGACGGGCGCGAGCCCGCTGTCCTCGCTGCTGCCGCAGTCGCTCGCCCAGGGCGTCGTCTCGGGCGGCGGGCTCGGTCTCGCCGCCTCGCTGACGCGCGAGCTCGAGGGCGTCGGCGGCGCGCCGGCTGCCGCGGGCACTCCCGGCGGCGGCACCGCACCCCTCACACCCACGGCGCCCTCCGCCGGCGCGAGCGGGGGGACGGCGGCATGAGCTCGGCGACCCTCACGCACGCGCGGACGGGCGGCGGCGAGCTCGGCCACGCGGTGCTCGCACACCTGGACGATCAGCTCGCGAGCACGCGCAGCATGCTCGCGGTGGTGCTCGAGCAGGGTGGGGCGATCCGCGCGCAAAGACGTCAAGGCGGTCGTGCGCACGGCCGGGATCCTGCGCGGCGAGATGGAGCGGCGCGAGCTGCTCGAGGAGCGCCGCTCCGAGCTGCTGTCCGCCTGCGGTGAGCGCCTCGGCGTCCCCGCCGAGAAGGTCACGCTGAGCGGGCTCGGCGGCCTGATGACGCCGGCGCAGTTCGAGCTCGCCGGGCAGCGCAGCGGCGAGCTGCGCGGGCTCCTGGGCGAGCTCTCGCGCGAACACTCCTGCAACCGCGCTCTGATGCAGATCGAGCTCGGCTTCCTCGATCACCTGCTCGGCGTCCTCGAGCTGGACGGCTCGGGCGGCTATGACCCGCGCGGCACCTCGACCGCGGGCGAGCGCCCCCGTGCCGGCGGCGCCCTCCACGTCCTGGACCTGAGGGCCTGAGCGATGGCCGTGCCGACGCTGCAAGGACTCCAGACGGCCCTGAGCGGCCTGCTCGCCGAGCAGCAGGCGATGGACATCGCCTCGAACAACATCGCCAACGCGAACACCCCCGGCTACTCGCGCGAGGGCGCCGACCTCGTGACCAAGCCGCCGATCGAAATCCCTGCGCTGTCGGTGATCACCGGCGACGGCGGGCGGCTCGGGACCGGCGTCACGGTGGAAGCGATCACGCGCGTGCGCAACAGCTACCTCGACAGCCAGTACCGCACGCAGAACAGCGCCCTGAGCTCCTCGACGACGCTCGCCGAAGAGCTCGTGCAGGTGCAGAGCGCCTTCGGGGAACCGTCGAGCTCGGGCCTGGCCTCGCAGCTGTCGACGTTCTGGAACGCCTGGAACAGCCTCGCCTCCGCGCCCACCAGCGAAGCCGCCAAGGAGGGCGTGGTGGCGGCCGGCCAGCAGCTGACGGCGACCCTGAACGCGCTCAGCGCCCAGCTGCAGACGATCTCCACGCAGGCGACGCAGCAGTTCGAAGCGCGCGCCGGCGCGGGCGGCGAAGTGCAGAGCTTCGCCAACCAGATCGCGCAGCTCAACGGCCAGATCAGGCTCGCCGAAGAAGCCGGCCAGCAGCCCAACGAAATGCTCGACCGGCGCGACCTCTTGCTCGACAAGCTCTCGGCGCTCGCGCAGGTGACGGTCGTCACGCAGCCGAACGGCACCGACACCGTCAGCTTCGGCGACGCCGCCAAACCGCTCGTCGAAGGCACGACCGTCAACTGGCCGCAGGCGATCACCTCCGCCTCGGGCGGGCAGCTCGGCGCGCTGCTCGGGCTGACCGCGCCGGCCGGCAAGCTCGCCTCCTATCGCGAAGCACTCGACGGCGTCGCCGCGGCGCTCGCCGGCGAAGTCAACGCGCTGCACACGAGCACCCCGTTCTTCACCGGCAAAACCGCCGCCACGATCGCGGTCGCGGTCAAAGCCTCGGAAGTGCAGACCTCGGGTACCGCCGCCGCCGGCGGCAACGAAGTCGCGCTCGCGATCGCGGCACTGCGCGGCGGAACGATCGACCAGGGCTACTCGGCGCTCGTCGAGCGCGTCGGCTCCGATGTGCAGAGCGCCCAGGCCGAGCAGGCCAACCTCCAGACGACCGTGACCGCGATCAACGACCAGCGGCAGAGCGTCTCAGGCGTATCTCTCGACGAAGAAATGACAAACCTGATCGCGTTCCAGCGCGGATACCAGGCGTCGGCGCGAACGCTGACCGCAATGGACGGCATGCTGGAAACGCTGATCCAGCACACGGGGGTGGTCGGACTGTGATCGGCGGGCGCGTAACCAACGAGATGGTCAGCAGCGCGACGCTCAGCGGGATCAACTCCTCGCTGCAGGCGCTGACGCGCAGCTCCGAGGAACTGTCCTCGGGGCGCAAGATCCTCGAACCCTCCGACGACCCCTACGGGGCGAGCCGCGTGATCGACCTCGGCGACCAGCTCGAAGGGCTCGGCGCCTACGCCTCGAGCGTCAAAGACGGCGTTGCGTGGACGACAGGCCGCCACCAGCGCGATGGGGAACATCGGCGAAGTGCTGCAGCGCGTGCGCGAAATGCTCGTGCAGGCCTCCAACGGCACGCTCAACGAAGGCGACATGCACAACATCGGCGGCGAGGTCGACCAGCTGATCCAGGCCGTCAAGCAGGACGCCAACACCCAGTACGCCGGCCAGTACGTCTTCTCCGGCACCGCCACGACGACCTCGCCCTACAAGCAGGGCGAAGAAGACGCCTTCCAGGGCAACGAAGAACCGGTGAACCGCGCCATCGGGCCCGGCTCGACGCTGAACGTCTCGATGAACCTCTCGGCGGTGCTCGGCAACGGCGCGGGCTCCGGCGACGGCAAGGTGCTCGAAGTGCTGCGCACGATCGCCACGCACCTCGAAGAAGCCACGCCGGAAAGCCGCGCCAAGCTCGGCACGAGCGACCTCAAGAGCCTGGGCGCCGGCATGGAATCCCTGCTTCAGCTCCAGGCCGTGACGGGCGCGACCACCGACCAGCTGAACACGGCCTCGAGCCGCATCGAAGGGCTCCAGGACGCGCTCACGAAGGCGATGTCGGCCACGCAGGACGCCAACATCGCCGAAGTCTCGATCGCCTACTCCAGCGAGCAGGCGGCCTACTCGGCCGCGCTGCGCGCAGGTGCCAACATCATCCAGGAATCACTGCTGAACTTCCTGCACTGATCGAAGGAGTCCTGAAAGACCATGTCCGTCAAGTTCGAGAGCGTCCGCTTCGGCACCGTGGAGGTCGACGAGCAGGAGGTGATCGAGTTCCCGCTCGGGCTGATCGGGCTCGGGGGCCAGCGCTACGCGCTGCTCGACTCCAACCCCGGCGGCGGCTTCCTGTGGCTGCACTCGGTCGAGGACCCGGCGCTGGCGCTGCCGATCGTGAGCCCGATGCTGTTCTTCACGGACTTCGAGCTCGAGATCTCCGCGATCGACCGCGAGCGGACCGGCCTCGACGACCTCACAGACGCGCGCCTGTTCGTAACGGTCCGCGCCGCGCCCGACCCGATGCAGAGCACCGCCAACCTGCGCGCGCCGATCGTGATCTGCGACGGGCGCGGCTACCAGGTGCTCAACGAGCACGAGCCGGCGCCGCTGCAGGCTCCGCTGTTCGAGCTCGCCGAGCCGCCCAAGGGCCAGCCCGTCGGTTCGCCCGAGGCCGCCTAGCACCCGCCGCGCCGCCCGCCGCGCCCCCGCCCGCCGCGGGCGGCCGCCCGGTGCTTCATAATCGCCCGGATGCTGATCCTGACGCGCCGCCCCGGAGAACGCGTCGTGATCGGCGACGACATCCTGATCACCGTGATGGGCGTCAGCGGGCACACGGTCCGCCTCGGGATCGCCGCACCTGAGGGAGTGCCGGTCTACCGCGAGGAGATCTGGCTGGCCGTCAAGGAGGAGAACCGCGCCGCAGCGGCCGCCGACGCGGACGCGCTGCCCGAGGTGCCGCCGCGCAAGCCCTCGCCGAGCGCAGACGAGAAGTCCGAGCGCTGAGCGCCGGTCCGGCCGCGCCGGCCTGGCACCGTTGCGGGAGGACTCCGTAGGTCGTTTGCATTTTCGGTCCGCAGGGCTACACTGCCTGCTGCGCCGCGCTCAAAGCGGCGTCTGGTAGCGCGCCTCGTCGGCGAGGCGGACCGTGCTCGGGCAAGGACGTACACGCTCAGGAGCCGATCACCTCCCCTTCGGCGCCTACCGCCTTTGCAAATCGAGGGGGAGGAGGGCCTTCCAAGATGGGATCCATGCCAAACGCCGGCCGGCCGGCGAAGCGGGCGCTGCCCCGCGTCGCCAAGGTGCTCGGGTTGCTGGCAGCCGCGCTGTGCGCGCTGCTTGCGATGTCGGGCACGGCGCTCGCCAAGAAGACGTACGAAATCGAGATCGTGAGCCAGTCGGCTCCGCCGGCGAACATCCCGGCGAACATCCACTACTTCAGCCACATCCAGGAAGCGGTCGACGCGACCAACCGACAAGCGCCCCTGGGTGCTGATCGAACCCGGGCTCTACAACGAAGAAGTGCTGGTCACCAAGGCGCACAGGAATCTGCACATCCGCGGCATGGACCGCAACACCGTGGTTCTCGACGGTGAACACAAGCCGAACCGCACGGGAGCCAACGGGATCCTGATCGAGCACGCCAACGACGTGTGGGTCGAAAACCTCACCGTGCGCAACTTCAACCGCGCCAACAGCAACGGCAAGCCGACGGCGACGGCAGCGGCGGCAACGAGATCTGGTGGACGGGCAGGCACCCGAAGTCAAAGAAGAACGCAAGAGAACGGCCACGGCTGGTGGGGCAGCTACCTCACCGCCTACGACACCGGCCAACGGCGGCTACGGCATCTTCACCCAGCAATGAAAGAAGGCTCCTGGAACAACATCTACGCCTCGGGCTTCAACGACTCGGGCATCTACATCGGCGCCTGCTGGGAATGCAAGGCGAAAGTCTCGAACGGGACCTTCGTAGACAACGCGCGTCGGCTACTCCGGGTCCAACTCCGGCGGCCGCCTGGTGATCGAAAAATCCCTGTTCGCGGAAAACTCGGCCGGCATCGTGCCGAACGGCGAAGTCCCCGGTGACGGGCCGCCGCCGCAGAACGGCATCTGCAATGCGAAAAAACCGAAAACGCCCTACTACCACTTCGAATCGACCAACATCGAACACTGCACGGTGTTCAAGGAAAACGTCGTCGACCAACAACAACAACCTCGAAGCGCCGGCGAACGCGTCGACCGAAAGGGCGCCGTGGGGCGTCGGGGTCGAGCTCCCGGGCGACATGGGCGACCTGGTCGAAAACAACACGATCACGAACAACGTCAACAACGGCGTGCTCGGGTTCGAGTACCCGAACCCGTACCCGCCGGCTCGTGCACAAGAAGGAAGCCAAGGAAGGCAAGTGCATCCAGACGATCTACTTCCAGCTGACCGGGAACAAGGTCGCGAACAACACGTTCGAAAACGACGGCACGAGCGGGATGTCCTACGCGAGCAACATCCTGCTGCAGGGCGGGATCTTCCCGCACGAAGGGTATGAATCGACCAACGACTGCGCGATCGGCAACAAATACCCGACCGGTGGCGTCGAGTACCCGACGGGGCTCGAAGGAACGTGGGGTTGTCAGAACCTGACGACCCCGCCGCCGAAGACCGGCGGGGGAGCGATCTTCTACGTCGAAGAACTCTCCGAACAGTCGAAGCTCGACCGGCACCCGAAGGACTACGCCGCGCCGCCGGCGCAGCCTTCGATGCCGGAACCGTGCGAAGGAGTGCCGCTGAAAAACCCGCTCTGCGAATCAGCCGGAGGCGGGCACTACTAGGAGGACGAGGAGGAGGGGATGAGCGCACGGAAGCGCTCGCCCCGCTCCTCGAAGTCGCGAAAGCGGTCATAGCTGGGCGCGGCGGGTGACAGCAGCACCACCGCGTCGCGCCCGGCGGCCGCGGACGCGAGCCGCACCGCCTGCTCGAGGCCATCCGCCTGCAGCGCGCGGGAATCCGGCACCCCGGCAGCACGGGCCGCCGCGACCAGGCGCGGACCGGTGCTTCCGATCCCGATCACGCTCGCCTCGCGGCGCGCCAGCTCGCGCGCGAGCTCGGCGTAGTCCTGGCCGCGGTCCTGACCGCCGCCGAGCAGAACCAGCGGGCGGCCGGGGAAGCTCGCGAGCGCGGCGAGCGCCGACTCGGGCGTCGTCGAGATGCTGTCGTCGACCCAGGTCACCCCGTCCCGCTCGGCGACCGTCTGCAGGCGGTGCTCGAGGCCTGCGAAGCCCTCGAGCGCGCCCGGCAGCTCCCCCACCGGCACGGCGGCGGCTTCGAGCGCCGTCAGGGCGGCGCACAGGTTGAGCGCGTTGTGCGGCCCCGGCAGCGGCAGCCGCTCCGCGGGCACCACCAGCACGCCGGCGTGCAGCGACGCCCTCGGGCGCGGCGTCCCATCCGCCCGGCCCACCGAACAGCCGCCGCTCGGCGCCGGTCTCGAGCGCCGCGAGCTGCGGGTCGCGCGCGGGCAGCACGACGGCGTGCACGCCGGGCAGGCCGGCGATCCGCAGCTTGTCCTCGCGGTAGGCGCGCTCGGAGCCGTGCCAGTCGAGGTGCTCGCGGAACACGTTCACGACGACGGCCACCTCGGGGCCGGTCTCGAGGTCGGCGAGCTGGTAGGAGGAGAGCTCGACGATCGCGAGGCGATCGGGCGGGCGCGTCGAGCAGGTCGAGCGCGGGGCGCCCGATGTTGCCGGCCAGCTCAGCCGGCTCGCCCGCGGCGCGCGCGAGGTGGCCGGCGAGCGCCGCGGTCGTGCTCTTGCCCTTCGTGCCGGTCACGCCGATCACGCGCCGCCCGCCGCGCTCGGCCAGCCACAGCGAGGTCGCGGTCGTCACCTGGATGCCGCGCTCGCGCAGCGCGGCGAGCTCCGGCCTGTGGATCGAGACGCCTGGCGAGCGCACCACGACCTCGCACTCCGCGAGCCGCGCGAGTCGCCCCCGCGCCGGCGACGATCGCCGGCGCGGGGTCGCCGAGCGCCTCTACCGCGGCGGGCGGCGGCGGGGAATCGAACGCCGCCACGGCGATCTGCGCCGCGGGCAGGCGCCGTGCAAGCTGCGCGGCGAATGAGGCGATCTCGCGGCCGGCGCCCCAGACGCCGATGCGAGCACCGTCAAGCTCCGAGAAGCGCACGGACGTCGTCGATCAGCGCGGGTCGGCACCTCGTGCTCGTCGCTGAGCGCGAGCACCGTCTCGGGATCGCCGTCCGGGAGCGGGTGGAGCGGCAGCACCTCGGCGGCCAGGCGCCGGACGACCGCGTGGGAGCGCCAGCGCGGGTGCTCGGCGAGCAGGCGCATCGCCGCGAGGCTCTCCTGCTCCTCGCCGACGCACTCGAACGGCTTGTGCCCGCCGTCGGCGCTCAGCAGCGCGAACCCCTCGAACTGCTGCTCGTCCTCGAGCAGGTCTGCGCCGAACACCTCGCGCAGGTGCTCGGGCGTGCTGAACGGCGCCATCGCGAGATACACGAAGCGGCACTTCGGGCACTCGCCGCACCACGACTCGGCGCGCAGCGCGGGATCGATGCGGAAGATCGCGTTGCAGCTCGTGAAGGCCGGGTGGTAGCGCTCCAGGCGCGCGAAGGCACGTGCGATCGCGAGCTCGGACGCCGGGCGCAGGATCGAGAACACGCGCACGCCCGCGCCGGCCTCGGCGGCCGCCGCCGCCAGCAGCCGCTCCGCCTCGAGGCTCTTGCTGTACTGGTGGTTGACCTCGATCCCCCGCCAGCGCAGGTTGCCGGCCGAGGCCGAGCGCTCGTTGGCCATCGCGACCGCGTCGCAGCCGTTCAGGGCGGCCGTCAGCAGCGCCACGCACGAGACGATCGCCGTGACGGGCACGTGCCCGTTGATCGCCCCGGCGCGGTTGAGCTCGAACAGGAGCGGATCGATCTCGCGGCCGGCCACCAGGCGGGGGAGCCCCGCGACCGCGGCCGTGCGCGCGATCGGCGGCGCGTCGCCGACCGAGAACAGCGTCACCTCGGCGACGGAGCGGCGCGCGATCTCGATCGCCACGGCCGAGTCCTTGCCGCCACCGACCGGCACGAGCAGGCGCCGCGGGGCACCGGCCCGCTCGGCAGCGGGCTCGGCGGGCGTCGCAGCCGCATGCGGGAAGCGCGGATGCGGGGGCTCGGCCACCTCGTTGCGGTAGGCGAGCTCGGCCAGGCCCTTGGAGTAGAGCGCCTCGAGCAACTCGGCCGCCCGCGGGCCGGGCTCGCCGCCGGCGAACTCGACGCGCGGCGGCAGCGCCGCCTTGTAGTAGCTGACGCCGGCGACCCAGTGCAGGAGCGCCACGAGACCCCGGACAGCCTCGATCCGCTCCGGCGCCAGCGGGCGGGCGGGCTCCGAGAGCGGCACCTGGAAACGCTCGCACAGCTCGAGGTCCTCGCCGAGGCCGTAGCGCAGCAGCACCTCGCCGCGCTCGTCGAGCGAGCGCTCGAGAAAGCGGAATCGCTCCACCGAGGCGGGCGAGAAGGCGCGCACGCGCGTCTCTGCGTCGATCGCCATGCGCTCAGCCTAGATGGCGGAGCGGCCCGGGCGGCCGGGGCTGGGCGGCGGCGAGGGGCCCGATCGATCAGTCGTTGGCCGTGACCGCCTCGAGCAGGTCGGCGAAGCGGGCGCGCGCCTGCTCGCGACGGGTGGGCAGGTGCTCGCTGGGCACGCCGTCGGCGGGCGGCTCGTAACCGGCCAGGACGTGGCGCGCGACCGACTGGCGGTGGACCTCGTCGGGGCCGTCGTAGATGCGCGCGGCGCGCGCGAAGCGGTACATCTGCTCGAGCGGCAGATCGGTCGAGTAGCCGAGCGAGCCGTGCACCTGCAGCGCGCGGTCGACGACGTCGTGGAGCACCTTCGCGCCGTAGAACTTGATCAGCGCGACCTGCGTGCGGGCGGCACTGGCGCCGTGGGTGTCCATCGTCCAGGCCGCCTGCAGCGTCATCAGGCGGGCGGCCTGCATCTCGGCGGCGCTGTCGGCGATCCAGTTCTGGACCGTCTGCTTCTGCGCCAGCACCGATCCGTGGGCGTGCCGGTAGGTGGCGCGCTCGCACATCATGTCGAACGCCCTCCGCGCCACCCCGAGCCAGCGCATGCAGTGGTGGATGCGGCCCGGCACCAGCCGGTGCTGGGCGAGGATGAAGCCCTCGCCCTCGGCGCCGAGCAGCGCCTCGGCCGGCACGCGCGCGCTCTCGTAGGCGATTTCGGCGTGGCCGCCGTAGGCGCCGAACTGCTCCCACGGGTGCTCCATCGTGGGCACGTCGCGCAGGATCTCGACACCCGGCGTGTCGGCCGGGACGATGAACATCGAGGCCCGCTGCGACGGCCGCGCCTCGGGGTTGGTGACCGCCATCACGATCAGGAAGTCGGCGATCGAGCCGTTCGAGGAGAACCACTTGCGGCCCTCGATCACCCACTCCTCGCCCTCGCGGCGGGCGACCGTCGCGAGCTGGGTCGGATCCGAGCCCGGAGTGTGCGGCTCGGTCATGCTGAACGCGCTGCGCAGGTCGCCCGCCAGCAGCGGGTAGAGCCAGCGCTCCTTCTGCTCGGGTGTCCCCGCGAGCGCGATCAACTCGGAGTTGCCCGAGTCGGGTGCCGCGTTGCCGAACGCCAGCGGCGCGATCGGCGAGGTGCCGAGGACCTCGTGCATCAGGCCGAGGCGCACCTGGCCCATGCCCTGGCCACCGAGCTCGGGGGGCAGGTGCGCGGCCCACAGACCGCGCTCCTTGACGCGCTCCTGCAGCGGCGCGAGCGCGCGCGTCAGGCCGTCGAGCCCGAGCTCGTGCCAGATCGCCTCGAGCGGCCAGATCTCGGTGCGGACGAGCTCGCTCATCCAGTCGAGCTGCTCCTGGAAGTCGGGGTCGGTGGAGAAGTCCCAGCTCATGGTTCGAGTTCCCTCCTCGGCGTGCGGGGCTGCGGTCCCGGCAAGCCTACGTGCTATTAACTTGGGAGGGTCGGCTGGCGCTCCGTGCCAGCCTCCGGGGGGGTCGGCCGGCGCTCCGTGCCAGCCTCCGGGGGGTTGGCTGGCGCTCCGTGCCAGCCTCAGAAGAGGGTCGGCCGGCGCTCGGTGCCGGCCTCCGGAGCGCTCAGCCAAGTCGATTCTTCACCAGGGGAAAGGAGGAGCCGATGAACGCAACCGAGAAGCTCGTCGGGGGGGTCGACTTCGTCGGGATGCCGACGAGGGATCTCGACGCCGCCGCCACGTTCTACGGCGAGACGCTCGGCCTGCACCGTTCGGTGTGGATCCCCGAGCGCAACTACTGCGAGTTCGAGACCGGCAACCTCACGCTCAGCGTCTACAACGCCGAGGCGATGGGCCTCGAACACAGCCGCAGCCCGAACGCGCTCGCGCTGCACGTGGACGACGTCGCCGCCGCGCGCGCGTCACTCGAAGCGCGCGGCGTCGAGTTCGCCGCCGACACGCTCGACACGGGCGTGTGCCACATGGCGTTCTTCTCGGACCCCGACGGCAACGCGCTGATGTTGCACCACCGCTACGCACCCCGCGCGAGCGGGGGCTGAGGGTGGGCCCGGGGGGGCGGGCGTCGTTGGAGAGCGTGCTGCTCCCGGGCGCGCGCGAGCTGCTCGGCTACCACGCACGGGAGCTGCCCCAGCGCGATGACCTGTGCGGGGCGTTCTGCGGCGCGCTGGCGCTGAACGCCGCGGACATCCGGGCGCCGGGGGGCGAGCTGCTCGATCAGGACGCCGTCGCGCTGGCGGCCGGCAGCATCGTCTCGACGGCACGCGATCCGGGTACGCTGCCCGGCGGGGAACGCGGCCGGCGCGACTACCGCCTCGCGATCCCGACGATCGAGGACCCCGAGGTCTCGGGGACGACCGCCGCGGGCGTCGCCGAGGCGGTCGAGCTCCTGTCCGCCGGCGCGCTCGCGGCGATCCCGCTCTCCGGCCCGTGGAACGCGGCCACGCTCGACGGGCTCTTCGACGCCGCGGCGCAGGCCGAGCGCGCGGTGACGCTGATCGCGAACCTCGCCACGCACCACCTGTGGGGCGGGCACCCGACGCCCGCGCAGCTGCTCGAGCACCTCTACGACGGCAACCTCGACGGTCCGCCCCCCGACTGGGACGTGGGCCACTTCGCCTGCGTGGTGGCGCGCACGCGCGGGCCGCGCGGGAGCCTGTACGCCGTCGCCGACACCTACCCCGCGCTCGGGAGCCGCGGCGTGCACCTGCAGCCGCGTGAGCGGCTGGCGGCGGCGATCGAGCGCCGCGACAAGCCCGCCGGCGGCGTGATCGCGATCGTGTTCGCGGCCGAGGCGCCGGCGCTGCGCGAGCGCTCGCGCGAGCTCGGACTCGTCGAGGGCCTCTGGGACAACGGCACCGTCACGAGCGAGGCGGCCGCGTGACGCCACCGGAGCTCGTCTCGCTCGTGATGTGCGACCTGGGCGCGATCGTCCGCGGGCGCTCGGTGTTGGCGTCCGAGCTCGACGAGCACCTCGAAGCGGGCGTCGGCTGGGTCCCCGCGAACCTGGCGCTCACGCCGCTCGGCCCGCTCGCAGAACCGAACCCGTTCGGCTCGACCGGGGACCTGCGGCTGCTGCCCGACCCGGCGACGCGCGCGCGCGTCGCCGCCGAGCCCGGAGGCAGCGCACTCGAGCTGCTGCTGTGCGACGTGGTCCACACCGACGGCAGCCCGTGGGAGTGCTGCCCGCGCACGTTCCTGCGCACGGCGCTCGCGGCGCTGCGCGAGCAGGCCGGCGCCGAGCTGCATGCGAGCTTCGAGCACGAGTTCCAGCTGCTGCGCGAGGGGCCCTCCGAGGTACCCTTCTCGCTCGCGGCGATGCGCGCGGCCGAGCCGTTCGCGACCGAGCTGATGGGCGCGCTCGTCGAGGCGGGCGCCGAGCCCGAGCGCATGTTCGCCGAGTTTGCGCCGCACCAGTTCGAGGTGCCGGTCGGACCCGCGACGGGCCTCGCGAGCGCCGACCGCAGCGTGATCGTGAGAGAGGTCGTACGCGAGCTCGCGCGCCGCCACGGCCTGCGGGCGACGTTCGTGCCGCTGCTCGACCCGGCCGAGGCGGGCAACGGCGTGCACGTTCACCTGAGCCTGCGCGACGCGCAGGGCCGCCCGCTGCTCCACGACCCCGCCCGCCCCGGCGGGCTCAGCGAGCTCGCCGGCAGCTTTGCGGCGGGCGTGCTCGCCCACACCGGGGCACTGAGCGCGCTGTGCGCGGCGAGTCCCGTGTCCGGCGAGCGTCTGCGCCCCCACCACTGGAGCGCCGGCGCCGCGGCGCTCGGCGAGCGAAACCGCGAAACGCTGCTGCGGATCCCGCCGGTCATCGAGCTGGGGGGCGGGAGCGCGGCCGAGCAGGCACGGCTCGAGTTCCGCGCGGCCGACGCGTCGGCGAACCCCTACCTCGCGCTCGGGGCGATCATCCTCGCCGGCCTCGAGGGGATCCGCGCTGGGCTTGCCCCCCCGCCGATCCTCGACCGCGATCCGGCTGAGCTGAGCGGCGAGGAAGCACGGGGCTTCGGCGTCGGCGCGCTCCCGGCATCGCTCGAGGAGGCGCTTGCGGCGCTGCTCGGGGACGCGGCCGCCGCCGCCTGGCTGCCGCCGCTGCTGCGCGAGGCCTACGTGAGCCTGAAGCGAGCCGAGGTCGCGGCCGCAGAGGGCCGGGAGCTGGCGGACGTGTGCAGGAGCTACGCGCGTGTCTACTGATGCGCTGCTCGCACGGCTGCTCGCAGAGCTCGAGCCCGAGCTGCCGGCAGCGGTCGCCCTGCGCCATCGCCTGCACTCCGCGCCGGAGCTCGCGCACGCCGAGCACGGCACCGCCGCGGCGGTGGCCGAGCAGCTCCCGGGGCAGGCCGAGCGTGCCGCGGGCACCGGACTGCTCGCGCTCATCGGCGGCGGCGGCCGTCCGCTGGCAGTGCGGGCCGAGCTCGACGGCCTGCCGGTCACGGAGGCGACCGGTGCCGCGTTCAGCGCACGCGGCGAGAGCATGCACGCCTGCGGGCACGACGTGCACATGGCCGCGCTGGTCGCGCTCGCCCGCGCCGCCGCGCGGGTCGGGCCCGAGCTTCCCGCGCCGCTGCTGGCGGTCTTCCAGCCGAGCGAGGAGGCCTACCCGTCCGGTGCGCGGCTGCTCGCAGACGGCGCGCTCGCCGTGCACCGGCCGGCCGCCGTGCTGGGGGCGCACGTGCACCCCGAGCTGCCGTGGGGGTCGGTCGCGCTGGACCCGGGGCCCGTCAACGCATCGTTCGACATGCTCGAGATCGAGATCACCGGCTCGCCGACGCATGGCGCCTACCCGCACCGGGGGCGCGACCCGGTGCTCGCGCTGTGCCAGGCGGTCGTGGCGCTGCACGCCGAGCTCGGCAGGCGCGTGGACCCGCTGCACCCCGCGACGCTGACGATCGCGATGCTCGAGGGCGCCGGCGCCGAGAACCTGATCCCGGCACGCGCGCGGGCACGCGGCGGGCTGCGTGCCCACCGCCCCGAGGAGCGCGAGACGCTGCGCGAGCTCGCGCGCGAGGTCGTGGCCGGCGTGGCGGCCGCGCACGGCTGCCGCGGGACCGTCGAGCTGACCGCCGGCGAGCCGCCGCTGCTGAACGACCCCGAGATCGTCGCGGCGGCGCGCGCGCGGCTGGCCCAGGCCGCGCTCGCGCCGGCGCGCGAGTGGCGCTCGTGCGGCTCCGACGACTTCGCGTTCTTCGGCGAGCTCGCTCCGCTCGCGATGGCGTTCGTGGGCCTCGACGGCGCGCCCGGCTTCGACGCTCGCCCGCTTCACCATCCCGAGCTGCTGCCGCCCGACGAGGCGGTCGGCGCGGTCGCGCGCACGCTCGCGCTGCTCTACACGGCGGCCGCCGCGGCGCTGCCCGCGAGCTCCGCGAGCCAGGAGCTGGAGGGCGCGACGTGAGCCGCGCCGAGCCGCTCCAGCGCCGCGAGCCGGTCCAGCGCCGCAGCCGCGAGCGCGTCGAGACGATCCTGGCGGCGGCCTCGGAGCTGGTCGCGCGCGACGGCGTCGAGCAGCTGACCACTCGCTCGCTGTCCGAGCACACGGGGATCCCCGTGGCGACGATCTACCGATACTTCTCGAACCGCGACGCGATCGTCGCCGCGATCCTCGACCGCGAGCTCGAGGAGATCGACCGCCGCGTCGAGCGCGCGGTGCGGGCGCTCGATCGCGTCAGCTTCCGCTCGATGATCGATGCCGTCGCGTTCGCGCACCTGCGCCATCACCAGGACCGCCCGGAGGGCGTGGCACTGTGGTTCGGCACGCGCCTGAACGCGGCGGTCGAGGAGGCGGTGCGCAAGCTCGACGCGCGCATGGCGGAGGCGCTGAACGCGGCCGCCGTCGGCGCCGGCTTCATCGAGCGCCCGCCGCCCTTCAACGCGGGCCTGATCGTGCGGCTGTTCGACCGCACCTTCGAGTACACCTTCGGCGCCGAGCGACCCCCGCAGGAGCAAGAGGCGATCCTGCGTGGGGTCGTCGACATGATCGCCGGCCACATGGAGCACTACGCCTCGCCGGCAGGGCTCCACGGCGTCTCGGCGGAGCAGTTCCTCGAGGCGCTCAGGGGCGGCCGTTGACGCGCGCTACCTGACCGGCCGGCCCTTCGCGTTGTCGGCGTACCACAGCGAGCGCGAGCAGCGGCAGGGCGAGCAGGGTGCGGGTCGGCTTCATCTCGTTCCTCCTCGGATCGGATGCGCCCCGGCGTGCAGCGCCGCCGGGGTCGCGTGGCATTGGTCCCACGAGTGCCCAGGACGCCGATCCGCACGCAAAGCTTCCCCCCGGACTCGCCGGGTGCGATCATCAGCGCATGCCGCGCGCGCTGCACTTCACCGAGTCCGACGAGGCCAACGAGCTGCTCGCGTCTGACCCGATGGCGCTGCTGATCGGGTTCGCACTCGATCAGCAGGTCACGGTGCAGAAGGCGTTCAGCGGGCCGCTCGCGATAAAGCAGCGGCTCGGCACTCTCGAACCGGCCGCGCTTGCGGCGGCCGACCTCGACCCGGTGTTCCGCGAGAAACCGGCGATCCACCGCTTCCCCGGGAAAATGGCCGAGCGCGTCCACGAACTTGCCGTGACCGTCCGCGACGAGTACGGCGGCGACGCCGCGCGCGTGTGGACCGGCGCGAAGGACGGCGCGCAGCTGAGGGCGAACATCGAGGGGCTGCCGGGCTTCGGCGAGATGAAGGTCAAGGCGCTCGGCTCGGTGCTCGCCAAGCGCTACAAGCTCGCCAAGGCAGGGAGCCTCGTGCCGCCGCACCCGACCCTGGGGGACGTCGACTCCGCGCAGGCGCTCGCCGACTACCAGGCGGCCAAGAAGGCGCACAAGGCGGAGTGGACGAAGATGAAGGCCGGCGCCTAGCGACACCCCGCTCGCGCGGCGTCAGCTTCGGGAGCCGCGCGCGCAGGGAACCGGCGATTCCCCGACGCTCCTCGAGGGCGGGCATCGACGCACCGCTCGTCCTCCACCACCGCGCGACACGGCGAGGACGCCGTTTGTCCTAGCCTGAATCCTTCATTGCTCGTCTCCACCAGAGAACCCCGCGCGAACGGGAGCGCCCAGGGGACCGCCGCCTCGATCGGCCTGTTCACGGCCGCGCTGCTCGCGTTCGTCGCGATCGGCGCGGCGCTGCCCGTGCTCCCGTCCTTCGTGCGCGGCCCGCTCGGCTCCGGCGATTTCGCGGTCGGCATCGTCGTCGGAGCGTTCGCCATCACGTCCGTCGTGTGCCGCCCGCTCGCCGGCCGCCAGTCCGACAGGCGCGGTCGGCGCATCGTGCTCGTCGTGGGCTCCTTGTCGATGGCGCTCGGCGGAGCCCTCTACCTGCTCGCCTCGAGCGTCCCGTCGCTCGTCCTCGCGCGGCTGTTCGTCGGCGCCGGCGAGGGCATCGGTCTACACCGCGGGCGCGACCTGGGCGGTCGACCTGGCGCCGGAGAGCCGGCGCGGCATGGCTCTCGGCCTGTTCGGGCTCGCCGTGTGGGGCGGGCTCTCGCTCGGCCCGCTGGCCGGCGAGCTGCTGCGCGCTCACGCCGGCTATGACGCCGTCTGGGCGCTGACGGCGGCGCTGCCCGCGGCCGGCGCGTTGATCGCGATGCGCCTGCCCGAGCCGGCGCCGCTCACGCGCTCGAGGCCCGACGGCCGCGAATCGTGGCTGCCGCGGGCCGCGCGGCGCCCCGGGCATCGCGCTGGCGCTCGCGAACTTCGGTTACGCGGCGCTCGCCGGTTTCGTGGTGCTGGCGCTGAAAGCGCGCGGCGATCGGCGGCGGCGCGACCGTGTTCACGGCCTTCGCCGTGGCCGTGTTCTGCAGCCGGCTGGTGCTCAGCCGGCTCCCCGACCGGGCCGGAGCGCGGCCGACCGCCGCCGCGGCCGGGCTGCTCGAGGCGGTCGGGCTTGGCGGTGATCGCGGCTCGGCCTCGCTGCAGGCGGCGCTGATCGGCGCGCTGGTCGTGGGCGTCGGCTTCTCGATGCTGTTCCCGTCGCTGGCGCTGATGGTCGTCGGCGAGGTCGACGAGGACCGCCGCGGCTCGGCGCTCGGCGCGTTCACGGCCTTCTTCGACATCGGCGTCGGGCTCGGCGGCCCGATCGCCGGGCTGATCGCCGCGCTCGCCGGCTATCCGGCGGTCTTCTACCTCGCGGCGCTGGCCGCCGTAGGAACAGCCGCCCTCGCGATGCTGCCCGCGACATCGCTGTCGGGCGGTGCGCGCCCGCTCCGGCGGCGAGTCGGCCGCCTCGGGCGCCTCTGGAGCTCGCGGCCGCGCGCGTTCTAGGCGCCCTGCGCGCGCCAGCGCCTGTACAGGCCGAGCAGCTCCTCGCGCATCCCCGGGGGCAGGTCGCCGATCCCGCAGGCCGCCCCGTGAGCTCGATCGTCTCGCGCATCTGGCGCAGGTACTCGCTGCAGTGCTCGACAGCCTGCGAGGTGCGCCTCGCAAGCGCCGGCGCTGCGAGCGCGAGAGCGCGCCCTCGATGTAGTCGCTGATCAGCTCGACCACTTCCCGGCAGACCAGCTCGCGGCGGCGGGAAGGGCATCACGCCTCCCCCAGCTCCGCCTCGAGCGCCTCGCGCAGCCGGCTGCGGCCGCGGTGCAGCAGCACGCGCTGGTTGCCCTCGCTGATGTCGAGCACCTGGCACACCTCGTCGCTCGTGAGCCCGTCGACGTCGCGCAGCATCACGACCTCGCGCTGGCGCTCCGGGAGCTCGTCGAGGGCCGCCGCGGATCCGCCGGCGAGCGCCTCCGCCGCGAGCCGGTCCTCGCCTCCTCGACCCAGTGCCGCGGCGGCGCCGCCCAGGCGCCGCCGGCGTCGAAGCGCGAGCCGTCGACGGCCGGCTCGGCGTCGCCGATCGCGACGCTGCGCGCCTCGCTCGCGCCGGTGCTGCGGGCGCGGTTGACGAGGATCGCGCAGCAGCCAGGTCCGGAGCGACGAGCGCCCGGCGAACCTGTCGATGCCCGCGCAGCACGCCGAGCCAGGTGTCCTGCACGACCTCCTCGGCGACCGCGCGGCTCGGCACGAACGAGCGCGCCAGGCGCAGCATGCTCGCCTGGTGGCGGGCGACGAGCACGAGGAACGCCTCCTCGTCGCCGGCGCGCAGCCGCTCGAGCAGCTCGCCGTCCTCGTCGGCGCCGCGCTCGCGCGCGCCCGCCACGCGACCGCGGCCAGCGCGGGCCAGCGCGTTCACGCGCAGCGAGGAGGGAGGCGGAGATGCGCGAGTGGAGGATACCGTTCGTCGGCGGGGAGGCCGGCGGGAGGGCGCCCCAGCCGAGCCCCGCGTGGCTTCGCTTAGGGCGCCACGATCCCCTCGCCGCCGACCGCGCCGGGCACGGTGACCGAGCCGATCTCGTGAGCGCGCCGCCGGGCTCGACCGCGAACTCGTCGACCATCCTCGAGGCCCGCCTGCACGTAGAGGAAGCGCCCGTCGGTCGTGGCGGCCGCGTCCACCGGGCCCGCGTCGGTCGCCGTGTCGTGCCGAACAGCGCCAGCAGCTGCCCGCCGAAGCTGTCTGTGAAGCCGCTCAGCGAGTCGCTGCCGGCGTTGGAGGCGTAGAAGCGCCCGCGCGCGCCGCGACCCAGCAGGTCGCCGCCTGACCCGTGGGCGCCGAGTCGAGCTGGGCCAGCGTGCCGTTTCCCCGAGCCCGAAGTCGGCAGCGCGCCGTGCCGGCCTCGGCACACGAGCGTGGCCCTGCCGGTCGAACGCGATCGCGAACGGAACGGTGCCCGGCGAGGAGTTCACGACCGGCGCGTCGACAGCCGGCCGAGCGGATCGACGGCGAACACGTCGACGTCGTTGCCGTTCGCCTTGGTCGTGACGAGGAGTGCGCGCCCCTCGGGGGAGAACGCGACCTGGCCCGGGCGTGTTGGTGAACTGCGGGGCCGCCGTCGGGTTCAGCCCGAGGGGGCGGCTCGACCCGGGATCGGCCCAGGCCGCCCGGCGATCACGCGGAAGCCCTGCAGCGAGCCGCCGTCGAGCGCGTTCAGCACGTAGACGAGCCCGCCGTCACCGCGATGCTGACCGGGAACGCTGCCACCGGACGCGATCGTCTGGCGCAGCGCCAGCCGATCCCCGCACACCGAGAAGACCGAGACCGTGTCGCTGCCCGCATTGACGGCCAAAGCAGGCCGTCCTGGCGGGTCGATGGCGAGCGAGCCCTGCGAGGCGAGGTGGTCGACGACCGATCCTTCGAGCTCGCCGCCGAGCCCTCCGGTGGAGTACACGCCGGCCTGGTGAGCGTGCCGGCCGGCGAGCGGTCGTACGCGACGATCTGGTTGCCGGTCGTCTTGTCGTTCTGGACGTACACGGGCTGGGGACCGTCCGGCCAGCCACCGGGCCCGTCGAAGGCCAGCGCCGGCGCCGCGGCCAGCGCCGCGAGCGCGAGCGCGAGCGGCGCCGCGAGCGCGATCCGCTTCAGTCTCTTCATATCCGTGCTCCTGGGGTCGGGGGGACGTTTCATCTCGCCCCTTTCAGTCCGCCGCGTGCCGTGCGCGTTACAGGCAGGCCGGCTCGGGCGGGCGGCGGCGGGCCTTCGGCGCCGCCGGCGAGTGCGCCGGCTCAGGCCACGGGCGGCGGCGATGCCCTCAGCCTGTCGCCGCCAGCGCCGGATCCCATTCGCACGCCGCGCAGCCGTGGCGCGAATGCAGAGCGGGCGAACTCGAGGCGCGGCCGGTGCGGGTCCTCCGCCGCGCAACGTCCTCCCAGTCGAGCACGTACTCGCCCAGCGAGGGCTCCCAGCGCGCCTGCGGCGGGTCGAGGCCCCCTCGGAGAAGTCCGCCTGGCGCGGGATGGGCGTAGGCGTAGAACGCGGCCGCCGATAGGCGCGTCACCGGGCCACCAGCCGACGGCGACCTCTTGCACGTCCATCGCGTTGCGCATGATGAAGTCGTCGCTACGGCGGCTCGGCCGGGCGCCCGGAGAACAGGCTGACGGCGAGGTCGAACGAGCCCCACCACGCGTTCACCGGCGTGCTTCGCCCGCGATAGGGAGCGCGGAACTCGGCCAGCACGAGCGCGGCCTGCGTCGCGGCGGCGAAGTAGTCGGCCACCTGCGCCGGCTCGTAGGTGCGATGCTGCTCGTCCTGGTCGAGCGGCTCGACCACTGCACCTCCTGCGGTGTCGGGTCGATCTCGACCGGCCCCGCCAGCGAGCGAGCCGCGGCGAGCAGCTCGCGGGCGACCTCGCCGACCGAGCGCCCGGGGAGCTCCACGGCGGCTGGCCCCCGCCGTGTGCTCCATCAGCGCCCGGTGCGCGCGCAGGTCGAGCGCTGCCACGAACGCCCCGCCGCCGTCGGGCGCCGGCAGCGGCTGGGTCTCCCATCCGCGACCCGTCAGCCGCAGCGCGGCGTGCTGGAGCTGGGGCTCGGGGGGCGCGAGCGCGACGGCGAGCTTTCCGAGCACCTGCGTGTGTGCGTGCAGCGTCTCGCACGTCTCGAGCCACGCCGTGTACGGCAGTGTCGGCCAGGCCAGGGCCATGCGGCCAGCCTAGCGCCACGGCCGCGCGGCGACCGAGCGGGCTGCGCGGTGCGATCATGCCCTCGTGCGTCACGGCACCTACTCGATCGTCGCCCGCGACGCCGCCACCGGCGAGCTCGGGGTGGCCGTCCAGTCGCACTGGTTCTCGGTCGGCTCGGTCGTGTCGTGGGCGCGACCGGGCGTCGGCGCGGTCGCGACGCAGTCGGTCGCGGAGGTCGCGCACGGCCCGAACGTACTCGAGCGCCTCGCGCAGGGGCGCGACGCGGCCGGCGCGCTCGCCGACGTGCTGGCCGCCGACGAGCTCGCGCGCTTCCGCCAGGTCGGCGTGGTCGACGCCGGCGGGGGGCTCGCCGCTCACACCGGCGAGGGCTGTATCCCGTTCGCCGCCGACGTGCGCGGGGAGGGCTTCAGCTGCCAGGCGAACATGATGGCGCGCCCGGGGGTGCCCGAGGCGATGGCGAGCGCGTATTCGGCGAGCGAGGCCGAGCTGCCCGAGCGGCTGCTGGCGGCGCTCGGAGCCGCTGAGCGGGCGGGCGGGGACGTGCGCGGGCGCCAGTCCGCGGCGCTGCTCGTCGTGCCGGCCGACGGCGAGCCGTGGAGGACCCGCATCGACGTGCGGGTGGAGGACCACTCAGACCCGCTCGGCGAGCTCGCGCGGGTGGTGCGGCTGGCGCGCGCCTACGAGCTGGCGGGGCGCGCCGACGAGCTCTCGGCCGAGACGGCCCACGAGCGGGCAGCCGAGCTGTACCTCCAGGCATCCGAGCTCGCGCCCGAGGCGGACGAGCTCGTCTTCTGGGCGGGCCTCGGCGTGGCCGCGCGCGATCCCGAGCGCGGCGCACAGCTCGTGCGGCAGGCGGCCGCCGTCAAGCCCGCGTGGCTGGAGCTACTGGAGCGGCTGCCCGCGGAGCTCGCGCCCACGGCCGCCGCCGTGCGCTCGACGCTCGCCTCCGCGGGCTAGGAGGCGTCAGGCGACAGCCTCCAGCGCTCTGGGTAGCGCCCGCTCCAGCAGCCGGGGCAGCACGACGCGGTAGTGGCAGACCTGCGCGGCGACTGCGCGCGCTTCGCGCGAATGCCGCGGCAGGTGCGAGCGCACCCGCTCGAGTGCCTCGACGGCCGCGTCGGCGTCGGCGACGCCGAGCACGCCGCCGCCCCTCGGCAGCCAACTCCCCTCCCCCGACTCGTCGACGAGCACGGGGCGCCCGGCCGCCATGAAGCAGGCGCTGTGCGCGCTCAGCCAGATGCCCACACCGCCGCCGCCGGAGCCCTCGAGGAAGCTGATCGCCGCCTGCGAGCCGACCACGTGGGCGCGGTAGCTCGACAGCGACGCCTCGAGCGTCGCGCGGTCCCTGACGGTCCATCCGGCCTGTGCGAGCCGCGCGCCGATCTCCGCGTCACGCGTCGGGAGCACGATCCACAGCGGCGCCCTGACGCGCCGCGGGAGCTCGAGCAGCGCATCGAGCGGCCAGCCGGGCGCGAGCCCCTCGCGAAAGCGCGTCCCGGCGATCACCAGCACGGGCAGCCGCGCGTCGGCGGGCGGCCCGTACCAGAGCCGCGGCACGATCGGCGGCAGCGTCGGGTTCCACTCCGGCTCCCCGTCGGCGTCGAGGTCGCGGCGCAGCGAGAAGTACACGTCGTGGTCGCTCTGCAGCTCGGGGCCGCGCGCGCCGGGCTCGAGCTCGACGAGCGCACGCCGCGCCGCGAGCTCGCGCTCGGGCAGCCAGCAGTGCCCGCCGAGGTCGAGCAGCAGGTCCGCGCTCGCGAGCCGGCGGCGCAGCTGCGGCCACACCATCCCGCCCACCAGCCCGGCGTCCGGGTCGACCCACACGACCGGCACCTCGACGCGGCAACGGCGCAGCAGGTCGCGCATCAGCACGAGCCCGGTCCGCGGAACCGGGCTCGTCCCCTCCGTCTCGGGGCCATCGGCCTGCTCCAGGTAGAGGACGTCGTGGCCGAGCTTGCGCAGACCGATCAGGTAGTGCAGATGGGTGGCGAGGTTGCCGCCGAGCGGCCGCCGCAGCACGCTCCCCGAGACGACTATCGAGGCCACCGAGATCCGCTCCGTCCACGCTTGTGTGTTGCCAAGGCCGGCCCCATCTTCGCTCCCGTTCCGACGCCGCCAAAGGCAGCGGCCGTATCACTATGAACAACGCGCGCGGGGCGAAAAGGTTGGCCCGGGACGGGCCCGGCTCAGGAGGTCAGCTCGGCGGCGAGCTCGTCGAACACGGCCACATATGCGTCGATTGCCTCGTCGGTGTGGGTGACCGACAGCGTCCACTCCTCCTCGCGGCCGGGGGTCATGAAGATGCCCCGGTTCATGTTGAACAGCCAGGCGAGTTCCGTCACCTCGACGTCCTGGTTGGCCTTGAAGGTCTCGTAGTCGACGATCTTCGACGTCGAGAACGTCACGCACCCCTTGGCGCCGATGCCGACCGCGTAGCCGGACAGCCCGTAGCGCTCGATCACCTGCTGGCAGCCGGAGACGATGCGGTCGTTGAGCGCGTCGATGTGACGGTAGGCGTCGGGTGTGAGGACCTCCTGCAGGCTGGCGCGCGCCGCCGCCATCCCGAGCGGGTTGCCGTTGTAGGTGCCGACCTGGTAGACGGTTCCGTCCTCGACGACGCGCATGACCTCCTCGGTGCCGCCGACGGCCGCCGACGCCAGGCCGCCGCCGAGCGTCTTGGCGAGCGTCACCATGTCCGGCACCACGCCGAAGCGCTCGGTCGCGCCGCCGGCGGCGATCGCGAGCCCCGTCTTGACCTCGTCGAAGATCAGCACGACCCCGTGGCGGCGGGTGAGCTCGCGGACCTCCTCGAGGTAGCCGTCCTCGGGCAGCACGACGCCGAGGTTCATCATCGCCGCCTCCATGATCACGCACGCCGGCTTGCGCCCTTCGGCGTCGAGCCGTTCGATGCGGCGCTCCATCGCGCCCGCGTCGTTGAACGGCACCGGGATCGTGAGGTCGGAGACGGCTTTCGGGATACCGGCGCCGTAGGGCAGCGACGCGTAGTTCTCGCGGTCGCCGATCTTGTCGTACGGCACGCCGATGGAGACCATGACCCCGTCGTGGTGGCCGTGGTAGGAGCCGAAGATCTTGACGACCGTGTCGCGGCCGGTCAGCCCGCGCGCGATGCGGATCGCGTCCATCGTGGCCTCCGAGCCGGAGTTCAAGAAGCGCCAGCGTTCGAGCCCGAAGCGGCGCTGCAGCTCCTCGGCGACGATCACTCCGTCCTCGGTCGTGGCGGCGAAGTGCGTGCCTCGGCTGACCCGCTCTGAGACCGCGCGCACGATCGCCGGGTGGGCATGGCCCTGCACCATCGAGCCGAAGCCGTTGTGGAAGTCCCACATGCGATTGCCGTCCACGTCGTAGACGACCGGCCCCTCGCCGTCGACGAGGTAGATCGGCCACGGGTCGCGAGCCTGGTAGCTCGAGCTGACGCCTCCGCTCAGCGAGCGGCGCGCGCGCTCGAACATGCGCAGGCTGCCCTGCGTGCTTTCGTCGAGCCGCAGCGCCTCGCGCTCGATCAGCGCGTTCACGCGACGGCGGTCGATCTGGGCGGTCGTCTCGGGGGCCATTGCTCCTCCTGTCGTTCCGCGCCGGCGACGCCGGCGCCGGCTCCAAGGTTAGGCGCTCGCGCCGCTCAGGCGGGGAAGCCGGTGATGCCCCGCCGCGACACGCCCTCGCCGGCCAGCGCCTCGCGCCGCCATGAGCCGCGGCCGGCCTGCGAGCGGCGCAGGCGGGCGACCCCGCGCAGGTCCTCGAGCGCGGTCGCCACGATGTCCACGCGCGAGTCGGGGTCCTCGACCCAGCGCACCGGGACCTCGTGGATCGACAGTTTGCTGCGCTGGGCGAGGTACAGGAGCTCGGTGTCGAAGAACCATTGGTCGTCCCTGACCCGATCAAGGAGCGGCTCGATCACCTCACGCCGCGCGGCCTTGAAGCCGCACTGGGCGTCGGAGAAGCCGACCCCGAGCCCGGCCCGCAGCAGGATGTTGTAGGAGCGCGAGATCAGCTCGCGCCTGAGGCTGCGCGTGACCTGCGAGGCGGGCGGCCAGGCGGGTGCCGATCGCGATGTCGGCGCGCTCTTCGAGCAGCGGCGCGAGCAGCGCGGGCAGTGCGCCGAGATCGGTCGAGAGGTCGACGTCCATGTACCCGACGACATCGGCGTCGCTCGCCAGCCACGCCTCGCGCAGCGCGCGGCCGCGGCCCTTTGCGGCGAGGTGGCGCACCTGCACCGCCGGCAGCTCGGCGGCGAGCTGCTCGGCGACGGCGAGCGTCGCGTCGGTGCTCGCGTTGTCCGCGATCGTGATGCGGTGACGGAGCCGGAACGCGGAGCTCATGTACGCGTCGAGCGTCCGCACGCTGGACTGGAGCACGTGCTGCTCGTTGTAGACGGGGATCACGAGATCGACCTCGGGGCAGAGCGAGACGGGGCGCTCGCCGGCCGTCTGGTCGATCAGCAGTTGATTGGACATGCACGCAGGGTTGCGCGCGCACATGTGGCTTTCCTAATTCGATCCTGTGAATCGCCTCAGAGGGACCGCGCGCCCGGGCGGGGGTTTGCGCGCCGCGTGTGTGCGTCGCGCAGCGGTTCCGCGCGCCCCGGGGCCCGCCGCGTGAGCGGGCCCCGGGAGGGCGAAGCCGGCCGGCGGTCTAGATGCCCTGGCCGTAGTTGGTGCAGCTCGCCTGGAAGGACGGGTTCGGCGAGGAGCTCAACTGGTTGAGGACGTTCTGCAGCGAGGGCGAGTCGTCGAACATCCCGATGTGCGCGACCGGATCGCTCGGGCACTGGTTCTGGATCGTGATGTCGGTCACGCCCGAGCCGCTCAGGAAGGCATGCGTGTACGGCGTGACGACCTCGTCGTGCGTGGTCTCGATCACGACGTAGCGCACGCCCGCCACGACCGGTTCACCGGCGCCGAACAGCTTCTTGATGAAGGCCGAGTTTTCCTCCTGTTCGGGCAGCGCCGGGGCGCCGAGGAGTTCGAGCAGGCCGGTCGTGAATTCACTCGCGAACGGGAATTTTTCGACCAGGTTCGTGAGCCCGTCGAGGTTCGTGCCGTGGTTGCTCGGCGCGAGCCCGATCAGCTCGTTCACCTTCGCGGCCCCGCCCAGGTCCTTGATGTAGTAGTTGGGCATCATGCCGCCCTGCGAGTGGCCGACGAGGTCGACCTTCGAGGCCCCGGTTTTCGAGAGCACCTTGCTCACGAACGACGACAGTTCTTTGGCCGAGTTTTCGATGTGGCCGATGCCGTCGACGCGCGGGCCGATGAACGGCCACACTTCGAAGGAGGCGAGCGTCGCGCCGTAGTTGAAGCCGTACACGCAGTAGCCGTTGTTGGCCAGCAGCGGCGCGAGCGTGACCCAGTTCGATCCCTCATCGGCGAGCGTCGCGTGCACGAGTACCACCGGGTACGGGTGCGCCGAGCTCGGTTTGCAGCCGTTGTTGCCGCCTGTGAGCGCTTCCGGTTCCCACGTCTCGTTCCAGATCGCGTCACCTAGCGCGGTGTTGCCGTAGGGCACGGAGTAGCTGGCGCCGGCGGCGGCCGGCAGAGTGGCGGCCAGCGCGCAGGCGGCGGCCGCGGCGATCAGAATCGCCCTGAGCTTGAGCATGTCTTCCCTCTCCTGTTGGCTTTGCCGGCCACCCAGCCGGCCTTCCGGCCGCTGCACAGCCGGTCCCCTAAGCACTTCGGAGCCATCCTAAGCGGGCGCGTTCCGCGGGGTCAACCCTTTCGAATGGCGAGACCCGGATTCGAACCGGGGACACCACGATTTTCAGTCGTGTGCTCTACCAACTGAGCTATCTCGCCTCAGACCGACGGCCCGATGCTACCGAGTCGGCGGCGCCCCGCGGGACGCCCGGAGCTCACGAAGCTCCGTCGTGTTCCCAGGCTTCGAGGTACGGCAGCGGGTCGATCGGATGACCGCCTGCGGCCTGCCAGCCGCCGACCCACATCTCGAAGTGCAGGTGCGGTGCGGTCGCGTCGCCGGTCTGCCCGGCACGGCAGATCTGCTGCCCGGCGGCGACGGACTCTTCGGCGTGCACGGAGAACGATTCGGCCTGGCAGTGGGCGAACATGAAGTCGAACCCGTAGCCGGTGTGCTCGACGACGTAGTAACCGGCCCCGCCCGCCTGGTAGCTCGTCTGCTCGATCGTGCCCGCGAACGGCACGACGTCGGGTGTCCCTTCCGCGGTGAGGACGTCCTGGCCCTCGTGGATGTGTCCTTCGCGCGGGGCGCCGAACCGGTTTTCCGGGCCGCCGAAGTCGTGCGGCCCGCGGACCGGGAAGACTGCCCCCTCGGCCGCCGTCTGCGCCGGCGTGGGGACGCCCGCTTCGCCGCTGAAGGACGGCGGCGCCACGGGCGCGGCCTTCACCGTCAGCGTCGCCTCGCCGGAGATGCGGGCGTTGCGCAGGATGTTGGCGTTGTGGCGGTCGTGCGCCGAGACGGTGACGCGGTAGTTGCCGGCCGCGATGCTCGCGCCGTGCGGCCACACGACGGCGAGCGGGTGCGAGGTGCGCACCCAGCCCATTTCGGCCCTCAGCACCGTGCGGCGGGTCGAGAGGTCGATCACGAGCACGCGCAGGTGCACGCTCGAGGTGCCCGGCTCGACGAGCTCGAGCGTGATCCGTGGCGGCCTGCCCGCGGTCGCCGAGGACGGCACGCTCAGCGCGCTCAGCTCAGGGCGCGCGACGCTCGCGGGGAGGCCGAACTGGACGGCGCCCACCTGCGCCCCGGCCGGGGCCGAGGCGCCGCCGGGTTCGCCGGCGGCGGCGCTCGCCGCTCCGGCGAGCAGCGCGAAGCTCGTCACGGCGCCGAGGAGCGCCGGGCGGGGGAACCTCATGGGGGCCTTATCGGCAGCCCGGGCAGTCCCCCCGAGCGCCGGTCCGCATAGCCCGCTCTATCCGGGCCCGAGTTCCTCGATCAGCGCGCGGTAGGTGAGCTCGAGGCCCTCCGCGATCCCGACGCGGGCGCGCCAGCCGAGCTCCTGCGCGGCGCGCGAGGTGTCCAGACAGCTGTGCTGCAGCTCGCCGGGGCGCAGGTCCTCGAGCTGGCCCTCGATGCTCACCCCGGCGACCTCGCAGAGCCGGCTCCAGATCGTGCTCACGTCGGTCTCGACGCCGGTCGCGACGTTGTAGACGCCGCGCCGTCCGGAGGCGGCGAGCAGCGCCTCGACGACGTCGCCGACGTACACGTAGTCGCGCGTCGGGCGCCCGTGCCCGTAGAGCTTCGGGCTGCGGCCCTCGTGGATGTGCCCGCTGAAGATCGCCACCACGCCGGCCTCGCCATGCGGGCTCTGGCGGGGGCCGTAGACGTTGCCGAGCCGGCACACCGCGTGCGCGATGCCGGACGACAGCGCCCATGTGCGCACGTAGGACTCGGCCGCCCACTTGGATGCGCCGTATGGCGAGAGCGGCGCCGGGATCGTGTCCTCGGGCGTCGGCATCGGCGCCTCGTCGCCGTAGAGCGCGCCGCCGGTCGAAGTGAACACGACCGGCGCCCCGAGGCGCCCGGCCGCCTCGAGCACGTTCAGGGTCCCGCGCACGTTGACGTCGCAGTCGCGGCCGGGGTCCTGCACCGAGGCGACCACGCTGGCCTGCGCGGCGAGGTGGTAGACGGCCTGCGGCTCACGCTCGGCGAACAGCGAGGAGAGCGCCCCCGCGTCGACGATGTCGAGCTCGCGCAACTCGGCCTCGACGGGCACGAGCTCGGCCCGGCCCGAGGAGAGGTCGTCGACGACCGTCACCTCGAGACCGCGCGAGAGCAGCGCGTCGACGAGGTGCGAGCCGATGAAGCCGGCCCCGCCGGTCACGATCGCGCGATTGCCCATCGGGCGGGAAATCTATACGGAGGCGGCGGAGGTGGTGCCCGCGAGCAGGTCTTCGACCGCTTCGACCGACTCGTCGATGCGCTCGAGCACCCGCATGTCGGCGCGTTCACGCGGCAGGCTGCCGCCGACGGCCGGGCCGCCGAGGACGATCGGGATCTCCGGATGGCTGCGGCGCACCTCGCGCAGCGCGACGTCGATCGCCTCGCTATCGCCGGCGACGGTCGCGCCGAGCACGACCAGGTCAGGGGACTGGTTCTCGACCGCGTCGAGCAGGCGCTCGCCCGACACTTCGGTGTCGAAGATCGTGCGATAGCCGGCGGCGGCGAGCTGGTCGTGGACCATCTGCAGCCCGAGCGTGTGCTCGTCGCCCGCGACCGCGGCGAGCAGCACGCGCTCGCGCGTGGCCTCCGTGCCGCCGGTCATGTAGCGGTGCAGAGTCGCCAGCACGCGGCGCACGATCGTCGCCGCGCGGTGCTCGCGCTCGGGGCCGAGCTCGCCGTCCTGGGCGAGCACATCCAGGCGCCGCAGCGACGGCCCGATCACCTCGGCGTGCAGGGTGGTCGGCGAGATCCCGTCCTCGATCGCGGTCGCGATCGCTCCCTCGGCCATCTCGGCGTCGCCGCGTTCGAGCGCGGTCGCGAACGTCTCGAGCGTGCTCTCCACGAGCGCGGCCGGGTCGCGGCGCAGCTGGTCGCGGGCGTCGGGCCCGGAGCGGCCGAGCACTTCCATGAACGCGTCGAGCAGCACCGGGTCGAAGTGGCGCCCGCGCTGTTCGCGCATCATCTGGATCGCCTCGTCGACCGAGAAGGCCTTGCGGTAGACGCGGTCGCTGGTGAGCGCGTCGAACACGTCCGCGACCGCCACGATCCGCCCCTCGATCGGGATCGCCTCGCCCTTGAGCCCGCGCGGGTAGCCGGTGCCGTCCCACTTCTCCTGGTGGCTGAGGGCGATCGTCGCGGCCATGTCGAGGATCGAGGAGGAGGAGCCCTTGACGAGGCGGTGGCCCTCCTCGGCGTGGGTCTCGACGATCGCGCGCTCCTCGGGCGTCAGCGGCCCGGGCTTCAGCAGGATCGCGTCGGGGATCGCCACCTTGCCGACGTCGTGCAGCGGCGCCGCGTGACGCAGGCGCTCGCAGAAGTCCCCGTCCATCCCGATCTGTTCGGCCAGCAGCACCGAGAAGCGGCCGATGCGCTCGATGTGCGCGCCGGTGTCCTCGTCGCGGAACTCGACCGCCATCGACAGCCGCTGCACGGTCTCGGCCTGCGCGATCTCGAGCTCGGACAGGGCGCGTTTCAGCTCGCTCGTGCGGCCCTCGATCTCGTCTTCGAGCGTGGAGAGGCCCCTGGCGCCGATGCGCCAGCCGATTCCCAGAGCGCCCGCGGCGAGCGCGGCGGCGCATACCACGACGACGGCCGAGGCGCCCGCGAGCGCGATGCCGATCACGGCCGCGACCGCGAGCACGCCGAGCACCGCCATGACGGCCTGCGAGGGCCCGCGCGAGGGCCGCTCGGGGTCCGAGCTCCCGGCGATCCGCTCCCGGCGCGGGTCAGCGCCCATCGATCCGCCCTGTCCCCCGCGGCGCCGCGACGGCGCCGTCAGCGCCGTCAGGCGACCCGTACCCTCTGCGAAACCAGCGTGCATCGCTCCATTCACCGAGAACTCCCGCATCCTTGCCCGGTCCCGCTTGGACGTGGCGCTCAGACAGTCGGGTCGGAGCTCTCCGGGAACGCCTTGACGCATGCTGCGCCCGCATAGACATATGACCGAATCGGCATCTCAGCCGCCGCCCTGAAGCTTGCTGATGTCGATTGCCCCCGCGGGGGGCGTGATCGTGACCGGCTGGTTCCAGCGGTCGAACGTGACCTTGCCGCTTTCCCCGCCGCTCTTGAGGATCTGCAGCGGGTAGGGCTGGCCGGTCGTCGCGACGAACAGCGAGCCCGCCTTGGTGGCGTCGCGCAGTTCGATCGCCTTCTGGCCGCCCACCGTGGTGACCGGTCCCTTGACGACCGTGCCGTGGCCGCTGAGCGCCGTGTCGAGCAGCTTGCCGAGGTCGGTCAGCGAGGCAAGCGATGCGAGTTCGCCGCTGCCCGCCGGCGCCTTCAGCCATTTGCCCTGGAGCAGCTGGGCGGCCGTCGGGCCGGCCACGTGGCGGTAGAAGGCGGCGCTGCCGTTGATGTAGACGGCGCCCCCGGACTGGACGATCTGGACCGTGAAGCCTTCCTGGGAGATCGTGCCCTTGCCGCCCTTGCCGGCGAGCAGTTCCATGTCGAGCGAGATCGGCTTTTCGTTGCTCTGGATCGAGCCGACGATGTGCACCGAGACGGCCTTGGAGGCCGCCGCTTTGGTCGCTTCGAGGATCTCCTGCGCCGATTTCGATTCGACCCCGTTGCTCGACGAGGAGCCGCCGCATCCCGCGAGCGCGAACACGAACGCGACCGCGATCAGGGCGAGGGCGCTCGCGCGACGGGTCGGACCGGGCATCCGGCCAGACTCTAGCCGCCGCCCCCGTCGCCCATCGCCGGTTCGCGTGCGCGCGGCTCGACGCCGCGGCCGCCAGGCAATAGCGTGCGGGATGTGGACGAGCAGGCGCACGGGCGCGAAGTGGCGGCGATCTACGAGCGCCACTTCGGCGGCAACCGCCGCCACGAGCGGCGCCTGCTCTCGGCGGCGTCGTTCTTCGGCACCTTCGCGGTCGTGCGCGCGATCACGCACGCGATCCGCGCCGAACGCGGCCCGTTCCGCAACATCACCCCGGGCGGCAGGCACATCCACCACATGACCTTCGGGATCATCGGCCTGATCGTCGTCGGGTACCTGTGGCTGCTCGAGATCGGGATCGCCGACGGGCGCCGCGCCTCGCAGCTGACGGCGATCGCCTACGGAAGCGGCGCGGCGCTGACGCTCGACGAGTTCGCCCTGTGGCTGAACCTCGAAGACGACTACTGGACCAAGCAGGGCCGCGAGAGCATCGACGCGATCGTCCTGTTCGGCTCGCTGCTGGTGCTGAGCCTCACCGGCCGCGGCTTCCTGCGCGAGCTGCTGCGCGGCTGACGGAGGCGACCCGGCCCCGGGCGCTCGAGGTTTCTACGCAGCCGTTGTACAGAACGGCCAACTGTGCCATCCAAAGTTTGGACGTTCCCGTACCGTCAGGAGGCGGACCTCTGTGCTTTTACAAGCGTTATGTGGACAACAACGGGATGAACGAGGCTTGAGCGGAGCTTTATCCGATTTGGCCAAGCGGCCAAGAATGGAGCAGAAGAGAGCATGGAACCCGAACAGCTACCACTCGACCCCCTCGCCGCGGCGGCGCTGGTCGTGCGCCTCGTGGACGAGATCGACACGAGCGACGACGAGGATCGCAACGCACTCCTCGACGCGCTCTCGAGCGCCGCTTGGGGCGGCGAGGTCGCCCGCAACCAGTAGCGGGCACACTCCCCCGGCCGGCCCGCTCGTGGACGGTAAGCGAGGCCGGCGGGGCCGGGTGAGCGGCGGCTAGGAGCGAGAGCTCTCGGCCGGCACGGCCGCGACCGGCCCGTGGCCGTCGAGCCGCTTCGCCGCGATCCGCGCCGGGTCGACGCGCACGACGTCCCACGCCAGGCCGGCGCGCTCGAGCGTCGAGATGACGCCGGCCGAGATGTCGATCTGCCCGCGGTCGAGACCGTGGCGGGCGCTCGTCGGGAACGCGTGGTGGGCGTTGTGCCACGCCTCGCCGAACGAGAACGGCGCGAGCCACGCGAGGTTCCGCGACGCATCGCCGGTCTCGAACGGCGTGCGGCCGAAGTAGTGGCACAGCGAGTTGATCGAGTAGGTCGTGTGGTGCAGGACGAGCACGCGCACGAGGCCGCCCCAGAGCATCCCGGTCAGCGCGGCCTTCCAGCTGAATTCCCCGAACAGGAACCCGAGCACGAACGAGGCGGCAAACCCGCCGGCCGCCCACCAGATGAACGTGCGGTCGATGCGGGCGATGTCGGGGTCGCGGATCAGATCGGGGGCGTAGCGGCTCTTGCGCCCGCGGTGCGTGTGGATGAACAGCCACCCGACGTGCGCGTGCGCGAGCCCCTTGAGCGCGCCCTTCAGCCCCGTGCCGTGCTCGACGTGGGGGCTGTGCGGGTCGCCGAGACGGTCGGAGAAGGCGTGGTGCTTGCGGTGATCGGCGACCCAGGAGATGATCGGGCCCTCCACCGCCATCGAGCCCAGCGCCGCGAGGGTCACCCGGATCGGCCTCGTGGTCGCGAACGAGCGGTGGGTGAACAGGCGGTGGAACCCGACGGTGATCCCCAGGCCGGTCGCGACGTACATCACGAGGAACACGAAGATGTCGTTCCAGCCGAGCGCGACCGCCCACAGCTGCCACGCCACGAGTCCGAGCGCCAGCACCGGGACGATCGTCACGAGGCCCGTGATGATCCGGTCGCGCGTCTCGGCCGAGACAGGCTCGACGTCGTCCGCGGACGGGGCGTCCACGTGGTGCTCGGTCGTTTCCATGACCGGGCACCTTAATGGCGGCGGCTCCCGAATGGGCCGCCGGGCTCCGGGGCTACAGCGCCACGGCCACGTACTTCGTCTCCAGGTACTCGCCGATCCCCTCGAACCCGCCCTCGCGGCCGAAACCCGACTCCTTGATGCCGCCGAAGGGAGCGGCGGCGTTCGAGACGACCCCCTGGTTGAGGCCGACCATGCCGGTTTCGATGCCCTCGGCCACCCGCAGCGCGCGCTGCAGGTCGCGCGTGTACACGTAGGCGACCAGGCCGTACTCGGTGCGGTTGGCGGCGGCGAGCGCCTCCTCCTCGCTCGAGAAGCTCGCCACAGGAGCGACCGGGCCGAACACCTCCTCGGACAGCACGCGCGCCTCGGCGGGCACCGACGCGAGCACGGTCGGCTCGTAGAAGTAGCCCGCGCCGTCGCGCTCGTGCCCCCCCACGAGGACCTGCGCCCCGCGGTCCACCGCATCCCCGACCAGCTCTGCGACCTTCTCTCGCTGAGCCGAGTCGATCAGCGGACCGACCTCGGCGTCGGGCTCGGTCCCGCGCCCGAGCCGCATGGCGCCCATCCGCTCGGCCAGCCTCGAAGCGAACTCGTCCGCCAGCGACTCGTGCACGTGGAAGCGGTTTGCCGCGGTGCAGGCCTCGCCGACGTTTCGCATCTTGGCGAGCATCGCCCCTTCCATCACGGCGTCGAGGTCGGCGTCCTCGAACACGAGAAACGGGGCGTTGCCACCGAGCTCCATCGAGACGCGCAGCACGCGCTCGGAGGACTGCGCCATCAGCATCCGCCCGACCTCTGTCGAGCCGGTGAAGGACAGCTTGCGCGTGCGGGGGTCCTTCAGCAGCGGTTCGATCACGGCGCCTGAGCGCTTGGCGGTGATCACGTTCAGGACCCCCTCGGGCAGCCCGGCGTCCTGCAGGATCTTCGCGAGCGCGAGCATCGACAGCGGCGTCTGCTGCGCCGGCTTGACGACCATCGTGCAGCCGGCCGCGATCGCAGGCGCGATCTTGCGCGTGCCCATCGCTGTCGGGAAGTTCCACGGCGTCACGAACACGCACGGCCCGACCGGCTGGCGCATGGTCAGGATCCGTCCTTTTCCGGTGGTATTGACCATGTACCGGCCATGGATCCGCACGGCCTCCTCGGAGAACCAGCGGAAGAACTCAGCCGCGTACGTGATCTCGGCGCGCGATTCCGCGAGCGACTTGCCCATCTCGAGCGTCATCAGGAGCGCGAGGTCGTCGGCTCTCTCGACGATCGCCTCGTAGGCCGAGCGCAGGATCTCACCGCGATCGCGCGGCGCGTAGCTGCCCCACGACCGCTGCGCCTCATCGGCCGCGGCGAGCGCCGCGAGCGCGTCCTCGGGCTGGGCGTCGGCCACCTCGACGAGCGCCTGCCCGGTGGCCGGGTCCTCGACCTCGAGCGTCCCGCCCGTAGCGGCCGCACGCCAGCTGCCGCCGACGAACAGCTCCGTCGGCACCCAGTCGAGCACCGCGCGCTCGCGCTGCTCGCCAGTCATCCTGCAACCTTCACGCGAATCCTGCACAGACCCGAGCAAAGCTCCATGGGACCTCCGATCCTCGACCGCGACGGTGCGCGCGCGGATGTGTTGACCGAACTGCAGATGCCCGCCACGAAGGCAACCTACCACCGCCGATCGGGCCTCCCGGACCGGCGCCGCGGTGCCCGCGCGCTGCTCGCGCTCGCCGCCTCCCTGCTCGCGGCGGGCGCCTGCGCCGCGCCCGCAGGCGCCGCGGGACCGGCCCGCGAGCTGGTGATCGAAGGCGCCGGCGAAGGCCACGGCGTCGGCATGAGCCAGTACGGCGCGCTCGGCTACGCGCGCCACGGGGCGAGCTACCAGCAGATCCTCGCTCACTACTACACGGGCACGGCGCTCGGCACCGCCGCCGCCAAGACGGTCGTCAAGGTGCTGATCGGCTCGAAGGTCAAGCGCGTCCCGCTCGAACGCTACGTGCGCGGCGTGGTCTCGGCCGAGATGCCCTCGAACTGGCCGGCCGCGGCGCTCGAGGCCCAGGCGGTCGCAAGCCGCACCTACGCGCTCACGGACCACGCGGGCGGGTCGCGCTTCGATGTCTACTCCGACACGCGCTCGCAGGTCTATCGCGGCGTGGCCGCGGAAACAGCGGCCACCAACGCCGCCGTGGCGGCCACCGCCGGGCAGATCGTCACCTACGGCGGGCGGCCGGCGATCACCTACTTCTTCTCGAGCTCCGGGGGCATGACCGAGGACTCCCGGTACGGCTTCCCCGGCGGCGAATCGGAGCCGTGGCTGCGCGCCGTCGCCGACCCCTACGAAACGAGCGCCTCGCACTGGCGCGTCGAATTCTCGCTGTCGAGTGCGGCGCGGCTGTTGAAGGGCCTCCTCAAGGGCTCGTTCGTCGGGATCGAGGTGCTGCGCCGCGGGGCATCGCCGCGCGTGCTGAAGGTGCGCGTGATGGGCAGCTCGGGCGCGACCGTCGTGAGCGGCCCCGAACTGGCCGGAGTGCTCGGGTTGCCGAGCACCTGGGACTACTTCGACCTGCGCAGCGGCTCGGCGCTGACGCCCGAGCCCGACCACAGCGGCCGGCCGCGCACCTGGAGCCCGGCGGCGCCGGCGACCCCCGTGCAGCCGCTGCCGAGCACGCACACGGGCGGCGTTCCGGCGAACGGCAGCGCCGCGGCCGCCGGGCCGAGCGGCGGCGTCGCCGCGGGCTGAGCGCTCAGCGGCCGATCGTGAACCGGAGCAGGGAGGCGCCCGCGCGCTGCCCCGACGCGCTGAGCGCGGCGAGCGTGACCGTGTAGGCGCCGGGCGCGAGCTCGCGACGGCCGATGCGTCCCCTGAACGAGACGCTGTTCGCACCTGCGCGACCCGGCACGGTGATCGCGCCCGCGGCGGGAACCCCCCCTCAAGAGGGGGCGCGGCGTACTCGAACATCCGTCCGGCCGCGCACCGGGCGCTAAAGGTCCGAGCGCACCTCCCGATCACCAGGACATGCGCCCGCGCACGATCAGCGCCCTGCTCGCCTGCGCGATCGGTGTCGTCGCGCTCGCGCCGCAGGCCGGCGCGCACTCGACGGGCACGCCCGCGCAGATCGCCTGGGTGCGCCGCGCCGCCGGCAACTTCGTCTCGGCCGAGCTGCAGCGAGACGGCGCCGCTGCCTGCGGGATCCTGAACGCCCCGCTGCGTGCGACGGTCCACGGCCGCAGCTGCGCGAGCCGCTGGGACTCGCGTCTGGCTTCGATGCTGCGCGACCCCGCGGCGCGGGCCGCGCTGCGCGCCGACCGGCGCGATGTGTCCTCGGCGACCGTGCACGTCGCCGGCAACCACGCCACGATCGACCTCCCGCACCCGCTCTACGAAGGCGACAGCAGCCTCGTGTGGACGGAAATGTGCTGGATGGTCGAGCGCTGAGGGGAGCGCGCGGGGCGTAGGCTCAAGCGGTGCCCGGGCCGCTGCTCACCGCCGATGTCCCCTGGTTGCTGTACCGCTCGTTCTTCGCGCTGCCACGCTCGATCAAGGGCGCGGACGGGCAGCCGGTGAACGCGCTGCTCGGGACCGTGAACGCGCTGCTGGCAGCGGCCGAGCAGGTGAAACCGCGGGCGGTCCTGGCCGCCACCGGCGCCGAGGAGGCGCGCTACCGCGTCGAGTGCTACCCGCCCTATCACGCCCACCGCGAGGCGATGCCGGCGGAGCTGCGGGTCCAGTGGGGGCGCGCGCCGGCGCTGCTCGGCGCGCTCGGCTGGACCGTCGCCGGCAGCGACGAGCTCGAGGCCGACGACGTGATGTTCTCCTACGCGCGCTCCGAGGAGGAGCGCGGTGGCACGGCGCTGCTGATGACGGGCGACCGCGACCTGTACGCCGCGGTCGGGGAGCGCGTGGCGGTGCTCGAGCTCGGCAAACGCGGCGCGCTCGGGCTGATCGGCCCCGCCGAGGTGCGCGAGCGCTACGGCGTCGAGCCGCAGCTCGTGCCGGACTTCATCGCCCTGCGCGGCGATCCGTCCGACGGCATTCCCGGAGCGCCCGGGATCGGGGCGAAGACCGCAGCCCAGCTGCTGCGCCGCTACGGAGCGCTCGAGGAGCTGCTGGCGGCCGCGCGGGACGCCGCCGCGACGGTGCGCCGCGACCCGCAGGACATGAGCCCGCGCACCGCCGCGACCCTGCGCGAGCACGCCGAGCAGCTGCTCGTGTTCAAGCACATCGCCACGCTCCAGCGGATCGACGCGCCCGTCCTCGCCGACCGCGCGACGGACTTCGCGGCCGGCGCCGAGGCCGCCGAGGAGCTCGGGATGCGCCGTCTCGCCGCCCGCTTGGGCGAGCTCGGCGCTTGACGAGCGGCTCCGTGCCGGCCTACGGCGTGAACTTGACGGTGATCACGTCGCCGTCGCTCATCACGTAGTCGCGGCCCTCGAGCCGCAGCGTGCCCCGCTCGCGCGCGCCGGCGTAGCCGCCTGCGTCGACGAGCTCCTTCCAGCCGATCACCTCGGCGCGGACGAAGCCCTTCTGGATGTCGGTGTGGATCTCCCCGGCCGCGTGCCACACCGACAGGCCGCGCCGCAGGTGCCACGACTGCGCGGGCTTGGCCTCGCCGGCCGTGAAGAACACCAGCAGGTCGAGCAGCGCGAACGCCTCCCGAACGACACGCTGCAGCGGCGCGAGCACCCCGTCGCCGCCCTCCCCGGCCATCATCTCGGCGCGCATCGCGGCGGCTTCGTCCTCGTCGAGCTCGGACAGCTCGGCCTCGATCCGCGAGGAGACCGCGACCGCGCGCGCGCCCTGCGCGGCGGCATGCTCGGCGATCGCCGGCGGCACCTCGGCGTCGTCCTCGTCGACGTTGGCGACGAACAGCACCGGCTTGGCGGTCAGCGAGCCGAGGTCGCGCGCCGCGTTCGGCGCCTCCTCGGGGAGCGGCACCCCGCGCACCGGCCTGCCGGCCTGCAGCTCGGCGATCACCTCGCGCAGCCACTGCTCGTCGGCGATCGCCGCGCGGTCTCCGCCGCGCGCCTGTTTGGCGACGCGCTCGACCCGCCGTTCGGCCTGCTCGAGGTCTGCCAGCACCAGCTCGGTCTCGATCGTCTCGACGTCCGCGAGCGGGTCGACGCGCCCCTCGGGGTGGATCACGTTCTCATCGCCGTGCGCACGCACGACGTGCAGGATCGCGTCGGTCTCGCGGATGTTCGCGAGAAAGCGGTTGCCGAGGCCCTCGCCTTTGTGCGCGCCCGCGACCAGCCCGGCGATGTCGTGGAAGTCGATCGTGTCCCACACGATCTCCGAGGCGCCGACGGTGGCGGCCACCTGCTCGAGGCGCTCGTCGAGGACCGGCACGACCGCGACGTTCGGCTCGATCGTCGTGAACGGGTAGTTGGCCGCCTCGGCGCCCGCCTTCGTGAGCGCGTTGAACAGCGAGGACTTGCCGGCGTTCGGCAGCCCGACGATCCCGATCCGGGTGCTCACGGGCTGGGCTCCCGGGCGGCGGCCAGCACGCTCCCGAGCGCGGCCCCCGCGAGCACGTCGGAGGGGTAGTGCACGCCGAGGTACACCCGCGATGCCGCCATCGCCGTGGCCACCCCGTACAACGGACCGGGAGGCAGGCCGAGGCGCGAATACGCGCGCGCCGCGGCGAACGAGGTCGCCGCGTGCGAGCTCGGGAAGCTGAGCCCGCTGGGGGTGCCGGTGAGCGGCGGCAGCCCCGGCAGCACGGGGCGCCGGCGCCCGACGGCGAGCTTGACGGCCGTGTTCAGCGCGTAGGCGCCGGCCACCGTCGCGACGGCGCGCCCCCAGGCCTCGCGACGGCGCGGCTGGAGCGCCGCGCCGGCCACCCCGACCGCCAGCCACAGCGCGCCGTGCTCGCCGAGCCGCGAGAGCCGCTCGACGGCCCGCTCAGCCGCGGGCGCGTGCCCGCGCGTGCGGGCCGCCAGCAGCACGCGCCGCTCGAAACTCGGCCGCTCGCGGAACACTCGCCTGCGGGGGGGCGCGGCGGGCCTAGCCGAAGCCGACCCGCGGCTCCTCTGCCTCGGAGCTCACGTAGACGACCTGCCCGAGGTCGATCCGCACCGGCCCGTCCTCGCTCTGGATCTCGTGCCAGCCCTGGCTGCCGAGGACGTCCTCGAGCGCCTTCAGCTGCTGGTCGGACAGGCGCACGGCCAGCACCTGGCCGCCCTGGAAGCCGATGCTCAGACGGGATTGAGACGCCATCAGTGAACCTCCGCGGGTTGGACGATCTCGGTCAGCACGCCGCCGCTCGAGCTGGGGTGCACAAACGCCACGCGCGAGCCCCTGATGCCGGTGCGCGGCTGCTCGTCGATCAGCCGCATGCCGGATGCGCGCAGCGCGTCGAGCGCCTGCTCGATGTCGGTCACCTGGTAGGCGACGTGGTGCAGCCCGGGGCCCTGCCGGGCCAGGAACCTGCCGACCGGCGTGTCCTCGGCGAGCGGCGCGAGCAGCTCGACGTGGTTCTCGCCGACGTCGAGCAGGACCGCCTCGACGCCCTGCTCCTGGACCACCTCGCGGTGGGCGACCTCGAGCTCGAGGCTGTCGCGATAGAGCTCGAGCGCGGGCTCTATCGCCTCGACGGCCACGCCGATGTGGTCGATGCGGCTGAACACGAGCCGCAGTCTATAGGCGCTCGGCGCCGCCCTCCCCCGCCAGCGGCGGGCGCGCGATCGGCGCCGGCGCGGGCGGGCGCGGGGCCGGCTCGGCGGCCGCCACCACGCGCAGCCCGACCCCGGGGGCACGCTCCATGCGCGGCACCCCGGCCATGATCTCGTCGATCGCCTCTCGCTCGAGCACCTCTCGCTCGAGCAGCTCGGCGGCCAGGTCGTCGAGCTGGGCGCGGTGCGCGAGGATCAGCCGCTGGGCCGCGCGCCGCGCCTCCTCGATCAGGTCCTGGCGCTCCTCGTCGCGGATCCGCAGCGTCGTCTCTGACAGCTGCACGTCCCCGTCGGGCGCGCGGCCGCCGCCGGCGGTGCCCATCGCGTAGTCGTGCACCATCGAGTGCGCGATGTCCGCGACGCGCTTCAGGTCGTCGGAGGCGCCGGTCGTGATGGCGCCGAACACGACCTGTTCGGCGGCGCGGCCGCCGAGCAGCACGGTCATGTAGTCGAGCAGCTCCTCGCGCGTCTTCAGGTAGCGATCCTCGGCTGGCAGGTTCAGCGTGTAGCCGAGCGCGCGCCCGCGCGGCACGATCGAGATCCGGTGCACGCGGTCGACGGTCGGCAGCAGCTCGCCGCACAGCGCGTGGCCGGCCTCGTGGTAGGCGACGACGCGCTTCTCGTGGCGGTTCAGCACGCGCCGCGACTGCACGCCCGCGATCACGCGCTCGATCGCCGAGTCGAAATCCTGGATCGAGATGCGCTCGGCGCGCCGCCGGGCGGCGAAGATCGCCGCCTCGTTGCAGATGTTCGCGAGGTCGGCGCCGGTCAGTCCGCTGGTCTGCTGGGCGACCAGCTCGAGGTCGACGTCGCCCATCGGCTTGTCGCGGGTGTGGACCTGCAGCACGCCGAGCCGCCCTCTGACGTCCGGTGGCACGACGAACACCTGGCGGTCGAAACGCCCAGGGCGCAGCAGCGCCGGGTCGAGCTTCTCGAGCAGGTTCGAGGCCGCGATCACGACCACGCGCCCGCTCGAGGAGAAGCCGTCCATCTCGACCAGCAGCTGGTTGAGCGTCTGGTCCTTCTCGCCCGAGATGTCCGCGCCGCGGCGACCGCCGACGGCGTCGAGCTCGTCGATGAAGATGATCGCCGGCTCGTGGTTGCGCGCGACGGCGAACAGGCGGCGGATGCGCGCGGCGCCGAGCCCGGCGAACATCTCGACGAACGACGCCGCCGACTGGGCGAAGAACTCGGCGCCCGACTCGTTCGCGACCGCCTTCGCGAGCAGCGTCTTGCCGGTGCCCGGCGGGCCGTGCAGCAGGATGCCCTTCGGGACCTTCGCGCCCAGCTTCTGGAAGCCCTTCGGGTCGCGCAGGAACTCGACGATCTCCTGCAGCTCGGCCTTCGCCTCATCGACGCCCGCGATGTCCGCGAAGGTCACCTGCTGCCTGGAGGAGGGCTTGATGCGCTGCGGCTTCACGCGCGGCATGCTCTTCAGCATCCGCAGCATCACCACGATGATCACGGTGAAGAAGATGATCCCGACGACCGGCTCCCAGTTGACCGCGAAGTTCTGTATTTCCTGAGCCAGCGAGGTGTGGACTTCCGGCGGCGGCGGCGCGACCGCCGCCACGTGTTTGGCGGCGTGTTTCGCGAGCGCGCCCGCGGCGAGGGCGTGCGCTGCGTGATGGGCGACCGCGTGGTGGGCGGGCGCCCCTCCCGACGCGGCGCCGCCGACAGCTTCCCTGCTCATCCCCGGGTCTCCTCCCTCTGACGCACCATCCATGGCATCGCGTCCGATTATGCGGGTTTCCCCGCTGGCTGTCGAGGGCCCGATTCGAGGATTTCGACCCGCCGTGCCTCGTGCGCGTACGCAAACCGGCGCATAGCTGCGCGGCGCGCCGCAGACCGGACGGGCCGGCGGTCTGAGCGCTGACCTCGGCGCGGCGCCGCGCGCTGCATGCAGCTGTGCCGCGGGCGGGCGCGCGCCGGTGCGATCCTCCTCCTACGCCGCGCTCAGCCGAGGATGCGCCGCGCGAGATCGCCGAACATCTCGGCTGCGAACGTGAGGTCGCGCGCGTCGATGCGCTCGTCGGCGCCGTGCACGAGCGGGGCCGCCTCGAGCAGCGACTGATAGCGGTGCGGGAAGAAGCCGTAGGCGACGCAGTCGGGGAACGCGAGCCGGAAGTGGCGCGAGTCGGTGAAGCCCGGCAGCACGACGGGGACCGTGCTCGCGCCGGGATCGCGCTCGCCGACCCACTCCGAGATCGCGTCCATCAGCTCGCTCGCGAGCGGCGAGCGGTTGCCGACCACGCGCTCGCTGAACTCGAGCTCGAAGCCCGCGCCCGGCTCTCCGAGCACGTCGGCGACGTCCTCTCGCACCTCGGCCTCGCCGAGCCCCGGAGGCACGCGGCAGTCGACCTTCAGCTCGGCGCGCGCCGGGATCACGTTGACCTTCTCGGAGGCGCGGATGCGCGTGGGCGTGAAGGTGACGCCGAGCATCGGCTCGAAGAAGACCGCCAGCCGAGGGTCGGCCTGCCGCAGCCGCGCGATCGAGCCGGCGGGGTCCTCCGGGTCCTCGCCGATCCCGGCCAGGAACGCGAGCGCCTCGGGTGTCGGCCGGTAGGCGGGCCGGCGCTCGCCGAGCCGCTCGAGCAGCGGCGCCATCTTCAGCAGCGCGTTTTCGCCCATCCCCGGCATCGACGCGTGCCCGGCGATCCCGGTGGTCGCGACGGTGAAGCGGAACACGCCCTTCTCGGCGCAGCAGACGCCGTAGCAGCGCCGGCCTCCGTACTCGAAGAACGCACCGCCGCCCTCGTTGATCAGCAGGTCGCAGCGCACCTTGCCGGGGTGGGTCTGGGTGATCCACTGGGCGCCGAGCTCGCCGCCCGTCTCCTCGTCGACGACCGCCACGATCAGCAGCTCGCCGCTCGCGGGGCGCCAGCCCGAGCGCGCGAGCGCCGCCGCCGGCGGCAACCTCGGCCGCGACCTGCGACTTCATGTCGAGCGCGCCGCGGCCCCAGATATAGCCGTCGCGCAGCTCGCCCGACCACGGGTCGACCGACCAGTCGGCCGCGTCGGCGAGCACCGTGTCGACGTGCCCGAGCCAGCACAGCGTCGGCCCGCTCGGGCTGCCCTCCGGGGCGCTCAGGCGCGCCACCAGGTTGGGCCGCTCAGGCTCGGCGCCGAGCAGCTCGCACTCGAAGCCGGCCTCGCGCAGGTGCGCCGCGAGGTACTCCTGCGCGGCCCGCTCGCGCCCGGGCGGGTTGACGGTGTCGAACTGGATCAGGCGGCTCAGCAGCTCCTGGGCCTCGGCGCCCTGCTCGGCGCCGGGCGCGGCCGCCGGCTCGCTCATCGGGCCACCCGCAGGCCGAGGCTCTCGAGATCGGCCTGCTCGATCGGGTAGTGGCACGCCGCGAGCGTGCCGGTGCCCTTGCTCTCCAGCGGCGGGTCCTCCGTCCGAGCAGCGCTGCTGCGCCTTCGGACAGCGCGTGTGGAAGCGGCAGCGCGGTCGGTGGGTTCGCCGGGCTCGGCACGTCCCCGCCGAGCAGCCGCCGCTCCCGCCCGCGGCGCGTCGGGTCGGCGACGGGGACCGCGGCCAGCAGCGCGCCCGTGTAGGGGTGGCGAGGGAAGGCGTAGAGGTCGTCGCCGGGGCCGATCTCGACGACTTCGCCGAGGTACATGACCGCGACGCGGTCGCACATGTGGCGCACGACCGACAGATCGTGGGCGATGAACACAACCGTCAGCCCGAGGTCGCGCTGGAGGTCGCGCAACAGGTTGAGCACCTGCGCCTGGATCGAGACGTCGAGCGCCGACACGGGCTCGTCGGCGATCAGCAGCTTTGGTCGCAGCGCGAGCGCGCGCGCGACGCCGATGCGCTGGCGCTGCCCGCCCGAGAACTCGTGCGGGTAGCGGTTGTAGTGCTCGGGGTTCAGCCCGACCGTCTCCATCAGCTCCTGCACCGCGCGTTTGCGCTCGCCCTTGCCGCGCTTGAGGCCGTGGATCAGATACGGCTCGGCGATGATCGAGCCGACCGTCTTGCGCGGGTTCAGCGACGAGTAGGGGTCCTGGAAGATCATCTGCACTCTCGCGGCGGAACGCCTTCAGCGCGCGCGCCCTTGAGGGTCGTGATGTCCTGGCCGTCGAAGCAGATCGCCCCGTCGGTCGCGGTCAGCAGGCGCATCAGCAGCCGCGCGGTCGTGCTCTTGCCGCAGCCGGTCTCGCCCACGAGCCCGAGCGTCTCGCCCTGCTCGATCTCGAAGCTCGACACCGTCGACCGCGCGCACCGCCCCGATCTGGCGCTGGAAGATGATCCCGCGCGTGATCGGGAAGTGCTTGACGAGGTCGCGCACCTCGACGAGCGGCTCACGCGCCGCCCCTCCGATCCCCGAGCTGGGGACTCCTCGGCCGGCCTGGCCTCGCGCGAGATCGTCTCGAGCCGCGCCGGGTCGGTGTCCGGCAGGCCCACTCCGGCGATCGCCTCCTCCGGTTTGCGGCCGGCGTCGAGCTCGCCCCACAGCTGCTGGCGCACCTCGGCCGCCAGCAGGCACGCGGCGAAGTGCTCGGGGCGCGCCGGCACCGGCTCCAGCGCGCGGATCGATGCGCGAGTGGTCGGGCTGGGCGTAGGGGCAGCGCGGATGGAAGTGGCAGCCGGACGGGCGGTTGATCAGGCTCGGCGGCGTGCCCGGGATCGGCACGAGCGCCTCCTCGCGCGAGCGCTCGAGGTCGCGGGATCGAGCGCAGCAGCCCCCACGTGTAGGGGTGTTCGGGCGCCGTGAAGAGCTGCCTCGCCGGCGCCGTCTCGACGATCCGCCCGGCGTACATGACCGCGACGTCGTCGGCCATCTCGGCGACCACGCCCGAGATCGTGCGTGATGATCACGATCGCCATCCCGAGCTCGCGCTGCAGCCGTTCCAGCAGCGCGAGGATCTGCGCCTGCACGGTCACGTCGAGCGCCGTCGTCGGCTCGTCGGCGATCAGCAGCTTCGGCTCGTTCGCGAGCGCCATCGCGATCATCGCGCGCTGGCGCATCCCGCCGGAGAACTCGTGCGGGTACACGTCGACGCGGCGCGCGGGTCGGGGATCCCGACGAGCCCGAGCAGCTCGATGGCGCGCTCGCGCGCCTGCGCCTTGCGCGACGTCGCGGTGCGCGCGCATCGCCTCGACGATCTGGCGCCGACCCTGTAGAGCGGGTGCAGCGCGGACAGCGGGTCCTGGAAGATCATCGCGATGTCGTTGCCGCGGATCGCGCGCAGCTCGTCTTCGGAGAGCGCCAGCAGGTCCCGTCCCTCGAAGACGATCCGGCCCGGAGATGCTGCGCGCCCTGGCGGCGCGTCAGCCCGAGCATCGTCAGCGCCGAGACGGTCTTGCCCGAGCCCGACTCGCCGACGATCCCGAGCGTGCGCCCGCTGCACACCTGGTAGGTGATGCCGTCGACCGCGTGGACCACGCCGTCTTCGGTCGGGAACTCGACGTGCAGGTCCTCGACCGCGCAGCAGCGGCTCGCGTCAGGCGCTCACGAGTAGCGCACGCGCGGGTCGAGGTAGGCGTAGGCGATGTCGACGACGATGTTCGCGACGATGATGAACATCGCCGCCAGCAGCACGGTGCCCTGGATCGACCGGGAAGTCCGAGTGCGCTGATCGCGCGTAGTTCAGAGCCGGCCGACGCCGGGGATGTTGAAGACCGTCTCGATCAGCACGGCGCCGCCGAGCAGCACGCCGATTTCGAGCGCCAGCAGCGTCACGATCGGGTTCAGCGACGAGCGCACGCCGTGGCGCACGACACGCGTCGCTCGGGCAGGCCCTTGGCGCGCGCCGTGCGGATGTAGTCCTCGCTCATCATCTCGATCAGGCTGCCGCGCATCAGCCGCGCGTAGATCGCGGCCGGCCGGCGGCGAGCACGATCCACGGCAGGATCAGCGAGGTGAACCATTTGCACGGGTCGACCGTCAGCCCGACGTAGCTGCCGGCGCCGGGGAAGATGGGGATCATCCCGATGTCGGGGCGAACAGGAACAGCAGCGATGAGGCCGAGCCAGAATTCGGGCGCCGAGATCGAGCACCAGCGCGGTGCCCATCGAGGCGCGGTCGACCAGCGTGTGACGGCGCAGCGCCGAGATGATCCCGATCGCCGATCCCGACGACCAGCCACAGGACGCCGCGCCGACCGCGAGCGACATCGTCGCCGGCAGCCGTTCGGCGATCAGGCTCTTGACCGACGCCTCGCTGTAGTAGCTGTAGCCGAGGTTGAAGTGCAGGACAGACGTCCTTCATGTAGTTCCAGAACTGCGTGATCAGCGGTTTGTCGAGGCCGAGGACGTCTTCGATCTCCTTGACATCCTTCTTCTGCGGGTCGCGCCGGCACGCAGCAGCGCCGGGTTGGCGGTCGGGAGCACGCGGAAGAAGACGAACGTGAGCGCGCACACGATCACCAGCAGCAGGACGCCCCACAGGAGCCGGCGGACGATGTAGCGGCTCACGGCGGAGGCCTCGGCCGGGGTGAGCGCCACCGCCGGCGCTCCGAGCTGTTCGTTTTGCAGGTTCATGACGGAACGGGTCCGCTCGGTGAGGCGGGCGGCGGGGCCCCGGCTGGGGCCCCGCCACTGCCTCGCGATGCGCTTCTCCTACTTCGAGCGAGGTGCAGGCGTAGTCCCACTCGCCGACGTCCCAGAGGTCGCCGACACCGTGCGACTCCACCACCCTCGATGTTCGGCCTGCTTGTCCCAGTCGAACGGGATCGACGCCGCGTTTTCGACGAGTTCTTTGTCGATCGCCGCCCATGCAGGGCGCGCGTGCCGACTCGCCGATGATGGTTTCGCCTTCGCCATCGCCTTGTTGATCGACGGGACGTTCGTCTGGCCCCAGTTGACGTTGCCCGGTTGGCGCTGATCTCCTTGCCGTTGAACGTGATGTTGAGGACCGCCTGCGGGTCCGCGAAGTCCGCGATCCACCCGACGCTCGGGCAGACGTTGATCTCTTCCTTCGGGACGTTGCAGTACTTCGCGTACATGGTCGCCGTTTCGACGAGTGTGAGCTTGGTCTTGAAGCCGAGGTTCTTCAGCGTCTGAGTCGACGATTTCCGCGTCCTGTTCGGCCGGGTTGCCCTTCGCGCCGACGACCGTGACCGTCTTCGCCGCCGGTGTACTTGCCGCTCGGGTAGCCCGCGAGCCCCATGTACTTTTCGGCGACGGCCATGTCGCCTTCGGGGTGTTCGTTGTAGTCGACCTTCGGACCTGCTGCGCCGCCGGCCTGTTCGAAGCCCGGGATGTCCGGATAGATGAAGTGCGTCACCACGTTGGTGACGAGCTTCACCGCCGCGCGCCTTGTCCATCGCCTCGCGGTCGAGCGCCGCCCACAGGGCCTTGCGCAGGTTGATGTTCGTTGAACGGCGCCGCCTTGTTGTTGACGCCGATGTAGTGCGCGCCCGCGCCCGGCGAGATCTGCAGCTGCGTTTTGTGGACTTTTCGATACGCTACCTTCACGATCGCTGCGCCGGCGGTTCGTTCTGGACGATGTGCGTGCCCGCGAGCACCTGGCGGCCGATGACGGCGTTGTCGCCGCCGATGTTGATGTGGATTTCGTTCGAGGTACGCCGGCCGGAAGTCGGTCGCTGGCGCTCCAGTTCGGGTTGCGCACGAGGGTCGCCGACTTGCCCGGGATGGTAGCCGACGCCGAGCACCTTGCCTTCGGGTTCGTTCTTGAACATGTACGGGCCCGGTCGCGACCTGGTAGTTGCCGTATTCGCTCGGCGTGTTCTTGTCGTACTTTTCGGCGTATTCCTTCGGCACCGGCGCGGTCAGCGGCAGCACCAGCGCGTCGACGACGATCTGCGCCTTCGGTTCGGTGAGTTGGAAGACGATCGTCGTACTTGTTCGGCGTCTTGATGCCCGCGATCGGGCCGCCCTTGGCCGTCGGCGCGCCTTCGACGACGCGAAGTAGGCCGAAGTAGGGGTTGGCGACGTTCGGGTTGGCCCCGCGCTCGATCGCGTACGCCACGTCTTCGGATGTCACTTCGCGGTTGACCGGCGGGCTGAAGTGAACGCCTTGCCTGATGTGCACCGTGATCGTCTTGCGGTCGGAGGAGATTTCCGGCGCCCCTTCGGCGAGGTCCGGGATCGGCTTGTTGAACGTGTTCGGCTTGTACGTGTAGAGCGGCCGCTGCGTCGCGTAGACCACCTCGTAGTCGAGCGAGTAGTAGGCGATCGCCCGGATCGATGTGTTCGAAGTCCGTTGTCGTCGAGCACGGTGAGCGTGCCGCCCGTCTTCCGCTCGTAGCGACTCGTTGAGCGGGGTCTGGAGCCCGCCGGCGGTGAGGCGCTGTTCGACGCCGTCGAGCTGCTCGGATGTAGCTCGAGCTGCTCGAGCCGCACGCGGCGAGCACGAGCGCGAGCACCGCCGGCCAGCGCCACGGCCAGCTACCGTTTGAACGACCTCATCGGCGCCTCCTGTGTTCGTGCTTGTATCGCGGCCGCGCTCATCGGGCGATCCTCGGGTTGAGCGCGTCCTGCAGGCCGTCGCCCAGCAGGTTGAAAGCGAGCACCGTCAGCAGCAGCGCGATGCCGGGGAAGGCCATGTACCACCAGGCGGTGTTGAAGATCGGCGTGGCCGCGGCGATCATCTGCCCCCAGCTCGCGGTCGGCGGCCGGACGCCGACGCCGAGGAACGACAGCGCCGCCTCGAGCAGGATGTTCGGCGGGATCAGCAGGCTCGCGTAGACGATCATCGGCGCCGAGAGGTTGGGCAGGATCTCGCGGAACATGATGCGCCAGTCGGACGCGCCGAGCGCGCGCGAGGCTTCGACGAACTCGCGCTCGCGCAGCGACAGCACGAGGCCGCGCACGATGCGCGCGATGTACGTCCAGCTCACGAGCGCGATCAGGAAGATGATCTCGCCGAGGCCCGGCTGGACGTGCCGCCGAGGCACCCCGCACGGCGCAGGCGGCGCCGATGCCGAGCCCGAGCAGCAGGATCGGGATCGAGAGCACGACGTCGATCACGCGCGAGAGCAACGTGTCGGCCCAGCCGCGGTAGAAGCCGGCGAGCATGCCGACGATGACGCCGATGACGGTCGCGATCGCCGGTGCCGATGATCCCCACCTCCAGCGAGACACGCGCGTCCGTAGATCACCCGCGACATCACGTCCTGGCCGAGCTGGTCGACGCCGAACGGGTGCGCGGCGCTCGGGCCGAGCGGGCTGCCGAAGGCGTCCGTCAGGTTCGGGTTCTGGACGTTCGGGCCGGGCAGGCCGAGCAGTCTCACGACCAGCGGCGCTGCGATCGCCAGCAGGATCAGGAAGACGATGAAGCCGAGCGAGGCCAGCGCCACGCGGTCGCGGCGGAAACGGCGCCAGAAGAGCTGCAGCGGCGAGCGCGCCGCGATTTCGCCGCCGGGCGTCGAGCAGTCGAGCCGCATCCCGGCGCCAGCGGCAGCAGCTCCCCTGCGCCGACGCTCATCTCGGCCCTCCTCCTCACTGCACGCAGCCTTCGACAATGTCAGCACCGGATCTATACCTTCGACGCCTTCTGACACGCACTTCGCCAACCTCGGACCGCGTAGGGCAGCGCCGCGCGGCCGCGCCGTCTCGACCGGCCGGTCGAGCCGCGATACTCCGGCATATGGATACGCTGTTCGACGATTACCCGGAGACGGACGCTCGTCTAACCGACAACCCCTCCGACCGCGGTGAACGGCCCGCTGGCCGCGCGCGTGCGCCCGCGCTCGCTCGAGGAGCTTCGTCGGCCAGACGCACCTGCTCGGCAGCAGGGCTCGGCGCTGCGCACGGCGATCGAGCAGGGCCAGCCGCACTCGATGCTCCTCTACGGGCCGCCCGGGTCGGGCAAGACGACGCTCGCGCGGATCGTCGCCGAGCAGCTCGCGCGCCGCGTTCGAGGAGCTGAGCGCGGTGCAGGCCGGCCGCCCCGAGGTGCGGGCCGTGATCGAGCGCGCGCGCGACCGCGCGGAGCGGATGACACCGCGCGACCGTCCTGTTCCTCGATGAGATCCACCGCTTCAACAAGGCCCAGCAGGATGCGCTGCTGCCGGCCGTCGAGGAGGGCCTCGTCACGCTGATCGGCGCGACCACCGAGAACCCGGCCTTCGAGGTCAACGGCGCGCTGCTCTCACGGCTGCGGATCTACGCGCTCAGCCGCTGTCGCCGGACGAGCTGGCCGAGCGTGCTGCGGCGCGCGGCGGCCGCGGGGCCGCCGGTCAGCGAGGCGGCGATCGACGTTCCTGGCCGCGCGCAGCGAAGGCGACGCCCGCACCGCGCTCAACGCGCTCGAGCTCGCGATCGCGACCGCCGCCGAGCTCGGCGAGGAGCGCGGTCGACGCTGGCGCGCGCCGAGGACGCGCTACAGCGGCGCGCGGTGCTCTACGACAAGCAGGGCGACCGCCACTACGACTACATCTCGGCATGGATCAAGGCGACGCGCGGCTCGGACCCCGACGCCTCGCTGTACTACCTGGCGGTGATGCTCGAGGGCGGCGAGGACCCCCGCTTCATCGTGCGGCGGATGGTGATCCTCGCCTCGGAGGACATCGGCAACGCCGACCCGGCGGCGCTGTCGCTGGCGACCGCGGCGGCCGCGGCGGTCGAGCACGTCGGCCTGCCCGAGGCGCGCTACGCGCTCGCCCAGGCGGCGATCTACCTGTCGCTGGCGCCGAAGTCCAACGCCGCCGGGCGCGCGCTGGCCGCGGCCGCAGGCGCACGTGCGCGAGCACGGCGCGGCGCCGGTGCCGGGCTGGCTGCGCTCCGGGCCCCGGCCCGGGCAGGACCGCGGCGGCTACCAGTACCCGCACGCGCACGCCCGGGCACCTCTCCCCGCAGGAGCTGCTGCCCGAGGGCGTCGCCGGCGAGCGCTTCTACGAGCCCGACGCGGCCGAGGCCGAGCTGGCGCGAGCGCCTGGAGGAGATCCGCCGGGCACGCGGGCGCGAAGGCGGGATAATCGCCCGCGATGAGCCGTCGGCGACAGGACACGCTCGCACCGGCGAGCCGCGCATCGTCCGCGCAACCCGGCCACCGGCGCGCAGCTCGGCACGGTCGCGGCAACGCCTCCCGAGCGCGTCGAGCGAGGTCGTCGAGGCGGTCGCCAAGGTGCAGCCGCTGTGGGCGCTGCTGCGCGTGTCCGGACCGCGCGCGCTACATGCGCCGCATGGCCCAGGCGGTGATCGACGAGTTCGACGAGCTGGCCGACCTGCTGCGCGCGAGCAGGGGCGCCCGCGCGCCGAGGTCGCGGCGCTCGAGCTGCTCGCCGCGATCGACGCGCTCAAGTGGATCGCCGACGACGGCGCGGCGGTGCTCGGCGGGCGGCGCGTCGGCATCGAGCCGCTCGCTGGCGCTCGCCAAGCGCGCCCGGATCGCGTTCGAGCCGTTCGGCGTCGTGGCCGTGATCGGCGCCGGCAGCGCCCCGTTCGCACAGCCGCTCGGGCAGATCGCCGGGGCGCTGCTGGCCGGCAACGGCGTCGCGTTCAAGCCCGCGGCGCGGGCCTCGCTGGCCGGCGAGCGGATCGCGCGCGTGCTCGCGCGGGCCGACCTGCCGGAGGGTCTCGTGCGGATCGTGCACGGCGGCGCCGAGGCCGGCATCGCGCTGGCCGAGTCGCCCGTCGACAAGGTCCTGTTCACCGGCTCGCCGGCGGTCGGGCGCGCGGTCGCGCGCGCGTGCGTCTCGCGCGAGAAGGAGGTGACGGTCGAGCTCGGCGGCAAGGACGCGATGCTGGTGCTCGCCGACGCTCACCTGCCCCGCGCGGTCGCGGGGGCGCTGTGGGCGGGGTGCGCGGGCGCCGGGCAGTGCCGCGGCTCGGTCGAGCGGGTGCTGGTCGTGGACGAGGTGCACGACGCCTTCCTCGGCGGGCTGGTCAGGGGCGCGCGGGCGCTGCGCGTCGGCGACCCGTCCGACGAGCGCACGCAGGTCGGGCCGCTGGCCTCGCCGCGGCGCCTCGAGCACGTCCGCGGGCTCGTCGACGACGCGACGTCAAAGGGCGCACGCCTCCTCTGCGGCGGGCCCCTGCAGCCGCCGGCGGGCTCCTACTGGGCGCCCGCCGTGCTGAGCGGCGTCGAGGACTCGATGGCGATCGCGCACGAGCCCGTCGACGGGCCGGTGCTGGTCGTCGAGCGCGTCGGCTCCGAGGAGGAGGCGATCGCCCGCGCCAACGAGGGCGACTACGGGCTCGGGGCCTCGGTGTGGACCGCCGACCGCTACCGCGGCACGCGCATCGCGCGCGAGCTGCACGCCGGCATGGTGTGGCTCAACGACCACCTTCCCGGCCCGACCGTCTCGCGCGGGCCGTGGGGAGCGGCCGCCGGCGGCGGGCTCGGCCGCACCCTCGGACAGGCAGGGCTGCGCGCGTGCGCACAGGAGAAGCTGATCACGTGGGACCCGCCGTCGCTGCGCGGCCTGTGGTGGGGGCCCTACGACGGCGCGACCGCGCGCGCGGCGCAGGCGGTCGCGCGGCTGCGCTCGGAGCGCGAGGCCGACCGCGAGCGCGCCTGGCGCTCGGGGGCGCTGACGCTCGCCCGGCTCGGCGCGCGCGCGCTCGGGCGCGGCGTGCCCGAGGGGTGAGGTGCGGCGCGCGCCTGCACTACCCTTCAGCCATGCCCGCCCAGGCCTACGCAGGCAAGGAGTGCGTGTGCCAGCTCCGCAGGGGGATCTGCGACCAGAGCTGCGTGCAGGGGATGCTCGAGATCCCCTTCTACATCGCCTGCCTGAAGTTGAGCGGCCGGCGGTGCGTCGTGGTCGGCGGCGGTGAGATCGGCCTCGAGAAGGTCGAGGGGCTGCTCGCGTGCGAGGGCGAGGTGACGCTGATCGCGCCGGACGCGGTGCCCGCGCTGCGCGAGTATGCGGCCGAGGGCTCGATCCGCTGGGAGCAGCGCGTCTACGCGGGCGCCGGCGACCTCGAAGGCGTGTTCATGGTGATCGCGGCCACCGACGACACCGACGTGAACATCGCCGTGTTCGACGACGCCGAGCAGCGCGCGATGCTCGTCAACGTGGTCGACGTGCCGCCGCTGTGCAACTTCATCCTGCCGGCGATCGTGCGCACCGGCCCGCTCGCGATCGCGATCTCGACGGCGGGCGCCTCGCCGGCGCTCGCCAAGCGGATCAAGCGCGAAGTCGAGGCCGCGTTCGGCGAGCCCTACGCGCGCCTGGCGGTCCTTCTGAACGAGGTGCGCGGATGGGCCAAGGGGACGCTGCCGACCTACCAGGACCGCAAGGAGTTCTTCGAGGGCATCGTCGGAGGCGACCCGGACCCGATCGACCTGCTCCGGCGCGAGGGCGAGCCGGGTGCGGGCGAGCAGGCCGTGCGCGAGCTGATCGCCCGCGCGCAGCGCGCGCACCAGCCCGCGCTGTCCTAGCGCGCGGGTGAGGCGCGCGGCGCACGAGCGATGAGCCCAGCCGCGGTCGAGCTCAGCGGCGTGGTGCGCCGCTACGGCGAACGCGAGGCGCTCGACGGCCTCGACCTGTCGCTGCCGGCGGGCCGCACGCTGGTCGTATTCGGCCCCAACGGGGCCGGCAAGACGACGCTGCTGCGCGTGCTCGCGACGCTGCTGCGCCCGCACGCCGGCCGCGTCGAGGTGCTCGGCCGCCGGCTGCCGGACGACGCCTGGGCGGTCCGCGGCCGCGTCGGGCTGCTGGCGCACGAGCCGCTTCTCTACCGCGAGCTGACGGCCGCCGAGAACCTGCGCTACCACGCGCGGCTGCACGGCGCGGGTGAGGAGCGCGTGCTCGAGCTGCTCGAGGCGGTCGCGATCAACGCCCGCGCGCACGAGCCGCTGCGCAACCTCTCGCGCGGCATGGTGCAGCGCGTGGCGATCGCGCGCGCCGTGCTGCACGACCCCGAGCTGCTGCTGCTCGACGAGCCCTACGCGAACCTCGACCCCGCCGCGGTCGAGCTCGTCGCACCGCTGATCGCATCGCGCGGCGGGCGCGCGGGGCCGCGCACCCGCGTTATCTGCAGCCACGACCCGAGCGGCGGCCTGGCCGAGGCCGACATCGTGCTCGGCCTGCGCGCCGGGCGGACCGCGTTCGTGGCGGATGCCGGCGAGGTCGAGCCCGGGCGGATCGCGGAGCTCTACCGATGAGCGCCGCCGTCCGCGAGAGCACCGGCGCGCCGCCGGCGCCGGACGCCCCGGCGCCGGCGCGCGGGCCGGCCATGCGTGCCACGGTCGCCGCGCTGCTGCGCAAGGAGCTGCTGGTCGAGCTGCGCACGCTCGAGTCGGTGCCGGGCATGGTGCTGTTCGCGCTGACGACCTTCGTCGTGTTCCACTTCGCGCTCAACCGCGGCAGCGTCGAAGGCGATGAGGCGGCGGGGATCCTGTGGGTGACGCTGCTGTTCGCCGCGATCCTCGGCGTCAACCGGTTGTTCGTCGCCGACGCCGACCAGGGCGGCTTCGACGGCTTCCTGCTCGCGCCCGTCGACCGCACCGCGATGCTGATCGCCAAGTGCCTGGCGATGCTCGCCTACCTGGTGGCGCTCGAGCTCGTCGCGGTGCCGGCCTTCTCGATACTGCTGCTCGGCCCGCCGATCGGCCCGGCGCTGGGAGGCCTGCTCGCGACGCTCGCGCTCGCCGATGTCGGCGTGGCCGTGATCGGGACCGTGGTCGCGGCGCTCGCGGTGCGCACGCGCGCACGGGATCTGCTCGGGCCGCTGCTGGCGCTGCCGCTGTTCGTCCCGATCGTGATCGGCGCGGCGCACTGCACCTCCCCGCTGCTCGAGACGGCGCACCGCAGCGGGCCGCCGGCCCGCTGGCTGGCGACGCTCGGGGTCTATGATCTGTTGTTCGGGCTGATCGCCTTCGCCCTGTTCGATTTCCTCCTGGAGGACTGAGATGGACCCCTCTGGCCGGCACCCGGGCGGCCCCACCGACATAGACCGCCTGCAGGAGCCCCGCGGCCGCGATGCCCTGCTGCGGCGCATCTCGAGCCCACATGCGCTCGCGATCGCGACGGTCGTGGCGATGACGGCCGCGCTGGCGCTGGTCTTCTTCTATGCGCCGCTGGAAGCGGAACAGGGCTTCCTGCAGAAGATCTTCTACGTCCACGTGCCGCTCGCGATCGTGTCGCTGTGCGGCTTCGTGGCGGGCGGGCTGCTCGCGATCCAGCACCTGCGCACGCGCGAGGCGCGCTGGGACTACCGCTCCTATGTGACGATCCACGTCAGCCTGATCTTCGGCCTGGCGACCCTGATCACGGGATCGATCTGGGCGAAGGGCTCGTGGGGGCACTGGTGGGAGTGGAACGAGCCGACGCTGGTGTCGTTCCTGATCGTGTTCCTGCTGTACGCGACCTACCAGCCGCTGCGCTTCGCGATCGAAGATCCAGAGCGCCAGGCGCGCTACGCCTCGGTGTTCGCGGTCACGGCCGGGGCGTTCGTGCCGATGAACTTCATCGCCGTGCGGATGTCGACCGAATACCTGCACCCGCGCGTGCTCGGCAGCACCTCGAACCTGCCCGGGTCCATGGCGCTCACGTTCCTGGTATCCCTGGGCGCGATGGCGCTCCTGTTCACGACGCTGTGCTCCTACGAGCTCGCCGCCAAGCGCACCCGCGCGCAGCTGCGCGCGCTGCGCCGCGCGCTCGGCGAGCAGCCCGAGGAACTGCGCCGCACGGGGCGCAGCGCGGCGCCGTCGGCGCTGCCGGCCGGCGCCGGCCCGGCGGGGGGACGGCGGCGTGATCGCCTCCGCGCTCGCCGAGCTGCCGGCGCTGCCGCTGCACACGGCCGGCAAGTACGTGGCGGGTGCCTACATCGTGCTGTTCGCGATGGTCCTGATCTACGTGGCGATCATGGCGATCAGGCTCTCCCGCACCGAACGCGACCTCGGCGAGCTGCTCGCGCTCGCGCAGCGCCGCAACGAGGAGCAGCGCGAGAGGGCCGCCCAGGACGGGGCGCCCGTGCCCGAGCCGGCTGCCTACACGGTCGAGGGGCGCGAGTGAGCGAGCTGCTGGCACTCGGGATCTCGCACAAGACGGCGCCCGTCTCGCTGCGCGAGCGGCTCGCGTTCAGCGAGAGCGAGGCCGAGGAGTTCGCGCGCGCGCTGACGGCCACGAGCGAGGTGCGCGAGGCGGTCGTGATCTCGACCTGCAACCGCACCGAGGTCTACCTCGTCGTCGGCGATCCGGTGCAGGCCGAGGGGGACGTGCTCGGGCTGCTCGCGCGCCGCGCGGCGATCCGCCCGACCGAGCTCGCCGAGGCGATCTACTCGCCGCGCAACTGCGACGCCGCCCGCCAGCTCTACCGCGTGACCGCGGGGCTCGAGTCGATGATCCTCGGCGAGGCGGAGATCCAGGGGCAGGTGCGGCGCGCGCACGAGGCGGCGGTCGCCGCCGGCACGACCGGGCCGCTGTCCAACCGCCTGTTCGCCGCCGCGCTGACGGCCGGCAAGCGCGTGCGCTCGGAGACGGCGATCGGCGCCAGCCGCGTGAGCGTGCCCTCGGTGGCGGTCGACCTCGCGTTGAGCCTGCTCGGCAGCCTGAAGAGCAGCCACGTCGTGATCCTCGGGGCCGGCGAGACCAGTGAGCTGACCGCGCGCGCGCTGGCCGAGCAGGGGGCCGGGACGATCTTCGTCGCCAACCGCCACGCCGACCGCGCGATCAGCCTCGCGCAGCGCTTCGGCGGCACCGTCGTGGGCCTCGAGAGCCTCCCCGAGCAGCTGCTGTTCGCGGACATCGTCGTGTCCTCGACGGCCTCGCCGCACCCGATCGTCGGCCGCGAGGAGCTCGAGCTGGTCGTGGCGCAACGCGAGGGCCGCCCGCTGCTGCTGATCGACATCGCCGTGCCGCGCGACATCGAGCCGGCGTGCGCCGAGCTCGAGGGTGTGACGCTGTACGACATCGACGACCTGCAGGCCGTCGTGGCCAGCAACCTCAACTCGCGCGCGGGCGAGATGCCGCGCGCGCTCGAGATCGTCGAGGAGGAGATCCACCGCTTCGCCCGCTGGCTCGGCCAGCTCGACGCACTGCCGACGATCGCGGCGCTGCGGGAACACGGCAACGCGATCGTCGAACAGGTGCTGGCCGAGAACGCCGGCCGCTGGGAGGGCGCCTCGCCGCGCGACGTGGCGCGCGTGGAGGGGATCGCGCGTGCCGTGATGGCGCGCCTGCTGCACGAGCCGACGATCCGCCTGCGCAGCCTCGACGGCGACCGCGGTCACGCCAGCCTCGAGCTCGTGCGCGAGCTGTTCGCGCTGCGCGAGGACGAGGCGGCCGCAGAGCGCCCGGCGCAGGAGCTCGCCGAGGTGCACGACCTGCAGCAGCGCCGCACGAGCCCCGCCCGGCGTTCGCCGCGCTGATGCGGCTCGGAACGCGGCGCAGCGCCCTGGCGCTCGCCCAGGCCGAGCTCGTCGCGGACATGCTCGGCGGCGCCGAGATCGTCCCGCTCTCCACGGGCGGCGACCGGGCCCCGCGCGGCGGCGACAAGTCGCGCTGGGTCGACGAGCTCGAGCGTGCGCTCGAGGACGGGAGCATCGACCTCGCGGTGCACTCCGCCAAGGACCTGCCCGGCGAGCTCGCCGAGGGTCTCGAGCTGCTCGGCTGCCCGGCGCGCGAGCCGCCCGAGGACGTGCTGTGCGGGGTCGGCGCGCTCGAGCGCCTGGCGCCGGGCGCCCGCGTCGGGACCAGCAGTCTCAGGCGGGTGGCGCAGCTGCGCAGCGCGCGCGAGGACCTCGAGGTCGTGCCGGTGCGCGGCAACGTCGACACGCGCCTGGCCAAGCTCGCCGACGGCGAGCAGCGGCTGGACGCGATCGTGCTCGCGCGCGCCGGGCTGCGGCGGCTCGGGCGCGAGCACGAGGCCGGCGCGACGCTCGACGCCGCCCGCTTCGTCCCCGCCCCCGGGCAGGGGGCGCTCGCGCTCGAGGGGCGCGCCGGCGACGAGCACGCCCGGCGCGCCGCCGCAGCCGTCACCGACGAGCGCGCGATGACGGAGCTGCGGGCCGAGCGCGCGCTCGCGCGCGAGCTGCAGGCCGACTGCGAGACGCCGCTCGGCGCGCACGCCCGCGCGCAGGCCGGCGTCCTCGTGCTGCGCGCATGGGTCGGGCTCCCCGACGGCTCGGCGTGGGCCGCGGACGAGCTGGCAGGTGAGCCGGCGGACCCCGACGGCCTCGGCGCGCTGGTGGCGGCGCGGCTGCGCGCCGCGGGCGCCGCCGAGCTGCTGGCCGGGGCGCGCGAGCAGGCCGGCGATGGCTGAGCGCGGCCGCGTGTTCCTCGTCGGCGCGGGCCCGGGTGATCCGGGGCTGCTGACCGCCCGCGCGCTCGAGCTGATCGCCCGCGCCGATGTGATCCTGTACGACCGCCTCGTGGGGCCCGGCGTGCTCGACGGCGCGCGGCCCGACGCGGAGCTCCTGTACGTGGGCAAGGAGGGCGGCGGCGAGGCGGTGCCGCAGGAGCGCACCGAGGAGCTGCTGCTCGAGCGTGCGCGTGCCGGCCTCGAGGTCGTGCGCCTGAAGGGCGGCGACCCGTTCGTGTTCGGCCGCGGCGGTGAGGAGGCGCTCACGCTGCGCGCGGCCGGGGTCGACTACGAGATCGTGCCGGGCGTGACCGCCGGGATCGCGGCGCCGGCCTACGCGGGTATCCCCGTGACGCACCGCTCGCTGGCGACGGCGGTCGCGTTCGTGACCGGACACACGCGCGAGGAGCCCGGCCCCGCGGACGCCGGCGACGGCGCGCAGGGCCCGCCGCTCGACTGGGACGCGCTGGCGGCGTTCCCGGGCACGCTCGTGTTCTACATGGGCGTGCGTGCGCTGCCCGCGATCGCGGCGGGGCTGATCGCCGCCGGCCGCGCGGACTCCGAGCCGGCGGCGGTCGTGCAGGCCGGGACGCTGCCTGAGCAGCGCACGGTCTCGGCGACGCTCGGCACGATCGCCGAGGAGGTCCGGCGTGCCGGTGTGCGGCCGCCGGCGGTGACGGTGATCGGGCCGGTCGCCGCGCTCGCGGAGGAGCTCGCGTGGCTGGGGCCGCGCCCGCTGGCCGGCCTCACGGTCGCGGTCACCCGCGCGCGGGCGCAGGCGAGCGGGCTCGCGCGCCGGCTCGCCGAGCTCGGCGCGCGCGTCGTGCAGGCGCCGGCAATCCGCGTGCGCACGCTCCCCGGGCCCCCGCTTGACCCGGCGCCCTACGACCTCGTGTGCGTCACGAGCGCGAACGCCGTCGAGCCGCTGTTCGAACGCCTGGCGTCCGCCTCGCCTGCGCTCGACGCGCGCGCGCTGGCCGGCGCGCGTGTCGCGGCGATCGGCCCCGGAACCGCCGCGGCGCTCGCAGCGCGCGGCGTGATCGCCGACGTGGTCCCCGAGCGCGCGGTGGCCGAGTCGCTCGCCGAGGCCCTCGCGGGGACCCCGGTGCGCCGCGCGCTCCTCGCCCGCGCGGCGCAGGCTCGCGACGTGCTGCCGGACGCCCTGCGCGCGCGGGGCGCCGAGGTCGATGTGCTGGCGCTGTACGAGACGATCTCCGAGGCGCCGGCGGCGCCGGTGCTGCGCGAGGCGCTGGGCGCCGACTACCTGACGTTCACCTCGTCCTCGACGGTGCGCTTCTTCCTGGCGGCCGCCGGGGGGGCCGATGCGATCGCTCGCTCGTCGCGGATCGTGTCGATCGGCCCGGTCACCAGCGCCGAGCTGCGCGAGCACGGCCTCGAGCCGCACCTCGAGGCCGAGCGCCACGATGTCGACGGGCTCGTGGAGGCGTTGCTGGCCGACCGCGCGAAGGAGACGTCGAGCTCAGCTGATAATCAGTCAGCACGATGACCGAGCCCGTCATCACGTTCCTGTCCGACTACGGCCTCGGCAACGAGTTCGTCGGCGTCTGCCATGCGGTCGTCGCGCGCCGCTGCCCGCAGGCGCGCATCATCGACCTCACGCACTCGATCCCGCGCCACGACGTGCACACGGGCGCGATCGTCCTGCGCGCGACGCTGCCCTACCTGCCCGACGCGATCATCCTGGCGGTCGTCGACCCCGGGGTCGGTACGACCGGCGCGCGCGGGCGGCGCGCGGTCGCGCTGCGGACGGTCGAGGAGGAGCGGCTGCTCGTCGGCCCCGACAACGGTCTGCTGATGCCCGTCTGCGAACGCCTCGGCGGCGTCGCGGAGGCCTACGACATCGGCGCCAGCGACGAGCGCCTCGAGCCGGTCTCGCCCACCTTCCACGGGCGCGACATCTTCGCCCCGGTCGCCGCCGCGCTGGCCGCGGGCGCGCCGGTCTCCTCGATCGGCGAGCCGCTGCCGCCGGACAGCCTGCGGCGGCTCAACATACCCGTCGCGGTGATGACCGACGCGGGCCTCGAGCTGCACGTCCTGCACTGCGACACGTTCGGCAACCTGATCCTCGACGGGCAGACAGAGCAGGTCGCCGAGCTCGGGCTTGCGCTGGGCGACGAGGTCGCGGTCGTCGCCGGCGCGCGCACCCACCGCGCGACGTTCGCGCGCACCTTCGCCGACGTGCACCCGGGCGGCGTGCTGCTCTACAAAGACGGGCTCGGGATGCTCGCGCTCGCGGTCAACCGCGGCTCGGCGGCCGAGACGCTCGGCGTCGGCCGCCACGACGAAATCATGATCGCCCAGGTGTGAGCCACCCCCCGGAGCCGCGGCTGGGGCGCCCGCGGCTGCACCTGCGCAGCACCGACTCCACGAACGAGCGCGCACGGGCCCTGGCCGGCGCCGGCGCGCCGCACGGCACGCTCGTCACCGCCACGGAGCAGAGCGCCGGGCGCGGACGCCAGGGGCGCAGCTGGTCGGCGCCACCGGGCAGCTCGCTGCTGATGTCGCTGCTGCTGCGCCCGGCGCCGCGGCTGACGCCGCTGGTGGCGGCGGTCGCGGTCTGCGACGCGCTCGAGGGCAGCGCCCCGCGGGCGCGGATCAAGTGGCCGAACGACATCGTGCTCGACGAGGCCGGGATCCTCCGCAAGCTCGCCGGCATCCTCGTTGAGGGCCGGCCGCAGGAAGGCTGGGCGGTGCTCGGGATCGGCGTCAACGTGGCCGTCGAGCTCGAGCTGCTGCCGCCCGAGGTGCGGGAGCGGGCGGCGACGCTCGCGCTCGGGCCGGGCGCGGTCGAGCCGGTGCTCGAGGACCTGCTCGCGGCGCTCGAGCGGCGCCTCGTGCAGGAGCCGCGCGAAGTGATCGAGGCGTGGAGCGCGCGCGATGCACTGCGCGGGCGCGAGATCTCGTGGGGCAGCACCGAGCGTCCCGCGCGCGGGACCGCGGCCGGGATCGACGGGGACGGGCGGCTCGTCGTAGAGCTGCCCGGCGGCGGGCGCACCGAGCTCGAGGCGGGCGAGGTGCACCTGCACGCCCCGGACGGCTGAGCGCCTCCGCGTCAGGCCGCGCGCGAGGCCTCGGCCTCGCTGTCCTGTGAGCCCTTCTTGGGCTCGGGCGCCTTCGCGGCCTCGAGCGCGCCGTCGGAGGACGCCTCGGGGCCCGGCGCGCCCTTTGCGACCGGCAGCGCGTCGTTCGGCGCGGCGACCCCCTCGGTCGCGAGGGCGCCCTTGGCGCCCTTGCGGCGGCGGCGGGCGTTGCGGGCGCGGCGCTTGGGGAAGTTGCGCAGCAGTTCGCGCGCGAGCGCGGGCGGCTTGCGTGCCATGCGCGTGCGCGCACCGCGCAGCGCCTCCTCGGCCTCGGGCGTGTGCGCGAGCGCGGCCGCCAGGAGCGCGGCCGCGAGGCGGCGGTCCTGCTTGCGGGCGGCGTGGATCAGCCGGCGCGCGTTGCGCGCGTGCGCGCCTCCGGCGGAGTTGACGAGCAGCCCCAGCAGGCGCTTGGTCTCGGGCCAGCGCTGCACCGCATACTCCTCGTGCACGTCGCGCGTGTACTCGGCCAGGCGCCAGATCCAGGCCGTCGCCTGGTCGCGGCGGCCGATGCGGCGCTCGACGAGCGCGCGCAGCATGATCTTCGTGGCCTCCTTGCGCTCCTCGCGCGGCCATCCGCCGATGATGTCGACCGCCTCGTCGAAAGCGTCCGGGTCGCGCAGCGCGGCGATGTCGGCCAGCGCGCGCAGCCTCAGCTGCGAGCTCTTGTTGCGCTTGACGGCGGTGATCAGGAAGCGGCTCTTGAGCTCGCCGGTGCGGTCGAAGTGGAGCATCGCGCGCGCCCTGCGCCAGCCGTTCGGCGCCACGCGCGCGCCCGCCAGCGCCGCCCACAGGTGCTGCTCGCCGTAGTCGAGGTGCTCGACCGCGATCCGCCACAGCTCGCGCTCGAAGACCGCGAACCGCCGCTCCTCCTCGGCGCACACCGGCAACACGCGGCGCTCGACGCGCATGCGGCGGCCGCGGCCGCGGCGCACCGGGCCGACGACGATCGCGCCGCCGCGGTAGACGTCGCGGTTCAGGAGCGAGTGGAGCGTCACGACCGGGTCGTCGTGCTTGGTCGCCGGGTGCACGAAGTCGACCACGAGGCCCGCCTCCTTACCCGGGTGCCGGCGCGTGACACGCCCGACGCGCTGCTGGTAGATGCGCTTGGAGGCGGTCGGCGCGAGGTGCACGCAGACCGTCGCGCGCGGGCTGTTCCAGCCCTCGGCGAGCAGCTGCGCGTTGATCAGGACGTCGATGTCGCCGCGCTCGTAGCGCGCGAGGATCTCGACCAGCTCGCGCTTGGGGGTCTCGCCCGAGACGGCCTGCGCCTTGATGCCCTCGGCGCGGAACGCTTCGGCGAGGTTGTAGGCGTGGCGGACGCCCGCCGCATACACGACCCCGGGCACCCCGTTGAAGCGGGTCTTGTAGAGGTTCGCGACTGCGAGGTTGAACGGCTGCTGGTCGAGCAGTTTGGCCAGCTCGTCCTGGTCGAACTCGGTGTCGACCTCGCCGCGGCGCAGCGGCACCTTGGCGATCGTGCGCACGCCGACGCCGGGTGAGATGCGCACGCATCGCAGCGGCGCGATCACGCCGCGGCGCGCCGCCAGGGCGAGGTCGAAGCGCGAGGTCTGCGTCGGGAACAGGTCGGTGACGTGCCGCGCGATAAGCGCCCCGGTGGCCGTCATGCCGATGAAGATCGGGCCGGTCCAGTTGCGGATCGCGCTGCTGGTCTTCTCGCCGAGCGCGGTGTGCGCCTCGTCGCAGATCACGATCGTGTAGGCGCTCGAGATCTTGCCCGCGTTGCGCACGAACCACTGGTAGGTCTCGACGGTGACCGGGCCCTTGCCGGGGTCCTCGCCCTGCAGCAGCGGGCGGCTGATGCGCTTGGAGTACCCGCGCTGGCGCAGCTCCCCCAGGAACTGGTCGACGAGGTTGCGGCGGTGCGTGAGGATCAGGATGCCGCCGGTCTGCGACGCCTCGACGAAGCCGAGCGCGGCGACGGTCTTGCCGGCGCCGGTCGCGTGCTCGAACCAGAAGCGCTTGGCGGCGTTGGGGTCCTCGGGCTGCTCGCCCAGCGACTCCTCCTCGTCCTCCTCGGCCCAGTCGCGCGGCTCCTCCTCGGACTGCGGCTCCTCCTCGTCCTGCAGGTCCTCCAGCTCGTCGTCGTCATCCTCATCCTCATCCTCATCCTCGTCCTCGTCCTCGTCGTCCTCCTCGTCCTCGTCGGGGGCCGCGCGCTGGACCGGCTCGAGGTCCTCGTCGTCGTCCTCCTCCTCCTCGTCCTCGTCCTCGTCCTCCTCGTCGTCCTCCTCCTCGGGCTCCTCGCTCTCGCCGGCGGCCGCCGCGGCGGGCTCCTCGGGCTCCTCGGGCGCCGCCTCGTCGGGCCCGAGGATGTCGGCGGAGGCGAGCAGCTCGGGCGAGGCGGAGGCGGCCGCGCCGTCAGGCGCCCCGCGCTGCGCCTCGGCCAGCAGCGCCGTCAGCGTCCCCGACAGGGCGTCGACCTGATGGGCGGAGAGCACGGTTCCGTCGGCCAGTACCGGCTCCTCCTCGGAGAGCACCCGTTCGAGGCCCAGCAGCAGCGAGAACTCGCGCCGCCAGGCGGTCGAGGGCTGCTTCGCCTTCGGGTCCTCCTCGAGCTCGGCGAGCGCACGGTCGAGCGCACGCCGCCGCGGCGTGCCCGGCGCGAGCGCGACGGCCGGGTCCTCGCCGTCGAGCAGGAACGGCTCGCGGACGAGCTTTTCCGCGCGCGCTATGTCGGCGGACGATGGAATCGGCGCGGCCGCGAGGGCCACTGAGGTGGGCTCGGCCATAAGAGGCTTGGACTTCGAGACAGAGCCGCCCGACGAGGTCGGCATCCACGCGGCTCGAAAGGGAATCGGCGCCGGCTCCGGCGCACTTCGCCAGGGTCCTCGGCGCCCCGGCTCTCGTACCTTGAGGATATAGCACGCCGGGGTCCGATTGAAGGACGGGCATCTGCGACCCTTACCGGCGTGACGCCGAGGCGCCTGGCCATCTCCGCCGCCGTGGTCGCGATCACCGCGCTCGTGGTGGTCGGGCTCGTGCAGCTGGGCGGCGGCTCGAGCGGAGCCGCGGCATCGGCGCCGACGGGCCTCACGGTCGCGCAGATGCAGGCGCGCCTGCAGGGCTCGCCCGGACAGCTGGCCGCGCTGCACGGGCAGGCCGACGAGGTGCTCGGGGGCGGGCTGCCGGCGCTGCGCGCGCGCGTGTCGGCGCTGCGGGGCCGGCCGCTCGTGATCAACAAGTGGGCCTCGTGGTGTGAGCCCTGCCGCTCGGAGTTCGGCGTCTTCCAGCGCGTGTCGCTCGCCTACGGGCGCCAGGTCGCTTTCGTCGGGATCGACTCGGGCGACAGCTCGCGCGCGAGCGCGGTCTCGTTCCTGCGCAGCTTCCCGGTCAGCTACCCGAGCTACTTCGACCCGAGCGGGCAGGCAGGCCAGGCGATCACCGACTCGGGCTTCACGCCGGTGACCGTGTTCTTCGACCCGCGCGGGGGCGAGTACATCCACCAGGGGCCCTACCCCTCGGTCGCCAAGCTCGAACGCGACGTGCAGCGGTACGCGCTCGGAGCCTGAGGCTTGCCGGAGCTGCGCATCGACCCGCTCAGCGGGCACCGCACGATCGTGGCCGGCGAGCGCTCGCGGCGACCCGGCGGCGAGCCGCGCTGCGGGCCGGCCGATCCGATCGACCCCGAGAGCGACCCGTTCGCCGAGGGGCACGAGGACCGCACCCCGCCCGAGATCTACGCGGTTCGCCCGAACGGGGGCGCGCCGGACTCGCCCGGCTGGAGCGTGCGCGTCGTGCCCAACATGTACCCGGCGCTCGAGCCCTCGCCGAACGGCGCGATCGCACCCGAGGAGCCGCCGGCCACGGTGCGCGGCGCCGGCGAGCAGCTGTTTCACTCCTTCCCGGCGACGGGCGCGCACGAGGTGGTCGTAAACGGGCCCCAGCCGGTGCTCTCGCTCGCCGACCTGCCGGTCGAGCAGGTGACGAGCGCAGTCGAGGTGTGGCGCGAGCGGATGCGCGCGCACGCCGAGAGCGCCTACCTGCAGCTGATCGTCAACGAGCGCCGCGAGGCCGGCGCCTCGCTGCCGCACACGCACGCGCAGCTCTACGCGCTCGACTTCGTCCCGGCGGCGGTCGCGCGCGAGCGCGAGCGCGCGGGCGCCTACACGACCCGCACGATGGGCCAGAGCCTGCTCGGCGACCTGGTCGCCGAGGAGGTTCGCCGCGGCGAGCGGATCGTCGCGATCGACGAGGAGGCGGTGCTGCTGGCGCCCTACGCCTCGCGGCTGCCGTTCCAGCTGATGCTCGCGCCGCGCGTCCCGCGCCCGCGCTTCGAGGAACCCGGGCCCTCCGGCGCCGCGCTCCTGCACGACGGGCTGCGGCGCCTCGCCCGCCGGCTCGGCGCGAACCCGCCGCTGAACATGTGGGTGCGCACCGCACCGCGCGGCGTCGAGGACTTCTGCTGGCGGATCGACGTGATGCCGCGCCTGACGCACCTCGCCGGGCTCGAGCTCTCGACCGAGCTCAACCTCAACATCGTGGCCCCCGAGGACGCCGCCGCGATGCTGCGCGAGGCCTGAGCGCGCCGCGCGGGTAGGCTGCGCGCTGCATGCCGCCCGAGGAACGCTTCGTCCCGCGCTTCGCCGCCGAGCCGCCGCAGTCGCCGCTGCCTTACGGCCGCTGGGAGCAGCGGCTGCGCGAGGAGTTCCTGTCCGCGGCGCTCGCGCTCGACGCCGAGGGCGAGGAGCTCGGCGAGCCCGGGGCGATCGCGTGGTTCCCCGACCGCAGCTGGCACGGGCGCTGCTACGTGCCCGCCACGGCGGCGACCACGGGCGGCTTTGAGCTGTTCGGGTACGTGCGCTTCCTGCCGGGAGCCGATGACGAGGAGCCGAGCGACTTCATGGCGCACGTCGACTACACGGCCGAGACCGCCGAGCGCAACCCCGACTGGCGGCTCGACGTGTGCGACGAGGTGATCGGCGCGTGGCGCGGGGAGGCCGGCGCCGTCGCCGCGATGACGCTCGTGTGGGGGCGGCCGCTCGTGTCCGGGGGTGCGGTCGCGACCGCCGAGCTGGCGGGCCTCGCGGTCGACCAGTGCGAGGTCCTCGACGAGCGCTTCACGCTGATCGCACCCGACGACTACCGGGGCGACCTGCTCGAGATCAGGCTGTTCGACGGCCGCGGGCGCGAGCTCGCCTCCGAGTCGCTGTACGCCGGCGAGGACGAGGACGAGGACGAGGAGCCCGAGGACGGCGAGAGCTGAACACCCGCTCGGGTGGGGGCGCGCCGCGGCCGAGATCGCGCCGGGAGGGTTGCATCGGCCGCGCTGTGCGATTACCGTCTGCGTCGAGGGGCGGGGCGCAGCGAAGGGGCGGCGTACCGCGGGACAGCAGTTACACCGAGGTCGAGGAGGGGCTTGGGATGAGAGCAGCGACGGATCGGCGCCTACGCAGGACGGCGCTTGCGATGGTGAGCGCGCTCGCGCTCATGGCGGTTTGGGCCTCGGCGGCGGGGGCGGCGGTACCCGTCCATCGCATCTGGATGCCGGCGCCGGTGGCGCCCGGCACGCCGAGCTCGTTCACGGTCCCGCACTCGCATCTGCGCCCGGGCCTCAACCTCAACCAGGTCGGCGTCATCAAGATCGGGCGCAGCCACGCCAAGAACGTGGTCGTGTTCGAGCCCGGCACCTCGGCGGGCGCCGCCTACATCGTGCCGTTCGCGAAGTCGCTCGTGGAACGGCTGCCCGACTGGCAGGTGTGGTCCGTCGAACGCCGCGAGAACCTGCTGGAGGACCAGTCGGAGATCCGCAAGGCCAAGACCGGCCGGGCGACCCCACAGCAGCTGTTCCAGTACTACCTCGGCTGGCTCACCGAAGCCCACCCGATCAAGAAACACCTGTACCTGTTCGGCAACGAAGTGAACTTCGCGCGCGAATGGGGCATGAACGTCGCGGTCGAAGACCTCCACACGGTGATCGACTCGGCCAAAGCGCTCGGCGGCCATGTCGTGCTGGCCGGGCACTCGCTCGGCGGCTCGGTCGTGACGGCCTACGCGACCTGGGACTTCTCCGGCACCGCGGGCGCGGACGGGCTCTCGGGCCTCGTGTACGACGACGGCGGCAGCGGACCGACGCCGATCAGCAGAGAACAGGCCGAAACAGAGCTGCACCACGTCGACACGGGCTCGCCCTGGCTCGCCTTCGGCGGCATCGGCGCACCGTTCCTCGGGCTGTTCTCGACGCTCGGCGCGACGGCCGTGCTGCAGGGACCGGAAGAAGCCTCGCTCGCCGAGGGGTTCTCGCTGCTGCCCGCGAACCTGAAGCCCCACAACGAAAAAGGCGAACTGATCCCGGTCGACAACGAAGCCGAGTTCGGGTTCGCGACGAACGTCGGCACCTCGCCGCCGAACCTGCTCGCCGCGCAGGTCCACGACGGCAAGGGCTTGGAAGAAACGCCCAAAGGAGACGGGCTCTACGGCTGGAACAGCGAAGGCGCGCTGTCGCCGATCCACCGCTACGCCGAAATGCTCGGCGGGGCGGACTTCAAGAACGCGGACGGCGACGAGTGGTACTTCCCCGAACGGCTCACGATCGACACGGGCGCGGTCGCCGACGGGAACTACAACGAAGCACAGGAACTGCTCGGCGAGCACGCGATCCACGGGCACGAACTGCCGCACTCGATGAAGATCCTCGCGATCAGCTCGGAACTCGACAAACCGGGCTTCAACACGCTGGAAGCCGCGAGCACGCTCGCCGAACAGTCGGGCATCCCGCCCGAAAACCTGACGCTGATCGCCAAGGAACACGAATACGCCCACAACGACCCGGCCGCTGCCGAGCCGGGCGGCGAACATCGAAGGCAACGCCTTCTACGCGGGGCTGGTGCCGTTCCTGGAAGGCGCCGGCTGAGACCGGCGGCGGACAGCCGGGGCGCACGCGCGCCCCGGCTGTGAGCCCCAGCTCATCTGCGGCAGGCCTCGAGCGCCGCTTCGCGCTGCGGGCTCGCGGGCACGTTCGCGCCGAGGATCACTTCTTCGCAGACTTCCGCCGCGGCCTTCTTCAGCGCGCCGATGTTCCCTTTCGCGACCTGGGCGCAGGCGGCTTCGAGCTTGGCGGTCGATTTCGCCGAGAGCTTGCGCTGTTCGAGCACCTGCCGGCACCCCGCCAGCGTCGCCTGCTGCTGCTGGCGGGTCAGCGCCGGGGCGGTGCCGGTCTGCGCGGGGGTCGTGCTCGTGGTGGGCGCGACGGTCGTGCCCGTCCTCGCGGGCGCAGCGGTGCCGGTCGCCGCGGTCGTGCCGGTCGTCGCGGTGGGCGTCGTCGAGCTCTGCGTCTGTGTGCTCGCGGGGGCGCTCTGCGTGGCGGCAGGGGTGCTCGCGGAGGAGCCTCCGCCGCCGCAGCCGGCGAGCATCGCCGCCGCGGTCGCGGCAGCCAGCGCGGCCGGCCAGGGGGTTCTCGTCATGATCGATCCTCGGGTCTCTGCTCCGGGGGGCCGCCGCGGGGGCGCGTCGGGCGGCGGATGTGCAGCGGCAAACCCTAGATGATCGATTTCGGCGCCGGAGCGCGCCGCAACGCGCAGGCGCGGCAGCCGTATGCGTGCTGAGATGATCACTCGATGGCAGCAGAACAGCAGCCGGCCGCCGGGCTGCATCCGCTCGTCAGCGGCTTCGGCGACGCCGAGACCTACGACCGCGGCCGGCCGCTGTACGGCGAGGGGGTCGCGCGCACGCTCGTCGAGCGGCTCGAGCTCGCGCCCGGCGCGCCGGTGCTCGAGCTCGGCGCGGGAACGGGCCAGCTCTCGCGCGCACTGCTTGGCGCCGGCCTCGATCTGACGGCGGTCGAGCCGCTCGCGGACACGCGTGCTCTGCTCGCGCGCGCGATCGGCGAGCAGCGCGCGCTGGCGGGGACGGCCGAGCAGATCCCGCTTCCCGAGGACTCGGTGCAGGCGGTGTTCGCAGCCGACTCCTTCCACTGGTTCGACGAGTCGCGAGCGGTGCCGGAGATCCGCCGCGTGCTGCGCCCGCGCGGCGGCGTGGCGATCCTGCGCAGCGTGCCGGTGTTCGATGCGCCGTGGGCACACGAGCTCGGCACGATGCTGGCGGCGACGCGCCCGGAGCACCCGGCGTTCAGCCGGCGCGGGGCCGCCGCGGCGCTCGAGGAGGACCCGGCGTTCGGCCCCGTGACCGAGCTCTCGGCAAGCTCGCCGGGGCGCTTCGACCGCGAGCAGATGCTCGCGTGGGTCGCCTCGCTCAGCTGGGTCGCAACGCTCGAGCCCGCGCGTCGCGAGGCGCTGCTGCGTGACGCCGAGGAGCTGCTCGAGCGCCATCGCGTGCGCACGGTCGAGCACGAGGTGCGCCACATGATGTGGCTCGCGCGGCTCGCCTAGGCGGGCCGGCTACTGCTGCTCGGCGGGCTGCGGCGCGGCCGGGTTCGGCGCGACCGGCTCGGCGGCCGGCTGCGACTCGGCCTGGACGGGCCGGGCCTGGGCCAGGGCAGCCGCCTGCGCGGCGGGCGTCGCCGGCGGGACCGGTGCCGCCTGCGCGGCGGGCGTCGCCGGGGGCGGGGCGTGACGGGCGCCGCCTGGGCGGCGGGCGCGGCCTGCACGACCTGCGCGGCGGGGGCAGGCGGGGCGAGGGGCGGGACGACCTGGGGCTGGCCGGCGCGCGGGTCGGTGACCTGCAGCCCGGCGCCTACGCCGAACAGGCGCTCGACGGAGTCCGACGGGGTCGGCTGGCCGAGGAAGAAGCCCTGCGCCATCGTGCACCCCATCGCCTGCAGCTCGAGCATCTGCTCCTGGGTCTCGACGCCCTTGGCGATCACGGTCAGTGACAGGTCGCGGCCGAACACGAGGATCGCCTCGAGCAGCCAGCTGCGGTAGTCCTCGTCTTCGGAGGCGGCGAGCGAGCTGCGGTCGACCTTGAGGAAGTCGATCGGCATCCGCTGCAGGTCGGCGCGGTAGGCGTAGCCGCCGCCGAAGTCGTCGATCGCGATCCGCACGCCGAGCTGCTTGAGCTGCTCGATGCGGCTCGCGGCCAGCTCCTTGTCGGCCATCACGGTCGTCTCGGCGATCTCGAGCGCGAGCATCGAGGGCTCGAGCCCCGACTGCTGCAGCGCGCGCAGCACGTCGGTGACGAAGCCGTCGCGGTCGAGCTGCTGCTTGGCGACCTTGACGGCGACGCCCGCGCGGTGGCCGGCGACGTTCCACGAGGCGGCCCTGCTGCACGCCTGCTCGAGCACCCAGCGGCCGATCGGCACGATCAGGCCGCTCTCTTCGGCGATCGGGATGAAGTCCTCGGGCGGCACCTCGCCGCGCTTGGGGTGGACCCAGCGCAGCAGCGCCTCGAGGCCGACGACGCCGTGCGTCTGCAGGTCGTAGACCGGCTGGTAGAGGAGCGAGAACTGGTCCTCCTCGAGCGCGTGGTTGAGCTCGACTTCGAGCACGCCGCGCCCCTCGATGATCGCGCGCATGTTGGCGTTGAAGAGCGTGTAGCGGTCCTTGCCGGCGGCCTTGGCGGCGAACAGCGCCATGTGCGCGTCGCGCAGCAGGTCATCGGGCGTCGCGTAGCGGCCGAAGGCGACGCCGATGCTGGCGGTCAGGTGGACGCTGGGGCCGAAGCCCTCGAGGTCGACCGGCTTGTGCAGCGACTCGATGATGCGGCGCGCGAGCGAGTCCAGGCGCATCCCCTTGACGGCCGATTCGACGAGCACCACGAACTCGTCGCCGCCATGGCGACCGACGGTGTCGTGGGTGCGCACGACGGTCTCGAGCCGCTCGGCGACGATCTTGAGCAGCTGGTCCCCGGCTTCGTTGCCGAGCTTCTCGTTGATGTCCTTGAACCAGTCGATGTCGATGAACAGCGCGCCGATCATGATCGACGAGTTGCGCCCGGCGCGCGCGAGCATCCGCTCGGCGCGATCGAGCGTTAGCCCGCGGTTCGGCAGGCCGGTGAGCGGGTCGTAGAGCTCCTCGTGGCGCTCGGGGTCCTGCGCGGCGGCCTTGCGCGTGCCGGGCTCGCCCGTCGGCGCCACCGCCGGCAGCAGCACGAGCGCGCCGCCGAGCAGGCTCAGCGCGAGGCCGATGACCAGGATCGCGAGCGCGTCGCCGTCTTTGAACACGGCCGAGCTCAGCGCCGGGCCGGCGGTCCGCAGCGACCAGCCGTTCTGCAGCGAGGCGACGGTGGTCTGCGCGCCGGCCAGCGGCGTGCCGAGCGTGAACAGCGACACCGAGGAGCCGCTGTGGTGGCGCAGGCGGGCCGCGTCGAGCGAGCCGCCGTGCAGCGCCTGCGCAAGCAGCTCGCGAGGCACCAAGACCTCGCGGACCCAGCCGACGAAGGCGGCGCGGCGCGCGACCATCGAGGCGGGGATCGCGCTGCCGCGGTAGGCCGGGGCGAGGACTTCGAGTTCTTCGGAGTGGGCGCCGGGCAGCTGCGTGTAGATGCTGTGGGCGCTGTCGCGCGTGGCGAGCAGCGCGGCGTCGTCGCCGCAGTAGTCGAACGTCGGGCCGGGGGCGTGCAGGCCCGCCCGCGAGACGGTGCCGAGCGTCAGGCAGTGGAAGGAGTTGGCCGCGCCGGGCCCCTTGATCGTGAGCGCGGGCTTGGCCGGGACGGCGGGCGCCACGGTGCTCGTGCCCGCGACGGTCACGCCGCTCGCTGTAGTGCCGGTCACGGTCGTGCGCCGCACGCTGGCCGCGCGAGAGGTGGTGGCGGAGGAGGCGGCCGTGGCGGCGACTGCGCCGGCGGCGGTCTTGGGGGCAGCCGGCTTCAGCGGGTGCCCGGAGAGGCGCGCCGCGAACGCGGCCAGTTCGGGCTGGCGCACCAGTTCGATCAGGCCCAGCGAGCGCAGTTCGGGGTGGTTGTGCATCACGTGCGCCCAGCCGGCCCACGAGCGGAATTCGCGAGGGGTGCCGCCGGAGTTGCGGGACAGGTAGGTGCCGGAGCTCGTCAGCAGGTCTTCCTCGTGCGCGAGGCCGAGTTTGACGCCGGCGGTGACGGCGGCGGCGGTGCGGTGGAAGGAGCGCTGCTGGCCCTGTTCGTCCGAGGCAGCGACAGCGCGCGCGCCGGCGATCGAAGCGACCGCGCCGGCGCCGATGCAGAGCGCGGCCAGCAGCGCGCTGCGGATGTCGATGCCGCCGGGAAGGGTGCGCTGGGCCTTGGGGGCGGCCGCCTGTGCCTGCTCGGGCGCCTGCGCGCCCGGGCCCGAGGCGGGAGCCTGGGCCTGCCCGTCGAGCGGGGCCTCCGGGACCGGCTCGGGCGTGGCGTCTGGGCTGTCGGACATGGCGGTTGAGGTGCTCCCGTGCGCGGCGGTCGCGAAGACCGCGCTTACTCGCCCTCATCGATCCGTTGCGCGCGGAACTTGAGTGGTGAATTCGTCCACGTCCGGAGGCGCGCGGTAAACCGCGGCGCTACGGCGGCGCCGCCGAGAGGCTCCATGCCCGCGCCGGGACTCTGCCCCGCGACCCGCGAGGATCTATCCTGACGGCGATGGTCGGAAGAGGTGGTAGGGGGGGCGAGCGTGGGCGACCATGGCATGCTCCGCGACGACGTTCGCCCGCGGATGGTGGACGAATCCAGCAGCAGCCGCGCCGCCCCGCCCAGCGCGCCGCGGCAGCGTGAGGTCTGGTTTGGCCGCTACAACCCACTGCCCGGCCTGCGGCGAGCAGAATGATTCGGCCCAGCGGTTCTGCGGCAGCTGCGGTAGCGCGCTGCAGGGAGCTTGTCGGGTGTGCGGACAGGAGAATCCCCCAGGTTTTCAGTTCTGCGGGGCTTGCGGAGCCGGGCTCGGGGCTCCGGGGCCGCATCCAGCGCCTCAAGGCCCGGACCCCGAGGAAGAGCGAAGGTGGGCGACGGTGCTGTTCGCCGACCTCTCCGGCTTCACCGCCCTGTCGGAGCGAACCGATCCCGAGGAGATCCGCTCGATGGTCGACCGCTGCATGCGCGCGATGGGCGAGGTCGTGGAGCAGTTTGGGGGCGCGGTCGACAAGGTCATCGGCGATGCGCTCATGGCGGTGTTCGGGGCACCGGTCGCCCACGAGGATGACCCGACGCGCGCGGTGAGAGCTGCGCTCGAGATTCAGCGGCGGGCCTCCGAGAACACCGAGGACTTCTGCGGACTTTGCGTCCGTGTCGGCGTGAACACCGGAGAGGTGATCTTCGCGCGCGTAGGGCCCGAGGGGCGGCGCGAGCTGACCGTGATGGGGGACGCGGTGAACACGGCTGCGCGGCTGCAGTCCGCGGCGCCCACTGAAGGGGTTCTCGTCGGCGAGCAGACGCATGCCGCCACCGCGATCGACATCGACTACGAACCGTTGGCGCCGCTGATGGCCAAGGGCAAGTCGGCGCCGCTGCGAGCATGGCTCGCGCGATCGGCCACGGCGGCGCCTGCAGAACGCCGCGTTTCAGACGCACCGTTCGTGGGGCGCGAGACGGAGCTCGAGCTTCTCGCGCGCGCATGGGCGCGGACGTCCTCTGAGCGGTATCCACAGCTGGTCACGGTCGTGGGTGCTCCGGGGATCGGCAAGACGCGGCTGGCCATCGAGTTGGCGAGCCGAGTTCAGGACGGAGGCGGACGCGTGCTGCGCGGACGCTCCTTCCCGTATGGGGAGCGCGTCGCGTATGGCGCGCTCGCGCTGGTCATCAAGGAGGCGTGCGCCATCTTCGCCAGCGATCCGGCCCCTGAGGCGGTGGCGAAGCTGGCTCGCCGGCTGCGCACGCTGTTCGGAGACGACGACGTGTCGAGTGTCGCCGCCCATATATCGATCGTCGCGCGGCTCACCGAGGACCGAGTCGGGGAGCGAGAGGACCTGTTCGCCTCGGTGGGGCGTTTTCTCGAGGCGCTCGCACGGGAGCAGCCGACGTTGCTGGTTCTCGAGGATCTGCAGTGGGCAGATCAGAGCCTGCTCGAACTCGTCGGCTCGCTGGTCGTCCGGCTTACGGGCGCGCCGCTTCTCATCCTCGCCCTGGCCCGGGAGGAGTTCCTGGACGACCAGCCGGACTGGGCGCGTCTGCCGAGGCACATGACGATGCAGCTCGACGCCTTGGACAGTGCTCATGCCAACGACCTCGTGCGCCATCTGCTTGCTCGCACGCCCGCGGGCGAGCAGATCGTGAGCCGGGTAGAGCGCGCCGCAGGCGGCAACCCTCTCCTTATCGAGGAGCTGACCGCATGGCTGTCGGAGGGCCAAGCGTCGGCGCCCGAGGAGCTCCCGACCAACGTCAAGACGATGATCGCGGCGCGTCTGGACCGCCTTCCCGCGCCCGAGCGGCAGCTGATCCTGAGCGCGTCGGTGATCGGCGAAGTCTTCTGGCGGGGAAGCTTGGAAGCGCTCGGGACTCCCGGCCCTCTCCCGGAGCTGCTCCGGTCGCTGGAAATGCGCGACCTCATCCGCCGCATGCCGGAGTCACGCATCGAGGGCGAGCAGGAGCTCACGTTCAAGCACGGCCTGATTCGGGAGGTCGCGTACTCGACGCTGCCCATCGCCGCACGGCGCCAGCGCCACGCGGCCGTGGCGCGTTTCATCGAGGGGGCAGCGGGTGACCGCTTGGCGTACGCCGCGCTGCTTGCGCACCATTGGCGGCAGGCCGGCGATGCGGAACAGGCGGCCGACTACCTCCTCACCGCCGCCGAGCAGGCCGGCCACGGCTGGGCGTACCACGAGGTGATCAGTCTGTGCAACCAGGCACTCGAACTGATCGCAGACGGCGACGAACCGCGTCGTCGCCGGGCGCGCCTGCGGCGCGGCGTCGCACTGCAGGAGCAGTATCACGCCGAGTTCGACTTCGTGGCGGGCGATCAGGCGAAGTCGTCGGGAGAGATGTCGCCGCCGATCTCGTAGATGTGCCTGATGGTGTGATCTCCGAGCATGCCCGCGTGCTCGCGGATGAGATCTGCGTTCGGTGACGAGTAGACGCAGTAGGACTTCAGCTGACCCTCCTCGTCCATGACCGTGTGCGAGTGCTCCCACACGATGGGCGCGAACTGCTCGTTCTCTTCGAGGATCTTCTTGGACAGCGGCCCCTTGGATGACATCTCGTCTTCCGCGATGGGATCCCAAACCCGCTCGATCAGGTAGCGCGTCATCGCCTCTCCTTCGTGGCCTAGAGGGATCCTAGCGCTGCACTCGGGATGCACGGGCGCTCGCGGCCGCTCGCGAGCGCACCTCGAGAGTCGATCCGTTGGCCCGCGCCGTGCACGTGCAGGGTGGCTGCTCGGTGTGAACCAGAACATCGTGCCCGCCACATAGGCGCCGGGCGGCGCCGGGAGTGCCCCCGCCAGGAGTCGAACCTGGATCTACCGCTTAGGAGGCGGTCGTCTTGTCCATTGGACTACGAGGGCTCACGGCGCGCGCGCCGCAGAAGGCTACCGGCGAGGCTCAGCCGTGCGCCTCGGCGGCCAGGCGCTCGAGGTCGGGACCGGTCAGGCGGTGCGTGATCCATTCGCCCATGGGGCGCGCGCCGAGCCCCCGGTAGAACCCGAGCGCGAGCTCGTTCCAGTCGAGCGCCGCCCATTCGAGGCGCTGGCCGCCCCGCTCGCGCAGGCGCGCGGCAAGGGCCGCGAGCAGCGCGCGCCCGGCCCCGGCCTTGCGGTGCGGCGGGCGCACATAGAGATCCTCGAGCCAGATCCCCTGAATGGATAGGAATGTGGAGAAGGTCGAGAAGAACAGGGCGTAGCCAACGGGCTCGTGATCGTTTTCGGCAATCAGCGCCTCCGCGGCGGGCGGGCTCGAGAACAGCGCGCGCGAGAGCAGCTCCTCGGTCGCCGCCACCTGGTCTGCGAGCTGCTCGTACTCGGCCAGCTCGCGGATCATCGCGAGGATCGTCGCGACGTCGTCCGGGGTCGCGTCGCGCACGCGCACGGCGCCTTCCGGGCGGCGCCATCTCAGCTGCCGCCGCGGTCGGGGCGCTCGGGGTAGATCTCGTCGATCGTGGTCAGCGCGCGGTAGGGCGCCGCGGCGGCGCGTTCGATCGCCGGGCCGCCGCCGGCGAGGCGGTCGAGCACGCTGACGACGCCGCAGATCGAGCGGCCCTCCTGCTGCAGGGCCTCGATCGCAGCGAGCGTCGAGCCGCCGGTCGTGACGACGTCCTCGACGACCACGCAGCGGTCCTCGGTGTCGAGCGGCGGGCCCTCGACGCGGCGCTGCAGGCCGTGTGTCTTGGCGTCCTTGCGCACGAAGAAGCCCTTCGCGCGGGCTCCACCCGCGAGCGCCGCGCAGGCGAGCGGATCGGCGCCCATCGTCATCCCGCCGACGGCGGTCCCGCCCCACTCCTGCACCTGTGCGGCGAGCAGCTCGGCGAGCGCCGCGAAGCCCTCCGGGCGCAGGATGGCGCGCTTGGCGTCGACGTAGTAGGAGGCGCGCGCCCCGCTGGTCAGCGTCACCTCGCCGATCACGAGCGCGTGCTCGCGCAGCTGGCCGAGCAGCGCCTGGCGCGCCTGCTCCAGATCGGTCGTACTTGCGTCCAGCGCGCTCATCTGCAGGCCTAATCTAGCGGCGCGCGAACGCCGATTCTCCGGGTATGGCGACCTTCACCGTCAGGATCGTGCGTGTCGTGGGGATCGTGATCTGCCTGATCGCGATCCTGTCCTTCCTGCTGTTCGCGCTGGATCAGACGAGCACTGCGTCCGGCCACCAGCAGGCGGAACTGTCGGGCGCGACCGTCGCCCAGACGCACGAGAGCGGCTTCCGCACGCAGCGTCGACGAAGTCTCGGAACAGACGAGCTCGCCCGTTCTCCGGGCTCAGCTCGAGCGAATGGGGCGAGCGCGCGCTGCGGCTGCTGTTCGCGCTGATCGTGTTCGGGTTCGGGATCGGCTACCTGGCCCGCGTGATCCGCGTCCGGGTCTGACGCAGGGCCCTCAGGGCCCAGCGCCCGCGCGCACCACGCGGCTGCCCTGGCCGTTCTCGTTGTAGACGTCGACCGGCGTGCCCTCGCGGACCCACGCGTAGATCGCGGGCGCGTCGGGGATCGGCACGCGCAGGCAGCCGTGGCTGGCCGCGTAGGTCGGGACTTCCGCGTAGCCGTGGATCGCGTAGCCGCGGATGAAGTAGTTGGAGTCGACCATGCCCTCGCTGTTGGTGCCCGGCGTCTTCGAGTAGACGCGGAAGCGCCCGATCACGGTCGGCGTCGAGGGCTTGCCCGAGCTGGTCGTGTAGATCAGGTGCACGCGGCCGCCGGGTTCGATCTCGGCGAGCACCTGTTTCGTCAGGTTCGCCTCGACGTGGCGCCCGTCGCCCGGGTAGCGCACGTGGAACGCTCCGGCGCCGTGGAAGAGATATCTGAACACCGTCGGGCCGGAGTAGGCGATCCGTTCCAGGCCGGTCATCTTGCGGTAGGCGATCAGCGCCTGGCCGGTCGCTTCGTCGAAGATGCCGTCGAGCGGCACCGCGTAGTGCAGCGCCCACAGCTCGGACTGCAGCAGTCGCACCGAGGCGCCCGAGGAGCCCGGGCCCAGGCCGGTGTGGACGAACTGCACCGCGGGCGCCCCCGCGCTGAAGAGCGCCTGCTGCGGGGTCGCGTAGTGCGCCGACCCTCACGATCAGCCGGCCCGCCTGGGTGCTGGCGTAGGAGACGTGGAACTGCCCGGCGCCCTTGCCGAGGGGCGCCACCGCGACCTGCCGAACGCCGACCTTGCGGCCGTCGAAGTAGAAGCTCGCCTTGACCGTCTGGCCCGCGACGTAGGGGAGCACGACCCCGCGCACGGTCACGCGCGAGCCCGCCGTGGCGAACAGCGGCGTGCCGCCGGCGTGCTGCACGGTCAGCTTCAGCTTCCCCGCTGAGGGCGGCGCCGGCGCGGGCGCGGCGTGGTGGCGGCGGCGCTTCGGCAGCGGAGGCCGCGAGGCGCGATCGCCAGGGCGAGTGCCGCACCCACCGCCGCGGCGCCGAAGGCATCTCTTCATGGACACGATCCTACGCGGCCGGGCCCGGAAGTCCTGCCTCGCGCGGTGGCGCGCGCCCGGCGGTCAGGCCGAGCCGGCCGCAGACCGCGATCACGAGCGCGATGCCGCCGAGCGCGGCGACGATCAGCACGATGCCCTGCCACACCCCAGCCCTCGAGGCCCGCGAACGCGAGGCAGTTGTTGAGCGCGTGGGCGCCCATGCACGGGTACAGCGAGCCCGAGTACCGGTAGAGCAGGCACAGGCCGAAACCGAGCGCCGCGAGCGGCAGCAGGTCGGCGGCCGGCGCCGAGGTGGCGTGCACGCCGCCGAACAGCAGGCCGGTGATCAGCGCCGCGGGCAGCGTGCCCCACTGGCGCAGCGAGGTGAAGATGGTGCCGCGGAACAGGAACTCCTCGCACATCGGCGCCATCACGCACGTCAGCGCGGCGCTCAGCACGAGCAGCGCAGTGCCTTCGCTCGCGCCCAGCTGTTCGAGCAGCTTCTCTTTGCCGGGGTTGGTGAGCTCGGCCCAGATCGCGTCGAACACGAGGAACGAGACGATCAGCAGCACGATCATCCCGAGCGCCGAGCGCCAGCCGACGCCGGGCGGGCGCAGCCCGAACTCCAAGCGCGCACCTCTGCGCCCGCCGAGCCGGGCGCACCAGACCGAGGCGGCAACGAAGGCGGCGTCCTGCACGAACGTGTCGGCGAGCGTCAGGCCGGCCGGCGTGTGGGTGCTCGTCAGTTCGGCGCCGAGCAGGACCGCGGGCACGTCGATCAGGATCGAGCCGAGCGCGGTCAGCACGAACGCGCCGAACAGCGCCGCGATCCCGGTCCACCACGGCCAGCCCGGCAGCGGCGACTGCGAGGCGTCGCCCTCGGGCACCTCGGGGACTGCGCGCAGCTCGCCGTCCTGCAGAGCCGCCTCCATCAGGCGACCCAGTGCCACGTCGAGAACTCGGCCGTGAACAGGACCAGCAGCGCAGCCGAGGCGAGGAACGCCGGCACGCGCGCACGCGGGTGCTCGGCGAGCCAGGCGCCGGCGCCGATCGCGAGCGGGAACAGCACGAGCAGAAAGCGCGGCAGCGACATCAGCGGCTGGCCGGGGACCGGGTCGGACAGCGGCAGCGCGAGCGCGACCAGCGCGTAGGCGCCGTACGCGAGCGGCAGCCGGCGCAGTGCGGCGACCAGGAGCGGGACCGCGAGCGCCAGGAACGCGAGCAGCATCAGGTTGTGCTCGGCGGCGACGGTCGGGCTGCCCGGCGCGGCCGGGAAGTAGACGTGGCCGCTCTGCATCGAGAGCAGCTGGCGTGCGCCCTCGAAGGCCGCCCGCAAGCCGTCCCAGACGGCCACGAACGGACCGGCGAAGTGCCGGCCCCACAGCTGCTGCGCGCGCAGCGGGGCGAGCGGATCCCCGCCGCGCGCCGCTAGCGCGAGCGGGAACGCGAGCGCGCCCGCCGGGATCAGCGCCAGCCAGGCGGCGTCCGCCCGCAGCCGGTAGCGCGGGCGCAGCCGCGCGATTCCTGCGCGCGCCCGCCCGCGCAAGCGGTCCTCGCGCGGCCCGTACAGGTAGAGCATCAGCGCCGGCACGAGCAGCACGACGCCGGCGCTGCGCGTAGCGGCGGCGAGCGCGCCGAGCGCGCCCGCCAGGGCCCAGCGACCCTGCCGGGCGGCCCAGAACACGCCCACCGAGAGCGCCAGGTAGAGCGACTCCGAGTAGACCGCCGAGAGGAAGAACGCCATCGGCGCGAACGCCGTCGCGAGCACCGCCAGGCGCGCGGCGTCGGGGACACCGGCGGCGCCGAGCTCGAGCGTGGTCAGGCGATGGATGCCGTACAGCGCCGCCGCGAGCGCCGCGCACGAGAGCAGCACGCCGGCGAGCACCGGCGGGGTGCCGAGCCACGAGATCGCGCGCAGCCCGATCGGGTACAGCGGGAAGAACGCGGTCCGCGGCGCGGTCAGCGAGCCGAGGTCGGGGCGGTAGCCGAAGCGCGCGATCACGAGGTACCAGGCCGAGTCCCAGCGCGCCGACGGCGCCGCCAGCAGGTCCCCGAGCCCGCCGAAGCCGCGCGTCAGCGCGGAGGCGTCGAAGGCGCCGCGCGAGGGGCCGTAGCCGAAGCCGGCGACCGCGCCGACGCCCGCCGCCCACACCAGCAGGCGCGAGGTCCACAGCGCGCGCCAGCAGTCGCGCACGGCGCTCATCCGCGCCGGGTCGCTGCGCAGCCGCGCGAGCACCGAGACGCGGGACGGGACGAGCTGCGGCGGTGCGAGCGGCCCGGGGGCGAGCGGCTCGGGCGCCTCCACGACGGGAGCGGCGCCGAGCGGGCGGAGGTCCGGGGGGGCTGTGTCTGCTCGCATGTGTCGGGACCACCGAGCCTAGAGGCCCGCGCACGGGAACCTGCCACCCGCGCGAGCCCGCACGGTAACCTCGATCGTGGCCCGATGTCCCGCCAAGCCAGAAACCGTCGGCGCCGCCGAACCCGCGGCGGGGCGCGCGCAGTGTTGACCGTCGCCGTCGTGCTGTGCTCCGTGGCCGTGATCGCGGGAATCGCCGGCGCCGCCTACGTGCTCAACGTGGCCGCCTCGGCGACCCCGCCGCGCAAGCTGCGGCCGCTGATCAGCGGCGGCTCCTCGGCGGTGTACGCCGCCAACGGCGAACGGCTCGGCTTCATCCAGTCCGACGTGCTGCGCACCCCGGTCGGCTGGGACGCGATGGCGCCCGACCTGCGCGACGCGACCGTCGCGATCGAGGACCAGCGCTTCTACAAACACCACGGCGTCGACTTCGAAGGGATCATCCGCGCCGCGGTCAAGGACGTCGTCAGCGGCCAGGCGCTGCAGGGCGCCTCGACGATCACGATGCAGCTGATGCGCAACCTGTACCTCGGCGCCGACAAGCGCACGCTGCGCCAGAAGATCATCGAGGCCCAGATCGCGCTCGACTACGAGAAAGAACACAGCAAGAAGGAAATCCTCACCGAGTACCTCAACAGCGTCCCGTACGGGACCGTCGGGGGCCAGACGGCCGTCGGGGTGCAGGCGGCGGCGCGCATCTTCTTCAACAGACCGGCCTCGCAGCTCGACCTCGCTCAGGCGGCGCTGCTCGCGGGCCTGCCGCAGGCGCCCTCGCAGTACAACCCGTTCAGCGATCCCGGCGAAGCCAAGCGCCGGCGCAACGAGGTCCTGAGCAAGATGGCCGAACTGCACTACATCGGCTCGGCAGCGGCGCACGCCGCCGAGCACGCGCCGCTCCAGGTCGAACACGGCGGGTTCTACACGCAGCGCCGCGAACCGTTCTTCTTCGAATACGTGCGCGAGCAGCTCGTGCACCGCTACGGGCGCAAGACCGTCGAACTCGGCGGGCTCAGGGTCTACACGACGATCGACCTCAACATGCAGCGTCTCGCTCGCAAAGCGATCGGTGAAGTTCTGAACGGGCCCGAAGACCCGGCGTCGGCGATCGTGACCCTCAACCCTCAGAACGGCGACATCGAGGCGATGGCGGAGTCCGAGAGCTACGGCAAGTCGCAGTACAACCTCGCCGCCGACGGGCACCGGCAGCCGGGGTCGACGTTCAAGGCGATCGATCTGGCCGACGCGCTCTCACGCGGGATCGACCCGAACTCCACCGACTACGTCTCGCACACGCTCGCCCCCGGGTGGCTGCCGGGCTACCCCACCTACGAAGTCAAGACCTTCGAGGGCACGTCGCTGAACAAGTCGATGAACCTGGTGGCGGCGACGCTCGCCTCCGACAACACGGTCTTCGCGCAGCTCGCGGCCGACCTCGGCGAGGAAACGATCACCCAGATGGCCTACCAGATGGGCGTCAAAACCCACCTCTCGAGCTTTCCGGCCGAAGCGATCGGGGGGCTCACACTCGGCGTCACGCCGCTGGAAATGGCGGTCGTGTACGCGACGCTCGCCGACGGCGGCTGGCGCAACGAACCGATCGCGATCACGAAGGTGGTGTTCCCCGACGGCCGCGTCGACAGCAGCTGGGGCCAGCCCCACCGCACGAAGGTCCTCAGCGAAGCGATCACCGGCGAAGAGACGCGGATCCTGCACCAGAACGTGCTCGGCGGCACCGCCGTGCGCTCGCAGATCAACTGCCCGACGGCGGCCAAGACCGGCACGACCAGCGAACTCGTCGACGCCTGGCTCGACGGCTTCAACTCCGAATACTCGACCGTCGTGTGGATGGGCTACCCGAACACACGCGTGTCGATGACCGACGTGCACGGCGAACCCCAGCAGGGGGTGCGCTGCCGGCCGTGATCTGGCACGACTACATGTCGGGCGTCACCGAAGGGCATCCGTGCGCGGCACTCCACGAAGACAACACCGGGATCTCGTTCAAACCGTTCTACGGGAAGTACGCGAGCACCGGCAGCGCGCAGCTGGCCGGCGAAGAAGCCCACGAAGGCAAGCCGCACGGAGCCCACAAGCACGGCGCCGGGCGCTCGCCGGCCACCCCGAACAGCACGCACGCGCCCGCCGGGCCGCCGCCGCCGGCGCGGCACGAAGCCCCGAGCGCGCCGCCGCCGGTCAACCAGACGCGGCGGCGCCGGGCCGGGCTGACCGGCGCGCCGGCGCCGCGCGCGGCAACCCCGGGCGCCGGAACGCTGGTAGTTTGAATGGCGCATCAGCAAGCGAAGAGCGAGTCGCGGCCGTAGTGCCGGCGGCCCTGGAACGAGGAGACGCGTGGCGAAGGAGGACAAGGTCGAATTCGAGGGCGAGGTGATCGAGGCCCTGCCGAACGCGATGTTCCGCGTGAAGCTGGACAACGACCACGTCGTCCTCGGGCATGTCGCCGGGAAGATGCGGCGGTTCCGCATCAGGATCCTCCCGGGAGACCGCGTCCGCTGCGAGCTCTCCCCCTACGACCTGGACCGCGCGCGGATCGTCTACCGGCATCGCTGAGCTCGCGCTGATCGAATCGATCGCGGCCGCGTTGAGGAGCCCGCGGTCGGCGCGGCGGCTGGTGCGCGGCAGCGGGGACGACGCGGCGGTCGTGCGCGCCGGCGGGGCGCTGTGCGTGACCTCGCTCGACACGATGGTGCAGGACGTGCACTTCCGGCTCGGCGAGGGCTGGGCCGGCCCCGCGGAGGTCGGCCACCGCGCGCTCGCCGGGGCGCTGTCGGACCTCGCCGCGATGGGCGCGCGCGGCGGCGAGGCGTACATGTCGCTGGGCCTCCCGCCCGGCTTCACCGAGCGCGCCGCGCTCGAGCTCGTGCAGGGCGCCGATGAGCTCGCGCTCGCATGCGAGGTGGCGCTCGCGGGCGGCGACGTCGTCGGCGCGCCGGTGCTGCTCGTGTCGGTCGCGGTGACCGGCTGGGCCGAGCGCGAGGAGGAGCTCGTCGGGCGCGACGGCGCCCGCCCGGGCGACCTCGTCGGCGTCACGGGCGCGCTCGGCGCCGCCCGCGCCGCGCTCGCGGTGATGGAGGGACAGGCGCCTCGCGACGCCGCCGGCGAGGCCACGCTGGCGCATGCGCGCCGCCCGCTGCCGAGGCTGGCCGAGGGGCGCGCGCTGGCGGCGGCGGGGGCGCGCGCGATGATCGACATCTCCGACGGGCTGGCCGCCGACGCGGCCCACCTCGGCCGCGCGAGCGGCGCGCAGCTTCGCGTGCAGCTCGCCGCGCTGCCGCTCGCGCCCGGGGTCGAGGGTGTCGCCGCGGCGCTCGGCCGCGACCCGGGCGAGCTGGCGGCCGAAGGCGGCGAAGACTACGAGCTGTGCTTCTGCGCGCCCCCGGAGCGGCGCGAGGCGATCGAGCGGGCGCTCGCGGCAGGCGCCGGCGTCAGCTGGGTCGGCGAGGTGGCCGGAGGGCCGGGCGGCCTCGCGCTCCTAGGATTCGGGGGGGATGTAGTAAGGGCCGAGGGATTTGAGCACCGGTGGTAGTTCGCGCGGCGCCGCGGGATGCAGCGGCTGGGTGATCGTCTGCGGCAGCTGCCCGCCGGTCAGCAGTCGCGCGGCGCCCTCCGGCACCACGCGCGTCATGCGCGCATAGACGAGCAGGCGTTTTTCGGCGCTGAACAGCGGCGTGCAGGCCGACAGCACGAGCCGGTCGTAGCCGAGGTCGGCGATCGCCGCGCCGACGTCGGTCGGCTGGACGATGCGGTGCCCGATGACGGTGTAGGTGAAGTGCCCGTAGGGCATCGCGAGCTGGATCGTCTGGCCGGCCCTCAGCGCGTCGATGTGGCGGAACGGCGCCAGGTAGGTGGTGCGGTGCCCGGCGATCGCGGTCGTGCGCCCGCTGCCGGGAAAGCCGATGCCGGGGAAGCTCGCGGGCGAGTAGACGCCCGGCCCGCTCTCGAGGTCGCCGGTGTCGGTCCCGTCGACGACCACGAAGCTCGCGCCGATGCTCGGGATCGAGATCCGACCGACGGGGTGCCCGTTCTGCACCGTGCGCTGCATCGCCTGCGCGAGGAACGCGATCCGCGCGCGCTGATCGTCGATGCCGGCCAGTTCGCGCTCGATCGCGGCGTTCGGCCGAGCCTGTTCGACGCTGTGCAGCTCGCCGCTCAGCTGATCCTGGTGGATGCGGGCGATCAGCGCCGTGATCGGCTCCTGCCAGACGAGCGTGACGATGCCGTCCGCGAGCGCGAGCGCGCCGAGGACTATCAGCGCCACAGCTAGCCAGCGCAGCGCCCGCGCGGAGCGCTTGCGGCGAGAGCCCCCCGTCGCGGCTCCGCCGGGAGCGGGCGCCGTGGTCGGGATCGGGTACTCGGCCACCGGCGCCTACCTTCGCAGCGCGGACTCGGTGCCACCGAGCGAGCCGGGCCCTGCGTAGGAGAGTGGCCCGCGGATCGTGATCTCGACTCCCTCGGGCGGCTGCGCGCTGAGCGGCTCGGGCGGCCGGACCCACGCCAGCCGCGCTGCGGCGACCGCGCAGCCGAAGCCGACGCTCCAGAGCAGAGCGGAGCCGATCCCCACGTGCCCGCCGGCGAGCAGCAGCACGCCGCTCCACGCGAGCGCGCCAGGGCCGAGGCCGAGCTGGCGCGCGTAGAAGGCGAGCAGCAGCGCGAGCGGCAGCAGTCCGAGCGCCACCAGCGCGAGCGCCGCCGGGCGCCGCGGGCGGATGTCGGGGTCGGCAAGCAGCAGCCACGCGTGCGTCGCAACGATCAGCAGCAGCGCCGCATAGGGGTTCCCGATCCACACGAGCACCGCCAGCGCGCTGAGCACGAGCACGATCGGCAGCCCGGCGGCGTCGGGGTCCGGCCGCAGCGGGATCGACAGGCGGCGCACCAGCGCACCGCGCGCCAGCCACGACAGCGCGAACGTGAGCACGACGGTCACGAGCGCGCTCACGGCCGGGGCGTCGAGCGGGATCGCGCCGTCGGGCACCGGCACCGGCGGCGCCGCCCCGATGATGCCGAGCTCGCCGAGCAGCCAGCTGAAGACCGCGCAGCAGAGGAACGGCAGCGCGCAGCTGAGCGTCCACAGCGTCCAGCGTGCGGCGGGCAGGCGCCGGCGGCGCATGCGTGCGAGGCCGTCGACCGCGGCGATCAGCGGCGGCAGCAACAGCGTGCCGAGCAGCAGCCGCAGCGCCCACAGCGGCACGACCTTGTGCGCGAGCTGCACGCCGGTCTCCATCTGCGCGGAGACGTCGGGGGTGCTGTCCAGCGCGTCGACGGCGCTCAGCACCCCGCGGCCGAGGCCTTCCAGGCGTTCGGCGCTGACGCGCCCGGAGGGGCCCGGGCCGCGTTCGCCGCTGGCCTGCACGAGCACGGCCGGCAGGCCCTGCGCGTTCAGCACGCCCTGTTCACCGGCCGCCAGCGGGAACGCGAGGTGCGCGAGCTGTCCGAGGGTGCTGGGCGAGCCCGGGTCCCAGCCGGACTCGCGGCTGATCGCGTCGGCGACCGTCCGCTGCAGCTGCAGCGGCGCCGAGCCGAGGCCGTCGGAGTAAGGGATCACGAGCGGGCGGCGCAGGCTCGCGGAGCTGAGGTCGCCGAGCACGATCGCGGCGTCGAACGGGCCGTGGACGCCCGCCTGCGCGAGGCTTTCGAGCAGCGCCGAGGCGCCCGCGGCGCCGCCGCTGCCCCCGCTGGTGCTGGCGAGCACGATCGTGCGCTTGGTCTCGCGGGCGGCGAACACGCGTGCGAGCTCGAGCAGCGTCGCGGTCGCGGACATCTCGGCGGGCGAGCCGGACCCACCCAGCCCGGCCGCGTCGCGATGCGCGACGATCAGGATCGGCGCGGCGCCGGTCGAGCCGGGACGCTGCGCGATCACGGTGCGCAGGCCGCGCTGGCCTTCGATCGTCTGGCCTTCGACGTGCACCGTCTTGACCTGGAACCCGCCCGCCGCCGAGCCGCCGAGCCCCTGCAGCGTGGCCGCGAGAAGACGCGCGAGCGCACGGTCGCCGGGGCTGCCCGGGCGGCGTTCGGGGAAGCGCGCCGCGAGCGTGCGCGCTTCGGCGAATGCGCGCGCGCCATCGAACGCGTCGGGGGCGAGCGTCGTCGTCGCGGGCTGCGGCCGGCTGCCGAGCGAGAAGGCCGCGAGGCCCAGCGCGAGCAGGAACGGCAGGAAGGCCGCACGGTAGATGCGCCCGTTCAGCATTCCCCTAGACCTTAGTTCGCGCGCCGGTTAGCCGCGCTGCGAGCCGGGCGCCTGCCGCTCGCCGGTGAGATATCGTGCCGCCGCGTGCTCCAGCCCGTGGCAGTCGCCCACAAGTCGCTCGCCGACTACACGCACATCTGCGGGCGCGACCTGATCGCCGAAATCCGCGAGCTGGCCGAGCCGCTCCAGGGCAAGCGCATCGTGCACGTGTCCGCGACCGCGTTCGGCGGCGGCGTCTCGGAGATCCTCTACACGCTCGTGCCACTGATGCGCGACGTCGGCCTCGACTGCGAGTGGCACGTGATCTACGGGCGCGAAGAGTTCTTCAACGCGACCAAGCTGATGCACAACGCGCTGCAGGGCGCCCCGCAGGACCTCGACTCCGAGGACTGGGCGACGTGGCGGCGCTTCAACGAGATGAACGCGCGTGAGCTCAGCGACGGGTGGGACGTGTGCCTGATCCACGACCCGCAGCCGGCCGGGCTCTACAAGCTCGTCCCCGAGAAGGCCAAGGGGTGGGTGTGGCGCTGCCACATCGACCTCTCGACGCCCAACCCGGACACGATCGCCCAGCTGATGCCCTACATCGAGGTCTATCCCGAGTCTCTGTTCCACATGCAGCAGTATGTGCCCGAGGGCATGGGCGGCAACGTCAACGTGGTGCCGCCGGCGATCGACCCGCTGACGCCCAAGAACATGGCGCTGTCACCCGAGGACGGTGCGTTCGTGTGCGGTCAGTTCGGCATCGACGTCGACCGGCCGCTGATCTGCCAGGTGTCGCGGTTCGACCCGTGGAAGGATCCACTGGGAGTGATCGACGCGTATCGACAGGTCAAGGAGGAGATGCCGGAGGTGCAACTCGCCCTGGTCGGCTCGATGGCCAGCGACGACCCCGAGGGGTGGGACTTCTTCAACGCGACGATCGCACACGCCGACGGCGACCCCGACGTGCACATCCTCAACAACTTCAACAACGTCGGCGCGATCGAGGTCAACGCGTTCCAGTCGCACGCCGACGTCGTGATCCAGAAGTCCACGCGCGAGGGCTTCGGACTGACCGTCTCGGAGGCGATCTGGAAGGCCAGGCCGTTCATCGGCGGCGACGTCGGCGGGATCCCGCTGCAGATCGAGGACGGGGTGTCGGGCTACCTCGTCTCGAGCGTCGAGCAGTGCGCGCAGCGCGCGCTCGGGATCCTGCGCGACCCCGAGCTCGGCCGCTCGCTCGGACGGCGCGGCAAGGAGTACGTGCGCACCCATTTCCTCACGCCGCGCTACCTGCGCGACTACCTGCGGATCTTCAACAGGCTGCAGGAGGGCTGACCGTGGCTACGGCACAGCGGACTCCGCTCGTGCTGGTCAGCAACCGCGGGCCCGTGACGTTCCATGCCGACGGCGAGGTCCAGCGCGGCACGGGCGGCCTCGTCACCGCGCTGACCGGCCTTGCCTCGCACCGCGAAGCGATCTGGATCGCCTCGGCGATGAACGAGGACGACGCCGAGGTCTCGCGCGCGCACGGCGGCCGCGCCTTCCCCGTCACGCTCGCCGGGCGGCGGCGAGTACCAGGTCCGCCTGGTGGTCAGCGACCCCGACGCCTACGACCGCTTCTACAACATCTTCGCCAACCCGATGCTGTGGTTCATCCAGCACTACCTGTGGGACCTCTCGAACGCGCCGGACATCCGCCGCAACGAGATCGAGGCGTTCGAGTTCGGCTACAACGTCGTCAACGAGGACCTCGCGCGGGCGGTCGTCGAGGAGATCGAGCGAGCGTCGCGACCCGGTCGTGATGGTCCACGACTACCACCTCTACACGCTGCCCGAGCTGGTACGGCGCGCGCGCCCCGACGTGTTCCTGCACCACTTCGTCCACATCCCCTGGACGCAGCCCGACGCCTGGCGCGTGCTGCCCTCGCGGATCCGCGAGGAGATCTACACGGGCCTGCTCGCCAACGACATCATCGGCTTCCACACGCACTCCTACCGGCGCAACTTCCTGCAGTGCTGCCGCGACCTGATGGAGCCGAGGTCGACGTCGAGCGCGGCGTCGTGCGCTTCGGCGAGCGCGAGGTCTGGGTGCGCGCCTACCCGCTGCCGATCGACCACGCCGCCACGCGGCAGTCGCCGCAGGGCGCCGCGCGTCGGCGAGTTCGAGGGCGAGCTGCTGCGCCGCCGGCGCGACTTCATGATCCTGCGCGTCGACCGCGCCGACCTCTCGAAGAACGTGCTGCGCGGGTTCTCGGCCTTCGACCTCTTCCTCGAGCAGCACCCGGAGTACACCGAGCGCGTCACGTTCATCGCGCAGCTGATGCCGTCGCGTACCGACGTGCCCGCAGTACCAGGAGTACCTCGAGCGGATCGAGGCGCTCGTCGCGGTCGTCAACCACCGCCACGGCACGCCCGACTGGATGCCGATCCAGCTGAAGCTGCGCGACGACCTCGACGAGGCCATGGCCTCCTACAAGCAGTACGACGTCCTGCTCGTCAACGCGATGTTCGACGGCATGAACCTGGTCGCCAAGGAGGGCCCGCTCGTCAACGAGAGCGAGGGCGTCTCGATCCTCTCGGAGAACACCGGCGCCCACGACGAGCTCGGCGAGTACGCGCTGTCGGTCAACCCGTTCGACATCCAGGAGCTCGCCGACTCGATCCACGCCGCGCTGACGATGGACCCGCGCGAGCGCCGCCGCCGCGCCGAGGGGCTGCGGAGATCGTCACGCGCGCGCGACCCGGGCGACTGGATCGACGAGCAGCTGGCCGACATCGCAAGGCCAAGGGCGCCTCGCGCACCTCCGCGGCCAGGCGAGCGCCCGGACTCGCGCTCGAACCCGCTACTCTTCTGCGGCTGCTGCCGCCGATGACGCTGCCTGCCGCCGCACACTACGACCTCTGCTGCTGCTCGACCCCGCGGCCGAGGAGGCTGCGCGCGCCAAGATCGTCGCCGACACCCGCGGCGCGATCGAGGCGCCAGGGCGAGCTCTGCGCCAGACCAGTGGGGCGAGCGCGCGCTCGCCTACCCGATCGAGCACCACGCGAGCGCCGAGTACCACCTGCTGCAGTTCAAGCCCTCGGCGCCGAGCTGCTCGACGGGCTGGACCGCACGCTGCGGATCACCGACGGCGTGCTTCGCTTCCGGATCATCAAGCTGAAGCCCGGCACGCCGGAGCCGCCCGCGAT
>CAWAKI010000003.1:0-497848 GCA_963782575.1 uncultured Solirubrobacteraceae bacterium | reverse complement strand
TTCGTCTTTGGCTTTGACGTAGCGGATCGGCTATCTGCGGAGTTACGTCGAGGCTCGGCAGGGTCCATCGACCACGAGAGCCTGCTTCGACTCGGGCACGTACGCGAACCTCGCCTGCTGCTGTGGAAAGCCTTCTGGACAACTGCTCGCTCGTCAGAACCATCTCAGCAGTACGTGACGACAGCGTCAGGCACGCAAGCGTCATAGGACGTACTCGATGGATCCGACCTCGGCGTTCTCGCGTTCTGATGCGCTCTAGTCTGGGCCTCGAATCGCCTCCTCGTGTGCCTTCTCTGCCTCTGGCGAGCTTCGCGCTGACGGTCGCGCCGCAGCCGGCACGGCTTGGGCGAGCGCCTGCTCGTATTCAAGTCTGGGCAGCGGCGACTGCTTCTGCGTGCTCTGAGTTTGCGCCGGGGAACGAGCTTCCTGAGCACTCGATGGGCCTAGGCGGCAGCCGCTTGGCCTGGGGGCTCGATCGGCGTCGCGAGCCGCCCGGCTCAACGGGACTCGAGTTGGGCCTGCTCCTTCAGCGCATCGACGTCGAGGGTCGGGGTTGGGACGCGACACGGTAGGTAGCGAGGACGCCTTCCAGCTCGTCAACGAAGCCGGCGAGCTCCTGGGTCGACGTCCTCGGCCTCTCGCGCTCGGGCCTCTAGGTAGAGGCGCTCTCCGCTCCTCGTCGACATGCGCGTTGCTGAAGCTCTCTGGAGCTTTCTCGCGCTACTTTCCGTGCCCCTCTCCAGGGGCTCGAGCCGGTCCTCTCCGCATCGCGACGACGGCGCTCAGCTTCGCGCTGCATCTGCACCCAAACGCTGCGGCGTGCCATGGGATCGGCTCTCCCTTTCTCGGTCGTTCCTTCGGCCTTGGCGGAATCCTGAATGACTCGAACGCGGTGCGCGTTGCCTCGATTCCGGTCATCGAGCGGGGCGTTACGACCTCCGTCGGTGCAAGCCGGGTGTCTTCCTCATCTAGATTCTGGACTGTGGATCAAGGGCGTATCCATTCGGCCGACGGCCTCTCGCCACGGGTCATCCATGCCGACTGGGGAGTCAGGCCAACTAAGCGGATCGCCGCCATGGCGCACCCGGCGCGGGGCGGCGGATACGACGTCGACGCGACTTATCAGGTGGGTCGGACTGGCTCGTGCCTGGAGCGTCTCGGTGTGGAGGGAGACACGCCCGGCACCGTGCTCGTCGGCTTCGACTTTCCGATCGGATTGCCGCGCGCGTACGCGCACGTCGTTGGGATCGACTCGTTCCGTGAGGCGCTGCCGCGCTTCGGGACGGGTCAGTGGAGCCGTTTCTATGAGGTCTGCCGCGCCCCCGACCAGGTCGAGCTCCGGCGACCGTTCTTCCCGAACAGCTGTCGGGCCAAAGGCGAATGCACGTGGAAGCACCTCGAAGCCGGCCTGCAGCTGGCGAAAGCCGATCTCTACCGACAGTGCGAGCTCAGGACTGAGCACAAAGGTCCGGCGAGCCCGCTCTTCTGGACACTCGGAGCCAAACAAGTCGGAAAGGGGGCGATCTCCGGCTGGCAGGAGTTCATCGGCCCGATGCTGATCGCTGGCGCCGCCCTGTGGCCCTTCGATGGCGATCTGCCTGAGCTGCTGCGGACGTCCTCCTGCGTGATCGTCGAGACGTATCCCGCCGAGTTCTATGTGCTGCTCGGCCTGCACTTCTTGCCCGGAAAAGGCAACGGGAAGACGAGCCGTCTCGCACGCCAGCGCCTCGCAACCGACGTGCTAGAGCGTGCTGCCGCGCTCGGCGTGGAGCTGAGCGGCCCAGCTCGGGCGGAGATCAAAGATGGCTTCGGCGAAGGCAGGGACGGTGAGGACAGGTTCGACGCGATGGTGGGGCTGCTGGGCATGCTCACGCACCTCGCCAACGCCGGTGAGGGGGAACGCCTCCCGGAGCGAGACGTCGTTGCCGTCGAGGGTTGGATGCTCGGTCAGCCGGTAAGCACGCCGACGCCACCCATTTCCGAATCCGGCTAGCGGGCCCCCGCCGACTTAGTCCCCCCGGTCCTGGCCACGAAGGCGATCGCAGCACGCCCGAGCTGGAGCAGTGACCACCGCCGCCCGCCGTGCCTAAGAGATGAGCGTTGAGGAGACCACTGCGGTATGGACTCGGAGATACTTCTATGTCCCTTGTCAGCAACGCCTTTCAACCGGCTGACGTCGAGTGACCTCCGGGTCGACGGTGTGTACGAGGGTGGGAGAGCCGGTAACGCCGGGGATGACCCGATCGGAAAGCTCGTGCCCGTCGGAAACCAGGGCGGTTTTCGCTTCGCGGGCTCGGTGCGCAACGACGATTTGCGGCTGGTGGCCTTGTACACGAGCGGCTCCGATCCGGACTGGCCTGACGCGCTCGACGTCGAGTCGGGCCTCTTCAGGTACTTCGGCGACAACCGCAGCCCAGGCAAGGATCTCCACGAAACGAGCCGCGGGGGAAACGCGATCCTTCGCAGGTGCTTCGACCGCTTGCACGGTCGTCCGGCCGAGCGCGACAAGATCCCGCCGTTCTTGATCTTCAACAAGGCCAGTCCTGCCGGCGGGCGGGATGTGCGGTTTCTCGGCCTCGCTGTTCCGGGAGCCGAAGAGGTTCAGCCCGCTGACGATCTCGTAGCGATTTGGAGAACCTCGGAAGGGCAGCGCTTTCAGAACTACCGGGCCACGTTCACGATCCTCGACGTTGCGACCGTCTCGCGGAAGTGGCTGGACCAGGTGCTCTCCGGAAACCTCGTCGGCGGCGCCTGCCCCGACGCTTACCGGGACTGGGTTCGCCGCGCCAAGTACTCGCCTCTCGAGGCTCCGCGGGCGATCCAGTTTCGGACCAAGGCCCAACAGGCTCCGACGTCGACGAACGACGCGCGGCTGCTTCGCGTCCTCTACGACTATTTCGCCGACGACCCATACGAGTTCGAGGCGTGTGCGGTCGAGCTTTGGCGCATGCAGGCCGCCGAGGCCGTGACGTATGTCGCTACCCGGCGGTCCGCAGACGGCGGCCGCGACGCCTACGGCTGGTACCACGTCGGACCACCGGCGGACCGGATCCGCCTCGAGTGGTCGCTCGAGGCGAAGCTTTACGCGCCCGACAACGGGGCCGGCGTGAAGGAGACCAGTCGTCTGATCTCGCGGCTACGCCACCGCGAGTTCGGCGTCTTCGTCACGACCGGATACGTAGCGAGACAGGCATACGAGGAGATCCGCGGCGATCAGCAGCCCATCGTGGTCATCTGCGGGAACGACATCGTGGCCTTGCTCAGGAAGCACGGGCATTCGACGCCATCCGCGCTCAGTACCTGGCTTCGCGGGTCGTTCCCGAAGTAGACGTCTTCCTCCGGGCTTGTGCCCTCCCTCAAAGCTAGGTCTCGCGGCGTTACAGGACGATCCACCGCCCACGAAACCGCCCACGCCCCCCGCAAACCCGCACCACCAAGCCAACCCCCACCAATCGCCCCGATAATTCGTCTCTCCTTCGCAGGGCTACGCACTGCTGCGCAGACCCGCTCAAGACGCTGCTGCGCAGAAGTGCGCAAAGAAGGTGGCGGCTGGAACTGGGGAGACCGTGATCGAGTACCTCGGCTCAGCAGAGGCGCTCCAGCAGGTCTGGGTAGCGCTGCGGGCCAACCTCCGCGGGGTGCTCGAGCGCGTGACCGTGGCGGACGTCGCCGAACGCAGGCTGCCCAAGAGCGTTCTCGCGCTGACGCGCAAGGAGGAGGCGTGGCATACGCGCTAGCTCACGTGAAGATGATCTGACCGCCGCCCGCCAGCCCGTAGAACTCGCCGACGGTGATGATGTCCCTCACCTGGGGAATGAAGTCCTCGCTGCTCAGCTTGAACAGGTCCACCGATGCCTTGCACGCGTATAGGCCGGCACCGGAGTCGGCGATCATCTCAACGAACTCGGGAATCGGCGGGATGTCGAGCTTCTCCATCTCGCCCGCGAGCTGGTGGGTGACGAGGGCCGACATGCCTGGAAAGCCGCCGGCCCAGGTGGCCAGATGCAAGCCTGGGTTGCCTACCGTCGCCACCTTGACGTGCTCATGCTTGGCCTTGTTGATCGCGTCCAGCCCGAAGAACGTGAAGAAGACGTTGGCCTCGATGCCCTCCATGCGGGCTCCGTTGGCCATGATCAGCCCTGGGTAGATCCCCTCGAGAGAGCCCTTGGAGATGATGATGGAGACCTTCTCGATTGTGTCGCTCATGTTTGCCTTGATCTCTTCGGGTGTCTAGATGCAGCCGCGTGGCTTGGGGATGCCACCGATCTTCGCGGCGAGCTTGGCCGGGCCCTTGGGGAAGAGTTCGTAGAGCTCCTTGATCGGGACCCCTGATGTCTTTCCCAGGCTGCGGATGGAGGGTGCCGAGCCGGTCTCCAGGTAGGTCTTGCGCATGAAGTTGATGACCTGCCAGTGACGATCGGTGAGCTGCTCGATCCCGTTGTCGCGTGCGATCTCCTCGGCCATCTGCTCGTTCCATTGCTGCGGCGTCCACGAGGAAGCCCTCGGAGTCGACCTCGACGGCGGAGCCGGCAAGCGTGATGGTGCTCATCGTGAACCTCCAGATCGCTGCATTGCGGGCTGTGCAGCGGGTGAATGGAACTGTGAGCTGACGCCCGGTATGTCGTGTCCCGGGCAGCAGCACGTGCCAGTAGAGCGGCTGAAAGGCGAGCTTTGCCAGGTGGTTCAGCCGCGACTCGGCCAGCAGCGGAAGCGGGCCCAGGTGCCGGCTCGGGGAAGCGGCCGGGCAGCGGCTCGGTCTCGTAGTCGAAGTCGATCAGCAGCGCCTTGTGAAAGCCCGTCTCGATGAAGCAGTTGGCGTGACCGTCGTAGAAGCCGGTCAGTTCGTCGCCTTCGAGGAACCGCCGGATGTTCTCGACCACTATCTCGCCCTCGAAGTGAGTGACCGAGCCGGCCTTTGATGTCGGAACGTCGGCCGCGTCGCCGATCGCGAAGATGTTGGGTGCGGCTCTCGACTGAAGCGTGTGCCGATCGGCTGGGATGAACCCGAGGGCGTCGCCCAGGCCCGGGGAGCGCGCGATGTACTCGGGGCCGCCGTGAACCGGGACCGTGACGAGGAGGTCGTAGGGGATCTCGCGCTCATCCCAGCTGTGAAGCCGCTTGGCGCTGGCATCGACGCGACCAGTGGCGAACTCGGCCTCCACGCCGATGTCCTTCTCCCGCAGGAGAGCATCGAGGTGCGCGGACGCGACCGGCTTTGTGAAGGCTCCGTCCAGGGGCGTGACGAACGTGAGCTCGACCCGGTCGCGCAGTCCGCGCTCTCGCAGCTGCCAGTCGGCGAGGAAGCAGAACTCCAGGGGTGCCACCGGGCACTTGATCGGCATATCGATCAAGTTGACCACGAGCCGGCCCCCGTCGAACTCGTCCAGGGCGCGCCGCAGGGCGCTCGCGCCCTCGAGCGAGTAGAAGGTGTGGATCGATCTCCCCCATTCGGGCCCCGTCAGGCCCTCGGTTTCCTCCGGCTGAAGCGATGCGCCGGTGGCGATGACCAGCACGTCGTACTGGACGTCTGGGCTGTTAGCGAGATGGACGGTGTTCTGGGCGATGTCGACGCTCTGAACGTCGTCGAGGCGGAAGTCGATGCCGTCGCGAAACTGGGCGTGGCGAGGCCGAACGATCTCGCCAGGCTCCGCGAGCCCGAAGGGCACGAACAGAAGGCCGGGCTGATACACGTGGGTGTCGTCGCGGTCGACTACCGTGATGCTCGCCGCCTCACCGTAGAGCCGCTGAAGTCGGTTGGCCACCAGCGTGCCTCCGGTTCCCCCGCCGAGGATGAGGATTCTGTGCGTCATTGCATCACCCATCCTCGCCGATGGCGCCCGATGCCCCAAGGCGGCCATGCCGCTCAGTTGCTGCGGAATACTGCGTAGGCGCGAGGAGGCAAGGCCGGCCTCGCGATCGCGGGTGCTCGCGTCCGAGACGGTGGCATTCACAACGCCGGTATCTCAATTGGGAGTCCCAGCGTCATCCAGTCGTGGATGCCCCCACGGTAGTAGAGGATCGACTCGGGCGGATAGCCGTTTGTGAGGAGCGTGCGGATCACGGCGGGTGTCGCGGCGCATTGGGGGCCGTTGCAGAAGAAGATCGTGGCCAGTCCCGGGTCGAGCGAGTCGATCGACTCCTCGACCTGCTCGTGGGGAATGTTGCGCGCACCCGGGATCGTCCCCTCCCGGTAGAAGTGCTCCAGCCGTGTATCCACCAGCGGCAGCCCGGCGGCGATGTGGTCGATCACCTCGAGCTCACCCACGGTCGACACGCCGGGGGCGAGCTGCATCGGTGCGATCGTGCCCCAGGTCGCATCGACCGTCAGGATCCCCGGCTGGTTCGGCATAGGCCGAGGCACCATGCAGGTGTCCTGGCGGCGCGCAAGTCGCTCAATGTGGCGTGTCGCGGCCACGGCTAGGCAGCCTCCTCGGCTGCGCTCAGGTGCGTCTGCACTTCGAGCGGGTTGCGCAGGCACCACGCGCCGGGGCAGCGGTCGTCGGCGATCTGCCTGATCTCCTCGAGCCGTTCCGGTGTCGCGTCGGCGTCGATATCCAGGTACCAGTCGATGCGTTCGACGGGCGGGTTCTCGCTTGCGCCGAGCGCGCGGCTCATGTCGAGCTTCGTCTCGACGCGGGCGTGAAGGGCGCGTAGCTCGATGCCCTCGCCCGCCGCCTCTTGGGCGTAGGTCATTGCGTAGCAGGCCAGGCCGCCCCGAGCGTGCGAGGGGGTTGGGGGCCGCGCCCGAGCCGCCCATCGGCGGTGGATAGTCGCCGACGGCGAGCGCGAGGCGGCCCGTTCCGGCGCCGTAGTCGATGACCGTCTCGCTTCCCTTGAGGGAGAGCAGCTCTAGGACCTTCCCTGCGGGCATGTCCCGCTCGCGCTCGGGCGCGTCGAGCACATGGGCCTTGCCCGCGTCCCACCGCATGATTTCTCGGTGGCTCATTGGCTCACGAGTGTCCGAACCGCACGTCGGGCAGGACGCGGCGCATCCACTTGGGCAGATACCAAGCGCGGGCGCCCATGAGCCTGAGCAGGACAGGGAGCAGCAGCAGTCTCACGAGTGCCGCGTCGAGCAGCACCGCTACTCCGAGGATGATGCCCATCTCCTTGGGCGGCAGCGGCCCCGACAAGGCGAATGTGAAGAACACGGCGACCATCACCGCGGCAGCGGCGAAGATCACGCGTCCGGAGTGTGCCATCCCGTTGACCATCGCGTCCTTCGCGCTTTTGCTGTGGTCCCAGTGCTCCTTGGAGGAGGACAGCAGGAACATGGTGTAGTCCATCGAGATCGCGAAGATCATCGCGAAGAAGAACACCGGGCCCCATGCATCCAGGAAGCCCTGGGGCTGGAATCCGAGCAGCGAGTGCAGATCGCCGTCCTGGAAGATCCACTTGGAGACGCCGAACGCCGCTCCGGTGGCAAGCAGGTTGGTGAGCACGCCGGCTGCGGCGAGCAGCGGTGCCTGCAGAGCGAACAGGAGCAGCAGGAAACCGAGCACAAGCACGACCCCGATGACGAGTGAGGTCTTGGCCGAGAGCAGGCCTTGCAGATCGTGGTTTTCGGCGACAGCGCCGCCGAGCACGGTGCCGGCCGGCATCTCGCTGCGGAGCCGGTTGATCGTTGTGCCGACGGCGGGATTCGAGGGGTCCTGGCGCGGGACCGCGGTTACGAGGACCAGGCCACCGCTGCCGGGCTGGGCCGGCACGACCTGGGCGATGCCCCGATCTGCCCTTACGATCGCGGTGACCCTCGCGGCGTCGGCTGCCGGTGTGATGAGCTGCAGCGGCCCGGTGGCCCCGGGCCCCATGGCGGCTTGGACCTGGTTGTAGCCGATGCGTGAGGAGTCGCCGGTCGGCACGACCTTGATGGAGGGCATGGAGGTCTTCAGCTGCGTCACCGGGTAGGCGAGCGCGAGCAGCACCGCCAGCGCAGGGATTCCGTAGCGCCACGGATGGCTCCAGAGTCGTTCGCCCCACGCCGCGAACCGGGGCGAGCGGTGCTCGCCGCTGTGTGCCCACGGAAGCGCGAGGTTGTCGACTTTCGGGCCGAGCTTCGCGAGCACCGCCGGAAGCAGCGTGAGCGTTGCTGCGAGCACGAAGATGACTGCGAGCATGATCCCGAGGCTCATGCTCCGGAAGGCGGGGCTCGGGACGAGCATCACGGCGGTGAGCGAGATCAGCACGGTCACGCCGCTGAACAGGACGGCCTTGCCGGCCGTGTCCATCGTGACGGCGGTCGCCTCCTCCGCGTCCATCTTGGAGCCGAAGAGGGCGCCGCGGAACCGCATCACTATGAACAGCGCGTAGTCGATGCCGAGCGCGAGCGCGAACATCAGCGCGAAGTTCATCGCCCAGATCGAGATCGGCATGATCTTCGTTCCGAGGTAGAGCATCCCGGCCGCTGAGAGCAGCCCGACCATCGTCAGCATGAGCGGCAGCCCGGCGGCGACGAGTGAGCCGAAAGCGAGCAGCATGATGCCGAGCGTCACCGGCCAGGAGATGACCTCGGATTTGAGCATCGCCGAGCGGTTGGCAGCGTTGAAGTCCGACCACATCCCCGCAGCGCCGGTGAGGTTGACGACCACCGTGCTCGTTGAGAGCCCGTGCAGGGTTCCCTTCAGTTTGTCGGCCGCGGCGACCATTTCGTTGGGGTTCTTTGCCGCCCCAGCCTGCACGATGGCGGTGTGGCCGTCACGGGAGATCGACAGCCCGGCCTTGGGCGCGACCACAGTCCGGACCGCGCTGTTCGCGCGCAGCGTCTGTTCGACGCGCACGATCGCCGACCTGAACGCCGGTGAGCCGACGGTTTCAGTCGGGGAGTACACGACGGTCATGAGCCCGTAGCTGCCCAGGCCCGCAAAGTCCTTTTCGACCAGCTTGCGCGCCTGAACGGACTGTGAGCCGCTTGCTTCCCAGCCGGCGCCGGAGAGGGCGGTCTCGACTTTCGGCGCGAAGAACCCGAGCACCACTGCGACGAGCGCCCACCCGATCAGGACCGTGCGGAAATGCGTCGCCGTGTAGCGCCCGAGGCGTCCGATCGGCCCGACTTTCGCGTGATGCTCAGCAGGCGCCGCCGGGATCGTGGTGGGTGCAGGCGCGGCGGTGGTGCTCATGAGCGTGCCTCCTGGCGGGGGTAGAGAACGGACTGCAACGAGAACAGACGACGGAGTACCAGCGAGGCCGGGCACGCGCCGACGAGCACGTAAAGCCACTGGCTGACGCCCACGAATGCGCTCAGCAGCAGAAACCAAGGGGAAACGAGTGCCGCGAGCGCGGCACTGAGGAGCGTCATGGTGCCCGCGAGCGCGAACAGAACGCGCTCGAGCGGCCAGCGGGAGTTGCCTACCACGGGGTCCCGCGTCGACTGGGGCGCACATGCGGTCGAGCTCATTGCCTGATTCCCTCCTGTAGCACTGCGTTGAGGTCCTCCACGTGGCTGCGCATGCCGCCGCACACCTGCTCGCAGAGCTCGAACACGCCCTCGTCGGCGATCGCGTAGAGCGAGAAGGTGCCCTCCTTGCGTCGGCTGACGAGGCCGCTGCGAAGCAGCACGCCGAGATGCTTGGAGACGTTCTGCTGGGATGCCCCGGTCGCCTGCTGGAGCTGCTGGACGCTCGCCGGCGCATCACGCAGAGCGTCGAGCAGTCGGATGCGCATCGGCTCGCCCAAGACTCGGAAGCGTTCGGCGATCAGCTCTACGAGCTCCGGTTGCGGTTGGTGGGGGAAGCGCGCCGACTCAGCCATGCCGGGAGCATAGCACAACTACATTGTTGTGTGCGGGATTAGTGGTGGAGATCGCGAGGTGCCAGTCCTCCCGAATGTGGAAGATGTAGCCAGCAGCTTGTCGCGGCGCTCAGGACATGCGTCCTGAGTCGGCGACGCTCAGCGGGTCCCCTGGACCAGGGCCGTGAGCTCTGCGAGCTGAAGCTGGAGTCCTCCGCAGACCTGCTCGCAGAGCTCATAGACGCCCCGGTCGGCGATGCTGTAGATGGAGCTGTTCCCATCCTTGCGCCGCGCCAAGATGCCGGCCTGCAGGAGCACGCCGAGGTGCTTGGACGCGTTCTGCTGGCTGGTGTCCAGCTCTTCTGTGATCTGCGTGACCGTGAGCTCTTGGTCGCGAAGCAGGTCGAGAATGCGGATTCGGGTCGGGTCGCCGATCACTCGCAGCCGCGCTGCGATCATCTCAGCCAGGTCGACCGGTATGGGGCTGGGAAGCGTCATCGATTTTGGCTCCTCTGTATCGCGATCCCTAGCGTGCCGAGCAGCTGTTGCCGCCCGTCTCCAGCTCGGGGTCAAAGGGGTAAACACCGGCGTTGACGGCGATGATCGCCTCGTAGTTGGCAGGGCGTGGCGGCATTTCGCTGAGCAGCCTCTCGGCGAACTCGCCGGGATCCTCGATTGCGAGCTCTGGGACCGCGGCCCGTATGTCGGCCAAGGGGGAAGCGACGGCGTCGGCGAGGACGCCAGGGTGAGTGTGTCCCGGGAGTAGCACGACGTTCTCGCCGAGCGCGAGGACACGGGTGCTCAGCGTCTGATGCAGGATGCGGCCCATGGCCCGAGCGCCCTCTGGGTCGCTCTGCTGCAGATCAGGACGCGCTATGCCGTCGAGGAACAGCGAGTCGCCAGCGATCAGTGCGCGATCGGCGACGAGCAGCCCGGTCATGTCGGTCGTATGGCCGGGCAGAGCGATCGCCCGCAGCGTGACTGAGGCGAGCGTCATCGTGTCGGCGTCGTGCAGCGGCTCGACATCCTCGGCGTAGGCGATGCCGCGCTCCAAAGCGAGCGCCGGCAGCCGCAACGTCGCGCCGGTCTGCTCGCTGAGCATCCGAGCCCCTGAGAGGTGATCGGCATGCAGGTGGGTGTCGAAGACATCGGTGATTCGTGAGTCGAGTTCCTCGGCAAGTCCGAGATAGAAGCCGACGTCTGGCGCAGGGTCCACCACAAGCGCCTGTCCGCCGGCGGCGAGTAGATAGGACAGACAGCCGCGGCCGGGGCGCTGGATCTGTCGCACGACCAGTCCCTCGACTCCGAGCTCGACGGGCCGTGATTGCAGGGCCGCGATCCAGCCGCGCATGCCCTCTCCCACCACGACCGCATCGACGCCCAGCTTCCTCAGCGCATCGGCGACTGGCTGGGCCGTCAAGCCTCGATTGCAGACAACGGCGACTGGGCCGATCAGCTCCCGCGCGAGAGCCGCGGGATCGGCGAGCACCGTGGCGGGTTTCATGTGGCGAGAGGTCACGCCCGGCGCCTCGATGCCCCATTCGCTATCCGCGCGAAGATCGAGGACCGTCATGCGCTCGCCGTCCGCAAGTCGATCGGCGAGCTGCGCCGCGGCGATCGAGGACTCACCTGAGGGGACAGCGCTCATCGGCACATCCGGCCGGTTGACCCAATCGGAATAACCATCAAGGACACCTCCAGTCCAGTGTACAAGCTAGTAGTTGGGCCCGTTGTCGATCTAGACGCTGGCTCCGGCTAGGGTGGCGCCGACGACGCCGAGCGCCACGAGCACTACGAGCAGCGCGAATCCGCGACCGAGCGCTTCTGTCGAGATGCCCGCCGCGACGGTGGGGCCCGCGTATGCACCGGCCATTGCCGCGCCGCCCATCGCGAGCGTGACCGGTACGTCGAGGCTGTTGCCGACTGCCAGGTGGGAAGCCAGACCGCATAGGGAGACGATCGCGACGATCACGATCGAGGTGGCCATCGCCTCGCGCATCCCGAAGCTCAGTCCGACTGCGAGCGTCGGTACAACCACGAAGCCGCCGCCGACGCCGACGAGGCCCGTGAGGGCGCCAACTCCGAGGCCGATCGGTACCAACGCGGCCGCGCGAGCCGGTGGACACCCGCCTCCCCGCACCATGGCCGACCCCGCGCGCATCCAAGTTGCGCGCGCCGCGACGATCATCACCCCGCCGAACAGCAGCAGGAGTATCTCGCCCCCCAGTGCGCGGTTGGCGAGCGTGCCGATGAGACTTCCGATCGCGGCGGCAAGCGCGAACCAGCCCGCGGACTCCCAGCAGACCGCTCCTCGGCGTGTCTGGCCCACCGCGCCCGTCGCAGCTCCGAGTGAGACGACAGCCAGGCTGACAGTTGTGGCCTCGTGGACGCCGAGTCCGACGGCGTAGACGAGGACGGGGACTGCGAGCACAGCGCCCCCACCGCCCACCATGCCTACCGCCAGACCGATGACCAAGCCAAAGCCGAGCGCGCTGATCATCGATCGGAGGCAGCAGCCTTGCTAAGCCTCAACCTGCCCTGTCCAGCGCCGCGACGAGATCATCGGCCCCGACCAGGCCAGCGGCGGTGCCGATCAGCGTGCCGTCGCGGATGACGACGAGCGTCGGGATCGAGCGCACACCGAAGCGCGCCGCAAGCTCTGGCTGCTCATCGACATTGACCTTCGCGAAGCGGTACCGCGGACGCAGACGCGCGGCGCGCTCGAACTGCGGTGCCATGGCGCGGCACGGCGCGCACCAAGGCGCCCAGAAGTCCACCACCGTCAGCCCGCCGCTGACCTGCTCGTCGAACGTGGCAGCCGTGAGCTCCTGAACCGCCGAGGGGCTCGGGGCGGCCGTTGTGTTTACGTCGTTCGCCATGTTCGTCACCTGTCCTAGAGGGCAACCAGGCCGCGCTTGCGGCTGGCCAGGAAGTAGCGCTCGAAGGCGAGCTTCGCCCAGTGCGCTTGGGGGCCGGCGAGAATGTGAGCGCTCGGCTCGTGACCGTTGGCATAGAGGCCGTGGGAGAGGACGTGGTCGGCCTTGAAGATGATCCCGTTGTTGCCCCCGTCGAGTATGCAGATCGCAGAGAGATCCCCGAGTGGCATCTCGCGGTGCTTGCCGCCGGTGATGTCCGCCACGATGTTCTGCGCGGCGACCTTGGCCATGGTCTCGGACATCTGCCCCGTCTTGGGGACGCCGGCCGGCACCTGGGTCGACTCGGGCGGCGCGATCGCCGTGGCGACTCCCGCCGCGTAGATGTCGTGCTGCTCAGGGTGGCGGAAGCGATCGTCGATCGGCACGAACCCCATCGGATTCGCCAATCCCTCGCTTTCGCGAACGGCGTCCACGCCGGTGAACGGCGGGACGATCATCGCGTAGGCGAACGGGAGCACGCGGCCGCCCTCGAGCTCGATCTCGCCGTCGCGCACCTCGTGGATCACGTTGTTGGCGATGCCCTCTATGCCGAGGCGTCCCAGGAACGCCTCGATGCGCTTGGAGGAGTCGCCGACGCCCCCGAGACCGAAGTGACCGAGGTAGGGCTCGGCGCTGATGAATGTCACCGGCGCGACGTTTTGGAGGCCGGCCTTGCGGATCCGGTGATGGATGTTGAAGAGGAACTCGTAAGAGGCGCCGAAGCAGGAGCCGCCCTGCGCGGTGCCGACCACAACCGGCCCGGGGTTCTCCAGGAACCGATCCCAGGCGGTGCGCGCGAGTTCGGCATGCTCGAGGTTGCAGACCGACTGCGTGTGGCCGTGCTTCGGCCCGAGGCCGGGGACCTTCTCGAACGCCAGACGTGGCCCGGTCGCGACCAGGAGCTTGTCGTAGTCGATGTCCTGTCCGGACCCGGTCGTGACGGTGTGTGCGTCGATGTCGAACCGGGCGGCAGTCGTTGACGAACCCGATGCCCTTGCGGTCGTAGAGCGGAGCGAGGGGGAAAGTGACGTCGTCGGCGTCACGGGTACCGAACGGAAGCCAGATCAGCGAAGGGATGAACGTGAAGTCCTCACGGGGGTCGAGAACAGTGATCTCGTGGCGATCCTCGAGGTGTTTGCGCATCTCGAGCGCTGCGGTCATGCCGGCGAAGCTCGAGCCGAGGACGACTACGCGGTTTGAAGGGACTGCCATGACACACTCTCCTAAACAATGGTTGAGTTGTGAACTTAGCGCATCGCGGCCAGCATTTCAACCGCACACCCGTATAGCTGTTTAGCGTGCCTCCCCGGCCTCGCGGGCGAGCTCCTCGAGCCGAAGCCTTCTGCCTGGCCGGTCCGCTGTTCGGAGTCGACCTCATGGGCCGCAAGCCGGCGGGGAGCTGACCCGAGGCGGAACCCCGGCCAAACGTCCAGCGCAGCCCAGCTACAGTCAGGTCATGACCGGCCCGAACGGCGCCCGCCCGGAAACGACAGACGAGCGCGAGACGACGAGCGACGTGGTCATCTCAGCCGAGGCTGAGCGCAGCGGGGCCGCAGCCCGTGCCTGTGTCCCACGCCGGTTTGCCTCGCCGGGCGAAGCGGCGCGAGATGTTGGGAGCGTTCTGATCCGTGGCCGGCCGCTGGCCCGTGCGTATCTTGGGGGGCTCGACGGTGGCCTGCGCGAGCGCGTCATGGTCGCCGTCAGTCAGGTGAATGCATGTGGCGGCTGCACTCAGCGTGCATCGGCAGCTGGGCGCTGCGTGCCGGCGTGCCGTTCGCCGAGCTGGAGGCGCTCCTCGCCGGAGATCTCGACCATCTCGATCCGCGCAGCCGCGCAGCCGTCTCCTACGCCGTCGATCGCGCCGAGCTTCGCTTTGAAGGATCAGCCTCCCCTGGTATCGAGAGGTCCGCGCGAGAGCATCTGAGCGTCCAGCGAGCTCAACGAGGTCGACGCCATCGCTCGAGCGATGGCCCTCGCCAACCTCTCCCTGAACACGCTGGCCGCCGCGCAAACTGCCCTTCAGCGACAGGCGCCGCCCAGCATCCCGTGTTCGCGAGGGTTTGGTCGCACGTTTCCGGGGAGGGTGGGGTCCGACAAGCAGCGCTCGGAGCTGCTCGCGGGTCTACGTGGACGGGTTCTCGAGGTGGGGGCGGGCGATGGCCGCAACTTCGCCCACTACCCATCCGATGTCTCTGAGGTCCTCGCGATTGAGCCTGAGCCTTATCTCCGTCGGCTTGCCTGCGATGCCGCTCGCGCCGCGCCCGTGACGGTCAAGGTCGTCGATGGCACAGCCGAGCTGCTGCCCCACGAGGACGGCGTCTTCGATTCCGTCGTCAGCTCGCTCGTCCTGTGCTCGGTGATCGACCAGGAGATAGCGCTCGCCGAGCTGCACCGAGTCCTCATGCCCGGCGGAGAGCTCCGCTTCTACGAGCACGTCGTCGCCGAACGGGGCCTTGGCAAGCCGTTCAGGCAGGCCTCGATGGCTCGGGCATCTGGCCACATCTCGGCGCGGGATGTCATCTCGCTCGCGACACGGTCGGCGCTATCGCGGCCGCCGGATTCACGGTTGAGCAGGTTCGGCGGTTCACCTCGGGACCGGGGCGGCACGGACTCCCGTTCGTACTCGGCACGGCGCGACGCAAACCGGCGCAGGCTTAGGCGTGTTGGTACTGCCGAGGTGCCGCCACGCTCGACAAGACACGAGAGAGGCACGCGACAATGTCAGTTGACGAGGGGTGGGTGCGCGACATGAGCATCGCCCATACCGAGTCGCAATCGCTTGCGGCGGCGGAAGCCGCGTTTCGACGCGACCATCCGCGTTACGACGACACGGCCGTGCTAGACGAGCTCCGCCGCAGCGACTTCGCGCGCCTGGACCGAGGCGGCCACGTCTACCTCGACTACACCGGCGGCGGGCTGTACGCCGACTCGCAGCTGGTCGAGCACATGACGGCTGCTGCGCGAGAACGTGTTCGGCAACCCTCACTCAATCAACCCAACCTCGGCCGCAAGCACCGAGATGCTCGAGCGCGCCCGAGCGCGCGTGCTCGAGTTCTTCAGAGCCTCCCCTGAGGAGTACGTCGCGATCTTCACGCCCAACGCGACCGGCGCGCTGCGCCTGGTCGGCGAGGCCTACCCCTTCCGCGCCGGGGATCGCTTCCTGCTCACCTTCGACAACCACAATTCGGTCAACGGCATCCGCGAGTTCGCCCGCGCTCGTGGCGCCGAGACGACCTACGTCCCGAGCGTCGCACCCGATCTGCGCGTTGACGAGACCCTGCTGCCGCGCTACCTGACCGACACCCCCGGCGATCACCACAACCTGTTCGCCTACCCCGCGCAGTCGAACTTCTCCGGCGCGCATCACCCGCTGGAGTGGATCGAGCAAGCCCACGCGCATGGCTGGGATGTGCTGCTGGACGCCGCCGCATACGTGCCCACCAATCGGCTGGACCTGAGTCGCTGGCATCCGGACTTCGTGGCGCTCTCGTTCTACAAGATGTTCGGCTGGCCGACCGGAGTCGGGCTGTCTGCTCGCCCGCCGCGACGCGCTCGCCAAGCTCGAGCGCCCGTGGTTCTCCGGCGGCACGATCGTCGCCGCATTCGTCCAGCGCCAGTACTACCAGTCCGCACCAGGCGCCCCGCACTTCGAGGACGGCACCGTCAACTACCTGAACCTGCCCGCCGTGGAGATCGGCCTCGACCTGCTCGACCGCATCGGTCTGGAGACGATCCATGCACGCGTCGCCGCACTCGGGACCTGGCTGCTCGGACGCCCTCGGGCGCCTGAGGCACTCCGACGGCTCGCCGGCCGCGACCATCTACGGGCCGCGTTCATGGGAGCAGCGAGGCGCCACGATCGCGTTCAATTTCCTGCATCCCGACGGCCGCATCGTTGATGAGCGCTACGTCGACCGCATCGCCGGCCGGCACAATGTCTCACTACGAACCGGCTGCTTCTGCAACCCGGGCGCGGGCGAGATCGCATTCACGATCTCGCGGGAGACGCTGGTCGGCGGGGAGTTCGGCGAGGGCATGGCCCTCGACGACTACGTCCGCGCGATCGGCCTACCGTCGGGCGGCGCCATCCGCGCGTCACTCGGGCTCGCCTCCAACTTCTCCGACCTCCACCGCTTCATGGACTTCGCCGCCGCGTTCGTCGACCTCACCGGAAGTCGCGGCGGATCTCCCCCCGCGGGTCGCCTGTTGACCATGAGCTAGCTTGAGCCGGTGGTTTCAGACGCGCCGGAATGGACCGATCAGAACACCCACCGGCACGGAGGCCGGGTGCACAGCCACCCCCACAGCGGACCCCACCGCCATATCAGGTCGGGCCCGCGACGATCTGAGGCTCTCAGCGGGCCGAGCCATCGCCCGCACCGACACGATCACCCAGACCACGACCACGGCGAGCACGCCCACTCCCATGGCCTGATAGACGAGAGCATCAAGCGATCTCGGGACGGCATCCACGCCGTCTCGCTCTCGCTCGCCGTCCTCGCCCTGGCCGCCATCGCTCAGCTGGGCGTGTTTCTGGCTAGCGGCAGCATCGCCCTGCAGTGATCGGCTCCGTGATCGTCGTTGCACTCGGAGCGCCGATTGCCGATCCGATCATCGGCCTCGGGATCACGCTCGTGATCCTCCGGATCACCTGGCAGTTCTGGGCGACGATAGTCAGTCGCACTAGCCGGCTCAGGCGCCGTCAGACCGACGCCGTGCTTCTCAGGGGTGTCCTGACGCCGGGATCGTTGGTTCGCAAAAGCGCCGGTTCTCTCCGGCGTTTGGTTCGCAAATCGCCCCGGACCCCCCGCTGGCGCCTACGCTGTACCGATGCCCGCCCGGTGGTTCGCGCGACGCCGTGCCCCGAGGGAGCCGGCGGTCCTGATCGCCGACCCGCGCGTGGAGGGCTGGGAGACCGTCAGCACGTTCGAGGAGCAGACGACGGCGTTGGCGTGGCGCGACCGGTTGCGGGAGATGGGTCTCGACGCCGCATGTGCGGCCGACCACCCGCTCGACCGCTTCGGCCGCGGCGACATCTACCTCGTCGTCCCACCGGGGCAGTGGTCGCGTGCGAACGAGATCGTCGAGAACCTCGACTGACACCTATGGCAGCTCGGCAGCGTAGACGTCGGCCGGCCCGCCACCACCCGGGCTGTTCACGAGCACGCGGGCGCACCTGGTGATGCTCGATGAGCCGGTCTGCGTGAAGAGCACATACCTTCGCGTGGGGTATGCCTGCGGCCGCGGCCGCCGAGCGCCACAGTCTCGCCGCTTCGGTCACGCTCGCGCAGTGCCCGGCGGCGGTCAGTGAGCTGTTGACGCGCGTCTCCGTAGCGGTCAGACGCGCGTGTTCGACAGGTCCGCTCGGGGTCTCGACCCGCGTCAGGGGGTTGCCGGGATCCTGCACCCAGTGCTCGACGAGCAGGACCGAGTGCGGCTCTTCGCCGGTGGCCGAGATGACGGTCAGGCAGTTCGGGTGTGCCCCGTCTGCTCGACCTCTGTTGACGCGTACCCGCCAGGAGCCGAGGCCGTCGGAGCGCAGGATCGAGGCGGCCAGCGCGCTCGCCGCACGCGCCGACCAGCACGCGTGAGCTTCGAAGCCTGTCGTTATGTCCTGTAGTTGCAACTGGAGGCCGAGCACCGCGCTGTCGGCCTTCCAGTCGCTGGGCAGGCGCCTCCATCCGGCACCGGCGGGCGGCCGGCCGGCCGGGGTGACCACGACCACGCCGCCGGTCTCGTAGACCCACGCGACCAGCGGCGGCGCGGCCGTGTGGTAGATCGACGGCCACAGGGTTGCGCAGTCGCGCACCGGTTCCCCGGTGACGAAGGCCGAGCTACCCCGTTCGCCGCACTGGATCTCCGTGATCTCCTTCGGATTGCCGGTCGGGCCGAAGACCGAGGTCCCGGCGGCGATCAACGCGCCGGCCACCAGCGCGCCCGCCGGGATACGCCATGCTCCTCGCCGCACGAACGCCCTCACGCGCGACGTCCGCCGGGTGCCACTCGTGCTCGCCGACTGCCCCGGGTTCTCGACGGCGGGGGCGCAGTCCGGCGTGCTGCCGGTGCAGTGTCCGCGACGCTCGCACGAGCGACTGCTCGAACTGATCCAGTGCGCCGCTCATTGCATCACTCCTCGGTTGGCTCGCAATGTTCTGAGGCCTCGGCTCACCCGCTTGCGCACCACCGACTCCGAGCAGCCGAGCTCGGCTGCGATCTCGGGGTAGCTACGGCCATCGAGCAGGTGGGCGCTCACCGCCTGCAACTGAGCGGGAGGGAGCTCGCGGGCGAGTTCCGCGAGCAGATCAGCGTCGGCAGCCGCATCGTCCACCGCGATCAGGTCCTCATCGCCGAGCGCCAGCGGCTCGAGCGCGAGGCGGCTGCGGGCAGTGTCCGCGACCCTGCCGCGTCGCCACGCGTCCAGCAGCTCGTTGCGGGCGATCGTGATCAGCCACGCGATCGGCTCGCGCGGTAGCTCGCGATCCGGCTCGTGGACCGCGATCAGGGCCGCGGCGAACGTCTCGCACATCAGGTCAGCGGCGATCTCCGCGCTCGCGACCCGGGGACGCAGGAACGCCAGCACCGCGCCGCGCCGGCGACGGTAGAACTCCCCGAAGCACTCCGCGTCACCGCGCCGGGCACGCTCCAGGAGATCCCGGTCGCACACCTCGCGCGTCGCCTTCGCCAGGTTCATGACGACATTGACGCAGCAACCGCCCGATCTGTGACCAGCCTCGAAACCGGGCGGCGCCCCACGTGCCGGCTGCGTCCGTCGCGAACGGGCGCGGGACGACGCCTCAGGTCATCAGCCCGCACTATCCGCCGGTCGATCGGCTCAGCGACGGCACCCCTCGGCGCCGGCCCCAAGACCTACCCGGCCGACCCAGCGAGGTCTTCCGGGTCGTGGCGATTGCCGAGCTCGTTGAGCTCTGCGGCCCGACCCGTTGCCTCAGCGGCGAGCGTCTCATCAGTCGACCCGCGCCCGGCGAGCAGGACGTAGAAGCACGCGCCGGCCCGTTCGGCCTCGGCGAACAGGCGGCCCTCCCAGAACAGTTCCTGCACTTTCAGGGCGTGGTCTGAGGCCTCGCTCGAGAGAGGGCCGGTCTTCGCCGCCTCGCGTATCCGCCGGCGCCGCCCCTGCAGATCGACGTTGGGTGCGGGAAGGTTGTCGAGGACCTTCTTCTCGCCGCCCTCCAGGCCGACCAGCTCTTGGAGCCAGTCGACGGCCAGCTCGCTCAGCTCGTAGGCGACGAGCCCCGTGTGTCTCTCCCTGCCCCACCATGGCGCCTGTGCCAACTCCGCCCGCCCCGGATGTTCGTCGGGCAGAACCGAGCCGAAGCCCTGGACGAAGTAGTCGGCCATCCCCATCTCGGGCGTCGCCATGAACCCCAGGCTAGCGTTCCGGCACTCACGGGGTCTGCTACGGCCGCGCCTGCGACAGCAGCACCTTGCCGAGCACGACCGACCCGCCCGGCGCCGCTTCCGTTTCCTTGATGTAGCGGACTTCGAAGCCCTCGTGGGACGCGCACTTCGCGCTGTCCCGGAACAGCCCGAGCGAGGTGCTCCGGATCAGCGAGTGGGCACGCACGTCGCGTTCGAGCGCCCACCCGGTTTCGGGGCGCCCGCCTTCGTGACAGTGCGCGAACGAGTGGATTTCGTAGTCGGAGGTCGCCGAGGTGACGCCGTAGGGTGCTGTGAACTCGACGAGTCCCTTGTAGCAAGGGTCGAGCAGGAAGGCCTCGCGGCATGCGGCGGGGCTCTGGCGCAGCAGGATCAGGCGGATCGGCTCGTGTAGATCGGGGAGCGCGGCCGGCCGCGGTGGCAGCTTGACCGGTGGGGGGAGGGGGCAGGGCGAGCTGAGGCCGGGACCGGTCCCCTGCGAGCACATCCGCGCACCGAAGCGGAACGTGGCAGCCGTGACGACGCGGCTCCGACCGGGCCCGGTCACCTCGACCGCGTGCGGCGTTGCCAAACCTGTCTCTCCGCTGCCGACGTTCGACGCGTTCTTGACATAGCCCCCGGGCTCCACCACCAGGAACGCACCGTCCGGGCCCGTGACGGGCACGGTCGTCTCGCCGGATGGAGTACGCACCGTGACGCTGGTCGCGTGCGGCCCGAGCACTCCGAAGGCGAGCGTGCGCAGATCGCTCGTGGGCGGGACCACGGCGCGGTGGCCGGGCAGCGGGAACTCGCCGGGGAGCAGGCGGACGGCGCTGCGGTCGGCGTTGGCGTCTTCTTCGATCAGGGTGCGCCCCTCGTGCACGCAGCCGCCCTGGGACGCGGCCCCGCCGTAGCCCGGCGGCAGCACATAGGCCGGCAGCGGATGGAAGCGTCCGTCGTTTCCGTAGACCCCGTCGAGACCGAGCAGCCCGAGCCGTTCGCCCTGCATGCGCGCGACCTGAACGCACACCTGCCCTCGGGTCGTGTGCAGCACGCGCATGCCCCATTCAAGGCCGCCTGCGGGATCGGTCGCGCGCAGCAGCGGCTGGTTGCCGGCGCCGGGCACGGGGAGGCCGTTCCCGGCCGAGGGGTTCAGCGGCACTTCGGGCTTCACCGTCGAGCCTTCGAGGACGCCGGTCGCCGCCAGGGCGATCGCCCCGCCCGCCAGCACCACGAGCCCTGTGCCGGTCAGCGCCCGCAGCGGATGCGAGAGCCATTCACGCAGCCGGCTGCGGTGTGGCTCGGGAGCGCTCCGGCGCTCGGCGGCGGCGCTCAGCTCGCGGCCCAGAGAGACGTAGGGATCGGTCATGCTCCCTCCCTCAGATTGCGTCTGATCGCGGCCAGGCCGCGTGAGACGCGCTTGCGGACCACCTGCTCCGAGCAGCCGATCCGCGCCGCGATCTCGCCGTAGGGCTCCTCTTCGAGGACCCGCTGTTCGATCGCCTGGCGCTGCTCAGAAGGGAGCTGGTCGAGCGAGCGCTCGAGCTCGGAGCCCGCGTCGCGCTCGATCGCCTCGACCTGCTCGTCGGCGAGCACGATCCGCTCCATTCCCAGGTTGCGGCGCGACGCATCCGCGACGCGCCCGCGCCGCGCCGCGTCCGCGAGCAGGTTGCGCGCGATGCCGAGCAGCCACGCGACTGCCGGGCCGCGCTGCGGGTCGAACTGCTCACGGCGCTCGAGTGCGCGCGCGAAGGTCTCCGCGACGAGGTCGAGCACGAGGTCGGGGCGGGCCCCGACCCGGCGGCGCAGGTAGCCGCGAACGAGCGGGTATCGGCGCTCGTACAGGAGAGCGAATCCGGCCGTGCCCCCGCTGCACAACAGCTGCTCGTCGGTGGGCTCCTCGGACATGCTGATGGGTATACGCGCAAGGGCACTCGTTTGTGACCAGCGGCCCCGTCGGGGTGCAGGTCAGCGAGTTGATCGCCCCACCGGCTCCGCGGAGGACCGTGATGAGTCGATCACCCCGGGGGGCGCCATCCCCTGTCGAGTGTCGTCTGCCCGACCTCGATGATGTAGCCGTCGGGATCGCGGACGTAGCAGCGGATCTCGGTCTCGTGCTGCTTCGGAGGGGTCAGGAACTCAGCGCCCCGCGCGCTCCACTCGTCATACACGGCTTGGATGTCGGCGACCCGGATGTTGAGGAAGCTGCTCACGCGATCGGGGTCCGGCGGCGTCTCGAGCGTGACGGTCGGCTTGTCGTCGGTGGGACCGCCGCCGACGTTGATGATGATCCAGCTGTTGGCCAGCGCCACGTAGGTCACCTCGTCGCCGGACTCGCCCCCGATGACGGTCCGGCCGCCGAGCACCTCCGTGTAGAAGCGCCGGGAACGCTCGACATCGTCTGAGACGATGAAATGAGCCAGGACCATCTGCTGCTCGGCGGTGCTCATGCTGACCTCCGGTCTCGGGAAGGGACCGTAGTGTCGCGCCTGCGATGCCACGAGCGCAGGGCCCTGCGTCCGCGGGCATCTACCGGCTCGTGGATGCCGGGCCGTCAGCGCCGCTTTGTGCGAGCGCTCGGAACCGCGCCCGCGCGCGGCGGAAACCGCCGGCGCTCCTCCGCCGTCATCTTGCGGATCACGAGCTTGCCCGCGGCGACCTGCTCGCGGATGTCCTTCAGCTTCTGTTCGTGCTCCTCCTGCTGGCGCAGCTGGTAGGAACTCCCCACGTTGGCCCTCCTGGCGCTCGTGCGTTCACCGCGTGCGCGTGCCCCGGCGCCGGCTCGGCGAGCGATCGTGCAGAGGAGGGAGCTCCTCCTCCGCCGCCGTCGCGCCCGGCGCGGGCCGCGTCACGCGCAAGCTTGTTGTAATCGATACAAGCTTATCGCGGTCCCGGGCCCCTTCCGGGTGGTCGCGCCCGGTCTCTCGGCGGTCCGCCCTCGGCCGTCTGTTAGCGTCATGTGCGGCGGTCGAGACTTTCGGCCGCGGGGTCAGCTCGCTTGGGTCCCGCCGAACGGCGGTTCGGGTCAGCCAGAGCCTCCGAACCGCAGGCGCAGCGAGCGCCGTCAGGAGCAGTACTACATGTCTCAGCAGTCCTTCGCCGATCTCGGCGTGTCCGGCGCCGTGCGCGGCGCCCTGTCCCGCCGTGGGATCACGGCGCCGTTCCCGGTCCAACGCCTCGTCCTCGAAGACGCGCTCGCGGGGCGGGACGTCCTCGTCAAGGCCCCGACCGGCTCGGGCAAGACGCTCGCGTTCGGCATCCCGCTCGTCGAGCGCCTGGAGGCCGGCCCGGTACAGACCGGTCTGGTCTTGGCGCCCACGCGCGAGCTCGCCGCCCAGATCGTGGCCGAGCTGGATCCCATCGCTGCCGCCCGCAAGCTGCGCGTCGCCGCCCTCTACGGCGGCGTCGGCATCAGCGCCCAGGCGGCGCGGGCCGCGCGCGCACACATCCTTGTCGCGACTCCGGGCCGCCTCGAGGACCTCCTCGCGCGCGGCGCCTTCACGCTCGAGCGCATTCGGATGCTCGTGCTCGATGAGGCCGACCGCATGCTGGACATCGGCTTCCGCCCGGCGATCGACCGTATCGTCGGCGTCTGCCCGCGCACGCGGCAGACGCTGTTCTTCTCCGCCACGCTCGACGGCGTGGCGGGCGAGCTTGCTGCCCGCTACACCTCGCGGGCGATCGTGCATGAGCACGCTGCGCCTGTTCACCGCGAGCAGGCGCCCGTTGAGCACAGGTTCGTCGCCGTCCGCGACGCGGAGCGGCTCGAGGCTCTCGTCGAGCAGCTGCGGGGCGAGCGTGACCGGGCGATCGTCTTCGTGCGTACCAAGCGCGGCGCGGATCGCCTCGTCAAACGCCTGGCCGCGCGAGGCCTGCACGCCATCGCGATACACGGCAACAAGTCACAGAACCAGCGCGACCGGGCGTTGGCGCAGTTCCAGTCCGGGCGTGCCGATACGCTCGTGGCAACCGACGTGGCCGCGCGCGGGATCGACGTCGAGGGGGTTTCACACGTGATCAACTTCGATCCGCCCGCCGACCATCACACCTACATCCACCGCGTCGGGCGCACCGGGCGCGCCGGCAACAGCGGCGTCGGTGTGACGCTCGTCGGCGACGGCGAGCGCCAAGAGATGCGCGTGCTGGCGCGGCGCCTCGGGCTACGCCATGGACTCGGCGGCGAGGAGCATCGCGCGCCGGCCGGCGGAGGGGCACGCCGCCGGCCGCGGCGCCGTCAGCGGGCAGCCTCACGATGAGTAGCGAACCGCGGCCGACGGCCGGAGGCGGTCGCGACGCACGGTTCTGGCGGGAGCAGCTCGCTCCGTACGCGCTGCCGGACTCTCGGCGCGCGGCACTGAGCGTTGCCACGTCGGTCCTCCCGTTCCTGGGGCTCTCCGTTGCGATGTACCTGTTACTCGGACGGTCGCTCCTCGCGCTGCTGCTCGCCGTCCCGGCCGCCGCTTTCCTCGTGCGCTCGTTCATCGTCTTCCACGACTGCTCGCACGGATCCTTCGTGGCATCGCGGCGCGTGAACCTGTGGCTCGGCCGCTCGATCGGGCTGCTCCTGTTCTCCCCCTTCCACCGCTGGCGCCACGACCACGCGGTCCACCACGCCACCTCGGGCAACCTCGATGAGCGCGGAACCGGCGACCTGCACACGCTCACGGTGGCCGAGTACGACGCGCTTACAACCAAGGGCAAACGCGGGTACCGCCTGCTGCGCAACCCGCTGATCATGTTCGGGCTCGGTCCGATCGTCGCGTTGGTGATCGGCCCGCGCATCGTCGCCAAGGGGGCGCGGCCCCGGATGCGGCGCAGCGTGCTCGCGACCGACGCGGCGCTCGCCGTGATTGTGGGACTGCTCGTCTGGCTGATCGGATGGCGCGACTACCTGCTCGTGGTCGGCCTGCCGGCGGTGCTGGCGGGATCGGCCGGGATCTGGCTGTTCTACGTCCAGCATCAGTTCGAGGACGTCTACTGGGAGGACGCCGGAGGCTGGAGCTTCGCCGACGCGGCGCTGCGGGGGAGCTCCTACCTGAGGCTCCCGGCCGTGCTGCGCTTCTGCACCGGCAACATCGGCTACCACCACATCCACCATCTCAACGCCCGCGTTCCCAGTTACAACCTGAAGCGCGCCCACGACCGGATTCCGGCGTTTCACGACGTCCCCACGCTGTCCCTGAGCGACGGCTTGCGCGCGACGCGACTCAAGCTCTACGACGAGCGACGGGGGCGTCTCGTGAGCTTCCGCGAAGCGCGCACCGGCGCCGGCCTTTCCAGGCCGGCCGAGCCTGTGCCCTCAAGCGGCTCGGCCTAGGAGCGCCGCGCGCTCGGACGCGGGGCCACGGCTCCGCGCCGGCGAGCGCAGGCGTCTCGGCGCCGGGATGCGCTCACCGGTGACTGCCGGGATGCCGGTGGGCCGGCGGAGGGGGCACGACCCGTAGCGAGCACGAGCTGAGCGGCGATTCCCCGCGCGCCTGGGCGCGAAACGATTCGGGAGACGTGCGGTTCGGGTTCTGCGGGACGTGCACCGCAAAGCTCCCCACGAGCTCGCCCGTTTTTTCGTATTTGTAGGCGTAGACGACTTCGCTCTTGCTCGTGTACGGCTCGTTCGGCTCGAACAGGCTGACGTACCCGTGTACGTAGCCGGCGGGCAGGGGGCACGTGGTCGTGCTTATGTGCTGACCTGCGGCGATGTCGGATTCGGTCCGCCAATCACCGTGGTTTTCGAACTTCGTGCCCGGCACGTACCAGGCGAAGTCGTAACCGCTCTGGGCGTTGTCCAGAGCGACGCGTGAGGTGATCGCCAGCCGCAGCTCGTAACGCCCGTCGTGCCTGCGGATCAGCTTCGCGTGGACCGGTGTCGCGACCTGCTGGTGCGTGTAGGACAGTTCGGGCGGCGCCACGTATCCGACCGGCTCCTTGATGCTCGGCGTGCAGGCGTAGTTTTCGCCGATCCAGCTCTTGGACGTGATGTGGCAGGTCTCGCCGTTCCTGTAGTGGATTTCCGTGATCGGCCCGTCGACCGGCACGACCCCTCCCGTCCCGACGCCGGTGAGGAGCTGCCCGCGGGTCGAGCGCGTCACGATCAGATATGCGCCCTCGGGCCCGCTCGTGGCGAGCGTGTGGTGCCCTCCGTCGAGCGCGTAGGTGACGCTTTCGGCGTCCGGGCCGAGCAGACCGAAGTACAGGTTGCGCTCGTCCCGCAGCGGGCATTCGGGTTCGTCCACTCGGTGGCCGCCGGACGGCGAGCCGGGTGCGTAGCAGCGGCTCTGCCACGCGCTCGCCGGCTGCTCCCCGAACATCTGGTTGATGAACAGCCGCTTGTAGCGGTCGAGCGCGCTGCACCAGTCGCCGAAGCCGGCGCCGCCGCTGGCCACCCGCAGGACGTGGTAGCGGCCGTCGTTGCCGAACGCGTAGTCCTGGCCGACCGCGACGAGCTGGCCGTCCACCAGCCGGCCGATCTCGATGCAACCGAGCCCGCGCGTCGTCGTGAACTCGCGCATCCCCCAAGGCGCCCCGCCGGCTGGGTCGGGTGTCGAGACGGGCAGCATGCGGACGCTCCCCGGCGCGAGCGCTCCTTCGCCGGTCGTCGGGGCTGTGAAGATCCGCACGCGGGCGACCGGCGCCGGTGATCCGAACGTGATCACCCCGCTCGCGAAGGCGACGCCCGTCAGAGCGAGCAGGACGCCTACCGAGATCAGCGCGGTGCGCCCCCAGCCACGCGATCTCGAAAGCCGGGGGGCAGCCGCAGCCGCACCCGCGTGGCGCCCCGCGGCCGCGATCAGGCTCTCGCGCAGCTGTGGCAGCGTGTTCATCGCGGACCCACCAGCGCTCTCAATCGCCGCAGCCCGCGGCTCACTCGCTGGCGCACGACGAGCTCCGAGCAGCCGAGGATCTCCGCCGCCTCACCGTAGTCCAAGCCGTCGATCACGCGCGCGCGGACCGCGGCGCGCTGATCGGCCGGCAGCGCTTCGAGCAGCGTCAAGGAGTCAACGACGCCCGCTTCACCGAGGCGGTCGATGCGTTCGATGTTCTCGTCGCTCAACACGATCGGCTCCATCCCGAGACGTCGGCGCGCCTGGGACTCCACGCGTCCGCGGCGCCAGCTCTGCGACAGCTCGTGCCGGGCGATGCCGAACAGCCAGCCGCGAGCCGAGCCGCGCTCGGGCCTGAACGACTGCGCCGAGGCGATCGCGGCGGCGAACACCTCAGCCGTGAGGTCGGCGGCCACCTCGGCGCGGCCGGTCGCGCGCCGGAAGAACGCCAGCAGCGTGTCCTCGTAGCGGTCGTAGAGCTCCCCGAACGCCTGCGCGTCCCGGGTCCCCAGCGCCAACAGCTCCTCATCTGAGCACCTCGCGAGCTCGTTCGGCGTCACCACCCCATATTGGAGCGAGGCCGTCGACTTGTGACAGAAGGCGCCGGCTCGCCCGCACGTGCGAGGGCGCGCCGGCCTACGGAGCTGCCTGCAGCGGCCGCGCGCCGGCGCTCGCCGGCCCGACCGCCGGGCGCCTACCCCGGCGCCGGCGGGAACCTGACCGTCACGATCAGCCCCCCGCCCGCGCGCGGCTCGGCCTCCACGCGCGCGTCGTGCGCGTTCGCGATCGAGCGCACGATCGAGAGGCCGAGCCCGTGGTGCCCTCCGGCGTCGGCGATGCGCACCTCGCCGGCGCGGCTGAACGGTTCGAACAGGCGCTCGAGCGCCCAGGCGGGCACGACCGGCCCGGTGTTCTCGACCGTCACGTAGGACCCTTCGGCGTCGGAGCCGGTCGCGATCTCGACCACCGCACGGTCGTCGTTGTGGCCGATCGCGTTGTCGAGCAGGTTGGCGATCAGGCGTCCGATCAACGCCGGGTCCCCGCTCGCCGGAGCCGAGGCGAGCGTGGCTTTCACGAACGCCTCCTCGTGCCCGGTCGCCGCCTGCCCGGCGAGCACCGCCAGGTCGAGGAGCTCGCGGCGCTCGAGGCCGCGCTCGCTCGAGGCGAGCGTGAGCAGCGCCTCGAGCACGAACTCCTGCTCGCGCCCGGATGCGAGCAGCTCTTCGCAGGTGGCGCGAAGCTGCTCGGCGCTCGCGTCGGGGTCGGCGAGCGCGACCTGCAGCAGCGTGCGGTCGACGGTCAACGGGGTGCGGAGCTCGTGCGCGGCGTTCGCGACGAAGCGCCGCTGGGCCTCGAAGGCAGCCTGCAGCCGGCCGAGCAGCTCGTCGAGCGTGTCGCCGAGGCGCTTGAACTCGTCGTCGGGGCCGCTCAGCGCGAGCCGCTCGCCGAGGTTGTGGGCGGAGATCGTGTGCGCGGTCTCGGTCATCTCACGCAGCGGGCGCAGCACGCGGCCGGCGATGAACCACCCGAGCACCGTCGAGCCGATCGCGGTCAGGATCAGGACCAGCCAGGAGGCGGTCAGCAGGCGGCCCTGGTCGACCGAGTGCTGCTTTCCGACGAGTTCGGGGACGACCAGCATTCGCACCGGGTCCCCCCGGGTTCGGCTTGGCGACGGCGACGCCTCCGTGCACGACCGTGCCGACCGAGGTGAACACGTACACGAACCACGATCACGATCGTCCCGAGCAGCAGGAACATCCGCTGTAGAGCAGCGTCAGCCGCAGCCGCGCGCTGCCGCCCGAGGACCCTGGCAGCCTCGATCGCAGCGCCATCAGATCCGGTAGCCGCCCTCCCGTACGGTCTCGATCAGGGGAGGCTCGCCGAGCTTCCCCGCAGCCGCCCGACGTCGTCTTGACAGTCGTCGTGAACGGGTTGGTGGCCTCGTCCCACACCCGCGCGAGCAGCTCCTCGGCCGACAGCACCCGGCCGCCGGCGGCGAGCAGGCATTCGAGCAGCACGAACTCCTTCGGGCTCAGCTCGAGCCGGCGTTCGCCGCGGTAGGCGACGTGACGGGAGGGGTCGAGGCTGAGGTCATGGTGGACGAGCACCGGCGGCAGCGGCGGCACGGCGCGCCGCGCCAGCGCCCTCACGCGCGCCACGAGCTCGGCGAACTCGAACGGCTTGCCGAGGTAGTCGTCGGCGCCGAGCTCGAGCCCCTCGACGCGGTCGCGGATCGTGCTCGCGGCGGTCAGCATCAGCACGCGGGCGTGGCCGCCGCGGGCGAGCAGCGCCCGGCACACCTGATCGCCGTGCACGCCGGGCAGGTCGCGATCGAGGACCACGACGTCGTAGTCGTTGACGGCCGAGCTCGCGAGCGCCTCGCCGCCGTCGAACGCGAGGTCGACCGCGATCCCCTCGCGGCGCAGCCCCTCGGCCAGCGCCGTGGCCAGCCGGCGGTGATCCTCGACGACGAGCACCCTCATCTCGCCGCAAAGCATCGCTCACCCGGGGTGACAGCCGGGTCACAGCGGCGGGCACCGTCCTGTCACCGGGTGCTCCGTACAACTGCGCCCATGAGCCCACACGTCATCAGCCGATCAAAGCCGCTCCTGCTCGTCGCCGGCGCCGTCCTGCTGCTCGCCGGCTGCGGGTCCTCGAACAACAAAGACAGCCCCGGCGCCGCCGGGCAGTCCGCGCAGAGCTTCGTCGCCGACGCATACAGGTACTCCGCCTGCATGCGAAGCCACGGCGTGCCGAGCTTCCCGGACCCGCACGTGGTCACCAGCTCGCCGGGCAAGCAGGCGATCGGGATCCACCCGCTTCCGCAGAGCATCGTCTCCTCGCCCCAGTTCAAGGCCGCGCAGGAAGCGTGCAAGGGGATCATGCCGGGGCCCGAAAGCGGCAGCCCCAAACAGCGCAGCGAACAGGACCGCGCTCACGCGCAGGTCGCGCTTGACTTCGCGCGCTGCCTGCGCTCGCACGGCGTCCCGAACTTCCCGGATCCGACCGCTCAGGGTCAGCTCACGCTCGAGATGGTCCACGCGGCGGGCGTCGACGTGCAGGCGCCGTCGTTCCTGACCGCGGCGAAGGCGTGCGTGGGGGTCACACACGGAGCGATCACGATGGCGCAGGTCGAGCAGGCGGTCCACCACCCTGCCGGCTCGGAATCCGGTGGCGGAGGCCCTCAGCCGGGCGGCGAAGGCTCGCAGTCGGGAAGCGGCGGACAGTGACGGCGGGCTCGGCGCGCACACGATGAGCTCTCACCGGATCGCGGCCCTCGCGGCGCTGCTCACGGCGGCCGGCGTCGTGGCCGCCGTGCTGCTCGCCGGCGGCTCCCCGGCCAAGCCGAGCCCGAGCGGCGAGGTGAGCGGCTCGGGAGCGGCCACGGTCGAACGCCGCGACCTCGTCGAGACCGATACAGAGGCGGGCACGCTCAGCTACGCCGATCCGCAGACGGTCTACGACCGCCTCGGCGGCACGATCACCTGGCTGCCGCGCGTCGGCCAGGCTGATCAGGCCGGGCGGCGTCCTGTTCGCGGTCGACGGCGAGCCCGTCGTCCTGCTCGACGGCGCGACCCCAGCCTACCGCGCGCTCGGGCCCGGGACCGGCGCCGGACCGGACGTGCTCGAGCTGAACCGCAACCTTGTCGCGCTCGGCTTCGACCCGGACGCGATCGCGTCGACGACGAATGGCAGGCCGCCACAACGGCGGGCGTAGAGGCCCTGCAGCTCTCGCTCGGGCGAGACCGGGACCGGCACGCTGGCGCTCGGCCGGGTCGTGTTCCTGCCCGGCGCGCAGCTCGTCTCGGGCGTCGATGCGACGCTCGGCGGCGACGGCGGAGGGTCCGGCACCGGGAGCCCGTCGAGCACAGGCGCGAGCGACCCCGAGCGGCGCGGGCGCGCGCGAGTACGCGAGCTCGACCACGACGGCCACGACGCCCCCGGCCGCCGCGAGCGCCCGGGCCTGCCGGTCGGTCGCACTCCAGCACCGCCCGAGCAGCGTGCGAAGGCTCGAAGCCCAGCTCGCCGCCTGCAGGCCGAGGTCACGCGGCTGCGAGCGCGCGACGCCGGCGCCCGCACGCCGAAGGCGGCTCTCCGCAGAGCTCGGGCTCGCCCACCGCCGCCGGCTCGCCGAGCGGCTCGGGCTCGCCCGGCACCGCCGGCTCGCCGAGCGAGCCGGGCGGCACGAGCCCGGTCGCGGTTCTGCAGACGACCTCGACGCGGCTCGTCGTCACCGTCGCGCTCGAAGCGAGCAAGCAGCGCGAGGCGAGACGGGGCGCGGCCGTCACGGTCGCGCTGCCGGACGGCGAAACCGCGGACGGGACGATCACCGCTGTCAGCGCGGTCGCGCAGAGCGCGCCTTCGAGCAGCGGCGAACGGCGGCACCGGGGGCAACGGCAACGGCTCCGGCGGCTCCGGCTCGACGGTCCCCGTCACGATCTCGCTCCGCGGCCGCCACGCGGGGGCGGGACTCGACCAGGCCGCAGTCAGCGTCAACTTCGCCGCAGGCCGTGGCCCGCAACGTCCTGTCCGTGCCGGTCACGGCCCTGCTTGCCACCGGCGGCGGGAGCTACGCGGTCCAGGAGGCCGCGCCGCCGCACCGCCTGATCGCCGTCACGACGGGCCTCTTCGCGGCCGGCGACGTGCAGATCTCGGGCCCGCGGTGTCCAGCCCGGGCCTGCAGCGTGAGCGACGCCCAGGGATGAGTGCGATCCGGCTGAGGCGCGTCAGCAAGCGCTACCCGCGGCGGGGTCCTCGCGCTCGCACGGGTCAGCGTCGAGGTCGCCGCCGGCGAGCGCGTCGCGATCGTCGGCCCCTCGGGCTCGGGCAAGACGACGATGCTCACGATCATGGGCACGCTCGAGCGGCCGAGCGACGGGCGCGTCAGCGTCGCCGGCCGCGAGCTCGACGGCGCCTCTGACGCGCAGCTGGCCGCGCTGCGTGCCCACGAGCTCGGGTTCGTGTTCCAGGACTTCCACCTGCAGGAGTCGCTGAGCGCGCTCGAGAACGTCGCGAGCGGCCTGCTCTACACGGGCGCCCCCGCCGCGCCGCCGGCGCGAGGCCGCGCGCGAGGCACTCGACCGCGTCGGCCTCGCGGCCCGCTCCTCCCACCGACCGTCACAGCTCTCCGGCGGCGAGCGCCAGCGCGTCGCGATCGCGCGCGCGATCGTCAAGCGGCCGCTTGTCCTGCTCGCCGATGAGCCGACCGGCAACCTCGACTCGGCCTCCGGCGGCGGGGTGATCGAGCTGCTGCACGGGCTTGCGGCCGACGGCGCGACGCTCGTGCTGATCACCCACGACCAACATGTCGCTGCTTCGTTCCCGCGGCGGCTGCGAATGCACGACGGGCGCATCATCGCCGACGAGCGCTCGTGAGCGACGCGGCGGCACCACCCTTCCGGAGCGCGCGGCTGCCGCCGCGCGAGCTCGCCGCCCTGGCGCTGCAGGGCGTGCGCGGCCATCGTCTGCGCGCGGCGCTGTCGGCGCTCGGGATCGCGATCGGGATCGGCGCGATGGTCGCGGTCGTCAGCGTCTCGGCCTCCTCGCAGGCGAACCTGCTGGCGGAGATCGACGGGCTCGGGACCAACCTGCTGACGGTCACGCCGGGGCAGACGTTCACCGGCCAGAACGAGGTGCTGCCGAGCACCTCCCCGGCCGTGATCGGCCACATGCACGGCGTCGAGGGCGACGCCGCCGTCTACCAGGTCGCGAACGTGGGCGTCTACCGCACGCCGCTCGTGCCGGCGCTCGAGGGCGGGGGGATCGGCGTCGACGCGACCGCCGCCGACCTTCCGGGCGTGCTGCAGACCGGCATTGCCTCGGGCCACTTCCTCGACGCCGTCGCACAGCGCTTCCCGGAGGCCGTGCTCGGCGCCGGGGCGGCCGCGAGCCTGCAGATCACGCGCGCAGGCGGGCATCTGCTCGTCTACATCGGCGGGTCGTGGTTCACGGTCGTGGGGATCCTCGAGCCGGTGGTGCTCGACCCGGCGCTCGACTCGACCGTCTTCATCTCGCTGCCGGTCGCCGAGCGGACGTTCGCGCTGCGGCCGGACCCGTCGGAGATCTACGTGCGCGCCGGCGTCGAAGACGTCGAGCACGTCGCGGGCCTCTTGGCCCCGAGCGCCGACCCGCAGAACGCCGACGGGGTCCAGGTCGCGCGTCCGACAGACGCGCTGCAAGCCCGCGCGGCGGCCGCGGGGCAGTTCACGACGCTGCTGCTCGGCCTCGGTGCCGTCGCGCTGCTCGTGGGCGCGATCGGGATCGCGAACATCATGGTGATCTCGGTGCTCGAGCGCCGCGGCGAGATCGGCCTGCGGCGCGCCCTCGGTGCCACCCGTCGCCACATCGCCGCGCAGTTCCTGGCCGAGTCGGCGCTGCTCGCGCTGATCGGCGGGGGCGCCGGGCTGCTGCTCGGCGCGGGCGCGACGCTCGTCTACTCCGACCTGCGCAGCCAGCCGTTCGTGGTGCCCTCCTACGCGCTCATCGCGGCCCCGGCGGCCGGCCTGCTGATCGGAACCCTGGCCGGGCTCTATCCGGCCGCCAGGGCGGCGCGGCTCAGCCCGACCGAAGCGCTGCGAAGCTGAACCTCATGCGGGGTCCTGCCCGCCCCGCAGCAGCGATGTGAAGTCCCCGACCGGCCCGAGGTGCCGAAGCTTGTCGGGGTTGACGACCGAGCTGATGCTCGCGATTCGGCCGTCGGCGACGTCGAGCGCGATCACGCTGATCAGGCGCCGCTCGGCGTCGAGGAACGTGAGGCCCGCGCCGCCGTTGACCTCGACGGCTTGCCACGTGGCGCCGGGCAGACGGGAGGCGAGACGCATCCAGCTGATCAGCGTCTGTGCCACGCGCGCGCGGCCGTGCAGCGTGTGCGCGAGCGCCGGGACCTTGCCGCCGCCATCGCCCGTCAGCTGCACATCGGCGGCGAGCAGCGTCTCGAGGCCCGCGAGATCGCCCTGCTCAGCCGCCGCGAGGAATCGTCGCGCGAGCTCGTCGCGTTGCTCGCGCGTCGTCTGGAAGCGCGGGCGGTTCTCCTCTACCTGGCGCCTGGCGCGCGTCGCGAGCTGGCGCACGTTGTCCTCGCTCTTACCGACGATCGACGCGATCTCCGCATAGCGGTAGTCGAACACGTCGTGCAGCAGCAGCACCGCTCGCTGCTCGGGGGACAGGCGCTCGAGGACCACCAGCAGCGCCACCGACAGCGAATCGGCGGTCTCGGCGTGGCGGGCCGGGTCGTCCCGGCCGTCGGTGATGATCGGCTCGGGCAGCCATTCTCCGACGTAGTTCTCGCGCCGCGCCCGCGCGGAGCGCAGCTCGTTGATGGCGAGCCTGGTCGTGACGGTGGCGGTGAAGGCGCGCGGCGAGTCGATCTGCGCACCGGACTCGAGCGCCCGATGGACGCGCAGCAGCGCCTCCTGCACCACTTCCTCGGCTTCGGAGACGCTGCCGAGCATCCGGTAGGCGATCGCGAACGCGACCGGCTGCAACTCGTCGAGCAGCTGCTCGCGCTCGCGCATCTCGCCCATCATCGCGCTCGGCCTCGGCTCATGCCGCCTGGGCGGCACGCTCGACGATCTGCGCGACCCAGCCGCCGGTGACCTGCCGCGTGGCGGCGTTCAGGCGGTTGAACGCGTTGATGCCGGCGATCGCGACGACCAGCGCCGCAAGCTGCTCTTCGCTGTAGTGGCGCGCGGCCTCCTCCCAGACCTCGTCCGGTACGGGGTCGGGGCGGTCGGCGAGCCGCGTGGCCGCCTCCGTGAGCGCCAGCGCGGCGCGCTCGGCGTCGGTGAAGTACGGCGTCTCGCGCCACGCCGCCAGCGTGTGGATGCGCTCGGCGCTCTCGCCGACGTGCTCGAGCTCGCGCGAGTGGATGTCCACGCACACGGCGCAGCCGTTGATCTGGCTGGCGCGCAGGTGGAGCAGGTAGAGCGTGGTCTCGGGGATGCCGGCCCTGGTCGCCGAGTCTCCGAGTTGCTGGAGCGCGTCGAGCGCTCCGGGACGATCAGCGCGGGGTTCTTGATCCTCGCCTGCATGACGTCTCCTTTCGCCTGGTGTCGATGGGGCCGGGCGCCGCCCCCGGATCGCGTCCGGGCCGCGTCTGCGCCCTCTGATGGCCGACTACCCCTGAGACAAGGCGGGATGCAGGAATGTGACAGCGATGCTGATCAATGCCGTCGTTTCCGTGCCGTGGGGCGGGGCAGGCGCACCGCCTTCAGCCGCGCCGTCGCGGGCCGCCCGCGCAGCATGTCCCTGCCGACCGCGGTGACCGTGGCGCTGAAGCTCTCGAAGCCGAGCACCCTGGGGATCAGCACGCTGTGGATAGAAGCCTTGAGGATGTGCGTTTCCAGGCGGCCGTCGCTGCCGCGGACCGCGACGCTGTAGGTGTGCGCGCCCGGGACGGCGCTCCAGGTGAGGAGCGCGCTGCTGCGGCGGCGCGCGATCCGCAGGCTCGGCTTCGCGGGCCGGAAGGCCCCGGGAGCGGTGTAGCGGCCCACCGCCAGCTCGCGCGTCTCGACGCCTTCGCCGTCGAGCAGGTAGGCGAAGATCTGGCGGCTCGGCGAAAGGCCTTCCTCCGGCGCGAACCGGAGGGTGCCACTCGCGCTCCTGGCCGTTCCGAGCACGTGCGTCGTGTCGCGGCCGCGTTCCACGAAGCGCACGGCGGTGCCCGGCACGTAGTGGGCGATCGAGTAGGAGAGCGCGAAGCTGCGCCCGTGAGCGTGCCGGACGTGCACGCGCACGCTCGCCGGAGGCACGTCTTCAGCCGTTTCGATCTTGCCCAGGGGCCCCGACCCGGGCAGCGCCTGGACCGTCCAGGTGCCGCCCTTCGGGTGCTTCAGCATCACGAGCAACTGCGTCGGGTCGGGTGCGATCGCTGCGATGAACTGGCCCGGGACGCTCGCGACCTTGCCCGGGGCCGCCGGGGTCGTGTAGGTCTGCCCGCCCGGCCCGCTGAGGCGCACGACGGGGCTGCCCGAGGAGGTGTTGATGCGGAGCTCCTCGGCCTGCGTCCCTGCGGGCAGTTGGAACGTCTCGCTTTCGCCGCTCGCTGCGCGCGCGCGGTTGGCGCTCGCCGTGAGGCCCGCCGGCGCTCGGCGGCGCAGGGCGGATTCTTCCTTGACGAAACCGCCGCTGTGCTTGCCGGCGGGCTTGATCTTGAATTCCTTGAGCTGGTCCGAGCAGTTGCTGAACGCGAAGAAGCCGCCGCCGACGCCGCTGTCCTTGAAGTGGTAATGGCCCTGGACGCCGAATCCGTTGACCCCCACGCAGCCGGCGACGTATTCGTTGTTGACCAGCACCTGGCCTTCGACTTCGATGATCCAGATCTTCACGTACGCTTCGCCCTGGACCTGCCAGAGCGCTTCGGGAGCGTGGTTCGGTTCGTCCCAGAAGCTGACCCCGCCGCGCACTTCGACGACCGGTTCTTTGGAGCCGAACGGGAGCTTCAGTTCCACCTTCAGCGCGGCGTCGACGTAGCCGTCGCTGTACACGTCGCCGGCGAGTGAGGCGATCTTGTTTTCTTTGTAGGAGAGCCTTCCTTCACCCCCGAAGAACCCGAGTTCCTTTTCGGTCGCTTCGCGGTACTTGAATTCGAGTTCGAGCTCGAGCACTTCGGCGATGTTCGCGCCCAGGCTGCCGCCGAACACGAGCGGTTCCACGCCGAGCGAGGCGCCGATCTCGTTCAGGAAGACGCCCGAGAAGATCGGCACACCCGGTTTGATTTTGAGGCTCATCGCCGCCGAGCGGAAGTTGCCTTTCTTGAAGGCCATTTCCGCTTTCAGCTGAGCCACTTCTTCGCCGAAGGTGATCGTGCCCTTGGCCTGCCACGTGTCGGCCTTCGACGGTTCTTCGTAGGACGGGAAGTAGTACTGGAAGGACGCGTCCTTGACCTTGAAGATCGGCTTCAGCGCGGCTTCGCCGATTTCGAACTGCATCGAATCGAGTTCGATTCCGCTTCTCGTTGTTGGCCGTGATTTCGAGCGCGCCGGTCGCTTCGAGGTTGACTTCCTTCAGGTTCAGGCCGACCTGCACGTAGAGCACCGTTTTGCCGGTGTTCGTCAGGTAGACGTCGACGAGACCCGTGATCGGGAAGTTGCCGGGGATTTCGGCGCAGACGATGTGCCCGTTGGGCGGCGGGCAGCACCCCGCTTCCTTGGAGCCCGGCTTGCAGTTCTTGCCGACGCCGAAGACGTAGAGGAGCGTCTTGGACGGTGGTGGCGTGCCGCTGGACGGGCCCCCGCCGCCGCTGCCGCCTGGCCGCCCTGCCCCGGAAGCCGTGGAAGACGCCTTCGAATTTGGGCGGGACGTAGGTGTGGACTTCGAGCGGGATCGGTTCGGCTTCGAGGTCGCGCTCGCCGAGCACCATCGTCCCCACCGGCGTGTTGGCCAGCTCGACGTCGACCACGGCGCCGTAGAGCTCGGTCTCGGTGCCGACCCCGAGCGTCTTCACCGTCTTGATCTTCAGGAAGCCGCTTCTGGGCACGAGCAGCATGCCGTTGATCTCGAGCTGGCCCTCGATCACATAGCCTTCTCCGAGCTTCTGGATGCATTCGGCCAGCAGGTGTGCGTCGCCGATTTCAAGCGTCGGCTTGCATTCGCCTTCGCCGCCGTCGGGGAGGTGCGCCTTGAGCGTCGTCGGGAGCACCACGCCGAGGTGGGTCGTCGCCGATTCGTGTTTGGAGGTCGTCACGATCAGCGTGATCGTGTGCGCGCCGGGGCCGAGCATGATCTGCGCGTTCGGGTCGGTGCCGGTGCTCGTTTCTTCCTTTTCGCCGCCGCGGAAGTTCCAGCCGTAGGAGACGATCCGGCCGCCGCCGGGCGTCGAGCCGGCGCCGCTCAGAGTGAGCGGCTCGCCGGCGTGGGGGTCCGGCGTCGTCAGGGCGAGTGACGCGGTCGGCGGCGTCGAGCCCGGCGGGGGAGGCGTGCCGCCGCCACCGCTGCCACCGGTCATCGGCGGCGTTTCGAAGCCGAGGTCGTCGATCGCGACTTCCTGGGAGGTGACGAGTTCGGTCGCGATCGCGAAGTAGCTGATCTGCGCGCCTGCGCCGGAGGTCGCCGACACGCGCTGCCAGGCGCCGCTGTTCGCTTCGCCGTGGCCTTCGGCGACGACCGAGCCCGAGCTGTTGTAGCCGCGGAGGATGACGCCCACCGGTGCGGCGGAGTTGACGATCCGAACCTCGACCGACACCGAGCCACGCGCCGGCGCGCTCAGTGCGCCGAACGTGCCCTCGGTGTTGAAGGCGCCGAAGCAGGTCGCCAGCACCGCGTAGTTCGGTGGCGAGGAGGCGGCCACCGCGGTTTCCCTCTGGACGGCCGGCTTGCCGCAGTTCCCCGCAACCGAGGCCCGCCCGAATTCTTCGGCCTTGCCGAGCCTCAATCCTTCGGATTCCCACTGCGCGCCGGCTTCGGTCCCGGCCGGGACTTCACCGCCGCCGGGGAAGTGGTCGAAGCCGATCACCGTTTCGGCGGCCGAGGCCGGTGAGGCGAGCAGCAACAGGACCAGCAGCACAACGGCGCCCAAGGCCAGCCGGCTTCCCCCCGTGCGACCCACGAGCCGAAGCTACAGCGACGTGAACGCGCGTGTCAACGGCCTCTGGACCAACGGCGTGCTCCGGACCCGGAAGCCATCCGGGGAAGCCCAGGGCACGTGCGGGAATCCCGGGGGGCGAGCGCCGCGGCGGGGCCGGCGAAGCTCTGTACTCTGGAGCCGAGGCCGCGCCGAAGGCCGCCTCGACTCCAGACGACGCCAATGGCGCTTCCGAGCCCGATACCAGCAGAGCTGGCCGAGATGATCGCCTCGCGGCTTCGCGTGATCGGCGATCCGATGCGGATCCGCATCCTCGACCTGCTGCGCGAAGGCGAGCTCAGCGTCGGCGAGATCACCGAGCGCCTCGGCGCAAGCCAGCAGAACGTCTCGAAGCATCTCGGCATCCTGCTCGGGGCGGGCATCGTCGCGCGGCGCAAGCAGGGCAACAGCGCGCTCTACTCGATCGCCGACCCGGGTGTCTATGAGCTGTGCGAGCAGGTGTGCGGGGGATTGCAGTCCCAGGTCGCGGAGCTCGCGGCCCTGGTGGACCTCCGGGCGAGCTGACAACTTCGTTCGCGCCGCGCGTTCGAAGCCGGGTTCGAGTTCGACGAGGAGATCGTGCTCGACGCGGGCGACAGGACCGCGGCGCCCGCGTCCTGAGGCTCGGCGAGTCCCGGCCGGCCGGGACTCGCAGCCCGGCGGGGCGCTGCGCCGCCGGCCGGCGCCGGCGCGCAGTCTCCACCCCGGGGTGGAGATGCGCCCCCGAATCAACCCGCGAATCGACCCCTGCGCCGATGTGCGATCGCCCGCGCCGCAGCAAGATCGGCCCATGACAACTTCCGACTACATCATTGACATCTCACTCGTCCTGCTCGTCCTGCTGCAGATCAAGGAGCGGCCGCTCACCGACCGCAGCCTGATCCGCCCGATCGTGATCCTCGGCGTCGCGGTCGCCAACTACCTGCACGGCATCCCGACCGCCGGCAACGACCTGCTGCTGCTGGCCGTGCTGGCCTCGCTCGGCGCCGCGATCGGCCTCGCCAGCGGCGCGACCGTGATGATGCGCCCCGGCCCCCGTGGCGAGGTGCTCATGCGCACCGGCTGGATCTCGGGCTTCTTCTGGGTGCTCGGCATGGGCTCCCGGTTCGCGTTCATCTGGTGGATCACCCACTTCGGTGCCTCGCCGATCGCGAGCTTCAGCGCCTCCCACATGATCACGAGCTCGGAGGCGTGGACGGTCGCGCTGCTCGGCATGGCCGTGTTCGAGGTGCTGGGGCGGACCGCGCTGCTGGCCTCGCGGCGGGCGCGGCTGCAGGCGCCGGCCGCGCTCGGCGAGTTGTCCTAGCGCGGAGAATCGATCAACCTCCACACGACGTGCTGCTGCTGCGCTTGAACAACCGGGCGGCGACCGCGATCAGGGTCGCCGCCCTCGCGCTGATCACGTGGACCGTGTTCAGCGCCGATCACGGCCCCGGCACGTCAGGCAGGGGCCTCGTCGTCTCGGTGTCGTTCGCGCTCGCCGCGGGCGCATGGGTGATCTGGACGGTGCGCTCGCTCGAGGACCGGCGCTCGCTGCTCGAGGCGGGGGATCTCGCCGAGCTGTGGGTGATGGCGATCGCCGGCGGCGTGCTGACGGCGGCCTGCCCGGCGAGCGCCGCGAGCGCGTTCGTGTTCGTCGCGGCGGTCGCCTCGGGCCTACGCGCCGACCTGGGCCGCGCGCTGGCGCTCGCGATCACGGGCTCGGTCACGCTCGCGGTCTCAGAGCTGATCTACGGAGGCTCTGCGATCGGCACCCTGGCCTACGCGCTCGGCTTCATGGCCGTGACGCTCGCGGGGTCCAACAGCCGCAGCTCCGTGCTGCGCGCCGAGCAGGCGGAGCTGCTGCTCGTGCAGGCGCAGCGCTCGCACGAGGAGCAGCTGCGCGCCGCGCGGCTGGCGGAGTCGTCGCGGATCGCGCGCGAGATCCACGACGTGCTCGCGCACACGCTCGCCGGGCTGGCGATCCAGCTCGAGGCGACCGCGTCGCTGCTGGAGCGCGGCGCAGACCGCGATGACGTCCTGTTGCGCGTCCGCCGCGCGCACGATCTGGCGCGGCAGGGGCTGCTGGAAACGCGCCGGGCGGTGGGGGCGTTGCGGGGTGAGCCCGACGAGCGCGAGCTGCCGCTGGCCGCAGGCCTGCAGGCGCTCGTGGAGGAACATCGCGCCTCGAGCGAGGCGCCCGTCGAGCTGGTCGTCGAGGGCGAACCCGAGCGGCTGTCGCCCGCGGCGTGCGAGACCGTGCTGCGCGTCGCGCAGGAGGCGCTCACGAACGTCCGCAAGCACGCGCCCGGCGCGGCCGTCGAGCTGCTCCTCGAGGCGGGCTCCGGCCCGCGCGAGGCCGTCCTGCTGACGGTCTCAGACCACGCCGGGCCGGGGCCGCGCGAGCCCTCGCCGCTGGCCGCCAGCGGCGGCGGCTACGGGATCGCCGGCATGCGCGAGCGCGCGGCGGCGCTCGGGGGCGCGCTGTCGGCGGCGGCGAGCGAGGACGGCTGGAAGGTCGAGCTGCGGCTCCCGCCCGAGCAGGCCCGCGACGCGGAGCCGGTCGCGTGAGCGGGCGCGTGCGGGTGCTGGTCGCCGACGACCAGGCGCTGGTCCGCGAGGGGCTCCTCACGCTGCTCGAGTCGATCCCGGAGATCGAACCGGTCGCGGGCGCCGCCGACGGCGAGCAGGCGCTCGCGCTGGCCGCGCGCCACCGCCCGGACGTCGTGCTGATGGACCTGCGGATGCCGAAGCTCGACGGCGTCGAGGCGACGCGGCGGATCCGGGCCGAGCTCCCCGACACGGAGATCGTCGTGCTGACGACGCACGCCGACGAGGCCTCGATCCTCGACGCGCTCACGGCGGGCGCGCGTGGGTACCTGACCAAGGACGCAGGAATCGCAGAGATCTCGCGTGCCGTCCTCGCGGCCGCCGAACACCTGACGCTGCTCGATCCCGCCGTTCACAGCCGGCTGCTGGCGGCCGCCGGCGAGTCCGCCAGACGCTCCGCGCCAGCGGCGCCGCAGGCGCTTCCCGACGAGCTGACACCTCGTGAGGGGGAGGTGCTGAGGCTGATCGCCGCCGGCCTGTCGAACGGCGAGATCGCGGCTGAGCTCGTCGTCTCGGAGGCGACCGTCAAGACGCACGTCAACCATGTGCTGCGCAAGACCGGCGCGCGCGACCGCGCGCAGGCCGTCCATTACGCCTACACCCACGGTCTCGCCGGCTAGCCCGGCGCGGTTCGCGGCCGCCACAGCGGGTAACCAAGACGACGTGAGCGAGCGCGAAGAGGGCGAGCGGCCCGAGCAGGCGCAGGCGGGCGAGCTCGGAGGGGAGGAGACCGAGGCGGCCGATACCACGCAGCTGCCGGCGCTCGCGCGCCCCTCCGAACTGGTCCCGCCCGAGATCCGCGACGTGTCGTTCGGCGTCGCCATGCGCGGCTATGACCGCGGCGAGGTCGACGCCTATGTCGAGGAGGTCAACCGCGTGATCGCCGAGCTCGAAATCGGGCGCTCTCCGCAGAGCGCGGTCAAGGCGGCGCTGGATCGGGTCGGCGAGCAGACCACCTCGATCCTGCAGCAGGCGCGCGAGGCCGCCGAGGAGCTGACCGCCGCCGCGGCGGCAGAATCCGAGCACGCCACGCGCCGCGCGCGCGTGGAAGCGGAGGAGCTGCGCGAGCGCGCCCAGAGCGAGTCGCGCGAGCTGCTCGAGCGCTCCGAGCGGCACTCAGAGCAGATCCTCGCGCGCTCGCAGGCGCAGCTCGCCGAGTTGCGTGCCGAGATCGAGGAGACGGCGAGCGCCAGAGCCGAGGCGCTCGCACAGCTGCGCGCGACGGCGGCCGCGCTCGAGGTGTTCGCGGCCGACGCCGAACGCGAGCCTCCCGCGGGAGGTGGCGGGTCCGCGGATGCTCGTGCGGAGGACGCGAGCGAGCAGCCCACCGCGGCGATGCCTCCCGTCGAGGCGGGCGAGCCTCTCGACAGCGAGCTCGACGATCCACCTGCGCCCGGCTCGGCGCGCCGCCCGCCCGCGCGCCGGCCCGAGCGCCCGGCCGCGGGCACCGCGCGCGAGCGCCGCGATTGAGAGCAAGACGCGTCTGCCGCACCGCCGGCACTTGACGGCGGAGCCTTCCGCCAGTTAGAACTGCACGGGATAGGGGGCGGCTGCCGAGTCCGTCGACGGACCGGGTACGGTCGCGGCCATGCCTTGCGGCTCGTTCCCCGAATCAACACATCCGAGGGGGGCCCCTGCGGAGAGGCTCGATCCTCGGCAAACAACTGAGGGGGGTTGCCTTGAGGCTTCATCGGCGGGGACCAACGCGGCGCGCCAAGCTTTCGAGAGGGGTTCTGCTGTTCGTGGCTGCGCTGGCGGTGGGCGCGATCAGCGCATCATCCGCATCGGCGCTGCAATGGTGGGTCGGGACGCCCGGCGCGCCGCGCGAACTGCAGCATGGCGAACGGCTCCCGATCAACCCGGAAGGGTCGGTCAAGTCCGACTTCTCGCTGAAGTGGGACAAGAAGCACTTCGAAGTCAAATGCGCCGGCGTGTCCTACGACGGCCTGTATCTCGAAGGCCCGATCTTCCTGGGCGCCACCGGCATCGCGTTCAAGGAATGCGTCGCCAAGAAACCGAAGAACGGCGTCGTGGTCGGCGGCGAAATCGTCACCACCCCGCTGAGCGGTGAAATCACGGGCGAAGCCCCCAACGTGGGCTTCCACCTCAATCCCACGGGTGCGACGCTGGCGAGCTTCGAAATCAAGGCGAGCACCAAACCTCACCACAAAGGCGCGAAATTCCACCCCAAGGAATGCACGTATCACGTGACCGCGACCGGCAGCCTGAGCGGCAGCCTCGGCAAGGCGGAAAAAATCACGACCGAAAAGTCCTTCGAATTCGAAGGCACGTCGGTGCTGCTCAAACAGAGCCGGAGCTGCATCACGCCGCCGGCGCCGATGCACGCGCGGCGGCACGGAGCCAAACACTTCGGCGCGAAGGACCTCACGCTCGCCACGCCGGCCGGAACGCTTCCGCCGGGCGCGCCGATCACGGTGTTCAGCACCAACACGATCGTCTCCGGCGGGGGGGTCAGCGCTGAATGCAGCGAAGACGAACTCGGTGGGGAACTCGTGACCAACGGCACGCCGTCGGATCTCATCAAGATCACCTCGACGCGCAACGTCGGGGGCGAACCGGGGGGCGCGTGCCACAGCACCATCGGCCCCGACACGATCACCTCGAGCAACCTGCCATGGACCGCCGAACTCGGTTCGAGCGGGCAGGCTGCGCTGCTCGGGAGCATCACCTACAACTCGAACTTCGGGGGTGGCTTCGAATGCACGTATGCGGCGTCGAAGCTGGTCGCGACGCTCAGCTTCAAGGGCCCGTTGAAAGAGTCGGTGGTGGGGCAGAAGTACCACCTCACCTCCGGCGGCTGTGCGCCGGAAGTCGAAGAGAACGGTCTCTTCTCCTTCACCTCGAACGGTGAACCCGTCGCCGGCGAAGTCAGCGCCGAAACCAAGGAACAGAAAGAAGAAGTCCAGCTGCAGGAAGAAGCGGCCAAAGAAGCCGAAGAAGAAGCCGAAGAAGCGATCGAAAAAGCCGTAGAAGGGACGAAGGGCAACACCGGCTACAGCGCGTTCGAAGGGTGGGGCGTGCTCTGACGCCGGAGCTCAGCGTGGTGGTCGCGCCCGACGTGGACGCGACCACCACTTGCGCCGGCGCCGGATGCGCGGCACGACACCCTCACGGAGGAGTCCCGTGTGAGCACGAGATCACCTATTGATCGCGACCGTCCGCACGCGGCCGGAGCCGGTGCCGACGGGCTCACACGGCGCTCGCTCTTGCGCCGAGCGGGAGCGCTCGGCCTGGCGGGCTCCACGCTCGGGGCGCTCGAGTTGCTCGGGCGCCTGCCCGAGCGGGCCGCGGCGGCCCCGCCCCGCGCACTGCCGGAAATCCAGTTCGCGATCGAGCGGTTCACGCCGCACGCGGCGCGCGTCCAGGGCGTGCTCGTGCGGCCCGGCCCGGTGTACACGACGTTTGCGACGTTCGCGCTGACGCGCACTCCGACCGCGGCCGACCAGGAAGCCCTGTCGCGAGCGCTCGCCACGATCGAGGCGAAGTACCCGTTCAGTCCGTCGGGCGTGTTCACGACCGTCTGCTACGGGATCCCGTACTTCGAACGGCTCCCCGGTGGCATGGCCGGTGAGCTCGTCTCCGGCACCTTCCGCGGCTGATCTCCGACCCGTCGCGGTTCGTGCTCGAGGAGGCTGTCCCCGGCCCGACCGACGTCTCGACGGCCAACCCGGGCGTGACCAAGCAGCGCTTCGAAGTCCCGGTCGCGATCGAGGCCAATGACGTGCTCGTGGTCCTGCGCAGCGACTCGACCGGGGTCGTCGCCGACACGCTGGCCTGGCTGAGCGGCGAACAGGACACGCTCGCGGGAGAGGCCCTCGGCGAATCGGGGCTCGCAGGGCTGCTCGAAACCACCTCGCGCCGGCTGATGTTCAACCAGCCGGGCCTGCCGCGCGGAGTCGCCGAGGAACACGAACTGCCCTACGCCGAAGCGATCAACCCCGACTCGTCGATGTGGATGGGGTTCTCCGACGCCCAGGTCGGCAGCAGCGGAGCGGCTCCGATCACGACGTTCCTGGGCGACCGCTCGGCGAAGCTCACCTCGGCGCGCGCGGGCGACTACCTCGCGCACGGCTCGATCGTGCACCTCTCGCACGTGATCCAGGACCTCGCCCAGTTCTACGAACGGCCAGAACAGCCGTTCATCCGCCGCGCCGCGCAGATGTTCACCTCGAACCCCGTCCCGAGTCCGGGCAACGCCGACCAGTTCACGAACGGCGGCGGGCCCGCGTACGTTCCGAACTTCTTCGTCGGCCCGGCGGGCGCCGCCCGCGAAGCCGCCGGCGAAGGCACCTTCGACGGGCAGGGGCATCTCGGCCACGTGAGCGCACTGCAGCGCTCGAGCCGGGCGGCCGACTCGAAGGCGATCCACATCCGCGCCGACGGGCCCGGCTTCGACGCGCTCGACGTCCCCGACGGCTCGCTGCAGCCGAAGCTGCACTTCAGCATCTTCGTCCCGACGGCCGACTTCTTCGCGACGATGCGGCGCAACCAGGCGTCGCCAGACCTGGCGCAGCAATATCGGGTGCCGGCCGCCAACGTCGGGCTCGAGCGCTTCATCACGGCGACGCGCCGCCAGAACTTCCTCGTGCCGCCGCGCCGGCACCGCGCCTTCCCGCTGCTCGAGCTCGTCTGAGCACGCGGCCCGCCAGCCGTCCCCTTCTGGGTGTTGCTGTGCCGCAGCCCGGGCGGTGGATCCCCCCGGCGCGCGTAGCTCCGACGCCGGCGGGGCAACCTCGTCACCATCTCCCCGACGGGCCGCACGGCGGCTCGCGAAAGACGGCGAAAGGAGCGGCGATGGACCCTCGCATCGACGTGATCACGCTCGGGGTGGCCGACCTCGACCGCGCGCATGCGTTCTACCGCGACGGCCTGGGGCTGCCCTCGCGTGGCGTGCTAGGAACCGAGTGGGCCGGCGACGAGCGCACGCCCGCCGGCGCGGTCGTGATGTTCGAGCTGCGCGGCGGGATCACGCTCGCGCTCTACCCGCGCACCGAGCTCGCCAAGGACGCGGCGGTCGAGCTCGAGTCGCCGCGCACGGGCGAGTTCAGCATCGGCCACCTGGTCTCGAGCCGCGCCGAGGTCGACGAGCTGCTCTCGCGGGCCCAGGCGGCCGGCGCGACGCTCACCGACGAGGCGCATGACCGCCCGTGGGGCATCTACTCGGGCTATTTCCGCGATCCCGACGGCCACCTCTGGGAGGTGATCTTCAGCCCGTGAGTCTCGGGGCTATGCGCCGAGGTCCAGCACGACCTCGCAGGCATCGACCGAGGCGCGCGTCCCCGGTGTCTCGCCGGCGTCTATCGCCGAGAGGATCCTGGCGGTCTCGGCCATGTCCTCGGCGGTGTCGTGGTGCTGCAGCACGACAGCCGTCCCCTGCTCCTCGTCGTAGAGGAACACGATGCCCCGCGAGCGGACGCCCTCGGGCGGGCCGCCAGCCTCTCGTACGCGCGCGAGCGCGCCGTCCAGCTGCTCGCGCGTGACCCCGGCGAATCGCACGACGCGTGTGTACATCCCACCATCCCCTTTGGTAGCTCGGCCTCGACGCTAGACCCACGGGGCCGACGCTGTCAACCCACGCGATTCGGCCCTTGACATGCAGCCGCACGGCTGCCTATAATCATGCAGCCAGATGACTGCACGTTTTGAACCCGAGCCCGACCGCCAGACGATGGACGTGGTGTTCCGCGCCCTCGCGGACCCCGGCAGGCGCCGCCTGCTCGACGCCCTGAACGCCCGCAACGGGCAGACGCTGCGCGAGCTGTGCGCCGGCATGCGACATGGCGCGCCAGTCCGTGAGCAAGCACCTCGCGGTGCTCGAGGCGGCCAACCTCGTCACCACGCTGCGCCGCGGGCGCGAGAAGCTGCACTACCTCAACCCGGCCCCGATCAACGACATCTCCGAGCGGTGGATCGACCACTACGACCAGCGTCGCCTCGACGCGCTCAGCGACCTCAAAAGAGCCCTGGAGGCCCCGCCCATGAACAAGCCCGCCTACGTGTACACGACCTACATCCAGACCACCCCTGAGCGTCTCTGGGAGGCGCTCACGAGCCCGGCGTTCACCGAGCGCTACTGGAACCTGTCCTTCGAGACCGACTGGTCGCCGGGATCGGAGATGGTGTGGAACAACCACGGGGTCCGGGTCGCCGACCCCGAGCAGGTCGTGCTCGAGGCCGAGCCCCACCGCAGGCTGTCGTTCACGTGGCACACGTTCACGCCCGAGCTGGCCGAGGCGATCGGCGGCCGCGGGCGGGACTTCGCGGCGGCGGCGCAAGAGCCGCGCTCGCGGGTCACGTTCGAGATCGAGCCGACCAGCGGCGGCGTCGTGAGGCTGACGGTGATCCACGACGACCTCGCGCCCGGCGGCAAGGTCGTGGAGCTGATCGGCGGGGGCTGGCCGATCGTGCTCTCGAAGCTGAAGACGTTGCTCGAGACGGGGGAGACGTTCGTGGTGCAGCGCCCCGAGAGCTGACCGGGCGGCGCACCGCCGCCCGCATCCGATGGGTAAAACGACGGACAGGAGGAACGAGATGAGCACGCACGAGACGGTCACACGCGAGCAGTGGCTCGCAGCGCGCGAGCAGCTGATGGCGCGCGAGAAGGAGCGCACGCGGCTCGGCGACGAGATCGCCCGCGCGCGGCGCGAGCTGCCGTGGCTGCGCGTCGACAAGGAGTACCGCTTCCAGACCGAGCACGGCGAGAGGACGCTCGCCGAGCTGTTCGACGGCCGCTCGCAGCTGGTCGTCTATCACTTCATGTTCGGGCCCGACTACGAGGCCGGCTGCCCGGTGTGCTCGTCGATCGGCGACAGCTTCGACGGCGTGCTCGCGCAGCTGCGCGCCAGGGACACGACGATGATCGCGGTCTCCAGGGCGCCGCTCGAGAAGCTGCTCGCCTACCGTGAGCGCATGGGATGGAGCTTCGACTGGGCCTCGAGCCACGACAGCGACTTCAACTTCGACTACGAGCGCTCGCACACGCGCGAGTGGGCGAGCGCAGCCGCCGCCCAGCCCTCTCCGGTCGGTTCGCGCTTCGCCGAGCTGTGCGGCACCGACCTGACCGGCTTCTACACCGAGGCGCCGGGTCTCAGCGTGTTCGCGCTGCAGGACGGCGAGGTGCACCTGGCCTACGCGACCACCGCCCGCGGGCTCGAGCCGGTCATGACCTACTACGAGGTCCTCGACTGGACCCCGCAGGGGCGCGGCGAGGGCGACCCGGCCTGGATGCGCCGCCACGACGAATTCGCCGCGGCCTGAGTGATGACCGGTGTCGCACTCGACACACGCGCAGGGTCGCGCTCGCTGCCGCTCGCGACGCTGACGGCGCTGGCGGCGGCTACTGCCGCGGCCTGGGTCGTGCTGGCCGGGCGCATGGCCGGCATGTACACCGGCCCGGGCGGCGACCCTGGCGAGCTGGCGTGGTTCGTGCCCACCTGGGCGCTGATGACGGCCGCGATGATGCTGCCCGCCACCGCGCCCAAGGTCCTCCACCTCACGCGCGCGCGCCCGGCGCACCGCGTCGTCGCCGCGACGCTCTTCCTGGCCGCCTACGGTGCGGTGTGGATGGCGGCCGGCCTGTTCGGCTACGGGCTCGTGCAGGGGGTGCGCGCGCTCGACGCGGGCGTGCTCGGGTGGGCGCACGCGGGGCGCTGGCTGGCCGCGGCGGCGCTGCTCGCGGCGGCCGCCTACCAGCTGACGCCGCTCAAGCGGCGCTGGCTCGCGCGCTGCACCGACCCGCGCCTGCCGCGCCCGCGGCCCGGCGTGCGCGGCGCGCTCGCGGGCGGGCTCGAGCACGGGGGCTGCTGTGTGGCGTGCTGCTGGAACCTGATGGCCGCGCTCTACGCGCTCGGGATGATGAGCCTCGCGTGGATGGCGGCGCTGACGGTCCTGATCGCCGCCGAGCGCCTGCTGCCGCGTCCGGCGCTCGCCTCGCGCGCGGTCGCCGTGCTGCTGGCCGCGGTCGGCCTCGCGGTGGCGGCCGCCCCGGCCTCCGTGCCGGCGCTGACCGTCCCCGCCGGGGCGCACCAGCGCTCGATGACGATGGGGAAGGGGATGGGGATGGGGATGGCGGGCGGCTGACCCCGCCCGCCGCGCTCACGCAGCCGGCACGGCGTCCTGCGCGAAGTAGTGCCCGGCGTCGATGTCGGCGATCAGCCCCGGGTGCGTCGGGCGCCATCCGAGCCGCTCGCGCGTGAGGGCGCTCGAGGCGCGGATGTCGAGGCCGAAGAAGGCTCCGATCCAGCCGAAGTGCTCGAGCGCCTGCTCGGCCGGGACCGGCTCGACAGGCACGCCGAGGCCGCGCCCGATCGCCTCGGCGATCTCCCGCGTCGGCACGCCCTCCTCGGCGACCGCGTGGAACGCCGAGCCGGCCGGTGCCCCTTCGAGCGCCAGACGATAGATCGGGGCCGCGTCGAGACGGTGCACCGCGGGCCAGCGGCCGGACCCGTTGCCGACGTAGGCCGAGACGCCTTTCGCACGGGCGATCTCGGTCAGGATCGCGATGAAGCCGTGGTCGCCGGCGCCGTGGACGGTCGGGCTGGGGCGCACGACCGATACGCGGATGCCCCGCGCGGCGAGCTCCATGACCTCCCGCTCGGTGCGGACCCGAGGATGGACCGAGGGGTCGCCGAAGTCCTCCTCGGTCGCGACCCTGCCGGGCGCGAGCAGCGCGACACCCGTCGTCACGACCAGCGGGCGCTCAGAGCCCTCGAGCTCGGCGGCGATCGCGGCGATCGCGGCGCGATCGGTGTCGGCGGCCGCCTCCATCTGGGAGAAGTCGTGGATGTAGGCCGTGTGGATCACCCCGTCCGACGCGGCCGCCGCTGTGCGCAGCGCGCCGTGGTCCTCGAGCGACCCCAGCTGCACCGCCGCCCCCGCGGCGGCGACCTGAGCCGCCGACTGCTCCGAGCGCGCGAGCCCGGTCACCTCGTGGCCGGCTGCGATCAGATCCGACACCACGGCAGAGCCGATCCAGCCCGACGCCCCTGTTACGAAGACTCGCATGACAGCACCTCCAGATTCGTTCATGTCAGGAACTGTCATCACACGATAACACATCATGTCAGACTCTGTCATCGGTCCCGTTATGATGTCGTCATGGGGCGCTGGCAGCCGGATGCACAGGGCCGCCTCGTGCAGGCGGCGATGGAGCTGTTCGCCGAGCGCGGCTTCGAGGAGACGACGGTCGCCGAGATCGCCGCCCGTGCCGGGCTCACGGAACGCACGTTCTTCCGCCACTACGCCGACAAGCGCGAGGTGCTGTTCGGGGGCGGCGAGCAGCTGCGCGAGCTGATGGTCGCGGCGGTCGCCGCGGCGCCGTCCTCGGCCGCGCCGATAGACGCCGCCGTGGCCGGTGTCGAAGCCGCCGCCGAGCAGCTGCAGGAGCGGCGCGAGTTCGCGCGCCCACGCGCCGCGATCATCGCCGCGAACCCGGAGCTGCAGGAGCGCGAGTTGATCAAGCTGGCGACGCTCGCGGAGGCGCTCGCCGGGGCGCTGCGTGCGCGCGGGGTGGAGGACCCTGCCGCCGCCCTGGCCGCCGAGGCGGCGACGGCGGTGTTCAGGATCTCGTTCGAGCGCTGGGTCAGCGAGGAGGAGCCGGGCCCCTACCCCGAGCTCGTGCGCGCCTCGCTCGGCGAGCTGCGCGCCGTGACGGCCGCCTCCCGCCGGCCGGCGCGCCGCGCGCCCGCCGGCGCGCCCGCCTGATCTCACGTCCCGCCGGCGAGCTACGTTGAAGGGACGATGGTTTCTTCTACTGGCGAGCCGCTGTTCCGGTTCGACACCCCGATCGGCCGCTTTGGGCTGCGCTGGAGCGCGGCCGGCATCGCCGCCGTGCTGCTGCCCGGCAGCCGCGGCCTGACCGGAGCGGCTCGCCTGCCGTCGGCCGCCCCGCCGGAGATCGGCGCCGCGGCCGAGGCGATCGCCGCCCTGCTCGGCGGCGAGCGCACCGACCTGCGCTGGATCGTGCTCGACGAGGGCGGCCTCGAGCAGTTCCCGCGGCGCGTGTACGCGGCCGCACGCGAGATCGCGCCGGGCGAGACGACCAGCTACGGGCGCATCGCGGCGCAGCTCGGTGACCCCGCCGCCGCGCGCGAGGTGGGGACCGCGCTTGCGCGCAACCCGTTCCCGATCGTCGTCCCGTGCCATCGCGTGCTGTCCGCGAGCGGCGCGCTGCACGGCTTCTCGGCGCCGGGCGGCCTCCAGACCAAGCGCCGCCTGCTCGCGATCGAGGGCGCCCCCGGCTTCGCGCAGGAGGCGCTGTTCGCCTGACCCGCGGCGCGGCCGGGCGCCGGCGCAGCAGCCCCGGCGGGCGCGACCGCGCCTCTGAGGATCGCCTAGAGGATCGCCTCGGGCGGGATGCGCGCCTCGCTCAGCACGACGCGCCGCCCACGTATCGGCACGTCCTCGGCCAGCAGGCGGGCTCGCTGATCGGCGCCCTTGGGCCAGGTGCCGTCGCTGCGCACGACGCGCCACCACGGCACGTCGGCGGGCGCGCGTGAGAGCGCGTGGCCCGCGTGGCGCGCGGCGCCGGGGGAGAGGTCCCCATAGGTCGTCACGTAGCCGGGCGGCACGCGCCGCACGCGGTCGTGGATCGTCGACATCGCGAGCGCCATCGCGGGGCGAAAGCTAGCGTGCGGGCGCCCCCGAGCCGGGCCTCGAGCGCGATCCGTGATTGAGTTGGGGCGGTGTCGCTGCTGACCGCACCGCTGCGGCGCGAGCTCGCCGCCGCACTTCCCAGCCGCCCGTTCGACCTCAGCTTCTGGGACGGGACGGTCGTGGCCGCCACGGAAGGCCCGGCGGCCACGTTCGAGCTGCGCGTCGCCGAACGCGCTCGCACACGTGCTGCGCTCGCCGGATCGGCTCGGCATCGGCCGCGCATACGTCGAGGGGTCGCTCGACACCGAGGACATCGACGACGCCTTCTCGGTCATGGACGAGCTGGAGCCGCCGCCGATCGGCCTGCGCGGATCGCGTGCGCCTGACGGCGGCGGCGCGCGCTCGCGGCGGCTCGGCCGCGGCGCTCGCGCGCCGGCCGGCGGTGGAGCTCGTGCTGCGCGGCGAGCGGCACAGCCGCGAACGCGACGCCGAGGCGGTGCGCTACCACTACGACGTCGGCAACGAGTTCTTCGCGCTGTTCCTCGACGACTCGATGACCTACAGCTGCGCGCTGTTCACGCGCGGCGCATCGACGCTCGAGGAGGCGCAGGCGCGCGAAGCTCGAGCTGGTCGCCTCGCAAGCTCGCGCCTGCGGCCCGGCCAGCGCGTGCTCGACGTCGGCTGCGGCTGGGGCAGCTTCGCGATCCACGCCGCGCGCGAGCACGGCGCCGCGGTGCTCGGGATCACGCTGTCCGCTGAGCAGGCGGCGTTCGCGCGCGAGCGCATCGCGCGCGAGGGGCTCGCCGATCGCGTCGAGATCCGCGTCGCCGACTACCGCGACGCTGCGCGAGGCGCCGTTCGACGCGATCGCGAGCATCGGCATGGTCGAGCACGTCGGCAAGCGCCAGCATCGACGATTACGCGCGCCTGCTGGCCTCGATGCTGCGCCCCGGCGGGCTGCTGCTCAACCACGGGATCGCAGCGCTGCGCCCGGCGACGAGGCGAGCGCGAGACGTGTTCACCAACCGCTACGTGTTCCCCGACGGCGAGCCGCTGCACCTCTCGCGGATCCAGCTCGCGCTCGAGCGAGCCGGACTGGTGAGCGAGCACGTCGAGGGCTTCGCGCGACGACTACGCGATCACGCTCGCGCGCACTGGGCGCGCGGCTCGACGAGCACCTGCCGCGCGCAGGGCGCTCGCGGGCGAGTACCGCACGCGCGTGTGGCGGCTCTACCTGCGCGGCGCGCGGCGCGGCTTCGAAACCGGCTACACGGCCGTCTACCAGGTGCTCGCGCGCAGGCCGGAGAGCGCCCGCTAGACGCGCTTGGCGTGCCTGGCGCGCCGGCGAGACCCCCACGACGTCCCATGCGAGGCCGAGCCGCGCGAGCGCTCGTGATCGACCCACCACGAGGGATCGAGCTGCCAGCCCCGCTGGCCGTGGCGGGCGGCGGTGGGGAAGGCGTGGTGGTTGTTGTGCCACGCCTCGCCGAACGTCGGCAGCGCGAGCCACGCGAGGTTGCGCGACTCGTCGCCGGTGGCGATACGGGCTGCGCGCCCGAAGAAGTGGCACAGCGAGTTGATCGAGAAGGTCGCGTGGTGCAGCAGGAAGAGCCGCACCGCTCCGCCCCACAGCAGCGCCGTCAGGCCGCCGGCGAGGATGCCGGTCAGCGCCAGGCCGATCGCGAACGGCAGCGCGAGCCCGGCGAGCGCCCAGAGCAGCGAACGTGCGGTCGACGAAGCGCGCGACCGGGTCGTCGAGCAGGTCCTTGGCGTAGCGCTCGGGCGTGGCCGCTGCGTCGCCGCTGAGGATCCAGCCGACGTGGGCGTGGGCCAGGCCGGCGAGCGCGCCGCGTCAGCCCCGCGCCGTGGTCGGTGCGGGCTGTGCGGGTCGCCCGTCCTCGTCGGAGAAGCGATGGTGCTCGCGGTGGTTCGAGACCCACTCGATCAGCGGGCCCTCGATTGCCGCCGAGCCGAGCGCGCCGAACAGACACCCGCAGCGCCGGCGAGGTCTTGAAGCTGCGGTGCGTGTAGAGACGGTGGAAGCCGACCGTCACCCCGACCGCCGGTCAGCACGTAGGCGACCGCGAGCGCAACGAGGTCGCGCCAGCGCAGCGCCCCGCCCCATGCTCGCCATGACGCGAACGCGAGCAGCACGAGCGGCACGGTCATCGCGAGCACGTTGGCCGCCTGGTCGAGCGGCTTCGTGCGCACCGGTGGCGGCACGGTTCGCTCGGGGAGTGTCGGAGTGGCGGCGATCGGTGACGGGGGCAGGGGAGGGAGGTTGCGAGCACCGGGGCCTCCCGAGCCGACGCGCGCGCCGGGCAAGACTAGCGCGTGCCCGGCCGCCGCGCGGAGCCTCTACGTGATCGCCGCTTCGCCGGCCGCCGGTTCGCCCGCGAGCCCCGGCCGCGCCGGCTCGAACCCCACGTCGAGGACGGGCTCGGTGACGCGCCCGCGCGGCATCCGCCGCAGCGCGACGAGGAACGCGAGCGCCATCGCGGCCGCCATCCCGAAGATGACGGTGCGGGTCGACTGCGCGAAGTCGAGGTGGAAGGCGTGCAGCGAGCCGGCCGCGCTCGCGCCGCTCTACGGTGCCCGTACGACGATCACGCCGCGAGCTCGCGCGGGTCCTCGATGACGGTGCGCTCGTCGAACTCGAAGTCCGATTCGAGCGCCCGCCGTACCGGGCACGTGCGCGCGACTCGTTCGAGCCGTTCCCGCTGCGGCGCGCTCACGCCCGCGGGCAGGTGCAGCTCGATCGTCACCCGCCGCGGTGCGCTGTCCGGGTCATAGCCGGCTCGCGCCCAGACCGGCCCGAGCTCCCAGCCGCGGTTGCGGGCGTACATCACGACCATCGTCGAGGCGCACGCGGCCAGCGCGGCCGCGAGCAGCTCATGGGGCGTCGGCCCGGCGTCGCAGCCGCCGAGGTGCTCGGGCTCGTCTGTGACGATCGTGTGGCGGCCGGCGACGTCGACCTCGTGGCGCAGGCCGGCGACGGGGCGCGCGGTGGCGGTGATGCTCATGGACCGAGCATCGCGCGCCTGCGGGCGCGGCTGATCCGCTCGAACTCCCCGCTCGGCTCCGTAGATCTCGCGCGCCGCCGCGCAGCGGGTCGCGTGCGCTCAGGCGGGCGGCGGGGTCGCCCGCTCGTGATCGATCCCGAAGCGCCGCTCGTACTCGGAATATAAATGTTCGCGCATGGGAATCCGCGCTGCTGTCGATCCGCGGGCGTCCCATTCGTCCTCGGAGGGTCAATACTTCTCGAAGCGAAGGGAGCCACGATGCAATACCTGATCGCGATCTACTCGAACGGCGGAGACTGGGAGGCTCTCTCCGAGGCCGAGCAGGCGAGCGTGTCGGCGGAGTACATGAAGCTGAACGAGCAGGCCGGCCTGCTGGGCGGGGCCCAGCTGCAGCCGCCCGAGACGGCCACGACCGTACGCGTGCAGGACGGCCGCACGCTCACCACCGACGGTCCGTTCGCCGAGACCAAGGAGGCGCTCGGCGGCTACTGGGTGCTCGAGGCCGACGATCTCGACGCGGCCGTCGCGTTCGCCGAGCGCATCCCGGCGGCGCGGCTGGGCGGTGCGGTCGAGGTGCGGCCGCTGGTGTCGCGCTGATCGAGCAGGCCTTCCGCGAGCACTGGGGCCGCGTGCTGGCCGCCATGGTCGGCTTCCTCGGCGACTTCGACCGCGCCGAGGAGGCCGCCCAGGAGGCCTTCGCGATCGCCGCGGCCCGATGGCCGCGCACCGGAGCCCCCGAGAACCCGGTTGCCTGGCTGATCGTCACGGCCCGCAACCGCGCGATCGACCGGATTCGGCGAGACCGCCGGGTCCAGCCGCGGGGCGAGCTGCCGGAGCTCCCAGACGCCGTGCAACAGCCCGACGAAGATCACAGCGACTTCCCCGACGAGCGCCTCGAGCTGATCTTCACGTGCGCGCACCCTGCGCTCTCGCTCGAGGCGCAGGTCGCGCTCACGCTGCGCGCGCTCGGCGGCCTCGACACGCGCGAGATCGCGCGCGCGTTCCTGGTTGGAGAAGCGACGATGGCGCAGCGCCTCGTGCGCGCCAAGCGCAAGATCCGCGACGCCGGGATCCCGTTCCGCGTGCCGCCGGCGCACCTGCTTCCCGACCGGCTCGCCGCCGTGCTGGCGGTCGTGTACCTGATCTTCAACGCCGGCTACGACGGCGCTCCCGAGCTCGCCGACGAGGCGATCCGGCTCGGCACGTGCCTGGCCGAGGTGATGCCCGACGAGGCCGAGGTGCACGGGCTGCTCGCACTGATGCTGTTCGCCGACTCGCGCCGCGCGGCGCGCGTGCGCGACGGCGAGATCGTGCTGCTCGCCGACCAGGACCGCTCGCTGTGGGACACGCGGCGCATCGAGGCCGGGCGCCGGACGCTCGCGCGGGGGCGCGCGCTCGCCGGCGGCGAGGGTGGGGCCGGCGGGGTCTATCTCCTGCAGGCTGAGATCGCCGCCCTGCACGCCGGCCCGAGCAGCGACTGGGAGGCGATCGCCGAGCGCTACGAGCGGCTCGTGGCGCTCACCGACTCGTCGGTGGTGCGGCTCAACCGCGCCGTCGCGCTCGCCGAGAGCCGTGGGCCCGAGACGGGGCTGCGGGAGCTCGACGCGCTCGACCTCGACGGCTACCACTACCTGCACGCCACGCGCGCCGAGCTGCTGCGCCGGCTCGGCGAGGCCGAGCAGGCACGCGCCGCCTACGGGCGGGCGCTCGAGCTCGTGCGCTCGGAGCCCGAGCGGCGCTTCCTCGCCCGGCGCCTGGCCGAGCTGTGAGTCCTCACACGAACATGTCGCCGGCCGAGGCGACCGTACGCAGGTGGTCACCCACGCCGGTGACGCTCAACAGCCGCTGGACCTGCTGTGAGCCGGGCGTGACCGCGAACTCCTGGCCGCGCCGCCAGCACAGCTCGCGCGCCGAGAGGATCACCCGCAACCCGGTCGAGTCAAGGAACGTCAGCCCCTGCAGGTCGAGCACGACCGTCTTTGCGGCGAGGATCTCCTCGCCCTCGATCGCCTTCGCCAGCAGCGGCGCGTTTGCGAGGTCGAGTTCGCCCGAGAGCGTCGCGACGACGCCGTCCTCGCCCTCTTTGCGCAGGTCGATGGTGAGCTGGGCCGGTGCTCCCATTAGGGAGATTCTACCCACACGTACCGGCGCCCCCGGACGCCGCTCCAACGCCGCAAGCCGTCTCAGGCTGTCCGCTTGTGCAGGCGAATCCGCGTCCCGTGCTCGGAGCTGCGGATCTGCACGAGGTCGCACAGCTGGTTGGCGATCCAGATCCCGCGGCTCGTCGACGCCTCCCCGTCGGGGCTGACGCGGCCGATCAGCGGATCGCGGATGTGGCCTGCGTCCTGCACCTCACAAAGCAGCGACCGCTCGGCGCACCACAGGCGCAGCATCCCCGCCCCGCCGCCGTGGCGGATGCTGTTCGAGGCGATCTCGTGCGCGGCGAGCGTCAGCTCCTGGGCGCGTTCGGCCTCGAGCCCTTCGCGCTGGGCCCAGCCGCACACCAGCACGCGCAGCTCGCCGAGATCCTCGGCGGCGAACGGGATCTCCCAGATCTCACCGCGCGGGCGCGGGAGCACACCGCCGAGCAGGCCCTCCGCAGCGCCGCGCGGGAAGCCGCCGATCTGCTCGGCGCCGTGGGGGCCGAGCAGAACTGGATGGCTCGCGAACGCGCGCTCGAGCACGTGATCCCCGAGCCGGTCGGCGTCGTAGGGACACACCAGGCGCCACTGTGCGCCGCCGTCGAACGCCCGGTTCAAGAGCTGCTCGTGGATGTGGCACTCGTCGAACTCGGCCTCGCTCCGGCCCGGCCACGCCGGTTCGCCGATCCCGAGCCCCGGCACGCCCGCGGCCTGCTCGATGAACGCGCTCCATTCGGGGATGATGCGCGCCGGGTTCGTGCCGAGCGCGCGCATGTCCTCGAAGCGCACCTCCTGCGCGGCCGCGCCGAGCTCCCGGCTCAGCGCGAGCACGCACTCCCCGCGCGCCGCCACCATCACGGGCGCTCCCTGTGAGAGCGCGGCGCCGACCAGGGGCAACGTGGCCTGCGCAAAGCCCTCAGCGCCGCCGCCGTAAAGGAGCGCCTCGTGGCGGAAGCCGGGCTGCCCCGGGTCCGGCACCGCGCGCGAGGGCAGGGGACTCGCGCCGGCGCCGTGCTCGCCGGCGGCGTCCGCGCGCGGGCATCCCGCCAGCGCGTCGGCGCTAGGAGCGCCCATACCACCTCCGCCGTCCGCCGCCCTCGACGTCGCGGATGAAGAAGCCGATCAGCCACACGAGGAACGCGGAGATCAGCAGGTACCACAGCACGTGCAGCGCTAAGCCGCCGAGGCCGAAGATCAGGAGAATCAACGCAGGGACGATCAGGGCTGCCACGCGCTCACTTCGATTGTCGTTGCGATTCACCGGGGCCGAACGTGACCGCCCGGGCTTGCACCACCAGAGATGCCCGAATGGGCTACTCGCCAAACCAATTTCCGGGGACCCTCAGGAGCCGGGCGCTCCCCGCTCACGGGCATGTCTCGCCGGGCCGCGCACAAGCCGAACGGCGGCTCGGAGCAATTGCCTGTTTAGCCCCACGCTGAGTGGGAATACACACGAATACCAGTGTCGCCCTGTCCGACGGTTGGTCGCGCGCCCCCTGCGGCCGCCGTCCACCAGGGGGTGGCATCAGTGGCATGTCGGTCGGCCCGCCCCGACGCGGGCCGGCCGGCATGCCACGTTGGTGATCCTCGCGGCGGGGCCCTCCTCGTCACAGACCGCCCGCGCCGCGCGTCAGCCCCGCTGGGCCAGGCGCAGGTCCAGCGTCTCGGCCGAGCCGCTCGCCGAGACGGTGTGGCCGTCGGTCAGGCGCTCGATCACCGGGCCGAGGCCGTCAACCGCTGCGTCGCCGAACAGCGCCTCGGCGCCGCCGCTGCGCAGCGGCCCGATCCGTACCTCGAGATGTTTCGGTGTGACCCCGACCGCGACGCTCAGGCGCCCGGCCCCGGTCGAGCCGTGGCTGTGCGCGACCAGCGCATCGGCCAGCATCTGCGTGTCCGAGATGCGGTCCGTCGAGAAGTACGCGCGCGCGGCGAGCGTCGAGAGCACCCGCGGCAGGACGTCGCGCGCCACCGCGGTCGGGCCGACGCTCAGCAGCGTGAGGTCCGGCGTCCCGTTCGGGGCGCCGTTGCCGGCGAGCCCCGGCGGCTCGCCGCCGGGTGCAGCGGCGAGGTCTGGCAGCGGGCGCTCGAGGTTCGCCTCGAAGCGCATCGCGACCTCGGTACCGCCGCCGGCGAGGTCGCGGAACTCGACCGCGTCACTCAGCGCCTCGATCACAGGCAGCCCGATCCCCCCGGCCATCGCCTCGGCGCTGCGCGCCCCGGGCCGGATCCCGACGCCGTGATCGCGCACGGTCGCGAGCACCCCCTCGCCGACCGCCAGCTCCACCTCCATCGGTCCCTCGCCGTCCCCGTAGGCGTGCATCACCACGTTGTTGCACGCCTCCGTGACGGCCGTGCTGACGTCGTTGAGCGCCACCGGGTCGAGTCCGACCGTGTCCGCCAGGCCGCTGAGCGCCTGGCGGACGAGCAGCACGTTCTCCGCCCGGTTGGCGAGCGTCAGCCTGACGTTCGGCGGCCCGGCCATCGACCTGGCGGCCGGGCGCGAGCCGTGCCGAGGCTCAGCTCCAGGCCGGCTCTGTGAGGCGGCTCGCGCCGCATCGTTTCAGCGGGCGCTAGCGCGCCGCTCCGGGCGCGCCGGTCAGCGCACGCAGCTGCTCCAGCGAACGGCGCAGCAGCCGCGACACCTGCATCTGGGAGATGCCCACGCGCTCGGCGATCTCGGTCTGCGTCAGGTCCTCGATGAAGCGAAGCTGCAGCACGAGCCGGTCGCGGGCCGGCAGGTGGGAGAGCGCGGACGCGACGGTCGCGTCGAGCTCGACCAGCTCGTAGCGCTCATCTTCGCTGCCGATCGTCTCGCCGTAGGGGACGATGTCTTCATCGCCGCTGCCGCGCGGGGCGTCGAGCGACACGGTCTCGTATGCGCGGATCGCCTGCAGCGCGTCGATCACGTCCTCGACGTCAGCCTCCAGGTACTCGGCGATCTGGTTCACGGTCGGCGAGCGGCCGCTCTCGTTCGAGAGCCGCTCCTGCGCGTCGCGGACGCGCAGCGCGCGCTCCTGCGCGCCGCGCGGCACGTGGATCGCCCAGCCGGAGTCGCGGAAGTAGCGCCGCATCTCGCCGAGGATCGTCGGCACCGCGTAGGACTGGAACGCGTGGCCGCGCTCGCCGTCGTAGCGGTCGATCGCCTTCAGCAGCCCGAGCGATGCGACCTGCAGCAGATCCTCGAACGGCTCGGACGAGCGCCCGTAGCGGCGCGCGAGGCTGCGCGCGAGCGGCAGGAAGCGCCGCACGAGCTCCTCGCGCGCGGACTCGTCGCCGCGGCGCTGCCAGCGCTCGAAAAGCTGCTCGTTCGACGGCTCGGCCGGCGTCGGCGGTCGAGTTCCGATCCTCTGCGTGCTGGTTGCTGCAGGCATACTCGGGCTCCTTTCTGGTTCCTCCGCATGCCGGCTCCGCTCCGGGGGCCGGTGATCGGTTGACATTCTAGGCGATCGTGTCCGGGTGCGGAACACAGGCGGTCAGCCTTCGGACATCTGATCGCGAGTTGCACGCCATCGTGGGGGATCGTCGTGCGCCGGGTGCGAGCTAGGCTCAGGCCATGCAGGACCCCACGCCGCCGAGCATCCGCGAGATCCTGGAAGCGAGGACGGGGGAGGAGCTCGAGCTGGGCGACCGCTACCTGAACCCGCAGATCGGGCGCATTCTGCGCACGCTCGGGTTCGACAAGGTCTGGGCCGGCGGCGAGGGCGCGCACCTGATCGACGACGAGGGACAGCGCTACCTCGACCTGTTCGGCGGCTACGGCGTGTTCGCGATCGGCCGCAACCATCCCGATGCGATCGCGGCCGTGCGCGAGGTGATGGACGCGCGCACCGGCAACATGCCCCAGCTGGGCGTGACGCTGCTGAGCGGCGTGCTGGCCGAGCAGCTGCTCGCGCGCGCGCCGTCGAGTGTCGCCGCGATGGTGCCCGCCAACAGCGGCACCGAGGCCGTCGAGGCGGCGATCAAGATCGCCCGCGCGGCCACCGGGCGCCCGCGGATCCTCTATGCGGAGCACGCCTTCCACGGCCTCACGCTCGGCTCGCTGTCGCTGAACGGCAACGAGGAGTTCCGCGACGGCTTCGGGCCGCTCCTGCCGGGCTGCGACGCCGTCCCATGGGGCGACCTCGACGCGCTCGCCGTCCAGCTCGAACGCGGCGACGTGGCCGCGCTGGTGCTCGAGCCGGTTCAGGGCAAGGGCGTCAACCTGCCCCCGCCCGGCTGGCTGGAGGGCGCCCAGCGGCGCTGCCGCGAGGCCGGGACGCTGTTCGTGTGCGACGAGGTGCAGACGGGCATCGGGCGCACCGGGCGCTTCCTGGCGCTCGAGCACTGGGGTCTCGAGCCGGACATCGTCTGCGTGGCCAAGGCGCTGTCCGGCGGGCTCGTGCCGATCGGCGCCGTGCTCGTCTCGCGGGCGGCCTTCGACAGCGTGTTCGACGGCATGGAGCGCGCCGTGCGCCACGGGTCGACCTTCGGCGGCAACGACCTCGCAGCCGCAGCCGCGCTCGCCACGCTGAGCGTGCTCGACCGCGAGCGCCTCGTCGAGCGTGCCGAGCGCCTCGGGGCGCTGCTGCTCGAGCTCACGCGCCCGCTGGCCGAGGAGTTCGAGGTCGTGCGCGAGGTGCGGGGCCTCGGCCTGATGTGGGCGATCGAGCTCGGTCCGCCTGCCGGCGCGGTCGGCAGGCGCCTGTGGGACTCGGTCGAGCGCCGTCAGCCTGGGCTCTTCTCGCAGCTGATCACGGTGCCGCTGTTCCACCGCCACCGCATCTTCTGCCAGGTCGCCGGGCACCGCATGAACGTGATCAAGGCGCTGCCCGCCCTGACCGTCTCCGAGCAGGAGCTCGTGCGCTTCGCAGAGGCGCTGCGCGAGACGATCGCCGAGGCCGAGCGCTACCCGGCCGCGCTCGCACGCTTCGGGGTGCGCACCGGGCATCAGGACCGCCCTGCCCGGGCGGGAGGAGCAGAATGCCGCTCGGGAAGGCCCGAACGGCGTTCGGGTTCAGCGCACGCCCGGGCGAGTGCCTCCCACGCCGCTAGCCTGTCGAGCCGTGCCCAGCACCCGCGATGACATCCGCAACGTGGCGATCGTCGCCCACGTCGACCACGGCAAGACGACGCTGGTCGACGCGATGCTGTGGCAGTCCGGCGCCTTCCGGGTCGGCCAGGAGGTGGCCACGCGCGTGCTCGACTCGATGGACCTCGAGCGCGAGAAGGGCATCACGATCCTGTCCAAGAACACCTCGCTGCACTACGGCGGCGTCAAGCTCAACATCATCGACACGCCCGGGCACGCCGACTTCGGCGGCGAGGTCGAGCGCGGCCTGACGATGGTCGACGGCGTGCTGCTGCTCGTCGATGCCTCCGAGGGGCCGCTTCCCCAGACGCGCTTCGTGCTGCGCAAGGCGCTCGAGGCCGGGCTGCCGGTGATCCTCGTCGTCAACAAGGTCGACCGCTCCGACGCGCGCGTCGCGGAGGTCGTCGACGAGGTCTACGAGCTGTTCCTCGACCTCGACGCCGAAGAGCACCAGATCGAGTTCCCGATCGTCTACTGCAACGCCAAGGCGGGTGCCTCCTCGCTCTCATACGAGCCCGGCGACCAGCTCGACTCCGGCGATCTCGCACCGCTGCTCGACCTGCTCATCGAGCGCATCCCGGCGCCGACGTACGACTCCGGCCACCCGCTGCAGGCGCTGGTCACGAACCTCGACGCCTCGCCCTACGTCGGGCGGCTCGCGGTCTGCCGCGTGCGCCACGGCACGATCCGCAAGGGCCAGCAGATCGCCTGGTGCCGCTCCGACGGCTCGGTGACGCGCGCGCAGGTCGCCGAGCTCTATGTGACCGAAGCGCTCGAGCGCGTCGACGCCGCCGAGGCCGGGCCGGGGGAGATCATCGCGGTCGCGGGGATCGCCGAGGTGACGATCGGCGAGACGCTCGCGGACGCCGCCGATCCGCGCCCGCTGCCGGTGATCACCGTCGACGAGCCGGCGATGTCGATCACGATCAGCGTCAACACCTCGCCGCTGGCCGGCCTCGAGGGCGACAAGATGACGGCCCGCCAGATCAAGGACCGCCTCGACCAGGAGCTGGTCGGGAACGTCTCACTGCGCGTGCGCGAGGCCGACCGCGTCGACGGCGCTCCGACCTACGAAGTCCAGGGCCGCGGCGAGCTGCAGCTTGCGGTGCTGGTCGAGATGATGCGCCGCGAAGGCTTCGAGATGACCGTCGGCCAGCCGCGGGTGCTCGAGCGTGAGATCGACGGCAAGCGCCACGAGCCGGTCGAGCGGCTGTCGATCGATGTGCCCGAGGACCACGTCGGGACCGTCACCCAGCTGCTCGCCTCGCGAAAGGGCCGCATGGAGCACATGACCAACCACGGCACCGGTTGGGTGCGCATGGACTACCTGGTCCCGGCGCGCGGGCTGATCGGGTTCCGCACCCAGTTCCTGACCGAGACGCGCGGCACCGGGATCATGCACCACGTCTTCGAGAGCTGGGAGCCGTGGGCCGGCGAGCTCCTGACGCGGCCGACCGGCGCGCTCGTCGCCGACCGGCGCGGCAAGACCGCCACCTACTCGCTGATGACGCTGCAGGAGCGCGGGATCCTGTTCGTCGGTCCGGGCGAGGAAGTCTACGAGGGGATGATCATCGGCGAGAACAGCCGCGCCGAGGACCTCGACGTCAACCCGACCAAGGAGAAGCACCTCACGAACATGCGCTCCTCGACCGCCGATGTGCTCGTGCGCCTGGACACCCACCACCCCCCGACGCTCGACGAGGCGTTCGAGTTCGTGCGCGAGGACGAGTGCGTCGAGGTCACCCCTGAGTCGGTGCGCGTGCGCAAGGTGGTGATCTCCAAGGTCGAGCGCCTGAAGGCGATGAGGACCGGTCGCAAATGAGCGACCCCGCGGCGCCGGCGGCTCGGCGACGATCGGCGTGCTGCTCGGCCTGCCGCCCCCGGGCGGCGGCTCGGTTTCGGCCCCGGCGTGACACGGGCCACCTCTAGCGGCTAGGGTACGCAGCGTCCACCCCCCGTCAAGCAGGAATCGGCCGGCACAGGGAGCCTGCGCCTCCTGCGACCCACACAGGAGCAACCACCAGATGAACGGACTGACGCGGGCGCGCCTGCTCGGCCCCGCCGCCCTTTTCGCGATCTGCCTCGCCCTCACGCTGCCCGCGCTCGCCGCGGCGGCAGCCGCAGCTCCGACGTACACCAAGGAGACCCAGCAGGAATTCGAAAAACAGCTGGCCAGCGGCGAAATCAGCTCGGGCACCTTCAACAAGCGGGTGCGCAACCTGCACATCACGCTGAAGGACGGCAAGCTCTACCTCTACCACTACGGCAAAAAAGAATCGGGCAAACTCAGCGACGAGCTCAAAGCCCACCACATAACCGTCGCGGTCCTGACGCCGGCCCAGGCCAAGCAGGAAGCCAAGAAACCGGTGCACCACAAACTCCGCTACATCGCCGGCGGGATCCTGATCGTGGTGCTGATCGTGGTCGGGGTTGTGCTGCTCATCAACCGCAGGCGCCGGCACGAGGAAGAATAGGCACCTCGCCGCGGCCGGCCCGCGGTGCCCTCGTGCGAGATCCGGGTGCGGCTGACGCCGCGCGCCGCCCGCGAGCAGATCGCGGGCGAGCGCGACGGCGCGCTGCTCGTGCGGGTGTGCGCGCCGCCCGTCGACGGCCGGGCCAACGACGCGCTGTGCCGGCTGCTGGCCGACCGCGCCGGCGTCGGCGTGCGCAGCGTGTCGATCGTCCGCGGCGCCTCGTCACGAGAGAAGCTCGTGCGCGTCGAAGGCCTCGAGCTGGCGGAGCTACGGGCTGCGCTCGGGCTCGGGGGCGAGCGGTGAGCGGGCCCGGCGCGGGCTGAGCGCAAAGGCGCCGGGCGGCGAACGGAGGCGCGTGCCGAGCGCGGCGCCCCTCAGCGCACCTGCGCGGGCGGGCGGGCCCGGGCCGCGGGCGGCCCCGGCGCCGGGGCGCTCGCCGGGCGCGGGCGCCGCGGCGGGAAGCGCAGGTAGGCGGCCAGGCAGCCGAGCGCGAACACGGCCACCACGAGCAGCACCGGCCCCGAGTCCTCGACCAGCGCGCCGGACACGCCCGCCGCGAGCCCGCCCGCGAACGCGGCCCGCCACACCGGGTCCTCGTGCACGGAGGCCAGCAGGCGTCGCTGCCAGCGCAGGCCGGCGGCCGCCGCCGCGATCGCCAGCGCCGTCGCGGCCGGCATCGCGTGGTTGTGCAGCTCTTCCCAGGCGGCTTCGTAGCGGCGCACGAGCACGTCGCGCAGGTCGCCGGCCGAGCGCGCGTCGAGGATGCTGCCGGTGAAGTGCCCGCTGCCGTGGGCGGTCGCGATGTCGAGCGCCGCCAGCGCCACGAGCCCGGCCAGCGGCGCCAGCACCGCGATCGCGGCGCGCCGGCGCGTGAGCGCCCCCGGGGCGAGCATCACGGCCGCGACCGCGAATCCCACGCACACGAGGATCACGCCGCCGACCGCCGCCCCGATCCTCGCCGAGCCCTCGATCAGCGCGAGCGCGCCGCCTGCCGCGATCGTGCTCGCCACGGCGCGGCGTCCGCGGCTGCCCGGGTACAGCGCGGCCGCGACCCCGCCGAGCACGAGCACGGCAAGGCCCGACTTGAGCTCGTTGCCGAACCCGTAGAAGCGCGCGCCGAGCGCCGGGTCGGGCCCGAGCAGCGAGCGCATCAGCAGCTGCCCGTGCGCGAGCGCGTCGACGCACAGCGCGAGCGGCACGGCGAGCGCCGGCGCGAGCACCGCCCGCGGCCACTGCAGCAGCACATCGGTGAGCGCACCGAGCCCCAGGCACAGGAGCGCGATCAGCGCATACTCTGCCGCCGCCGAGGGCGCGAGCGCCGCCGGCACGAGCGCCGCCAGCGGCGCCCACAGCAGCCCGACCGCGCCGGCGCGCGCGGCCCTGCCGCGGGCGGCCGGCCACGGCGCCGCCAGCAGCATCAGCAGCGCCCAGCTCGCGAGCAGCACGCCGAGCGCGGGCAGGCGCCGCGCTCCGATCACGCGCAGGCGCCCGATCAGCGTGCGCAGGTGACCGCCCTGCAGCGCCGAGGAGGCTTCGAGCTCGCGGCCGCGCATCTGGGAGGGCACCGGCCGCCCGAGCCATGCGAGCGCGGTGGGCGCGATGTCGACCGCCGAGATCAGCCCGTCCTGCTGCGTGCTGGCGGAGGTGAGCTCGTGCCCGCCGCCGCCGGGCAGCCCGCCGGCCGCGGCCCACAGCAGCCGGTGCCCGGCGCCGCCGGGCGGGCGCTGCACGACCAGCAGCAGCTCGCCGGGAGCGCGCGCCGCGGCGAGCTGCGCGAGCTCCGCGCGTCCGGCCCCGCCGCCGGCCAGGTCTGCGACCACCAGGCCGCCGCGGCCGAGCAGCGTGGCGATGCGCGCGGGCAGCGTCGCCGCCGTGCCGAGCGACACGCGCGCCACGTGCCCCGCGGGGTCGGCGGCCACCAGCGCACCCAGCCCCGGCTGTGCTCCGGCGCCCGCGTAGGCCCCCCCACCGGGCACCGCTCCGGCCAGCAGTCCGGGCACGAGCAGCTGCGGCGCGGCCCGCGCACGCGAGCGCGCCGCCGCCCAGCCTTCGACGACCGCGCCTTCTGCGGCCGCGCGCACCGTCAGCGGCGGCGGCGCAGAGGTCGAGTAGGAGGCGCTCGCGACACGGGCTCCCTGGGATATGTCGAGCAGCAGCTGTGCCCGCGTGGGACGGCCCTGGGAGGCCGAGGCGATCCCGACCGACAGGCCCGGCGCGCGCGCCATCGCCTGCTCGCCCGCGGGGGCGAAGACGATCAAGGCGCTGCGGCCCGCGCGCAGCGCGGCAGAAGCCGGCGGTGCCGCCACCACCGGCGTGAGGGCCGGCAGCAGCAGGCCGAGCGCGGCCCGCCGGAGCGCTCTGCTCAGCCCTGCTTCTCCTGCTCGCCGCCGTTCCACGTCCCCCCGGCCGCACCGACCGCCACCGGCTCGCCCACGCGCCCGTCGCCGGCGCCGTTCACCGCGGCCGACGGCAGCTCGTGCAGAGTGCCCTCGATGTTGACGCGCGGCAGCAGGCGGTCGAGCCACGCCGGGATCCGCCAGGTCACGTCGCCCAGCAGGTGAAGCGTCGCCGGCAGCAGCAGGCAGCGGATCACGAGTGCGTCGAGGAACACGGCGCTCGCGAGGCTGAGCCCGAACTCCTTGATGACGCGGTCTTCGCCGAGCATGAACGAGAGGAACACGCACACCATGATCGCCGCGGCGGCGGTCACGACGCGCCCGGTGAGGGCGAGGCCCTCGCCGACCGCGCGGCGGCTGTCGCGTGTGATCGTCCAGCGTTCGTGGATACGCGAGACCAGGAACACCTCGTAGTCCATCGAGAGGCCGAACACGATCGCGAACAGCATCACGGGTATGAACGACTCGATCGGCCCGGCGCTCGTGCTGAACAGGCTCCCGCCCCAGCCCTCCCACTGGAACACGGCGACGATCACGCCGAGCGACGCGCCGATGCTCAGCAGGTTCATCAACGCCGCCTGCAGCGGGATCACGAGCGAGCGGAACACGATCAGCAGCAGCAGCGCCGAGAGCAGCACGACGACTCCGATGAACAGCGGCAGCTTGTGGCCGAGCGTGGTCGCGAAGTCGACCGCCCCCGCGGTCACGCCGCCGACGTAGACCTTTGCGCCGGTGGCGCGCTCGACCGGCGGCAGCACGCGATCGCGAAGATCACGGACGAGCAGCGTCGTGTCGTAGGCCTGCGGCGAGGACTTCGGGTAGACGGAGATCGTCGCGACGCTGCCCTCGGGGTTCACCTTGGCGGGCACGATCGAGGCGACGCGGGGAGTGCCTTCGACTGCCGTCGAGATCGCTTTGACGGCTTCTTTGTTCGGCACCTTCGCCACCACCAGCAGCGGTCCGTTGAAGCCCGGGCCGAAGCCCTCGGCGAGCAGCTCGTAGGCCTTGTGAGTGGTCTGGCCGGCCGGGTCGTTCGCGGCGTCGCTCGAGCCGAGCCGCAGCGCGACCGCGGGTGCCGCGATCGCGAGCATCAGCGCCGTTGAGCCGATCGCCACCGCCGTGGCGTGGGAGCCCACGAAGCGGCTCCAGCGCAGCCAGGTGCGCCCGCCGAGCGGCTCTCCGCCCTGGCCGTCGATGGAGGCGCCGTTCGCGCCGTTGGCCGCGGCGGGATCGGCTTCGGCGGCCCGTCGCGCGCGGCGGGCGCGGCGGCTGCCGTAGGCGACTTTCTCGCCCGTCATCGTCAGCAGCGCCGGCAGCAGCGTGAGCGAGGCGAGCATCACGAGCAGCACGCCGATCGACGCCGAGATCGCCACCCCGTAGAGGAAGTCGACCCCGAGCAGCATCATGCCGAGCAGCGCGATCACGACGGTCGTGCCGGCGAACAGCACGGCACGACCCGCGGTGTCGATCGAGCGCAGCACCGACTCGCGGACGTCGTGGTAGGTGCTGCCGGGGGTGCGGAACGCCTCGCGGAAGCGCGTGAGGATGAACAGCGCGTAGTCGATCCCGACGCCGAGGCCGATCATGGCCGCGAGCTCGGAGGAGAAGTTGGGCGTGTCGACGACGTGCGTGAACAGGGCGATCAGGCCGAGGCCGGTGCCGAGGCCGAACAGCGCCGTGACGATCGGCAGGCCCATCGCGATCAGCGAGCCGAAGGTGATCAGCAGCACGACGATCGCGGCCATCAGCCCGACCGCCGTGGAGATCCCGAAGCCCGGCTGCTCGGTCTGCTCGATCGCCTGGCCGCCGAGCTGGATGTCGAGGCCCGGCCTCGCGGCGGCTTTGGCCGTCTTCACGACCGCTTCGGGGGCGCTCTTGGGTAGCAGGTTCGCTTTTTCGTCGAACACCACGGTCGCGAACGCGACCCGTCCGTCAGAGGAGATCGAGTGCCCGGAGGCGGCGCCCCCGTACGGGCTGATGACGGCCGCCACGTGGGGCTTCTTCGCGACTTCGGAGAACATCGCTTCCATGTGCGCCCTGACCGCTTGATCGCGGACGGTGCCGGAGTCGACCTTGAACACGATCGTGTCGCGGTCGCCCGCCTGCGTCGGGAAGCTGTGCTGCAGCAGGTCGGCGGCGCGCTGGGCGTCCGAGTTGGGCAGCGTGAAGTTGTTCGAGTAGCTCGTGCCGGCCGACTGCGCGAGGACGTTCACGACCACGAGCAGGACGATCCAGCCGAGCACGACGTACTTGCGATGGGTCGTCGACCAGCGGGCGAGTTTCAGCACGACGCACTCCGGGGGGATCGGGGACGAAGACGCTCCCGCCGGCGCGCGCGAGAGCTGCCACGGCGGGTACCCCATGGAGGGTAGCCGAGTCGCTCGGCGCTTCCGTGGGCCCGGGCCGACTCGAGCAGAATCGGAGAAGCGCGGCGCGCTCGGCGAAGCTGCGCGAGCTGCGAGAGGGGCTCGGGTACACTCCGCACCCATGTCCAGCCGCCGGCACCCGCCCACGGCGGGGGCCCGGCAGGCGCCCCCGGGAGCCGCACGTGGACAGTGAGGAGCTCGAGGAGCGGATCGAGGCCTTCCCGCGCTGGCAGTACCGCTTCGAGTTCGCCGACGGGGTGCGCACGCGCGTCAGCCACGAGGGCGTGGCCAACCGGCACGCCCAGCGCCGGCGCTACGTGTTCGACGCGCTGCTGAGCCTCACCGGCGGGACGCTTCGCGGCCGGCGGGTGCTCGACCTCGGCTGCAACGCCGGCTACTTCTCGCTGGAGGCGATCGACGCGGGTGCCGACTTCGTGCTCGGCGTCGATGCACAGCAGGAATCCGTCGAGCAGGCGCGGCTCATATTCGAGGCCAAGAACGTGGAGGAGGGTCGATACCGCTTCGATCAAGCCGACGTGTTCGCGGCGCCGCAGACCGAACGCTTCGACATCGTGCTGTGCCTGGCGCTGCTCGACGCGAGCGCCAGGCCGATCGAGTTGTTCGACCTGATGACCGGCGTGGGGGCCGATCTGATCGTGCTCGACACGGGCATCTCGCGGATCGGATCGAGCTTCTTCGAGATCGGCGCGATCAATGATCCGCGCGTCGTGCTGGACCACAAGATGGTGCTCGTGCCGAGCTGGCAGGCGATGTTCGAGCTCGCCAAGGAGTTCGGCCTGCGGATCGCGCCGCTGGCCGTGGACATGGACGACTACAACGGGCTCGACGACTACCGGCGCGGTCGCCGGCTCGCGTTCGTGCTCTCGCGCGAGACGCCGCTCGATGGGCTCGCGCAGGCGAAGCCACCGAGCCTCGCGCCGTGGTGGGTCACGCGGCTGGACCCGCGCCGGTGAGCCGCCGCCAGGCCCCGGGCGCCGGCCGCCGCCAAGCGCCGATGCCCGTCAGTTGAGGCTCGGGTCGGCAGGCATCCGCGCGAGCAGCGCGTAGCGCCCGCCCTTGCGGGTCAGCACGTCGCCCCACAGGCGCTCGGGGTCCACGCAGAACACGTCGCCGGGCTCGGCGTGGTGGGAGATCCAGTCGCCGCGGTCGATCTCCCCGTCGAGCTGGCCTGCGCCCCAGCCCGCGTAGCCGGCGAACACCCTGCGGCGCGAGGTGCCGCCGGCGAGCTGGGCGAGATCGGTGTCGGCGGCCGGCAGCCCGATGCGCCCGAGCACGAGCAGGCCGGCGAGCCCGGGGTCGGTGAACTCCGCCACCAGCACCGCCGAGGTCGGCTGCACCGGGCCACCTACGAAGATCGGCTCATCGGGATCGCCGATCGTCTCGGCCAGCGCCGGCGCGCCCTCGCCGACGGTCAGGCTCGAGGGCCGGTTCAGCACCAGCCCGAGCGCCCCCTCCTCGCTGTGTATCCCGATCAGCACGACCGATCGTGCGAAGTTCGGGTCCTCGAGCGTCGTCGAGGCGAGCAGCAGCTTGCCCGCGAGCGAGTCGTCGTCCATGGGCAGAGGCTAGCCCCCCTCGCGCGCGCGGCCGTCCGGGGCTGCGCGGCCGCCTCGAAGCGAGGTGTGGCTGTGGCTGCTCGCGCGGGCGCGCGAAGCGTCGCGGCTCAGCCGACCGAGAAGATCTCGATCGTCCCGCTCTGGGCGTGGTCGTTCGCGTCGCCCTCGGGCTCGATCACGTGCCCGTCGACGACGATCGGGCTGTTCCAGTGGCCCGCCGAGCCGGGCAGTTTGGCGAGCGGGCTCGGCGATCCGGGGCGGTACACGTAGATGCCGCCGCCCGAGGGGTCGTACACGTACAGCAGGCCGCCGGCCATCACCGGGCTCGTGCCCGCGTTGCCGTTCTGCCACGCGCGGTACAGAAAGCCCTTGTGCAGCACGTAGGCGGCGGTCCCGCTCCCGTCGGCGACGAACACGGTCGTGCGGCCGCCGCGGCGCCATACGGCCGGTGCGGTGAACAGCTGGGCGCCTCCGGGGACCTGCAGCTGCTGGACTTCCCCGCCGAGCCGGCCGCGGTCGCCGCCGGAGGGCGCGTGACCGTCCAGGCGCGCGAGGTCGAGCACGCGCATGACGCCGTCCTTGCCGGCCACGACCGCGCGGCCGGCGCCGAGCAACGCCGGGGCGCTCGAGCCGAGATCCGTGTCGCTGTCGTTCAGGTGTTCCTGGTCGACCGGCGTGAAGGACTGGCGCAGGCGCAAGCCGGGAGTCGTCAGCTCGAGCACGCTGTCGCCGAAGTCGGTGCTCCCGTTCCAGGGCGCGTTCCCTGTGTCGATCAGGATCTGCCGGCCCCCCGGCTCGACGACGGCACCGGCGCGGGACAGGATCGCCGAGTCGCTCGAGGGGCAGCTGGAGGGCACGATCAGGGCGCGGCGGTTCGCGCACAGCGTGTTGAAGACCGCTCGGACGCGCCCGCTCGCGCGTTCGATCAGCACGACGTGGCCCTGGTAGGGGGGCGGGTCGCCGAGGTAGCCGCCGGTCGCCGCGATCACGTAGGAGCCGTCGATGTTCAGCGCCGCGGCGATCTTCTCGTGGCGCGGTTCGCGCGTGATCCGCACAGGCCAGCCCGGCGCCTCGGCGCCCGACTGCAGCGAGAGCTTGTGGATCTCGCCGTCGGGCGAGGCCGAGTAGACCCACAGCCGGTCGGGGTCGGCGAGCGGGCTCGCGGTGGTGATCTGCGCGCTGCCGGCCCAGCTCGAGTAGCCGGGGGGCGTGAAGGTCCACAGGACCCTGCCCGTCGCGGCGTCGAGTGCGAGCGTGCGCCCGTAGGTGGTGGTGAGGAGCACGACGTCGTGCGTCGCGCCGGCCACCTGCGCGCCGTGGAGGTAGACCGGCGATGAGTCGACCGTGCCGGGCAGGTGCACGTCGAGCCCGTGCAGGCGGCCGAGGTTGCCGGCCGTGATCCCGGTCGAGCCTTCGCTCACGTCGCTGCGCTGCGGGTTCAGGCCGAACTCGGGCCAGTCGCGCAGCGGCGCGGCGGAGGCGCTGTGAGCGGCGGGGATCAGCGCGGCCGCGGGCCCGGTGCCCGAGCTGACCTGCGCCGGAGCCGTTCCGCATGCGGCCAGCGGCGCACACGCCGCGGCGGCGATCAGCAGGCGGGCGAGGCGCGTGGCCGGCATGCGCCAGTTCTAGCGCACGTTATGCTCGCTGCGGGTCGATCACGGCCCCGCGCCGGCGCCGGCCGGGCGCGCAACCGGGCACGAACAAGGGGGACGCGACGATGGCGAAGACACCGGCGGTGGGCGAGCAGGCTCCCGACTTCGAGCTGCCCGGCACGGACGGCGCGTTCCACCTGGCCGAGCACCGCGGCGAGCGGGTCGTGCTGCTGTTCTACCCGGGCGACAACACGCCCGTGTGCACGAAACAGTTCTGCTCATACCGCGACCATCCCGACGCCTTCGGCGAGCTCGGCGCGACCGTGGTCGGGATCTCCGCGCAGAGCGTCGACTCCCACCTCCAGTTCGTCGCCAAGAACGCGCTCACGGTGCCTCTGCTGGCCGACGAGGGCGGGCAGGTGGCAGCCAAATACGGCGCGCACGGCCGGCTCGGCACGAAGCGGGCCGCGATCGTGATCGACGAGCAGGGGGTGGTCCGCTACCGGCACGACCACCTGCTCGGCCTCGACTTCCAGTCGGTCGACGACCTGAAGCAGGCGCTCGACGGGCTCGGGGCGCCGGCCTAGGTGTGATTCCTAGGAACTACACCTAGGCCAGCCGCGCGGGTCCGCTCCCGACGCCGAACAGCCGCCAGAGCTCGGGCGGCACAGCTCGAAGCGCCTAGACGATCGACTCGGCGGTGAGACCCGGGATCCCGGAGGCGGGCCGCGTCGGCTCGGCGCCGGCGGCGCGCTCGGCGCGGGCCGCGTGCAGCGCGGAGAGCTCGAGCTGCATGTTGCGCGGGCGCTCCCCCGGCGCGGCGTGGCGGCGGCGCCATTCGCCCTCGCCGCTCAGCTGCCAGGAGCTCTGGTTGTCGGCGAAGGCGCGTTCGAGCGTGTCGAGCAGCTCGTCGCGCAGCTCCGGCACGAGCACCGGGGCAGCGAGCTCGACGCGGTGGTCGAGGTTGCGCGGCATCAGGTCGGCGGAGGCGATGTAGACCGAGAGCTCCTCGCCGCGGCGGAAGCTGTAGATGCGCGAGTGCTCGAGCAGCCGCCCGACGACCGACACGACGCGGATGTTCTCGGAGATCCCCGCCAGCCCCGGCCGCAGGCAGCAGATGCCGCGCACGTTGAGGTCGATCGGGACGCCGGCGCGAGAGGCGGCGTACAGCGCCCGGATGCAGCGCCCGTCGACGAGCGCGTTCATCTTCATCGCGATCCGAGCCGGCAGGCCTTCGGCGTGGGCGGCCACGGTGCGCTCGATCTCGGCCAGGATGCCGTCGCGCAGGTGGCTCGGCGCGGTCAGCACGCGCCGGTAGTGAAGCGGGCGCCCGTAGCCGGTCAGGTAGTTGAACATGTCGGCCACGTCGGCGCCGATCTGCTCGTCGACCGTGAACAACCCGAAGTCCGTGTAGAGGCGCGCCGTCGCGGAGTGGTAGTTGCCGGTGCCGATGTGCACGTAGTTGCGCACCCCGTCACCCTCGCGGCGCACGACGAGCACGCACTTGGCGTGCGTCTTCATCGCGGGCTGCCCGTAGACGACGTGCACGCCGGCCTCCTCCAGCGCCTTCGCCCAGTGGATGTTCATGCGCTCGTCGAAGCGCGCCTGCAGCTCGACCAGTGCGACCGCCTGCTTGCCGCGTTCGGTCGCTGCGATCAGCGCCGGCACCAGCGGCGAGTCATCGCTCGTGCGGTACACGGTCTGCTTGATCGCGAGCACGTTCGGATCGGCGACCGCCTGCTCGACGAAGCGCTCGACGGACGTCGCGAACGAGTCGTAGGGGTGGTGGACCAGCACGTCGCCTTCGCGCATCGCCCCGAGCACGTCGGGGCGCTCGCCCTCGCCGCGCATCAGGCGTGGGTGCGTGACGGCGCCGAGCGGCTCGTCGCGCAGCTCGGCGTGCCCCGGCAGCTTGACGATCTGCCACAGCGCGCCCATGTCGAGCAGGCCGTCGACCGCGAACACCTCGTCCTCCTCGACCCCGAGCAGCGCCGTCAGGGCGGTGCGCAGCCGGTCGGACATTCGCGCCCCGAGCTCCACGCGAACGATCTCGCCGAAGCGGCGGCGGCGCAGCTCGTCCTCTACCGCCTGCAGCAGGTCGGCGGCGTCGTCGGAGACCTCGAGGTCGGCATCGCGAGTGACGCGGAACACGTCGCACTCGACGATCTCCATGCCCGGGAACAGCGCGTCGAGGTGGTTGGCGATCACGTCCTCGAGCGGCACCAGCAGTGGCGGCCCCGGAGCCGCGCCGCGCAGCGTCACGAACCGCGGCAGCAGCTCGGTGGGTACCTTCACGCGCGCGAACACGGTCTGGTCGGTGACGGGGTCGCGGACGAGCACGGCGAGGCTCAGCGACAGGTTTGAGATGTATGGGAAGGGCCTGCCGGGTGCGACCGCGAGCGGTGTCAGCGCGGGGAAGATCACCTTCTGGAAGTGACGCGCGAGCTCGGCGCGGCGCTCGTCGTCGAGGTCGGCGACGGCGACCACGCGGATGTCGCTGTCGGCGAGGCGCCCGCGCAGGTCGGCTTCGAAGCAGTGCGTCAGCCGCCGGCCCTGCTCGAGCACCCGCTCGCGGATCAGCGCGATCGTCTCCGAGGGCGTGCGCCCGTCCTGGCTCGGCGTCTCGACGCCGGCCTCGATCTGATCGCGCAGCCCTGCGACCCTGACCATGTAGTACTCGTCCAGGTTGGTCGTGTAGATCGCGCAGAACTTGACGCGCTCGAGCAGCGGCACCTCCTCGTCCTCGGCCAGCTGCAGCACACGGTCGTTGAAGTCCAGCCAGGAGAGCTCGCGGTTGATGTAGAGCGAGGGGTCCTCGAGCGAGGTCTGCGACGGCGCCGGGGTATCGGCTGCCCTCTGGAACCCGACCGTGGCCTGGTCTGCAGCGGCGTCCACGGCTCTCACGCTACACCCTGCCCGCGCTCGCCGGAAGGCGCGGGCGCGCCCGCGCGGCCCGCGCGCCGCCCACCACCGGCCACCCGCCGCACGCTAGGCTGATCGGCAGCATGGGTCGCCAGCTCTGGCTGTTCAGACATGCAGACGCAGAACCGCACGGAAGCAGGCAGGACGCCGAGCGCCGCCTGACCGAGCGCGGCGAGCGCCAGGCGCGCGCTGCCGGCGTCGCGATCGCGCGGCTCGAGGCCGAGTTCGAGCTGATCCTGTACAGCCCGAAGGTGCGCGCGCGGCAGACAGCCGAGCTCGCCGCCGAGTCGTGGGACGAGGCAACGCGCGCGCGTATGGCCGAGCACGAGCCGCTGTCCGGCGGCTTCGGGGCGACCCAGGCGCTCGAGTTGCTCGCCGGGCTCGGTGCGGACGGCCGGCTGATGCTCGTCGGCCACGAGCCCGACCTGTCGATTCTCGCGGGCGCGCTCACCGGCGGGCGCGTCGACCTGAAGAAGGGCGGTCTGGCGGTGCTGCGCCTAGAGGGCGCGGGTGCGGAGCTCGCTGTCCTCGTGAGGCCCCGCGAGCTGGCCTTGATCGCCGGTGCGACGGTCCTCGCCGGCGTCCCACTCGGCCGGCACTGAGGACGGCACGTCGGCGGGGTCGACGACCTCGAGCGATTCGGCGGCGAAGCGGTAGCCGATCCCGAAGTGGGTGTGGATGTAGCGCCACGTCGGCGATGCCTTCTCGAGCTTCTGGCGCAGCTTTCGCACGAACACGTCGACCGAGCGGTCGCCGCGCACCATCGTGTAGCCCCACAGCCGGGAGTAGATCTCCTCGCGCTCGAGCACTCGGCCCTCGGCCGAGGCGAGCAGCTCGATCAGCTCGAACTCGCGCCGCGTCAGGTCGATGCTGCGCTCGCCGACGAACGCCTGGAAGCGGTCCGAGCGGATCTCGACCTCGCCCGCGACGACCGGCGCCGTCTCGGCCCGCGTGCTGCTGCGACGGCGGCGGCGCACGACGCCCTGCACGCGCGCGATGACCTCCTCGGGGTGACAGGGCTTGGTGATCCAGTCATCGGCGCCGAGCCGCAGGCCGCGTACGCGCTGGGCGACGGTCGAGGGCCCCGTGCACACGACGATGCCGAGCTCCGGCAGCGCCTCGCACAGCCGCTCGAGCCAGCTCCACGCCTGCGGGCCGAGCACCGCGAGGTCGACGACCAGCGCGCTGAGACGCATCGAGACGACCGCGTCGGGCTGCACCGGGCTGGCGAGCACACGGTGCTCCCAGCCGAGCCGGTCGAGTCGCTTGCTGAGGACCTGGATGAAGCCGCTGTCGCGATCCAGCACCGCGATCCGCAGGGAGCCTGTGGACGAGGCCGGGCCCTCCGGTGTGGTCGAGGCCGTCTCCTGGTCCTCGGCGCGAGCGCTGGGCGTCATCGATGGGCAGTCTAAGCGATGTCCGAGCGCGGAGAAGGTTCGCAAGTCAACGGTCACAGGATCTTCACAGGGGTCCTGCGCTCTTGGACGGGGATCCGGGGGTCGTGTGAGCGCGCAGGCCCGGCTCGTTCAGCGCCGGCTGGAGCGGAGCGGACGCGAGGAATCCGAGAACTCGCGGAACAGCCCAGTGACGACGAACGCGACCTGCTCGCCGATGTCGACGGCGTTGTCGCCGATCCGCTCGAGCGCGCGCGCGACGAGCGTCATGTGCATCGCCCACTCGCGCGTGTCGGGGTCGTCACCGATTTCGATCGCGAGCCGGAAGATGTCGCGGTTCAGCCGGTTGATTTCGCGGTCCTGGCGCACGAGGTCCTCGGCCAGTTCGACGTCGCGCGCGGCGAAAGCGGCCTTGCTCTGGACGACCTCCGAGCGCGCGAAGGCGCCCATCTTGACGAGCGCCGCGAGCATTTCTTCGTGCACGGGAGGCTCGTAGCCGGACAGCGGGATCATCTTGGCGATGTTCACGCACTGGTCGCCCATGCGCTCGATGTGCTTGATCAGGTGCAGCAGTGCCGCCACCAGGCGCAGGTCGCCCGCGACCGGCGCCTGCAGCGCGAGCAGCGAGAGGATTCCCTGATGGACCTCGAGGTAGCGCCCGTCGACGCGGTCGTCGTCGGCGATCACCATCTGCGCGAGCTCGACGTCCTGGTGGGTCAGCGACTCCATCACCCGGTCGAGCTGCTCGACGATCAGGTCCAGGCCGCCGAGCGCGTGCTCCTCGAGCGCCCGCAGCTGCTCCTGGAAATGGGCGCGGCCCTGCGAGGGGTCGGGCACGGGCGCCGCGTCGAGCGGCATCGAGATGTCGGGCTCCTCGCCGCTAGCCGAACTTGCCGGTGACATATTCCTCGGTGCGCGGGTCGCCCGGGCGTGTGAAGATCTGCTCGGTCTCGCCGACCTCGATGACCTTGCCGTCGAGCATGAAGGCGGTGCGGTCGGCCACACGCGCGGCCTGCTGCATGTTGTGGGTCACGATCACAATCGTCACGCGGCGCTTCAGCTCCGCGATCAGCTCCTCGATCTTGAGCGTCGCGATCGGGTCGAGCGCCGAGCACGGCTCGTCCATCAGGATCACCTCGGGTTCGACCGCGAGCGAGCGCGCGATGCACAGCCGCTGCTGCTGGCCGCCCGAGAGCCCGGCGCCGGCCTCGGAGAGGCGGTCCGAGACCTCGTCCCACAGGCCCGCGCCGCGCAGCGCCTGCTCGACCTTCGACTGCAGTTCGCCGCGGCGCGCGGTCAGTCGCAGGCCGGCGGCGACGTTGTCGAACACCGACATGGTCGGGAACGGGTTCGGTTTCTGGAACACCATCCCGATCGCCCGCCGCACGGCGACGACGTCGAGCCCGGGGTCGTAGACGTCGACGTCGTCGAGCATCACACAGCCCTCGGCGCGCGCGCCGGGGATCTCCTCGTGCATGCGGTTGATGCAGCGGATCATCGTCGACTTGCCGCAGCCCGAGGGGCCGATGATGGCGGTCACCTCGTTGGCGTTGAAGTCGAGGTCGACGCCCTTGACCTGTTCGGCGGCGCCGTAGAACGCGCGCAGCCCTTTCAGGCGCACGCCCAGCCCCTCGCGCTGAACGTCGGCGGCCCCGGCGCTGCGGTCGGTCGGCACGGCCGCGAGGCCGGGCTCCGGCGCGTCGCCGAGGGCGGGCTCGGTGCGCTCCAGCTGCTCGCGGCTGCTCTCCGGGTCCACGTCCGTCACATTAGGGCGTTGCCCGCCGGATGTCATTTGATCGTGCTCCTTTTCGCGATCAGGCGCGCGATCAGGTTGAGCGCCAGGATCATCAGCACGAGCGTCAGCGCGGCGCCCCAGGCGCGGTGTTCGACCGAGGAGGTCGCCGAGGTGACGTCGTAGTAGATCTGCAGCGGCAGCGAGTTCATGAAGCCGCTCAGGTTGAAGTTGGTCTTCAGCGTCTCGCCGGCCGTGAACAGCAGCGGTGCGGTCTCGCCGGCGGCGCGCGCGACGGCCAGCAGCACGCCGGTGATCAAGCCGGCGCGCGCGGTCGGCAGCACGACGCGGAAGACGACGCGCCAGCGCGGGGCCCCGAGCGCGAGCGCCGATTCGCGCAGCCCGCCGGGTACGAGCTCCAAGATCACCTCGGCCGTCCGCGTGACGATCGGCAGCATCAGCAGCGCGAGCGCGAAGGCTCCCTTGTAGCCGGCGTAGGTGCTGCCGGTGCCGACGATCAGCACGATGTACACGAACAGCCCGAACACGATCGACGGGACCCCGGTGAGCACGTCGACGAAGAAGCGCACGATCTGCGCGAAGCGGCTCTCGCGCCCGTACTCCACCAGCCACAGGGCGAGGCCGATGCCGATCGGCACCGCGATCACCGATGCCAGCGCGACGATCTCGATCGTGCCGAGGATCGCGCTCTTGACGCCGCCGATGCTGACGCTCTTGAAGAACGTCGCGCCGGTCGGGTCGGTCGTGAAGAAGTCCGTGCTCCAGGCCGCGAGGCCGCGCTTCAGCAGGAAGTACAGGATCAGCACGAGCGGCACGAGCGCCAGCAGCGTGCCGGCCAGGATCGCCCCGCGGATGAAGCGGTCTCGCCGGCGGCGCGCCGGGCTGACCGCCAGGCGCGAGAGCAGTTCCGTGGAGGCGGCGTGCGCGCTCACGCGCCGGTCACCGCCTCGGCGATGTCGGCCTGACCCAGCCGGCGGCCGTGCTGCTCGGGTCTCGGCGGCCCGTAGCGGCGATTCGCGCGGACCACGAAGTAGCGTGCGACGCCGTTTACGAGCAGCGTCAGCACGAACAGCACCAGCGCGGCGGCGAACAGCGCCGAGCGGTGCAGCCCCTGCGCCTCGCCGAACTCGTTCGCGATCACGGCCGCGAGGCTGTAACCCTGCCCGAACAGGTGGTGGCCGAGCTGAGGGGCGTCGCCGATCAGGATCGTGACGGCGATCGTCTCACCGATCGCGCGGCCGAGGCCGAGCATCGCGCCGCCGACGATGCCCGAGCGGCAATAGGGGAGCACCGACATCCGGATCATCTCCCAGCGGGTGGCGCCGACGGCGAGCGCCGCCTCCTTGTGGTCGGCCGGCACGGTCGTCATCACCTCCCTGCTGATCGCGCTCACGATCGGCAGGATCATGATCGCGAGCACGAGACCGGCGATGAAGTAGTTGGGGATCGTGACCGTGCCGCCGCCGATGAACGGGATGAAGGACAGCCGGTCGGAGACCCATTGCTCGGCCGGCTGCAGCTTGGGGGCGAGGTAGAAGATGCCCCACAGCCCGTAGACGACCGAGGGGACGGCCGCGAGCAGCTCGACGAGCACCGTCAGTGCGCCGCGCAGTCGCCGCGGCGAGAGCTCGGTCGTATAGATCGCGGTCGCGACCGCGATCGGGACGCCGATCACGAGCGCGAGCGCCGAGCTGATCAGGGTGCCGACCACGAGCGGCCACGCGCCGAAGCGTTCGGCGCTCACGTTCCAGTCGTTGTGGAACACGAAGCCGAACACGCCTTCCTTCGACAGCGCCGGCCTGGCTTCGCCGACGAGGCGGATGAAGAAGTAGACGATCAGCGCCAGCACGAGCACCGCGAGCGCGGTGAGCCCGTAGCGCAGCACGCGGTCGGGCAGGCGCGCGAGTGGTGAGCGCTCGAGCTTTGAGCGCTCACCACCCGTTGCCGCTGTCGCCTCCACCGGTCCCTTCTCTACCTGATCGGGGACCGCGGGGCCATCGGCCTCAGCCGTGCAGCGCGGCGCCGTTGCACTGCAGGCCGGCGACCGCTTCCTTGGACTTCGTCAGGATCGATTCAGGCAGCTTGGCGTAGTCCGCCTGCGCGAGGATCGACTGCCCTGCGCCGAGGCCGTATTCGAGGAAGTAGGCGACGCCCTTGGCGGCGGCTTCTCCGCCCGGTATCCCGGCCTTGCAGAGGTCCTTGTTGAGGATGATGAACGTCTGCGAGGTGATCGGATAGGCCATTGGAGCGGGTGAGTTGATCACTTTCAGCCCGAGATTCGGCGGCACGGTGACCCCTTCGCCGGCGGCGCTGGTGGATTCGAGCGAGGGAGCGATGTAGGCGCCGGCCAGGTTCTTCACCGAGGCGTAGGTGAAGTTGTGCTGCAGCGCGTAGGCCTGCTCGACGTAGCCGACCGCGCCGGTCGTCTGCTGCACCGCGGCGGCGACGCCTGCGTTGCCCTTTCCTCCGGTACCGGTGGGCCAGGGAACCGTCTTGCCTTCGCCGATCTTCGCCTTCCATTCGGGGTCTGTTTCCGACAGGAAGCTCGTGAACCCCGATGTCGTGCCGGACGAGTCCGAGCGGTGGATCACGGTGATCGGCGTGCTCGGCAGGTTCAGCGACGGGTTCAGCGCCTTCAGCTGGGGTGCGTTCCAGGTCTTGATCTTGCCCATGAAGATTTCCGAGATCGTCTTGCCTTCGAGCTTCATGCCGCTCGCCACGCCGGGCAGGTTGTACGAGACGGTGATCGCGCCGAAGAACATCGGGATCTGGACCGACGGGCTCCCGTTCTTGGCGATCGCCGCTTCGTCGGCGGGCTTGAGCGGCGGGTCGCTCGCGCCGAAATCGACGATCTTGGACGCGAACGACGTGATGCCGGCGCCCGAGCCGATCGACTGGTAGTTGACCGTCAGCGGCGATACCGAGGAGGCCCACTGCTGGTAGACAGGGGCCGCGAACGTCGATCCGGCCCCCGAGATCGTCGTGGAGGGCGCGCCGGAGCTGGCCGTCGAATTGCTCGTCGAAGACGATTTGCTCGAGCTGCCGCACGCGGCCAGGCCGACCGCGAGCAGCCCGCAGGTGGCGAGCGCGCCCATCTTGTTCTTGATCACAGGATCTCCTATGGGGTGGATTTTTCTGGCCGGCGCGGGGCCGGTCGAGGGCCGGCTCCGCCGCGCCAGCGCGTCGCTGCTACCGGGCTGATGCCACGGTTACAGCGCGGGCAAACGGCGTTTCACAAGCCCTGAACAGTCTCTTCATGCGCCTGCGCCGTCCATGTGAACATTTCGTGAAGGCTGCGGCTGGAACCTGTAGCCGAAGCCCGGGTGGGTGTGGATGAAGCGCCGGTCCGGCAGCGCGGCCTCGAGCTTGGTGCGCAGCTTGCTCACGTACACGTCGACCGAGCGGTCGCCGGGCCGCAGCGGGGCGCCCCACACCGTCCGGTAGAGCTCCTCGCGCGTGACGATCGTTCCCTGGCGGCGGGCCATCGCAGAGAGGAGCTCGAACTCGCGCACCGACAGCGTCAGCGCCTGGCCGGTCGCGAGCACGAGACCCTCCTCGGGCCTGATCTCGAGCTCGCCCGCATAGAGGACCTCCGGGATTTCCGTGCTCTCAGGGAACACCGCCACGACGCGCAAGAGTCGCAGGGGGCCGTGGCGGGCGAGTTGCAAAGTCGTGATCTATCCGTGAAAAAAGAGTAAAAGCCCGTGCCCGCCGGGCGCCCGCATCAATATGCTCGCCGGATGAGTTTCCTGCGCCGGCCGCTCGACGGCGTCCTGATGGAGCTGGTCGAGGAGTCCGGGCGCAACGTGCAGAAGAGCGGCCTCTTGCTGCGCGACATGCTCGTCGACTACCCCGAGCAAGCAAACCTCGCGCGGGACCTCAAGGTGTGCGAGCAGGAAGGCGACCGCATCACCCACGACATCATCCACCGGCTCGCCGGGCGCGGGCGGGTGCGGGCGCCGTTCGACGCCGGCGACGGATACGCGCTGGCGAGTGCGCTCGATGACGTCGTCGACCACTCCGAGCACACCGCTGCGCAGATGGTGCTCTACGGCGTCGAAGCGCCGATGGAGCAGGCGGTCGAGTTCGCCGAGGTGCTGGTCGGCGCCGGTGAGCAGATCGCGCTGGCGCTGCGCTGCCTGCGCACCGGCACGGAGCTCGGTCCCCATCTGGTGGAGATCCATCGCCTCGAGAACGAGGGCGACCGCCTGCAGCGCGACGGCGTCGCCTCGCTGTTCGCCGGCGGCATCGACCCGATGGTCGTGATCCGCTGGAAGGACATCTTCGAGTCGCTGGAGGCGGCCGTCGACGCCTGCGAGAAAGTCGCGCACGTGCTCGAGGGCATCACGCTGAAGCAGCACCGGCGCTGAGGCGGCAGCGCTCAGCCAAAGGTGCTGGGCGCCGTGGCGACAGCCAAGTGGGCGCCGTGCGGGGCCGTGCCCACCAGGAAGATCTGGAACTGCGCGCTCGCGGCCGGCGCGACTTCGTTGAGCACTGCGCGGCCGGCGCCCGTGACGCGTCCGGAGCTGGTCGCGATGGCGGTCACGACGAGCTGTTTCTGGGCGGTCTGCGAGCGGTTGCTGACGGCGCCCTGAACCGTGGGGATGCCGCCTTCTTCGCCGAGTCGCTGCGAGTCGACGGACACCTCGGGGATCCGGCGCGTGGTGCTCTTGCCTTCTCCGACCTCGCCGCTGACCGACCTCGCGGGAGAGCTCGTCTGGATCTGGTCGTCGACCCAGCTCGCCTCGCCGCGCGCCGGCACGTAGGCGGCCGACACGAGCGAGGCCGCCAGGCCCGGCGTCGTGTTGGTGTACACGGTGGCGCCGCCGGCGCCGCGCACAGTGATCGCGAGCGGCACTTCGCGCTGGCCGCTCGGGCCCGAGTTGCGCAGCGTGACGACCGCCGCGGTCCCTTCGGCGCCGTGTACGACGGCCGCGGAGACGATCTTGATCGTCCTGCTCGGGGTCGTGATCTTCAGCCCGTTCGCTCCCAGCGGCGCGTTCTTCCTCGCCTGGAGCGCCGCCCGTTCCAGGCGCGCGCTCTTTTCCTGGGTGGTCTCGCAACCTGCCAGCGCGAGTCCCGCCAGCGCCAAGGCGGCCCACCCCGCGAGGGGGCGGGAGCTCACCCGAAGGCCCCGCTGATGTAGTCGCGTGTGCGCGGGTCGCGCGGCCGCTCGAAGACCTGCTCGCTCGACCCGTACTCCACCAGCTCCCCGAGGTGCATGAACGCGACGTGGTCGGCAACCCGGAACGCCTGCTGGAGGTTGTGGGTGACGATCACGACCGCGACGCTCTCGCGGAGCCCGATGATCAGCTCCTCGATCGTCGCCGTCGAGATCGGGTCGAGCGCCGAGCACGGCTCGTCGAGCAGCAGCACCTCGGGGTCGGCCGCCAGCGCGCGGGCGATGCACAAGCGCTGCTGCTGGCCGCCGGACAGGCGCAACGCGGAGCGGTCGAGGTCGTCGCCGACCTCCTCCCAGAGCCCGGCGCGCCGCAGCGCCTCCTCGACGGCCCTCGCCAGCTGCGGCGTACGCCGCCTGCGGCGCCGCCCGCGCTGCGGGCGCTGCTCGGCGAGCGAGTAGGCGACGTTGTCGAAGATGCTCATCGGGAACGGGTTGGGCTGCTGGAAGACCATCGAGACGCGACGGCGCAGCGCGTTGACCTCGAGCGCGTGGATGTCGGTGCCGTCGAGCGTGATGCGCCCGGCGCGCGCCGCCCCCTCGGTGATCTCGGTGAGGCGGTTCAGCGAGCGCAGCAGCGTCGTCTTCCCCGACCCCGAGGCCCCGATCAGGCCGAGCACCTCGCCCTGGCGGACCGGCAGGCTGACGTCGCGGACGACCCAGTTCTCGCCGTAGGCGAGCCACACACCATCGAGCAGCATGCGCTCTCGCACGGAGGCGACCGGCGGACGGCCGGCGCGCAGCCCGGCGAACGCGGTGCCGAGCGTCGCTGAGCCGTTGCCCTCCGGCGCGGGGCCCGCCGGCGCGACGGTCGGCGCGTGGTCGAGCGCGATGCGCCGGATCGGAGGGGGCATCAGCGGGTCCATGTCAGGTCCTCGCCCCGAGGATCCGCAGCAGCGAGCGCGACCGGCCCTTGCGCTCCGAGCCGGCGTAGGTGAGCCGCGTGACGACCCAGTTCAGGAACAGCACGATCGCCAGCAGTACGAACGCCGCGGCGTAGGCCTTTTCGTGGGCGTTGCCCTCGCCGGCCGGGGAGTTGTAGTAGACGTAGGTGGTGAGCGTGGAGCCGGTGCCGCGCAGGAAGCCGAACAGCGGCGCGTTGCCGACCGGCTGGATCCGTTCGGCGTTCCCGCCGAGCAGGATCGCGATCACCGCCGTGTCTCCGATGATGCGGCCCATGCCGAGCACGATGCCGCTCGCGATCCCGGGCTTGATCGCCGGCAGCAGCACGTAGCGGCTGGTCGTGGCGCGCGTCTTGCCGAGAGCGTAGGACGCCTCGCGCATCCGGGGCGGGAGCTGGTGCAGCGACTCGCGCGTGGCGGCCACGATCAGCGGCAGCGCGATCAGCGACATCGTCACGCCCGCGGCGATGAACGACTGCCCGAGGGCGCCGCTCGGCGCCCCCTGCGACATGAACGCGAGGAACCCCTGGGAGAAGATGATCAGCCCGAACAGCGCGAGCACGATGCTCGGTGCGCCGGCGAGCATCTCGATCGCGGACTCGACCGCTCGCGCCAGCCCGGCCGGGCGCCGGTACTCGGTGAGCCACACAGCGATGCCGACGCCGAGCGGCGCCGCGATCACGATCCCGATCACCGTCACGACGAACGTGCCGATCAGCGGGTCCAGGAAGCCGCCGCTCTGGCGCTCCTGGATCGAGGGCGCCGGCGAGGTCGTGAGCATGCTCGGGCGCAGGTAGGCGATGCCCTTGAAGAACATGTAGAGCACGATCCACAACGCGATCAGGCACAGACCGATGCCGGCCGCCCAGCACAGCCAGTAGAACAGCCGGTCGACGAGCGGCCACGCCGACGTGCGCTCGCGCGGCGGGCGCACCACCGCGGTCGGGGGCCCGGCCGGGAGGGCGGCCCCCGCCATCAGACGCCGATCCCGTAACGCTTCAGCGGCTGCTTGACGGCCCAGCCCGCCAACGACAGCATCACAGCGGAGACGAGCAGCACGGCCGCCATCGCGTAGATCGTGTGCGTGATCGGCCCGATCGTCAGCCCGCCTCCGGACTGCTGGAAGATCGTCGCCGCCAGCGGCTGGACCGGCTCGTAGAAGAACGTCAGGCCGTCGAGCGGGTTGGCGGCGAACGGCCGGCTGCCCGAGACCATCGACATCATCACCGCCTCGCCGAGCGCGCGCGCCGTGGCGAGCACCGCGCCCGCCGCGATCGCGGGCCACGCCGCGCGCAGCGACACGCGCCGGATCGTGCGCCAGCGGTTCACCCCGAGCGCCGCCGAGCCCTCGACCCAGGGTCTCGGGACGGAATCGACCGCATTGGCGGTGATCGCCACCATGATCGGCAGGATCATCACAGTCAGGATCACGGTGCCGGTCGTGAGGTTGGCGCCGTTGAGCTGCACCACGTAGATGACCGACTGCTTGCGGGCGTTGCTGAGCAGGTGTTCGTTGATCCAGGGGGCGATCGCGAGGATCCCGATCAACCCGTAGATCACCGATGGCACGCCCGCGAGAAGCCTGATCACGGGATCCAGCGCGCGGCGGATCGCCGCCGGAGCGAACTGCGTCAGGAACACGGCCGCGAGCGTCGAGACGCCCACCGCCAGGACGACCGCCGCGACCGTCGTGATCAGCGTGCCCCAGATCAGCGGCCAGGCGCGGAAGTAGAGGATGCCGTGGCCGGGCAGCGCCACGTTGTCGCGCATCGCGCGCAGCTGGACGCCGACGTCGCCGCCGGGCCCGAACCACTGCAGGCCGTTGTAGGAGAACGACGGCCAGGCTTCGATCAGCACCGTCACGACGATCGCCGCCATCAGCAGCAGCACGAGGACGCCGAGCGCGCCGAGCGTGAGCTCGGCGCGCCGGTCTGCGGTGGCGCCGTCCGGACGCCGCAACCTGTGTGTGGCGCCGGACAGCAACTCGGTCAGTGGATCGCGATCCAGCTCGAGTTGATGATGCGCTTGGTGACCGCGTTGCCGCTCGTCACCCAGTTGATGAACTTCGCGGCGGCGCCTTTCGGCAGCCCCTTTGTGACCATCCAGAAGTTACGAACGCCCCCGTACTGCCCGGAGCGGGCGTTGCGCAGATTGCACGCCACGCCGTTGTACGGGACCGCGTGGACGCCACCGGTGTACGCGAACGACACGAAGCCGATCGCCTGCTTGTCGCTGGAGACGGAGATCTGCTCGAGGCCGTTGGAGGTCTCGGTCGTCGCACTCGGGGAGACCTGCGTGGTTTCGCCGAGGAAGATGTGCTGGAAGGCGTCCTGCGTACCGGACGCGCTGTCGCGGTCGAACAGGTCGATCGGCCCGGAGATGCTCGCGCCGGGCACCTGGCTCCAGTCGCGGATCTTGCCCGTGAAGATGTTGTAGACCGTTTCTTCGGACAGGTTGCCGAGCGGGTTGGAGTTGTTCGTGATCACGCACACGCCGTCTCGGGCGATCTTCGTGAACACCAGCCCGTGCGGGTCGACGCCTTTGATCGGGTCGCGCGAGGAATCGCCGATGTCGAAGTGGCCGGTGTTGGCGCCGTTGATGCCGATGTCGGACTCGCCCCCGCTCACCTTCGGCGTCGGGACCTGCGGGTAGGACTTGTGGTAGGCGGCGGCGAGTTTCTGGGCGAGAGGGAGGACGGAGGTCGAGCCGCCGATGATCAGGGCTCGGGCCGAGGCGATCGCCGGTACCGCCAGCGCGGCGGCGAGGATCGCGGAGAGGATGAGAGTGCGATGGGCACGCACAGTGGGCTCCTTTGCTTGGTGAAGAGACGGTCGGGGGCCGACGGCTCCCGGGGTCTGGGAACAGCTAGGAAGGTGAAACGATGCGGTACACGCGGCCGCCTTCACCTGGCGGGAAGACTCGCGCTCGCGGCGGCAGGCGGTGTTTCGAATTTGTGAACGGAGCCGGGTCCCCGAAGCCACCTGTCCGGGCGGCGGTCTCGCCCTCTACTTTCACCCTAGACGTGTACGAGTTGTGAACAGACGATCCAAAATACGCCTGTTTACATCTTGTGAAGGAGTCCGTGGACCGGGGGGCGATGTGTTGTTTTTGTGAACGCCATTGCTTTTCCCCACGTGGCGTGTGAGGCTGGCCCAGGTCGATCGACGGCGCTCCCTCGCTGCCTTGGACGGCGTGCGGCCGGAGCCGGGCTGAGCCCGCCGGCGGCTCGCCGGAGTCGTGGATCGACAGCACAACTCCCGGCCCGCCCGTGAGCGAGTCGCCGGGTCAACCGTCGACAGCGAAGCGAGCACATGACCGACAACCCGACCCCGCCTCCGCCCACGCCCGAGCCCGACCCCAAGGCCGGCCCGAAGGGCGGTCAGGGAGCCAACGGCTACTCCAAGGAGGGCGCCAAGAAGGTCCGCTCCGGGTTGGCCAAACGCCGCAACCCGGTGCTCGTCGCGCATCCAGGAGATCGCGGGCGCGACGCGCCGCATCCTGCTGCGCGATCCGATCGCGCTCTTCCTCGCGCTCGCCTCGATCGCGCTCGGGGTCACCTTCGGGCTGCTGCTGGGCTCGATCAAGCCGAGCAGCGCCGGCAACCAGGTGCCGCTCTCGACCGTCCAGAAGCTCGCCAGGACCAAACAGGTCGCCACCGCGGTGATGCTCGACCACGACAGCCGCGTCGAGATCCTCACGACCGCGAGCTCGCCCGCGATCACGGCCGCCGGGAAGCTGGCCGAAAAGCAGACCAGCGGCCGCAACGGCTCCGGCGGGCAGACCGAAGCAACGGTCACGCTGCCGGGCGTCAAACAGCTGTGGGCCGCCTATCCCTCCTCCGGCGCCGCCACCCAGCAGCTGATCGGCGAACTGAACGCCGGCGGGGCGATCGTGACCTTCAACCAGCAGTCCGGCAAGGGCACGCGCACGATCATCGTGCAGTTCCTGATCCCGATCCTGCTGCTCGTGTGCCTGTTCTCGTTCTTCATGCGCCTCGGCGGCGAGGGCGCGGCGGGCGGGATAGCGGGCTTCTCGCAGTTCGCCGGCAAGGGCCGCAAGAAGGGCAAGGGCTCCGCCGACCGCATCACCTTCGCCGACGTGGCCGGCGCCGGCGAGGCGGTGGCCGAGCTCAAGGAGATCCGCGACTACCTGTCAGACCCGTCGAAGTACCTCGCCGTCGGCGCGGCGGCGCCCAAGGGCGTGCTGCTCGTCGGGCCCCCCGGCACCGGCAAGACGCTGCTCGCCAAGGCGGTCGCCGGCGAAGCCGACGCGACGTTCTTCTCGATCTCGGGCTCGGACTTCGTCGAGTCGCTGGTCGGCGTCGGCGCCGCGCGCGTGCGTGACCTCTTCCGCAAGGGCCGCAAGGCCGCGCCCGCGATCATCTTCATCGACGAGCTCGACGCCGCCGGGCGCAAGCGCGGCGCCGGCATCGGGCAGGGCAACGACGAGCGCGAGCAGACGCTCAACCAGATCCTGGTCGAGATGGACGGCTTCGCGGGCGACGGCGGCCTGGTCGTGATGGGGGCGACCAACCGGCCGGACATCCTCGACCCGGCGCTGCTGCGCCCGGGGCGCTTCGATCGCCAGGTGGTCGTCGACAACCCAGACGTCCACGGGCGGCTCGAGATCCTGCGGCTGCACGGGGACAAGCGCCCGCTCGCGCCGGACGCCTCGCTCGAAGAGGTCGCGCGCCAGACGCCGGGCTTCAGCGGCGCCGAGCTCGCCAACGTGATCAACGAGGCTGCGCTCCTGAGCGTGCGCGACGGGCGCTCGCAGATCGACCAGCCGACGCTCGAGGAGGCGATCGACCGGGTCGTCGCGGGTCCCGCCAAGCGGCACATCCTCACCGAGCAGGAGCGCTGGCTGATCTCGATCCACGAGTCCTCCCACGCTGTCGTCACCGACGCGCTCGGGCACGTCAGCTCGACGCGCAAGCTCTCGATCGTCGCGCGCGGGCGCCAGCTCGGCACCGCCGCGCACATGCTCTCCGACCGCGACCAGACGATCATGGGCGAGCCCGACCTGCAGAGCCAGCTGATCGTGATACTCGCGGGCGTAGCCGGCGAGCGGATCGCCTTCGGCCACGTCTCGACGAGCGCCAACGACGATCTGCACGCCGCGACCGCGCTGGCGCGCAGCATGGTCACCTCCTATGGCATGTCCGACGCGCTCGGGCTCGTGACGATCGGCGAGAAGGGCGGCGAGGTGTTCCTGGGCGCCTCGCTCCAGGACCTCGGCTCGGTCGGCCCGGCGACGCTCGACCTGATCGACAACGAGGTCGAGCGGCTCGTCGGCGACGCCGCTGCGCGCGCCGAAGCCGTGCTCGACCGCAACTGGAGCGCGGTCGAGGAGACCGCCGCGGCGCTGCTCGAGCAGGAGACGCTGTCGGGCGTGGCGCTCGACGCGCTGCTGTCCACGGTCCAGGAGATGTCGATGGACGAGCTTCGCGAGGTGCGGCGCAACGGGGTATCGCGCGATCGCGGGCAGGACGCGTGAAGAGCCGCCTGCCCTCGCCCGCCCTGGTGATCGCGCTGATCGCGCTCGTGTTCTCGACGACCGGTCTCGCCGACGCCGCCCGCCGTGCGGTGGTGAGCGCGTTCGCCGGTCACCCGGTGAGCACGCAGCCGAAGGCCGGCGGCATCCTGCTGCTCGGCAAGAACCGCAAGTTCCCGGCATCCGCGATCCCCACCGTCCACGACGCTTCGCGCATCGCCGGCAAAACGGCCACCGAACTGGCCCCGAGCTGCCCGCCCGACACCGTCGACGTCGGCACCTGGTGCATGGAAAGCGCGCCGTTCCCGCTGAGCAAGGAAGACCTCGGCAAGAACAACTTCACGTGGGCCAGCAACAAGTGCGAGGAAGTCGGGGGCTGGCTGCCGTCGGCCTCGGAGCTGATCGGCGCCGCCAGCAAAGTCAAGCTCGAGTCCACGATCCACGACTCGCAGCTGACCGCGACGATCGACCTCGACGCCACGCGCGGGCTCAAAGACGAACGCGAGATGAGCTCCACCCTTGTGACGACGGAAGCCGGCTCGGCGGCCGCCGGCTTCGAGGGGGTCAGCCAGGGCGCTACCGGCAACCCCCGCCAGGGGCAGCCGAACCCGCTGCCGCTGCCGGCGAACCCGTATCCGGAATCGCTGCAGTACGTGACCGTCTACGACAACGGGAACAAGGGGGGCTTCGCCGGGTCCGAGCCGGTCATCGACGCAGAGAACTTCCGCTGCGCCTATGACCTGACGCCGGGCGCGATCAACAAAAGCACCTCCTGACCGTGGCTGCTGAGCGCGCACCACGGTGGCCCGCAACGACAGGTCGAGTCTGCCTGGCAGCAGGCGCCGCGCTGATCGCGGCGCTGCTGCTCGCGTCCTCCGCGCGCGCGGTGATCCTGCCCGCGCAGACGATCGACGGGCCGAGCCCGGAAATCATCAGCTTCGGCGGCGCCGCGATGGCCGAAGACGGAACCGGCGGCGTCGTCTACATCAAGCGCAGCGAAGGCATTCCGCACGTGTTCGTCTCGCGCTTCGCAGGCGGCCAGTGGGGGCCGCCGATCCGGGTCGACACCGAAGAGCCGTTCGCGGCGAGCTGGCCGCGGATCGGGGCCGCGAACGGCGGCGAGCTGATCGTGACGTGGGCGACCGAGTACGCGCTCAGCCCCCCGCCCGAAGAAAAGCCGCGGGACGAGATGCTCGGCGCCGTGCTCGGTCCCGGCGGCGAAAGCTTCGGGCAGGCGATCCTCGTCGACCCGAACATCGGCGAAGCGAGCAACGCCAGCCCCGAACTGGCGGTCAGCTCGACCGGGCAGGCCGACCTCGTGTACCGCGTCGTCGAACCGCAGCGCCAGGAAATCGTGACGCTGCAGCCGGGCGACGTAGCACAGACAGTGCGCGTGGCGCACTTCGGCGGGCTGCGCTGGACCAGCCTCGGCGCGGTCAACCGCAACGAGTCGGTGGCGATGCCCCCGCCCACGGCTGCCAACGCGCCGCGTATCGCGATCGGGCCGACGGGGAACGGGGTCGTGGTCTGGCAGGAGCCGGAAATCAGCGGCAGCTCCCGCATCTGGGCGCGTCGCATCTTCGGCACCACGCTCGACTACCCGCTGCTCGCGAGCGCCACCTCCTACCGCGGGGCGCCGATCAGCGACCCCGCCGAAGCGCCGGCGGTGGCGCTCTCCCAGCTCGGGCAGGCAGAGGTCGCCTACCGCCAGTCGGCCGGGAGCGCCTCCCCGCTGCCGGGTCCCCGCATCTTCCTGAACATCCTGCCCGACGGGGAAGGCGACGAGCGGCGCCGAGTTCGAAGGCGCGAGCGTGCTCGACGAAGGCGTGGGCGGCGGCAAGGCGGCGACCGTGGGGGCACCGAGCATCGACATCGACGAACGGCGCAGCGTGCGCGTGCTGTATGACGCGAACGGGCAGCCGCGTCTGGTCGAGGGCACCGACACCGGGATCGGCGGAGCGATCCCGCTGAGGCCGTCCTTCGCCGGAGGGGAAACCGACTCGGCGAGCGCGATGAACCCCGAAGGCGGCGGCCTGTCGGCCTGGCCGAGCACCTTCGGCGGGCACCCGGCCGTCGGACTCGTCGAGGACTTCCCCGACGGCTCGGTGCAGACAGCGATGGTCGACGGCGGAGCCGGCGGAGAAATCAGCGAACTCGCGGTCGGGCGCTCGGGACTAGGCGACGGCCTGGTCGCGTTTCGCCAGGGGCCGCTGGGCGACGCGGCGATCGTCGCATCGACGGTCTCGGCACCGCCCGCGCTGATCGCCGTTCGTGCTCACGCTGCCGAAAGCCTGGGTGCGGCCCTCGAGCGCCCTCGTCTCCTGGGTCCCGGCGCCCAGCGCGGACGGGCCGATCACCTATCACCTGGTGCGTCGACGGGCACGTCCAGCCCAACGGCGACCCGCGGCGCTGCGCGCGCGCGTCGACACGCGCGGTCTCGTCCACCGGCGCCTACGACGTGCAGGTGCTCGCCACAGACCGCTACGGCGAGTCGACGCTGACGGCGCCGGCGCGCTCGAAGCTGGCCAGCCGCCCCCCGGCCGTGCGCGTCGCCCGGATCCACGGCGGCGCCGGCGTGACGCGTCACGATCCGCGACCCGGCGGGCCTGAACAGCCCTCGCTGCGGGTGAGCTTCGGCGACGGCTCGGTCGCCCGCCGGCGAGTCGCGCTCGGCCCACGTCTATCGGCGGCGCCGGCGTCTACCGGATCACCGTCGCGGCGAGCGACAGCCTCGGCGACGCCGGCAGTCGTCGAGCCGCTGGGTGAGCGTGCGATGAGCGGGCGCCCCTACCGGTGGCGAGCGCGGAGCGCGCTCCGGGCAGCCGCTCGCGCTGTGCGCCGCCGGCCTGCTCGGGCTCGGCGCCTGCGCGAGCGCGCGGGCCGACGTGTTCTCCGCACCCAGCCTGCGTCTCCTACGGGACGTCGAGGGTACGAGCCTCCTCCAGCAGGCCGAATACGCGCACGACTCGGCGATCTCCGGCAACGGGCGCTACATCGCCTTCGACGGCTCGGTCGGCGGTGTCACGGGCGTCTGGCGCCGCGACCGACAACTCAACGTGATCGAACAGGTCGCGGGCGGCGACGCCGCGATGCCGTCGATCAGCGAGGACGGCCGCTACGTGAGCTTCACGACCGACGAAGGCGCGAGCCTGCCCGAAATCAGCCACGCGCGGCCCGACTTCCGCGCCCACGGCGAAGCAGGTCAGCGTCTACCGGCGCGACATGGACAACCAGCCGGCCGACACAGCGCGCCGAAGAAGCCGGACGGGCGCCGGGCGAACGCGCCTTCCTCGCGGCCTCGGTGCGCTCGCGGCTCCGAAGACACCGCTGCGGCTATGCCGGCCGGCGAACACGCCGGCTCCTACGCCGTCGGGCGCACCGCGATGAGCGCGGACGGCAACGAGGTCGCGTTCGTCACCGACGGCGTGTCCGATCTCGTCGCCTATCCGGCGCTCGAAGAAGAAGAACGAGCCCACGGCGAAACGCCCGCGCCGCACACGCCGGTCGGGCCAGGTGGCGGTGCACCGGTTCGACACGCGGCGTCACCGAACTGGTCAGCCGCTGCCGCTTCGAATGCGGACAGGGCGCCGCCGCGGGCGCCGCCGAACCGGTCGTCGTCGCGGAAGCCCCCGAATCGCAAGCCGGTCGGCGCGGTCGCCCTCGGCCGCGGCCGAATTCCCCGGCTGCGCGCGGGATCGGCGGCCTGGCCGGGCGCGTCGATCAGCGCCGACGGGACGACGGTCGCGTGGGCTCGGCGAAAGACATCGCGCAGCAGGCCCCGAGCTCCTCGCATGAACACCTCGAAGCCGAACTACCAGGAGCCGCTGTGGGAGAAGCTGCCTGCGCAGGCGAACCAGACGCGCCGCGTCACCGGCGGCTCGGATCCCGAAGCGCCGGGCTGCGCCGCGAGCGGAGTGCTCGAGCTGCCGCAGACCGAGACAGTCGACGCCGCGAGCGATCCCTGCCAGGGGCCGTTCCTGCGCGAACACGCGAGCGTGAGCGAACCGGGCGGCGGCCTTCAAGGGCGAGCAGGCGGACATCGCCGCGCCTCAGCCGCGACGGCGAAGAGGTCGTGTTCGACGCCAACGCGCGGCTCGTCTCCGAGGGCATCGACTTCGATCGGGACATCGAAACGGGCAATCCCGACCGACCTGTTCGTCGTGAACATGGCGACCGGCCTGACGCGCACGCAGGCGCTCACGCCGCTGACCGAGGCGGGCGAAACCTCCGAAGCCGCAATCCGCCGAAGTCACCGACCTCGAAATCTCCGCCGACGGACGCAGGTCGCATTCAGCACCGTGCGCACGCTGTTCGCGCTCGGGCTGGCCGACGCTGGTCAGCGTCCCGCGCTGCCCGAAGTCGGGATCGGCGAGCTCTACGACGCCGACCTCGCCAACGGCACCCTCACACGCGTCACCCACGGCTACGAAGGCGAAGGCGAACAGAGCCAGCAGCCGCACACTCGGTCATCCTCAGGGCGGCGACCCGTACGGCAGCCCAGAAGTCGACGAACTCGGCGCGCTGACGCCGGCGCTTCTCCGCGACGCGGCGAACAGCTCGTGTTCACCTCCACTGCCGCCAACCTCGTCTACGGCGACGGCAACAGCCCCGCGTACGCCGGTCAGCTGCTGTCAGGCCGGGCGACGGCAGCGACGTGTTCGAGGTGACCCGCGTGCCGTTCAGCCCCGAACCGGTCGCGCAGTCGGTCTCGCCGGCACCGACGATGACGATCGTGCCCGCGTGGCGGCTGCAGGCGACCGCGCGCGCGCGACGCGACGGCAGCGTGGTCGTCTGACGCGCACGTGCCCGGAGCCGGGCGCCTGCGCGTGCCCGCGCGCGGCTCGGTCGTGCTAGCAGTACGCGCGGCCGCGGCGCCTCGCACGGTCGGGTCGCGCTGGTGACGAAGACGGTGGGGGAAAGCCCGGCCGTCGAGAAGGCGGCGGCCGGGGCGCTGATCGAAGTCGTGGTACGCCTTCGCGGTGCGCTACGCCGCGCTCGCGCAGCGCCCCGGCGGTCTGCTCGGCGAGCTCGCGGTCACGTTCGCGAGCGCCGGCCACGGCACGCTCAAGCAGACGGTATCGGTCGACTTCAAGCGCACCGTGCACGCGAGCGCGGCACGCCGCACGTCAAGCGCGAGACGCGGAGGGCGGCGATGAGACGGATTGGGTCGATCGCCTCGCTGCTCGCCGCGTGCCTGACGTTGCCGCCTGCGCGATCGTCGCCGCGCCGCCCGCGGCGGCCAGCGAAGGAGGCGCGAGCTGGCGCCTGGAACAGCCCGAAGCGCCGCCGCCCCCGCCCGGGCAGGCGGCGCCCCCGGCGCCGCTGCCGCTCGGCAACGTGGGCGACATCGAGTTCTGGGAACCGGCCGGCTCTGCCCCGCAGGCGAACCGGGGGCTGCTGATCACGCAGCGGCAACGGCGAAGCCGTTCCTCCCGGGGTGTGGGCCTACAACGGCAAGCGCTGGCACGAGATCGCCAACGTGTGCGGGGCGGCCGACGGGCGCGATCGCGTGGGCGGGGCCGGCGGAGTTCTGGACCGTGTCCGATCAGCGCCCGGGGCAGGCGGCCGAGTCAACGGGGTGCTGCCGCCGCTGCGGAGCCTGTCGCTGTGTCACTTCGCGAGCGGCAGCGTCGTCGGCTCCTACGCGCACCTGGCCTTCGAAGAAGACTCCTACGAGCAGATGTCGGCTGCTGCGTGCCTGCCGCCGCAGCCGCCCGGCGGTCAGCTCGACCGACTGCTGGTTCGGCGGCGCGGCGCTGCCCTCGCCGCTGGTCGGCTCCTTCCACCTGCACTGGAACGGCAGCACGGTCACCGAAGCGCCGTACATGAACCAGGGCGACCCCGTGGCCGGACATGCGGGCGCTCGACAGCTCGATCTTCGAGAGCGTCGAATACAGCAAGCTGCACCCCCACAGCGAAACCGAATCGCCCTCCCGCCCGCCGGTCCTGCACGTCGCGGAAGGCGGAACGGCGGGCTTCGAAGCGCTCGCCGAAGAACTGCCCGCTGTACGGCATCGGAAAACGAGCCGCCCGAAGCCCTGCAGGCGCTGCGCCTGGGCTCGACCGAAGGCGTGCTGTGGGCCGCCGCCGGCAAGCAGATCGGGATCGGCGGTCTGACAAAAGAACAGGAAGGGCAGGTGACCGTCATCCGCCGCGTCGACGGGATCTGGACGCAGCTGTTCGGCGGCGGCGAAGCAGGCGGCCCCGCGCACCCGCTCCCGCGGCTCCTCGAAAGCGAAGCCGAAGAAGACGAACTGCTGGGCGGGCCGGCCGCCGAAGCCGAAGTGCGAGCGATCGCGCCGGAACCCGGAACCGAAGACGCCTGGCTCGCGCTGGCGCCGCAGCGCGGCACGCAGGCAGCCGAGACCGCCGTGCTCGTGCACATCTCCGCTCAGGGAGAAGTGCTCGGCGTGCAGGCGCTGCCGAGCCGCTCCGAACGCGAACTGCGGAGCCGCCGCAGCCGGAGCCGCGCGGCAGCTCGATCTGCGCCGGGCCCGAAGACTGCTGGATGGCCAACGTCAACGGCTGGCTCTACCACCTCGCCCCGCGAAGGCGAACGCACGCTCCCCGCCAGCGAACTGCCCGGCTTCCCGGAAGGCAAGATCGTCACCGAACGCCCCGCACGACGAAGGCGTGCCGCAGGAAGTCATCGACGCGCCGCCGCGCCGACACCTCGGGGCTGCAGGAAGAAGCGCCGGGCAAATCGGCGAAGGTCGAAGAAAAGAGCGAAAAGAAACCCGAAAACCTCGTCACGCTGCCGCTGCTCAGCCACGTGCACTCGCGGCTCAAGGGCACCACGCTGCAGCTGAGCTTCCACCTCGCGGTCAAGACCCGCGTGCGCCTGCTCGCCAAGCGCGGGCGGCGCGTGATCGCCAAGACCGCCGCGCAGGTGTTCAAGGCCGGGACCCGCACGCTGTCGCTGCGGCTGAACCCTCACCTGTGGCCGAACAAGCTCGACCTCGAAACGCACGCCCTCGCGAAGCTGCCCGTCGTCTCCTCCGTCACCGGCCCGGGCGCGAACGTCGGGACCGAGTCGACGGGCGAGCTGGCGCTCCCCGACACGGCGCTCCTGCGCGAAGCGAGCTGGCTGCCGTGAGCGGGCCGGCTCGCCGCCCGCGCCGGCCCTCCCGGCCGGCGAGGCTCGCCGTCCTGCCGCTGCTCGGCGCCGCGGCGATCGGCGTCTCCTCGCTGCTCTCCGGCCAGGCCGCGACCGCGACCTCGGGAGTGCGGGCGGGCAGCTGCTGCCGTCGACCGAACTCGCGGTGCCGGCCGAAAACGTGGTGATGCTCGGCGCGAGCACGGTCGCCGAACCGGGTGCGCCGGGCGGCGCCACCTGGGGCCTCGGCGAACTGCGCGAAGCGACCGGCAAGGTCCCGAAGCTGGTCCGCTACGTCCGCCGGGGATCGGGCTCGTGGGAACCCGGCCCGGAACTGCCCGCGGGCTTCCAGCCCGACCACCCGGGCAACACGCCCGAGCCGCTCGAGGGCCAGATCGAGCGCGACGGCTACGGCGTCCTCGCCGGAACGGTGCCGAGCGGGAAAGCAACCCGGCAGGCGTGCTCGTGCGCAAGCCCGGGGGCGCATTCGAAGCGACCCCCGCGGTGCCCGGCCAGGGTCCGCTCGAACCCGGCGAAGAACCGCTCCTGCACGACGGGCCAGACGCTCTACGGGGCCGCGCGCGCGCCGATGATCGCCCCGCTGGCACGAAGAAGACGGCTCGGCCGGCGCGCTGGTCGTGCCGGTCTACCCCGAAGCGGGGGTCGACGAAGCGGTGCTGCACTGGGACGGGCACGCCTGGACGGCCGAGCCGATCGAGATCCCGGCGCCAGCAACGAAGAATTCAAGGTGCTGGCGGTCGCCGCCGACGGCCCGGAGAACGCGTGGCTGCTGGCGCGGCTGTCGAGCTCCTACGGCGAACACGCGGTCGCGCTGTTCCGCCGCGTCCAAGAAGCAGGCGGCTGGCGCTGGAAGCCGGTCGAAGCCGAAGTCGGCCCGGGCCAGGTGAAGCTCGCCGCTGAGCGCTCCTCGTCAGCGGCGGCGCGCCGGCCGCAGGCGAGCCGCTCGCCGTCGTCGGCGCCGAGGGCGGAGCGAAGCTCGAAGTCGAGTCGCAGCTGCTGACCGTGACCGAAGAAGGCGTCTGGGTGGACGGCGTGCGCACCGACGTCGAACGCCAGCAGCCGTTCACGACGATGTACCTGCACCCGCACGGCACCGAACCCGCGGCGGTTCGAGCACAGCTGGTGCGTGGCGCCGGCCGAAGCGCCCGCCTGCCAGGAAACGCTGCCGGCCGAACCGTCGCTGCAGCTACGGGCGCAGCATCGCCTGGCCGGGCTCCGGACCGTACGGCGCAGCGGGTGATCGCCGGCCTGTACGAAGGCGTGCACGCTGCGCCTGCAGGGAGGATCGTTCGAACAGGTGCCGCTCGATCGGCGGCGGCGAAACGCCGGAAGCGGTGCCCGGGCAGCTCTACGGCGCCGCGTTCAGCTCGCCGAGCGAAGGCTGGCTCGGGTTCTCGGTCCCGGTGCACATGACACCGCGCCCGCCGGAACCGACCGGCTCGGCTACTGGCCGGTCGCGACGCGTCACCCGCTGCTCGCGATCGCGCCCGCAGCCGGACGCGCCGCCCGCCGCGCTGAAGCAGCGAAGCGCTCGCCGTCGGCGAGAGCGGCGGCGTGGCCCGCTACAAGCCTGGGCAGGGCTGGCTGCCGGAAAGCCTGTTCGGACCGGGTGAGCGGATCGAACAGCCCGAACCTGCGCGCGGTCGCCTGGCCGACCCCGACGCGCGCCTACGCGGTCGGCGAAGCCGGCGAAATGTGGCTCTGGCGTGGGGAAACGGGCCTGTGGGAACGCGACCCGGCGACGCCGCTGAACTTCCGCGACAACCTCTACGGGATCGCCTTCGATCCCGGCGAACCCGGCGCGCGGCTACGCGGTCGGCGCCACAAGCGGTCGGCCACGGCGGCGTGCTGCTGCGCTACGGCAAGACCTGGACGCCGGAAACCGAGCTGCCGGCCGAAGCCCAGAACGCGCAGTTCACGGGGATCGCCTTCGCGGGGTCGGAGGCGCTCGTCGCCTACAACGTCCAGCGCAACCCGCAAGGAACAGCAGTTCAACGGCGGCCTGCTCGTCAACGACGGCAGCGGTTGGCAGATCGACCAGGAAGAGCAGCAGGTGACCGGCTCGGCGCGCGTGCAGGCCGTCGCCGGCCTGCCCGACGGCGGCGCGGCGGTGCTGGCGGGCGAAGGCGAACACGCGTCGCGCCTGTACGAGCGCGAATCGGCCGGGGCCCCGTGGCGGCCGAGGCGACGCCGCTGCCGAGCGGCGCTCGCGGGCTCGCTGGCGCTCTATCGGCGAAGGCGGCGCGCTGCGCGCGCTGCTCGCCGCCGGCGGCGCGCGGTGGCGTCACGAAAGCGATCCCGTCCGAACCGCCGCCGGGATTCCCGCCCTACGAACAGCAGCGCCGCCGGCGTCGCGGCGGAGGCGCGGAGGCGGGCGCGATGCTGCGCCAGACCGCGACCGGATGGCGCGACGAACGTCACGACATCAACCCCGTCAAGCAGGGCCGCTCATACAGCGAATACGACGCGCCCTCCCATCCCGATCCGGCGGTCGCCGCGCTCGTGTCGCGCCGAACGGCGCGGAAGCCTGGATCGTCGGCGGCATCACCGAGCGAAGACGAACGCGAGCAGACGGCCGACGTCGCGCGCTACCCGGCCGGAGCAGCTCCCCGAACGAGGGCTGCCGCGAAGGTGCCCGTCGAAAGCGAAGCGCCAGGGCCCGGCGGCACGCGGAGGCGTGACGACGATCGCGCTCGGCGGCTCGGCCAGCTGCGCGATCCCGTGCGTCGATCGCGCCGACACCGGCGCCGGGGCCGGAGGTCTGGCTGACCAAGGCGCTCTCGCTCGCAAGGGCAGCGGCGCCTCCGCGTTCTTCTACACGGGTCCGCTCGTCCACTACTCCCCGTACAACGGCGCGCACGCCGCCGCCGACGCCGTACGGCGAAGAATACGCCCGCTACGCCGGCCTGTTCGGCGGCGGCTGCTGCCGTGGCCCGTCTACGCGGCGGCTCGAAGGCGAACTCGCCGGAGAGGCGGCGCGCACGTGCGGCCTTCGAAGGCCTCGCGGCGCCGCTCGGAGGCGAACCCGCGAGCGGCTGGAAACCGGCGGGAACCCAGCCTCAGCCCGCTCGAACGCGAGACCTGCGGATGCGCCGGCAACTACTACGCCGTGCAGAACGCCCACGTCGAGGTGGTCGTGCTCGACGACTCCGCCGGAGACGTCGAACCGCTTCAGCGCGCGTGGCTCGAGCAGCAGCTCGAGCAGGCCGGGCCTCGGCCAAGAAACGCCCCGTCGTCGTGGTCGCGGAAGCCAGACCTCGCGCAGACAGCTCGCGCCCGGCACGCACGACGAAGGGGCGCAACTGCTGTTCGCCGCGCTCGTCGGACGCAACCCCGACGGCGGGACCCCGGCCGCTACGCCGCCTCCGCCTACTTCTACGACGCACCCGAAAACAACGTCAAGCGTCCGGTCTCGTTCGGGGGCGCGACGCTGCCGACGTTCGGCTCGGGCACGCTCGGCTACGAGCTCGCGTCGAACGAAAACACCTCGGAATTCCACGGCGCCAAAGGCATCATGCTCGCCGAAGTGCAGTGGGGGCGCCGCAGCGCGGCCGAACGCGCGGCGGACCTCGCGCCGGTCGAGGTGCAGGCTCGTCCCGGTGATCGGAGAACTCGGCGATGGAAGCCAAGGACGGCACGCTGCTGCCGCGCAGCAGGGCCGGCCCTGTTCAGCCGGCCTGGCGCGCCGGCCGCGCGCCGGCTGTCGCAGCCAGGCCGACCAGGAACAGTGCGAAGAAAGCCAGTACATCCCGATCCCGTCGATCTGCGTGGGGGCGAAATGCGCCGAAGCGGTCCTTCCCGAATACGAATTCCGCTCCTCGCGCCCGGACATCGGCGGCTTCGTCAAGCTCAACACGGCCTCCAACGACCCGCGCTCGGTGCTCGCAGAACGCCAAGGGCGAACCGGTCACGGACGGCCGCGAAGAAGGCGGCGAACAGGTCGGGGCCACCTCGGGGCTGTTCTGCGCCTACAACGAGGGCGAAACCGAGGTCACGATCAGCGCCGGCGGGCTCTCCTACACGCTGCCCGTGACGGTCCAGGCCGGCAGCGTGCGCGAGCCGTGCGGGACAGTGCCGCTGCGGGAACTGCCCTCCCCAAACCCGGCCGGTCGCGGCGCCGCCACCGCCGGCGCCCGGGCCCCAGCCCTCGCCGGCGTCGACCGCCGCCGCCTGCGGCGCGCTCGCCCCTCCGCTGCCGCCGCCCCCGCCGGCGCTCGCCGGCAGCCGCCGCAGGCCACGCTGCGGCCACGACGCCGTTCGTGCCGCTGGCGGCGCCGGCGACGCCGCTGCTCGCGTTCGTGCCGCCGCCGCTGCCGACGCCCGCGCGACCGTCGCCGCCGACGGGCACCTCGGCCGTGACCTCGCCGGTCGAGGCCGCCGAAAGGGAAGAGGAGCACGAGGAGGCGCCGGAGTCGGTCTCCAACAAGGCGGTCGCCTACGACCCGGCCGAACACGAGCCGGTACCCGCTCTACGTGCTCGGCATGGTCGTGCTGGCGGCGTTCGCGGGCGCGTCGGCGGGCGCCGGCGTCGGGGCCGCGGCCGGGTGAACCTGGCGCGCGCCACGGTGAGCGCCGCGCGGCCGCAGCGCTGGGGCGGGGAGCGGCGGCGACCGCCGTGGTGAGAGCGACCCTTCACCGACCGTTCACTGCTTGGCAACACGGCGCCGGCCGTGCGCTCGCCAAGCTCTCGCGAGCATGCCTCCGCGCCGAGCTATCGCACGCGCCGACGCGCTCGTGCCTGGCGACCCTGTTCGCGCTGCTCGCGCTGCTCGTCGCGGCCCCGGCGGCGCTCGCGGAACCGTGGGGGCAGGTGAACAAGTTCACGCTCGAAAGCGGGCACCGGGCCCGGGCAAGTCAACTCGACACACGGCTCGTGCGGTTCGCGGCCGGCAGCGACGGCAGCTACTACATCGCTGACCGAATCGAACGGCGAACTCGTGACTCCAGCGCTTCGAGGACAGGCAACAGCCCGCAGGCACCCGTCACGCTCGAAGGGCGAAAAAGAACTGGCCGGCAAAGGGGGACCGAAGGCGATCAACGCGATGCTCGCCGTCGACCCCGCCAGGAACCGGGTCTACGTGCTGCTCGTCTTCGAACGCCGCGAACGAGACGAAAAAGAAGAAAAAGAAGAAGAAAAAACCGGCAAAACAGTGTTTCCGCTCGACATGGAGATGCAGGCGGCGGGCTCCCTGTACGAGTTCGAATACAAGTCAGCACGAAACTCGAAACTGATAGGCGAAGCTGACCCGCGAACAGCTCAAGGGCGAGCGAGAAGCAGCCGAAGGAAGCGCTGCTCGACCCGCGCGGGCATTGCCGTCGACCCAGCCACCGGCGACCTCGCGATCTCCGGCAACCAGGACGAGGAAAGCAACGCAAAAGTCAGGACCGGGCGCAGAAACAATGCCGCCCCGCGGTCCAGTTCGTGACTGTCGACACCGAATCGGGCGCGATGGCGCTCTGGCGCCCGCTACGTCGACTCGGCCGGGCAAGCTGCTCTTCGGGCACAAGGCTGCGGCGGCGAAGAAGAAGAAGAAAGCGTCGAGCAGGCGCTGGCCTCGCCCGTGTTCGCCCCCGACGGGACGCTGCTCGGGATACGAGCGAACAGGAAATCGCCGGCCCCGAAGGCGGCGTGATCTGGCAGCTCGCCGCCGCGCACGCCGACGAAACAGCCGGCCGAAGAAGTGACCGATGCACGCCGAAGCAGCTGTTCATCCCCGAAGCCAGTGCCCACGTTCGGCGCCATCACCGGCGACGAAGAACCCGCCTCGGTGATGTCGCTGGTCCCGGAAGGCACCGAAAACGGCACGATCTACCTCGCGCGGCGCCCACCTCGACCGAACAGCCGGCGCCGCTGGTGCTGCACTACAGCCACCCGAGCGGCGGCGAACCGTCGATCAAAGAGGTCGGCTGGACCGCCGGCGGGACCGTCGAACTCGAACGCCGGCCCGGAACCCTGCGACCTGCACAAACCGATCGCGGAACCGATCCAGCTCGGCGGCCTCGCGCTCGGCGGCGGCAAACGCGGCTACCTGGCGCTCACGTTCTACAAAGAATACGAAGGCCCGGCGCACGAAATCGTGGCCCCACGCGCCGAAGTGCTCGAGTTCGCGCGAAGGCGGCAGCACGACCAAGTGCCCGACGGCGCCGGTCACGACGCCCGTGCAGAGCTTCCACGGCGCGCCGCACGAACACCGTCCCGGCCGGGACCAAACTGGAAATCACCTCGGTCGTCGGAAAGGAAGAAGAACCCTCCGAAGCGATCGTCCCCGCCGCGGGCGCCAAGAGCGTGACCTGGAAGATCAAGCCGCCGACAGGCCCGGAAGAAACGGTCGAATCGAAATACGAATTCGACGGGACGCACGAATCCGAACCGCTGTACGGCATCAAGCTGAAACTCGAACACACCTTCGAAAAAGCCGGCACGTACGAAATCACCGACGTCGTCCACACAGACGACCTCGCCGATGAAGTCTCGGAACCGGCCGTCAAGGACAAACTGGTCGTGACGGGCGGGACAGCCGGCAAACTGTCGGTCAAAATGGCCGTGCCGTCGCCGTCGAGCGTGTTCGCCCACGAAGAAGAAGCGAAGCTCGCAGCCAAAGTCGAAGTATCCGGCGAAACAACGCTGCACGTCAAGAAGGTCACGTGGGAATTCGGGGATGGCTCACCGAGGCTCGAAGAAGGGGCAAAAGAAGTCTCCGACCCGGCAGAACTCGAAGCGAAACACAAGTTCGCACGCTGTGGGACCGGTGAAAGCACCAAATGCACGATCAAACTGACCGTCGAAGTCGAAAAAGCGGGCGAACCGGATCAGACCGAAACGGGCAAAGTCGAAATCACGGTCAAGGAAAACGCGGCGGAACGCGCGCAGCGCGAAAAAACCGAAGAAGAAACCCGCCAGAAAGAAAAAGAAGCCGAAGCCGAAAAAGCAGCCGCGGCCGCCCGGGAAGCCGCCGCGGCAGCCGCGAAGGTCAAGGCTGCGGAAGAAGCAGCCGCCGCGCAGAAAGCCGCCGAAGAAGCCGCCAAACGCAAAGCCGAAGAAGAAGCCAGAGCCAAAGCGGGGGTCGCCGGCTACGTCGCCTCCTTCGCCGGCTCCTCGCTCTCGGTGAGCCCGAGCGGCGCCGTATCCGTCACGATCTCCTGCCCCAGCGGCGGCTCGTGCAACGGCAAGCTCACCCTGCAGACGCTCAATGCCGTGGCGGCGAAGTCGAAGAAGAAGATCCTCGTTCTCGGGCAGGCATCTTTCTCGCTGTCAGGCGGCTCGCGCTCGATGACGATTCACCTCAGCTCCGCCGGTAAGACCCTGCTGCACAAGGCGCACGGCTCACTGAAAGCGAAGCTGGCGATCCTCTCGAACGGCAGCGGCGGGCAGAAGACGAACACGGCGGCACATGTCGTGACGCTGCACCTGAAGAAGCACTGACCCCGGCTGGGTGTGCGGACCTTGCCGCCCCGGCCCCAGGGGTCCCGGTTCGCTGGACCGGGCGACACGCTGTGTGAACCCGGTGTCAACGCTCTGTCAAGGCAGATGGGCACAGGATCGTAACCCCCGTCGACGGAGCGCATGGCAGCCTTCACGGCGGTGGGGTGCATGACGCCCTGCCCCCGCGGACAGGAGATCCGCGCCGGAGAATGGGAAAACCCCAACAGGAGGTTGAAACGTAATGCGATTTGTCTCCCTGCGAGGGGCTGCAATGGCGTGTCTCGCCATGACGGCTCTCTTCGCACTGGGCATGACCGGCGTCGCGAGCGCCAAAAAACTCCCGCCGCCGAACCCGGAAATTCTGGGGCAGTGCGAAGGTAAGGCGGAAATCAAGGGCCAGGGCTCGACCTTCTCGGCACCCGCCGAGGAACACTGGACCGGCTACAAATCGAACAACCTTGAACCCAACGGCTTCGCGGGCTCGTTCAACCTCGCGTCGCTCGGTTGCTCGGGCGCGAAAAAACCGGTTGTCAAGTACGACAACACCCATGAATCGGTGAAGGGCAGCGGTTCGTGCCTGAAAACCTTCGGCAAAGGCATCACGACCTTCGGCGAAGAAGTGGCGAGCGGTGGCGAACTCGATAAATTCCCCCGCGTGATCAGGTACCCCTACTGCGGCACCGACGAAGCTCCGAGCGCGGCGACAAAGGTGGCGATGGAAAAATTCGCGACCGAAGCGCTTGAACCGGGCGAAGAAAACACGGTTGAAAACCCGCAGCAGCCCGGCGAAGGGATCGAGACGATCCCGGCTGCGCAGGGCGCCGAGGCGGTCATTATCCACCTGCCCGCGGGCTGCACCGCCACGAGCGAAGCGACGTCCACCAAAGGCAAACTCCAGAAACTGGGTCGTCTGTCACTCGACCGCGAGACCGTCCAGGGCATCTACGCCGGCACGATCGAAACGTGGAAAGAAGCAATCACGGCGCAGGGCGGCCACGCAAAAGACGAACTCCACTGCGCAGGCACCACAGGAGAAAAAGAAGCGGCTGAAAACTCCAGGATCCGCCCGGTCGTCCGCAAGGACGGTTCCGGCACCACGCACATCTTCAAGGCGTGGCTCCTGCAGCTCAGCAGCACGAAGTACCCGATGGAAGCCTACGCGACGATCAACGGCTCCGAACACCCGTGCCACGAAGGTGAAGCAAACACTGAAGCGGGTGCGGAATACGACTGGGCCGAAGTCGCCGAAGGCTGCCAGAACCAGCGCTGGCCCGAAAAAGCCAAAGTGCTGCGTGCGAGCGTCTCCGGTAACCCGGGCGTGATCGCGGAAGTGCACAACACCGCGAGCAGCATCGGCTACGCCGACGTCTCGGCCGCCGCCAAAGAAGGGTTCTTCACCACAGTCGCAGACAAAGGCGGCGAAAACAAAAAGGAAGAACAGAACAACCAGTTCTGGGCCGAGATCCAGAGCACGCCCGAAGGCGCGGCGACGCCGGAGTACGCGGACCCGTCCTCGAAGGGCGACAACGAAAAAGCCGGTGCCGAATCGAACTGCAAGGACACGGTCTACGTGTCCAAAGTGGGTGAAGAATTCCCGCCGCACTCGACGCGCAAGGACTGGTCGAAAGTCAAAGGTGAAGCCGTCTCTAAGACGTACAGCATCTGCGGCCTGACCTACATCCTGGCAATGCGCCAGTACTACCCGTTCATCAGCCACTACCTGCCGACGGAAACGACGGAAGAGAAGGAAGCGGCTGCAAAAGAATCCCTCGAAATCGCCACGGCGGTGAACAACTACGTCAAGTACGTGGTCAGCACCAAGTCCGGTGGCGGCGCGAAGGCGCTGAAAGGCACGCTCTACGAGGGCCTGCCCAAGGCTGTCGCCAAAGAGGCCGAATTCGGCGCGTCCGAAATCGGGAGCAAGAAAGGCTGACCGCCTTTCTGCCAGGAGCAAGCGTCCGCCGGACGCGGCGCGAGCTCCAAGCGCACGGAAGCGCCTGACGCGGCCGGCCGCCCCAGAGATGGGGCGGCCGGCTGTGCTTCAGCGGGTTGCGCCGGGCATCCGAGCCGGCTCGCTGCACGCGCATCTCGACGGACGGTCGAGACGCCGGCTCGGTTCCTCGCGCGGGGCCGCCCGTCGCTCTGCTCGCAGGGACACGCGCGGCCTGAGGGCCGCGCCACCACGGGCCCGCGGGTGAGGCCACGGGCCGACCCCTTAGCACTATTTCGGGTTGTAAACTAAAGAAGGTTGACTTCGTGAGGAATCCTGCTACCTTGGCCGGCGGAGAGGACCAGAGCGAGCTGCCTGAAGCTCGCCCGACGGCGGAGGAAAGCGCCAGATGCACATCGACCCCTACATCGTTCTCGGGAGCGCGATCATCGGCTTCCTCGTCGGCATGACCGGCGCGGGCGGCGGCGCTCTGATGACGCCGATGCTGATCCTGCTGTTCGGGGTCAAGCCCTCGGCGGCGATCTCGAGCGACCTCGTGGCGGCGGTGTGCATGCGCCCGTTCGGCGCGGCGATCCACCTCCGCAAAAAGACCGTCAACCTGAACCTCGTCAAGTGGATGGTCATCGGGTCGGTGCCGATGGCCTTCCTCGGCGCCTATCTGCTCAAGCAGATCGGGCACACGAAGTCTGCTCAGACCGACGATCGAGGAAATCCTCGGCGCCGCGCTGCTGGTGGGTGCTGCCGCGATGCTGCTGCGCTATGTGATGGACGCGCGCGCCGGGCACGAACGCCAGGGCGTCGTGCACGGCATCAAGGTGCACCCCGCGCGCACGGTCGCGATCGGGGCGATCGGCGGCGTCATCGTCGGAATGACCTCGGTCGGAGCCGGTTCCCTGATGATCATCCTGCTGCTGTTCCTCTATCCCATGCTGGGCGCCAACCAGCTGGTCGGAACCGACCTCACGCAGGCGGTGCCGCTGACGTTCGCCGCCGCCCTCGGCGCCCTGATCTTCGGCCACATCGAGTTCGGCGTGACCGTCTCGCTGATCCTCGGCAGCGTGCCGGCGGTGCTGATCGGCTCGACGCTGTCCTCGAGCGCGCCCGACCGCTACATACGCCCGGTGATCACGTTCGTGATCTTCGCTTCGGGCCTCAAGTACATAGGCCTCGAAACGGAAACGCTCGGCTGGGTCCTGTGCGCGACGCTGCTGATCGGCGCGAGCGCCTGGCTGGTCTCCAAGAAGCCCTGGCAGCCGTCGCAGACGCACCTTCCCGTCGACCCCGACCGACGTCACGCCCCGCCCAGAGCTGATCGAGTGAGGCTTGCGCAGGCGCGCGCGCTGCGCGCCGGAACGGCCGCGTCCGCGGCCTCGGCGCCGCGCGCCGGGGCCCGTTCGCCGGCGTGTCTGAGATAGGCGCAAGGCCGCGAGATATAAGGGTCTTGCATCGCACAAGGCGGGTGTTTATGATGCGCGCCTTAGAGCGATCACGGAATCTCGACATTTGTTGGGGTCGGTTGATCCACTATTCGCGGGGGCCGAATAGCGAGCAAGGAGGCGGGGAGACGCAGTGAGTGTCGAGACGGGGAATCCTTCGGAGACGGGCGCGCCTTGGGCCGGCTCGCCGCTGAGCACGACAACGGCCCAGCGTGGGTTCCTGGGGCTCGGCACGAGGCGGCGCACGCTCGTCCCGGGCATCTCCGAGGTGCGCGGGCCGGCCGCCTCGATGCGCCGCGACGCGCTGTTCCGCCGCGGGCTGGCGATCGCAGACGTGCTGGCGCTGCTGAGCGCCTTCGTCGTCACGCTGCTGCTGACGCCGCGTGACGTCCAGCTGACCTGGGCCGGGCTGATCGAGATCCCGATCCTGCTCGGGGCGGCCAAGCTCACGGGGCTGTATGACCGCGACGAGTCGCTGCTGCGCAAGACGACGCTCGACGAGGCGCCGAAGCTGTTCCAGCTCGCGACGCTCGTGACCGTGGTCGCCTGGCTCGCCGGCGGGGCGATCGTGGAGGGCAACCTCGGCCGCCATTCGGCCCTGATCCTGTGGATCTCGCTGGCCGTGCTGCTGATCCTGTACCGCTCGGTCGCGCGCGCCCTCGCACTCGCGGTGGCACCCGCCGAGCGCTGCCTGTTCATCGGCGATGAGATGTCGGCGGCGACGATCCGCTCGAAGCTCGACTGCGGCGGCGGCGTGAAGGCCGCCGTCGTCGCGCATCTGGACCTCGACAAGGTCGCCCCCTGGTCCTCGGACTCCTTCTCGGAGTCGCGCCTGGCCGAGATCCGCGACCTCGCGCAGACGCTCGACGTGCACCGTGCGATCATCGCGCCGCGCAGCGCCGACGCGGGCGAGATGCTCAACCTCGTGCGCACGCTCAAGGCCGTCGGCGTCCGCGTCAGCGTCGTGCCGCGCCTGCTCGAGGTCGTCGGCTCCTCGGTCGAGTTCGACGACCTGCACGGCGTCACCGTGATGGGCGTGCGCCGCTTCGACCTGACGCGCTCCTCGGCGCGCGTTCAAGCGCTGGTTCGACGTGATCGGCGCTTCGCTCGGGCTGCTGGCCGTCTCGCCGCTGCTGATCGGGATCGCGATCGCGATCAAGCTCGACAGCCGCGGGCCCGTGTTCTTCCGCCAGCTGCGTGTCGGCCGCCACGGCAAGCGCTTCCACATGCTCAAGTTCCGCACGATGGTGCCGGAGGCCGAGGCGATGAAGGACTCGCTGCGCGACCGCAACGAGGCGATGGAGGGGCTGTTCAAGATCGCCGAGGACCCGCGCGTGACGCGGGTCGGGCGCTGGCTGCGGCGCAGCGCGCTCGACGAGCTGCCGCAGCTGCTGAACATCGTGCGCGGCGAGATGAGCCTCGTCGGCCCGCGCCCGCTCGTGATCGAGGAGGACCAGCGCATCGAGGGCTGGCACCGCCGCCGGCTCGAGCTGATGCCGGGCATGACCGGCCCGTGGCAGATCCTCGGCCCGGCCCGCGTGCCGCTCCGCGAGATGGTGGCGATCGACTACCTCTACGTCGCCAACTGGTCCCCGTGGACCGACGTCAAGATCCTGCTGCGCACCGTCCCGCACGTGGTCGGGCGCCGCGGTCTCTGACGCAACGCCTCACGAGCGCTCTCCTTCACAGGCGCAGGTGATCGCGTGCCGCCGACGCGGCCCGCTGCGCGGTGGGTGTCCGGCGTCGTGGGCTCTGATCCAACGCGTCCGGGGAGCGCTATGCAGCGACCCGGCCGGACGCAACGGGCGGCGGTGAGGGCGAGCGCCCTCCGCGCACCGACCGGCCGCAGCGGCTCTGCGGAAACCCGTCGCGCGAGCGCCCGCGCGCGCGAGGCTCAGTGTCCCGCGGCTTCTTCGGCCGCGCGCTTCTTGAACGCGGCGGCTTCCTGGGCTTCTTCGGCGGCGAACTTCTTGCGTGCCGCCTGTTCGGCGGCGCTTTCGGCCGGCCCCTTGGACCGGGTCTTCGCGCTCGAGTGGTGCTTGACGGCCTTGCCGGAGGTCTTCTTCTTCGCCGAGCCCGAGCGCTTGCTGTGAGCGGCCTTGTGGCCCCGCGCCTTGGCGGTCGCCGGGGCTTCATGGGCCGCCTGTTCCCTGGCTTTCTTGAAGGCCGCGGCTTCGACTTCTTCGTCCTTCTTCAGCTGGGCCAGATGCGCCTTGCGCTGGCGTTCTGCCGCGGCTTCGCTCGATTCTTCGGATTCGCCGCCGCCTGATTCGGCGACCGCTCCGCCGCCCGAGCCCCCCGACCCGGATTCGCTCGAGCCGCCGCAGCCGGCCGCGAGGAGGGCGAGCACCGCGAGCAGCAGCGCCGTCAGCACGGCGAGGCGGCGGCGCCGGAGGGGCGTCTCGGAGGTCACACGGACCATCTTCGCACTCAGTTGGAGCCGGAGGGGACGGTTACGCTCGGGGCGGCCCCGATCGACGGCGCCGGCGCGGAGGAACGGGACGTGGTCGTCTGGTGGCCCGAGTGCTTGGCGGCCGGTTTGGACACCTGCTTGGCGGCGGCTTCACGCTTGCTGGCTTCTGCTTCGCGCTTCTTCAGCGCTGCTTCGAGGGCCGCGAGCTTGTGCTTGGCGGCCGCTTCGGCCTTTTCCCGCCGCTTGGCCTTCGCCTTGGCGGCGGCTTCGGTTTTCTTGGCGGCGGTTTCGGCTTCTTCTTCCTGCTTCTTCTCTTCGATCTTCCCCAGCAGTTCGCGGACTTTGGCCTGTTCGGCCGCTTCGTTGCCGAGCGAGGCCTCCACTTCGGAGCGTTCGCTGCTTTCGAGTGCGGTGGCCGACGCCTTGCTCGGCGCCGAGGAGGTGGAGCCGGGCAGTTTCTCGGCCGCGCAGCCGCTCATCGCCAGAGCGCCCGCCGCCAGCGCGAGCAGCACCGGAACGCCGCCCCGCGGGCGCCGAGAGCGCTCGCGCGCTCCCCGATTTGCGATAAACCCCATCGCAGCCAAGCTAGCACCGGTCCTGAGGCCCCACAAGCGCGTCAATCCCCGTCCCACGGCGCGGAGAGCCCCTGGGCGAGCGCCCGCCTCGTGTATGATCCCGGACCCGAAGGCGAGACCTGCGATCCGAGTGCTCCACGTCGTCACGGTCCACTTCTCGTCTCCGCGCTGGATCGAGATCCAGCTGCGCCACCTGCGCGAGCACCTCGCGGTCCCGTTCCAGACGTGGACCTCGCTCGAGCGCATCGACCCGGCCTACGGCGAGGGCTTCGACCACGTGCTCGAGCAGCGCCACACGCACGCCGGCAAGCTGAACCACCTGGCGATGGAGGTCTGCGCCCGGGCCCAGGATGAGGATCTTCTGATGTTCCTCGACGGCGACGCCTTCCCGATCGCCGATCCGATGCCGCTCATCGACGATGCGCTCGCCCGCGCGCCGCTGGTCGCGGTGCGGCGCGAGGAGAACCTCGGTGAACCGCAGCCGCACCCGTGCTTCTGCGTGACAAGCGTCGGCACCTGGAAGGGCCTGCCCGGCGACTGGTCCTCGGGGCCGACCTGGCCCGGGCCCAAGGGCCGGCCGCGCACCGATGTGGGGGCGATGCTGCTGCGCACGCTGCAGGTGCGCGGGATGCCCTGGGTGGACGTTCTGCGCTCGAACCGGCACGAGCTCGACCCGGTCTACTTCGGCGTCTACGGCGGCATCGTCTACCACCACGGCGCCGGCTTCCGCGCCGGGGGCCCGAGCCCGCATCAGACGCTTGGAGCCCCGAGCGCGATCTCCGCGCCGCCGGTGCCGGGGCTGCGCTCGCTCGTCGGCGCGCTCAACAGCTACCGCCGGCGGCGCTGGGCGACGGCGCTTCGGCGCAGCCGCGTGGAGACGTCCGAGCGCATCTACGCGCGCATCGCGGCCGGCGGTGACTGGCTGTCCGAGCTCGGGGCGGCCGGGGGGGTGAGCTGATGCTGCACGTGGCGACTGTTCATTACCGCTCGCCCCGCTGGATCGACATCCAGCGCCGCGAACTGGAGCGCCACATCGGCGTCCCGTTCGAGGTCTGGAGCTCGATCGAGCTGATCGACGCCTCCTACGCGGACCGCTTCGAGCACGTGGTCGAGCAGCTCGGAGACCATCAGGGGAAGCTGAACCACCTCGCCCTCGAGATCGCCCAGAGGGCCGCCGACGATGACCTGCTGATGTTCATCGACGGCGATGCGTTCCCGCTCGCCGACCCGATGCCCGCGATCTCCGAGGCGCTCGAGCGCGCCCCGCTGCTGGCGGTGCGCCGCGACGAGAACGCTCACGATCCGCAGCCGCACCCCTGCTTCTGCGTCACGACGGTCGGCGCGTGGCGCGCGCTCGCGGGCGACTGGTCGCCGGGCTACGCGTGGCCCGCGGACCGCGGGCGCCTGGTCAGCGACGTCGGCGGCAACCTGCTGCGCAAGCTCGAGCTGACCGCCACGCCGTGGGTGCCGCTGCTGCGAAGCAACGGGCGGGCGCTCGACCCGCTGTTCTTCGGTGTCTACGGGGGGATCGTCTACCACCACGGCGCCGGCTTCCGGGCGGGGCAGCTGAGCCGCGCCCACCTCGATGGCGCGCCGCCCGCGCTTGCCGCCTCGAGCCCGCTCGCCGCGGCCGCCATCAGGCGCCTGAACCGGCGCCGGCGCCACGCCTTCGAACGCTCCGTGCAACGCCGTTACGTGGCTGATTCCGAGCGCATCTACGAGCTGATCGCCGCCGACGACCCGCGCTGGCCGGCCGAGGTCGGGGCGGGACCGGGCCGGGCGGCGCCGTCAGCTGCCTGAGGCCATGCCGGTGCCGCGCCGCTCGAGCAGCCCGTAGAGTGCTTCGGACACCTGCGCGCAGACGACCTCGCCGGAGAACAGGCGCTCGGCCTCTGTGCGGGCGAGCGTGCGCAGCGGGCGGGGATCCTCGCGCAGGCGCTCGACCGCCTGCAGCAGCGCCGTGACATAGCCGTCGACGTCGCCGGGCGCGAGCGCCGTCACCGCGCCCGCGGCGACCCCCTCGATCGCGCCGACCTCGGTGCTGGCGACGACCGGCACGCCCGATGCGAGCGCCTCCGCGACCGTCAGCGCGAACGGCTCGTAGCGGCTTGCCTGCAGCAGCACGTCGGTGCGCGCCAGCTCCTCCGGGATCAGCGAGGAGTTGATGCGCCCGACGTACTCGGCGCTGCGCTCCGGCAGGTCCGCCAGCAGCGAGGTGTAGTCCGACCACAGCCCGGGCCCGCCGACAACGCGCACGTGCACCTGCGGCTCGCGCTGCGCCAGCGCCTGCGCGACGGCGACCACGTCCTCGACGCCCTTGCGGACCGCGACACGCCCGAGCACGAGCACCGCCGGCGGCTGCTGCAGGGCGCGGCCGAGATCGGGGTCGGCGAAGCGCTCGAGCCGCACCGGGTTCGGGATCACGACGGTGGCCGCCGCCGGGAAGCGGTAGTCGCGCACGAGGTGATCGCGGAACACGCTCGAGATGCAGATCAGCAGCTCGGCTCGGCGGATCCGTGCGCGCTGGATCAGCGAGCGCAGCGCCATCATCGCCACGGCGATCGCATAGCTGCGGCGCGGCTGGCAACGCAGCGCGATCCGCCGCTCGGACAGCAGCCCGCGCAGCTCGCCGGCGACGTGTGTCTCCGGGTGGATCACGAGCGGCACCCGTCGTGCGATCCGGCGTGGCACCGACAGCGCCTCGATGTTGGAGAACTGATAGATCAGGTCGTAGGGCTCCCGGCGGTGGCGGTCGGCGATCTCGCGGCGCAGGCGCAGTGCCGCAAAGCCCCGCGCGAGCAGGCCCGATGCGAACGCGGTCGCACGCGTGCGGCTGTACCAACGGTCCCAGCGCCACGAGCTCGTGCCCCACACGACCTTGAGGTTCGGCTGCTGATCGAGCCGCTCGGGAAGGCGGTGCCCGGTGCCGGGGAAGAAGCAGTCGATCCGGTGCCCGAGCTCGCTCAGGCCGTAGAGCAGGTCGGTCGCGACCCCTGGCACGCCGCCGCTTTCGCGCGCCGCCGGGCCGGCGCCGACCCAAGCTATGCGAAGCGGGCGCCTTTGCACCGGCGCCACCCTAGATGACGCCGGCCGCGGCCGGATCGCCGCGCAGCTCGAGCACCCGCGCGACGTAGTCCCCGAGCCGGCGCTGGAACGCCGCGACCGAGAAGCGCGCGGCGCTCTCGACCGCGGCGCCCGGCTCGAACCGCATCGAGGGGATCGCGCGGATCGCGGCGGCGAAGGCGTCCACGTCGTCGAGCTCCACGAGCTGCCCGGTGACGCCGTCGATCACCGTCTCGAGCGCGCCCCCGGCCGCGGCAGCGATCACCGGCCGGCCTGCCGCCTGGCCCTCGACGGCCGTGATCCCGAACTCCTCCATGCTCGGGACGATCACCGCCAGCGCTTCGCGGTACAGCTCGGCGAGGGGCTCGTCCTCGACGCGTCCGAGGAACTCCGCCTCCGGGTAGGCCGCGCTCAGCTCGGCGTGGTCGGGGCCGCTGCCGACGACCCGGATCGGCGTGCGCGCGCGCCGCGCGGCCTCGAGCGCCACGCCCAGGCGCTTGTGGCGCACGATCTCCGAGACGAGGAGCAGCGAGTCGCCGGGCACGCCCGGGCGGAAGCGGTGCGTCTCGACCGGTGGGTGGATCACGTGCGACTCGCGGCCGTAGTAGCGGCGGATGCGCTCGCGGCTGAGCTCTGAGATCGCGACGAACGCGTCGACGCGGCGGCTCGTCGCGAGGTCCCAACGGCGGATCGCCGCGAGTGTCGCGCGCATCGCCGGGCGCAGCGGCCACGGCGTCTCGCCGAGCGCGCGCTGCTGCTCGTACCACGCGTAGCGGAACGGCGTGTAGCAGTAGCAGACGTGCAGCGCTCCCGGCGGGATGCGCACGCCGTGGCCGAAGGCGCTCGAGCTGCTGAGCACGATGTCGCTCGGCGGCAGCCGCATGCGTTCGACCGCCGGCGGGTACAGCGGCAGCAGCCGCCGAAAGCTCGACTGGCTCGCGCCGAGGCGCTGCAGGGCCGAGGTCGTGACCGTGTGCGACCCGAAGCGCCCGTCGGTTCCGTGCTCGTCGTAGAGCAGCGTGAAGATCGGCGCATCGGCGTACAGGTCGGCGATCGCGGCGAACGTGCGCTCGGCTCCGCGCATCACCAGCAGGTAGTCGTGCACCAGTGCGACGCGCCCGGCGCGGGGCTTGGTGTCAGTGCTCGGGGTGGTCAACTGGGGCGGCTTGGAACGGTATATGTTTCGCCGGTGTCCGACCTGGTGCTCAGGGTGCTCGGATGGAGGGCCCTGCTCGTGACAGGGGATCCGTGCGTGCTCGACCGCTGGCTGTGGGTCCGCAAGCACCTGCGCGGAGGGCCGCTGCGCACGTTCGACGCGGGTGCCGGGAACGGCGCATTCAGCATCTATGCCGCCCGCGAGGGCAACCGTGTGCTCGCGGCGTCGTTCTCCGACGAGGAGATGGACAGCGCGCGCCGGCGCGCGCAGGCCTTCGGCGCCGGCGAGATCGAGTTCCGCAAGCTCGACCTGCGCGAGCTCGAGCGCCACCTCGCCGAGCTGGGCACCTTCGATCAGATCATCTGCCTGGAGACGATCGAGCACGTCCTCGACGACGCGGGCCTGATCGCCTCGCTGGCGCGCATGCTGAGCCGCGGCGGTCGGCTGCTGCTGAGCACCCCGTTCGAGGGGCATCGGCCGCTGTACACCGAGGAGCGCCATCCTCAGCCGGTCGAGGACGGGTCGCACGTCCGCTACGGCTACACCGCCGCGCGGCTTCGCGAGCTGGCCGCGGGGGCCGGACTGCAGGTCGCCGACGAGGGCTTCGTGAGCGGGGTCGTCTCCCAGAAGGTGACTGACCTGATGCGGTGGCTGACGGGCAAGGTGGGCCGGCCGCTGGCGTGGCTGGCGATCCTGCCGCTGCGCCCGCTGGTGCTCGTCGACCGCCCGTTGACCGCGCTCCTGGGCTATCCGTACCTGAGCGTCGCGATGTGCGGCGTGAACGCCGCGCCGGCCGGGTCCGGGGACGGCGGTGCCGTGCCGGCGAGCCGGCCCGCCCCGCGGAAACGACGACCTGAGGGCGCGACGTGCGGATCCTTCTGACGATGCCGTGGGGGCGGCGGCTGGGCGGCGCCGAGGAGCAGCTGCAGGTGATGCTCGAGGGCGGCGAGCTGGGTGGCCACGAGCTCGAGTTCGTGTTCCTGGAGGACGGTCCCTGGCCGCACGAGCTGGCAGTCGCCGGCTTCCACGTGCAGGTCGTGCCGGCCGGGCGCGTGCGCGAGCTGCACCGCATGGCGGCGACCGTGTATCGCCTGGCGCGCATCTTCCGCGCGCGCCGGCCCGATCTGATCGTCGGCTGGGCCGCCAAGACACAGCTCTACACCGCCCCCGCCGCGCAGCTCGTGGGGCTCGGCGGCCGGGTGATGTGGTGGCAGCAGGCGGTCAGCGAGGGGGAGATGGTCGACCGGCTCGCGACGCTGCTTCCGGCGCGCGCGATCGGATGCAACTCGCGCGCCGGCGCCGAGGCGCAGGAACGGCTGCGCCCGCGCCGGCCCGCGTTCGTCTGGTACGCGGGCGCCCGTACCCCCGAGCCCTACCTCGGGCCGCCGAAGCTCGTGCTGCCGGATGGCGTGCCGATCGTCGGTCTGATCGGGCGCCTGCAGGCCTGGAAGGGGCAGGACCGGGTGCTGCGCGCGCAGGCGCTGCTGCGCGAGCGCGGCCTTGCGATGCACCTGGTGATCATCGGCGGGGACTCCTACGGGCTCTCGCCCGAGTACGCGGCCTCGCTGCCGCGGCTCGTGGAGGAGCTCGGGCTCTCCGGCGCCGTCACGATGACCGGTGAAGTGCCCGACGCCGGGCCCTATATGGAGCAGCTCGACATCCAGGTCAACGCGTCCGATCCCGAGCCGTTCGGGGTCGTGATCACCGAGGGCATGTCGCGCGGGGTGGCGATCGTGGGCGTCAACTCGGGCGGTCCGTCGGAGTACATCACGCACGAACGCACCGGCATGCTCGCGCGCACCGGCAGCCCAGAGGACCTCGCCGACGCGCTCGCGCCGCTGCTCGAATCGCCCGAGCTCCGCGCCGAGCTCGGACGCGCCGGGCGCGAGCTGTACCTGCGCGACTTCACCGACGAGGCGATGAGCCGGCGCTGGATCACGTTCCTGGAAGCCGTCGCGCGTGACCCGGAGCATCTGCCCGAGCAGCCGGTCGGGCGCCTCTGAGCATCGGGCCGGCGCGCGCCGCGCGCAGCCGCCGCCGGCTCAGGAGGGCGCGCGCTGGGCCGCGACGACGACCGAGAACAGCGTCAGCTCGGGGTAGCGCCGGCGCACCGCTGCGGGCCACAGTCGCCCGTGCGTCAGCGAGATCACGTCGGCTCCGGCGAAGCGCCGCGGCTCGAGGCCGAGATTCTCCTCCGTCAGGATCCGTTCGGTCACATGCGGCAGCGCCGGGGTCAGGTGCGGGTGGTTGTCGGGCCGAAAGCTCGTCAGCTGACCGCGTGCGGCCAGCTCGAGCCGGTGGCGCAGCGTTGCGATGTTGGGCGTCGTGACGATCAGCCGGCCGCCCGGGGCGACGAGCCTCGCGGCCTGCCGAAGCGCCGTCCACGGCGCCTCGAGGTGCTCGATCACCTCGACCAGCAGCACGCGGTCGGCCGGCGGCAGCTCGGCGGCACGCTCGGCAGGCATGGTCGAGAAGTCGACGTCGGCCCGCAGGTCCTCGTCGAGCCAGTCGATCGGGTCGATCCCGCGCAGCTCGGTGGGCTGCCACTCGTCGCGGACGCGCCGCAGCAGGTCCCCGCGCCCGCAGCCGATGTCGAGCCAGCGCAGGCCCGGCTCGGGGAGCGCGCTCTGCAGCGCGCAGTCGATGATTTCGTCCATCGAGGTGCCGGCCGACTCCAATTGCTCGGTGTAGGCGCGCACGCGGGCGATCCTACAGGAGCCCGTTGCTCGGCTATCGTGGCCTGCCGGGCGCAGGGAGCGTGCCGAACGTGACAGACAGCGAGCATCAGGCACACCCGGCGGGGCCGCTGGCGGTCACGGTCGTCGCGAACGACATCGGTGCCGTCGGGGGCATGGAGCGCGTGCTGGGCGAGCTCGTCACGCGGATGCGCGACCGCGGCCACGACGTGACGGTGATCGCGCGCACGTGCGAGCTGCCGCTGGATCGGATCCGCTTCCATCGCGTGCCCGGGCCGGGGCGCCCGTTCCTGATCGCCTACCCCTGGTTCATGCTCGCCGGCACGCTCGCCCTGCGACGTCACCGGCGCGGGGTGGTCCTCAGCACCGGGGCGGTGGTGCTCTCCCGCGTCGATGCGATCGCCGTCCACTACTGCCACCAGGTCGGACCCGCGACCCCGAGCCGCACGAGCTTCGCGTTCCGCGCGAACGTGAGGGTCGCCGGGCTCGTCAAGCGGCTCGCCGAGCGCGTCTGCTATCGCCTGAACCGGCGCGCCGCCTACCCGTGCGTGTCGGCCGGCGTCGCGCAGGAGATGCGAACGCACTTCCCGTACCTGGCCGGGCGCGTTTCGGTGATCCACAACGGTGTCGACACCGGCGACTTCGCGCCCGGGGCGCGCTCCCGTGAGGCCGCTGGGCTGCGCCGCAGTCTGGGCATCGGCGACGGTGCTCTGGTGGCGGCGTTCGTCGGGCGCAGCGAGTGGGAGCGCAAGGGGCTCGAGCCGCTGCTGCGCGCGCTTGCGGGCGCGCCGGGCTGGGAGGTGGCGGTCGCGGGCAGCGGGGATGAGGCTGCTTACCAGCGGCTGGCCGATTCGCTCGGCGCCGGGTCGAGGGTGCACTGGCTGGGCGTCCGCTCGGACGTTCAGCTCGTGTACGCGCTCGCTGACGCGTTCGTGCTTCCCTCCAGCTACGAGACGTTCTCGCTGGTCACGTTCGAGGCCGCGGCGAGCGGGCTGCCGATCCTCGCCACGCCGGTCAGCGGCGTCGCCGAGCTGATCGACGACGGCGCCAACGGCTTCTCGATCACGCGCGACCCCGAGCTGATCGCCGAGCGGCTGCGCCGCCTGGCGGAGGATCCGCAGCTGCGCGAGCGCCTCGGGCGCGCCGCGCGCGAGGCGGCGCTGTCCTACGGCTGGGAGCCGATGGTCGACGGCTATGAACGGCTCCTGCGCGGTCTCGCGCGCGGGACGCAGCAGCAGCCCGCGGCGAGCGCCTAGGCGGCGGCTTCGAGCAGGTCGCCGATGAAGGCGCGCGCTCGCGCGAGCTGCAGGTCGCGGTCGAAGGTCTCCCCGCCGGCGTGCGCGGCCGCCGCCGCTCCACGCTCGCGGACCTGCTCCGGCGTGACGCTGTCGAGCAGCGCGGCGAGCGCCAGTACGTAGCGTTCGCTCCAGGGGGCCTCGCCCGGCAGGCGCCAGAAGAAGCCGCCGTCGAGGTCGTACGCGGCCGGGATCCGTCCGCTGACGACCGGCAGCCCGGCGCGCAGGTACCCGGCGAGCTTGGTCGAGTAGCGGAACGAGCCGACGCCGTCGACGGACTGCGGCAGGCTCGCGAGGTCGAACGCGCCGAGGTAGTCGTCGACCTCGTCCGGTGCGACCGCGCCGGGGAGGATCACGCGCCGCCCGAGCTCCTCGCCCGCGAGCTCCTGCAGGCGTGCGCGGCCCGAGCCGTCTCCGACCACGCACGCGACCACGTCGCGCCGCTCGGTGTGCGCGATCGCGCGGACGAGCTCGGCGCCGTAGACGTAACCGACGCTCTCGCGCCAGTTGAGCGATCCGACGAGCCCGATCACGAGCGCGTCCGGCGCGATCCCGAGCTCGGCCCGCACCTGCTCGCGCGTGCGGCCGCCGCTGCGTTCGCGCGGCCAGCCGGGCACGCTGATCGCCAGCGGAGCGCCGAGCGTCAGCGCGCGCCCGACGAGGTAGGGGGTCCAGCCGATGAAGCCGGTGCAGCGGCGGCAGAGCAGGCGCTCGTACGCCGCCCCGAGCAGGCCGGCGGCGCGCGAGCGCAGCCGCAGGTAGGGCCCGACGGCGTCGCCGCTGTCGACGACGTACGGGGTCCCGAGCACGAGGCTGGCCGCGATCAGGATCAGCCCGCCGGCCATGCCGGTCCCCTCCATCACGACCAGCCGACGTGGCCTGGCGGCGATCGCGCGTGCGAGCGCGATCGCGCTGCGCAGCCGGTGCGCGCGGTCGAACTCGAGCTCGTCGGCGTGCCACGGCGCGAGCAGCGCGCGCAGTCGCACCGCGTCGAGGTGCGCGCCCCCCTGCGTCGCGAAGCACAGGATCTCGCCCGTCTGTCCCGAACCCATCGAGGTGGTGACCATAGAGCAAGCCACAGGCGGCGAGAAGCGGCGCGCGCGCGCCTGCACGGCGCTCGCGGCGCACGCCCGTCCGGTCTCCGCGAGGGCCGTGCTCGGGCTGTGCGCAGAGCGTCGCCGCGGCGCCCGGACGGCGACGCCTAAGTGCCGGATAAACGGCTCAGTGACGCGGTTTTGGGGCCGTGCAACCGCTGGCCCGGGGGCGGTTACTCCGCTACCATCTGTGCGTCAGGGCGCCACTTCCGGCCTCCTGCGGCCCGGTAGCCCAAACCCATGAACCAGACTCCTGACGCGACCGCAGTGTTCGCGCCCCTGTGGGCGCGCAAGTGGCTGATCCTCGCGATCGCCCTCGTCGTGGCGGGCGCCACCTACGCCTACTACAAGAACAAGCCGACCGTCTACCAGGTCGCGACCCAGCTGTACCTGGGCGGCAAATCCGAAGAGCAGGGACTGCTGGGCGAACGCGGCTCGGGCGGCAAAAGCACCGCCAACCTCGGCAACCAGGCCGCGCTGATCAACTCGGCGCTGATCAACCAGGCCGCGCGGCGCAAGCTGCGCAAAGAAGCCGAAACCAACCCGGCGGCGGCGGCCGCGGTCAAAGGCAAGGCGAAAGCGAAGGCCTCGGAAAAGAACCCGTTCATCCAGATCAGCTCGGAAGCCCAGACCCCAAAGGGGGCCGCGCTGCTCGCGAACACGATCGCCGAGACTTACATCGCCCGCCAGCGCGTCAACTACATCCGCGCGGTCGAATCGGTGATCGCGATCACCCGCCATCAGCTTCGCCGGCTCGAAGCGGCGCAGCTCGCGTCCTCGAAAGGCAAAAAGTCGAGCAGCGTCGGCACGGTCCAGATCGCTCAGCTCTCGACCAAGATCACCCAGCTCGAATCGGAGCTCGCCGTCGCCGGCGCCCAGCAGGTCACGAAGGCGAACCCGCGTGCGGCGACGCTGCTCTCTCCGCACCCGCGCAAGAACGTCGTGTTCGGGTTCGTGATCGGCGCGCTGCTCGCGTGTGTGCTCGCCTACATGCTGAGTCGCTTCGACCGGCGCGTGCGCTCGCTCGCACAGGTCGAGTCGATCACCGGCGCGCAGATCCTGACCGCGCTGCCCGAGGTCAAGAACCCGGTGCTGCGCCGCGACGGGGTCCCATCGACTTCCAAGCCGCTGCTCGAGCCGATCCGCCGCCTGCAGTCGGCGCTGCGCGTGGCGCCGGCGGACGGGCGCCCGGCGCCACGCTCGATCCTGTTCGTCAGCGCCGACGCGGGCGACGGCAAGTCGACCGTGGCCGCGAACCTCGCGCTCGCGCAGCGTGACGCGGGCGAACACGTCGCGCTGCTGGAGGCGAACTTCCGCCGGCCGGTGCAGGCGCGGCTGCTGAACCTCGACGCCGAGCGCGGGCTCGCCGACGTGCTGACCGGCGCGGGCACGAGCGAGCAGGCGATGCAGGTCGTGCCGGCGCCTGCGAGCGAGAACGGGCACGTCGCGCTGCCCGCCGGCAACGGCTCGCTCTCGGTCCTGATCGGCGGCGGCGACGTCGCGAACCCGCAGGCTCTGCTGGCGGCGCCGATCATGAGCGAGCTGATCCGCAGCCTTGCCGAGGCGACGTACTGCGTGCTCGTCGACGCGCCGTCGCCGCTGCAGTTCAGCGACGCGATGCCGCTGCTGTCGGCAGTCGACGGGATCGTGCTCGTCGTGCGCATCGGCCACACCCGCGAGGTCTCTGCGCGCCGCCTGCAGGAGCAGCTCTCACGCACGGCGAGCGCCCCCGTGCTCGGGGTCGTCGCCAACGGTGCAAAGCGCTCGGACATCGAGCGCTACGGCTTCTCGACCGGACCCACGACCGGCCGGCGCCGGCTCGCTCTCTCGGGGCGATGAGCGCGCACGGGGGGCGGCTGTCGGCGGCGGCCGTCGCCCGACACCCGGCGCTCACCGCGCGACGCAGGCGCGAGTGGGTCGCGGTTGCGGCCGCGTCGCTGATCGCGGTCGCGCTCGCGCTCGCGATCTCGATCGCGATCCCCCACCCGAGCGTCGCCGTGACGATCGGGATCCCGATCGCGCTCGTGTGCCTGCTGACGCTGCTGGCGAGCACTCGCTACGAGGTGACGGTTGCCGTTCTCGTGCTCTACCTCGGAGTGCTCGACGGCCCGATCAAGCTGATGACCGCCAGCCAGGCGGCCTCGGCGGGCCGCGACGTGCTGATCTTCGCGATCGCGATCGGTATGGCGGTTCGCTTCGCGGTCAATCGCGAACGCGTCGGGATGCCGCCGCTGAGCCGCTGGGTGCTGGCGTTCTCGGCGGTCGTCGTGATCGAGGCCGTCAATCCCTATACGGCCGGCTTCCTCAAGATCCTCGGGGGCTACCGCCAGGGGCTCGAGTGGGTGCCGTTCTTCTTCTTCGCCTACGCGCTGATGCGCTCGAAGGAGCGCTTCCGCAAGCTGTTCGTCCTGCTCGGCGTGATCGCGCTCGCGAACGGCCTGGTCGGCGCCTACCAGGCGCGCCTGTCGCCCTCGCAGCTCGCCTCCTGGGGCCCGGGCTACGGGAGCCGCATCTCGGGTGGCGGCAACGGCGGTGGGCGCACGTTCACCTACGAAGGAGAATCGCATCCGCGCCCGCCGGCGCTCGGCTCCGACAGCGGCTTCGGCGGCGGCGTCGGCGTGATGGCGCTGCCCGGGCTGATGGCGCTGATGGCCACGCAGCGGCGCCGGCGATGGTTCTACGGGCTGTGCGCGCTCGGCGCGCTCGCCGGAGTCGCGACGGCCGCGTCGCGATCGTCGATCGTGGTGCTGGTGGCGGCGCTGATGAGCTATGCGCTGCTGTCGTTCGTCGGCGGCCTGAAGATGACTCGATTGTTCGCGGTCCTGTGCGCCGCGGGCTTGCTCGCGATCGGCGTCGGGGTGGCGCTCGAGGCGGCCGTCGGCAACAGTGTGTTCGCGCGCTCGGAAACCCTCGCCAGCACCGAAAGGATCGAAGGTTCCGGGGCCCAGGCGAAGGTTCAGCACCTCAACCAGATCCCGCGTGACATCGCCGCGGAGCCGTTCGGCGTCGGGCTCGGCGTAGGAGGGTCGGCCGGTGGGTTCGGCGGCAAGCAGAAGGTCCACATCGAAGGGCTCGCGACGAGCGGGGAGTCGGCGTACAACCTGCTGGTGCTCGAAACCGGGCTGCCGGGGCTGCTGCTGTGGGTCGGCCTGACGATCGAGGTGATCGTGCTTGTGATGAAAGGGCTGCGCAGGGTGGTCGATACGGAGCTGCGGATGTACCTTGTGGCGGTGTTCTCCGTGTTCTTCGCATTCACCGCGCAGGGCTTCGCCGGGCCGACGCTGGCGGTGACGATCGGCGCGTACCTGTGGTTCGCGCCGGGGGTGGCGGCCTACTGGTTCGTCACACGTGCGCGAGAGAGCCCCGACGGGACGATCACGGAGGCGGCGCCGGCATGAGCGAAGTGGGGGCCGGGCCACGGAGCGGCCCGGCGGAGGGGAGCGGCTCGAACGGCCAGCCGTCGCGCCTGCAGCGCATCAACGCGCTGCTCGGCAAACGCCGCAGCACGGTGGTGTGGATCACGCTGTTCGCGATCGTCGCCGGGCTTGCGGAAGCCGCGATTCTCGCGGGCATCGCCCAGCTGGCGACCAACCTCGTCAGGCGCACGTCGACGATCTACCTCCAGCTCGGGCCGCTGCATCTGCACACGACCCCCGGGACGATGATCGAGGTGCTGTTCGGGCTGGCGATCCTGCGGCTGCTGCTGCAGGTGCCCCTTTCGGTGCTTCCCGCGTTGGTTGCCGCGGACGTGCAGGCCGACCTGCGGCGGCGGATCTTCGCCGCGTACTCGCGCGCCAGCTGGGAATCGCAGTCCAACGACCGCGAGGGGACCCTGCAGGAGACGATGTCGGGCCAGGTCACGCAGGCGTCGTCCGGCGCCCAGCAGGCGACGCAGCTGATCATCACGTTCTTCATGTTCATCACGCTGATGGGGGCGGCGTTCGTTCTGAACCCGTTCGCGGCCTTCGGCGTGATGGCGGCGGCACTCGTGATGTTCGCGGTGCTGCGCCCGCTGCGCTCGTTGGGGGTGCGCCGCTCGCGCGAGCTCTCGCGCGCGCAGGTCGCCTACGCGAGCGGCGTCGCCGAGTCGGTGCGCGTCGCCGAAGAGACGCGCGTGTTCGGCGTCGAGCACGCGCAATACAGCCGCATCGACACGCTCGTCGAGAAGGCGCGCGGGCTCAACGTGCAGACGCAGACGATCGCGAAACTGGTGCCGAACCTCTACCAGTCGCTGATCGTGATCGCGCTGGTCGCGGCGCTCGCGATCCTGCACTCGGCGCACGTCGGCCACGCAGCATCGCTCGGTGCGGTCGTGCTGCTGCTGCTGCGCGCCGCCACCAACGGGCAGATGCTGCAGGCCTGCTACCAGGCGATCCAGCAGGCGATGCCGTTCATAGAGCGCACGCAGGGTGCCGCGATGCGCTACGAACACCACACCGAGCACCGCGGCTCGCGCCCGCTGGCGCAGATCTCTACGCTCGCGTTCGACCACGTCGGCTACGGCTACTACAAGGACCGGCCCGTGCTGCAGGAGGTCACCTTCGAGGTGCAGCGCGGCGACTCTGTGGGCATCATCGGCCCGTCGGGGGCCGGCAAGTCGACGATGGTCTCGCTGCTGCTGCAGCTCCGCGCGCCCTCGAACGGCGCCTATCTGGTCAACGGCGAAGCCGCGGCGGAGTTCGATCCGGCAGACTGGAACCGGCAGGTCTCCTACGTGCCGCAGGAACCGCGCCTGCTGCACGCGAGCGTCGCCGAGAACATCCGCTACTACCGCGACATCGACGACGCGACCGTCGAACAGGCGGCGCGCATGGCGCGCATCCACGAGGACATCGTCTCGTGGCCGAAGGGCTACGACACGCTCGTCGGGCCGCGCGCCGACGCGGTCTCCGGGGGCCAGCAGCAGCGCGTCTGCCTCGCGCGCGCGCTCGTCGCGCAGCCCGAGGTGCTGATCCTCGACGAGCCGACGAGCGCGCTCGACCCCCACTCCGAGAGCCTGATCCAGGAATCGCTCTCCGCGCTGCGCAACCGCCTGACCCTGTTCATCATCGCCCACCGCATGTCGACGCTCGACATCTGCGAGACCGTGATGGTCGTGATCGACGGCCGGCTCGTGGCGTACGGGCCGAAACCGGTGCTGGCGAGCAGCAACCAGTACTACCGCTCTGCGATCTCGCTGGCGGCGAGCGCCTCCGGTGCGCAGCTGATCTGAGGGAAGGGAGGAGGGGTGGCAGAGAGCAACCGCGGCGGCGGGCGCGCGCCCGACTTCTTCCTGGTCGGCCAGCCGAAGGGCGGCACGAGCGCGATGTACGAGATGCTGCGCGGCCACCCGCAGATCTTCATGCCCGATCGCAAGGAGCCGTGGTTCCTGGCAAGCGACATGCGTCCGCGATTCCAGCCGCCCATGGCCGGGCGGCTTCCCGAGACGCTCGAGGAGTACCTCGCGCTGTTCTCGGCCGCGTCGCCCGGCCAGCTCGTCGGCGAGGCCTCGACGTCCTACATACTCTCGAGCACCGCCGCCGAGGCGATCTCCGAGCTGCGCCCGGACGCGCGCATCATCGCGATCTTCCGCGAGCCGGCGAGCTTCTTGCGCTCGCTGCACATGCAGCTGCTGCAGACGCACGTCGAGGACCAGCGCGAGCTGCGCAACGCGCTGGCGCTCGAGGCCGACCGGCGCGAGGGACGCAACGTCCCACGCCGCTCGCACCGGCCGCAGCTGCTGCGCTACTCCGAGCACGTCCGCTACGTCGAGCAGCTGCGACGCTACGACGCGCGCTTCCCCAAGGAGCAGATGCTGGTGCTGATCTACGACGACTTCCGCGCCGACAACGAGGGCGTCGTGCGCCAAGTCCTGCGCTTCCTCGGCGCCGACGACGCTGCGCCGATCGAGACGCTCGACGCCAACCCGACCGTCCTGATGCGCTCCCAGCAGCTCGACGAGCTCGTGCACGCCGTCTCGACCGGCAGCACCCCGCTCGGGCGCGCCGCCAAGAACACGGTCAAGGCGCTCACTCCGCGGCGCCTGCGCCGCGAGGCGCTGCGCACCGCCCAGCGCCGGATCGTGCATGCCCGGCCGCAGCCGGCCGACGACGAGTTGATGCTCGAGATCAGGCGCCGCTTCAAGGGCGAGGTCGAAGCGCTCGGCGACTACCTCGGGCGCGACCTCGTCAGCCTGTGGGGCTATGACCGGCTCGGCTGACGGTGGCGATCGCGCGGCGCCCGCGCCGCACAGCGCCGAGCGCCTGCCCGACTTCTTCATCGTCGGCCAGCCCAAGAGCGGGACCACAGCCCTGTACGAGATGCTGCGGCGCCTGCCGCAGGTGTTCATGTCGGATCTGAAGGAGCCGCGCTACTTCTCCAGCGATCTGCCCTCGCCCTACCAGCCGCGCGCGCCCGGCGAGCCGCCCGCGGCCACCTACCAGGACTACCTGGACCTGTTCGCGCCCGCCACCCCCGGCCAGCTCGTCGGCGAGGCGTCGACGTCCTACATCTGGTCGCGCACCGCCGCGCGGGAGATCGCCGCCGCACGGCCGGACGCGCGCATCATCGCGATCTTCCGCGAGCCGGCGAGCTTCGTGCGCTCGATGCACCTGCAGCTTCTGCAGATCAACGTGGAGAAAGAGCGCCGGCTGCGGCGGGCGCTCGAGCTGGAGGCGCAGCGCCGTCAGGGGCATGCGCTCCCCGACGTGGTCGCGCACTGGCCGGCGGTGCTGCTCTACACCGATCGGGTGCGCTACACCGAGCAGCTGCGTCGCTACCACGAGGCGTTCGCGCGCGAGCAGGTGCTCGCGCTCGTCTACGACGACTTCCGCGCCGACAACGAGGGCACCCTGCGGCGCGTGCTCGAGTTCCTCGGCCTCGAGCACGAGGGGCCGGTCGAGCTGCTCGAAGCCAATCCCTCCGTGCGCATGCGCTCGGTCGCGCTCGAGGAGGCGCTGCATGCGGTGAGCGTCGGGCGCGACCCTGCCTCGCGCGCGGCCAAGTCCGTGATCAAGGCGCTCACGCCGCGCTCGCTGCGGCGCGGCGCCCACCGCGCGGTGCGCGAGCGTGTCGTCTTCGGGGCCCCCGGAGCGGACGACGAGCAGCTGATGCTCGAGCTGCGGCGCCGCTTCAAGGGCGAGGTGCAGGCGTTCGGCGACTACCTGGGCCGCGACCTCGTGTCGCTGTGGGGGTATGACGAGCTCGACTGACCTGCAGGCGCCGGCCGGCACCGAGCGCGGGCGGCTGCCGGACTTCTTCATCGTCGGCCACGCCAAGAGCGGCACGACGGCGCTGTACGAGATGCTGCGCCGCCATCCGCAGGTCTTCATGCCCGACCGCAAGGAGCCCTGGTTCTTCGCGCGCGAGAACCCGCAGCCGCAGGAGGGCGATGAGCGCTCGGTCGCGTTCACCGGGCGGCACACCGAAACGCTGCAGGACTACGAAGCCCTGTTCGCCCCGGCGGAGGAGGGCCAGCTCGCGGGCGAGGCCTCGACCTCCTACCTGTGGTCGCCCCTCGCCGCGGAGCGGATCGCGCAGGCGGTGCCGAACGCGCGCGCGATCGCGATCTTCCGCGAGCCGGCCGCGTTCCTGCGCTCACTGCACCTGCAGCTCGTGCAGAACCACCACGAGCTCGAGCCGAGCTTCGAGAAGGCGCTCGCGCTCGACGGCCCGCGCCGCGAAGGCCGCGAGATCCCCTCGACCGCCTACTGGCCCGGGTCGTTGATCTACTCCGACCGCGTGCGCTACGTCGAGCAGCTGCGGCGCTTCCACGAGGCGCTCGGGCGCGAGCAGGTGCTGGTGCTGATCTACGAGGACTTCCGCGCCGACAACGAGGGCACCGTGCGCCAGGTGCTGCGCTTCCTGGACCTCGACGACATGGCGGCGATCGAGGCGCTCGAGGCGAATCCGACCGTCGGCGTGCGCTCGGTGCGCCTGGACTCGGCGATGCGCGCGATCAAAGCGGGTCGCGGCCCGCTCGGCGGCGCGGCCAAGACGACGATCAAGGGGCTCACCTCGCCAGGCGTGCGCCGCGCGCTCGTGTACCCGCTCAGACGCCGGCTCGTCTACGGGCAGCCGCCCCCGCCCGACGAGCGCTTCATGCGCGAGCTGCGCGTGAGCATGCTCGACGAGGTGCGGGCGCTCGGCGAATACCTCGATCGGGACCTGGTTACGCTCTGGGGCTATGACCGCATCTGACCCCGGGGGTCCCGCGGGGCCCGCCGGAGGCAGGCTGCCGGACTTCTTCATCGTCGGGCACCCCAAGAGCGGCACAACGGCGCTCCACGAAATGCTGCGCCGCCATCCGCAGGTGTTCATGCCGGACAACAAGGAGCAGTGGTTCTTCGCCGAGGAGCTGCACGAGCGCACGCCGCCGCGGCCGGCCGGCACGCCGCGCACGCTCGCGGAGTACGAAGCGGCATTCGCGCCTGCGAAGCCCGGACAGCTCGCCGGCGAGGCGACCCCCTTCTACCTCTGGTCGCGGACGGCCGCCGATCGCATCGCCGAGGTCAGGCCGGACGCGCGCATCGTGGCGATCTTCCGCGAGCCGGCGCGCTTCCTGCACTCGCTGCACCTGCAATGGGTCGAGACCTACGTCGAGACCGAGACCGACTTCGCGCGGGCGCTCGCGCTCGAGCCCGCCAGGCGCGCCGGGCGCGAGATCCCCCGCTACACCTACTGGCCCAAGGCGCTGATGTACTCCGATTTCGTGCACTACGCCGAGCAGCTGCGCCGCTACCACGAGCGCTTCGGGCGCGAGCAGGTGAAGGTGCTGCTGTACGAGGACTTCCGCGCGGACAACGAGGCGACCGTGCGCGAGGTGCTCGCGCACCTCGGCATCGAGGATCTCGACTCGTTCCCGGTCCTGGAAGCGAACCCGACCGTGGGCGTGCGCAACCGCAGGCTGCACCACCTGGTGCACGCCGTGTCGGTCGGCCACGGCCCGGTCTCGCAGGCCGTCAAGGCGTCGGTCAAGGCGGTCACGCCGCGGCAGCTGCGCCGCGACGCGCTGCGCATGGCGCAGGAGCGGGTCGTGTTCGCCGATCCGCTGCCGCCGGAAGAGGAGCTGCAGCGCGAGCTGCGGCGGCGCTTCAAGGGGAGGTAGAGGCCCTCAGCGAGTACCTCGGTCGCGACCTGGTGACGCTTTGGGGCTACGACGATGTCGGGTGAGGCGCCAGGGGCGCCGGGCGCGGGCCGGCTGCCCGACTTCTTCGTCGTCGGACTGCCGAAGGCCGGCACGACCGCCCTGTACGAGATGCTCCGCCGCCATCCGCAGGTGTTCATGCCGGCTCTCAAGGAGCCGCGCTTCTTCGACCGCGACCTGCGCCCGCTGTTCGAGCCCGCGAGCACCGGCAGGCTGCCCGACACGCTCGAGCAGTACATCGCGCTGTTCGCCCCGGCGGCCCCGGACCAGCGCCTCGGCGAGGCCTCGCCGTCCTACCTGCGCTCGACGGTCGCGGCGCGCGAGATCGCCGCGCTGCGGCCCGACGCGCGCATCATCGCGATCCTGCGCGAGCCCGCGAGCCTCGTGCGCTCGCTGCAGCTGCAGCTGCTGCAGGAACACGTCGAGTCAGAGCAGGACCTCCGCCGCGCGTTCGCCGCCGAGGAGATCGAACGCGCCGGGCGGCGCGTGCGGCGCTACTCCGACCACATCGACTACGTCGCACAGCTGCGCCGCTATCACGAGGCCTTCGGGCAGGAGCAGGTGCTGGTGCTGATCTACGACGACTTCCGCGCCGACAACCGCGCCACCCTGCGCCGCGTGCTCGCCTTCATCGGCGTCGACGAGGAGGTCGAGATCGAGCCGGTCGCGGCCAACCCGACGGTCAACGTGCGCTCGCCCCGCCTCGACGCCGCCGTACGGGCCCTATACGCGGGCCGCGGGCCGATCGCCCGGCCCGTGAAGGCGGCCGCCAACGCGCTGACTGCCGGCAGGCTGCGCGGCGAGGGCGCGCACACGCTGCGCCGGCGGCTGATGTACGGGGCGCCGCCGCCGACTGACGAGGAGTTCATGCGCGAGCTGCGCGTGCGCTTCGTGCCCGAGGTCCGCGCGGTCAGCGACTACCTCGGCCGCGACCTCGTCTCGCTGTGGGGCTATGACCAGCTCGACTGAGACGCCCCCGCCCGACCGCGCCCCGCCGCCGGCGCTGGACGAGCGCTGGCGCGCGGCGGCGATGGCCGAGCAGGACGCGTGCGCGCCGGGCGGCGCCGTCGTCCTCAGCTGCCCGGCACCGCTCGGCGGCGGCGGGCTCGGGCGCCATCTGCAGGAGATCGCCGACGCGCTGGGGCGCCGGGGAGCGAGCGCCACGCTGCTCTGCGAAGCGGGATGCGGCACGCCCCCGCCGCCCCGCGCGGGGCTGAGGGCGGCGGCAGGCGAGCATGCGGTCGCGGCGCTCGCGCCGCTGAACAGGCTCTCGCCCGCCTGGCGCATCCGCCAGGTCAGCGAGCGCTTCGATCGATGGGCGGCGCGCCGGCTCGGCAATGCCGAGCAGCTGATCGGCTTCAACGGCACCGCCCTGGCGCAGCTTCGCGCGGCGCGCGAGCAGGGCTTCTCCGGTTCCGCGCTCGTGTCGGCCAACTCGCACTACGAGCAGGTGATGGATCGCCACCGGCTCGCCCACGCGCAGTACCCGGTCGAACGGCCGTGGCCGGCGCTGCTGCTGCGGCGCAACCTGGCCGAGTACCCCCGCGTCGAGCGCCTGTTCGTGTCCTCGGACTACATCCGGGATTCGTTCCTCGCGCGTGGCTTCGCCGCCGAGCGGATCGCGCGCTTCCCGTTGACGCCGCACCCCCGCTTCTCGCCGGCCGAGCGCGATCCGTCGAACGGCGCGTTCGAGATCGTCTACGTCGGCAGCCTCACGGCCCACAAGGGCGTGCCGCTGCTGCTCGACGCCTTCGCTCGGCTGAGCGGCGCGGACCTGCGACTCGTGCTCGTCGGCGGCTGGAAAAGCCGCGGCATGCGCACGTTGATCGAGCGCGCGCGGGCGGCCGACCCGCGCATCGAGCTTGCCCCCGGCGATCCGCTGCCGCGGCTGGCACGCGCGCGGCTGTGCGTGCACCCCGCCTACGAGGACGGCTTCGGCTACGCGCCGGCCGAGGCGCTCGCATGCGGCGTGCCGGTGATCGTCAGCGAGGACACCGGGATGAAGGAGCTGATCGACCCGGGTGCACGGGGGCGATCGTGCCGACGGGCGATGTCGGGGCGCTGACCGAGGCGATCGAGGCGGCCCACCGTGGCGAGCTCCTCTCCTGAGCCTTCCGCGCCCGGCGCTGCCGAGGCCCCGGGGGGCGCGTTCTCGCGCGTCGCTGTGGTCGGCGTGTCCGAGAGCGACTACTGTGGCGTGCGCGACCACGCCGAGCTGCTCTCGGCCGGGCTCGAGCGCGCCGGCGTCGCCCACTCGACCCACTGGCTGCGCCGGCGAGCCACCGGCCTCGGTCCCGCGCGCGCCGAGTTCACCGCCTGGCGCCGCGAGCTGGCGAGGGCGCTGGACGACGAGCGGCCCGACGCGGTCCTTTTGCACTACTCGGTGTTCGCCTACTCCCAGCGCGGCATCCCGGTGTTCGCGGCACCGGTGTTGCGGACGGTGCAGCGCAGCGGCGCGCCGGTGGTCGCGGTGCTGCACGAGTACGCATACGCATGGGAGCTGAGCGGCTGGCGCGGGCGAGTATGGGCGCTGAGCCAGCGGATCGCTCTGATCGACGTCATGCGCCGCTCCTCGGCCGCGATCGCGACCGCCGAGTGGCGCGCGCATTGGCTCGAGACACGCCGCTGGCTGCCGCGCCGCCCGGTCGTGTTCGCACCCGTGTACTCGAACCTGCCACCGCCCGCCGCGGGCGCGCACCCGACCGGGGAGCCTCCGCTGATCGGCCTGTTCGGCTACGCGTTCGAGGGCGGCTCGGTCTCGCTCGTGCTCGACGCGCTCGCGCGCCTGCGGGAGCGCGGCGTGGCGTTGCGGCTCGTGCTGCTCGGATCGCCCGGGCCCGACAGCCCGGCCGGCGCGAGCTGGCGCGCCGAGGCTCGCGCGCGGGGACTCGAGTCGCTGCTCGCGTTCTCCGGGTCGCTGCCCGCCCAGGAGCTCTCGGACGCCCTCGCGCGCTGCGACGTGCTGCTGTCGGTCTTCAAGATGGGCCCGTCCTCGCGCAAGGGGACGCTCGCGGGCTCGCTCGCGTCGGGTCGCCCGGTGGTGGCGATCGACGGCCCGCGCGGGTGGGGGGAGCTGGTCGCATCCGGTGCGATCGTCGTGTCGGCGCCCGAGCCGGGGGCGCTCGCCGATGCGCTCGCCGGGCTGCTGTCCGACCCGCAGCGGCGGGAGCTGATCGGAGCCGGCGGCCGGCGCTTCCACGACGAGCGGATGGGCGTCGGGCGCACCGTCGAGGCGGTGTTCGAGGCGCTCGGCGCCGCACGCGCTCGGGCGCAGCGCGGCTAGATCATCTAGTCGTCGAGGCCGAGGTCTTCCGGGTCGCGGCCGTCGAGCCGCGGGCGCATCTCGGGCTGGGGCGCAAGCGCGAGCGTGTGCGGCGGCACGTCGTGGGTGACGACTGCCCCCGCACCCACGCGGGCGCCGCGCCCGATCGTGATGCTGCGTTTGCGCGGCGTCATGATCACCGCGCCGGCGCCGATCAGGACTTCGTCCTCGATCACGATCCTGTTGTCGGCGTGCTGGGGCCGCACCGCCATGGTGACGTTCTGGTAGATCTTGACTTCACGGCCGATCACGACCCGGTTGTGCAGGATCGTGCCGAACCCGTGGTGGCCGAGCTGGATGTCCGGGCTGACCTGCACCGCCGGCGGCAGCGAGTTGTGGTAGAGCATCGAGTTGATGTTCTTGACGGCCTTCGCGAGCCGGCGATGGCCGCCTCGGTGCAGGGCCACCGACAGCAGCCACAGGCGGCGTGAGCTGAAGATGAAGCCGGGTCCTTTGATCGAGGACCAGATCCGGCTCGGCGCGCCGAGCCCCGCGGCCGCCCCGCTGCCGCCCCGCGGCGGCGCCGCCTGGAGCCGGGAGTCGGGCTGGGGGTCCTGCACGCGGCGCATCGTAGCGGCTGGGTGTGGCAGCGGAGCCCGGGGTCAGTCGTTCTGCTGCAGGTGCAGGCTGCTCGGGACGTAGCTGTAAGCGATGCGGGCGCGCTCCTTGAGGACGCGGGCGGGGTTCCCGGCGGCGACCGCATAGGCGGGGATGTCCTCGGCGACGACCGAGCCGCTGCCGATCACGGCGTAGTCGCCGATGCTGACGCCCGGCAACACGATCACTTTCCATGGCAGCCACACGTAGTCGCCGATCTGCACGCTGCGCCGCTCCCCTTTGAAGTTGGGATCGTCGAGCAGATGCTGGGTGGAGAACAGGTCGATGTCGCCGTTCATCAGCACGTTGGCGCCGATCGTCACCTCGCCCCAGGAGTCGATCCAAACGCGGCCCCCGAGGCGCGAGCCCTCGCCGACGGAGACGTGGGCCGGGTTGCGCATCGTCACCCGCGGGCCGATGATCGCGGTGTCGCCGATGCTGGCCCCGAGCGAGCGCCACGCGGCGCGGCGGCGGTGGGGGCCGACCAGGCGCCGGAACCAGTACCAGGCCATCGCCCGGCGCAGCTGGCCCGTGCCGCGCGCGCCCGCCATCAGCAGGGCGCCGAGCAGCTGTCGCAACGCGCGCGAGGGTCCGCGGCCCATCAGCGCGCGACCTCGGCGGGGATCGGACCGATGTCCGCGCCGGCGCCCGGCGTCTCGCTCGCGCGGCGCTCGAGCCAGGTCGCGCGCGCGGCGCCGTAGGCCGCGCGCAGCGCAGCCAGGTGGCGCTCGGGCGAGAAGCGCTCGGCGACGGTGCGCCGTCCCGCCTGGCCCAGCCGGTCTCGCTCGGCCGGGTCCTCGAGCAGCTCGCCGAGCGCGCGCGCCAGCGCGGCCGGGTCCCCGGCCGGGACCGACAGCCCGTTGACGCCATGCTCGAGCCAGTCGCCGATCCCGCCGGTGCGGGTGCCGACCGCGGGGCGACCTGCGGCGAAGCCCTCGATGCCGACGATCCCGAACGGCTCCGGCCAAACCGACGGAACCGCCACCAGGCTCGCCGCGGCGAGCTCACCGGCCAGCTCGTCCGGGCCGAGCCAGCCCTTGAACTCGACACGCTCGGCGACGCCCAGGCGGCTCGCGAGCCGCTGCATCGCTTCGAGCTGCCAGCCGTCGCCGCACACGACGAGCTCGGCGTCGAGCCCGCGCATCGCGCGGATCAGGACGCCGATCCCCTTCGGCGTCACGACCCGGCCGGCGAACAGGATCCGCCGCCGGTCCGGAGCGCCGGGCGGCGGGGGCTCGACGTGGAGCGTCGGGAAGTAGGGGACGATCGCGCGCCGTTGCACGCGGTTGACCTGCAGGTGCCGGTCCATGACGTGCGAGTAGGACACGGTCAGATCCGCCTCGCGCAGCGCGCGCAGACCTGCCTCGGCGGCACGGTACTTGGCCGGCAGGCCACCGAGGCGGAACGTGTGCCCGCAGCCGCGCAGCAGCAGCTGCGGCACGCAGGCCGGGCCGTGCGCGCGCGTGCATTCCTGTCCCGGCCGGAAGTAGTGCACCCCCGCCGTGCAGGCGATGAAGCCGTGTGAGCTCATCACCACAGGTGCGCGCGATCGCAGCGCCGTCACGATCGCGGCGTCGTCGACCTGATGGACGTGGACGACGTCGGGCTGTTCGCGAAGGGCCTCGCCGAGGCGCTCGGCGGGCGGCGCCTCGCGGCGGCCGAGCAGCGGCGCGTGGCGAAGCGTGACGCCGGCCGGCTCGAGCTCGGATTCGATCCGCGCGACCTGCACCGTGACGCGCACGCCGTCGCGCGCGAGCGCCTGCGCGCTCTCCTGGACGTGCGCGCCGACCCCGCCGTCGCGGGCCCAGCGGGGAGTGATCAGCAGCGCCGAGCGGACCTCGTGTGGTGCGTCCGGGGTCGGCTCTCCCGGCTGGATCTCCCGGTCATCCGAGGCGCGATCATAGCCGCCTGACGCCGGGCTCGGCGGCGGCCTCGACGGTCCCGCGCGAGGCGTGTCTGCAAGACTGGCGGGGCGATGGGCGCCCCTCCGACAGAGCCGGCGAGGGGAGGAGTGGCGACGGCTCCGGTCAAGCTCGTCTACGTGATGGGCGCGGGTCGCAGCGGCAGCACGATCCTCGGGGTCACGCTCGGCAACTGCGAGGGGTTCTTCTACGCGGGCGAGCTCGACAAGTGGCTGCCGCGGCGCGGCGTGCCGCGCGTCGGGGGGGAGGAGGGGGAGCGCTTCTGGGAGCGGGTGCTCGCGGGCGTGGACGGCGCCGAGGAGCTGTTCGGCAACGAGGTGCGCGCCATGGAGCGCTCCTCGTCGCTCTTCAGCCTGCGGAAGCTGCGCCTGCGCCGGCGCCTGCGCGCGCGCTACCGCCTCATCTCGGGGGAGCTGTGTCGCGCCGTCGCGCACGAGTCGGGCGCTGCGCACGTGCTCGACACCTCGCACTACCCGCTGCGTGCACGCGAGCTGCGCGCGATCCCGGGCATCGAGCTGCACCTGATCTTCCTCGTGCGCGATCCGCACGGGATCGTCGCGTCGATGAGCCGCGAGGACGTCCCGGAGCGGAGCTTCGGGACCTTGACGGCGAACGCGTACATGTGGCTCACCTACACGCTCTCGCTCGCGATGTTCCTGACGCACCCGCGTGCGCGCCGCACCTTCCTGCGTCACGAGACGCTCACCTCCGAGCCGAAGGACACGCTGCGCTGGCTGCTCGCGCACCTCGGCAGCGACGCGCCGCTGCCGGACCTCGACGCGCTCGCGGTCGGGTGTCCGATCCAGGGCAACCGCCTGATCCGCGCCGGCACCGTGAGCCTCGGCCGCGGGTCTGGGCGCGCGTCGCGCCGCCGGGCGCTCACGAGCGTCATGCAGCTGCCCTGGCGGGCCGTGTTCGCCGTGCTCGGGCCGTCGCCGGGCCGCTCAGAGGCATGACGGTGGGGTTCGCGGCGGTCCCTCTATAGACTCCGGCGCCCTCATGACAGCGTCCACAGGGGAGCTGCCGGACGGCGGGATGCCGTACGCCGGCCTGCAGGAGGAGCCCAAGGTGCTCTACGTGATGGGGGCGGGGCACAGCGGCAGCACGATCCTCGGCGTCACACTGGGCAACTGCGAGGGGTTCTTCTACGCGGGCGAGCTCGAGGAGTGGACCCTGCGCTCGGGCGAGCCGCGCTTCGGCGGCGCCGAGCGGGCCCGCTTCTGGCGGCGGGTGCGCAACGAGGTGCCGGGCGCCGAGGACCTCTACGGCAGAGAGGTGCGCGACCTGCTCGAGCGCTCATCGGCGGTGCTGCGCCCCGACGCGGTCATGGCGCGGCGACGGCTCGGCCCGCGCTACCGCGAGGTGACCGAGAGCGTCTACCGTGCGGTCGCGCGCACGGCCGGGGCGAGCCACGTCGTTGACACCTCGCACTTCCCGCTGCGGGCCCGCGAACTGCAGGCGATCGACGGGATCGACCTCTACATCGTGTTCCTGGTGCGCGAGCCGCAGAGCGTGATCGGCTCATACACGCACCACATCAACCGCCACGCGGTCCTCGAGCGCGCGACGCGCGTGCTGACCAAGAACATCGACCTGTGGCTCACACACGCGATCGCGCTGCGCGTGTTTGAGCGCCAGCCGCCCGAGCGGCGACTGTTCCTGCGCCACGAGGACTTCATCGCCGATCCCGAAGGCGTGCTGCGCCGCATCCTCGAGATGGTCGGATCGCCGGCCGCGATCCCGGACCTGTCGCAGCTGCGCACCGGGCTGCCGCTGCAGGGCAACCGGCTGCTGTGGTCAGACGTCGTGGCGCTCAAGAGCAAACCGGTGCCCCCGGCGCAGGGCTCGCGCGTGACCGGGTGGCTGCAGCGCCCATGGCAGGCGGTGCTCGGGCGCCTGCAGCCATCCGCCTCGGCCGGCGCGCACAGGCCATGAAGGCGCTCAACCGCGCCGCCGGGGCGCTGTCGCGCCGCCTCGGGCGGCCGGAGCTACTGGCGGCGGTCGATCCCCGCGCGCGCCGGGCCCAGCAGGAGGAGGTCGCGATCCGGGCGCTGCTCGCCGGCTCGCTCGGCACCGGCTCCACCTACGTCGACGCCGGCACGAACCGCGGCCAGGTGTTGCGCGAGGCGGTGCGCGTCGCCCCGGAGGGCAGGCACGTGGCGTTCGAGCCGATCCCTGCGCTGGCGGCCGAGGTCGCGCGCGGGTTCCCGGGCGTAGAGTGCAGGCCACTCGCGCTCGGCGCGCGCCGCGAGACGGCGCGCTTTTGCCACTTCACCGCGCTCGACGGCTGGTCGGGCCTCCGGCGCAGCCCCGAGATCAGCGACGAGCGGGGCCGCCCGGAGTACTTCGAGGTTCAGGTTTCCACGCTCGACGCGGAGCTCGAGGGCCTCGATCCGCGCGTGATCAAGATCGACGTCGAGGGGGCCGAGCTGGGCGTGCTCGAAGGCACGCGGCAGGTGCTCGCACGCGCGCGGCCACTCGTGATCTTCGAGCACGTGGCCGAGGCCGCGCGGCTCTACGAGGCGACGCCCGAGGCGCTCTGGGAGCTGCTCGATGGCGCCGGCTACCGCGTGTTCTCGGTAACCGGCGAGGGACCGTTCACGCGCGAGGCGTTCGCGGCCGCGCGCGAGCAGGTCAACTGGACGGCGGCGCCGGCCCAGAGGTGAGCGGCTGACCGGCTCCGTCGGCCGAGCGGGCCGCGGGCCGGAGAAAACCGATCAGCGGTATTCGATGCTCAGCAGCCGCGGGTAGTCGGTCGCCGCGATTTCGATCTGTGCCGTCGCCCCTTCGCGCCACAGCAGGCGTGCGGGGGTCGAGGTTCCACGTAGCGGATCGTAGGCCGAGACCGCCGGTGTGGCCCCTGCGGGCAGGCCGGCGAGCGTGATGCGGAAGTTCTCGTTCGGCATATCGAAGCGCGTTATGTCGTTCGGCGAGGCTTCCGGGCGGTACAGCGTCAGCATGTCGCGGGTCATCACGTAGACCGGGATCACGAACCGCTTCGGCGCGGTCTGGAACGGGAGCACGGCGAGCACCTGGCGGTCGTACAGGCTCGGGTGCGCTTCGCTGCCGTCGCCCGCGAACTGGGCGTGGTTGCCTTCCTGTGAGATCGCGAGCAGGCTGAGCTGGCGCGCCGCCCCGCTCGGACCGGGCCCCTGCATGTGCGAGAACAGCCCGTGCAGGCCTTCGATCGTTTCGCCGCCGAGTGCGCGTCCGGGATAGCTGCCGGGGCTCGCTTCGAGCGCTTCGTAGAAGCGCGGGGCGATCAGGCTCATCGGGCCGGGGGCGGCCTTGTAGAAGTACTCGCGCGTGATGCCCTTGTTGACGTTCGCGACCAGGCTGCGCAGCACGACCTTGGCCTCGAAGTGTTCGCGGTCGGCTTGCGAGACGACCGCCGAAGGGCCCGTCTCGGGCGTCACCTCGTCGGGGCCGACGGGCGTCGCATCGTGGGGCCCGAGGTTGAACTCGGTGATCCACTTCTGGATCGGTCCCGACCCTGCCGGGTGTACTTCGCGGCCGTGCGGGAACCCGTAGATGTAGGTCGTGAACGGCGCGATGTCGCGGATCAGCGACTCGGTGTGCGTGACGGTAAGCGTCGACTCGGGGAACAGCGAGTCATAGGTCGGGATGTAGCCCATGCCGCCGCCGCCGCCCTTCAGCCTGTCGGCTTCGCCGAGCGCGTTCACGAGCCCGATGTGGCGGGCTTTGTACTCGGACGGGAACATCTTGAGCCCGACATAGGGGTGCTTGCTGAGCGCGCTCAGCCCGATCGGGGAGTTGGCGCCCGAGGGGAACGGTGTCTCGCTCGCGAAGCCGTCGCTGATCCCCACCTGCGAAGAGATGGCGTTCGCCGGATTGCGCACGAACGCGACGGTTTCGTGCAGCAGCGCGCCGAGGATGCGCCCCGCGACCTGCGCGCGCGTCATGCCGCTGGCGGGGTTGCTGCCTTCGGGCCCGTCTTCGGCGGAGGAGCCTTCGCTGTGCCCGGTCGCTTCTTCGGCTTCTTCTTCGGCTTCGACTTCATGGCCGTATTCGCTTTCTCCTTCGCCGTCCGCTTCTTCCGTGGCTTCTGCGGGCGCGTAGTAGTCCTGGAAGTCGAGGAACTGAGAGCCGAAGCTCAGCTCGTTCCAGATCTCGATGTCATAGCCGCCGGGGCCCACAACGCGTTCGGCCAGCCGGCACACGGCGGCGACGTATTCGAGCCAGCCGTGCAGCGTTTCGGCCCACACCGGGTTGGGCCCGCCGTCTTCGAGCTTCGGCGACTGGAACGGCGCGTACTGGAGCGTCGTCGCACCGTGGCGTCCGGCCGCGAGCGGCCTGGTCAGCGGGCGCGACAGACGCGCCAGGCCGCCCGGCCCGACCGCGGTGATGAGCACGTCGGCGGCGCCCTTCCAGGTCAGGTTGTCGAAGCCGGTCTTGCCCGGCACGACGAGCGCGGCGCTGGCGGAGGCGAGCCGGACCGTCTGGGAACCGGGTTCGGCGGGCGCGAGCGTTTCGAGCATGACGTGGCGGGAGGGACCGGGGCTGAGGTTGTTGGCGTTCAGCAGCAGCAGCGGGCGAAGCCCGTGGCGGTGCATCGCGGTCAGGACCGGGGTGGACGTTCGTCCCACGGCACGGCGCCGGGCGCTCAGGCGCGGCGGGAGCCTGCGCCCCGAGCCGGCTCGCGGGAAGACTAGGCTGCGCCCGATGCCCGCCCCGACCCCCGACCGCCGCCCTCGGCTGCTGCTCCTGACAGCCGACTACCCGCCCGACCCCGGCGGCGTGCAGCTGCTCGCCCAGCGGCTCGTGCAGCAGATGGATGCGTTCGACACGCGCGTCGCGACGCTGCGCGCACGCTCGGGCGGGCACCTGGATGCGGCACAAGAGGCACCCGTCCTGCGCGTGCCCGCGCCCGGCGGGAGCGGTCTCGCGCGCGCGGCTGCGCTCAACGCGGCCTCGCTCGCGCAGGCGGTGCGGCATCGTCCCGAGGTCACGCTCGCTGTGCACCTGCTCGCCAGCCCGGCGGCGGCGCTCGTGCAGCGCGCGACGGGTGCGCCCACGGTGCAGTACTTCCACGCCAAGGAGGTCGGCGACAAACCGCGGCTGGCGGCCTTCGCTGCGCGGCGCGCGCGCGTCGTGATCGCGGTCTCGCGCTACAGCGCCGAGCTGGTCCGGGCCACCGGCGCGGAGCCCCGGCGGCTGGAGCTGATCCCGCCCGGCGTGGACCTGCCGCCCTCGCCGCCGGGGCCGCGGGACGAGGTTCCGACGATGCTGACCGTCTCGCGGCTGCGCGACGCGTACAAGGGGCACGACGTTCTGATCCGCGGCCTGGCACGGGTGCGCGCTGCGGTGCCCTCGCTCCAGTGGATCGTGATCGGCGAGGGCGCGCTGCGCCCGCGCCTGGAAGCGCTCGCCCGCGAGGAGGGCGTCGCCGATGCGATCCGCTTCCTCGGCGCCGTCTCCGACGAGGAGCGCGACCGCTGGCTCGCGCGCGCGTGGCTGCTGGCGATGCCGAGCCGGCTGCCGGAGGGCGGAGGCGCGGGCGAGGGGTTCGGGATCGTGTACCTGGAAGCCGGCGCGCGACGGGCAAGCCCGGTCGTGGCCGGGAACGTCGGCGGCGCGCTCGACGCCGTGCTGGACGGCGAGACCGGGCTGCTGGTCGACCCGGCCGACCCGGTGGCGGTCGCCGACGCCGTGATCCGCCTGCTCACCGACCCCGAGCTCGCCGCGCGTCTGGGCGCGAACGCGGTCGCGCACGCGCGCGCGCCTCGCCTGGCCGCAGACAGCCGCGCGTGTGCAGGGGCTGCTGCTCGAGGTGCTTGCAGAACGCGCGAGGCCCGGCGGCAGATGAGGGTCCTCTATCGTCAACCACACGGCCGAGGTCAGCGGCGCAGAGCTCTCGCTGCTCGATCTGCTCGCCGCGCTGGGCCCGGAGGTGCAGCCGCGGCTGGCGGTGCCACGAGGCGAGCTGACGGTGGCGGCCGCTCCGCTCGGCATCCCCGTGAGCTCGATCCACGGCACGGCCGGGAGCCTGCGGCTGCACCCGTTGCACACGCCGCGCGCGCTCGCCGACATGGCGCTCGCCGCGTCGCAGGTGCACCGCGCCGCCAGGCGTGCACGGCGCCGAGATCCTGCACGCGAACTCGATCCGCGCCGGGATCGTTGCCGCGCTCGGGCGAGGCTGCCGCCCGGCGCTCGTGCACGTGCGCGACTGCCTGCCCCCGGGCCCGCTCAGCAGCGCGACCCTGCGGCTGATCGCGGCGCGGGCGAGCATCGTGGTCGCGAACTCCGCCCTACACGGCGCGCTCGGTCAAGGCGGCGGCCCCCGAGGCGCACGTCGAGGTCGTGCACAACGCGCTCGACCTCGCGCGCTGGGACCCGGCGCGGATCGACCGCGAGGCGGCGCGCGCAGGGCTCGGCGCGGCCGGCGAGCGCGCGCTGCTGCTGGGCGTGGTCGCACAGCTGAGCCCGTGGAAGGGCCAGGACACGGCGATCGAGGCGCTCGAGATGCTGCGCGCGCAGGGGCGTCGACGCGCACCTGCTGCTGATCGGCTCGGCCAAGTTCGCCGCGCGCGCGACGCGCTTTGACAACCGCGCCTACGTCGCGGGGCTGCACGCGCAGGTCGACGCGCGCGGGCCTGACCGACCGCGTCTCGTGGCTCGGGCGAGCGCAGGACGTACGCGAGCTGATCGCGGCGCTCGACGTGCTGCTGCTGCCCTCCGAGGAGGAGCCCTTCGGGCGCGCGGTGATCGAGGCGATGGCGCTCTGCGTGCCGGTGCTCGCGACCGCCGTCGGCGGCCCCGCGGAGATCCTCGAGGACGGCGTCCAGGGACTGCCTGCTGGCGCCCGGCGACCCGGCGGCGTGGGCGGGCGCTGCGGCCGAGCTGGCCGAACGCCCCGCGCTGCGTGCGGCGATGGGCGCGGCCGGGCGCGAGCGCGTGCTCGAGCGCTTCACGATCGAGCGCCACGCGGCGGCGATGGCTCGAGCTCTACCGCGCGCGCTGCTGGCTTGACATTGCGCGGGCGTACCCCGAACATTCACGCTCCGACGCAGACACCCGGCTAGCCTCGGCCAGCACGGATGCCCGCCACCTACCACCTTTCCCATCTGCGCACGCTGGAGGCCGAGGCCGTCCACGTGATGCGCGAACGGTCGCCGAATTCGAGCGCCCGGTGCTGCTGTTCAGCGGCGGCAAGGACTCGATCGTGCTGCTGCGTCTGGCCGAGAAGGCGTTCTCGGCCGGCGCCGTTCCCGTTTCCGCTGATGCATATCGACACCGGCCACAACTTTCAGGAGGCGATCGAGTTCCGCGACCGCCGGGTCGAGGAAATCGGCGAGCGGCTGGTGGTCGCGCCAGTCGAGGATTCGATCCGCAGCGGCCGCGCGGTCGAGCAGACGGGACCGCGCGCGTCGCGCAACGCCGCTGCAGACGTCACGCTGCTCGACACGATCGCCGAGCACGGCTTCGACGCGCGCATTCGGCGGCGCGCGCCGCGACGAGGAAAGCGCCCGGGCCAAGGAGCGGATCCTCTCGTTCCGCGACGAGTTCGGCCAGTGGGAGCCCCAGCGCCAGCGCCCGGAGGTGTGGAGCCTCTACAATGGCCGCATCTCACAAGGGCGAGCACGCTGCGCGTATTTCCGATCTCGAACTGGACTGAGCTCGACGTGTGGCAGTACATCGCGCGAGGAGTCAGCTCGAGGTGCCGTCGATCTACTTCGCGCATGAGCGCGAGATCGTTCGCCGCGATGGCATGCTGTACGCGGTCAGCCCGTTCATGCGAGCTGATGGAAGGCGAGGAGCCGTTCACGGCGCGCGTGCGCTACCGCACGGTGGGCGACATGAGCTGCACCGGCGCGGTCGAATCCGACGCCGACGACGCTCGCAGAAGTCGTCGCCGAGATCGCCGCGACCGAGGTCACGGAGCGCGGCCAGACGCGCGCGGACGACCGGGTCACCGAGGCCGCGATGGAGGACCGCAAGCGGCAAGGGTACTTCTGATGGGCGCCCGGAGTCCGCAGCTCGCCGGTGGCCAGCGTAACGGCAACGGCGCCGCGGCTCGCCGGCGACGACTCTCGCGGCCGACGAGCGCGACGGAGGTCTTCAGCCGCCTCGCCGAGCGCCCGGCCGACCTGCTGCGCTTCGCTACCGCCGGCTCGGTCGACGACGGCAAGAGCACGCTGATCGGGCGGCTGCTGTACGACTCCAAGCAGGTGCTCGCCGACCAGCTCGCGCACGTCGAGCAGGCGAGCCAGCGCAAGTGGGCAGGACTTCATCGACCTGTCGCTGCTCACCGACGGCCTGCGCGCCGAGCGCGAGCAGGGCATCACGATCGACGTCGCCTACCGCTACTTCGCGACCGCGCAGCGCCGCTTCATCATCGCCGACACCCCGGGCCACGAGCAGTACACGCGCAACATGGTCACCGGCGCGTCGACCGCCGACCTCGCGATCGTGCTCGTCGACGCGCGCAAGGGCGTCCTCGCGCAGTCCAAGCGCCACGCGTTCATCAGCTCGCTGCTCGGCATCCCGCACGTGGTCGTGTGCGTCAACAAGATGGACCTGGTCGACTTCCAGCGAGGACGTCTTCGATGCGATCGTCGAGGAGTTCGACCGTTTCGCCGCGCGGCTGGAGCTGCCCGACGTCACGTTCATCCCGATCTCGGCGCTGCTCGGCGACAACGTCGTCGAGCGCTCGGATTCGATGCCCTGGTACCAGGGCCCGCCGCTGCTCTACCACCTCGAGCACGTCCACATCGCCTCCGACCGCAACCTCATCGACGTGCGCTTCCCGGTGCAGTGGGTGATCCGCCCGCCGGCCGAGCACCGTCTCGGACTACCGCGCCTACGCGGGCCAGGTCGCGGGCGGCATCATCCGGCCCGGCGACGAGGTCGTCGTGCTGCCGGGCGGCCAGCGCTCGCGCATCGCCGGCATCGACACCTTCGAAGGGCCGGTCGAGGAGGCTTTCCCGCCGATGTCGGTCGCGCTGCGGCTGACAGACGACATCGACGTCTGGCGCGGCAGCACGATCGTGCGCACGCAGAACCAGCCGACGGTCGCCGACCCGCTTCGAGTGCCTGCTGTGCTGGATGTCCGAGCAGCCGCTGGCGGCCGGGCGCCGCTACCTGGTCAAGCACACGACGCGCACGGCGATGGTCGGCGGGCATCGACGTTCGCTATCGCATCGACGTCGAGACGCTGCGCCGCGACGCGGACGTCGACACGCTCAGCTCAACGACCTCGCGCGCGTGCACTTCGAGCTGAGCTCGCCGCTCGTGTTCGACTCCTACCGGCGCAACCGCGTGACCGGCAGCCTGATCGTGATCGACGAGGCGACCAACGACACGGTCGCGCGCCGGCGTGATCCTCGACACCGAGGTCGAGGAGCTGGCTGCGCCCGCCCGCTCCGGCAGCGAGCGCAGCCCGAACGTGCGCTGGCAGGGCTCGCGCGTCACGCGCGAGCACCGCTGGCACGAGCTCGGCCACGGCGGCGCGACGCTGTGGTTCACGGGCCTGCCGGGCGCGGGCAAGTCGACGGTCGCGGCGGCCGTCGAGGAGCGGCTGCTGCAGATGGGCCGGCGCGGCGTTCCTGCTCGACGGCGACAACCTGCGCCACGGCCTCAACGGCGACCTCGGCTTCGACGAGGCGGCGCGCGCCGAGAACGTGCGGCGCACCGCCCACGTCGCACGGCTGCTGGCCGAGTCCGGCACGATCGCGCTCGTCAGCCTCGTCAGCCCCTACGCCGCCGACCGCCGCACGGCGGCGGCGTTGCACGCGGCGCGACGAGCTCGACTTCTTCGAGGTGTTCGTCGACGCGCCGCTGGAGCTCTGCGAGCAGCGCGACCCGAAGGGCCTCTACGCGCGCGCGCGCGCGCGGCGAGCTGACCGGCATGACCGGCGTCGGCGCACCGTACGAGCCGCCCGCCGACCCCGACCTGACGCTCGGCAGCGGCGGCGAAACCGTCGAGCGGGAGGTCGAGCGGGTGATGGAGATGCTGATCGCCCGCGGCGTCATCGGGGCCTGAGCGCGGCCCGCGCCCTCCCGGCGCGGCGGCGCCCTGAAGCGCCTATTTCTTCTTCTTGCGCCGGTGCTTCGTGGTCGTCTTCGGCGCCTTGATCAGCACGTTCGAGCTGACGCCCGAGACGAGGCTCTGCTTCGTCGTCAACCGCACGAACGCGCGGTAGTGCCAGTTGCCGTTGAGGCTCAGCACGACGCTGAAGCGCGACATGGTCTTGGTGGCGCGCCTCAGGACCGTCGCGCCGACCTGGTGCGGCGCAGGGCCTTCCTTCTTGCTGCCCGCCTTCTGTGGCTTCAGCAGCTGGATCACGACCGGAGCGCCGTTCTCGGCAGGGGTCACGGTTCCGTAGAGGCGGTAGATACCGCTCTTGCCGGCCGAGCGCACGTGCAGCACGATGTGCGGCGAGACGTGCACCGTCACGGTCGGGCTGAAGACGGGGTGCGAGCCGAGCGTGACGATCCGGAACTCGGTGTTCGCAGTCATCCTCGCGACTTTGAAGACGAAGCGCCCGGCGCTGCTGCTCACGACCGGGGAGCCGAGCGTCGTGAAGGTGCCCTTGAACGGGAACGGGACCGCCTGCAGCGACACCTGCGCGCCGGCGTTGCCGGTGCCCGTGAGGCTGCCCGTCAGGTCGAAGGAGCCGCCGTATCCGACGGTGATCTGGCTTTCCTTGCCTTTGGGCAACTCGAAGCGCAGCTTCTTCGCGCGCGGGCCTTCGAACTTGCGTTCCTTGCCGTGGATTTCCTTCACCACGCCTTCGCTGACGTAGGTGCCGAACATCTCGTAGTACTCGCCGGCCGCGAGGCCCACGACGGGCTGGCCGACTTTGACCGGCTTTTCCTCTTTGGCAGCGATCACGGCGTGTTTGGTCTGCGTGGCCAGTTTCCCCTTCGTCGGGCCGTAGGCGAACCAGTAGGTGGTTTCGATCGAGTTGGGGGTCACGACGCCGTTCAGGAGCGCGCTCGTGCCGTGGACGTTGGTGACCCCGCCGGTCGCGACTTTCGGCTCGGGCGGTTTCTTTGTGCCCGTCGCCTGTGCGACGCCGCCGGCGAGCGCGATCACGGTGGCGCCGAGCGATGTCGCGAGGAGGATGCGGCCTGCGTGGATGTTCCTCACCTTCGATGTCCTCTCGTCCGTGCGGCGCCCGCGCGCGCCCCCGGCTCGCCGCGCGCCCTGAGAACCATTAACCCGGCCCGCGGCCGTTCGTTGCGGTGCGCGGTCCTCCGCGAAGGGTAGGACGAGAGGGGGGCCGCCACGCAGGATCGCACCCGTGACGGCCGCGCGGGAGGATTGGCGGCCTCCCGGGCCTTCACAAGATCATCACGATGGCCTCTGCCGAGGCTTGGACCATGTGAGGCGGCCGCGCCGCCGCGCGGCCCGGGCTGGGCCGTGCCGCGGCCGTCCGGAAGGTATCGTCCGGCAGGGGTCACGTTGTCAACCGAATCGCTCGCAAGTCCCGCCTCGTCAGCTCGCGAACCGGTGCCGTCGTGCACCGCGTGCGGCGCGCCGATGGCGGCTGACCAGCGCTACTGCCTGGAGTGCGGTGAGCGCCGCGCGACGGTGAGCGAGTTCCTGCGCTCCGGTCCCCCCGGCACGACGCCGCCGCAGCCGCCGGCTCCGCCCGCCCGCCAGGCCTCGGCGCCGGCCCCCCGCAACAACACGCTCAGCCTGATCGCCGGCGTGGGCGTGCTGCTGCTGGCGATGGGCGTCGGCGTGCTGATCGGCCGCTCCGGCTCCTCGAGCAAAGCCCCTGCGCCGGTCGTCACGGTCGGGTCGGCGGGCACCGGCGCCACCTCGACGACCGGCGAAGAAAGCTTCACGAGCGACTGGCCCTCCGGCACCAAGGGCTACACGGTCCAGCTGCAGACGCTCCCGCAGAGCGGCACGACGGTCGCGCAGGTGACGGCGGCCAAGAGCGCGGCGAGCGCCAAGGGCGCGAGCTCGGTCGGGGCGCTCAAGTCCGAAGAATTCTCGAGCCTTCCGTCCGGCAGCTACGTGATCTACTCCGGCGTCTACCACAAGCGCTCGGAAGCTGAGAAGGCGCTCGCGTCGCTGAAGAAGAAGTTCTCCGGCGCGAAGGTGATCGCGGTGTCGGAAGGCGGCTCGGGCGGCTCGGGCTCGAGCTCGTCCGAAGGCTCGAGCTCGCACTCGAGCTCAGCGCCGGAAAGCTCGCAGAAACCGGCGCCGCCGAGCGTGCTCGAAGGCCTGTCGCATGCCAAGGGCAAGAACTACGTCGAAAAAGCCAAGAACCTGCCGAACAAAGTCGAAACCTGATGGCGATCCTGTCCCGTCACGAGCGCGCGCAGGGGTCGAACGCGCCGAGCCCGGCGCCGGCGCCGGCCGCACCGGCCGCCGAGCCGCCGGTCGCCGCGCCCGCATCGGAGCTGCGACGCAGGCGCGACGCGCTCGCGGAACAGGTCACGGAGCTGCACTGGGATCTCGGCGGGCTCGCGTACGAGATGGCGATTCGCGACCACTTCCGTCTCGACGTGCTGGTCAGGCGCGCGGCGGCCCTGCAGGAACGCGACGCGGAGCTCGCCGAGGTCGAGCGCCTGCTGGCGATGGAGGAGTCCGCGATCGCCGGCCATTGCCCTGCGTGCGCGGCGCCGCACAGCCGCGGCGCCGTCTACTGCTGGCAGTGCGGCGCGACGCTGATGCAGCCGCTCGACGGCGCTGCTGCGCCCGGCGAGCAGACCACGGTGGACATGGACGCGCTGCTGGCTCCGCCGGCGCCGCTGCCCGGCGACGGCTCCTAGCCGATGGCGGGCGAGCGGCGCTGCAGCGCATGCGGCTCTCCGCTGGCGGCCGACCAGGGCTACTGCCTGGTATGCGGCGAGCGTGCCGGCGAGCGCAGCCCGCGGCTCGAAGGCCTGATGCGCAACGTGCGCGAGGCGGACACCTCGCCGGGTCCGACGCTCCTCGCACCGGAGCCGCCGCCGCCGAGCACCGGAGCCGGTCTGCAGCTCCCCGGGCCCTGGGTCTCGGCGGCGCTCGTGCTCGCGTTCGTGGGGTTCGGCGCGCTGCTCGGGAACGCGGGCTCGAAAGCGACGCTGAGCGCCTCCTCGAGCCCGCTGCACGTGGTCGTTCCGAGCACGCCCTCGACGGCTGGCGGCGGCGGCGCCGCCGGTGCCGGCGGCGGGAGCAGCTCGGAACCCACCGGCACCGAAGCCCCTTCGAGCGAACCTGAAGCGAGCCCGAGCGAACCCGCGAGCCCCAACAACGCCAAACAGGCGACGAGCACGACGCCGAACAAAGCAGGCGAAGCCGAAGAAGCCGAACAGCAGGGCGGCGCAGGCGGCGGCAGCCAGCCGAAACACGGCAAGCTGACCGAAATCAAGCACGTTTTCGTGATCATGCTCTCCGAAGAGCCCTACGCGTCAGACTTCGGGCCCGAATCGAAGGACACCTACCTCGCGAAGACGCTCGAGCCGAAGGGCGCCCTGCTGGCACGCTACGACGCCGTCGCCCACGAAGGGCTCCCGAACGGCATTGCGCTGCTCAGCGGCCAGGGACCGACCGGCCAGACGGCGTCGGATTGCCCGATCTACGCTCCCCTCGAACCGGCGGGCAGCGGCCAGGGCGGGCAGGCGCTCGGCAGCGGCTGCGTCTATCCCGGGTCCGTTCCGGCGCTGCCGCATCAGCTCGCCGCCAAGCACCTCGGATGGCGCGCCTACGTCCAGGGGACCGACGAAGGCCCGTCAACCCCTGCGGCTTGTACCCACCCGGCGCTCGGCGAAGCCGACCCGACTCTCACCGCCGGCGACTACGCGACCTACCGCAACCCGTTCGTCTACTTCGCCTCGATCACGGGCTCGCCGGAATGCCAGGCCGACGACGTCGGTCTCACGCGGTTGAAGCCCGATCTGGCCTCCGCCCACCCGCCGGCGCTGTCGTACATCGTTCCCGACCGCTGTCACGACGCGGGCGGGACGCCGTGCGCCCCCGGGGCGCCCACGGGTGCCGGCGATGCCGCGCCGTTCTTGCAGCTCGTCGTGCCGGAGATCATGGCCTCGGCGGCGTACAAGCACGGCGGGCTGATCGTGATCACCGCCGACGACGCGCCCTCGAAGGGCGAGTTCGCGGACTCCGGCTCCTGCTGCGGGCAGCCGGCCTCCTACCCGAACTACAAGGCGCCGACGATCGGCCAGGGAGGCGGCAACGTCGGGGCGCTGCTGCTCTCGCCGCTGATCAAGGGCGGGAAGATCGCGCAGGAATCGTACGACCACTACTCGCTGCTGCGGACGATCGAGGACGTCTTCGGCCTCTCGCACATCGGCTACGCCGGGCTCGCCGGGGTGAGCTCGCTGAGCGCGTCGCTGCTCACCAAGGGTTGACTCGGCGGCTGCGCGGGCGCCCGGTGCGAGCGCGCCGCGCTGCCGCCGAGCGTGGGTGCTCAGACGCCTGCGAGGTCGCGGTAGGTGACCGCCGCCCGCGAGCCGGCTCGCTGCATGACCCACTCGAGCGCCAGCATGTGGCGCGGGTGACGCAGGTAGGCCGGGTGCAGGTCGACGCGAAGCGTGCGCGTTGGCAGCATCGCCCCGGCGCGCACGAGCGCCGGGGCGAGGAGCCGCCCGAGCGCGCCGCCCGTCGCGAGGCTGATCGCGGGCGCGAGCGAGAGCTGCTCGGCCAGCGGCTCGCGCGCGCCCGCGCGGTGCACGCGCAGGAAGCTCGCCCACCAGGCAAAGCGCGTCGAGAGCGCGCGTCGCAGCGCGTCGGTGTAGACGTAGGCGGGTGCCACGAAGCCGTCGGGCTCGACGCCGGCGAGCTTCATCAGGCGCCAGCCCGCGTGCACCGCGCGGCGCGTCTCTTCGCCGTCGAGGCCGGCGAACTCTCCGGGACGGCGGGGGATCACGCCGCGCGCGTAGCCGCCGCGGCGTGCAGAGACGTGCTGGAAGCCGTGCTGGGCGATCGAGTCGCCCGCGGCGCGCCGTTCGCTCAGCCAGCTGACCATCTCGGGCGAGCGCGAGCCGAGCGGGTGCAGGTCGCGCGCCGGGATCACCAGCAGCGTGACGCGATCGACGCCGTGGTCGTCGAGCCAGTCGCGGATCAGCGCGCAGCGCTCGAACGTTGCGGGCTCGATCCCGTGCAGGGCGACGGCGATCGTGCGTCCCGCCCGGGCTGGTGAAAGCTCGGACATCCTCTCCCTCTCCGCCGGGAGGTTCCCCGCGCAGGCCTCGAGACCTGTGACCAGGTCGATACCGACCGGTGAAGCCCCTGTGACCGGCTCGCTCACGCGGCCCTCCCGGCACGCGCCGGCCCGCGACGCGCGAGCGCCTGCTCGTAGCCGCCCGCCAGTCGCTCCATGGCGCGCTCCCACGTGCGTCCCCGCACGGCACGCAGCGCTGCGGCCGCGAGCGCGGTGCGGCGCAGCGGCGAGGCCGCGAGCTCGAGCAGCGCATCGGCCAGGTCCTGAGCGTGCGGCGCGCGCAGCAGTCCGCTGACGCCGTCGTCGATCAGCGACAGCGGTCCGCCCTCGGCGACCGCGAGCACCGGCAGGCCGCTCGCCTGGGCCTCGAGGATCACCTGCCCGAAGGTGTCGGTGGCGCTCGGGAACAGGAACACGTCGGCGTCCGCGTACGCGCGCGCCAGCTGCTCGCCCTCCAGCCAGCCGAGGAAGCTCGCGTGCGGCCCGAGCCGCTCGGCGAGCGCCGGCTGCTCGGGCCCGCCTCCGGCCAGCACGAGCTGCAGGCGCTCGTCGCGGGCACGGGCGGCCAGGAACGCCTCGGCGAGCAGGTCGGCGCCCTTCTCGCGCGTGATGCGCCCGCTGTAGAGGACGACGATGCGCCCGTCCTCGCCACGCTCGCGCAGCGACGGGTGAAAGCGCGCCGTGTCGACGCCGCGATCCCAGCGCGCGACCCGCTCGGCGCCGACGCCGGCGGCGGACAGCGCAGCATCGGCGGCGGGGCTGGGGGAGAGCACGAGGTCACAGGCGCCGTAGAACGCCGCCACTCCGAGCCCCATCCACTCGGCGAGCTCGGCGCGGCCGCTGCGCAGCCCGGCGTAGGCGGCGAGCTCGGTGTGGTAGCTGCCGAGCAGCGGCAGGCCGAGCGCGCGGGCGACGAGCGCCCCGGCGATCCCGGCGGGACCCGGCGCGCACACGTGCACGGCGTCGAAGCAGCCATCGGCGAGCGCGTCGACCACCGCCGGCAGGCTCGGCACGCCGATCCGCATCCCCGCGTAGAACGGCACGTCGACCTCCGCCACCGCGGGCAGCCGCCGGTCGACGCCCGCGTCGGTGCCGAGCACCTCGATCTCGAACCCGGGCACGCCGCGCAGGCGGATCTCTTCGACCGTGCGGCTGACGCCGTGGGTCGAGCCGATCCCGTCCGCGAGCAGCGCCACTCGCGGCGGTGCGCCGTCGCCGCCGGCGGGGCGCCCGGTCGGGATCGAGCGCAGCTTGACCTGCTCGTTGGCGAGGAACGCGGTCGCGGGCGCGTAGGGCACCACGGCGATGCACGCCTCGAACAGGCTCCCGAGGGCGCCCGCGGGCTCGGCCTCGCCGCGCGCGGCGGCGAGCAGCTGCTCGACCGCCTGCGCCAGGCGCCGCTCGTGCGCGCGGCGGGCGCGGCGGTAGAGGTCGCCGTGGCCGAAGTCCTCGCTCTGCATCAGCTCGATCACGCCACGGCCGTCGAGCTCGCCGAGGCCGACCGCTGCAAGCCACGCCTCGAGCAGGCAGCGCGCGTCCTGCGGGCCGACGCCGCCGGCGGCCGAGCCCTCGCGCGCGTCGCCTTCGCGCAGCAGCCGCGTGACGAGCTCGAGCACGCGCCGCGGGTCGGGCGCGGCGATGTCCTCCGGCCCGCCCACCCCGAGCGCGCGAACCGCCAGCGCGACCGCCGCGTGGGCCCACTTCGCGGGGCTGCCCTGTGCGCCGCGCGCCTGCGCCTGCCCGCCGCGCACACACGCCAGGAACTCGCCCGGCGTGGCGGCCGCGGGGGTCTCGGTCCACGTGCGGCCGATGTCGACGCCGGCGTGGTCGTCGCTGCCGCCGATCCCGACCGCGTCGCGCGTGGCGACGTACATCGCGGCCGGGCGGTTGAGCTCCGGGGCGCGCGAGCCGTTGCGGACCTCCCAGACGCCGAACAGCTCGGCCAGGCGGCGGCGGTGGCGGGCCGAGAGCGGCGCCGCGACGGTGTAGTAGGGGTGTGCGAGCGCGCACGTGATCTCGCGCTCGTACAGGTAGGCCGCGCACAGCTCGACGTCGTCGCGGTGCGCCTGCAGCCAGTCGTGGTCCTCGGGCTCGATCCCGTAGCAGAGCACGTGGACTGCCTGCGGCTCGCCGCGGAAGCGGGCGGTGAGCTCCTCGGAGACGAACACGTCCGGGCGGTCGGCGATCCGCATTACGCCGTCGATCGTGTCGTGGTCGGTGATCGTGACGAAGTCCATCCCGCGGCGCTTGGCCAGCTCGTAGACCTCCTCGGGCGGGGTCGCGCACTCGGGCAGGCCCGCGGCGCGCTGGACGCCGAGGAGCGAGCGCTCGGAGGCGTCGGAGTGGCAGTGCATGTCGGCCCTGCTTCCCGGCTCGGCTGCCGGCTGAGTCATCTCTCTTCCGTTCATGACATGAGGATTCCCCTGCAAACACAGGTTTTCTGTGATCAAGCAGGAACGATCGTGTGAACTGCCCGTGAAGAGCTGGTTGGCGGGCCTCTGCAGAAGGTCCGCCTCCCTCTGCTGCGATTCCCTAAGCTCCCCCGCCGTGCACAGCCTCCTGACCGTCCCCGCCGCCACTCTCATCAGCTACTTCCAGGCCGTGATCCTGGGCCTCACCCAGGGGATCGCCGAGCCGTTCCCGATCTCGAGTCTCGGGCACGCGGTCGTGCTGCCCGCGCTGTTCGGCTGGAACATCCACCAGAACGACAAGTTCTTCCTGACGTTCCTGGTCGCGACCCACTTCGCGACCGCGATCGTGTTCCTGGCGTTCTTCTTCAAGGACTGGGTGCTGATCGTCAAGGGCCTGTGGCGCTCGCTGCAGATGCGCGAGATCCGCGAGGACGACACCTACGCCCGCCTGGGGTGGCTGCTCGTCGCGGGCACGATCCCGGTGGGAATCATCGGCCTGCTGCTCGAGAAACCGATCCGCAGCCTGTTCGCCTCGCCGTCGCTGGCAGCGGCCTTCCTGATCGTCAACGGCATCGCGCTGCTGTGCTTCGAGCGGCTGCGGCGGCGCCCGCCGCGGCCCGGGGACTACCTCGGGGACTCGGACGGGCGCCTGGCGAAGCTCTCCTGGCGCCAGACCGTCAGCGTCGGAACCTCGCAGGCCTTCGCGCTGATCCCCGGGATCTCACGATCCGGGTTCACGATGGGCGGTGGCCTGCTCTCGGGCCTCTCCAACGAGGACGCCGCACGCTTCGGGTTCCTGCTCGCGACGCCGGTGATCTTCGCCGCCGCCGCGCTGAAGCTCCCCGAACTGCTCGGCTCCGCCGGAGCCGGTGTCCGCGGCCCGGCGCTCGTCGGCGGACTCTGCGCGGCCGCGACGACCGTCTTCGCCGTCAAGTTCCTGCTGCGCTTCCTCCAGACGAACCGACTGACTCCGTTCGGCTACTACTGCATCGCCTTCGGCGCGTTCTGCACGATCGTCTTCGCGCTCGAATAGCGCCGCTGCCGCGGCTCACGCGTCGGGCGCGGGCTCGGCCGAACGCGGTCCCGACTGGAACCAGGCGTACGCGAAGCAGGCCAGGGCGACGATCAGCGCCGCGATCCCGTGCTTGGTGTGGTGGTGGTTGGCTTCCGGGTCCGAGGCCGAGCTGTGGCCGGGGAAGAACGAGGGCAGCGCGTGCTGCGGCTGGGTGAAGTAGATCACCGCGACTACCAGCAGCACGACCCCCAGGATCACAGCAGGGATCACGAGGCGACGCGTGTTGCCCATCGCCGGGAAGGGTAGTGCAAGCTGCGGCGTCTGACCCGGAGATCGCTGGGATGCCGCCATCATGTGAGCGACATGCCGATTCCGCGAACACCGCCGAAGATGTTCGAGACGCGCAGCCAGGCCTGGAAGGAGGTCGGGCTGCTGCGGCAGATCAGCCCGCGCGTGGTCAAACGCGCGCGCCTCGAGGCCCTCGTGCTGCTGCCGCTGTTCGCCGCGGTGGTCGTCCTCTACGACAACCGCGTGAGCCTGTTCGGCCAGGAGGTCCCGCCCTACTACGACCACGCCGGCCACCTCGTACCCGCGCACAAGACGCTCGAACAGGCGGTCGAGACGCCGATCACGGTCGTCACGGTGATCGTGCTCGTGATCCTCGGCTGGGCGATCGCGCGCGACATCGGGCGCGGCCTCGGACCGGCGCTGTTCCGGCGCATGGACCCCGCGACCGCGGGCACGGTCGGCTTCCTGATCCGCCTGACGACGATCGTCCTCGCGCTGATCGTGGCGCTGAACGTGGCCGGGATCGAATACAAAACGCTCGCGCTCGGCGGCGCGTTCACGGCGGTGATCTTCGGTCTCGCCGCACAGCAGACGCTCGGCAACCTGATCGCGGGAACCGTCCTCCTGAGCGCGCGGCCATTCCGGGTCGGCGAGCGCGTGCGGCTGCAGGGCGGCCCGCTCGCGGGCCAGCTGGAAGGGATCGTCTCCTCGCTCGGGCTGCTCTACACGACCTTCGCGACCGGCGAAGACTCGATCATGGTTCCGAACAGCGTCGTGCTGAGCGTCGCGGTCAAGCCGCTGCGCGAGCCCGAGGCGGTCGACCTGCGCGCCCGCCTGCGCGCCGGCATGACGCCGGGAGACCTGCAGGAGATCCTCGAGAAGTCGCTGCAGACGCCGCTGCGCGATCCGCCGCGCATCACGCTCGAGGAGCTCGACGGCGAGGAGGTGGTCGTGCGGATCGCGGCCACGCCGCGGGTCGCCAGCCAGGGACGTCAGCTGGCCAGCGAGCTGCTGTCGGTCGTCTCGCGCGAGACGCGCGCGGGCGCCGAGACGCCGTAGCGCAGGAACAGGCTCGAGCCGGCGCGCAGGACGCCGAGCAGCTCGAGCCCGAGCGCCGGCTCGAGCTCGGCGCCGGCCAGGATCCGCAGCGCCTCGCCGCCGGCCGGCTCGCCCCCCGCGAGCAGCGGCGCGAGCGTGAGGTAGATCTCATCGACGAGCCCGGCGGCGAGCAGTTCGCGCGCCAGGTGCGGCCCGCCCTCGCACAAGAGCGCCTGCACCGAGAAGCGCGAGGCGAGCTCGGCCAGCGCCGCCGCGAGGTCGAGCTTCGGGCCCTCGGATCTCACGTAGCCGACCTCGGCCGCGGGCGCGGGCAGGCTCGCCTGCGAGGCCGTCAGGATCGCCACGCGCGCCTGCGGCTCGCGTAGCAGCGGGATCTCCTCGGACAGCGCCAGGCGCCCCGAGACGATGCATGCGAGCGGTTCCTCGGCAAAGCCCCGCGCGCGGCGTCTCGCGCGCACCTGCTCGGAGCGGATCAGGCGGCCGTAGCGCTCGATGCGCACGGTGCCGGCGCCGACGAGCACAGCGTCGACCGCGCTGCGCAGCCCGTGGAACAGCGCGCGGTCAGCCGCGTCGCTGAGCGGGGCCGAGCGCCCCCCGAGGGTCGCGCGCCCGTCGGCGGTCGAGACCATGTTCAGCATCACGCGCGGGCGCGGCGCCGGCGTGTCCGGGCGCTCCCACAGGCCGAGCTGCTCGACCAGTTCGCTGACCGCAAGCGGAGCGCCCGCCGGCAGCAGCGGCTCGAGGAGCGGCGGCTCGCCGCCGGGCGGCTGCGGGGGGGCGCCCATACCGAGCACGCTACCGGCGTCGCGGCCGCGGGCGGGGGCCGCCGGGCGAGCAACATCTCGACAACACGTCCGCTGTTCCACCTGCTACGGTCGTTGCCGTATGGCCGGGCGCGAAAGCTCGGCGAAAGTAGTGCAAGCGCTCGCAGGTCGAAGCTCTGAGCAGCATCCTCCGCGCAGCAGACTCGCACAAACCGTGGAGGAGTTCCCACATGCCAACTGGCACCGTCAAGTGGTTCAGCGACGACAAGGGTTTCGGGTTCATCACGCCCGACGACGGCGACAAGGACCTGTTCGTTCATCACACCGGCATCAACGGCGAGGGTTACCGCTCGCTGCAGGAGGGCGCCAAGGTCTCGTATGACCCCGAGCAGGGCGACAAGGGCCCCAAGGCCGTCAACGTCACTGCCATCTGAGCCAGACCGGCTTGAAGCGCTTGAAAGGGCCCGCCTCGGCGGGCCCTCTGCGTTCCGGGGCCGCTGAGCGGACCGCGCGCCGCCGCGCGAGCGGGGCCCGAAGCCTGCGGCGGCGGGTAGTGTGGCGACCCGCGCGATGAGCAGCGAGGCATCCACCCTTCCACTGCGCGAGGCGCCCCGGGACGGACGGCGCTCGCGCCTGTCGCGCGCGCTGCGCCGCGGGCGCGCGCGCGAGGGCGCCGTCGAGGGGCGCACCACCGCGATCATCGCGCTCGCGTCGATCGTCGTGCTGTGCCTGCTCGACGTGCTGATGGCCGCCAACCGGCCGAGCGTCCTCGCGCCGACGACGCACGTCGCGTTCTACCCGCACTGGATGGCGGGGCCGCTCGGCGGGATGTGGCCGTGGCTCACCGGCAACAGCCGCACGCTCAAGTGGCTGTTCAGCGCGTCGATGGCGATCATGTACGTCGCCTACGTGGTCGTGCTGCGGCGCAGCCGCGCGCTCGAGGGGCGCTGGGTCGTGGCGAGCATCGTGGTGGTGCACGCGATCTTCATCCTCTCGCCGCCGCTGGCGCTGACCGATCTGTTCAACTACATCAACTACGGGCGCATGGAGGTGGTGCACCACCTCAACCCGTATACGACGATCCCGATCCTCGAGCCGCACAGCGACCCGAGCTTCTCGCTGAGCAACTGGCACGAGCTGCTCAGCCCGTACGGCCCGCTGTTCACGATGCTCACCTTCGCCGTCGTGCCGCTCGGCGTCGCTGGGTCCTTCTGGGCGCTGAAGGTGCTGCTGATCGCGACCAGCCTCGGGATCCTCGCGCTCGTGTGGCGCTCGGCGAAGCTGCTCGGGCGCGACCCGGTGTTCGCGATTGCGCTGGTCGGCCTGAACCCGATCGTGCTCGTGTGGGGCCTCGGCGGCGACCACAACGACTTCCTGATGCTGTTCTTCATCGTGCTCGCGTTCTACCTGCTGCTGCTCGCGCGCGAGCAGGAGCGCGAGCGGCCGCAGACCGGACGCCTGCGGGAGCTGCTCTCGCCGCTCTCGCCGTCGCTGCTCGGCGCGGGCGCCGCGTTCGTGATCGCCGCCGGGCTGAAGGCATCGGCGGGCGTGCTGATACCGGTTGTGCTCGCGGGCCTGCTCAACCACCGCCGGGCGTTCGCCCAGGCCCTGCTCGGGATGATCGTGGCGGGCGCCGTGGTCGGCGTGATGAGCCTGGCCGCGTTCGGGCTGCACATCCCCGACCTCAGCACGCAGGCGCGGCTCGTCACCCAGGAGAGCATCCCGAACCTGGTCGGGCTCGCGCTCGGCAACGGCGGCGCGACCCAGGGGGTGCAGCATCTGATGACCGCCATCCTCGCGGTGTCGTTGATCGCCTGCTGCTGGGCGGCCTGGCGCGGACCGCGCTCGTGGCGCGGGCGCGGCGCGGCCGAGCGCACGATCACAGCCAGTGGCTGGGCGAGCGTCGCGCTGCTCGTCACGCTGGGCTGGGTGCTGCCGTGGTACGTGCTGTGGGTGCTGCCGCTGGCGGCGCTGTCGGTCTCGCGGCGCCTGCGGGTCGTTGTGCTCGTGCTCGGCGCCTACCTGGTGCTCGTGTGGGCTCCGGTGTCGGGGATCATCTTCGGCGCGATCGGTTTCCACCCCGAAAAGACCGCGCTCGGGCGCCTGCACCAGCGGTACGTCAGGGAGCTCCTGAACTAGCCGGCTAGTCGCCGTCGGGCGGGCGCCGCGTGCGCTTGCGCTCCGAGGCGATGCGCTTCTCGGCCAGCCGCCGCTCGCGCGAGGCGGCCGTCGGGCGCGTCGCGCGCCGCGGGCGCTGCTGTGCGAGCGCTGCGGAGATGCGCGCGGCGAGGCGGCCGAGCGCGAGCTCGCGGTTGCGCGCCTGCGAGCGCGCGTCCTGCGCGACGGCCACCACCCGCGGGCCGATCCGCTCGAGCAGCCGCTCGCGCTGGGCGGGCGTGAGGCTGCGCGACGCGGCCACGTCGAAGACGGCTTCCACGCGCGAGGCCGTCACGTTCGCGTGCTGGCCGCCGGGGCCCGAGGAGCGGCTCGCGCGCAGCTCGATCTCGCTCAGCGGCAGCGATCCGCCGCGCGGCAGCGCCAGGCGGCGCGCTGTGCTCGCCGGCGCGTCGGGATCCTCGGGGGCGGCTATTCCCCCGACCCGCCGCTCAGATCGTGCAGCGCGCGGACGCGCTGCTCCTCGCCCTCGGGCACGCGGCCGTCCCGCCCGACGTAGCCGTCCTTCCCGCCGGCGCACAGGTACACGGCGTCGGTGTCGCCGACGTTGCGGATCTTGCGCACGGTCGCGGCGTCCACGCGCGCGAGCCCGCCCTCGCCGAGCCGCTCGACGGCGCCGTCGCCGAACTCCATCTCGATCTCGCCGCGGTGCACGAAGTACAGCTCCTCCTGCTCGTCGTGGTAGTGGAAGCCGGTCTCGATGCCCGGCGGCAGCACGATCGCGTTGACCCCGAAGGCGCTCACGCCGAGTCCCTTTCGGACCTTGCGGAACCCCGGGCCCGCGCCCAGGTCCTCGAGGCTCGCGACGGCCCAGCCGGCGCCGCTCCTCACCTTCGGATACTCGGTCGAAGCCTCCATCGGTCCCCCCGTTCTCTAGTGGTCTGCGACCGCGCCGCCCTCGGGTGAGAGCGGCCGGTCCTCACGGGCCCAGCGCAGCAGGCCGCCGTCGAGCGAGTACGCCTCATAGCCGGCCGTGCGGAACGCTTCGGCGGCCATCGTCGAGCGCGACCCGACGCGGCAGTAGAACACGAGCGGCCGCCCGGCGTCGAGGCTCGCGGCCTCGCCCGTCAGGCGCACGAGCTCGATGTGGCGCGAGCCGTCGATGTACCCGGCCTCGCGCTCGTAGCCCTCGCGCACGTCGATCACCTGCAGCGCCGGGTCATCCTGCATCAACTCGGCGAGCCGGGCCGGGTCGATCGACAGCTCGGCGCGGTCCGGTGTCTGCTGCTGGCCCATCGCGCTGAGCGTAGCGGCCCGCGCGCACGGCGGCTGGGCGGGGGCACGGGGTGCGGGTACGATGCGCCGGTGCCGAGCGAGCCAGCCCCCGCCGAGTCGCTGCAGGCCCGCTCGGAACGGATCGCCGAGACGGTCTTCCTCGGCGGACCCGCGCAGGACTTCGAACGGGTCGGGCGGCTCGTGTTCGAGGTGATGTTGCGCGAGGGGCTCGCGCCGTCCTCGCGTGTGCTCGACGTCGGCTGCGGGGCGCTGCGGGTCGGCTACTGGCTGATGCGCTTCCTGGACGGAGGCTGCTACCACGGGATCGAGCCCAATCGGGAGATGCTGAACGTGGGGCTCGAGCAGATCGTCGAGCCGGATGTCGTCGAGCGCGCGCGGGCGAGCTTCACCTACAACGACGACTTCGATCTGCGCAAAGCCGGCAGCGGCTTCGACTTCGTGCTCGCGCGCTCGATCTGGACCCATGCCTCCAAGCCGCAGATCGCCGCGATGCTCGAGTCCTTCGCGCGCGTCGCGGCGCCGCGGGGCGTGCTGCTCGCGACCTACCACCCGGCGAGCCGCCTGTACGGTGCCGGCGTGCGCTGGCCGGCGCTCGAGCAGATGCTGCCCTCGCTGCCGATCGGGGCGGCATCGGCGCTGCTTGCGGGCCTACCGTCGTTCGGGCTCGGCGAGGAGTACGAGGGGGGCGAGTGGGTCGGCCGCAGCCATCGATCCGATATCGGCGGCGTGGTCCGCCACAGCCTGCGCTGGATCGGCGGCGAGGCCGCGCGCCACGGGTTGCGCGCGGAGATCGCGGCGTATCCGATCATCAACCACCAGTACTGGCTGCGCGTGACGCGCGCCGGTGCCGGGAGCGGTCAGTAGACCGGCGGTTCGCGGTAGGACTCGCGTTCGACCACGCGGTCGCCGGGGCCGCCCCGCCGGGGTGAGGGGGCGATCATGTAGAGGAGCGAGAGCACGAGCCCGACCGCGCCGGCGATCATCAGGATCAGCCCGACCGTCTGGATCGAGATGCCGGAGACCGTGGCGGTCACGGCGTAACGCAGGATCGCACCCACCGCGATCAGGAATATGGATGTTCCCAGGGGCATTGGGGCTGGTTACCCGAGGCCCCCCGAGCGCAAACCCGCCCGGCCGGGTGTGGGGGCGGCCCCCCGACCGGCTCATCACTAGGATTGCGGCCCATGCAGACGGTCGAGGACCTCTACACGATCCCGCAGGAGCACCTCGACTTCTGCGCCACGATCGGCCAGATCGCGCGCGAGAAGATCGCGCCGCGCTCGGCCGAGATCGACGAGAAGGCCGAGTACCCGTGGGACCTCCGCCGGTTGCTGGCCGAGCAGGACATCCTCGGATTGCCGTTCGCCACCGAGCACGGCGGCACCGGGACCGGGACGCTGATGCTCAACATGGCCGTCGAGGAGCTCGCCAAGGTCGACGCCTCGGTGGCGCTGATCCTGATGGTCCAGGAGCTCGGGACGCTGCCGATCCAGCTCTACGGAAGCGAGGAGCTCAAGGAGCGCTTCCTGCCGCAGTGCGCGACGGGCGAGTCCTCGCCCGCGTTCGCCCTGTCCGAGCCCGAGGCCGGGTCGGACCCGGCGGGCATGAAGACGACCGCGGTCAAGGACGGCGAGGAGTGGGTCATCAACGGGACCAAGAACTGGATCTCCAACCTGGGGATCGCCGACTTCTACGTCTGCTTCGCGGTCACCGACCGCGAGAGCCGCCGCATGACGGCGTTCGTGGTCGAGGCCGACCGGCCGGGGTTCAGCGTCGGCAAGCTCGAGCACAAGCTCGGGATCCGCGCCTCGCCGACCGGCCAGCCGATCTTCGAGGACGTGCGCGTGCCGCAGGCGAATGTGATCGGCGAGGTCGGCAAAGGCCTCTCGGTCGCGCTCGCGACGCTCGAGAAAACGCGCCTCGGCGCCGCCGCGCAGGCGGTCGGGATCGCGCAGGGGGCGACCGACTACGCGGTCGCCTATGCGCGCGAGCGCCGTCAGTTCGGCAAGGCGATCAACGAGTTCCAGGGCATCGGCTTCAAGCTCGCCGACATGGAAACCCGCACCGCCGCCGCGCGCGAGCTGCTCTACAAGGCGTGCGCGATGGCCGATCAGCACCACCCCGAACGCGCCAAGTACTCCTCGATGGCGAAGGTCTTCTGCTCGGATGTGGCGATGGACGTCACCGTCGATGCGGTTCAGGTGCTCGGCGGCTACGGCTACGTCAAGGAGTACCCGGTCGAGCGGATGATGCGCGACGCGAAGATCACGCAGATCTACGAGGGCACCAACGAGATCCAGCGGCTCGTGATCGCGCGCACGCTCAAATGACGTGAGGAAAGCCGCGCTCCGCAGGTTCGTGCCGCCGCTGCTGCTGCCGGGGTGGCCCGACGAGGCGCGCCGGATGCTGCAGGAGCCGCTGTTCGCGCAGGCGCTCGCGCAGCGCTCGCCGCGCGGACGGTGCCTGAACGCCGGCTCGGGCGAAGGGCTGTTCTCCGCGTTCCTCGAGTCCTACGCCGAGATCGAGCAGATCGTCAACGTCGACATCGACGATCCGCAGATCAGCCCCAACCGCCCCGACCCGCGCCACGTCGACCACACCGCCTCGGTGACCGAGCTGCCGCTCGAGGAGGCGTCCTTCGACTGGGTGCTGTGCACCGAGGTGATCGAGCACGTAGAGGACGACGAGCGCGCGGTCCGCGAGATCGTGCGCGTGCTGAAGCCGGGCGGCTTCGCGCTCATCAGCGTGCCGCGCCCGCCGGCGCCATATGACCCCAACCACGTGCGCGAGGGCTACTCGCTCGAGGAGATGACGGCGCTGCTCGAGCAGGGGGGCCTGCGGGTCGCCTGGCATGCGTACTGCTTCCACCTGCCGATGCGCTGGCTGCTCGTGCTGTGGCGCTGGCAGTACGAGCGCCTCGGGCGTGGGCGCCGCAGCCTGATGCCGCGCTTGGTGGTGCGCGCGTTCGCACATCTGGACCGCGCCCTTCATCCCGGGCGCGCCTGGGACCTGATCGTGTTGGCGGACAAGCCGGCGGCGTCGGCAGGATCTTGACGCCTCGCCGCGCCGCGGCGTCTACCATCCAGAGGATGGCTCCCGGCCCCGGGCATCCGGCGCCCCACGGCTCGCTTCGCAGGGTCGGTTTCGGCGCGCTGATCGCGATGTCGCTCGGGTTGGTCGTGCTCGTCGTCGGCCAGGGATTCAGCTCGATCGGCGTCGTTCGCGCGCTCGAGGACGTCGCCCTCGGGGTGATCGTCGCCGCCGTGCTGATGGGGAGCGTCGCGTTCGTCGCGGTGCGGATGGCGGGCTGGCGCGACCCGGAGTCCGAGACCGAGTTCGACGAGATCATCCGCCACTCCGAGCGCCTGGCCCGCGAAGGGCTCGCGGTCGACCCCGACGAAAGCGAGTTCACCGACCTCGACCCGCTCGATGACCAGGACTTCGAGGAGCTCGTGCGCGACGCGCTCGACGACCTCCCCGACCTGCTGCACAACGCGCTCGCGCACGTCGCGGTCGTGATCTCCGACGGCGGCAGGCGCGCCGGCGCCTACGGGCTCTACCAGGGCGACGGCGCGACCAGGGACGACTCGCACGACCGGATCGTGATCTTCCGCGACACGCTGCGGCGCGACTTCGGCCACGACGCCGAACTGCTGCGGGATCAGGTGACGCGGACGGTGAGGCACGAGCTCGCCCACCACGTCGGGTTCGACGAGCTGGGCGTCTCGCGGCTCGACCTCTAGATGATTGATTCCACGACGGAGCACCGCCGCTGGCACGTCTGGCCTTCGCCTGCCTTCCTCCTCGGCCTTGGCCTTGCCGCCAGCAAGGCCTTCGGCCTGCGTCCGCGGCAGGCTCGACCATCCGCACCAGCGGAAAAGCGGCACACCGCCATGGAATCAATCATCTAGGCGCTCGCGCGCCGAGCGTGGACGGACACGCCCGCGCGGCCCGCGGGGCGTGCCACCGATGCCCGGCGTGCGCCGCCCGATCACCGAGCAGGACAACCGGCGCGAGGTGCGCCAACTGCGCCGAGCGGCGGGCGCAGGCGCGCAGAGCCCCCGAACGCCTGTTTGGGTCCGATCTTCTAGGATCACCTCCCGCGTGATCTGAAAGCTCGCCCCACCGGGCGCGCCCACCGACCAAGGAGAGATCCCCAGATGCCCGAAGCCGTGATCGTCGATGCCGTCCGTACGCCCATCGGAAGGGCGGTGAAGGGATCACTCAAATCGGTTCGCGCCGACGACCTGGCGGCCGTTCCGCTGAAGGCGCTGCTCGAGCGCAACCCGCAGCTCGAGTCCGGGTCGATCGTGGACGTGATGATGGGCTGCGGCTTCGCCGAGGGCGAGTCGGGTTACAACATCGGGCGCAACGCGACGCTGCTCGCCGGTATCGACCACCACGTCCCCGGCACGACCGTCAACCGCTTCTGCGCGTCCTCGCTGCAGACGACGCGCATGGCCTTCCACGCGATCAAGGCGGGCGAGGGCGACACGTACGTCGCAGCGGGCGTCGAGGCCGTCTCGCGCGCGGGCAAAGGCGCGGACTTCCAGTTCCACCCGCAGCTCGACGGCTCGGAGAACTCGCTCTACAACGTCTACATCCCGATGGGCCTGACGGCTGAGAACGTCGCCGACCGCTGCAAGGTCAGCCGCGCCTCCCAGGACGAGTGGGCCGTGATCTCGCAGAACCGGGCAGTGCAGTCACAGGAATCGGGCCACTTCGACAAAGAGATCGTGCCGGTCACGGCGCCCGCCCACACCGTCAAGGACAAGGAGGGCAACGAGGTCGAGGTGCCCGAGCAGGTTGTGAGCAAGGACGACGGGCCGCGCGCGGGCACGACGCTCGAGAAGCTCTCGCAGCTGCCGCCGGCGTTCAAGCCCGAGGGCAGCGTGACGGCCGGCAACGCGTGCCCGCTGAACGACGGCGCCGCGGCGCTGCTGGTGACCTCCGAGGAACGCGCGAACGAGCTCGGCGTGAAGCCGAAAGTCAGGATCATCGCCTCGACCGTCGCCGCGATCCGCCCGGAGATCATGGGCCTCGGCCCGATTCCCGCGATCGAGCAGCTGCTCAAGCAGACCGGCATGAAGATGAGCGACATCGACGTCGTCGAGATCAACGAGGCGTTCGCGGCCCAGATCGTGCCGTGCCGCGAAGACCTCGGCATCGACGAGGAGAAGCTCAACCCGTTCGGGGGCGCGATCGCGCTCGGGCACCCCTTCGGCATGACGGGCGCCCGCATCATGACGACGCTGATCAACGGCCTCGAGACGCTCGACGGGACCTACGGGATCGAGTCGATGTGCGTCGCCGGCGGGATGGGTATGGCGATGCTGGTCGAGCGACTCAACTAGGGATCTCGATCCGGATGGTGCCGCGCGCCGGGCCGCCCCGGCGCGCCGCCGCCGGGCGCGGACGATGCGTGACGCCGCTCCCGCGGCGGAATAGGATCGGCTGATGGATCGGGCTGACAGAGGGAGCTGCAGGCGCCGCTCAAGGAGCGCTTCGGCGAGGACGCGAGCGCGGCGCTCGTCACGCTGAGCGCGGCCGGGACGCTCGGCGAAGGGGTGAGCTGCTCGGTCCAGACCGGCCGCGCGCTCCACGAGGCGGGCCTTCACCCTGCAGGTGGCGGCGACGGCACGCAGCTCTGCTCGGGCGACATGCTGCTCGAGGCGCTCGTCGCGTGCGCGGGGGTCACGATGCGCGCGGTGGCGATATCGCTCGGGATCGAGCTGCGCGAGGGGACCATCAGCGCCGAGGGCGACCTCGACTTCCGCGGCATGCTCGGAGTCGACCGCGACGCGCCCGTCGGCTTCAGGGCGATCCGTATGACCTTCGAGCTCGACACGGACGCAGGCGAGGACGACCTCGCCACGCTGATGAAGCTGACCGAGCGCTATTGCGTCGTTCTGCAGACGATCGCCGGCGGCCCGCCGATCTCCACGGAGCTGAAGGCCGCCTAGCCGGCGAGCGGCTCCGAGGCGTGCTCGCGGAAGATCAGCGCGGCGGCATCCGCAGCGCGCCGTCGAGCCGGATCGTCTCGCCGTTGAGCATCCGGTTCTCGACGATCTGACAGGCGAGCTGGGCGTACTCCGCCGGGGCCCCGAGCCGGCGTGGAAACGGGACTCCGGCGCCGAGCGCCGCGCGTGCCTCCTCGGGGAGCGCGCCGAGCAGCGGCGTGTCGAACAGGCCCGGGGCGATCGTGTTGACGCGGATCCCGTACTGGCTCAGGTCGCGCGCGGCGGGGAGCGTCATGCCGACGACGCCGCCCTTCGACGCCGAGTAGGCGATCTGGCCGACCTGGCCCTCGAACGCCGCGATCGAGGCCGTGTTCACGCACACGCCGCGCTCGCCGTCCGCGTCGGGCTCGCCGGCGATCATCGCGTTGGCGGCGTAGCGCAGCACGTTGAACGTCCCGATCAGATTGATCTGGATGATCACCTCGAAGGGCATCAGCGGGTGCGGGCCCTTCGAGCTCGCGACCTTGTGCGCGATGCCGGTGCCCGCGCAGCACACCGCGATGCGCAGCGGGCCCTGCGCGCAGGCGCGTGCCACCGCCTCCTCGACCTGCGTCTCCTCGCGCACGTCGCAGGCGACGAAGTCGGCCTCGAGTTCTTCCCCGAGGGCCTGCCCCTTCTCGGCGTTGACGTCGGCGATCGTGACGGTCGCGCCGCGCTCGGCGAGCGCGCGCACGGTCGCCTCGCCGAGTCCGGAGGCCCCGCCGACGACTATCGCCGATGCGCCATCGATCTCCATCGACGCGGCAGCCTATCGGTCAGACGCGCGAGACAGCGTCAGGGCGAACAGCTCGTCGGGATCGGTGAGCCAGTGCGCGAGCTCGAGCCCCGCGGCGGCGAGGTCGCCCTGCAGTCGCTCGGGCGTGAACTTGGCGCTGATCTCCGTGCGCAGCTCCTCGCCGGCGTCGAAGCGCACCTCCAGGTCGAGTCGCCGGATGTGCGCCGACACCTCGCGCCGGGCGCGCAACCGCATCTCGATCCACTCGTGCTGGCGGTCGAACAGCGCGACGTGCTCGAAGTCACCGGGGTCGAAGTCGGCGTCGAGCTCGCGGTTGAGGACCAGCAGCACGTTGCGGTTGAACTCCGCCGTGACGCCCTCGGCGTCGTCGTAGGCCGCCTCCAGCACTCCGGGGTCCTTCACCAGATCGGTCCCCATCAGGAGGTGATCCTGCGGGCCGAGCAGCCGTGCGATCTGGCGCAGGAAGCGGCGCCGGCTGCCCGGCGGGAAGTTTCCGATCGTCCCGCCCAGGAACGCGACGATGCGAGGCCCCTCCGCTCGCGGGACCTGGTCGAGGTGGCGCTCGAAGTCGCCGATCACGCCATGGACGCGGAGCCCCGGGTACTCGCCGGTCAGCTCGCGCGCGCATTCGCGCACCATCGACTCCGTCACGTCGAGCGGTATGTAGCGGCGCAACGTGCCGGCGCGGTGCAGCGAGTCCAGCAGCACGCGTGTCTTGGCCGCCGTCCCCGAGCCCAGCTCGACCAGCTCGACGGCGCCCGTGATGGCGGCGATCTCGTCCGCCGAGCGCTCGAGGATCGCACGCTCGGTGCGCGTCGGGTAGTACTCGGGCAGTTCGCAGATGCGGTCGAACAGCTCGGCTCCGCGGGCGTCGTAGAAGTGCTTCGGGGGCAGCTCCTTGAACGGCCGGGTGAGGCCGTCGAGCACGTCGTCGGCCAGCGAGCGCTGGGAGGAGGAGTCGAGGTGCGACTCGATCGTGATCGCTTGCTGCGGTGCCGCCGGCGTCGAGGAGGGGGGAGACCAGACCATCAGCTTCGTCCGTCCCGTGCCAGCCGCACGCCGGCGAAGATCTGGCGCCGCTGCGGCAGGTCCCAGTTACGGAACGTGGGCCTCGCCACGCGCGGGTGGGTCGCCCACGAGCCGCCGCGCAGCACCCGATAGCGCTCGCCGAAGAACACCTCCGAGTACTCGCGATACGGGTACGCGGCGAAGCCCGGGTAGGGGCCGAACTGCGAACCCGTCCACTCCCAGACCGCGCCGATCGCGATCAGCCCGCCGCCGGGCTGCTCCGAGGTCGCCACCCGCTCCCACTCCGCCTCGCTCGGCAGGCGCGCTCCATGCGCGCGGGCAAAGGCGTCGGCCTCGAACCAGCTCACGTGGCAGGCGGGACCGTCGGGGTGGCCCGCCGCCACGGCGGGATGGTGGCCGATGTCGTATTCCTCCTTCCACGCCCAGCCCTCGTCCGACCACCACTCGCGCCGCTCGTAGCCGCCACCCTCGCTGAACGTCAGCCAGCTCGCGTTGGAAACGGGGCGGCGCGCCAGTTCAAATGACCCCAGCTCGACCTCGTGGCGCGGCAGCTCGTTGTCGTAGGCGAACGAGCCGTCCCGCGTCCCGATCGCGGCTGTGCCGGCGGGCACCGCCAGCCAGCCGTCCTCGCCGCCCATCGGGCTGCGCGGGGGCTCGCCCGCCGGCAGCAGCCCGGCGATCGCCATCGCCTGGCGCATCGTCTCGGTGTGCTGGAGCTCGTGGCGCAGCACCATCTCTCCGATGAAGCCGCGCTCCTCGCCGCCGCGCCCCAGCGCGAGCGCGGCGCGCTCGCGCACGCGCTCCATGTACTCGCGCGCACCGTCCGCGTCGAGCAGCTCGACCTCGCCGCGCACCGCGCGCGGGGTCTCGAAGGCGTCGTAGACCGCGGCGAGCTCCCCACGCAGCAGTCCCATGCCGCCGAGCCGGTCGCACAGCCACAGGTCCTCGTAGGCGGCGATATGGGCGAGATCCCACACGAGCGGGCTCATGATCGGTGAGTGGACGCCTTCGAGTGCGTCGTCGTCGAGTCCCGCGACCAGCGCGAGCGTGCGCTCGCGTGCCGCCGCCATCGCCTCGAGCAGCTGCTCGACGGCGGGCGTGAGGGAGTCGGTCTGTGCAGCGCGGACTGCCATCAGCAGGCTGTGCCCGGTCACTCTAGCCGCTGATGAGCGCCGGACCTCCTCGATTGGTCCGTGCGGCCGCCGTGCGCGTTACACGCCGTTCACACGGCGTTTTCGTTCCAGCGCGCGAGCACGGTGGTGCCGTGCTCGGTGCCGAGCACGCTGACCGCGCCGGGCGAGAGCGCGATCCGCGCCCCCTGCTCGGGGCCGAGCTCGACCCAGCGCGCGCCGAGCACGCGCAGCGCGTGCCCGTGCGAGAACACCGCGACCGGCCCCGCGGCGCGGGTGAGCTCGCCGATCACGCGGTCGGCGCGCGCGCCCACGGCGGCCGCGTCCTCGCCGCCGGGGCAGCCGTCGCGCCACAGGCTCCAGCCGGCCCGCTGCTCTTCGATCTCTCCGCTCGTGAGCCCCTCGTAGTCGCCGTAGTCCCACTCGAGCAGGTCCTCGCGCAGCTGCGCGCGCTCGCCGAGCCCGCACAGCTCGCAGGTTTCGCGCGCGCGGCGCGCGGGGCTGCACAGCACCGACGCGAAGCTCCACCGCGCGAGGCGCTCGCGCAGCGCGAGCGCGTCCGCGCGGCCGCGCTCGGTCAGCGGGATGTCGGTGCGCCCCGTGTGGCGGCCCGAGAGCGTCCACTCGGTCTCGGCGTGTCGCACGAGCACCGCCTCGCGCGCGCCGGCGCTCATCGCGGCCCGGGCGCGGCGGCGTCGTCGACGATCACGCTGAGGCGCTCGCGGCGCAGCAGGCTCGCGGGCACGTGCGCGCTCGGCTCGCCCAGCATCGCGTCGATCGCGTGTGCCTTGCCCGCCCCGGTCGCGAGCAGCAGGCACCCGCGCGCGGCGCGCAGCACGGGCAGGCTGAGCGTGATGCGCTGCGGCGGCGGCTTGGGCGAGTCCTCGACGCCCAGGCAGGGCGCGACGTCGGGATCGGCGAGACTCGCCGCGCCCGGGAACAGCGAGGCCACGTGCCCGTCGGGGCCGATCCCGAGCACGACGAGATCGAGCACCGGCAGGCCCTCGTGGTCGAGGGGCAGCTGTGCGGCCAGCTCGCGCGCGTAGCGCTCGGCGCCGAGCGCCGGCCCGAGCTCGCCCTGCATGCGGTGCACGCGCTCCTCTGCGACGGCGCCTGTCGCGAGCAGCGTCTCGGCCGCCAGCCGGTAGTTGCTCTCCGGGTCCTGCGGCCCCACGCAGCGCTCGTCGGCGAACCACACCTCGACGCCCTCGAGCGCCTGCGGCTCGGCGGCGAGCAGCTCGTAGGTGCGCCCCGGCGTCGAGCCCCCGCTGAGCGCCAGATGCGCGATGCCTCGCTCCTCACGCGCCCGCGCGAGCGCGCGCGTGGCGTCGGCGGCCGCGCGCTGCGCGACGCCGTCGGCGTCCTGGCAGGTGGTCAGGCGCGTCACAGGAGCATCGTGCGCGCCTGGACGAGCGCCGGCAGGTAGGTCGGGTCGCGCAGCAGCGCCTGGCGGATGCCCTCTCCGAGCACGCCGGTCTCGCCGCGCGAGGCGCCGGGGATCGTCCACTCGCGCTCGTCCTTGCGCGGCCCGGCAAAGCGCGCCCGCAGCCCGCCGGGGCCGCGGTCCAGGCGCAGCATGTGCCCGGCGGCGGTCTCGATCGTCAGCCCCTCGAGCCCGGGCACGGCCAGCTCGGGGGCGACCTGCAGGCGCATCGCCACGTCCTGGCGGTTGGCGTGCGCGGTGCCGGCGAGCGAGCCGTCGTGCGCGACGAGCTTGCCCGTCTGCCATCCGAGGCGCGAGGCCAGCCAGCCGACGTACAGGCCGGCGGCGATGATCGAACGGGGGTGGTGACGGACGGTGACGTTCGAGATCATGCCGAGCTCACGGCGCAGCGGCTGCGGGTCGAACAGCGCCGCGGTGCGCTCGCGCCACGGGGTCGAGCGCAGCCACGCGAGGTCGACGACATATGCGCGATCGCTGAGCTTGCAGGCCCAGTCGAGCGCCTCGTCGACGGCCGGCTCCTCGACGGAGTCGATCAGCACCGCCTGGGCGAGCCCCATCAGGTCCTCGACGATCTCGCGATGGCCGTGAGGCGACCACAGCAGCGTGGGCAGGTCGGTGACGACCAGCGGGTCGGCGATCGTGACGAGGTCGTCGAGGTGGCGGTCGCCCAGCTCGACCACCACCGTCTCGCGCAGCAGCGCGATCTCGCCGGGCGCCGCCGGGTCGTCGGTCGAGACGGTCACGCGCGCGTCGAGGCTTTCGCGCCCGGGCTCGTAGGCGAGCACGAGCAGGCGCGAGGCGTGGTAGCGCCCGACGCCGCGCAGGCGGTTGGCGATCTCGCCCGTCCAGTCGAGGTCGGCGAACACGATCATGTTCAGCACGCGCGCGGGCACGGCCTCCTCGCGTTCGGCGTGCGCTTCGATCAGCAGCTCGCGCAGCGCCGCTTCGATCGCGTCCGGCGTGGTGCCCTGCTCGCTCCAGACCGTGTCGGTCCGGCTCATCAGATCGCGCGCCAGCGGTCGCCTTCGCAGAGCAGCTCGTCGGCCTCCTCGGGTCCCTGCGAGCCGGCTTCGTAGGTGGGCAGCGGGCCGGGCGTCTGGGGTGGGTGGGCCCACGTTTTTACGATCGGGTCGCAGATGCGCCACTGCGCCTCGACCTCGTCGTTACGGGTGAACAGCGTCGCGTCGCCGCGCATCGCGTCGGTGATCAGGCGCTCGTATGCCTCGGGCGACTGCGAGAGGAAGGCGGTGCCGTAGAGGAACTCCATGTTCACCGGCCGGATGATCATGCGCGTGCCGGGGATCTTCGCCCCGAGCCGCAGCGAGACGCCCTCGTTGGGCTGCAGCGTCAGCACGAGCTGGTTCGGCTGCACCCCGAGCGAGCCGTCCTGGCTGAAGGCCAGGTGGGGGACCGGCTTCAGCGTCACCGCGATCTCGGTCACCTTGCGCGCCAGGCGCTTGCCCGTGCGCAGGTAGAACGGAACGCCGGCCCAGCGCCAGTTGTCGACTTCCAGGCGCAGCGCGGCGTAGGTCTCGGTGATCGAGCCGTCCGGGACGCCGTCCTCTTCCAGATAGCCGGCGACGTCCTCGCCGCCGGCGTGGCCGGCCGTGTACTGAGCCCGCACGGCGATCCGCGCGACGTCCTGCTCGGTCGGCTGCGGCACCGCCTGCAGCACCTTGACCTTCTCGTTGCGGACCTCTTCGGCGGTGAAGCTCACCGGCGGCTCCATCGCGACGTGGCACAGCAGCTGCAGCATGTGGTTCTGGATCAGGTCGCGCAGCGCGCCCGCCTGGTCGTAGTAGTCGGCGCGCGTGCCGATGCCGATGTCCTCGGCGGCGGTGATCTGCACCGAGTCGATGTAGTTGCGGTTCCACAGCGGCTCGAACATGCCGTTCGCGAACCGGAACGCCATCATGTTCTGGACGGTCTCCTTGCCCAGGTAGTGATCGATGCGGTAGACCTGGCTCTCTTCGAAGATCGCGAGCACGCGCCGGTTCAGCTCGCGGGCCTCGGCGAGCGAGGTGCCGAACGGCTTCTCGATGATCAGCCGCACCTCCGAGTCCTCGTGGCTCGAGAGCTCGGACTGGCCGAGCGCCTCGACGATCACCGGGAAGAACGACGGCGCGGTCGACAGGTAGAAGGCGCGGTTCAGCGGCTCGCCGTCCTGCGCTTCGAACTCGTCGAGCACCTTCGAGAGCTCGCCGTAGACCGCCGGGTCGTCGAACGTCCCCGGCACGTACCGGACGTTCTCGAGCAGCCCCTTGAGCACCTCAGGGTCCGGCTTGCGGCGCGAGAAGCGCCGGATCGCCTCCTCGCACTCGGCGCGGTAGTCATCGTGCGCTTTCGCTTTGCGCGAGACGCCGACCAGGTGAAAGCGCTCGGGCAGTGCGCCGTCGTGCGCGAGGTTGTAGAGCGCCGGCAGCAGTTTGCGCCGCGCGAGGTCGCCGGTCGCGCCGAAGATCACGAGCGTCGTGGAGGCGACCGGCAGCCGCTCGAGCCCCGCGATGAGCGGGTTGGGCTCCTGCTCGAGCTCGCCGGGGGTGCCGGCCGTGACGGCCACCTCAGCGGCCCCCACGGCGGGCCTTGCCTGCTTTCCCGGCGCCCGGCGCCGGCGCGCTCTTGACGGCGTGGCCGCCGAACTGGTTGCGCAGCGCGGCGAGCACGCGGTCGGCGAAGTCGCCGTTGCCGCGCGAGCGCAGGCGCTCATACAGCGATGCGGTGATCACCGGCGTCGGCACGTCGAGGGCGGTCGCGTCGGCGATCGTCCAGCGGCCCTCGCCCGAGTCCTCGGTGTAGCCCTCGATCTTCTCGAGGCCGTTGCCGTCGAGCTCGAATGCGCGCGCGGCGAGTTCCAGCAGCCACGAGCGCACGACCGAGCCCTGCCCCCAGAGGTGGGCGATCTTCGCCTGGTCGAGCTCGTACTCGCACTTGTCGAACACGTCGAAGCCCTCGGCGTAGGCCTGCATCAACCCGTACTCGACGCCGTTGTGGACCATCTTCACGTAGTGGCCGGCGCCGGTCGGGCCGAAGTGCATCCAGCCGCGATCGCCGATCGCGGCGCGGCTCTGCTCGTTGGTCGGGGGGGCGAGCACGTCGAGGATCGGGGCCAGCCGTTTGACCGCCCGGTTGGGCCCGCCGACCATCATGCAGTACCCGACTTCGAGCCCCCACACGCCGCCGGATGTGCCGACGTCGACGTATTCGATGCCGGCCTTTTTCACCTCGGCCGCGCGCCGCTTGTCGTCGGTCCACTTCGAGTTGCCGCCGTCGATGATCGCGTCGCCGCGGTCGAGCAGCTTCGCGAGCTTCTCGACGGTTTCCTGGGTCGGCGCGCCTGCGGGCACCATGATCCACACCATCCGCGGCGGCTCGAGCTTCTTGACGAGCTCGCGCAGCGAGGAGGCGCCGGCGGCGCCGTTGCGCACCGCCTGCCTGACGGCCTTCTCGTCGAAGTCGAACGCGACCACCTCGTGCTCGGAGTCGCGCCTGATGCGGTGGACCATGTTGCCGCCCATCTTCCCGAGGCCGACGAAGCCGATCTGGGTCATGTCTGCTCCTTGAGGCTCGTTGTCAGAGCGCGCAGCGATTGAACTGGATCCCCACCCGCCCCGCCGTGCAGGCGGATGCGCTCGGCGGGCAGCCCGAGCTCGCGCAGGGTCTGCAGGTCGCCGATCGCCTGCGCTTCCTCGAGCGTGGCGAACGAGAACGGCTTGCCCGGTATCGCAACCTCGGCGCGATGCTCGTGCAGCAGCTGCAGGAAGCGCCCGGTCTTGGGGCCGCCCTTGTGGAACTGCCCGGTGGAGTGCAGGAAGCGCGGGCCGTAGCCGAACGTGGTGGTCGCCCCGCTCGCCGCGCGCACCGCCTCGCGCAGCTCGGCGAGGGCGGCGTCGAGCGCGTCGCTGGGCTGCAGGTAGCCCATCAGCGCCACGTAGGCGGGCGGGCCGCCGCCGAGCAGCACCTCGCGCAGCCTCTGTCCATCCGCAGCCGGCACCTCCGGCAGCTCGCCGCTCTGCTCGGCGCCCTGCAGGACGCGGTTGGTCGCATCCTTGGCCTGCTGCACGTTCGGCTGGTCGAAGGGGTTGATGCGCAGCCCCCAGCCGGCCACCGCGACGGCGATCTCGGCGAGCAGGAACACGCGGCCGAGGTCTTCGGGCCCGTTGGTCGGGATCGTGATGACCGGCTGGCCGGCGGCGGCGAGCGCGTCCAGGCGGGCGGCGGTCTGCTCGTCGTGCGCACCGGGGTCGGGGAGGTGTGCGAACACACGGTCATCGCCGTAGTCGCCGGGCTCGCCGAGCGGCTCCTCGGCGACGGGCAGGATGCCGGTTCCCTGCTTGCCGGTCGACTCGGCGACGAGCTGCTCGAGCCACAGTCCGAGCCCGGGCAGCGAGGGCGGGATCACGAACGTGAGCTTGTCGCGGCCGCCTCGCGCCATCGCGGCGAGCGCGGCGCCGAGCCAGACCGCGCCGGGCAGCCCGGCGGCCGGGTCCTCTGCGGCGGTGTCCCAGGCCCTGCCGGCCTGCGCCAGCAGTGCGGCGGTGTCGACGCCCATGAGCGTGGCCGGGACGATCCCGAACGGGGACAGGGCGCTGTAGCGCCCGCCGATATCGGGATCGCCGTAGAAGATGTGGCGGAACCCGCGCTCGGTGGCCAGACCGGCGAGGCCGGAGCCGGGATCGGTGATCGCGACGAAGCTGCTCGGGCCGGGGGCGAGCGTGGCGAAGTGGGCGTAGAGCGAGAGCGGCTCGATCGTGCCGCCCGACTTCGAGGAGACGATGAACAGGGTTCGTGCCGGGTCGATCGCGCGGCCGACCGAGTCGATCCAGTCAGGATCGGTCGAGTCGAGCACGTGCAGGCGCAGGCCAGCGGTATCGCCGCCCGCCCGCCCGAAGGTGCGCCGGAACACCTCGGGTGCGAGCGAGGAGCCGCCCATGCCGAGCAGCACGGCGTCGGTGATGCCGTCTGCGCGCACGCCGTCGGCGACGCGTTCGATCTCCCCGAGCCCGTCGAGCACGCGCTCTGCGATCGTCAGCCAGCCGAGCCGGTTCGCGATCTCGGGCGTGCCCTCGGGTGCCCACAGCGTCGCGTCCCCGTCGCGCACACGGTCGGCGACGCGCTGCTCGCGCGCGTCCGCGAGCGCCTCTTCCACCCCGGCCTGCACGGCCGCCGGAAGGCGTGCCTGCAGGGTGAGGGAGGGGTCGCTCACGCCACGATCGTAGTGGCCGCGTCCCTGGTATAGGTTTTCGGCGCCGTGAACACCGATCTCGCATCGCAGCTGCCCGATCGCAACCTCGCGCTCGAGCTCGTGCGGGTCACCGAGGCGGCCGCGCTCGCGGCGGCCCCGCTCGTCGGCCGCGGCGACAAGGAGGCCGCCGACCAGGCCGCGGTCGACGGCATGCGCTACATGCTGCACTCGGTGCGCATGGACGGCGTCGTGGTGATCGGCGAGGGGGAGAAGGACGAGGCGCCGATGCTCTACAACGGCGAGCAGATCGGCGACGGCTCGCCGCCCGAGGTCGACATCGCCGTCGACCCGCTCGAGGGCACGACGCTCGCCGCGCACGGGATGCCGAGCGCGCTGGCGGTGATCGCGCTGTCCGCGCGCGGGACGATGTTCAACCCCGGGCCGATCGTCTACATGGAGAAGATGGCCGGCGCGACCGAGATCGCCGACCTGCTCGACCTCGACCGCCCGCTCGGCGAGACGGTGCAGCTGATCGCCGAGCGCACCGGCAGGCCGGTCTCCGATGTGATGGTGGTCGTGCTCGATCGCCCTCGCCACGAGCAGGGGATCGCGGCGATCCGCGAGGCCGGCGCGCGCGTGCGGCTGATCCCGCACGGCGACGTGTCCGCTGCGCTGCTGGCGGTCACCGAGCGCTCGCGCGTCGATCTGCTGTGGGGCATCGGCGGCACGCCCGAGGGCGTGATCTCCGCCGCGGCCGTCAAGTGCGTGGGCGGGCAGCTGCTCGGGCGCCTGTGGCCGCGCGACGAGGACGAGCGCCGAGCCGCGCTCGAGGCGGGCTATGACCTCGACCGCGTGCTCGACTGCGACGACCTGGTGGCCGGCGATGACGTGTTCTTCTCGGCCACGGGCGTGACCGACGGCGACGTGCTGCAGGGCGTGCGCTACCCGAGCGCGGGCGGCGCCACAACCGAGTCGCTCGTGACCCGCACCCGCTCGGGCACGATCCGCCGCATCAGGGCCACACACGACCGCTCGAAGCTGCGCGCGGTCGGCGGCGAGCGCTTCTAGAGAAGGCCCGGCCTGCGGCCGGGCCCCGGGCCGCACATGTGCGGCCCGGCGGTGGGGCGCATGCGCCCCACCGTGGAGCGGCACATGTGCCGCTCCCGGGAGGAGCCGCATGCGGCTCCTCCCGGGGTCGCGCATGCGCGACCCCGAACAGCATCACTAGCTCTTCTTGGCCTGGTGCTCGACGACCTTGCCGAAGGCGTCCTCGAGCTGGCTCGTCATCCGCAGCTTGAACATCGCCAGCAGCGCCTCGGATGCGATCGGGCGCAGGGTGTCGACGGCCGCGATCAGCTCGTCCCAGCGCTCCTCGGGCTGGCCCTCGCGCTCGAACGGCTCCCACAGCTCCTTCAGGAACAGCTTCACGAACGAGCGCGATACCGAATCGCAGTCGCGCCCGACCCGCTCGATCAGCCCGAGCGTCGTGTGCAGCGGGATCCCGAGCGCCATCACCTGCTCGGCGGCGTCGAGCAGCGCCGGGCTCGTGACTTCGAAGCGCTCATCGCCGAGCGGCACCAGCACGCGCAGCCGCCGCACGCGCTCGAGGTCCTTCGGGCCGGCGGCGCCGAAGCGCTGCTCGAGCTCCTCGCGCGTGACGACCTCGGGCGCCTCCGGCTCAAACGGGGCGGTCACCGCGGCCCGCAGCCCCAGCAGCCGGTTCGCGAGCCCGTCCGAGCCGCTCAGGAGCCGTTCGATCGCGGCCAGGTTGAAGCCGTCGGCCTGCAGGTCCTGGATCAGCCGCAGCCGGGCGACGTGCTCGGCGCTGTAGTAGCCGACGCGCGCGCGCACCTCGGGGGGCGCGAGCAGGCCGCGCGAGTGGTGGTTGCGGATGTTGCGGACCGACATGCCCACGGCGGCCGCGAGCTGCTCGATCGTGAGGTCGTGGGGAGGGGAGGCGCCGTCCTCCTCGAGCGTGTCAGTTCTCACACTTGACATCCTCCTAACGAGGTTACCATGTTTGACGTGACCTCAAACGAGGTAACATGGAAAGAAGTCATGCGGGATCCGGCGCACAAGACTGGCGAGGCCGTGGCAGGCCGCGAGCAGGACGCACGTGGCTGAACGCGGTGCCACCCCGCAGGTCCCGGCGCTCGGACGCCGCGCGCTGTCGCTGATCGGCTCCTTCACCTCGCCGCTGCTTCCCGACGACTACCTCGAGCTCGTCAACCCGCTGTGGTCGACGCGCGAGCTGCGCGGGCGGGTGATGCGGGTCGAGCCCGAGACCGACGAGGCGGTCACGATCACGATCAAGCCCGGCTGGGAATGGCCCGGCCACAGGGCCGGCCAGTACATCCGCCTCGGCGTCGAGGTCGACGGGCGCTTCCACTGGCGCGCCTACTCGCTGACATCCGAGGAGGGTCGCGCCGACGGCTGCATCACGATCACGCCGAAGCTCGTCCACTCGGGCACCGTCACCCCCTATCTGTGCCGGCGGCTGGCGCCCGGCGCGATCGTGCGCCTCGGCGGCGTCGAAGGGACCTTCGTGCTGCCCGAGGCGCTGCCCGCGCGGCTGCTGTTCATCAGCGCCGGCAGCGGCGTGACGCCGATCGCCGGCATGTTGCGAAGCCTCGACGCGGGCCGGGGGCTCGCCGACGTCGTGCACCTCCACAGCGCGCGCTACCCGCACACGGCGATCTTCGCGCGCGAGCTGCGCGCGCTCGCCGCGCGGCGGCCGGGCTACCGCCTGACCGCGCGCCACAGCGGAGCCGAAGGGCGCCTGCGTCCCGAGGAGCTCGACGGCATCTGCCCCGACTGGCGCGAGCGCGAGACCTTCGTGTGCGGCCCCGCGGGCCTCTTGGCGGCGATCAAAGACCGCTTCCGGGCCGACGGGGACCTCGCCCGCCTTCACCACGAGCACTTCCAGCCCGACGCGCTGATCGAAGGCGCCCCCCACGGCTGCGGCGGCGAGATCCGGCTCTGCCGCAGCGGGATCGAGACGGCCAGCGACGGCTCGGAGCCGATCCTCGTCGCGGGCGAGCGCGCCGGCGCGGCGATGCCCTACGGGTGCCGCATGGGGATCTGCCACAGCTGCGTCGCACGCCTGCGCTCCGGGCGCGTGCGCGACCTTCGCACCGGGGCCGTCTCCGGCGCCGCCGGCGAGGTCGTGCGGACCTGCATCAACGCCCCCGAGGGCCGGGTCGAGATCGAGCTCTAGAGGGACGGCACGGAGCCCCGCCGACCTGATCCAAGTCCATCCAAGGAGAAACCATGGCTGCAACCGTCACCGAAGCCTCGAGCACGTTCGCGCCGCACGAGGAGCCCGAGAGCCCGCTCGCTCGCCTGAGCGCCCAGCAGATCGATGATCTCGGGCGCGAGTTCGACGCGATCCACGACGAGGTGTTCGCCGACCTCGGCGAGCGCGACGCCCGCTACATCCGCTCGACGATCGCGCTGCACCGCCGCCTCGTGCTGGCCGCGCGCGCGACGCTGCTGTTCTCGCGCCGGCGCCCGGCCTGGATGGCGGGCACGGCGATGCTCTCGCTGGCCAAGATCCTCGAGAACATGGAGCTCGGCCACAACATCCTCCACGGCCAGTGGGACTGGATGAACGACCCGGACATCAACTCCCAGAGCTGGGACTGGGACACCGCCTCGCCGGCGCAGGCGTGGAAGCACTCGCACAACTACGAGCACCACACGTACACGAACGTCCGCGGCAAGGACCGCGATCTCGGCTACGAGATCATGCGCATCGACCCGCACCAGCGCTGGCACCCGGTCTACCTGCTGCAGCCGCTCTACAACCTCGTGCTGATGGGCTTCTTCGAGTGGGGGGTCGCGCTGCACGACATGAACCTCGATGCGATCCGCGCGGGCGAGAAGTCCAAGGCGCAGACGATCGCCGAGTTGCAGGCGATCGGCGTCAAGGCGCGCCGCCAGGTCGTCAAGGACTACATCGCCTTCCCGGCGCTGTCGGCCGCGCTCGACGGTGCGGTCGCGGGACCCGGGGCCGCGCGGATGACGTTCCGGAGGACCTTCTGGGCCGACTTCTGGGCCAACATCGTGCGCAACGTCTGGGCGCACTCGATCATCTTCTGCGGCCACTTCCCCGACCAGACCTACACCTTCGGCCAGCAGGTCCTCGCCGAGGAGACGCGCGGCGGCTTCTACGTGCGCCAGCTGCTCGGCGCGGCGAACATCGAAGGGGGCCCGCTGTTCCACCTGCTGACGGGCAACCTCAGCTTCCAGGTCGAGCACCACCTGTTCCCGGACATGCCCTCGAGCCGCTATGCGGAGGTGGCCCCGCGCGTACGCGATGTGTGCCGCCGCTACGGGCTGCCCTACAACACGGGGCCCCTGTACCGCCAGCTCGGCACCGTGCACCGCACGATCCTGCGGCTCGCCTTCCCGGGCGGGCGGCCACGGCCGAAGCAGGCACCCCCCGCGAGCCGCTCCTGAGCCGGGGCTCGGGAAGCCACCGGCGCGCTCGCCGCTCGCGTAGGGTTCCCCGGAGCCCGATGCGCATCCCCTACCGCGACCCAGACACAGCCCCACCCGAGGTCCGCGAGGTGATCGCAGAGACCCCGCTCGCGCTGCTGCGCGTCGTCGCCCACGCCGACACCGCGTTCGAGCCGTGGCTGCGCTACAGCAACACGCTGCTGAGGCGGCTCGAGCTCGATCCGCTGCTGCGCGAGCTCGCGATCCTGCAGGTCGCCGCGCTCGAGCGCTCGGAGTACGAGTGGGTGCAGCACGTCCCGATCGCCGAATCGTTCGGCGCCGAGCCGGGCCAGATCGCGGCGCTGCGGGAGGGCCGCCGCGAAGAGGCCGGCCGCGACGCGCGCGAGCTGGCGGTGCTCGACTTCACCGCCGAGGTGATCGAGCGGGGCGCGGCCGGCGACGAGGCCGTCGCCGGGCTGCTCTCGCTGCTCGGCGAGCGCGGCGTCGTCGAGCTACTGCTCGTGATCGGCAACTACCTCGGGCTCGCGCGGCTGATCGCGACGGTCGGCCTCGAGCCCCATGAGCCGGTCGTGCGCCTGCCGGGCGGCACCGACGCGCTCGGTCCCGAGCGCCCGGGCGGCTGAGGAGCCTCACACGTTCGCGGACGGGCGCCCGAAGCGGCCGACGCGCGATTCGGCCAGGTCCAGGCGCGCGAGCGAGCGCAGGAACCCGTACGTGACCACCACGTGGATGCGCGACTGGGTGGCGTTGTAGAGACGCAGGCTCAGCCCCGAGGCGATGCTCGGGTAGAAGTTGACGACCGCCACCTCGACGTGCAGTCGCTCGCGGGCCCCCTCGCCGTCGGGGCGGCGCTGAACCTCGATCTGCAGGTAGCCGTCGCCTCCGCGCCCCCGCCGCGCGACCAGCAGCCCGCGCTCGATCCGCCACCGCACGAGCCCGCGCGATCCGTCGAGCTCGTATTCGGGCGCCTTGAACGTGAGCAGCCGAAACGGCGCGAACAGCAGCACGACCGTCCGCCCGCTCTCGCTGTAGCGCACACGCACGAGGCCGAGCGTGGCACGGGTCAGAAAGCGCCAGTAGGTCCGCGCCAGCCGCTCGAGGTGCACGGGCGTCCAGATCTCCTGCAGCGCGTCGCGGTCGATCACGAGGTCCGCGCGCTGCACCGAGCGCACGGCGCCCGTGTCGCGGTCGAGCGAGGTGGAGTCGCTCAGGTTCTCGATGCTCGCGCGGGCGCGCGCGTCGGCGCCGCCGCGGGAGCGCAGCGCGAGCGAGGCCGCGAGCGCGACGCCGAGCGCGACGAGCACCCCGAGCGCGATCCAGACTCCGGTCATGTGCGCAGTGTCGCGGGCACCCGCGTGCAGGCTACCCCGCGCCGGGCCGGGGTGGAACGCGTCCCCGCTTGGTGGTATTCAACGCGTGCATGAGCGAGGCGAGCACCCACCCGACCGGACTCGCCCCGCCGCCCGCCGTCGCCGACGCGACGGTCGAGCCGCTGCTCGAGCGCTGTGAGGAGCTCGCGCAGCGCTGGCTCGCGGGCCTCGTGCTCGTCCGGCCGCTGCCGGCGCTCGGCGATCTCGAGCTCGAGCGGCTCGCCGAGGGTGCCCCCTCGCTGTGCCGCGGGCTGCTGCACGCGCTCTCATCGGACGCCGAGCTCGACCGGCTCGGTGACGCGGGGGAGGCCGCCGCAACCGCGGCGCTCGCGGCCGCGGGCCAGGCGGCGCAGGCCGTCCAGGCGGTCGAGGTGCTGCGCGGGGCGGCGTGGTCGCTGCTCGCCGAGCAGCTCGGCCTGCCCGCCGACGCCGCCCGCGCGCGGCGGCACGGCGAAGCCGGCGACCGGCTCGCGCACGCCTGCGCGCGCCTCGCGGCCGCGTCGGTCGCGACACTGCAGCTTCCCGGCGCCGAGGCACCGGCGAACGCGCCCGCGGGGCGCGCCGCCGAGCGCGCGGTCGTGATCGTCGACGAGCTCCGTTCGGAGGAGCCGCCGCGCGCGAGCGCGGCGCCGGAGCCCCCTGCCGAGCGGATCGAGATCCGCGACGTGCGGCGCCCGGAGGGCGAGGGGCCGGCCGCCTGGGTCGGCTCGATCGGTGCCCAGCTCGAGCGCTACGAGCGCGACGGCCTGCCGTTCGCGGTGATCCTGATCGAGGCGCGCCCGGGCGAGCGTGGAGCCCGGTTCGACGACGCCGAGCTCGAGCGCGCGCTCGCGGACGAGCTCGAGCTGGCCGGCGGCGGGACGATCACGCGCGAGCGCTCGGGCCGCTACTGGCTGCTGGCCCCGCGCGCGGACCGGATCGGCGCGCACGCGCTCGCGGCGCGGCTCGAACGGACTGCGCGCGCTGCGGCGCAGGCGGGTGGCGCGAGCGTGCCGGTTGCGGGCGGCGTCGCGGTCTGCCCGGAGGACGGGCGCAACGCGGCGGCGCTGGCCGCGCAGGCGGACATCGGGCTCTACGCGGCGCGCTGGGAGGCGCGCTCGCGCGCGCACGCCGCCGAGGAGCCTTCCTGACGCGAAGTCTCTAGTTGGCGACCGCGCCGCCGGCGAGCGTGGCGGTCTGCGAGGCGGGGGGCTGGCCGAGGCTTTTCGAATTTGCTGCCGAGCCGACGACACGGGTGCCGATCCGCACGGTCTCGGTGATCCCGAGTGCCGTCGCCGCGCCCGCGGTCAGGTCCCAGTCGGCGCCGATGTGGCTGTAGGGGCCCCGGTCGATCACCGGCACGACGAGGTTGTGCCCGTGGTAGGCGACCTTCACGAGCGTGCCGCACGGGAGCGTTCGGTTCGCGACGCCGATCGTCGCCGGCGTCAGCTTCTGGCCGCAGGCGGTTTCGCTGCCGAAGAAGCCCGGGCCGTACCAGGTCGCGATCGCCGACGGGCGCACGGAGGTCTTGTGGGCGCTCGTGGAGCCCTGAGTGGGGGCGCTCGTGCCGCCGGAGGCGCCGGCCGCGGGGATCGCGGCGGGGCCCGCGACGAGCGCGGCGAGGCCGAGTATGACCGTGGCTGTCCGTGACGCGAAGCGCATTTCCGTGTCGCCTACGGGGTGAGCTGACGGGCTCGCGCTACGGCTGTGCCGCTGCGCTACGGCCCCTACGGGCCGATTCGCCCCAGCGGATCTGGACGATCCGCAATGGGTCCCCCGCCTGCCGCGACCTGAGGCACGGCAGCTCGGCGTGCGCGGCAGTATACATATCCCGGTCGGGGCCGCCGCGCCCGCGGGAGCGCTTTTTGCCGCAATCAGCGGGGAAGTCGCGAGAGGATGTCGCGCACGAGCCGCTCGCCGCCCGAGACGCCGGCCTTGGCGATCTCGCTGACGATCTCGGCCGCGGTGCCGATGAGCTCGAGGCCGCCCGGCGGCTGCACCGCGCCGACGGCGCGCTCGTCCTCGGTGGCGAAGCCCTGGCGCGGCACCTCCTCGGAGCGGCGCCCGTGCTGCGCCGCAGCCGGCGCCTGCGCGGCGCCGGTCGCGCGCGCTCGGGCGCGCCCGGGGGAGGCGCTCGCCGCCTTCGGCTTACGAGCTGTGCTCTTGCGGGGTTTGGCCGGCTTGGCGGCTGCCGCGCCGTCCTCGGAGCGCGGCGCGGGCTGCTCGCGCGATGACGCCTGCCTGGCGGCCGCGCGGCGCGGGGAGGAGCGCTGGGGCCGGGTACGGGGCAGGTTCCCGAGCACACCCGAAGCCTCGGGTGGCACCTCGGGGCGTCCGTTGGTCTCGCCCGGATCGCTCACGGCGGACATGATTGCTTAACACGCGCGTGCGGCGCTCGGCGCGCGTGTGCGGCGCGCGGCGCTCGGCCTCGCTTCCGCGCGCTCGCAGCGGCATCTAACGGGTCGGTAACCGGTCCGTTAACGCCGCAACGCGTTAGCATGAGGCTTCGGTGAGCCGATGTGGCTGTAACGTCGGCAGGGCTGCGGCCGTATCAGTCCGACGGAGCAACGATTTTCAGCCATAGACCCCCGGTCTTCGGGCGGCCGTCCCGGGTTTGTCGATCGATGGAAGAAATGGACCACGAATGTCAGTAGTCGAGCTGCAGGAGCTGGATGAGGTCAAGGGCCTTCTCGCCAAGGGCCAGCAGGTGGGAGTTCTCTCCTATGCGGAGATCGCCAAGGCGATGTCCGAGCTCGACCTCGACGAGTCCGACGTCGAAGAGCTGCACGGCTTCCTCGAGCGCTCGGAGATCGAGCTCGTCGAGGACATAGACCCGGCGATCGCCGCCTCGGCACAGGTCGAGCGGGCCCCGGACAAGCGCGGCCGGCGCAAAGCCAAAACCGCGCTGGACCTGAAGCCCGACATGACGACCGACTCGCTGCAGCTGTTCCTCAAGGACATCGGCAAGGTGCGGCTGCTGACGGCGCAGGAGGAGGTCGACCTCGCCAAGCGCATCGAGCGCGGGGACCTCGACGCCAAGCAGAAGATGGTCGAGTCGAACCTGCGCCTGGTCGTCTCGATCGCCAAGAACTACCGCAACCAGGGGCTGCCGTTCCTCGACCTGATCCAGGAGGGGACGCTCGGCCTGGTGCGCGCGGCCGAGAAGTTCGACTACCGCAAGGGCTTCAAGTTCTCGACCTACGCGACGTGGTGGATCCGCCAGGCGATCGCCCGCGCGCTCGCCGACAAGGCGCGCACGATCCGGATCCCGGTCCACGTGGTCGAGAAGCTCAACAAGATCGGCCGCGCCGAGCGCAAGCTGGTCACCGAGCTCGGCCGCGAGCCGACCGCCGACGAGATCGCCGAGGTGACGGGCATCGACCCCGAGGAGGTCGACTCGATCAAGCGCTCGGCGCAGGCCCCGGTCTCGCTCGAGAAGCCGGTCGGCGACGAGGAGGAGTCGGAGTTCGGCCAGTTCATCGCCGACGAGCGCGCCGAGTCGCCCTACGAGCGCGCCGCCGAGATCCTCACGAAGGAGGCGCTGCGCGAGGCGCTCGAGAACCTCTCTTACCGCGAACGGCGCGTGCTCGAGCTGCGCTACGGCCTCGGCGGGGAGCACCCGCGCACGCTCGACGAGGTCGGCCGCACCTTCAACGTCACGCGCGAGCGCATCCGCCAGATCGAGAACCAGTCGCTCAAGAAGCTGCAGTCGCTCGCCGAGGCGCAGAAGCTCCGCGACGTGGCCTGACCGGCGCGCGCCGCCCGCGTCCTCGGTCGCTCGAGTGACCTGACGCGCCTGCGCGGGGCCGCGACGCCGCGGCCGATCCGAATCTTCACTCCCGAGGATCGCGCTGGGTTATGCTCGGGCCGCGCGCCCGAGGTGTGGTGGACGGCCTAGGGCGTACCGAAGGGCTCACGGATAGGAGAGCGTCATGGAGTCGGTCGGCTCGTTCGTTCACGGCGCGCAGGGTGCGGATGCGCACCGCTCGCTCCTCGCCGGGGCGCTGGCGGTCGTGCTGGCGCTGGTGGCGGGGGCGGCGATGCTCGCACCCGGTCGCGGAGCAACGGCCGGCCCGGCGTCGAGCGCCCGCGCATACGTCGGCCAGGCACCGCTCGAGCTGCGTGCGCAGCTCGCCTCGGCGCTGGCCCGTTCGCGCGCCTACTCGGTGGGCTCGCGCGACGGCAGGACGATGATGGAGAACCCGGCGCAGCGGCTGGCCGCCACGTTCGGCGCCGCCGGCGTCGGCCTGAGCTCCGGCGCGCTGCGGGCGACCCTCGCCCTGCGCGCCGTGGGCGCGGGCGCCTCGCTCGCGCGCGTCGCACCCGCCGCTCCGCGCGCCGCCGGGCGGCTCCTCACCTACGCCCGTCACGGCGTCCGGGAGTGGTACCTCAACGGCCCGCGCGGCATCGAGCAGGGCTTCACGGTCGCACGGCCGTCCGCCCCCGGGGCAGGCCCGCTGACGCTCGCGCTGCGCCTGTCGGGCAACGCGCACGCGCGGCTCGCCGGGGGTGCCCTCACGCTCTCTTACGGCGGTGCCTCGCTGCGCTACGGCGGCCTGTCTGCGACCGGCGCGGGCGGTCACGCGCTGCGCTCCTTCATCGAGCTCGACGGGACGACGCTGCTGCTGCGCGTCGAGACCCGTGGGGCGCGCTGGCCGGTGCGGATCGACCCGTACATCCAGCAGGCGGAACGGCTGCACCCCGGGAGCGAAATCGAAGGCTTCGGCGAAGACGTCGCGCTGTCGGCGAACGGCGAAACCGCGCTCGTCGGCGCGCCCAACTTCTTCCACAGCGGCGTGTACGTGTTCGTGCGCTCGGGCGCGACGTGGAGCCAGCAGGGCGGCCCGCTGGTCGGCTCCGGGGCGGGCGAACACGCGCTGAGCGGCAGCTCGCTGGCGCTCTCGGCGGACGGTGACACGGCGCTGGTGGGGGCCTCGGGCGAAGGCGAAGGGACGGGCGCCGCCTGGGTGTTCACGCGCTCCGAAAGCACGTGGAGCCAGCAGGCCGAGCTGACCGGCGCCGGCGAGGCCGGCCAGGGCGGCTTCGGCGACAGCGCCGCGCTGTCGGCCGACGGCAACACGGCGGTGATCGGTGGCGTGTCCGACAACGGCGAAGCCGGTGCGGTGTGGACCTTCACGCGCTCGGGCGAATCGTGGACGCAGTCCGGTGAAAAGCTCACCGAGCCCGGCAACGCCGGCTTCGGCAGGGTCGCGCTGTCGGGCGACGGCGGGACGCTCCTCGTGGGCGAGAACAAAACCGGCGGCGGGACCGAAGGCAACGCGTGGCTGTTCGTGCGAGAAGGCGAAGCGTGGCGCGAACAGCAGCAGGTGAGCGGCGTCGGCAACGGAGTCGCGCTCTCGGGCGACGGGAACGTGGCGATGGTCGGAGGGTTCCGCAACGTCGCTGTGTTCGCTCGCTCCGGTGAAGCGTGGACGCGCACGCAGACGCTCCAGCCCGCCTACGTCGACCGCAACACCGGCTATGTGCCCAGCGTCGCGATCTCGAGCAACGGACAGGTGGCGGTGGCGACCGACGCCCTCGACAACGCCGGCGGCGGCGCGGCGTTCGTGTTCGAGCGCTCGGGCGAAACCTGGACCCAGCAGGCCGAAAAGCTCACGCCGACCGAAGTCGGTCCGAAAGCGGAGCTCGGCGCGTCGGTCGCGGTCTCCGAAGACGGCAGCACGATCCTGCTCGGCGGCCCGGGAGGCCTCGGCGCCTGGCCGTTCACGAACGTCGCCTACGCGCCCTCGGCCGGAGCACCAGAATTCGGGGAGTGCCTGCCGGTCAGCGGCGGTACCGGCGCGTGGACCAACAAGGGGTGCTCGAGCGCCGTGGGGTCGGGGAAGTACGAATGGCTGCCGGACTCAGAGCGCCAGGCGTTCCAGCTCGATCAGGTCGGCGGCGCCACCTCGATCGGCCCGCTCGCCGGCTCGGCGCTGACGTGCAGACGCAGCGCGGGCAGCGGCGCGATCGACGGCTACCAGAGCGTCAGCGGCGTCGTGCTGCACCTCGAAGAATGCGAACTCGCGGGGCAGCAGTGCACGAGCGCGGGCGCCGCCGCGGGCGTCGTCGTCTCAGAACCGCTCGAAGGCGTCCTCGGCGTGACCAGAACGGGCGCGACGCCCGCCAAGGACAAGATCGGCCTCGCGCTCTATCCGGCGGGTCACTCGGGGCCGGTGCTCGAAGCGAGCTGCGGGGCGAGCGCCGTCGCCGTGCGGGGGGCCGTGATCGGGCCCGTGAAGACCGGCAGGATGGGGCACCCGCAGCTGACCTGGGCAGCGTCGAGCAAAGGCGCCCAGAAGCCCAGAGCGTTCGCCGGCGGCCCGAACGAAACACTCGAAGCCTCGGTCGCCGGCGAACCGTTCGCCGGTGTCGGCCTCTCCTCGAAGGCGGCGATCTGGCCGGACGGAAGCCCGGGCTCGCCCGAACTCGAGGTGAACGCGGCGACCTGAGGTCGCCGGCCCTCCTTCGATGTGGGGAGGGCGCGCATGCGCGCCCTCCCGGGCGGGCTGCATGCAGCCCGCCCTGGGGCGGTGCATGCACCGCCCCGGCCGGCCGCACATGTGCGGCCGGCATCGTCGATAAAGCTGCGGGTCACACCTTGACGCTGCAGCCCTTTGCTTTGAGCGTCTTGTCGGCGGCGCTCTTCTGCGCCGAGGTCGCGTGCTTGTGGTTCTTGTGGAACGTGCTCGCGTAGGACTTGCACTGCGAGCTCGACCAGTGCTTTGAGGCGGCCAGCGCGCCGCTCGGGAGGGCGAGCGCCGAGGCGGCGACGGCGGTGGCGGCTGCGGCGGCGGTGAATCGCTTGAGGGGTGACATCGGGACCTCCGTTCGGGGGGTGTTGTTCACGCCTCTCAGTCAAGCTCGCGGTGCTAACGCGGCTCTCACGCCCCGGTCACGCGTCGCTTAGGCGCTCGTGAGGATCGGCACATCGGCGAGACGCGTTCGACCGGGTCCCCGCCGCGGGCCGTCCAGCGCGATGTGCGGGGCTCAAGCCGCGCCTACGGCCTGCCGATGCGCTCAGCATGTTCGACGTCAAGGCCGCGATGCGTGAGCTCGTCGAGAAGGAGGGGTCCGATCTGCACCTGAAGGCCGGCTCGGCACCGCTGTACCGCGTGCACGGAGAGCTGACGCTCGACGCCGGCGCCCCCCAGCTCGGGCTCGAGGACACCGAAGGCGCCCTGCGCGAGCTGCTGCACGACGAGAACAAGCTCGAGGAGTTCGCCCACGAGCACGAGGTCGACTTCTCCTACGAAATCGAGGGCTGCGCGCGCTTCCGCATCAACGCGTTCATGCAGCGCGGCACGATCTCGATGGTCTGCCGCGCGATCCCGCACCGCATCGCGACGATCGAGGAACTCGCGCTGCCCGACGTGGTCCGCGAACTGGCCGAGGAGGAGCGCGGCATCATCCTGTTGACCGGCACCACCGGCTCGGGCAAGTCGACGACGCTCGCCGCGATGATCGACCACATGAACGACACGATGAGCAAGCACATCGTGACGATCGAGGACCCGATCGAGTTCGTGCACGCGGACAAGCGCTCGGTCATCAACCAGCGCGAAGTCGGCATGGACACGGCCTCGTTCAAGCGCGCCCTGCGGCGCGTGCTGCGCCAGGACCCCGACGTGATCCTGGTCGGCGAGATGCGCGACGAGGAGACCGTGCAGACCGCGCTGTCCGCCGCCGAGACCGGCCACCTGGTGCTCTCGACGATCCACACGGTCGACGCGACCGAGTCGATCAACCGCATGCTCGACTTCTTCCCGCCCCACCAGCACCACCAGGCGCGCGCGATGCTCGCCGGCACGATCAAGGGCGTCATCTCCCAGCGCCTGGTGCCCGGCGCCGACGGCGGCCGTGTGGCGGTCTGCGAGATCCTGCGCATGACCGGCCGCGTGCGCGACATGATCATCGACTCCGACCAGACGGGCAAACTCGTCGAGGTCATCACGAGCGGCGGCTACTACGGGATGCAGACCTTCGACCAGGCCCTGTTCGGCCACGTCAAGGCCGGTCGGGTGACCTTCGAGGACGCGATGCGCGTGGCCTCGAGCCCGCACGACTTCAAGCTGCTGATGCAGGCCGACGGCCGCCGCGGCACCACGATGGAGGACGTCGCGCAGGCCGAGACCCGTCGCGAAGAACTCTCGCAGCGCGGCTCACCGGCCGGCGTCTAGCCCGGCGCCGTTACTTCATTTGGTAAAGTAAAAGGCCTAGATGGCCGTTGACCCGACATGTCCGGTGTGCATGACCGCCGAGATCGTATGCAGCAAGTGGACGCTGCTGCTCGTCCGGGACCTGTCTGAGGGCCGCTCGCGCTTCTGCGAGCTCGAACGCTCGCTCACCGGCATCAGCCCGCGCACGCTGTCGCTACGCCTGCGCGCGCTCGAGGAGGAGGGGATCGTCGAGCGCCACACCTTCCCCGAGGTCCCGCCGCGCGTCGAGTACGCGCTCACCGAGAAGGGCCTCGCGCTGCTGCCGATCATCGAGGACATGCGCGCCTACGGCGAAGACTGGCTCGGCGTCGAGTGCTCGCAGGAGGCCTCCGCCGAGCAGCTCGCGGTCGCCTAGCGGCCCCGGCCCGTTCCTGCAAGCGCGCCTGCGCCGGCAGGAGCAGCGCACCAGGCGGGCGAACTGGGGCGCACCGATGCGCTCCGTGCAGCTCCAGCAGGCATTGACCGCCTACGTCGAGGCGGTCGCCCAGCGTCTCGCCGCCGAGCTCGCCGCCGGCGCCGAGATCCCGTTCGAGCTCGACGCCCAGCCGCGCAGCTCCGGCGGGGCCTCGCTCTACTGCTACCGGCCGCTGACGGCGGAGTTCATCGCCGAGCGCCGCGCGGCGCTGCAGGCGCTCCCCGAGTACGCCGAGGCGGCCCGCCTGCTCGCCTCCTTCGACGGGCTCGACCGCTACCTGGTGTCGGTCGGCGCGGACGTCGCCCGCCTGCGCCCCGAGGCCCGTGTGCGGGCGGCGATCGGCTCCCTGCTCGGCGAGGTGTTCGCCGACCAGTCGAGCTTCGAGCTGCGGCCCGAGCGCCTGCACGCGGCGCTCGAGCGCCTGCACAGCACAGCGCTCGCCGAGGCAGGCGCGGTCACGATCATCACGCGGCTCGCCGGCCTGACGATCACCTCCCCCGAGCTGCCGGTCACCGGCGGCCTCGTGATCGCGCGCCCGGCGGCGCTCGAGGGCCTGCCGCCCGCCGCGCTCGAGGTCGAGGGCGCCGAACACCTCGTCGTGGCGCTCACCAGCGAGGAGCAGGACCCCCACCGCGCGCTCGAGGAGGGCCAGGACGTGCTGCGCGACCTGCTGCGCGCGCTGCGGCTGTTCGGCGACGGGCGCGTGACGCTCGGCCCGCTCGCGTGGGCGCGCATCGGCGAGGGCGGCAGCTGGATCCCGCTCGCGCTCGGCGCCGGCGGGCGCCCGCGCGGGATGCTGGTCGTGACCGCCGAGCAGGAGGACGAGCTGCGCGCGTTCTGCAACCTGGTCTCGCGCCGCGCCCCGCACGGCGACGAGCTCGCCTGGGCGCTGCGGCGCTTCGAGCTCGGCTGCGAGCGCGAGGACGCGCTGCTGGCGCTGAGCGACAACCTGCTCGCCCTGCGCGCGCTGCTCGAGCCCGAGGGGCCCGCGAGCGGGCTGCTCGCGGGGCGCCTTGCGGCACTGTGCGCGACGCCCGAGCGCCGTCTGGTGCTGACCGAGCGCACGGTCCAGGCGCTGGCGCTCGAGCGCGCGGTGATCGCCGGCACGGCCGCCGGCCAGCCGGGTGCCCACATGCTCGCCGGCGAGGTCGCCGACCACCTGAGGGCGCTGCTGCGCGACGTGATCTGCGGCCACCTGGACCCCGATCTCGTCGGGCTCGCCGACGAGCTGCTGCTGGCCGAGGCGCCGGCGCCGGCTCACGGCGAGCACGCGCTCGGCGGCGCGCCGGCGTACGCGCCGGCCTCAGAGCCCGAGCTGCTCGGCGATCCTGGCGAGGCCGAGGAGATCCTGGACCTCTTCATCTAGGTGCCCGACGAGCGTCGGGCGCCGGCCGTCGAGCAGCGCTGAGAGCTCGCGCACGGTGGCGGCGTCGCGGCGGGCGAGCGTGTCGAAGTCGGCCAGGTTGAGCGCCACGCGCCGCGCCAGGTCCTCGCCCAGCCCGTCCGCCAGGAGCTGCTCGAGATCCTCGCTCGAGTGCCCGTCGAGGCCGTCGCTGTGGATGCGGTTCACGAGCAGCTCGGGCGCCGCCAGGCCGCGCTGGCCCAGCCGCATCAGCAGGAAGCGCGCCTCGCGCACCGGCTCGGGCTCGGGCGAGGTCACCACCAGGTAGCCCGTCTCGGGGGAGCGCAGCAGCTCCTGGACGGCGCGCGTGCGCGCCCCGAAGCCGTCGAGGATCCCGCTCAGGGAGCGGAAGAAGTGCGAGAGCTCCGAGAGCATGTCGACCCCGGTCACGCGCGCGAAGATCGCGAACACGAGCGCCGTGCCGCGCCCGAACAGCCGCGCGGTCATGCCGCCGGGCGCGAGGAACACCTGCAGTGCGCGCCCTTCCATGAAGCCGAGCAGGCGGCCCGGCGCGTCGAGGAAGTCGAGTGCGTTGCGCGAGGGCGGCGTGTCGAGCACGATCACCTCGAAGTCGTGCTCCTCGTAGAGCTCGTAGAGCTTCGCCACAGCGCTCAGCTCGTGCGAGCCGGAGACCGCGGTCGAGAGCTCGCGGTAGACAGGGTTGGCGAGGATCTCCTCGCGCGCGCCCTCCTCGGGGGCGAGCCGCGCGACGATCTGGTCGAAGGTCGCCTTGACGTCGAGCATCATCGCCCACAGCTCGCCGCGCACCTCGATCCCCTGCGCGAGCAGCGGCGCCGGGTCGATCCGGTGCGGCTCGCCCGAGAGCTCGGACAGGCCGAGCGCCGACGCCAGCCGGCGCGCGGGGTCGATCGTCACGACCGCGACCTTGCGCCCGCGCATCGCCAGCGCCAGCGCGAGCGCCGCGGAGGTCGTCGTCTTGCCGACGCCGCCGGCGCCGAGCGTGACGATCACCCGCTTGCGGGCGAGCCCGGCCAGCGGGCCGGCAGTCCTCTTCACCGAGCCGGCGGCCATGCCGGGATCGTAGATCTAGAGCGGGCCGGCCGGTGGTTCATGCCGGCCTCACGATGCAGGAATCGACCCTTCTCATGCGAATACCCACCGGAAGGCTTCCCGCAATCGAGCATCGGAGCTAGACGTGGAAGGTAAGGCCAAGGTCATCGCATTCGCCAACCAGAAGGGCGGCGTGGCCAAGACGACGACGACGCTGAACCTGGCAGCCGCCTTCGCCGAGGAGGGCCACCGCGTGCTGTGCGTCGATATGGACCCGCAGGGCAACCTGACGATGTCCCAGGGGATCGATCCCGACACGCTCGAGAAGTCGATGTACGACGTGCTCGTGCACAAGATCTCGATCCGCGAGGTGATCCGCAGGCGCGAGATCGACGTCGCGTGCGCCTCGATCGACCTGGCCGGGGCCGAGATCGCGATGTCGACGATGATCGGCCGCGAGCGCACTCTGCAGAAGGCGTTCGAACCGATCCTCGAGGACTACGACTTCATCTGCATCGACACGCCGCCGAGCCTCGGGCTGCTGACGATCAACGCGCTGACGGCCGCCGACAAGGTGATCGTCCCCGTGCAGTGCGAGTATCTGTCGATGCGGGGGCTGATCCAGCTCCAGAACACCCTGGCGATGATCCGCGAGAACCTCAACCCGAACGTCGACATCGAGGGCATCCTGCCGACGCTGGTCGACACTCGCACGATCCACGCCAAGGAGGCGATCGAGATCCTCGAGGAAAACTTCGGCGAGCGCGTGTTCGCCTCCCGCATCCGCAAGACCGTCCGCTTCGCCGAGGCGCCCGTCAAGGGCATGTCGGTGCTCAAGTACGAGCCGGACGGCGTCGCCGCCCAGTCCTACCGGCAACTCGCCCAGGAGGTGCTCACCCATGGCCAACCCTAGGCGTGCCAGCATGCGCGAAGGGCCGCTCGCGGCGCTGTTCCGCAAGACCGAAGAGGGCGAGGACCCTGCCGGCGCCGCGCCCGCGGTGCCCTCTCGTCCCGCCGTCGAGCGCCCGGCCCCGGAGCCCGAGCCGCCGGCCCATCCCCGCGAGACCGGCCTGCCCCACCCTGCGCTGGGCGCCGGCGCCGCCGAAGCCGAGCACGAGGTCCACGTGCGCTCCCCGCAGGAGCGCCTTCGCCACGCCTTCTCCTCGGAGATCCCCGAGAACCTGATGGAGCGCCCCGACCCGCGCTCGGCGCGGGCGCCGGAACCGGCCCCCGAGGTCTCGTTCGCGCCCTCAGCGCGCAGCGTCGGGCAGCCCGTGATCCGCGTCGTCGGCGTCGGCGGAGCCGGCGTCAACGCGGTCAACCGCATGGTCGAGGCCGAGGTCGAGGGGATCGAGTTCCTGGCCGTCAACACCGACGTGCAGTCGCTGCAGCAGTCGACCGCCGACCTGACGCTGCACATCGGCGCGGAGCTCACGCGCGGGCTCGGCGCGGGCTCGGACCCGAACGTCGGGCGCCATGCCGCGATGGAGGACTACGACCGCATGAAGGCCCTGCTGAAGGGGTCGGACATGATCTTCATCGCCGCAGGCTCGGGCGGCGGCACGGGCACGGGCGCGGCCCCGGTCGTGGCCCGCATCGCGCGCGAAGTGGGGGCGCTCACGGTCGGGATCGTGACCAAGCCGTTCGGCTTCGAGGGCACGCGGCGAAGCGAGCAGGGCGAGCACGGCGTGACGGCGCTCGCCGACGAGGTCGACACGCTGATCGTCGTTCCGAACGACCGGCTCCTCTCGGTGCTCGACAAGCAGACCTCGATGGTCGACGCGTTCCGCGTCGCCGACGACGTGCTCCGCCAGGGTGTGCAGGGCGTCTCGGACCTGGTCACGCTGCCGGGCCTGATCAACCTCGACTTCGCCGACGTTCGCACGATCATGAGCGACGCCGGCAGCGCGCTGCTCGGCATCGGCATGGGCGTCGGCGAGCACCGCGCGACCGAGGCCGCGATGCAGGCCGTGTCCTCGCCGCTGCTGGAAACCTCGATGGAGGGGGCGCGCTCGATCCTGCTGTCGATCACCGGCGGCGTCAATCTCTCCCTGTGGGAGGTCAACGAGGCCGCCAAGTCGGTCTCCGAGGCGGCCCACCCCGACGCGAACATCATCTTCGGCGCGATGGTCGACGAGAAGCTCGACGACCAGGTGTGGGTCACGGTCGTGGCGACCGGGTACGGCGACGAGGGGCGGCGCAAGAGCCTCAACAGCCGCTTCCGCGAGCCCGCCGCCGGCGAGGTGCGCGTGCAGCGCAACTCCGCGCCGGCCGGCGGACGCCGCCGCGCCGGCCTCGACGACCTCGAGATCCCAGAGTTCATCCCGGGCGCCTGAGGCGCCCGGCGGCGCCGCGCGCCGCCGCGCTGCGGCTGGCCGTCGCGCGCGCCCCTGTGGTACTGCTGAGCGATGGCAACCGCTGAGAAGGGGGTCGTCGCCGCCGGGCATCCGCTGAGCGCGCGCGCCGGCGCCGAGGTGCTGCGCGACGGCGGCAACGCCGTCGACGCGGCCGTCGCCGCGATGCTCGCCTCGTTCGTGGCCGAGGCGCTCTTGACCGGGCTCGGCGCCGGCGGCTACATGCTCGTCGCCGGCGCGGGCGTCGAGCCGGTGCTGCTCGACTTCTTCGTGCAGGCGCCGACCCGCCGCGGCGACGGCACCGAGGCCGAGCTCTACGCGGTCGACGTGTCGTTCGGGGACGCCGCCCAGGTGTTCCACGTCGGTCCCGCATCGGTCGGCGCCTACGGCACCCCCGCGGGCGTGTGCGCGGCGGCCGAGCGCTGGGGCACGATGCCGCTCTCGCGGCTCGTGCAGCCGGCCCTGCGCCTCGCGCACGAGGGCGTGCCGCTCAACGCCGCGCAGGCCTACGTCGCCGAGATCCTCACCGACCTGCTGACCTCGACGCCCGAGTGCGCGGCGCTGTGGGCGCCCGAGGGGCGCGTCCTGCGCGAGGGCGAGACGATGCGCAACCCCGAGCTCGGCGCCGCGCTCGCGCTGCTCGGGGAGCAGGGCTCCGAGCCGTTCTACCGCGGCGAGATCGCGCAGGCGGTGTGCGAGTGGCTCTCCGAGCGCGGCGGCTCGCTGAGCCGCGATGACCTGGCGGGCTACCGCGCGGTCGAGCGCCAGCCGGTGCGGATCGGCTACCGCGGGCGCGAGGTGCTCACCAACCCGCCGCCGTCCGCCGGCGGGATCCTGCTGGCCTACGCGCTCGGGCTGCTCGAGCGGGCGCCCTCGCCGCCCGGACTGCAGGCGATAGTCGACGCGATGGCCGCCGCCCAGGCCGAGCGCGGGCGCGGGTTCCTCGAGGGGCTCTCCGAGCCGGGCTTCCTCGAGCGCTTCATGTCGAGTCGCCTCGGCTCGACGACGCACATCTCGGTGATCGACGCCGACGGGCTCGCCTGCAGCACCACCTCGACCAACGGCGAGGGTTCGGGGGTGGTCGTCCCCGGCACCGGCGTTCACCTCAACAACGTGATGGGGGAGGAGGACCTGAACCCGCTCGGCTTCCACCTGCACCCGGCAGGGCGGCGGATGCCGAGCATGATGGCGCCGACGGTCGTGATGGGCGAGGGCGGGGTCGAGCTCGTGCTCGGCAGCGCCGGCTCCAACCGGATCCGCTCGGCGCTGCTGCAGACGATCATCGGCGTGGTCGACCACGGCCTCGGCGTCGAGGAGGCGGTACGCGCGCCGCGCCTTCACTACGAGGACGGGGCGCTGTTCGCCGAGCCGGGGCTCGAGCTCTCGCAGCTCGACCCGGAGCTGGCGGTCGTCCGCTTCCGCTCGCAGAACCTGTTCTTCGGCGGCGTGCAGGCCGCCCTGCGCCGCGACGGCAGCCTCAGCGGCGCCGGCGACCCGCGCCGCGGCGGCGCCGCGCTGACGGCATGAGGCGCCTCATCGCGGCCGCGCTGCTCGGCGCGGCGCTCGCCGTGGCGGGCTGCGGTGGCATCGTCGCCCCCGACCTGTTCCTCGTCGAACGCTCGGGGCCCGGGAGCTCTCGTCTCACCCTGCTGGTCAACGAAGAAGGCGGCGTGCGCTGCAACGGCGGCACGATGCAGAAACTCGCCGACGCGCAGATCGTCCAGGCTCGCGCGATCCAGGAAGAACTGCACGACGCCGCCAACAGCCACCTGACGCTGCCGGCGCGGCCGGGCTCGGTGCTCGGCTACCGCGTGCGCGATGTCGACGGCAGCGTCAGCTTCGCCGACAACTCCGCCCACCAGCCCCACGTGCTGCGCGAACTGGCGCTGTTCGTGCTGCAGAGCGCCCAGCGCATCTGCCACCTGCCCGAGTGAGTCCCGCCCGGCCCTAGCCGAAGCGGACCTTGCCGTTGGAGAGCGCGCGCACCTGCGCGCGCTCGAGCAGCTCGAGGCGCTCGATCGCCGTCGCGAGCAGCTTGCCCAGCAGCGTCAGGCGCCCGTTCTCGGAGCGCAGCTCGAGCAGCTGCTGCTTGTCGGGCAGGTCGAACTCGACCGTGGCGGCCATCCGGTAGGAGTCGAGCTCGGCCAGCTCGTCGGCCTCGAGCTCGCGGTCGGTCGCCTGCCGCACGAGCTCGGCGTAGAGCTCGCGCGCGCCGCGGGCGGCGTCCTCGTCGAGCGCCTCGGCCGGCTCGTCGAGGAACTCGATCACGCCCGCCGGGAAGGGCAGGTCGTCCTGGCGCTCGAGCAGCTGGAACGGGCGCGTGCCGCGCACCAGGATGTTGATGCTGCCGTCGGCCATCCGCTCGAGCACCTGCTCGACCTCGCACGCGCAGCCGGTCGGCTTCAGCTCCTCGTCGGAGAGCCACAGGATCCCGAACTCGGCTCCGGGGTCGGCGAGGCAATGCTCGATCATGCGCCGGTAGCGCTCCTCGAAGATGTGCAGCGGCACGCCCTCGCTCGGCAGCGCCACGATCCCGAGCGGGAACAGCGGGAAGTCGCGGACGGGCGCGCCGGCCATGCGCCTGAGTCTAGGCGCGCGTCGCGCGGGACGGAGGGCTCACCGCGCGCTAGCGGCGCGCGCTGAGCATCAGGTTGTAGAAGATCGCCGGCGGCAGGCGGCTCTCGAGCAGGCGCCGGTCGACGCCCTGCAGCAGCAGGTAGCCGCGATACGCGTACTGGCGCCAGGCCCACGGCACCTGCTCGGGATCGGCGCTCGCCTCGAGCGTGCGGTTGGTCCAGCCGAACCAGTTCGCGAGCAGCTCCTCGCCGACGACCCGCACGTCGGTGAACCCGGCCGCCCGGGCGGCGCCCGCGAGCTCGCCCGGCGAGAACGCGTGCACGTCGACGACGCGCTCGAGCGCCTCGTCGGGATCGGCGCCGCCGTCCTTCGGCGCCGGGCCGGCCCCGATCGCGCGCCGCCAGGCGGGCGCGACCGCGCTCGCGATGCGCTTCGGGACGTTCGCCAGGCGGTCGCCGTAGCGCGAGGGCTCGCCCGCGAACATCAGCGTCCCGCCCGGCGTCAGCACGCGGTGGAACTCGCCGAACGCGCGCGTCAGGTCGGGGATGTGGTGCAGCACCGCGTGGCCGAGCACGAGCTCGAAGCTCGCGTCCGGGAAGGGCAGCCGCTCGGCGTCGGCAGGGGCGGTGCGCACCTGCAGCCCGAGCTCCTCGGCGTTCGCCGCCAGGGTGGCGAGCATGCCGGCGGAGATGTCCGTGCAGGTGGCTTCCTCGATCAGGCCGGCGGCCATCAGGTTGAGCGTGAAGTAGCCGGTGCCCGAGCCGATCTCCAGCGAGCGCCGCCAGCGGGGCAGCTCGCCGCCCAGCGCCTTGCGGACCTTGGCGAGCACCTGGCCGCGGCCGACCTCGCCGAAGTCGATCCCCCACTTGGCGTCGTAGTGGCCGGCCGCCACGTCGTGGTAGCGCGTGTTGGCGTCGCGGATCTCCTCTGCGCTCAGCGCGGGCGGCACGGAGCGGCACCATATACTCGCGCGCCTGGCCCCGCCGCCAGCGGGCGTGACGTCTCGACGGAGGTCCATTCTTTGCCATCAAGCACGACAGCGCTGTACGTGCAGCGCGACCAGCCCGACGGCGTGCCGCCGCTGTCGCTGACCGGGGAGCGCACGCTGCCCGACGTGCCGGAGGAGAACTACTGGTACCAGCGGCATCTGGTCGTCTATCAGTGGATCGCCGAGCGCGTGCGTGGCGCGCGGGTGATCGACATGGCCAGCGGCGAGGGCTACGGAGCGGACGTGCTGGCGCGCACGGCCGCCTCGGTGATCGGCGTCGAGGCGAACCCCGACGCCTTCGAGCATGCGCGCCTGCGCTATCCGGCGGTGCGCTTCGAGCGCGCGCTCGTGGAAGAGTTTCGCGCGCCCGCCGACGCGGTCGTGTTCCTGCAGACGATCGAGCACCTCCAGGAGCCGGGCGCGACGCTCGAGCACTTCGCCTCGCTGCTCGACGGCGAGGGGGCGGTGTTCGTCTCCACGCCGAACGTGCTGACGCTCGCGCCGGCAGGCGCGGCCCGCTCGGACAACCCGTGGCACGTGCACGAGTACAGGGCCGAGGAGTTCGCCGAGCTGTGCCGCAGCGTGTTCGGGTCGGTCGCGATGTACGGGCTCTTCCACGCGCGCAAGCTGCGCGCGCACGAGCTCGCGCTGCGCCTCGGCTGGGACCGCGTGCACGGCGCGCTCCACATCACCCGGCCGTTCTACGAGCGGTTCACGCCGGCGATCAGCGCGCGCGACTTCGCCCTGCGGCCTGCGGGTGCCTGCCGGCTCGACGGCGCGCTCGACCTGCTGGCGGTGTGCCGGCCGTGAGCCGGCCGCTGGCCGGTTCGGGGCACACGAGCAGAGCTCGTGTCTCCCGAACCGGCGGCGCGCTGGCGATCGTCCTTCACACCCACATGCCCTACGTCGAGGGCTTCGGCACGTGGCCGTTCGGCGAGGAGTGGCTGTGGGAGGCGATCGCGGGCTGCTATCTGCCGCTGCTCGAGGTGCTCGATGCAGGCGCCCCGCTGACGCTGTCGCTGACGCCGGTGCTGTGCGACCAGCTCGAGGCCCCCGGCGTCGGCGCGCGCTTCGTCGAGTTCGTCGAGCGGGTCCGGCGCCAGACGCACGCCGAGGACGCCGCCGGGCTGCGCGCCGCCGGGCACGAGCGGCTCGCGGCCGAGCTCGATCGCTCGTGGGGCGAGTACGAGCAGGCGGCCGCGCGCATGCGCGAGCTCGGCGGCGACCTGCTCGCCGCGCTCGCACCACATGCCCGCTGGACCTCCTCCGCGACGCACGCCGTGCTGCCGCTGCTGGCGAGCGACGCCGGCGTGCGCGAGCAGCTGCGCTGCGGCATCGCCTCCCACGCCCGCCGCTTCGGCGAGCGCTGGGGCGGGGGTCTGTGGCTTCCCGAGTGCGCCCACGCGCCGTGGCTCGAGCCGCTGCTGCTCGAAGCCGGCGTCACCGCGTGCTGCGTCGAGACCACCCGCCGCTACGGCGTCGGGGCGCCGGAGCATCTGCGCCCGCTGATGACCACCGGGGGCCTCTTGCTCGCGCCGGTCGACCGCGCGACGATGGCGCTCGTGTGGAGCGAGCAGGGGTATCCCGCGGCGGGCGCCTACCGCGACTACCACCACCACACGATCCACCATCACAACCCGTGGCGGATCGACGGCGAGCCCTACGACAGCGTCGCCGCGCTCGCGCTGGCCCGCGAGCACGCGGCCGACTTCGTCACGCGCACGCGCGAGCGCCTGGCCGAGCACGGCGCGGGAGCGCCGGGCGGCGGGCTCGTCGTGTGCGCGCTCGACACCGAGCTGCTCGGGCACTGGTGGTACGAGGGAGTCGCCTGGCTGCGGGCGGTCGTGGCCGAGTGCGAGCGCCAGGGCCTCGAGCTGCTGGCGCTCGACGACGCGCTCGAGCGCTGCGAGCCCGAGCCCGTCGACACGAGCGGCTGGCTCCCGAGCAGCTGGGGCAGCGGCGGCGACCTGTCGACCTGGTCGGGACCGGCGGTCGCCGAGCTGGCGTTCGGCGTGCGGGCGGCCGAGTTGCGCGTGCTCGCCGCCGGGCGCGGGGTCTCGCCCGCCGCCGTCAGGGAGCTGCTCGCTCTGCAGGCCAGCGACTGGCCGTTCCTGGTCTCGCGCGAGCTCGCCGCCGACTACGCGCGCGAGCGCATTCGCGCGCACGGCGAGGGCCTCGAGCGGGCGCTCGCGGAGGGCGCCGGAGCGCGGCCCGACGGTCTGCGCGGGATCGCCCCCGGCGCGGACACCGGCGCGTTCCTGGCGCCGCTCTGAGGCACGGCTACTCCCAGCGCAGCTGCTCGGGGGCCTCGCGCATGCGCAGGATCCGCGCCGGGACCCCGGCGACGACGGCGTTGTCCGGGAACGAGCGCGTCAGCACTGCGCTCGTGCCGATCACGGCGTTGTCGCCGACGCGCACCCCCCGCAGGATGCAGGCGCCGTAGCCGATCCACACGTTGTGGCCGATCTCGACGTCGCGCTTGTAGATCCCCTGCAGGCGAACCGGGCGCTCGACCTCGGTCACGCCGTGGTCGAAGTCGATCAGCATCACGCGGTCGGCGATGATGCACTCGCGCCCGATCGAGACGTGCTGGAAGGCGGAGATCGTGCACTCCTGCCCGATCACGGTCTTGGCGCCGATGCTGACCTCGCCCTCGTGCACGCGGATCTTGCAGCCGTGCCCGATCCACGCCCAGCGGCCGATCCGCAGCGTCGCGCCCCGCCCGATCTCGAGCTTCACGCGCGGGCAGATGAAGCAGATACCGTCGGTCTGCAGGCGCTGGCCGTGGCGCAGCTTCAGCATCCCGAGGCGCACGAGCAGCGTCAGGTAGCCGGGTCTCAGCATGCCGTTCGCGCGCATGAAGCGCAGCAGCGCCAGCGGGCCGCCGTGGCGCGGCGGCGGCTCGCCGCGTGCCGGGGACGCCGGCCCGGGCGTCGGAGGTGCGTCTGCCCGGAGCCCCATCGCGGGGATCGTAGCTCCGCGGGGCGGCGCCGTCAGCGCCCCTGCGATGATGCCCGCTCCATGGACGAGCGCTCCCTGGCAACGCGCCTGCTCGACGGCGACCGCCGCGCGCTTGCCCGCGGCATCAGCCTCGTCGAGGACGACCGCCCCGAGGGGTGGGAGCTGGTGCGCGAGGTCTATCCCCGCACCGGGCACGCCGAGGTCGTGGGCTTCACCGGGCCGCCCGGCGCCGGCAAGTCGACCCTGATCGGCGCGCTCACGCGCGCGCGGCGGGAGGCGGGGCGCAGCGTCGGCGTGCTGTCGATCGACCCCTCCTCGCCGTTCACGCAGGGCGCGCTGCTCGGCGACCGCATCCGCCTCACCGAGCACTTCCTCGACCCGGGCGTGTTCATCCGCTCGATGGCCAACCGCGGCGCGCTCGGCGGCCTGTCCGAGGCGGCGCTGCAGGCCGCGCTGCTGCTCGACGCCGCGGGGCGCCAGGACGTGTTCATCGAGACGGTCGGCGTCGGCCAGGCCGAGATCGACATCATCGACCACGCCGACACGATCGTGCTCGTGCTGATGCCCGGCTCGGGCGACTCGATCCAAGCGCTCAAGGCGGGCGTGATGGAGATCCCCGACGTGATCGTGATCAACAAGGCCGACCACCCGCTGACGGACACGATGGTGCGCGAGATTCGCGGCGTGCTGTCGCTCGCGAACCTCGACCGGACGCCCGAGGAGGTGCGGGCGAGCTGGCGCGTTCCGATCGTCAAGACCGAGGCCACCCGAGGCCACGGCGTTCGAGGAGCTCGTCGAGCGCCTGAACGAGCACCGCGAGCACATCGTCGCCGCCGGCACGCTCGCCGAGCGCCGTCGGCGCAACCTGCGCAACGAGGTGCTCGCGATCGCGACCGCGCGCATGCGCAGGCGGCTGGAGGAGGACCTGGCCGAGGACCCCGCCTTCCAGCGCCTGCTCGACGAGGTCGTCGAGCGCCGCCTCGACCCGGCCAGCGCCGCCGGCACGCTGCTCGAGCGCGAGTCGGCGGCCCGCCTGGGCTCAGCCGACGCGCGTTGACTGGCCGCCGTCGACCGGCAACAGCGCGCCGGTGATGAAGCGCGCCTCCTCAGAGGCCAGGAACAGCGCTGCGTTGGCGACATCCCAGGCGCTGCCCATGCCGCCCTTGAGGGGCACGGCTTCATCGCGCCGTCGCGCATAGCGCTCGCGCTCGACGCCGAGTGCCGAGGCGACCGCGTCGACGCCCATCGGCGTGTCGATCAGGCCCGGCAGAATCGCGTTCACGCGCACGCCGTGCTGGGCGTAGGACTGGGCCAGCGACAGCGTCAGTGCGTCGAGCGCGGCCTTTGACATCTTGTAGCCGTGGGGCGGGTTGCTCATCGGCTCGGCGCCCGCGACCAGCGCCGCGATCGATGACACGAACGTGATCGCGCCGCCCCCGCGCTCGCGCATCACGGGCAGCGCAGCCTTGGCCATCAGCAGCGCGCCGCCGGCGTTGACCCGCACGATCCGCTCCCAGGCCTCGAAGTCGATCGACTCCGCCCACCCGTCGCCGCGGCCGATCCCGACGTTGTGGTGCAGCACGTCGAGCCCGCCCAGGCGCTCGACGCAGGCCCCCACCGCGGCGGCGCAGTCCTGCTCGCGCGAGACGTCGCCCTCGAACACCTCCGCCGAGGCGCCCTCGGAGGCGATCGCCGCGGCCGTGTCGGCCGCCGCGTCGCGGTCGCGGTCGAGCAGCATCACGCGGGCGCCCTCGCGGGCGAACCGCAGCGCCGTGGCGCGGCCGTTTCCGATCCGCTCGCCGGGGGTCTGGCCGGCCCCCGCGATCAGCGCGACCTTGTCCTGCAGCCGTCCTATGTGATCGGCCATGGCCGTCAGTATCGCCCGCGACGCCGCGGGCGGCTCTCAGCCCGCGGCGGGCGGTCGCGTATGCTCGCCGCGTGTTCTTCGAGCCCCGGCCGGAACCCGTCGAGCCGCCGCGTCCGCCGCGCCCCGTGCTGCCGCCGTGGCTCGAGCGCCCGCGCGGGATCCTGCTCGGCGCTGTCGCACAGGAGCTGCTGCTGGCGCGGACGGACAGCGTCGCGATCGCGCTGACACACATCGGAGCCTGCAGCGATGGCTTCGCGGCGACGCTGCTCGTGATGTCCGCGATGGGCGAGGAGGATGACGAGGAGACACCGTTCGGCTGGGGGCCGTGGCGCCGGCGCGCGGATCCGGAGAGCACGCTGCGCATCGGCGTGCGCTATGCCGACGGCGCCAAGGCCGAGCTGGACCCCGGACCCGGGGCCCCGCCGCTGCGGGGGGAGGAGCGCCCCGACGGGCCTCTGATCCACGGAGGCGGCGGCAGCGGAGGCGGCGGCGAATGGCGTCACGAGCTGTGGTTCTGGCCGCTGCCTCCCCCAGGGCCGCTCACGTTCGCGGTGCAGTGGCCGGCGCGCGGCGTCCAGGAGACGCTCTACGAGCTCGATGCGGGAACGATCCTCGACGCGGCAGGGCGCGCGCAGAGGCTGTTCGCCACCGGCGAGATGTCCGACACACCGGGTTTCAGCAGCGGCCCGATGCACTTCCACGAGGCCGAGCCCGACTGAGCCGGGCCGATCAGGCGCCGAGCGCGCGCGCGATCACCATCTGCTGCACCTCGTCGGTGCCCTCGCCGATCGTGAGGATCTTCGCGTCGCGGTAGAAGCGGCACACGGGGTACTCCTCGATGTAGCCGTAGCCGCCGTGGATCTGGACCGCCTCCTCGGCGCAGCGGACGGCGAGCCGGCCGGTCTTCAGCTTGGCCTGCGCGGCGGTGAGCGTGAAGTTCCGTCCCGCGTCCTTCTCGCGAGCGGCCTTGTAGACCAACAGGCGCGCCGCCTCGATCTCGGTCGACATGTCGGCGAGCTTGCCCTGGATCGCCTGGAACTTCGAGATCGGCTGGCCGAAGGCACGCCGTTCTCGCGCGTAGGAGAGCGCTTGGTCGAGCGCGCCCTGCGCGAGCCCGACGCCCATCGAGGCCACGCCGATGCGCCCGATGTCGAGGATGTGCAGGAACTGCTTGAAGCCGGCGCCACGCGGGCCGAGCAGGTTGCCCTCCGGGACCCGGCACTCGCTGAAGCTCAGCGGGCGCGTGTCCGAGGCGTTCCAGCCCATCTTCCTGTAGGGCTCGCCCTGCTCGTAGCCGGGCGTCCCGTTGGGCACGATCAGGTTCGAGATCTCCTTGGCGCCGTTGCCGTCGGGGTGGGTGGGGTTCGTCACAGCCGTGATGCACACGACACCCGAGATGTCGGTGCCGGCGTTGGTGATGAACTGCTTGGCGCCGTCGATCACCCATTCGCCGTCCTGGAGCCGGGCGCGGGTGCGCGTGTTGCCGGCGTCCGAGCCCGCCTCCGGCTCGGTCAGGCCGAAGGCGCCGAGCCGCTCGCCCGAGCACAGCTTGGGCATCCACTCGCGCTTCTGTTCCTCGGAGCCGAACAGGTAGATCGGCTGGGTGCCGAGCGAGGTGTGCGCGCACAGCGTGATCGCGACCGAGGAGTCCACGCGCGTGAGCTCCTCTACAGCCAGGGCGTAGGCGAGCGTGTCCCCGCCGGCGCCGCCGTACTCCTCCGGGAAGGGGATCCCCATCAGGTTGAGCGCCCCCAGCTTGGCGACGATCTCATACGGGAACGACTTCGTGCGGTCGAGCTCCTCGGCGACCGGCGCGACCTCGCCCTCGGCGAACTCGCGCACCGTGCGGCGGATCAGCTCGTGGTCGGGGGACAGGTCGAAGTCCATCGCGGGCGCATTCTCACACGTCGGCGGTGGCGGGGGAGACTCGGCGCCGCGCTCCTCGAGCGCCGCCCCCCGGGCGCCCGGCGGCGCTCGGCTAGCATCGCCGCGCGTGAGCCGCACGCGCCTGGTGCTCGACTTCATGACCCGCGGGCAGGTGCACCGCTACGGGCCACACCGCTCGCAGCGCGCCGACCTGTACCTGCCGCTCGGGGCCGGGCCGCACCCGGTGATGGTCGCGATCCACGGCGGGTCCTGGCACAAGCGCTACGGGCGTGTCGTGATGCGCGGGCTGGTGGGCGACCTCCTACGGCGAGGGTGGGCGGTCTGGAACGTCGAGTACCGCCGCCTCGGAGGCGACGGGGGCGGCTGGCCCGCCACCTTCGAGGACGTGGCCACCGCGATCGACCACCTGCGTGCGCTCGACGCGCCGCTCGACCTCGACGGTGTGTCGTTCCTCGGCCACTCGGCCGGCGGCCACCTCGCCCTGTGGGCGGGCGCGCGCGCCGGGCTTCCGGACGGCGCCCCGGGCGCCCGGCCCGCGGTGACGCCCACGCGCGTCGTCGGGCAGGCCGCCGTCTGCGACCTGGCGGGCGCCTACCGCGTGTGGAAAGGAGGCCCGGTGCGCGAGCTGATCGGCGGCTCGCCCGAGCAGTTGCCCGAGCGCTACGCGATCGCCGACCCGATGCAGCTCCCGCCGCTCGAGGCGCCGACGCTGTTCGTGCACGGCACGGCCGACCGCACGGTGTCGGTCAAGCCCGTCCGAAAGTACGTCGAGCGCGCGCGGGAGGCGGGCGTGAGCGCCGAGCTGATCGAGATCGACGGCGCGGCCGGCTCGCACCGCGCCCATGTCGACCCGCGCGGCCAGGCGTGGACGGCGGTCACGCGCTGGCTGGGGCAGCCGGTGGGGGTCTGAGCGGCCGGGCCAGCCGGACCGGCAGAATCTAAAGCCGCGGGGGACGGCTGGCGATTAGCTCGGTGTGAGCCTTGTGAGGATCCACTGCTGGAGCTGCGCCCGCTCGGTCGAGGTCGACGAACGCGACACCGCCGGCGGCCTGGCAGGCGCGGGATGGGCGCTGTCGCACGGCGAGACCTACTGCCCGGACTGCGCGCGTGCCCGTGGGCTCGCGGCGGCCACGGCAGAGGTCGACCAGGGCGGGGCCGGCGCCGCGCCGTCGCTCGCGGGCTCGGCCGAACCCTTCGCGGTCAGTCCGTACAGCAGCGGCGAGTCGCGCTTCGCGCGCTCGCTGCGGATGCTCTCGGCGAGCTTTCGAGTGCTGCGTGAGAACCCGGGGCTGACGGTCTTCCCCGTCGTCTCGGTGATCCTGAGCCTCGCCGTCGGAGCCTTCTGCTTCTCGACGTGGACCCCGCCGGCGGGTGCCGGCACCGGCGCGCACGCGCGCGATGCGCTGTTCGTCCCAGGCCTGATCGCGGCCTACCCGCTGACGTTCATCTCGATCTACTTCTCGGTCGCGCTCGCCGAGGTGCTCGGCGGCCGCCTGGACGGCCGGCACACGACCGTCGGGCAGGGTTTCTCGGCGGCCAACGCCCGCATCGGGCTGATCGCCTCCTGGAGCCTGCTCGCGTGCACCGTCGGGCTCGTGCTGCGGCTGCTCGAGGAGCGCCTGCCGCTGGCCGGGCGCATCGCGGCCGCGCTGTTCGGGATGGCGTGGTCGCTCGCGACCGTGTTCGCGGTCCCGATCCTCGCGTACGAGGGCCTCGGACCGGTGAAGACGGTCGAGCGCTCGGCGCAGATCTTCAAGCGGCGCTGGGGCGCGCAGGTCGGCGGGTCGATCGGCATCGGCGCCGCCGCGATGGTGCTCGCGGTCCCGCTCGTCGTGCTGCTGCTGATCGGGCTCGCGCAGCCGGGTGGCGGCGGCGCGGCCCTCGTCGTGCTCGCCGGCGCGGGCCTGTTCGCGCTCGGCGCCGCGGTCGCCGCGATGGAGCAGATCTACCGCGTGTTCGTGTACCGCAGCGCGGTCGGCGCGGACACGTCCGGCGGCCCGTTCTCGCAGGAAGACCTGCGCTCGCCGTTCGCCAGACGGCGCTAGGCGCCGGCAGCCAGCTCGCGTGCGAGCTCGACGAGCAGCCGCACCCCGTAGCCGGAGGCGCCGTTGCCGACGTACTCGCGCCCCAGCTCCCAGGCCGAGCCGGCGATGTCGAGGTGCGCCCACGGCACCTCCTCGACGAAGCTCGACAGGAAAGTGGCGCCGACGATCGTGCCCGCCTTGCGCGCCTCGGGCGCGTTGTCGAGGTCGGCGTAGGTGCCCTTCACGAGCGCCTCGTACTCCTCGTGCAGCGGCAGCCGCCAGACCGTCTCGCCGGTCACTCGGCCGGCCTCGGTGATGCGCTCGGCGAACTCGTCGTCGTTGCTCATGAGGCCGGCGTAGGTCGAGCCGAGCGCGATGATCACCGCGCCGGTCAGGGTCGCGAGGTCGACGATGCGCTCGGCGCCCTCGGCGACGGCGTGGCACAGGCAGTCGGCCAGCACCAGGCGCCCCTCGGCGTCGGTGTTGTTGATCTCGATCGTCTTGCCGTTGGCGGCCGTGACGATGTCGCCGGGCTTCACGGCGGTGCCGCCGGGCAGGTTCTCGGTGGCGCCGACGACCGTCACGAGTCGCACCGGGATCCCGAGCTGGGCGATCGCCGCGGTCGCCTCGATCGCCGCCGCGCCGCCGGACATGTCGAACTTCATCTCCGACATCTTCGGCCCCGGCTTCAGCGATATGCCGCCGCTGTCGAACGTCACGGCCTTGCCGACGAACGCGAGCTTCGGCGAGCCAGCGGCGGAGGGCGGCTCGTACTCGATCGTGATCAGGGCAGGCTCCTCGGCCGAGCCCTGGGCGACCGCCGAGAAGGCGCCCATCCCGCGCGCTGCGATCGCCTCGCGTCCCTCGACCCGCACCGACAGCTCGGGGATCTCCTCGGCCAGCGCGCGCGCGTGCTCGGCGAGGGCGGTCGGCGTCAGGTCGTTGCCCGGCCGGTTCTGCAGGTCCCGCGCGCGGTTCACGCGCGCGGCGACGAGGGCGGCGTCGCCGACCGCGCCTTCGAGCTCCGGTGGGCAGGCGATGATCAGGCGCTCGAGGTGCGGGGGAGCCTCGGGCGGCGGCGCTTTGAATCGCTCGAAGCGGTAGTCCGCCAGCACCGTCCCCTCGACCAGCGCCGCCGCGTGCGCACCCTCGGCACCCGCGGGCAGCAGCCAGCACAGCACGTTCGCCGAGAGCTCGCGCGCGCGGGCCTGCGCGACCGCGGCCGCGACGCGCAGGCGCTCGGGCGTCAGCTCCTCGCGCTTGCCGAGGCCGACCCCCAGCCAGCGGTGGCCGTCGGCGTGCGCGAGCGCAAGCGACTTCGGCTGCGCGCGCGCCTCGCCCGAGGACAGCAGCGCCGCGAGCTCCTGCGGCACGCGCTCGGGCGGGGCTTCCCCCTCGAACAGTCCGACCGCGACCGTGTCGGCCTGCTGGGGCGCGGACTCGGGCGGACGGGCGAGGACCTCCATTCGGCGCGGACCCTATCGCGCGCGGCGCCCCGAGCGCGAGGCCGCGCGGCCCCTCCGGGGCGGTCCACTACCATTCTCGAACTTCGGATCAGTCCCGCGAGCACAGGAGAAGACCCGCCCCCATGGCCAAGACAGTGATCCTCGGCTCAGCCCGCACCCCGATCGGCAAGATGGGCGGCGGCCTGTCGACGCTCGAGGCGACCGAGCTCGGCGCGCATGCGATCGAGGCCGCGCTCGAGCGCTCCGGGGTCGAGCCCGAGCAGGTCGATCACGTCGTGATGGGGCAGGTGCTGCAGGCGGGCCAGGGCCAGATCCCCTCGCGCCAGGCGCAGATCAAAGCCGGCGTCCCCAAGGAGGTCTCCTCCGAGACGATCAACAAGGTGTGCGCTTCGGGGCTGCGCGCCTCGGTGCTGCTCGACCAGGCGATCCGCGCCGGAGACGTCCAGATCGGCGTCGGCGGCGGCATGGAGTCGATGTCGATGGCGCCCTACCTGGTCCCGCAGGGCCGCTTCGGCTACCGCATGGGGGACGCGAAGATGCTCGACGCGATGGTCCACGACGGGCTCACGAACCCGTTCTCCGGCAAGCAGATGTTCGTGGAGGCGACCGAAATCGGCGACGAGCTCGAGATCACGCGCGCCGACCTCGACCGTTGGGCGCTGCGCTCGCACGAGCTCGCGCTGAAGGCGACCGACGAGGGCCGCATGGCCGAGGAGATCGCGCCGGTGACGGTCAAGGGACGCAAGGGCGACACGCTCGTCGAGATCGACGAGGGCCCGCGGCGCGACACATCGCTGGAGGCGCTCTCGAAGCTCCCCGGGCTGGTCGGCAAGGAGGGCTCGCACACGGCCGGCAACTCGCCCGGCGTCAACGACGGCGGCGGCGCGCTCGTGCTCGCCTCCGAGGAGTGGGCGCAGGCGAACGGCAAGGAGGCGCTCGGCGAGATCGTCGCGCACGCGCAGAGCGCCAACGACTTCGCCTACCTCGCCACGACGCCGGCCACCGCCGCCAAGAAGGCGCTCGAGAAGGCGGGCCTGCAGCCGGGCGACATCGACGTGTGGGAGATCAACGAGGCGTTCGCCTCGGTGACGCTCAACTCGATCCGCATGCTCGGCATCGACGAGGACCGCGTCAACGTCAACGGCGGCGCGGTCGCGCTCGGGCACCCGATCGGCGCCTCGGGCGCGAGGATCCTCGGCAGCCTGCTGCTGGAGCTGCGCCGCCGCGGCGGCGGCCTCGGCTGCGCGGCGATCTGCTCCGGCGGCGGGCAGGGCGACGCGCTGATCCTCAAGGTCTGAACGCCTGCCCGTGGCTGAGCAGAACGGCCACCGGGCGAGCTCTCCGCGTCCGCGCGGGGCCGCGTTCTTCGATCTCGACAAGACGCTGATGGCCGGGTCCTCCGGCATCTTCTTCGCGCGCGCGGCGTACGAGTCGGGGATGATCTCGCGCTCGCGCCTGGTGCGCGACCTGTACGAGAACCTGCGCTTCCGGCTGCTCGGCTCGACCGACGACCGCGCCGACGACGTGCGGCGTCGCGTGGGGGAGATGATCGCCGGCGTGCGCGTGCGCGATCTCGAACGGCTCTCGCCGCGCGTGCTCAGCGGGGTGCTGCCGCGGCTGTACCCGCAGATGCTCGAGCGCGCCTATGCGCACCAGGACGCCGGCGAGCCGGTCTACATCCTGACGGCCGCCTCGCAGGAGATGGCGGACCTGCTCGCGCGCGTGCTGTCCTTCGACGGCGGGCTCGGCTCGCGCTCGGAGATCGTCGACGGCTACTACACGGGCCGGCCCGCCGGGCCGTTCAACTACCGCGAGGGCAAGGTGCTGGCGATGCGCGAGCTCGCCGAGGACACGGGCATCGACCTCGCGGCCTCGCACGCGTACTCGGACTCCGAGTCGGACCTGCCGATGCTGCGCGCGGTCGGATGCGCCGTGGTTGTCAATCCCGACGCGGTCCTGCGCCGGATCGCGCTCGAGGAGGGGTGGGAGATCATCGCGCTCGACCGGCTCGGCCGGCGGCTGAAGGTGCTGGCGCTGCTCGGCGCGGGCACCGCGCTGGCCTCGGCCGGGCGCGCGCTGATCGAACGCGCTGGCGGCCCGCCCTCCGAGCGTGCCGAGACGCGCACGCCCGCCCCGGCATGGCGGCGCGTGCAGCGTCGCGCGCGACGCTAGAGCGCGCGAGGCGCGGTGAGGTGCCGGCGCTCGGAGGCGCGCGGCCCGCGCCCGGACAACCCCCCTCCCGAATGCTGCCCCCTCGGACCGGAGCAGTGTCGGGCAGAACCGCCGCGCGTGTCAACCGTGCTGTCAGCGAACTGTCAATCCCCGTCCGGAGCGGGGACGGCGCCAAAGCGCGCCGCCGGCGGCGAGTGCTTAGAGTATGCGCCGAGACGGCGCCCGTCATCGCAGGCGCCGCCCTCGCCGGCGCCCGGGAAGAGTGGGCGCCTTCATGAGCAGCGTCCACCGACCCGCACGAGCCGCCAATGTCCCCTGCCGCCCCCGCCCAGAGCAAAATCCGCGTCGTAGTCGCAAAGCCGGGCCTCGACGGCCACGACCGCGGCGCCAAGATCATCGCGCGGGCGCTGCGCGACGCGGGCATGGAGGTCATCTACACGGGCCTGCACCAGACGCCGGAGCAGATCGTCGAGACCGTGATCCAGGAGGACGCCGACGCGGTCGGCCTCTCGATCCTCTCGGGCGCGCACATGACGCTCGTGCCGCGCATCGTCGAGCTGCTGCGCGAGCAGGGCGTCGACGACGTCGTGATCACCGTCGGCGGGACGATCCCGGCCGAGGACATCCCCGAGCTCAAGAGCCTCGGCGTGGCCGAGGTCTTCACGCCCGGCGCGCCGACGCAGGAGATCGTGGACTTCATCCGCGACGCGGCGGCCCGCAACGCACCTAACCTTTGATTGACTCGTCAGTCAACCGCCTGAGCAGGTAGCATCGCAGCCAACAGACCCCAAGGAGAAACCCTCAGAAATGAAGATATGCGTCCTGGTGAAGGAGGTCCCGGACGCCGCCGTCGAGAAGAGGATCGACCCCTCGACGGGGCGTATGGACCGCAGCGGGGAGAAGAACCTCAACCCGTATGACACGCACGCCATCGAGGCGGCGATGCAGATCAAGGAGGGCGGCGCGGTGCCGGTCGAGGAGATCGTCGCGGTCACGATGGGCCCCGAGAGCGCGGTCCGCGCGCTGCACAAGGCCGTCTCGCTCGGCGCCGACCGCTCGGTGCACCTGAGCGACCCTGCCGTGGCCGGCTCCGACGTCGCCGCGACCGGCTACGCGCTGGCCAAGACGCTGCAGCGCGAGAGCCCCGACCTGGTGCTGCTCGGCCAGCAGTCCGACGACGGCGAGTGCTACACGATCGGCGCGGTCGTCGCCGAGCACCTGGGAATGCCCTCACTGACCCAGGTGATCAAGATGGACGTCGACTCGGAGAGCCTGCGCTGCGAGCGCCAGGCCGAGTACGGCTACGACACCGTGCAGATCAGGCTGCCCGCCGTGATCTCGGTCGGTGACGCGATCAACGAGCCCCGCTACCCGTCGCTGAAGGCGATCATGGGGGCCAAGAAGAAGCCGCTCGACACCGTCGCGGCGGCCGACGTCGAGATCGACGCCTCGAAAGTCGGCGGCGAGAACTCCGCCGCGCAGTGGGTGGCGGCGAAGGCTCCGCCCGCCAAGGCTGCCGGCGAGATCATCGAGGACGAGGACACCGGCGAGACGGTCGAGAAGATCGTCGCCTGGCTCGACGAGCGGAAGCTCATCTAAGGAGAACTGAGAACCAATGGCGAACATCCTGGTCTACGCGCTGCACTACGAGGGCGCGATCAACAAGAACTCCTTGGGCGCCGTCTCGGAGGGCGCCAAGCTCGCCGGCGAACTGGGCGGCGAGGCGCACGCGATCCTGCTCGGCGAGAACGTCCCGCAGGACCTGGCCGCCACGCTCGGCAACTACGGCGCCAAGAAGGTGCTCGTCGCCGAGGGCCCGGAAGGGCTGGCGCAGCCGCTCGTCGACGCGATGGCCAAGGCGATCGCCGACGGCGGATACAAGTACGCGCTGTTCGGCGGCGGCCTGCTCGGCTTCGAGATCGGAGCCGGCCTCGCCGCGCGCCTGGGCGCCGGCGTCGCGATGGAGGTCACGAACGTGCGCGCCGAGAACGGCGAGCTGATCGCGGAGCGCCCGATCCTCGGCGACTCGGCCATCTCGGAGATCAAATACCGCTCCGAGGTCGGGATCATCATCGGGCGCCTGAACGCGTTCGAGGCCAAGCAGACCGGCGGCGGCGACGCCCCGGTCGAGACGCTCAGCTTCGAGCTGAGCTCGCACGCCGGTCAGGCGACGATGGTCACGCGCGGCGAACAGCGCGGGGCCGACGTCGACATCGAGGGTGCAGACATCCTGGTCGCGGGCGGCCGCGGCCTCGGCAAGGCAGAGGGCTTCGAGATGCTCGAACAGCTCTCGCAGGCGTTCGGCGGCACCAGTGCCGTCGCGGCCACGCGCGCCGTGGTGGACGCCGGCTGGTACCCGTACGCGGCGCAGATCGGTCAGACCGGCAAGACGGTCTCGCCGAAGCTGTACCTGGCGGCCGGGATCTCGGGCGCGATCCAGCACAAGGTCGGCATGCAGAGCTCGGAGAACATCGTCGCGATCAACAAGGACGCGAACGCGCCGATCTTCGAGTTCTCCGACCTCGGGATCGTGGGAGACCTGAACAAGATCGTCCCGAAGCTGACCGAGGCCGTGAAGGCCAAGAAGGGAAGCTGAGCCTGACATGAGCTCGAACGGCAAGGTCGCGCCGGCGGCGTTCCCGCCGCCGGTCGACTCGCAGAAGGAGTTCATCAAGCGCGGCCTCGACCCCGAGGACGAGCTGATCGAGGTCGGCGTGGCGATAGTCGGCGGCGGCACGGCCGGGCTGTCGTGCGCGAACAGGCTGCTGCAGCTGCTGGCGGAGGATCCCGAGACGATGGAGCGGCTCGGGGAAGTCCCGGTCGCGGTGGTCGAGAAGGCGAAGACCTGTGGCGGGCACAACCTCTCGGGCGCGGTGATGCGCCCCGGGCCGCTGCAGGAGCTGTTCCCGGAGATCTCGCGCGAGGACTGGCGCAAGGAGGGCTTCGCCTTCGGAGAGGTGACCAAGGAGGCGGTCTACATGACGCCGACCTCGAAGATCGCGCTGCGGATCCCGCCGCCGCCGCCGTTCAAGAACCACGGCAACGAGGTGATCTCGGTGTCGGCGATGGCCCGCTTCCAGCAGCGCCTGGCCGAGGAGGGCGGCGCCTACATCCTCACCGAGACCGCCGCGACGGAGCTCGTCGTCGAGGACGGCCGCGTGGCCGGCGTGCGCTCCGGCGACAAGGGCCGCGGCAAGGACGGCGAGCCGCTCGGGAACTTCGAGCCCGGCACCGACATCAAGGCGCAGGCGACCGTGCTCGCCGAGGGCTGCTGGGGCCACCTGACGGGTGCCGCGATCCGCGAGTTCGACCTCGGCGAGGGGCGCGAGCCCCAGGTGTGGGAGCTCGGCGTCAAGGAGGTCTGGAAGGTCCCCAAGCCGCTCGATCGGCTGATCCACACGATCGGGCCCTGGCCGCTCAAGATCTCGGCGCGCTACGGGCAGATCGGCGGCACGTGGATCTACCCGATGAAGGACGAGAAGACCGGCGATGACCTGGTCAGCATCGGGTTCGTCGTCGACCTCGAGTACGCCGACGCCACCACCTCCGCGCACGACCTGCTGCAGCAGTTCAAGCTGCACCCGCTCGTGAAGCGCATCCTCGAGGGGGGCGAGCGCGTGGCGTGGGGCGCCAAGGCGCTGCCGGGCGGCGGCTACTGGTCGATGCCGAAACTGGCGATGCCCGGCGCCGTGCTGGTCGGCGATGCCGGCGGGATGGTCGACACGGTCGCGCTCAAGGGCGTGCACCACTCGATCATGTCCGGCAAACTCGCGGCCGAGTCGATCTACGCGGCGCTGGTGCGCGGCGAGAGCAGCTTCGAGTCCTACGAACAGACGATCGAGGACTCGATCGTCGGCAAGGAGCTCTACCAGGTGCGCAACACGCGCCAGCCCTTCCAGCACGGGTTCCTCAAGGGCGGGCCGCTCGTCAACCTGGCGATCGCGACCAAGGGGAAGCTGCCGGCCGGGCGCCTGGGCTGGCACCGCAACGACGCCAAGCCGATGTTCATAGGCAAGACCAAGGACAGCTACCCCAAGCCCGACGGCAAGTACACCTTCGACAAGCTCTCCTCGGTGTTCATCACCGGCAACGCGACGCGCGACGACGCGCCGAACCACATCCGGCTGCAGAAGCGGGTGCCGCGCGAGATCGCTGAAACGTGGCGCTGGATGTGCCCCGCGGGCGTGTACGAGATCCCGGATGACGCGCCCGAGCACGGCGAGGTCGACGTGATCGTCAACTACACCAACTGCGTGCAGTGCGGCGCGATCACGGCCAAGGGCGGGCGGCTGACGACGCCCGAGGGAGGCGACGGGCCGCTCTATCAGCTGACCTGATCTGTGCGCCGGGTCCCCGCGAAACCTGAGCGGGGGTCGAGTGTTAGGGGGGACATGAACAGCTTGTCGCACAGCCCCGCCGCCGGCGCCCGCATCCGGGCCGCGCGCGCGGGAGCGCTGATCGCCCTGCCGCTGGCGCTGCTGGCGCTGGCCGGCGCGGCGCGCGGGGACGCCTCGACGAGCAGCACCCCTTCGGCCGGCAAGCAGCTGTACGCCGCCACGCTCGAGCAGTGCCTGACGAGCGGCCCGCAGAGCGAACGCGCGGCGACCTTCGCGGGTGAAATGAGCGCGATCCCGGGCAGCGCGAAGATGCAGATGCGGATCGACGTGCTCGAGCGCCTGCCGCGCGAAGAAGGCTTCCACGCGGTGACCGCGCCCGGGCTCGGCGTGTGGCGCGCCGCCGCCCTGGGGGTCAAGACCTACAAGTACCTGAAAGAGGTCACGAACCTGGCCGCGCCGGCGTCCTACCGCGCGGCGGTCCACTTCCGCTGGCTGAACACGAAGGGGAAGCTGATCAAGTCCGAGGAACTGCGCACGCAGCGCTGCGTGCAGCCCGCGCTGCCGCCCGAACCCCCGGCCGAAGCCCCCGGCGCCACCGGCGGCACCTGAGCTGCGCGGGCGGCGGCCGACGCGCATCGGCGGCCCGCTAGAATCCACTACTCGATGAAGACTGAGATCCACCCCAAATACGAGCAGGCACATGTCCGCTGCACGTGCGGGAACGAGTTCATAACGCGCGCGACCCGCTCGGAGCTGCACGTCGAGGTGTGCTCGAACTGCCACCCGTTCTACACCGGCCGCCAGAAGCTGATGGATACCGGTGGCCGCGTCGAGCGCTTCCAGCGCCGGGTGGCCAAGGGCCGCCTGCACGCGACCCGGTCCGCCAAATAGCCCGATGGCGGCGCGCCCGGCCGCTGGCTCGCAGGGCCCCTCAGCCGCCACGGTGACCGCCGCCGGCGCGCTCGCGCAGGCCGGCGCGACCGACGCCCCGGAGGTCGAGGCGCCGATCGAGGCCGGCCGGCTGCAGGCGGCACGCGACGCGCCGCTCGGCGGGCAGGCCGTGCTCGAGGGCGTGATGATGCGCGGCGTCTCCAACTGGGCCGTGGCCGTGCGCAAGCCGACCGCCGAGCAGCTCGAGCGCGGAGAGCGCTCGCCGGAGGAGGCTGCGCTCGGCGAGATCGAGGTCAGCACCCACCACCTCGACTCGGCCGCCCGGCGCCACCGCTCCCTGCGCCTGCCGATCATCCGGGGTGTGGTCGCGCTCGGAGGCTCGCTCGCGATCGGCTTCCGCGCGCTCGAGATCTCGGCCAACGCGCAGCTGCCGCCCTCAGAGCAATCCGGGGGAGACGGAGCCGACGGCGAGGCGGATGAGATCCCGAAGGCGCTGTGGATCGGGACGATCGTGCTGGCGGTCGCCGTCGCGGTGCTGCTGTTCTTCCTGGTCCCGGTCGGGATCACCAGCCTGATCAAGGGAGAACTCGGCTCCTCGGTCCTGTTCTGGCTCGTCGAGGGCGTGATCCGCACGGCGCTGTTCCTGGGCTACATGCTGCTGCTGTCGCGGATGCGCGACCTGCGGCGAGTGTTCGAGTACCACGGGGCCGAGCACAAGACGATCTCCTGCTTCGAGGCCGGCCTGCCGTTGACGCCGGTCAACGCGCAGCGCTTCTCGCGCCTTCACCCGCGCTGCGGTACGAGCTTCCTGCTCGTCGTCATGATCGTGGCGATCTTCGTGTTCGCGCCGATCGGGCTGCCCGCCTGGTACTGGCTGTTCGCGACCCGCATCCTCGGCGTGCCGCTGATCGCCGGTATCTCCTTCGAGCTCATCAAGTACGCCGGGCGCAACCGCCGCCGCGCCTGGGTGCGCGCGCTGATGTGGCCCGGCATGAAGCTGCAGCTGCTGACCACCCGCGAACCCGACCTCGATCAGCTCGCCGTCGCGATCGCCGCCCTCGAAGCGGTGCTCGAGCGCGAGCGGCCCGGGGAGCTGAGCGCGGAGGATCTGGTCGGCGTAGAGGTCGTCGCCTGATCAGGCGAACGGGAGCGCTTCGCCGGGCGGCGTCCTCGGTCGCTCGCGTGCAAAGCACGCCACGCTCCCTGCGTCCTTGCCCGGCTCGACTCCCGTCCGCCTGATCCGCGGGGGGTAGGGAGCGCTTCGCCGGCCGGCGTCCTCGGTCGCTCGCGTGCCGAGCCGGGAGACACTCGCTCCGCTCGCATCCCCGTTTCGGCCAGCACACTTCGCTCCCTGCGTCCTTGCCCGGCTCGACTCCCGTCCGCCTGATCCTCGCGGGGGTAGGGAGCGCTTCGCCGGGCGGCGTCCTCGGTCGCTCGCGTGCAAAGCACGCCTCGCTCCCTGCGTCCTTGCCTGGCTCGACTCCCGTCCGCCTGATCCCCGGGGGGTAGGGAGCGCTTCGCCGGGCGCGCCGCTAGCCCGCCGCCAGGGCCGTGCGCTCCGCGAGCAGGCCCTCGACCAGCGCCCGCCACGCGGCCTTGATCCGCTCGGCGCTGAGGCCGCGCGCGTCGCGCTCGTAGAGGAAGAGCCCGGCCGATAGCGCGGCCAGGAGCTGGTCGGCCAGCAGGTCGGCCTCGCACCCGGGGTCGAGCTCGCGCAGCAGCAGCGACACGTGCAACCGGCTCGCCGCGTAGGGCTCTGAGTCGAGATGCGCGCCTGCGAGCTCGGCGGCGGCGATCAGCTCCGCGTGCGCATCGAGGAGGTCGACGCGGGCGCAGCCGAAGGCGATCAGGCGCTCGCGCGGCGGAGCGCCCGGGCCGAGCGGGGGCTCGCCGCGGATGAAACCTTCCTGGAGGGCCGCCTCGTTCTCGCTCAGCACCGCCGCGGCCAGCGCTGCGCGCGACCCGAAGCGGCGGAACAGGGTGCCCTTTCCGACGCCGGCGGCGTCGGCGATCTCGTCCATCGAGACGCAGCTCGCGCCGCGCTCCTCGAACAGGCGCCTTGCCGCGCACAGGATCCGCTCGCGGTTGCGCGCCGCATCGACGCGCTCGGGGCTCTGGGGCTGGATCAGGGGGAGTTCCTGCATCGCTTCTACATCGTACCGTAAACGGAGGCGAATCGGACTACGGTCCGCTTGTGTGCTACAGTGTTCACAACGAAACGGACCACGGTCCGAAACAACCCCCGAGTCACAGAAAGCGAGACACCCCGATGAGCGCACCCACCATCGCCCCGACGCAGATCGAGGGCACCTGGAAGATCGACCCGATTCACTCCCACGTCGGCTTCTCGGTCAAGCACATGGTCGTCGCGACCTTCCGCGGCAGCTTCGACGACTACCAGGCCGACATCGCCGCGGGCCCCGACGGCCAGCCGGTGCTCGAGGGCTCGGTTGCCGTCGACTCGATCGTCGTCAAGGACGAGAACCTCGCCGGCCACCTGAAGTCGGCCGACTTCTTCGACACCGCGAATCACCCGCGCATCACCTTCCGCTCGACGCGCATCGAGCTCGGCGAGGGCGGCAGCCTCGACGTCGAGGGCGAGCTGACGATCAAGGGCAACACGCACACCGTGACCGCGCGCGGCACGGTCAGCGGCCCGCACACGGACATCGCCGGCAACGAGAAGCTCGGCGTCGAGCTCGAGACGGTCGTCGACCGCCGCGAGTACGGCCTCAACTGGAACGCGCCGCTGCCGAAGGGCGGCTTCGCGCTCGAGAACGACGTCAAGCTCGAGGTCGGCCTCGAGCTCGTCCGGGAGGCCTAGGGCGATGAGGATCCTCGGCGTGTCGGGGAGCCTGCGGCGCGGCTCCCACAACGGGCGGCTCCTGCGGGGCGCTGCGGCGCTGCTTCCCGGCGACGCCGAGCTGGTCGTGTTCGACCGGCTCGGCGAGATCCCCCCGTTCAACGAGGACGACGAGCACGAGCAGCCCGAGGCCGTGCTCGCGCTGCGGCGGGGGATCGAAGAGGCCGACGCGGTCCTGATCGCGACGCCCGAGTACAACGCCTCGATCCCGGGCGTGCTGAAGAACGCGCTCGACTGGGTCTCGCGGCCGGTCGCCGAGACGCCGCTGCGCGGCAAGCCCGCGGCGGTGATCGGCGCCAGCACGAGCCTGTTCGGGGCGGTCTGGGCGCAGGCCGAGCTGCGCAAGGTGCTGCAGACGATCGGCGCGCAGGTGGTCGATCGAGAGCTCCCGGTTGCGCAGGCCGAGGAGGCCCTCGCAGCCGACGGCCTGCCGGCCGACCGCGACTCGCGCGAGCTGCTGCAGGCGACGCTCGATGAGCTGCTCGAGCGCGCGCGCGGCGGGGTCGAGCGGCTCGCCGCCTGACACGGCGCTCGTCCGGATCTCCCCGTGCGCGCCCCTCGCGCACGGGGAGATCCTGCGGCGCGCTCACGGCGTGGGGCGCTCGCGCGCGCCGCGCCTGCCGCGCTACGCTCGCAGCCGATGATCGAGGATCTCGTGGGACAGATCGAGGCGCGCTTCGCCGAGGTCGGCGAGCAGATGGTCGACCCCGAGGTGATCGCCGACCGCCAGCGCTACGCCGAGGTCGGGCGCGCCTACCGCCAGCTCGAGCCGGCCGCCAAGCTGGCCGCCGAATGGCGCCGTGCGTCCGACGACGCCGCCGGCGCGGAGGAGCTGCTGGCGGAGCTCGGCGAGGACGCCGAGATGCGCGAGGCGCTGGCCGAGGCGCGCGCGCGCATCGAGGAGCTCGAGGAGGAGATCCAGCTCGCGATGGTCGAGCGCGACCCGAACGACGAGAAGAGCGTGATCGTCGAGATCCAGGGCGGCGCGGGGGGCGAGGAGGCCGGCCTGTGGGCGGGCGACGTCTACCGCATGCTCACGCGCTACGCCGAGCGCCGCGGCTGGCAGACCGAGCCGATGGAGATCGGGGAGGGGAAGTACACCTTCGCGATCAAGGGCGAGGGCGCCTACTCGGTGTTCAAGTTCGAGGGCGGCACGCATCGGGTGCAACGCGTTCCGGCGACCGAGTCCCAGGGCCGCGTGCACACCTCGACCGCGACCGTCGCGGTGCTGCCCGAGGCCGAGGACGTCGACGTGCAGGTCGACCCGAACGACCTGCAGATAGACGTCTACCGCTCCTCGGGCCCCGGTGGGCAGTCGGTCAACACGACCGATTCGGCGGTGCGCGTCACGCACAAGCCCTCGGGGATCGTGGTCTCGATGCAGGATGAGAAGTCGCAGCTGCAGAACCGCGAGAAGGCGCTGCGCGTGCTGCGCGCGCGGCTGTACGAGCGCGCGCTGGCCGAGCAGCAGGCCGAGCTCGCCGCCGACCGCCGCTCGCAGGTCGGCACCGGCGACCGGGCCGAGAAGATCCGCACCTACAACTACGGCGAGCGCCGCGTCACCGACCACCGCATCAAGCTGACCGTCCACAACCTCGACCAGGTGCTGGAAGGCGAGCTCGACGAGCTGACCTCGGCGCTGCAGGCCGACGAGAAGCGCCGGCGCCTGGAGGCGCACGCGGCGGCATGAGCGCGGGCGGGGCCGCACCGGGCCCCGGGCCGAGCGGCGCGGCCCGCCGGGTGCCGCAGGGCACGCCGGTCCACGAGGCTCTACAGGGAGCCGCGACGGCGATCGCGGCCGCCGGCTGCGAGACCCCGCGCCTGGACGCCGAACTGCTGCTGGCCGAGGTGCTCGGCGTCGAGCGCGAGCGGCTGCTGATCGACCGCGAGCTGACGGTCAGGGGGAACGACGTGCGCGTCTACCAGGCTGCCGTGCGCCGGCGCGCGGTCGAGCGCGAGCCGGTCGCCTACATCACCGGCCGAAAGCACTTCCGCGAGCTCGAGATCGAGGTGGACAGGCGGGTGCTGATCCCGCGGCCGGAGACCGAGCTGCTGGTCGAGGTCGGCTTGCGGCTGCCGCGCGGGGCGAGCGTGCTCGACGCGTGCACCGGCAGCGGTGCGGTCGCGCTCGCGCTGAAGCACGAGCGCCCGGACCTCGAGGTGTGGGGCAGCGATGTCAGCGAGCCCGCGCTCGCGGTGGCGCGCGAGAACGCCGCGCGCCTGCAGCTCGAGGTCGGCTGGCTGCACGCCGACCTGCTCGAGGGCGTGCCCGACCGCTTCGACGCCGTGCTCGCCAACCCGCCTTACGTGGCCGACTCAGAGCGCGCGCGGCTGGCGCCCGAGATCCTGCGCCACGAGCCGGCCGGCGCGCTGTTCGCGGGTCCCGAGGGGCTCGACGTGATCGCGGCGCTGGCCCGCCAGCTCGGGCGCCGCGAGCGCGTCGCGACGGCGGCGATCGAGGTCGGAGCCGGCCAGGCCGAGGGGGTCGCGCGCATGCTGGCCGATGCCGGATTCGCGGCCACTCGCGCCGAGGTGGACCTGGGCGGTATAAAGCGGGTGGTGATCGGGAGCAACGGAAGGAGTTGAAAGTGACTCTCGACGATGAAGCCGCAGAGCGGCTGCGCGAATGTGTCACGGCGGGTGGCGTGGCGGTCTTTCCCAGCGACACGGTCTACGGGGTCTGCTGTGACCCTGACAACGAGGAGGCGGCGCGCCGCCTCTACGCGCTGAAGGGGCGCCCTCGGCGCGCGCCTGCGCGGTGATGTTCTTCTCGCTCGACGATGCGCTCGATGCGCTCGAGGACCTGCACGAGAGCGAGCGCGAGGCGCTTCACGCGCTGCTGCCCGGCCCGGTGACGGTGCTGCTGGCCAACCGCGGCCGGCGCTTTGCACCCGCGTGCCGGGTGGACCCCTCGACGCTCGGGCTGCGCGTGCCCGATTTCACGGGCGCGCTCGAGCCGCTGAGGGCGGTCGGCGTGCCGGTGCTGCAGTCGAGCGCGAACCTGTCGGGCGAGCCCGACGCGCGCACGCTCGAGCAGGTGCCCGAGCCGCTGCTCGAGGGGGTCGACCTCGTGATCGACGGCGGTGAGCTGCCGGGCACGCCCTCGACCGTGATCGACCTGCGCGACCTCGACGAAGAGCGCCGCTGGTACGTGCTGCGCGACGGCGCGCTGCCGCGCGAACGCGTCGAGCGCGCACTGGCGACACTCGCCTAGAGACCGACCCGTCGTCCGCCGGCCTCCCCTGCGAGGCCGGCGGGGGAGGGGCCGGCCGGGCCCGCAGGCCTCGCCGCGCGGCCCTGGCGGCGCGATCCTCCTCACCGGGCGGGGTGCTAGCCTCGTGGCAGCTGCCGCAACTGGCGCCCTGAGGTGGAATCGACCACCGGGAAGCGGACAGCTCTCACGCCGCGCGCCTGGGCACACCATCCTCCGTCCGTCAAGGAGAGCGCCGTGACCGAGCTCAGCCCCGACTACTTCAACCGCCCGCTCGCCGAGGTCGACCCCGAGGTCGCCGAGGCGCTGAACGGCGAGCTCGAGCGCCAGCAGCGCACGCTCGAGATGATCGCCTCCGAGAACTTCGTGCCGCGCGCCGTGCTCGAGTGCCAGGGCTCGGTGTTGACGAACAAGTACGCCGAGGGCTACCCGGGGCGGCGCTACTACGGCGGCTGCGAGTGGGTCGACGTCTCCGAGCAGCTCGCGATCGATCGCGCCAAGGAGCTGTTCGGCGCCGAGCACGCGAACGTGCAGCCGCACTCCGGCGCGCAGGCGAACACGGCCGTCTACCACGCGCTGCTGGAGCCGGGCGAGAAGATCATGGGGCTGTCGCTCGCGCATGGCGGCCATCTCACGCACGGGATGCGCATCAACGTGTCGGGGAAGCTGTACGAGATCACCGCCTATGAGGTCGACCGCGAGACGAGCCTGATCGACATGGACGAGGTGGCCCGGATCGCCCGCGAGCACAAGCCGAAGCTGCTGCTGGCGGGCTGGTCGGCCTATCCCGCGGCAGCTCGACTTCGAGCGCTTCAGGGAGATCGCAGACGAGGTCGGCGCGCTGCTGATGGTCGACATGGCCCACTTCGCGGGGCTGGTCGCCGCGGGCCTTCACCCGAGCCCGGTCGCGGCCGGCGCAGACGTCGTCACGACGACCACGCACAAGACGCTCGGCGGCCCGCGTGCGGGCATCATCCTGTGCAAGGAGGAGCACGCCAAGAAGATCGATTCGGCGGTGTTCCCCGGCCAGCAGGGCGGACCGCTCGAGCACGTGATCGCCGGCAAGGCGGTCGCGCTGCGGATCGCCTCCAGCGAGCTGTTCGCCGAGCGCCAGCGCCGCACGATCGCGGGCGCGCAGGCGCTCGGCGCAGGAGCTATTGAAGCCCACCCACCCCGGCCACGGCGTCAACGTGCTGACCGGGGGGACCGACGTGCACCTGGTGCTCGTCGACCTGCGCGACTGCGAGCCGGAGCTGACCGGCAAGCAGGCCGAGGACCGGCTGCACGAGATCGGCATCACGGTCAACCGCAACGCGGTGCCGTTCGACCCGCGCCCGCCGATGGAGGCCTCGGGGCTGCGCATCGGCACCCCCGCGCTGGCGACGCGCGGGCTGCTCCAGGACGACTTCACCGAGGTCGGGCGCATCCTCGCGGTCGCGCTGACACCCGAGTACGAGGCGCGCGCGGGCGAGCTGGCCGAGCGGGTGCAGGCGATCGTCGAGCGCTACCCGCTCTACGAGAACCTGGGCGCCACGGCGGTCGTCTAGAGCATCCGGGCCTTCGGCCCGAGGCGGGCGCGCATGCGCGCCCGCCCGATCGGCGCATGCGCCGATCGTGGGAGCGGCGCATGCGCCGCTCCTCGGATCAGCCGCATGCGGCTGATCCCTCCTCGGCACATGTGCCGAGGAGAACTGCAAATCGGCCGTTCGCCGACGCTCTCGACCCCTGCGCCTGCGATGCTGTGGCCAGCGATGGCGCATCCGAGCCAGCTCGAAGCGTTCTACGCGTTCCTGGCGGCGCTTGCCGTGGCGGCGCTGATGACGCCGCTGACGATGAAACTCGCGCGCGCGGTCGGCGCGATCGATGAGCCGCGCGAGCGCGGGCTCTCAGAGAGGGCGACGCCGCTGCTCGGAGGGATCGCGATCTTCGCCGGCACGATGGTCGGGATGCTGGCCTTCCTGCCGGCCGGCTACGGCAAGTCCCCGCATCTCTGGTACGGCGTGCTGATCGGCGCGGCGGTGATCACGCTCGTCGGCGCGGTCGATGACCGCTTTGACCTGCACCCCGCGCTGAAGCTGCTCGGGCAGGTGCTCGCGGCGGCGATCGTCGTCCACTACGGCGTGGCCGTGAAGGTGATCACGCTGCCGTTCGTCGGCAAACTCCACTTCCCGAACGCGGGCGTCACGAACGGGGGCACGATCCTCACCGTGCTCGGCCTCGTGCTGATGATGAACGTCGTCAACTTCTCCGACGGCGTCGACGGCCTCGCGGCGGGCGTCTGCGCGATCATCGCCGGCGCGATGGCCGTGATCGCCTTCGACCTCGGCCGTCAGGCGCCGGGCGTGCTGGCCGCGATCACGGCCGGCGCCGCGCTCGGCTTCCTGATCTGGAACTTCCCGCCGGCCTCGAGCTTCATGGGCGACAGCGGCTCGAACCTGCTCGGCCTGCTGATGGGCGTGATCACGGTCGAGGCGGCGGTCAAGACCGAGGCCGTGGTCTCGCTGGTGCTGCCGCTGATCCTGCTCGCCGTGCCGTTCCTGGACACGACCTTCGTGGTGCTGAAGCGGCTCAAGTACAAGCAGCCCGTCTACCGCCCCGACAGCGAGCACTTCCATCATCGCATGGCCCGGATCGGCTTCTCGAGCCGCCGCACGATCGCCTACCTGTACGCCTGGACGCTGATGCTCGCCGGGCTCGCGCTGGCGCTGCGTTTCGTCCCCTACAGCAACCACCACGGCCGCCTCTACACCGGCTGGACGCTCGTGATGGTGGCGCTCGGCGTGTTCGTCGTGGCGGCCAGCATCTACCTCGTCTACGTGCTCGAGATCCTCAAGTTCAGGCGCCTCGACACGATGCGGCTGCGCCGGCTTCGCCCTCACGCCTCACCAGCGGAGATCGCCGCGCACGTCGCGCAGGACCTCGAGACCGGAGAATTCCAGGCGGTCGCCCAGGCCGGGAAGCGGGACGCCGGGCCCGGCGACGGCGCGGGGCACGGGCCGCGGGCTCAGCAGCGGATCGGCGAGCGGCAGGTGAATCAGGACGGCGTAGGCGCAGGCAACGAGCACCGCGGCCCGCAGGCGCCGGTCGCCGCTGACGGCCGCTAGCGGCAGCGGCCAGATCGCGTACCACGGCAGCAGCCAGGCGCTCGCCAGCAGCAGCGCGAGCGTGACCCACGCCGCCGCGTCGCGCCAGTCGGCGCCGCGCGCGGTGCGCCACAGCGCGAACGCCAGCACCGCCGCCATCGCCGCGGCCCACAGGCGTCGCCACCACACCGGCGTCGGGTGGGCGGGACTCCCGATCCCGAACAGGCGCGCGGTCTCGTGGGGGACGCTGTGGACGGCGACGAGGTGCTGCTCGACGCCGAGCGCGTCGAGGAAGCCGAGCGCGTGCGAGCCGAAGCCGATCACCGCGACCACGCCGACCGCCAGCACCGTCAGCAGCGCCGCCCGCGCCAGGTCGAGCCGCTCGCGCATCCGCGCCGGCGCGAGCACCAGGAACGGGGCGGCGAGCCCGGCGGTCAGCTTGATGCCGACGCCGGCCGCCAGTAGCGCCGCGGCGGCGCGGTCGCGCGAGGTGACCGGACCCGGCCGCGGCGCCGTGCTGAGCGCGATCGCCCCGGCGAGCAGCAGCAGCGCGAGCGTGTCGTTGTGGGCGCCGCCGACCGCCAGTATCAGCAGCACCGGGTTCAGGCCGAGGAACGCCGCCGCGAACGCCGGCGAGCGGCCCATGCGCGCCGCGGCGCGCGCGGTCAGCCACACCGCGCCGAGGCTGCACAGCACGGCGAGCACCTTCATCGCCCAGATTCCGCCCGCGACGCCGAGCGGCACGAGCAGGTAGCTCGCGAGCGTGAACAGCGGCCCGTAGGGCGAGTGTTCCCACGGCCAGCCGATGAAGCCGAAGATCGGGTCCCCGGAGGCTTCGGCGGCGACGTGGCTGTAGGGGTCGAGGCCGTGCAGCGCGCCCAGGCGCGCGAACGACAGGTAGCCGAACACGTCCTGGGAGATCAGCGGCGGGCCGAGCAGCAGGATCACGTGCGCGAGCACGATCGCCCCGGCCAGCGCCAAGCGGGGCAGCTCGCGCGCCGCCGCGAGCGCGAGCAGGTAGCCGCCGCACACGATCAGCGTCAGCGCCTGGAACTCGCCGCTGCCCAGGTGCGCGCCGATGCCCTGCAGCGGGCCCGCGAGCCAGCCCGGCCAGCCTCCTTTGTGCGCGGGCACGTACTGCGAGGGGGTCCCGGCCGCGTCGGCGACGAGCACGAACAGCGCGCCGAGCAGCGCCAGCAGCCCGGCGGCCCCGCCGATCCGCAGCGCGAGCCGCCGCGAGCGGCGCCCGCTCTCCGCTCTCCGCGCCGCGCGCGGGCTGAGCGCGACTGGCCTGGTCGCCTGCATCAGGCCATTTTCACGGCTCTGCGGCGGTCAGGCGTCCCAGCCACCCGCTAGGCTTGATGGTGGCAGCATGCCTCACCCCGCCGGGAGACGGGGCCCTGCCAGCACGCTGTAACCCGCGGGGGGCCTGCGTGCTAATTCCGGTATGCGACGCCGTAACCGCAAGACGACTTCTGGTCAGGCCTCCGAGCCGGGCGGGCCCCGCCGTGTGCTGATCCTGTCCGCGGACGTCGGCGAGGGCCACGCCGCCGCCGCGCGCGCGCTCGCGGAGCAGATCGAGTCCGCTCCTCAGCCGGCCCACGTGACCGTGATCGACGGCCTGGAGGCGATGGGCCGCGTGCTGCGGCCGGTCGTCGAGGACGGCTACCGCGTGCAGCTGCGCCTGTTCCCGTGGACCTACACGGTCGTCTACTGGATGCTCGAGCACGTCCTGCCCGTGCGCCTCGTGGCGCGCAAGCTGCTGTGCCGGCTCGGCTCGCGCCCGCTTGCGCGGACGATCGCCGAGCACGATCCGGACGTGATCGTCTCGACCTACCCGGCCGTCACGGTCGTGCTCGCGCACCTGCGGCGCACCGGCCAGATCGACTCCGCGACGGTCGCGACGATCACCGACCTGACCGGCCTGTTCTTCTGGGCCCAGCCCGGCATCGACATGCACCTGGTCATGTACGGCGAGTCGATGCAGTCGGTCGAGCGGATCGCCGGGCGCGGCAGCGTGCAGCTCGTGCGCCCGCTGATCTCGGCCGAGTTCCTCGAGCCGCGGTGCCCGCAGGAGGCGCGCGCCGCGCTCGGGCTGCCGGCCGAGGGCCGCATGGTCGTCGTCTCGGGCGGCGGCTGGGGCGTGGGCGACATCGCCGGAGCGGTGGGCGAGTTCGTGCGCACGCCCGAGGTGTCGAGCATCGTGTGCCTGGCGGGCCGCAACGAGCAGCTCGAGCGGCGCCTGGGCGAGCTGTTCGCCGAGGAGCCGCGCGTGCACGTGTTCGGCTTCACCGACCGCATGCCCGACCTGCTCGCCGCCGCCGACGTGCTCGTGCACTCGACCGGCGGCGTCACCTGCCTGGAGGCGCGCGCGTCCGGCACGCCGGTCGTCTCCTACGGGCTCCCGGTCGGGCACGCGCGCCTGAACACGCGCGCGATGGCCGCGCTCGACCTGCTGCGCCTCGCCAACGACACCGACGAGCTGCGCGAGCACGTACGTGCGAGCTTCCGCGCCGAGACGCCGGCCGAGGAGCCGCGCGAGGCCGAGCGCTCGGGCCCCGAGGCGGTCGACCTCGTGCTGTCGGCCCCGCGGCGCGTGCACCCGGTGCCGCGCTGGCGCCTTCGGATGGCGGCGCTCACGACCCAGCTCGCGGCGATGCTCGTGCTCGGCTGGTGGATCATGTCGACCGACGAGGTCACGAGCCTGGCGGCGAAGGTGCTGAACGTGCACCCGCTCGCGCACGTCGTGACCCACCAGCGCGCCGTCGCGGTGGTCGTGCGCGCGCCCGGCCGGTCGGTCTCGGTGCTCGCGTACGAGCTCGCCGTACGCGGCATCCACGTGTCCTTCGCCGACGGCGCGGGCGTGCCGACGCCGGCGCGGATCTCCGAGCTGCGCGACCTGCGCGACCAGCTGCTGCCCGAAGTGCCGAACTCCTCGCCGCTGCACTGGGAGCGCACGCGCGGCGTGCTGCACTCGCAGGCGCGCGCGCTGGGGCTGCGCAAGCGCTTCTACTACCTCGAGCCCGCCGGCGGCCTGTCGGTCGGCCAGCTCGTGCTGGCACGCACCGACAACGCGATCCCGATCCAGGGCGCCGCGCGGATCAGCGCCACCGGCCCGCTGCCTCAGCGGCCCATCCGCGCCGGCGACGTGGTCGTGGTCGGCGTCGACGGATCGACCGGCTCGGTGCTCGGGCTCGAACGGGTCGTCTCGCGGCTGCGCTCGGAGGGGCTCTCGGTCGAGCCGCTCTCCTCGCTGACGGTCTGAGGCTCCATCATCGCCAGCAGCAGCGGCGAGCGCGCGAGCGCGCCGGCGCCGGCGACCAGGATCAGCAGCGAGATGACCAGCGGCCAGCCCTCGAGCGGCGTCGCGTCGAAGTGCTCGCCGAACAGCAGCGGCGCGACCGCGACCGGAATCACCGTCTGGGTCACGAACACCACCGGCGCGACCTGGATCGCCGGGCGCGACTGCAGCGCGCTCATCTCGCTGAGCGTGCCCACGCCGGAGGCCAGTGCGGTGCTCGCCGCCCACAGCAGGCCGATCAGCACGAAGCCGGTCCACAGATCGTCGGAGGCGAGCTTGGAGGCGATGCCGCTCCACCCGAAGGCGCAGCCGGCGCAGAAGATCGTCAGCCCGGCCAGCGGGTGGTGGAAGAAGCGCAGCATGTAGGGCAGCAGCGACGCCGCGCCGACGATCGCGAGCACCAGCGCGATCTTCCACGGCGCGGCGGTGCTGGTCGTGTTGGGAGGCGCGAACAGAGCCGCACCGAGCACGCCGAGGACGATCGCTGCGACCGCGCAGTACTCGTAGCGGCCGGGACGCTCGCCGAGCATGCGCTCGCCGGCGACCATCAGCACCAGCAGGCCGGCGGCCAGCGCGGGCTGCACGACGACCAGCGGCGCGAGGTGCAGCGCGAGCAGTTGCAGCGGGAAGCCGGCGATCGAAAGGCTCGTGCCGAACAGCCAGCGCCCGCGGCGCACGAGCCGCCAGGCCAGGGCCAGGCGCAGGTGCACCTCCTGCGGCGCCTCCTTGGCATCCATCGCCTGGAACGCGACGCCTAGGCTGTAGAGCGTCGAGGCGCCCACAGCCGCGAGGATCCCAAGCACGAGTTCCATGTCCGAAGACGATCATCGCAGTACCGCCGCGCCGATCGCAGGCGCCCTGGCCACGGCCGCCCTCGCCGGCTACATGCTCCCCGCGCTCGCCGGGGCCTGGCCGCGGCTGCGCGCGCCGCTCGGTGTCGAGGACCGCACGGCCGGCGGACTCGGCTACGCCCTGACCTTCGACGACGGCCCGCACGCCGAAGGCACGCCGGCCGTGCTCGATGTGCTGGCACGCGAGCGGGTGGCGGCGACCTTCTTCCTGGTCGGCGAGCAGATCCGGCGCAACCCCTCGCTGCCGCGCGAGATCGTCGCGGCCGGGCACCGCGTGGCCCTGCACTGCGACCGCCACCGCAACCTGCTGCGGCTCGGGCCGCGCCAGGTGCGCGAGGACATCCTGCGCGCAGAGGACGCGATCACCACCGCGACCGGGCTCGCACCCGACCTCTACCGCCCGCCCTACGGGGTCCTGAACGCCGCGGCCCTGCGGTTCGCACGCCAGCGCGGCTGGCGCACGCTGCTGTGGACGCACTGGGGCCGCGACTGGGAGCGCCGCGCGACGCCGGACTCGATCGCCGTGCTCGCCACGCGCGGCGCGGGAGACGGCGCGGTGCTGCTGCTGCACGACGCCGATGACTACTCGGCGCGCGGCTCCTGGCGCCGTACGGCCGCCGCGCTGCCGCGCGTGATCGACACGCTGCGCGCGCGCGGGCTGCAGGCCGTGTTCCCGTAGGCGCAAGCGCGGCGCCGGGCGGCTCCTCCGCCCGCGGACCATCGCCCGGCGCGGCTAACATCGACTGCTTGTCGACAGTTGCGCCGATCGATGCGGAGTTCGCCGCTCCCGCTGCGAGGAGCGTCGCGCGCCCGACCGCTGTGACGGCCGCGGTGCCGGCCCCTGCGCGAACGCGCTGGTGGGTCGAGGCGCTCGTGATCGTATGGCTGTGCTGGGTCTACGACGCCATCAACAACCTCGCGCCGCTGCGCCTCGGCACGGCCCTCGCGCACGGCCGCGAACTGCTGAGCGCCGAGCACGCGCTCGGGATCGCGCCCGAGCGCTCGCTGGACAGCTGGCTCGCCGCCCACCACACGCTCGGCCTCATGCTCTCGGACTACTACGACAACGCGCACTTCATCGTGACGCTCGGGCTGCTCGGGCTGTTGTGGTGGCGCCGCGCGGACATCTACCGCCCGCTGCGCAACTCGCTCGTCCTGATCAACCTGGCGGCGTTCGCGATCTTCTGGCTCTACCCGGTCGCCCCGCCGCGGATGCTGCCGGGCTACACCGACGTGGTCGCCTCGACGCACGCGATCGGCTCCTGGCACAGCGGCGCGCTCGCCTCGGCGGCCGACGAGCTGGCCGCGATGCCCTCGCTCCACATCGCCTGGGCGCTGTGGTGCACGGCGGCCGTGTGGATGATGAGCACGAACCGCGCGCTGCGGGCGCTCGCGGTGGCGTACCCGTTCATGACCGGGTTCGCCGTGCTCGCCACCGGCAACCACTACCTGCTGGACGTGCTCGCGGGCGCCGTGCTGGCGTTCGCTGTGCTGGGCGCGGTCGCCTGGGCCTCGCGCGGGGCGCCCGGGGGCCGGGCGCGGCTCGCGGCGGCCGTCCGAGGCGCCGCGAGCCCCTGACCGCGCCGCGTGGCGCATGTCACAAAGTTGTTACGAAGTCGCCGTTCGGTTAGACTGACGGCGCCGCCGCAGACTGTTGAGGGACAACTTCGACGGCTCCGCCGCAAGAGAGCGCGCGCCGTCGCGCGTCTGTAGGCTGGCCCATCTACATGCCCCAAGACGCCTCCATCCACGATCCCTTGCCCCTGCGCGCCCTGCGCGCGAGCGGCCGCAGCGCGCGGCCGCGTCTCGCCCGGCGCCGGCCGGGATCGCATCGCTGACGTGGCACTGCTGCGCTACCTCGACGTGTGCCTGGTGCTCGCGACGGCGCCCTTCGTGCTGATCGGCGGCCTGCCGGTCGCCGGCTACCTGATCGCGACCTGCGCGTGGCTCTTGACCCGGGCGGGCACGGCGTGGCTGCAGTCCCGGGCGCAGCGCACGTCCGACCACAAGCTGCGGGCCGGCCTGATGCTGGCCGCGCTGATGGGGCGCGTGTGGCTGATCGCGCTGGCCGTCATCATCGCCCGCGTCGCCTTCTCCAAGGGCGACGGGATCATGGCTGCGGCACTGATGCTCGCGGCGTTCACCGTCTACTTCGCGATGTCGTTCGTGACCGGCCCCGCCGGCTTCGGCGGCGGCTCCAGCGGCCGGCCGGCCCACGGGAGCCCGAGCACCTCATGAGCGCGGTCCAGACGGAGGGCACGGTCGCGGCGGCGCCGCACGCGGCGGAGCCCGGACGCGGGTCGGGCTCGCCCGGCGGCGGCGCGCCGGAGCCGCAGAGCCACAAGATCCGCAACCGCCTGCTGATCGCCTTCGGCATCTACCTCGCCGGGCTGATCGCGCTGATCCTCATCTACGGCTTCAAGGGCACGCGCAACAAAACCTTCAAGCCCCAGAACGAGTTCAAACTCGAACCCTGGATCTCGATCCACATCGGCGGCATCGACCTCTCGATCAACAAGGCGGTCATGTACCTGGTGATCGCCGGGGCGCTGACCTGCATCACGATGATCTGGGTCTCGCGCCGGATGAAGCAGCGGCCCAACAAGGTGCAGACCGCGGTCGAGGCGGTCTTCCAGCTGATGCGCGACAACATCACCGGCAGCGCGATGCCCGACGCGATGGCGCGCAAGTGGTTCCCGTTCATCGGCACGCTGTTCCTGTTCATCCTCTTCTCGAACCTGATCGGTTACATCCCGCTGCCGACCAACACCGAGCACGAACTGTCGGTCTTCGGCACCCACATCCCCTCGTTCTCGCTGTATGCCGCGACGGCGAACCTCGCGATCCCGCTCGTGCTGGCGCTCGTCGTGTTCGTCTCGTACACGGCCGAAGGCGTGCGCGCGAAGGGCCCGATCGGCTACCTGAAGGGTCTCGTTCCCGGCGGCGTCGAAGGGCCGATCGCCGTCTTCATCTTCGGCCTCGAGCTTCTCTCGAACCTGATGCGGATCCTCTCGCTGACGATCAGGCTGTTCGCGAACATCCTCGCCGGGCATCTGATCATCCTGTTCTTCGCGGGCGCCCTCGCAGTGCTCCTGGGCGCCGCCTGGCTCGGCTGGTTCGCCCTGCCGTTCGGCATCATCCTCTTCGCCTTCGAGGTGAGCCTGGTGGCCGCCCTGCAGGCGTTCATCTTTGCCACCCTCACCGCGATCTATCTCGGCGGCGCGGTCGCCGAAGAGCACTAAAGGAGACAGACGACGTGCACATAGCTCTAATCACCCTGTTTGCGGTCGCCGAAGAAACGGCCAAGGCAGGAAAGTCGATCGGCCTCGGCGTGGGCGGAGGCCTCGGCGCCGTCGGCGCCGGTGTGGGCATCGGCATCATCTTCGGGAAGGCGATCGAAGCGATCACCCGCCAGCCCGAGATGCGCGACGAGATCACGCAGCTGCAGTGGCTCGGGTTCGCCCTGACCGAGGCGTGCTTCTTCTACGGCCTCGTAGCCGGTCTGCTGGCCGCGTTCATCGTCTGAGCGATGGGGATCGCCGACCACACAGCCGTGCTCGCAGCCTCCGAAGGCAGCTTCCTGATCAAGCCGGGCGTCGGCCTGATGATCTGGACGCTGGTGGTCTTCTTCGTGACCTTCCTGCTGCTCAAACGGATCGCCTTCCCCGCGATCAGCAACGCGCTCGACAGCCGCCAGAAATCGATCGAAGACTCGATCGACACGGCCGAGCGCACGCGCGTGGAGGCCGACAAGCTGCTGGCCGAATACCGCGAACGCCTGAAGGAGGCGCGCTCGCAGGCCGACGAGATCGTGCAGCGCGCCCGCCAGGCCGCGGAGACGCACGAATCGGAGTCCAAGCACCAGGGCCAGGAGCTGATCGCCGAGGCGCAGCGTCGCGCCGAACGGGAAATCGGCGCAGCAACCGAGCGTGCGCTCTCAGACCTGCGCCGCGAGGTGGCCGACCTGACCGTGACCGCGACCGAGAAGATGACCCGCAGGGCGCTCAGCGAGGCCGACCAGCGCAGGCTCGTCGACGAGGCGCTCGCCGAGCTCGACTTCTCCACCATCTCCTCAGGGAGCGCATCGTGAGCACCGGCGCCGCCACGGCGACGGCGGGGGGTGTCTCCTAGATGGAGGAGCTCGCCCAGGTGTATGCGCGCGCGCTCTTCGAGGTCGCGCGCGAGCAGGGCAAGCTCGATGAGCTGCGCGACCAGCTCGCGCAGTTCGCCGACGCGCTCGAATCCAACCGCCGGCTCGCGATCTTCTTCTTCTCGCCGTACTTCTCGACGGCCGAGAAGGGGCACGGTCTCGAGCGCATGCTCGACGGGGCCGACGAGAGCTTCCTCAACTTCCTGCACCTCCTGATCGAGAAGCACCGCATGCCGGTGCTGTTCCGCATCCGCGCCGACTACGAGCGCCTGTGGGACGAGGAGAACAAGGTGCTGCCGGTCGAGATCACGAGCGCGATCGAGCTGGACCCGGCCACGACCGAGAACCTCGGCAACACGATCGGCGAGCGCACCGGCCGCAAGGTCACGCTCGCGGCCCGCGTCGACCCGGAGATCATCGGCGGCATCGTCGTCAGGGTGGGCAACTCGATCCTCGACGCCTCAATTCGCAACCGACTCGAGCAGCTGCGCAGGCACGTTGCTCAAGGAGCCTGAGAGGGCCGCCCGCCCAGGCCGGCCGAGCCCCTCGACCCAAGGAGACCGACACTCAATGCAGATCAACCCCGACGAGATCACAAGCATCCTCAAGAGCCGCATCGAGGGACTCGACGAGGGCACGGCCGAGCTCACCGAGGTGGGCACCGTGCTGTCGGTCGCAGACGGCATCGCGCGCCTGCACGGGCTCGAGAACTGCATGTCCTTCGAGAAACTCGAGTTCCCTCACGGCGTCACCGGCCTGGCCCTGAACCTCGAGTCCGACAACGTCGGCGCCGTGCTGTTCGGCGAGTGGGAACACATATCCGAGGGCGACACCGTCCGGCGCACCGGCGAACTGCTGGAGATCCCCGTCGGCGACGCTCTGCTCGGCCGGATCGTCGACCCGCTCGGGCGCCCGCTCGACGGCAAGGGCGACATCCACACGACGGAGACCCGCCCCGCCGAGTTCAAGGCGCCGGGCGTCGTCCAGCGCCAGCCGGTCACCGAACCGATGCAGACCGGACTGAAGGCGATCGACGCGATGATCCCGATCGGCCGCGGTCAGCGAGAGCTGATCATCGGTGATCGCCAGACCGGGAAGACCGCGATCGGCATCGACACGATCATCAACAACAAGGACACCGGCGTGGTGTCCGTGTACGTGGCGATCGGCCAGCGCATGGCGACCGTCGTGCAGATCGCGCAGACGCTCGAGGAATACGGTGCGCTCGAGAACACGATCATCGTCGCCGCCGCCGCCGACGAGGCCGCCCCGATCAAGTTCATCGCCCCTTACGCGGGCTGCGCGATGGGCGAGCACTTCCTCTACGGCGGCCGGCACGCGCTGTGCATCTACGACGACCTCACAAAGCACGCCTACGCGTACCGCCAGATGTCGCTGCTGCTGCGCCGCCCGCCGGGCCGCGAGGCCTACCCGGGCGACGTCTTCTACCTGCACTCGAGGCTGCTCGAGCGCGCCGTCAAGCTCAACGACGACCTCGGCGGCGGCTCGCTGACGGCGCTGCCCGTGATCGAGACGCAGGCCGGCGACGTGTCCGCCTACATCCCCACGAACGTGATCTCGATCACCGACGGGCAGATCTTCCTGGAGTCGAAACTCTTCAACTCCGGGGTGCGACCCGCGATCAACGTCGGGATCTCGGTCTCGCGGGTCGGCGGCAACGCGCAGATCGGTCCGATGAAGAAGGTCGCCGGGCGCATCAAGCTCGAGCTCTCGCAGTACCGCGACCTCGAAGCGTTCGCGCAGTTCGGCTCGGACCTCGACGCCGACACCCAGCGCACGCTGGCGCGCGGCGCACGTCTCGTGCAGACGCTCAACCAGAGCGAGCGCGCGCCGCTGGCCGTGGAGGACCAGACGATCCAGATCTACGCCGCGACCAACGGCTTCCTCGACAGGCTCAAGGCCGAGCGCGTGCCGGAGTTCCTGGCCGAGCTGACCGAAAGGGTGCACTCGCAGGGTGCCGGCGTGCGCGAGAAGATCCGCGGCGGCGACTGGTCCGAGGAGACCCAGAAGCAGGTCCGCGACCTGGTCGAGCAGTTCGCCGGCGACTTCGGCTTCGACCTCGACGAGGAGGGCCAGCCGCTGGACGCCAGCGCTCCGCCGCCGGTTGAGCGCCGCGAGGCCGCCGAGAGCCCGCAGGAGAGCGAGGACGAGGCGGTCGAGGACGGCGCGCGCGAGGAGACCACCGCCGCCGCCTAGCCGGCGGCACAGAGGAGAGCAGCCATGGCCTCACAGCGCGACGTCAAGAACAAGATCAACTCGGTCAAGAACATCCAGAAGATCACGCGCGCGCTCGAGACGGTCGCCGCGGCGCGGCTGCGCCGCGCCGAGCAGCGAATCGACGCGCTACGCCCCTACGCCGGGGCGATCCGGCGCATGACGCGCCAGGCCGCACGCGCGGCCGGCGCAGAGACAGCGCGGCTGCCGCTGCTCCAGCAGCACGAGTCCGAGCGCAACGTGGGGCTGCTGCTCGTCACCGGCGATCGCGGCCTGGCCGGCGGCTTCAACTCGCAGATCATCCGTGCAGGCGTGCGCACGGCCGCCGAGCTCGCGGACCAGGGCAGACAGACCGTCTGGTACGCGAGCGGCCGCCGCGGCGTCTCCTCGATCGGCTTCCGCGGCCACGAGCTGAAGGGCACGTACACCGGCTTCGCGGACCGGCCCGCCTACGCCGACGCCCGCTCGATCGCCGACGATCTGATCACCGCCTACATCGACGGCGAGCTCGATGCCGTGGAGATCATCTACAACGCCTACATCTCGCCGCTCACCCAGCGCGTGAGCCGCGAACGGCTGCTGCCGCTCTCCGCGGCGACGATCGCCGGCGAGGACGACGAGGAGGAGGCGGAGGAGGGCGACGGCCCCCGCGCGCTCGTCGAATACGAGCCCGGGCCCGAGGAGCTGCTGAGGCGCCTGATCCCGGACTACATCGAGATCTCGATCTACCGCGCGCTGGTGGAGTCCACGGCGGGCTTCTTCGGCGCGCAGATGACCGCCATGCGCAGCGCCTCGGACAACGCCGGGAACCTGATCACCGACTACACGCTGCAGATGAACCGCGCCCGCCAGGCCGAGATCACCCAGGAGATCATGGAGGTCGTGGCCGGCGCCGAGGGTCTCTCGTAGGCGAGGACTGCAACCAGACTTGGAGGCCGGCATCGAGCGCCGGCCGATCCCGAACACGCTTTTAGAGAAAGAGAGAAGACCCAGATGGCCAGCACAGCAACCGAGCCGAACGCCACCCAGAACGGCGCCCCCAACGTCGGGCGGATCGAGGAGATCCAGGGCGTCGTGATCGAGGCCGTGTTCCCGGACCGCCTGCCCGAGATCAACCACGCGATCACGATCGTGCGCCCCGTGGTGAACCGCGAGGAGGAGGCTCCCGGCATCAGCGCGGGCGCCGAGGAGGCGCTGCTCGTCTGCGAGGTCCAGCAGCACCTCGGTGACGACCGCGTGCGCGCGGTTGCGATGGACACCACCGACGGCCTCTCGCGCGGCATGGAGGTCACCGACACCGGCGCGCCGATCACGGTGCCGGTCGGCGAGGCGACGCTGGGCCGCATCTTCAACCTGCTCGGCGACCCGATCGACCTCGGCGCGCCGCTGCCGAAGGACGTGGAGCGCCGCAGCATCCACCAGGAGGCGCCGCGCGTCGAGGACCTGACGCCGACGACCGAGATGTTCGAGACCGGCATCAAGGTCATCGACCTGCTCGCGCCCTACGCCAAGGGCGGCAAGGTCGGCCTGTTCGGCGGCGCGGGCGTGGGCAAGACGGTGCTGATCCAGGAGCTGATCCACAACCTCGCCAAGGAGCACGGCGGGCTGTCCGCGTTCTGCGGCGTCGGCGAGCGCTCACGCGAGGGCAACGACCTCTGGCTGGAGATGAAGGAGTCGGGGGTCCTCGACAAGACGATGCTCGTCTTCGGGCAGATGAACGAGCCGCCCGGTGCACGCATGCGCGTCGCCCTGTCCGGCCTGACGATGGCCGAATACTTCCGCGACGAGGGGCAGGACGTGCTCCTGTTCATCGACAACATCTTCCGTTTCGTCCAGGCGGGCTCCGAGGTCTCGGCGCTGCTCGGACGCATGCCCTCGCAGGTCGGCTACCAGCCGACGCTCGAGACCGAGATGGGCGGCCTGCAGGAGCGCATCACCTCGACCAAGCGCGGCTCGGTGACCTCGATCCAGGCGATCTACGTGCCGGCCGACGACTACACCGACCCGGCGCCCGCGTCGGTGTTCGCGCACCTCAACGCGACCACCGCGCTGTCCCGCGCGATCTCCGAAAAAGGCATCTACCCGGCGGTCGACCCGCTCGACTCGACCTCGACGATCCTGAAGGCGGAGATCCTCGGCGAGGACCACTTCCGCGTCGCGAACCGCGTCAAGGAGATCCTGCAGCGCTACAAGGAGCTCCAGGACATCATCGCGATCCTCGGGATCGACGAGCTCTCCGACGAGGACAAGCTGACGGTGCAGCGCGCGCGCAAGATCGAGCGCTTCCTCTCGCAGCCGTTCTTCGTCGCCGAACAGTTCACCGGCACCCCCGGCGCCTACGTGCCGATCGCCGAGACGATCCGTGGCTTCGACGAGATCATCGAGGGCAAGCACGACGAGGTGCCCGAGAGCGCGTTCTTCCTCAAGGGCACGATCGAGGAGGTCGTCGAGGCGGGGAAGAGGAGTTGACGATCCCCCGCCGCTCATATCGTTTTTCGGAGGCGCGCATGCGCGCCTCCGCCGACCGGCGCATGCGCCGGTCGGGGGGTCGGCACATGTGCCGACCCCTTCATGGAGATGCGATCTAGGACATGGCGCGCAACACGTTCCAAGCGGAAGTTCTGACGCCCGAGGGCGAGGTGTTCTCGGAGCAGATCGAGATGCTCTCGACGCGCACGGCGATCGGCTCGATCGGCGTGCTCGCGGGGCACGAGCCGGTGCTCGCGATGCTCGAACCGACCGAGCTGCGCCTGTACCGCTCCGACAGCGACATCGTGCGCTTCGCGCAGGCCGAGGGGTACCTGCAGTTCCAGGACAACCGCGCGCTCGTGCTGGTCGAGGAGGCGATCGAGCCGGGCAAGCTGGACCGCTCCACGATCGAGACCAAGCTGCGCGAAGCCCGCGCGATCGCCGAGCGGACCGACGAGGAGACCGAGGAACACGCGCGCGCCCTGCGCGACGCGCGGCGCTACGAGGCGTTCCTCTCGGTCGGCGAGTAGCGCCGGCCCCGTCCACGGCGGCCTGGCAGCGGCGGTGCATCGTCGTGGAATCGATCATCTAGCCTTCCTCGCTCCATGAGCGCGGCACGCGAGCCCATCGCAGTCATCGGCACCGGCTACGTCGGCCTCGTCACCGCGGCCGGCTTCGCCGAGCTCGGCAGCGACGTGTGGTGCGTCGACATCGACGCCGCGAAGATCGAGCGGCTGCGACGCGGCGAGGTGCCGATCTACGAGCCGGAACTCGAACAGCTGCTGGCGCGCAACGCGGGGCGCATGCACTTCGACACCGGCGTGCAGGACGCGCTCGAGCACGCCCGGCTGCTGTTCGTCGCCGTCGGCACGCCGCCGACCTATTCGGGCGACGCCGACCTGTCGGCGGTGCATGCGGTCGTCGAGGAGATCCCCGGCTCAGACCGGCACGCGCTCGTGATGAAGTCGACCGTGCCGTGCGGAACGGGCGCGGCGCTCGTGCGCGTCATGCGCGAGCGCGGCAAGGACGGCCTGCAGTACGTCTCCTGCCCCGAGTTCCTGAAGGAGGGCTCGGCGGTCAAGGACTTCCTCAACCCCGACCGCGTCGTCGTCGGCGACAGCGGCGGCTGGGCCGGCGACGCGGTCGTCGAGCTGTACTCGCCGCTGCAGGCGCCGCTGGTGCGCACCGACGTCGCCAGCGCCGAGATGGTCAAGCTCGCCTCCAACGCGTTCCTGGCGACCAAGATCTCGTTCATCAACGAGATCGCGAACGTCTGCGAGGAGACCGGCGCCGACGTGGTCGAGGTCGCGCGCGGGATGGGGCTCGATGACCGCATCGGCTCGAAGTTCCTGCAGGCGGGGATCGGCTTCGGCGGCAGCTGCTTCCCGAAGGACGTCGACGCGCTCAAGCAGCTGGCCGGCAACTCCGGCTACCACTTCCAGCTGCTGAACGCCGTGATCGAGGTCAACGACCTGCAGAAGCGCCGCGTGATCGGCAAGCTCCAGCGCCACCTCGGCACGCTCGCGGGCCGGCGCATCGCGCTGCTCGGGCTGGCGTTCAAGCCGGACACGGACGACATGCGCGAGGCCTCCTCGCTCGTGCTCTCGGCGCGGCTGCTGGCCGACGGCGCCAACATCGCCGCCCACGACCCGGTCGCCGAGCAGCAAGCGCGCGAGCTCGTGTCGGGCGTCGAGTTCGCCTCCACGGCGATGGAGGCGGTCGCGGGCGCCGACGCCGTCGTGCTCGTCACCGAGTGGAAGGAGTTCCTCGAGCTCGACTGGGAGGAGGTCGCGCGCGCGATGAGCGGCACGCTCGTCGTCGACGGCCGCAACGCGCTCGATCCAGAGAAGATCCGCGCCGCCGGGCTCGTGTACGAGGGGATCGGGAGGCGGTGAGCGACCCATGAGCTTCGCATGCAGGCGTGATCCTGGTCGGCGGCGAAGGGACCCGCCTGCGCCCGCTGACCTCGAACGTCCCGAAGCCGATCGTGCCGCTCGTCGACCGGCCGTTCATGGCCTACATGCTGGAGTGGCTGCGCGGGCACGGCGTGGAGGACGTGATCATGTCCTGCGGGTTCCTGGCCGACGGCGTGCGCGCGGTGCTGGGCGACGGCTCCGCGTTCGGGCTGCGGCTGCGCTTCGTCGAGGAGCCCGAGCCGCGCGGCACGGCCGGCGCCGTCAAGCTCGCCGAGCCGATGCTCGAGGAGCGCTTCCTGATGCTCAACGGCGACGTGCTGACCGACATCGACCTCGGCGCGCAGATCGCCCAGCACGAAGCGACCGGGGCGCGCGGGACGCTCGCGCTCGTGCCGGTGCCGGACCCGAGCGCCTACGGCCTCGTGCTGCTCGATGAGCGCGGCGCGGTGCGGGAGTTCGTCGAGAAGCCGGACCCCGGCCGGCAGGTGCAGACGAACCTGATCAGCGCCGGCGCCTACGTGCTCGAGCGCGAGGTGCTCGATCTGGTACCGCCCGATCGCAACGTCTCGATCGAGAGGGAGGTGTGGCCGCTGCTCGTGGGCGACGGCCTGTATGGCTACGCCTCTGACAGCTACTGGCTCGACATCGGCACCCCGCACCGCTACCTGCAGGGGACCTTCGACATCCTCGAGGGCAACGTCGAGACCGCCGTGCGAGAGCGGCTCGGCCACGACCGCCTCGCGATCGCCGACCCCGAGCGCGTGAGCGGGCGCGTCGTGGCGCCGGCCCTGCTCGAACGCGGCGCCGAGGTCGCGGAGGGCGCGCGGGTCGGCGGGCTGGTCGTGCTCGGCGAAGACGTCTCGATCGGCGCGGGCAGCGTCGTCGAGCGCGCCGTTATCCTTCGCGGGGCCCGAATCGGCGAACGGTGTGAGCTGCGCGACTGCATCATCGCGCCCGGCTGCCGCGTCGGGCCCGCGAGCAGGATCACCGACGGAGCCGTGCTCGGCGAGGGGGCCGAAATCGGGGCTGGCAACGTGATCACCCGCGGGGCGCGTATCTTCCCGGGGGTGCGCCTGCCGGACGGGGCGATCGAGTTCCAGGGATGATGCCCGCCCGCCCCACCAAACCACACACCGAGACGACACGAGGAACATGACGAGCATCCACACTCAAGCGCAGACGGCCGGACGATGACCGACGGCGTCGCCGCCACCCCCGCCGCGGAGGACATCACCCGCGAGCTGATCGCGCGCGTGGACTCGAGCGGGCAGCTGGCCGACGTGCTGGCGCTGCCCGAGCACCTGCGCGATGCCGTGTGGCGGGTCGAGTCGGCGATCATGCAGGACTGGGACACGCCCGCGGGCCTGGTCGTCGCCGGGATGGGCGGATCGGCGATCGGCGGGGCGCTCGCGCGCGCGGCGCTCGGCGACCACGCCTCGCGCCCGATCTTCGTGACCCGCGCCTACGGCCTGCCGACCTGGACGACGCCCGACACGATGGTGCTGTGCGCGAGCTACTCGGGCGAGACCGAGGAGACGCTCGCATGCTACGAGTCGGCCGGCGCGCTCGGCGCCAAGCGCACGGTCGTCACGACCGGCGGCCGCCTGGCCGAGATGGCGCGCGCCGACGGCGTGCCGGTGATCCCGCTGCCGGGCGGCTTTCAGCCGCGCGCCGCGGTCGCCTACATGGTGGTGGCGGCGCTCGAGGTGGCGGCGCTGTGCGGCGCCGGCCCGCGGCTGACCGCCGAGATCGACGTGGCCGCCTCGCACATCGAGCAGCTGGTCGCCGAGTGGGGGCCCGACGCGCCCGAGGACTCGCCCGCCAAGGTCGTGGCGCGCGGCCTGCTCGGGACCACGCCGGTGATCGCAGGCGCCGGCCTGACGACCCCGATCGCCTACCGCTGGAAGACGCAGATCAACGAGAACGCCAAGCAGCCCTGCTTCTTCGGCGAACTGCCCGAGCTCGACCACAACGAGCTCGCCGGCTGGGAAGGGGCGCCCGAGCTGGGTCGCTTCTCGGCCGTGTTCCTCGATGACTCGGATGCCCATCCGCGCGTCAAGCAGCGGATGGACCTCACCGAGCAGATGATCTCCGGCAGTGCGGCCGCCAGCTTCCGCCTGCAGACGCGCGGCGAGACCGCGATCGAGCGGGTCGTCTCGCTCGTGCTGCTCGGCGACCTCGTATCGGTCTACCTGGCCGCGTTGCGGGGCGTCGACCCGGGGCCGGTGACGGCCCTCGACGAGCTCAAGGGCGCGCTCGCAGCGCTCTGAAAGGGGCAAAGGCGGTGTGATACCGTCGATGGCGGCCGAGGAGCGCTGCGACGGGCTTTCTGGTTCCCGCCACGCTCGGCCCCCTCTGTAGCAAGGGCGCTCACCTGACCAGACAGGAGAGTCAGTCATGGCCACACCCACAGCTACCGGTTCTGACTTCAAGGTCGCCGACCTGTCGCTCGCGGAGTTCGGGCGCAAGGAGATAACGCTCGCCGAGCACGAGATGCCCGGCCTGATGGCGATCCGGCGTGAGTACGCCGACGCGCAGCCCCTGAGGGGCGCCCGCATCACCGGCTCGCTGCACATGACGATCCAGACCGCGGTGCTGATCGAGACGCTCACCGCGCTGGGCGCCGAGGTGCGCTGGTGCAGTTGCAACATCTTCTCCACCCAGGACCACGCGGCCGCGGCGGTCGCGGTCGGCCCCGAGGGCACGGCCGAGGAGCCGCGCGGCGTGCCGGTCTACGCGTGGAAGGGCGAGACGCTCGAGGAGTACTGGTGGTGCACGGAGCAGGTGCTGCGCTGGCCGGAGGGCGATGGTCCGAACATGATCCTCGACGACGGCGGCGACGCCACGCTGCTGGTTCACAAGGGCACCGAGTACGAGCGCGCCGGCGCGGTCCCGGACCCGGCGGGTGCCGAGTCCGAGGAGTTCGGCGTGATCCTCTCGCTGCTGACGCGTTCGCTGGGCGAGGACCCGCAGCGCTGGACGCGCGTCGGCGAGGGCATCAAAGGCGTCACCGAGGAGACGACGACCGGCGTGCACCGGCTCTACCAGATGGTCGAGAACGGCGAACTGCTGTTCCCGGCGATCAACGTCAACGACTCGGTCACGAAGTCGAAGTTCGACAACCTCTACGGCTGCCGGCACTCGCTGATCGACGGCATCAACCGCGCCACCGACGTGATGATCGGCGGCAAGGTCGCCGTCGTGTGCGGCTTCGGCGACGTCGGCAAGGGCTGCGCCGAGTCGCTGCGCGGGCAGGGCGCGCGCGTCGTGATCACCGAGATCGACCCGATCTGCGCGCTGCAGGCGTCGATGCAGGGCTACGAGGTGCGGCGCCTGGACGAAGTGCTCGAGACCGCCGACATCTTCATCACGACCACCGGCAACAAGGACATCATCACCGCCGCCGACATGGGGCGGATGAAGCACCAGGCGATCGTCGGCAACATCGGCCACTTCGACAACGAGATCGACATCGCCGGCCTCTCACGGGTGGCCGGGATCGAGAAGATCAACATCAAGCCGCAGGTCGACAAGTGGGTGTTCCCCGACGGCCGCGCGATCATCCTGCTCTCGGAGGGACGCCTGCTGAACCTCGGCAACGCCACAGGCCACCCGAGCTTCGTGATGAGCAACTCCTTCACCAACCAGACGATCGCGCAGATCGAGCTCTTCACCAAGAACGACGAGTACGAGAAGAAGGTCTACGTGCTGCCCAAGCACCTCGACGAGAAGGTCGCGCGCCTGCACCTCGACGCGCTCGGAGTGCGGCTCACCGAGCTGAGCGCCGAGCAGGCGGCCTACATCGGGGTGCCGGTCGAGGGGCCCTACAAGCCCGACCACTACCGCTACTAGCCCGAACGGGTCGACCGGCGCGCCCCGGCGTCCCGGCTCGCGCGCGGCGGGCGTGCCACGCCCGCCGCGGCCGAGCGGGGACCCGGTGGCGTGACGGCCTGCCGACGCCGGCGCGCGCGGAAAGATAGGGTCGGGCCATGGCCGAGATCCGGCACGTGAGCGGCGCCACGTCGGAGCGCAGCCTCCCGTGAGGGCGATGGTGCTGGCAGCCGGGCTGGGCACGCGCCTGCGCCCCCTCACCTACGAGATCACCAAGCCGATGGTGCCGGTGCTCGACCGGCCGGTGATGGCCCACATCCTCGATCTGCTCGCGGAGCACGGCCTGACGGAGGTGATCGCCAACCTCCACTACTTCCCGGACTCGATCAGGGAGTACTTCGGCGAGCGCGTCTCCTACCGCTACGAGGAGGAGCTGCTCGGCACCGCCGGCGGCGTGCGCGCCTGCCGGGAGTTCTTCGGGGACGACGACTTCCTGGTGATCTCCGGGGACGCCCTCACCGACATCGACCTGACGGCGCTGATCGAGCGTCACCGCAGCGCCGGCGGGGTCGCAACGCTGGCCGTCAAGAAGGTCCCCGACACGCGCGAGTACGGGGTCGTCCTGCACGACCGCGAGGGCCGCGTGACCGGCTTCCAGGAGAAGCCCGCCCCCGAGGAGGCGCTCTCCGACCTCGGCAACTGCGGCATCTACGTCTTCTCGCCGCGCATCTTCGACTACTTCCCCGAGCGCGACTTCGCCGACTGGGCGCAGGACGTCTTCCCGACGCTGCTCGAGAACGGCGTGCCCTTCCACATCCACGAGCTGCAGGAGTACTGGAACGACGTCGGCTCGCTCGGCGAGCTGCGCCAAGGCACCTTCGACGCGCTCGAGGGCGCGCTGCGCCTGCGGCTCGTCGGCAGCGAGCGCTCGCCCGGCGTGACGGTCGCCGAGGGCACCGAGCTGCCGTCCGACGCGGAGGTCGAGGGCCCGGTATGGATCGGCAGCGACGTCGAGATCGGCAGCGAGGTTCGCCTCACGGGCCCCGTCGTCCTCGGCGACGGGTCGCGCGTCGGCGACGGCGCGCAACTGCGCTCGAGCATCGTCTTCCCCGGCACCGAGATCACGCCCGGAGCGATCCTGATCGGCGCGATCAGCGGCCACAAGGGCATCCTGCGGAGCCTGCGCCGGCGGGGTTAGCGGGCGTGCGCGCCGCCGTGCTGCCCTCATCCTGCGCGGGGAGAGCCGCGTGAGCGCAGCAGCGGCGACGGCGAGTCTCCCGCCGAGGCCCGTCACCGGGGGGCGCCACCTCGGCGTCGTGTTCACGGGCCTGATGCTCGTGATGCTGCTGGCGGCGCTCGACTCGACGATCGTCGCCACCGCGCTGCCCACGATCGTCGGCGACCTCGGCGGGCTGACGAAACTCTCCTGGGTCACGAGCGCCTACCTGCTCGCCCAGAGCGCCGTCACGCCGCTCTACGGCAAGCTCGGCGACCAGCTCGGGCGCAAGCGCGTCCTGCAGAGCGCCGTAGTGCTGTTCCTGCTCGGCTCGGCCCTCTGCGGCCTGGCGGGTTCGATGATCGAGCTGATCGCCTTCCGCGCCGTGCAGGGGCTGGGGGCCGGGGGGCTGATCGTGCTCGTGCAGGCGAGCGTCGGCGACATCGTCTCCCCGCGCGAGCGCGGCCGCTACCAGGGGCTGTTCGGGGCCGTCTTCGGGGTCGCCAGCGTCGCGGGCCCCCTGCTCGGCGGGCTGATCGTCGAGCACCTCTCCTGGCGCTGGATCTTCTACGTGAACATCCCGATCGGGATCCTCGCGCTGGCCGTCCTGTCCGCAACGCTGCCGGACTCGGGCGTGCGCGAGAGGCGCACGATCGACTACCTCGGCGCGGCGCTGATCGCGGCGGGTGTCAGCTGCTTCGTGCTGGTCGCGAGCCTCGGCGGCACGACCTGGAAGTGGGGCTCCGCGGAGGTCGTGCTCGTGAGCCTGCTGGGGGTCGCGCTGCTGATCGCCTTCGCGGCGGTGGAGCGCCGCGCGGCCGAACCGGTGCTGCCGCCGGCCGTGGTGCGCAACGAGGTGTTCCGGATCTCCTCGCTGCTGTCGCTGATCGTCGGCTTTGCGATGTTCGGCTCGATCACGTTCCTGCCGCTGTTCTTCCAGACGGTGTTCGGCGACAGCCCGACCCAGGCCGGCCTGCGGCTGATCCCGCTGATGCTCGGGCTGCTGCTGACCTCGGTCGTCTCGGGCCGGGTTATCAGCCGCACGGGCCGCTACCGGCTGTTCCCGATCTTCGGCACGGCGATCATGACCGTCGGGCTGCTGCTGCTCTCGCGCCTGGGCGTGAAGACGACCTCGCTCGAGTCCGGCCTCTACCTGCTCGTGCTCGGCCTCGGGCTGGGGATGACGATGCAGGTGCTGGTGCTGGCCGTTCAGAACGCGGTCGACTACAGCCTGCTGGGGGCGGCGACCTCCGGTGTCACGCTGGCCCGCGGCGTCGGCGGGTCCTTCGGCGCCGCCATCTTCGGCTCGATCTTCTCAAGCCGCCTGCGCAGCGAGCTGCACGGCCTGATCTCGGGCCCGCTGGGGGCGGTGGTGGCGCAGGGCGGGCGGCTGACGGGTGCGCAGCTCGTGACGCTGCCGGGCTCGATCCGCCTCGCCTACGCCAACGCCTACTCGAACGCGCTGCATCCCGTGTTCCTGGCCGCGGCGGGGGTCGGCGCGTTCGGGTTCCTCCTGAGCCTGCGCCTGCGCGAGCTGCCGCTGCGCGCTACCGCCTCCACCAGCGGGGGGATCGAGGACGCGCTCGCCGCGCCGAAGTCACCCAGCTCGCTGGCCGAGATCGACCGCGCGCTGGGAGAGCTGGCCGGCAGCGACCGGCGCGTCGCCTTCAACGAAGAGGTGGCCCGCCGCGCCGGCGTCGATCTCGGCGCGGGCGAGGTCTGGGCGCTGGCCCGCTTCGGCAGCTACGGAGCCGAGGGAACGCGCACGCTGGCGCGGCGCCTGGCGATACCCGAGGAGCGCATCGCCGCGGTCCAGCTGAAGCTGCGCGAGCGGGGGCTGGTGGAGGGTGAGGGCGAGCGGGCGCGGCTGACCGCTGCCGGCACGGCGATGGCCGACCAGGTGATCAGCGCAAGGCGCGAGCAGCTGCGCGCGGTGCTGGCCGACCACGACGACGCTCGCGACCCGGAGCTGCAGAAGCTGCTGGAACGGCTCTGCGTCGAGCTCTCCGGGGAACGTCCCGACCGCGTCGGTCAGGCCGGTTCGTAGCGCTCGCGCCGCTGCTGCTCGCGCTCGGACTCGGTCAGCGCCCGTACGAACAGCCACGCGAGCGCGATCCCCATCACGATCGACTGCTCGAGCGCCATGATCAGCCCAGCCATGCCCTGGTCGTCGATCGCCGAGATGCCCCACACGCGCGGCAGGTGCGCGTAGTAGGGGTACAGCGCGCTCGGCGCGAACGCGAGCCCCATCCCGAGCGCGCCCACCAGCAGCTTCGTGCTCCCCATGTATACGACCGGGCCCATCCCGTTCAGCCGCATGCGCGAGCGGATCGGCGAGAGCAGGTGCCACCAGTACAGCGAGCCGACGAGCAGGAAGGAGAGGTGCTCGAGCACGTGGATCCCCTGGTGGCGGACGGCGAGGTCGTAGGCAGCCGGCACGTGCCAGGCCCAGATCACCGCCACGTAGGCGAAGACCGCGAACACCGGGTGCGCGAGCGGCCCGGCGCGGCGCTCGAGCGTGTGCACCGAGCGCGTGGCGGGGCGCAGGATCACCTTCGTGAGGCCGAGGATCGCGAGGATCGGAGCGAGGTCGAGCAGCAGGATGTGCTGCACCATGTGCGCCGAGAACAGCTGGTCGGCGAGCGAGTCGATCGGCGAGACGAGCGCCGCGACCGTGACGAGCACGCCCGCGCAGAAGGAGCACAGCCGCCAGAGCGGCGCGTCGGCCGCCGCGCGCGGCGAGCCGCTGCGGCGGACCGCCAGCCAGCGGCGCACGTACAGGTAGAGCAGGATCGCCGAGGGGATCAGGACCTGCGGTTCGACCGACCAGGAGAGGTCCGCGCGCATCCGTGACCGATTCTGCCACGCGCGCGCGCTCGCGGCGGAGGCGTCCAGCGCCATTTACATCCGCCGCCGACCGGCGTAGCATCGGAGTCGAGCCAGAGACAAGGCCGACCGAAGGAGCGACGATGCAGATCGACATCAAGGGTCGAAACGTCCCGGTCAACGACGAGCTTCGCGCGCACGCAGAACGGCGCGTCGCGAAGATCGCGCGTCAGGTCTCCGATCTCGCCCGCCTCGAGATCGAGCTGTTCCAGGAGCGCAATCCGCGCGTGTCCGACCGCTACGTCGCCGAGGCGACGCTGTATCTGAAGGGCATCACGCTGCGCGCCCGCGACGCCTCGCCGGAGATGCTGCACTCGATCAACCTGATGGGCGACGAGCTCGCGCGCCAGGTCAAGCGCCACCGCGACAAGCTGCGCCGGCGCCGCGAGGCACACGCCGCCTCGGCTCGGGCCACCGGCACGCCGACGGCGCTGACGCTGCCGGTCCCTGTAACCGGAGACGCGCAGCCCGCGGTCGGCTGAAAGCTGTGCACGGGCCCGCTTGCCGGGCCCGCGACAGCGGCCTGCTGCCCCGCCGGCGACCCCGGCGGGGGCACTCGCGCGGGGTCGCACTCGGCTGAGCGCGGACGCGGCGCGCCCCCTCCGCGCCCGCGTCGGCCGTCCCCCGGCGGGAGCTATCCTTGGCGCATGCCCTCACTGCTCGATCGCGCGCTCAACGCCGGCGAAGCGAAGAAGTACCGCAACTACCAGAAGCGTGTGGCGCTGATCGGCGCCTTCGAGGCCGAGCTCGAACACGACAGCGATGCCGAACTGCGGGAGCGGATGGACGAGCTGCGTGCCCGCGCCGCGGGCGGCGAGTCGCTCGACGACCTGCTGCCCGAGTGCTTCGCGATCGTGCGCGAGACCGGCAAGCGCACGATGGGGATGCGCCACTTCGACGTCCAGCTGATCGGCGGCATGGCGATGCACGAGGGCCACATCTCCGAGATGAAGACCGGCGAGGGCAAGACGCTGACCGCGACGCTCGCCGTCGTGCTGAACTCGCTGGCAGTCCGTGACCCCGAGCCCCAAGACCAGGACCAGGACCAGGACGGGGGCGAGGAGGGCCCGGTCCGCCGTGGCGTGCACGTCGTGACGGTCAACGACTACCTGGCCCGGCGCGATGCCGAATGGATGAGCCCCATCTACGACGCGCTCGGCGTGACGGTCGGCGTGCTGCAGAACATGCAGCCCTACGACGAGAAGCAGCGCGCGTACGCGTGCGATGTCGTGTACGGCACGAACTCCGAGTTCGGGTTCGACTACCTGCGCGACAACATGGCCAAAGACCTCTCCGAAAAGGTCCAGCGCGGGCACCCCTACGCGATCGTGGACGAGGTCGACAACATCCTGATCGACGAGGCGCGCACGCCGCTGATCATCAGCGGGGCTCCCGAACAGGCCGCAGACCTCTACGTCAGGTTCGCCGGCCTCGCGCCGCGGATGACGGCCGGGCAGACCCCCGAAGGCATGGATCCGCGCTCCAAGAAGCAGTTCGTCGCCGACTTCGACTACGAGTTCGACGAGAAGCGCAAGACCGTCTCGGTCACCGAGCAGGGCGTCGCCAAGGCCGAGCGCTACCTGGGCATCGACCACCTCTACCGGGCCGAGAACGGGCACCTGGTCAACCACCTGATGCAGGCGCTGAAGGCCGAGTCGCTCTACAAGCGCGACGTCGACTACGCCGTGGTCGACGGCGAGGTGAAGATCATCGACGAGTTCACGGGCCGCATCCTCGAGGGCCGGCGCTGGAGCGAGGGGCTCCACCAGGCGGTCGAGGCCAAGGAGGGCGTCGCGATCCAGGAGGAGAACCAGACGCTCGCGACGATCACCTACCAGAACTACTTCCGCCTCTACGACAAGCTGGCCGGCATGACCGGCACCGCGCTGACGGAGGCGACCGAGTTCATGAAGACCTACAAGCTGCCCGTGATCCAGGTGCCGACGAACGTCGACATGGTCCGCGCGGACCGCAACGACCAGGTCTACAAGACCAAGGAGGGCAAGTGGGGCGCGGTCGTCAAAGAGATCGTCGCGCGCAACGAGACCGGCCAGCCGGTGCTGGTCGGGACGATCTCGGTCGAGGTCTCGGAGCTGCTCTCCGAGCGCCTCACCAAGTACGGGATCAAGCACACCGTCCTGAACGCGAAGCCCGAGCACGCCGCGCGCGAGGCCGACATCGTCGCCGAGGCGGGCCAGCCCGGGGCGGTCACGATCGCGACCAACATGGCCGGCCGCGGCGTCGACATCAAGCTCGGCGGCAACCCCGAGCACCTCGCCCACCAGCAGCTCGCGCGCGACGGGATCGGCCCCGACGACGACGGCTACGAGCAGCGGCTGGCCGCGGCGATGCCCGAGATCGAGCGCCGGGTGGACGAGAACCGCGAACGCGTGATGGCCGCCGGGGGCCTCTTCATCTGCGGCACCGAGCGCCACGAGTCACGGCGCATCGACAACCAGCTGCGCGGCCGCGCCGGGCGCCAGGGCGACCCGGGGGAGTCGCGCTTCTTCCTGTCGGCCGAGGACGACCTGGTGCGGCTGTTCGCAGGCGACCGCATCTACCGGATCCTCGACAAACTCGGTGGCGTCGACGAGGAGGGCAACGAGGAACCGATCGAGGCGTCGATGCTCTCGCGCCAGATCGAGAAAGCGCAGAAGAAGGTCGAGGAGCAGAACTTCCTGATGCGCAAGTCGGTGCTCGAATACGACGATGTGATGAACGAGCAGCGGCGCGTGATCTACGCCTACCGCGACGAGGTGCTCGAAGGCAAGCCGATCGGCGAGGAGGCGCGCCGCGAAGTCTCCGCGGTGATCGAGCGCACCGTCGACGAGTACACGCTCGCGCTCGGCGAGTACGTCGAGGACTGGGACCTGGACGGCCTCTACACGGGGCTGTCGCAGTTCTTCCCGGTCGAACTCGACGCCGCCGGGCTGACCAACCAGACGATCGACCGCGACGGTCTGGTCGAGGCGATCGTCGGCGAGGGGATGGAGCGCTACGACGCCCGCCAGCAGGCGCTCGGCGAGGAGCTGATGGGCGCGCTCGAGCGGTTCCTGCTGCTGCAGACGATCGACGAGCGCTGGCGCGAGCACCTGTTCGACATGGACTACCTGCGCGAAGGGATCCACCTGCGCGGGTTCGCGCAGATCGACCCGCTCGTGGCCTACAAGAACGAGGCGTTCACGCTGTTCGGCGACCTGATGAACAGCATCTGGACCGACTACGCGCGCATGATCTACAACGTCCAGGTCAACGTCGAGGGCGAGAACGGCGGCGGCGCGGGCGGGGGAGGGGCATCCGTTCCACCGTTCAACGCCGCCGGCAGCTCGACGAGGGCCGGCCGCGTGTCCTACTCCGGCGGTCACAGCGCCCCCGGCGCCGGGGCGCTCGCCGCCGCAGCGGCGGCCGCGGGCAGCGGCGCCGCCGCGGGCTACGCGGGCGAAGGCGAAGACGCCGAACCGCTCCCGGTCGTCGAGCAGCGCGTCGTCGACCAGGAGCACCAGGTCGGGCGCAACGACCCGTGCTGGTGCGGATCGGGGAAGAAGTACAAGAAGTGCCACGGCGCCTGAGGCGTCCGTGAGCGCGCGCTCACGCATCCTCGCCGGCTCGCGTGCCGAGGCCCGCGCGTGAGGGCGGTTCGCTTCAGCGAGTACGGGGACCTCGACGTGCTTCGCGTCGATGAGGTGCCGGCGCCCGAGCCGGGTGAGGGGGAGGTGACGATCAGGGTGCAGGCTGCCGGGGTCAACCCGATCGACTGGAAGATCCTGCACGGCACCTACGCCTCCGAGCCGCTCACCGAGCCGCGCGGGCTCGGCGTCGAACTGGCCGGGGTCCTCGAGCACGTCGGCGCCGGCGTCGAGGGCCTGGTGGAGGGCGAGGAGGTGCTCGGGGCCGCCGCGTCGCCGGCGTATGCCGAAATCGCGCTCGCACGGGCGCATGCGCTCCTGCGCCGGCCGCCGGACGTTCCCTGGGAGGTGGCCGGCAGCCTCGCGGTCGTGGTCGGAACCGCGTACGCGACGCTCGAGCGTCTCGACCTGCAGCCGGGCGAGACGCTGCTGCTGCTCGGCGCCTCGGGCGGTGTCGGATCGGTCGCGACCCAGCTCGCGGTCGCCCGCGGGGTCGAGGTGCTCGGCACCGCCGGCGAGTCGAAGCTCGAGCGGCTGCGAGCGCTCGGGGCGCGCGGGGTCCTCTACGGCAACGGCCTCGAGCAGCGGCTGCGGGAGGCGGCGCCCGGCGGCGTGGACGCGGTGCTCGACGCCTCCGGGCACGGCGAGCTGCCGGCGGCGATCGCCCTCGCCGGCGGGACCGGCCGCGCGCTCACGATCGCCGGCTCGCCGGCGGCGAACGAGCTCGGCGTGCCGTTCCACGCAGGCGGCGGCGGCGAGCTCACCCAGCAGGCGCTGCGCGAGGTGCTGCCGCTGATCCAGTCCGGCCGCTTCGACTTCCCGATCGCCGGCCTCTTCGACCTCGGTCAGGTCCCCGACGCGCTGCGCGAGAGTGAGCACGGTCATCCGACCGGCAAGCTCGTGGTTGTACCCGCCTAGATCTAGGCGCCGTTCGCGCCCGGCGCTGCCCCGGGCAGTCCCCACGGCGCGTCCAGCGCGATCCGCCACAGCCCGTCGCGGCCCCGCGCGTACACGACGGTCGACTCGCTGCGGTGCCGGTAGCTGCCCGCCGGTCCCTCGCCGCTGAGCGTCAGCGCCCCGGTCGCGAGCGCGACGTCGCCGGCGAGGTGAAGCTGGCGCACCTCGACCTCGACGCGGGCGCCGTTGTCGAGCAGCGCGGCGAGCGCATGCCGGATCTGCTCGCGGCCCCGCAGCTCGGTGCCCTCGCGCGTGAGGATCGCCGCGTCCTCCCCCCACATCGCGAGCGCCGCGTCGAGGTCCCGCCGCGCGAGCGCAGCGGCGAACGAGTGCGCGAGCTGATCGGGGGACGGCGCCGCCATCGGCGGGACGATATTCGGAGCGCCCCGCGGCCGGCGGCTTCGCGCGCCCTCCTCGCGTGACGGTGGCTGATAGCGTGGGACAGGTGGCCACGACCGACGCCAGCGAGAACACGCCCCAGCGGCTGGCCGCGATCCGGGAGCAGATGAAGCTGCTCGCGGACTATCTTTGACCCGGCCGGGCTGAGCGAACGCGTCGCCGAGCTCGAGCGTCAGATGGGCGACGCCGGCTTCTGGGAGGACTCAGAGCATGCCGCCTCGGTGTCGGCCGAGCACGCCCGTGCCTCGCGGCGGCTGGAGGGCTTCCGGGCGCTCGAGGCAGACGTGGGGGACCTCGACGGGCTGGCCGAGATGGCGGGCGAGGATCCGTCGCTCGAAGGCGAGGTCGACGAGCAGATCGCCTCGGTCGAGCAGCGCCTGGCCGAGCTCGAGGAGCAGCGCCTGTTCTCGGGCCCCTACGACACGGGCGACGCGCTGGTGTCCGTCAATGCGGGCGCCGGGGGGACCGACGCGCAGGACTGGGCCGAGATGGTGCTGCGGATGCTGATGCGCTGGGCCGAGTCGCGCGGCTTCGCCGTGGAGCTGCTGGAGGTCGGCGAGGGCGAGGAAGCGGGCATCAAGTCGGCGACCTTCCGCGCCTCGGGCGAGAACGCCTACGGCCTGTTCGGCGCCGAGCGCGGCGTGCACCGGCTCGTGCGCCTGTCGCCGTTCGACTCCGCGCACCGGCGCCAGACGAGCTTCGCGGGCGTCGAGGTCGCGCCGGTGGTCGCCGACACCGGCGAGGTCGAGATCAACGACGACGATCTGCAGGTCGACACCTATCGCGCATCCGGAGCCGGCGGCCAGCACGTCAACAAGACCGACTCGGCAGTGCGCATCACGCACCGTCCGAGCGGGCATCGTCGTGCAATGCCAGAACGAGCGCTCGCAGTCCTCCAACCGCGCTACCGCGATGGCGATGCTGACCGCCAAGCTGCTCGAGCGCAAAGAGCGCGAGCGTCAGGAAGAGATCGCACGCGAGAAGGGCGACGCCCAGGACGTCAACTTCGGCTCGCAGATCCGCTCCTACGTCCTGCACCCCTACTCGATGGTCAAGGACCACCGCACCGGCCACGAGGTCGGCGACGTGCAGCGCGTGCTCGACGGCGACCTCGACGGCTTCGTGCGCGCCTACCTGCTCTCGGCCGCTTCGGCCGCACCCGCGGGGGCCTAGCGTGGAGGACCTGCAGGCGCTCGTGCGCCGGGCGCTCGCGGAGGACATCGGCGCGGGCGACGTGACGACTGCGGCGACGGTCGCGCCGCGGCGCCGGGCGCGCGCGCTGATCACGCAGAAGGCGCCGGGGGTGATCTTCGGGCTGGAGGCCGCCGAAGCCGTCTTCTGTGCAGCTCGACGCCCGACGCGCGGATCGAGCGGCTGGTGGGCGAGGGCCAGTGGCGAGAGGAGGGCGGACCGGTGATGAGTCCGTGGCGGCGCGCGCGGCGCTGCTGAGCGCCGAGCGCACCGCGCTGAACTTCCTGGCCCACCTCTCGGGCGTCGCCACGATGGCCGCGCGGGCTGCCCGCGGCGGTGCAGGGCACCGGCGCGAAGGTGCTCGACACGCGCAAGACCACCCCGGGGCTGCGCGCGCTCGAGAAGGCCGGCCGTCGCCGCCGGCGGCGCGAGCAACCACCGCGCGGGGCTGTATGACGCGATCCTGATCAAGGAGAACCACATCGCCGCCGCCGGCGGCATCGCCGCAGGCGGTCGCGCGCGCGCGGGAGGCCGCCCCCGAGCTGGCCGGGCACGCTCGAGGTCGAGGTGCGCGACGCGGACGAGATCGAGCGAGGCGCTCGCCGCGGGCGCGCCGCGCCTGCTGCTCGACAACATGGACGACGCGCAGCTGCGCGCCGCGGTCGCCCAGGTCGCGGGCCGGCGCGAGCCTCGAGGCCAGCGGCGGCGTCGACCTCGAGACGCTCAGGGCGCGCGCGCGAGACGGGGGTAGAATGGATCTCGATGGGCGCGCTCACCCACTCCGCGCCCGCTCTGGACCTGTCCCTGATCCTGGAGGTGCTGCGCATGAACCTGCCCATGGCTCCGCACCCAGGCGATCCCGGCCACGCAGCCTCTGCCGGCGCTCTCGGACGCGCGGAGATCGCCGAGCTCAAGGACGAGGTGCGCGCGCTGGCGGCCGAGCGCGACGCGGTGATCCTCGCGCACAACTACCAGGTGCCCGAGGTGCAGGACGTCGCCGACTACGTCGGCGACTCGCTCGGGCTCTCGCGCCAGGCGGCCGCCGCCGAGCGGCGAGACGATCGTCTTCTGCGGCGTGCACTTCATGGCCGAGACGGCCTCGATCCTGTGCCCGGAGAAGACCGTGCTGATCCCCGACCTCGACGCCGGCTGCTCGCTGGCCGCGTCGATCGACGCCGAGCAGCTCGCCGCCTGGAGGGCGGAGTACCCGAGCGGCGTGGTGGTGATGTACGTGAACACGACCGCCGAGGTCAAGGCGCTGACCGACTACTGCTGCACGTCGGCCAACGCGGTCGACGTGGTCCGCCACATCTACGACACCCACGGCGAGGACACCGAGATCCTGTTCGGCCCGGACATGTGGCTCGGCGCCTACGTCGAGAAGGAGCTCGGCCGGCGCATGCACGTGTGGGACGGCGAGTGCCACGTGCACGCGGGCATCCGCCCCTCCGACATCGAAGCCACGCGCGCCGCCCACCCGGGCGCCGACTTCCTGATCCACCCCGAGTGCGGCTGCTCCACCAGCGTGATGGAGTACGTCGCCGCCGGCGACGTCGTCAGCCGAGGGCGTGCACATGCTCTCGACGGGCGGCATGCTGAGGTACGCCGAGCGACGGAGCTCGAGCCCGCGGGCAGGTCGCCGAACCGGGACCGCGGACGCACGCGCCCGACGGCCGCGGACATCGCCGCGCACCGGTCCGCGAGGCCGTGGTCGCCACCGAGATCGGCATGCTCTACCCGCTGCAGATGGCCGCCCCGGACGTGGAGTTCATCCCGGCCAACGCCGAGGCCTCCTGCGTGTACATGAAGATGATCACGCTGCCCAAGCTGCGCGACGCGCTGCGCGAGAGAAGTACGAGGTGCGGGTGCCCGAGGACGATCGCCGCGCGGGCGCGGGTGCCGATCGACCGCATGGTCGCGATCGGCTAGACGCGCATACGCTAACTCTTACGCAGATCTGTTTGCGTATCTGCTAACATGGGGGCATGGCGTCGCGTCAACCGATGACGCCGCGGCTGCGCGAGCTGATCGCGCGAGATTCGCCGGACAGCGGCCTGAGCCAGGCGGAGCTCGCACGCCGCGCGGGCATGCCGCGCTCGGTGCTCAGCGCCTACGAGCACGGTCATCGCCAGCCGTCGGTCGCGGCGCTCGCCCGCATCGCCGCGGCGGCCGGGGTGGAGCTCAGCTCGGCGCCGAGCGGCCGATCGCGCGCACGGAGCACGCCGGGAAGGTCCTCGCCCAGGTGCTCGACCTGGCCGAGCATCTGCCCTACCGGCCGCGGCCGGAGCTCGCGTATCCGCCGCTGATCCGACTCGCGGCATGAGCGAGCTCGGCGACCGTCTGCTCGCCGTGCACGACGCGCTCGATGCGGGCCGGGATATCCCCACGCGATCGGCGGCGCGATCGCGCTTGGCTACTGCACGCTCGAACCGCGGGGAACCAGGGATCTCGACGTCAACGTGTTCGTCGGCCCAGAGCGCGTCAAGGACGTGTTCGCCGCGCTGCCGACCGCGGTGGCGTTCGAGTGGCTCGCGCCTCGAGCAGGCAGAACGGGACGGACAGGTCGCGGCTGTGGTGGGACCAGACGCCGATCGACCTGTTCTTCAGCGTGCTGCCGTTTCACGACCAGGTCGAGGCGAGGTGCGGCAGGTGCCCTTCGAGGACGTTCGATTCCCGTGCTGGGCTGCACGGCGCTGGCCGTCTTCAAGGCGATGTTCGACCGGCCGCAGGACTGGGTCGACATCGAAACGATGGTCGAGGCCCGCGGCTCGATCTCGGCGAGGTGATCCCGCTGGGTGAGAGACATGGCCGGGGCCGGACTCCGCCGCGGCGGCGAGGCTGAATGAGCTCGCGCCGAGGAGCCCTAGAACTCCTCGGCGGCGTGCGGCCCGACGCACGCCGACCGCGAGCTTGTCGGCGACGCCCGCGGCGACCTCGCGGACCTCCTCGTAGGTGACCGCGTCGAGCGCCGCTATCGCCGCGTCGGGGTCGATGTCCTCGCCGAAGACGATCCTCTGGTTGGCGGCGTAGCGGGCGACCGCGTTCGTGTTCTCGAACGCGAGCACGAGCCGGCCGGCGGCGTAGGCGCGGGCGCGCTGGACCTCCTCCTCGGTCGGCCCGTCGTCGCGCAGCTCGCGCACGATCTCGCGCATGCGCGTGTAGGCCTCGACGCACTTCGCCGACTCGAGCCCCGAGCCGAGCTGCAGGATCGGCACGTCGGCGAACGCGTGGTCGAGCGCGTACACCGAGTAGCACAGCCCGCGCTTCTCGCGGATCTCCTCGAACAGCCGCGAGCCCATCGAGCCGCCGAGCAGCGTCGAGTAGATCGACAGCGCCGCGCGCTCGCGCACGTCGGCGACCGCGATCTCCGGGCGGTAGATCATGCGCAGGTGCGACTGGTTGGTGTCGCGCTCCTCGACGAGCGTCTGCGGCGCGAACTCCGGCGCCGGCACGTAGGGCTCGGGCTCGGCGCAGCGCGGGGAAGCGGCGCGAAGCGCTCCTTCAGCTCCTGCTCGGCGGGCAGGTGGTCGAGGTTGCCGGCCAGGAACGCGCCGCCGCGCGCGCCCGCCCAGCGGCGCTCGCGGAACGCGACGATCCCCTCGCGCGTGAAGCTCCTCAGGTTCTCCTCGGGGCCCAGCACCGTCCGCCCGAGCGGGTGCTCGCCGAACGCGGCCCGGTCGATCAGGTACTCGGCGACCGTCGAGGGCTGGTCGTAGGCGCGGTTGATCTCCTGGATCACGACCCCGCGCTCGCGGTCGAGCTCCTCGGCGTCGAGGCGCGGGCGCCCGACGAAGTCGGTGAGCAGGTCGATCGCCTGCCGGCGCGCTCTCGGCGCGGACCGTGATGTGGAAGGCGACCAGGTCGTGGCTCGTGTAGGCGTTCAGCACGCCGCCCAGCCGCTCGGCGGTCTCGTTGACGTCCTTGTAGTTCGGGTACTTCTCGCCGCCCTTGAACACGAGATGCTCGAGGAAGTGCGCCATCCCGTTCTCCTGCGGGCGCTCGTTGCGCGCGCCCGCGTCGAACGCCACCAGCACCGTCAGCGCGCGCGTGCCGGGCAGCGCGATGCTGTGGACGGGCAGGCCGTTTGCCTCGACGGTGGTCGTGGCTCACGACGCTCGCATGACGCCCACCCTAGACAGGTCCAGGCGGCGAACCGGTCGCGGCGGCGTCGTCTACGCTAGCGCCGAGCCCATGCCCACGCGCACCTCGATCACGCCGCTCCGCGACAGATCGTGCTCGCTGCTCGCTGCTGCCGCTGCTGCTCGTCGGCGGGCATCTGGCTGGGCGGGCATCCCGGAAGACCTGCCCGGGCTTCGCGCGCGCGCCTTCGTCGCCGACCACCGAGACGCACGTGGTCGACGAAGCGATCAAGCGGATCTCGAGCGACTACTACCGGCCGATCTCCAAGAGCAGCTTTCGAACGCGTCGATCGCCGGAGTCGTCGCGAGCCTCGGCGACCGCTTCTCCCACTACCTGACGCCGAGCGAATTCCGCGAATTCAACTCGCCGCCGCACTTCACCGGCATCGGCGTGATCCGTCGATCCCCAGCAGCGCGGGCTGCTGATCGCGCGCGTGTTCGACTCCTCGCCGGCGGCGCGCGCGGGCCTGCAGCCGGGCGATCTGATCGTGGCGGTGAACGGGCACAAGCTCGAAGGTCTGACCGCCGAACGCGCGGTCGCGCTGATCAAGGGGCCTGCCCGGCACCGACGTGCAGCTCTGCAGGTCGAAGCCGGCCCGCGGGCATCGCAGCCACGCGACGATCGCAGCGTCAAGATCACCCGCGCGACGGTCTCCGAGCCGGTCGTCGCCTCCGACGACGCAGACCGTCCACGGCGTCAAGCTCGGCGTCGTCGCGCTCGCGACGTTCAGCCCGGGCGCACACGGCGAAGTGCGCGAAGCCGTCGAACACGAGCTGCACATGGGCGCGCGCGGGATCGTGCTCGACCTGCGCGACAACGGCGGCGGCCTCGTCGAGGAGGCGCAGCTGATCGCGAGCATCTTCATCCCCAAGGGCACGATCGTCACCACGCGCGGGCGCACGCAGCCGACCCACACGCTGATCGCCACCGGCGGCGCGATCTCCGCCTCGATCCCGGTCGTCGTGCTCGTCGACGCCAACACCGCCTCGGCCTCCGAGATCGTGACGGCCGCCCTGCAGGACCATCGCCGCGCGACGGTCGTCGGCACGCACACGTTCGGCAAGGGCGTCTTCCAGGAGGAGGAGCCGCTCTCCAACGGCGGCGCGCTCGACATCACGGTCGGCGAGTACTTCACCCCGAACGGGCGCAACCTCGGCGGCGGCGGCGTCAAGCAGGGCGCCGGCGTGATCCCCGAAGTGCACGTTGCCCCGAACGTCGTCGACACGCAGCACGGCCTGGACGTCGCGCTGGACACGCTCGCCTCGCTCGTCAAGTGAGCGCCGCCGCCGCAGGCGGCGGCGGTCGTCGCGGTGCTGCGCCGGCAGGGCCGCTTCTCGATCGCCGAGCCGCTGTTCCCGCCGCCCGAGCGGCGCCCGCGCCCGAGCGCTCGCGGCGGCGCACGCGGGATCGCGGTCGGCCCGGCGCGCGCCTCGCGCGGCGCGCGTGCGAGGGGCGGCGGAGGGGGACATCGTGCTCGTGCGACCGGCCGCGCGCGGGTCCTCGGCGCGGGTGCTGCGGCGTGATCGGGCGCCCGGATGTGGCCCGCGACGTGATCGAGGCGCTGCTGCTCGATCGCGGGCTGCGCCGCGGCTTCGACGCCGCGCTCGAGGGCGAGGCGGCTGCCGCCGGCGAGCGCGTGATGGCGAGCGCCGGCGCAGCGGCGCGACCTGCGCGGGCTGCCGACGTTCACGATCGACCCGGTCAGCGCGCGCGACTTCGACGACGCGATCTCGGCCGAGGCGCTCGCCGGGCGGCGGCGCGCGTGTGTGGGTGCACATCGCCGACGTCGCGCGCGCACGTGCCGGAGGGCTCGCGCGTCGACCGCGAGGCGCGCCGGCGCTCGACCAGCGTGTACGCGCCGGGAACGGTCGAGCCGATGCTCCCGGCACGCGCTCTCCAACGACGCCTGCTCGCTGCGTCCCGGCCGCGAGCGCGCGGCGGTCACGGTCGAGCTGGAGCTCGACGGCGAGCGGGTCGCGCGGCGCGTCGTTCTACCGCTCGCTGATCCGCTCGGACGAGCGGCTGGACTACGACCGCGTCGACCGCATCTTCGCGGGCGCCGAGCAGCCGCGCGAGCCGTGGGCGCAGCCGCTGGCGGCCGCGCGCGAGGCCGCCGCGGCGCTCGGGCGCGCGCGCGAGCGCTCGCGGGCGCGCTCGTGATCGACTCGCCCGAGCCCGAGTTCGCGTTCGACGAGCGCGGCGACGTCGCCGAGGTGCACGGGCAGGAGCAGACCGAGTCCCATCGCTTGATCGAGTATCTGATGATCGCCGCCAACGAGGCCGTCGCGGAGCTGCTCTCGCGCCGGCGCGTGCCGTGCCTGTACCGCGTGCACGAGCGGCCCGAGCCCGCGCGCGTCGAGCGGCTGATCGACCAGCTCGCCTCGCTCGAGGTGCCGACGCCGCCGGTTCCCGAGCGGCTGTCCCCATCGGAGGCGGCCGAGCTGCTCGGCGAGGTGTCGGTGCGGGTCGAGCAGCACGTGCACCGCAACGGCGGCCGCGGGCGGCGCGCGCTCGGGTCGCTGATCCTGCGCTCGCTCAAGCAGGCCTACTACTCGCCTGTGAACCTCGGGCACGCGGGGCTGCACTCGAGCGCCTACTGCCACTTCACCTCCCCGATCAGCCGTTATCCCGACATCGTCTGCCACCGCGCGCTGCTGTCGGCTCTCGGCGCCGGCGAGCGTGCGCCCCGCGCGGCCGAGCTGGCAGAGCTAGGCGCGTGGACCTCCGAACGCGAGCGGGAGGCGATGCAGCTCGAGCGCGACGCCGACGATGTGGCGCTGTGCTTCGCGCTCGAGCGTCTGCTCGCGCACGACCCCGGACAGGTTCTCGACGGCGAGGTCACCGGGCTGATCGGTGCCGGCGCGTTCGTGGCGTTCGACGCGCCCGGCGGGGGCTCCGGCGCACCCCCGTTCGAGGGCATGCTGCCCGTGCGGCACCTGCGCGCGCCGCGCAGCGCCCGCTCGGCACGCAGCGAACGCGACGCGCCCGCACCGCGCGCCGGGCGCCGCGGCCGGGATGGGCGATCCGAGGAGCGGGAGGCCGGACGCGAGTGGTGGGAGCTCAACGAGCAGGGCACGATCCTCCACGGCGAGCGCAGCGGAGCATCCGTCAGGCTCGGCGATCCGCTGCGGGTGAGGGTCGCGCGGATCGAGCCGATCCGAGGCCGTGTCGACCTCGAGCCGGCAGGCTGATCTAGGCTCGCGTGATGGCGAAGGGCAAGGGCAAGCGAAAGGTCGGTGCGGGCGACGTGGCGTCCAACCGCTACGCGTCATACCGCTACGAGCTGATCGAGCGGCTCGAGTGCGGGGTCGTGCTCGAGGGGACCGAGGTCAAGGCGCTGCGCACCTCGGGCGCCCAGCTCAAGGACGGCTACGCCGCGATCCAGGACGGCGAGCTGTGGCTGCACTCGGTGCACATACCTCCCTATGGCCCGGCCTCGCGCGAGAACCACGACCCCGAGCGCCCGCGCAAGCTGCTCGTGCACCGGCGCGAGCTCGACCGCCTGGCCGCGCGCGTGGCCGAGCGCGGCCTGACGATCGTGCCGACGCGGATCTACTTCAAGGACTCGCACGCCAAGGTCGAGATCGCGCTCGCGCGCGGCAAGGACCTCTACGACAAGCGCCAGACGATCCGCGATCGTGAGAGCCGCCGGGACATGGAGCGCGCGGTGCGCGAAGCGCGGCGCTGAGGAGCGCTAGATCGAGCGGAAGCTGTGCGCGCCCGAGGTGAGGATGTGCGCCTGGTGCATGCCGAGCGCGAGCAGCACGATCAGGCCTACGTACACGGCGCCGACGAGCATGCGGGTGCGCGGCGGGACCCGGTAGTAGGCGGCCTGCTGAAGCGAGCCCGATTTGCGGGCCTGCCAGCGGCGGTAGGTCTCCATGCCGCCCAGGAACACGAACAGCAGCAGGAACGGGTTGCCGGTCAGCAGCAGCAGGAACACCATCGCGCCGAGGCCGACGAACCAGAGCGCGGGAGCCATCGCGGCCATCGCGCGGCCACCGTCGAACGGCACCGTCGGCACCAGGTTGATCAGGTTCAGGAAGAACCCGATGTAGGCGAGCGCGCGGAAGAAGTCGCTGTTGGTCGCTTCGGCGATCGCGAGGCAGACGAGGCAGCCGAGGGTTCCGAGCACCGGCCCGGCGAGTCCGACGCGCGCCTCGGCCGCGGCGTCATCGGGCATCTCCCGCATCATCACGACCGCGCCCAGGAACGGCACGAACATCGGGGCGCTGGCCCTGATGCCTTCACGGCGCAGCTGCAGCACGTGCCCCATCTCATGTACGAAGAGCAGCACCACGAACCCGAACGCGAACACCCAGCCGAACCACAGGCTGTAGGCGGCGACCGAGACGAGCGCGGTGCCGGCGGTCGCGAGCAGTTTGACGTTCGGCAGCAGCAGGAACGCGGCCTTGATCGCGGCGAAGAACTTCGCGACGAGGGCCACGAGGGCGGCCAGCACGCTGCTGATCCGGCGGCGCACGCCGCCCCGCTGTGCGGGACGCTCGCTCGCGCGCTCGCCGAACGGGTTTCCGGGCAGCTGCTCGGGAGCCTGGGGCGTCGCGGGTGGCGCCGGGGGCGGCGGGCCGGGGAGCGAGAGCTCCTGATTCTCCATGCTCACATTGTCGCACCCGCGATAAGCGGTTCCTAACAATCGCAACAACTCGCGCAACGGCTCTTCGGGGCCGAAGGGCGCACCCGCTGCGGGGATCGGGGACCATTTTTCGGAGGTTGCGGGGTCGCGCCCGCCGAACCCTTGCATCGTCTGCAGCCCCGGTCTAGGTTGCATCCAGACGCGGAACCGAGCCGCAAAGAGCGAGGCCACCGAGGTGTGAGGCCGCGCCACCCGAGACGGGAAAGGCCTCCGGGCCGGAACCGGGGAGGGTTCCTCAAGCGGCTTGGATCCGCGTCGACTTCGTTAAGCCGCCGGCAGCCGGCAGCCGGCGGCCGCGCGAGGCGCTCTAGAATGTAGGAGCAGCACTCCCGGGGACGACAGGCTTCGACGTGGTCGGTTCCGTGGGGGTGGTCGCGAGTCGAGGTCCCGGGCGGCCTCGTAAAACACCCGGGAAAACATAAGTGCGGACTCTCACGAGTACGCCCTCGCCGCTTAGTCAATAGCTAAGCCGTGAGGTCTCGGCCCCCGTAGCCTGCGGCGGGGATCGCCGGGATCAGAAAGCAGGCTCACCCGGCGAGGCCCGCCTCCGCCGAACCGGGGACATCTCAGGAGGCTGGCCCCCCTCAACCCCGCCGGCGAGGCGAGAGGGGGGCGAGACCAGAGCGCCGGCTACGCTCGTAGACGCCACTTCAACGCGATCACGGACGCGGGTTCGATTCCCGCCGTCTCCACTTTTCGGCGCTGACCAGGCCGCTGCGCCGTTCGGTCAGGTCAGGTCAGCGCTTCGTGGTCGTCGCGGGCCTCAATAGGTCGTTCTGTAGGTGCAGATCACGGAGCCGTGGCCGCACTCCGCACGGATGGGGGCGCGCTCGCCGCGGGTTAGCCTCGTGCATGAACGATGATGATTGCGTGCTGGGTGCCTACAGCACCAAGTGCGAGCATGCAGGATGACGAGGCAGTCCTTGGAGGGCGCCGTGGCTGAGGCCCAACCTGGAGCCGATGTCAGATTTGGAGGGCAAGAGGTCTCCGTGAAGACCGTCGACGCGCTGATCGAGCGCGTTCAGCGTCTCATCGACTCTCGTTCGACGTCTGACGATCCCCTCGCCTGGTACATCGAGGCGTCATATCTGGGCGACCTGCCGGCGATCGCTGCGCTCGCAATGATTGCGGCTCGCCATCCAGATCAGAAGGTTCTGATCGTGCGAGAGTTAGACGCACCCACGGACCTCGTCTACACGGCATGGACCACGCCCGCGTTGGTCAAGCAGTGGTGGGGCGGGGGCCGCGGGACGGTCAAGAGTGCCGACATCGACCTGCGGGTCGGCGGCGAGTGGCGGTACATTCTGGTGGAGAAGGACGGCCTCCAATCAGCCTTCCACGGCGAGTACCGCGTGATCGTTCCGGGCGAGCGGATCGTCTCGACAGAGCGCGACGAGGTCGCGGGAGGCGAATCGACGAGCACGGTGGTGTTCGCCAAGGTGGATGGGCGAACGAGGCTCACGCTCCTCATGGAGCTCCCGAGCTCGGAGGCACGCGATGCGGCTCTCGACTCTGGCATGGAGGTCGTCCTGGAGGAGCAACTGAAGCTGCTGGAGCGGGTCGCTGCCTCGCTCGGCTGACCACGCACCTCGATCAGGCGCTCCTGCGATCGTGCGTCGATGCGTGCGCGCGTGAGTGTGCTAGCCAGCGTCCGGTTTGGCGCGTTTCCCGCGGATGCGACTGCGGGCAACCTCGAGTGATTCGAGATCGATCTCGTCCTGGGGGCGTCCCGCTGCCCGCTTCATCTCGATGAGGTCCTCGAGCGATGCGATGCGTACGGAATCCCCGTCGAGATCGACGATGTCAGCGTGGCGGCGCAGCGCGGGATAGCCAGGTGAGCCAGGTGGGTCTACGAGGAGGTCGAGGTCCCCGTCGCGTGTCGTCAGCGTAAGCATCTGCGTGTGGCGCAGTGTGCGTGCGTCGGGCGTGAACGGCACATCGTCCTCTACCTCCCGAAGTCTGGCATCGAGGGCAACGAGCAGCGCGCCAAGCCTCTCGAGGTTCGCGGTGTCGGTGGCGTAGCTGATGTCGAGATCGCGCGTGAAGCGTGGGCTGGCCTGGACCACGACGGCAACGCCGCCGATGACCACAAAGTCGACCCCGGCTCGTACAAGTGCTCCGATCAGCTCGGTGGGGCGGAAGTCAGGCCAGCTCGCCACGGTGCATCTCACCGGCGGTTGTCAGTTTGCGGGCCTGCTCGTACATCGCTTCCAGGCCGCGCAGTCGTTCCGCTGGCCCCAGTTCGAGCTGCTGGCGTATGAGGCCTTCGTCGACGATGGGCCGTCGCGGGCGTGTCGTAACCACCAGCTCAACGCCAACTGCCCGCAGGGCGCGGTCCAACGTGGCGAGGCGCGGGTTTGAGTCGGCTCGCTCAAGCTGAGCCACTGCTGCCTGGCTGATCGTGAGCCTCTTTCCGAGATCGGCCTGCGTCAGTCCTGCGCGCCGTCGAGCATCCGCGAGCAGCTTGCCGGGGAGCGACGCAGAGCCCCGAGCTGAGGTCGTGTTGAGCGCGGCTACATCCATATCCTTATTATAGCCAAAAACTTATATCGGCGATTTGCAAGCGCTCGGAGTGACGGCGGGCGCCTGGGTGGACGCTCGGATCTCGTCCGAGCGAGTGTCTCGTCCGAGGCCGTTCCCCTACTGATCTTCCGGCGAAGCTCGCTCGTCGCAGTCAAGCTGACCACGCGTCGCGGGCGGGAAGAGGTCCAGCGATCAAGCGACCGGCGCCTCCGAGTGCAACTCGGAAGCGATGCGTGAACCCCACGCGCGTATCTCGTCCCAGTCGCGCAGGTCTCGATACTGCGCCGGCGTGTTCTCGACCATCGAGCGCTCGATCGGACCGCGCGGCTTCGCGGGCACCCTGCCGCCGAAGACAACGTGATCGCGAACGCCGAGCTGCTGCGCTCGGTCGACGATCCGCGGCGGCTCAAGCCACGAGGGGTCGGGCGTCTTGCTCGGGTCTCCGACGGGGCCGGAGCTGAATACCCAGAACGGCAGCCGTGAAAGCTCCTCGCCGTGCTTTCGCAGGAAGTGCTTGGCGTCGCCCCGCCAGCGCTTCATGTAGACGGCGCTGCCGAGCACGACTCCGTCGTAGGAATCGAGGCTTCGCACCTCCCCGGCGCACTTGCAATCGACGTCGAGACCGGATTGCCGCAGGACCTCGGCGATCGCGTCGCCGATCTCGGCGGTCGACCCGCGCTTTGAAGCGTAAGCAACAAGAACATGCGTCATACAAGTAGCCTCCGCCCCGCGGACGTCATCGGGGATCTGACGCAGTTACGTGGGTCAGAGGGCCTTTGACGGAGCACGATGGAGTTACGACGCTGAGTGATCTCAGCCGGGGAGCCTTGCTCGTAGGTCGGAGACCTCTGCTGCAAGCTGCTCCCGCGCCTTTCGCTCATCCTCGATCGCCTTGCGCAGGTCATCGCTGGCGGGGGTGACCGTGAACGCGCGGCGCCCGACGCCGACCGTGCCGAGCAACGCCACAACAGCGACCACGACAACCACGGGCCATGATGAATAGCTGCCCCCGGGACTGCCGCTCACGACGTTCCCTCCGAAGACGCCCACGAACAACACGGCGAGCCACATCGAGATGATCGCCAAGCCTCCCCAGAACTCCCTCGCGTTCAGCCATGAGGAGGACAGCCGGGACGTGCGGACGGGACGATCCGAAGACAACGACGGTGTAGCCACCTCGTACCCCTTCGATTGGAGTGCTGTGTCCTCACCGTGACATCCCGCGTGACGCACCGCATCGCGAGAAGGCCGTACGTCTTCGGCGGGAATCCCGAGAACAGGCTCTAGCTGCCCGGCCGAGACGTGGCGACTACGGGCGCGGGCCGCTGGCGGACCCCAGCTGTGGTAGCGGTACGAGCGGCTGCGCGAGACGCCCGCATTACGGCGCGAAGCAAGCGCTCCAGCGTTCGGCGTCGACGCCGCGGGCTCAGTCGAGTCCATGAAGTCAACCGGGACGTGCCGTCTCGCTGGACGGCCTACGTGATCCACGGACTGCAGCCTGCGCGTCGTGCCTGCGACCGTCTCGTGCCGAGCCGCCGATGCCGGGGGTCTGCCGTGCGACGATGGCCTGGTGGCCACCCTCGATAAGGCCCGCCCGCCGGCGAAGGCCGAGCGCTGGGACACGCTGACGCTCGCCTCGGCCGCGGCGCTGTCGGGGGAGGATGTACTCGGACGCCTGGGGAGCACCGCCGCCGGCCTGTCGCGTGAGGAGGCCTTGGCGCGGCTGGTCAAGGTCGGGCCAAACGCGTTGCGCAGCCACGGCGCGCGCCCGTTCGCGGTGTTGGCGCGTCAGCTGCGCAATCCGCTGTTGATCCTGCTCGTGGCCGCGGCGCTGCTCTCGTTCGCCGTGGGCGAACATGTCAGCGCGCTGATCATCCTCCTGATCATCGGCATGAGCGTCGGGCTGGGGTTCTTCAACGAGTACCGCTCGGAGCTGGCGGTCGAGGCGCTGCACTCCAAGTTGCGCCACACCGCGCTGGCCGTGCGCGACGGCGAGCCGGTGGCGGTCGACGTGACCGAGCTCGTCCCGGGCGATGTCGTGCGACTTGCTGTCGGCGACGTCGTGCCGGCGGACCTGCGGCTGCTGAACGCCGATGGGCTGGAGTGCGACGAGGCGGTGCTCACCGGCGAGTCCCTGCCGGCGGAGAAGCGCAGCGATCCCATTACGGCACCGGAGTCCTCGCTGGACCTCGCGTCGTGCGCGTTCATGGGCACCGTCGTGCGCGAGGGGAGCGGGCTGGGCGTCGTCGTTTGCACCGGCGGCCGGACGGAGTTCGGCGCGATCGCCTTGCAGCTTGGAGAACGACAGCCGCAGACCGCCTTCCAGCTCGGTCTGCGCGACTTCTCGCTGCTGCTCGTCCGGGTGACCGCTGTGCTGGCCGGCTCGATCCTCGTCATCAACGTCGTGCTCGGCCGCTCGCTTCTGGGGTCGGTGCTCTTTGCTCTGGCGATCGCGGTCGGCCTGACTCCTCAGCTGCTGCCGGCGATCGTCACGATCAGCCTCTCGACCGGGGCCAAGCGCTTGGCCGAACGCTCGGTCGTGGTCAAGCGACTGGTGAGCATCGAGGACCTCGGCAATATCGTGGTCCTGTTCACCGACAAGACCGGCACCCTGACCGAGGGCAGCATCACGTTCGCTGCCGCTCTGGACGCCGGCGGGCAGCCGTCGGACGCAGCCCTTCGCGCCGGGCTGCTCTGCAACGACGCGACGTTCTCCAACGGACGCGCGATCGGCGGTAACCAGCTCGACCAGGCGCTCTGGCAGGCGCCGGGCGCCCGCGATGCCGGTGCCGACGATACTCGGCGCGTCGCCGAGCTCCCCTTCGACTACCAGCGCCGCCTGGCGTCGGTCCTCGTCCAAGGCGCCGGAGAGGAGCAGCAGATCATCGTCAAGGGCGCACCCGAGACCGTGCTCGCCCGCTGTCCGAAGGTCCCGCCACAGGCGCAGGCGGTACTCGACAGCCAGTTCGCCGCCGGCAGCCGCGTGATCGCCGTCGCAACGCGCTCCGCCGAGGGTCGCACGACCCTGAACGCCGACGACGAGCGCGAACTGGATCTCGCGGGCTTCCTCACGTTCGTCGATCGCCCGAAGGCCGACGCACACGAGGCGCTCGACCAGCTCGCGCAACTCGACGTGCAGGTGAAGATCATCACCGGCGACAACGACCGCGTCGCGCAGAAGGTCTGCACCGACATCGGCCTGACCGTGGATGGGACACTAACCGGCGCCCAGCTCGATCAACTCGACGCCGCTGGGCTCGCAGCCGCGCTGCCAAAGACGACGATCTTCGCGCGGGTGACCCCGGAGCAGAAGTCAAGGATCATCAAGGCCCAGCGCGGCCTAGGCGCGACGGTCGGATTCCTTGGCGACGGCGTCAACGACGCGGTCGCCCTCCACGACGCCGACGTGGGCATCTCAGTGCAGACCGCTACGGATGTGGCCAAGGATGCCGCCGACATCGTGCTGCTCGACAAGGACCTCGGGGTCCTCGCGGGCGGGATAGTCGAGGGCCGGCGCATCTTCGCCAACACGATCAAGTACATCCTCATGGGCACCTCCTCGAACTTCGGGAACATGTTCAGCATGGCCGGCGCCTCGCTGATCCTGAGCTTCCTACCGATGCTCCCGACACAGATCCTGCTCAACAACCTCCTCTACGACACCAGCGAGATGACAATCCCCACCGACAACGTCGACGCGGAGCAGCTCCAGCGCCCGGCGCACTGGGACACCAGCTTCATCCGCCACTTCATGACCCTCTTCGGCCCGATCAGCTCGATCTTCGACTTCGCCACCTTCGGGGTCATGATCTGGGTCTTCAATGCCGACGCGACGCTGTTCCGATCCGGCTGGTTCGTCGAGTCGCTCGCGACCCAGAGCCTTGTCATCTTCGCGATCCGCACCCGCCGCATCCCGTTCTTCCGCAGCAGGCCGAGCACCCCCCTCATTGTTGCCACCATCGCCTGCGTCACGATCGGCATCCTGCTGCCCTACTCCCCTCTCGCCCACGTCCTCGGCTTCACCGCGCTGCCCCCCGGCTTCCTGGCCGTCCTTGTGGTGATGATCCCCATGTACCTGCTACTCGTCGAACTCGGCAAGCGGCACTTCTACCGCGCCCCCCCGGAAGGCGCCCCGCTCGCCCGGCCACGTCCGGAACCCGAGAAACGGATCCATCATCGCGCCTCGCGCTGGAGCATCCGCGCGCGCCCGCGCCGTCGAATTCCGGCTCACAGCTCTTAGTCTCGACCAGAGATCGGGTCACCCACCGGCCGGGCTTGCCATAGCCGCGATGTGCGCCGAGCGTGCGCAGGCCCACCGCGGCCTGATCCCGCCCCGGAGCACTTCACCGCCTACATCAGGGCGATCTCCGCCCCGATCCGGGCGATGATCGAGCAGCACGCAGGCGAGGCCCGGCAGGAGGCCTGGGACGCGATCACGCAGGCCGCAGCGGATGCGGCGGGTGGCTGGAAGCCGCTGAGCCTCTCGAACGTAGTGCTGCTCGCCTCGGCAACCGCTTAGCGCCCCCGTAAGCACGACGGTCGCAGCACCAGTCGGAGGACGCAGCGCAATCGGCTCCGCCATGCCGTCTTCGGCTTGTGGTTTCGCACCTCTCGAACCCGCCGTCTCCATCGATTCCCGGCATTGGGGCGCTTGCCGGGCGTGCTCCGCAGCGCTCCTTTCGCGCATGCAGTAGCGCGACGAGCATCGACGGAAGCGCCTGCTGTTCGTCTAACTCAGGCGTTTCGTTGGCTACACGGGGGCGCCTGCTTTCCGCGCCAACCGATCATGCGGGCGATCGGGTTCGTGGCAACGCGATCGTGATCTCTGACGTCGGGCGCGTTAGGGATGTGGTCAGCGTGTGCCAGTACAGCGCAGGTCGGCGTCGAGCGGGCCGATCCGGTACTGCGCGAGGTTCGGCGCCACGCCGGTGAAGCCACCGCTCGTGCAGTTCTGCCGCGCCTGCGTGAGTGTTGCGTCGGTTCCGGCCACCCAGTCGGGCAGCTGGCCGTTGAAGGCCGTCGGTGTTGTCTGCGCCGTCAGCCCCGTGATCTCCTTCCACTGGGCGCTGGTGGAATAGATCCCGATCGGTCCGGTCGCGCCGGCGTTGTGCAGGCCGGCGATGAAGCCCTGCAGCGCGGCGATGTTGAGCTGGTAGGTCCCGGCCCAGCTCGCCATCAGCTCGACGTCCAGCCACCATGGCGCGGTCTTGGCCGCGACCGGGTCGAGCGCGGCGACGAGCCGGTAGGAGTGGGCGGCGCGCTGCTCGCCGTAGATGTACGAGCAGGCGTTGGTCAGCAGGCCGTTACAAGCACCGTAGGCCGGCGCGGTGCCGACGCTAGGCCAGTCCGCAACGTGATGACCGCCAGGGTTACCGGTGTCGATGTACAGCGACAGGGGCGGCTGCTTCGGCCGCTTCTGCCCCGGCGCGTCGCGGGCCCAGTGCAGCTCGCCGCTGATACACGGGTTTGCTTTGTTCGCCAGCCCGCCATTGACACCGACGATCCCGAACAGCGGATTCGACGGGTAGGAACCCGAGCACTGCGGATAGGAGACGTCATAACCGGTGGTCGGCGACGAGCTGCCGCTCACCGCGATGACCAGCACCACAATGACGATGAAGGCGAGCGCCACCACCGGCACCCATCGCGCTCGGTACCGGGAACGGCTGGCAGGCGGCACGGCCGTCAAGCTACCACGAGGCTGGGCACGCGTCGGCCGCAAGCGCGCGGCCTCCCGGTAGGCGTTCTCACCGCCCACGCCTGGGTTCGGTCGCCACCGTGTCCGTAAAGGGCTTGAATAGCTGGCGCTTGACGGCTATTCTAGCTTGCATGGTGGTAGCGACAATAACGGAAGCGAAGAACCGGCTGAGCGCCCTGATCGATCAGGTGCGCAGCGGCGAGTCGGTGCTGATCGTGGACCGAGGGACTCCGGTCGCGCGGCTGGAGTCCGCCGTCAGCGCCGCCCCCGACGCTGAGGGAAGGATCGCGCGCCTCGAACGCGCCGGTACCGTCCGTGCCGCGCACAAGCCGCCGGCAATCGACCTGCTGTCGAAGGAGGCGCCAAGCCTGCGACCCGGCGCGAGCGCGGTGGCGGCGATCCTCGATGAGAGACGCGAGGGTCGTTGAGGTTCTGGGACAGCTCGGCAATCATCCCGCTGACCGTCGCCGAGGCGAGCACGGATGGGATACGGGCGATCGCCGAGGACGATCCGGTGATGTGTGTCTGGTGGGGAACGGAGGTCGAGTGTGTGTCCGCGCTGGCCAGGCTGGACCGTGAGGGAGCGTTGACCGAGGGGGCAACAACAGTTGCCCTCGAGCGCCTCGACCTGCTGGCGGAAGGCTGGAACGAGGTGCAGCCGGTCGCGGCCGTGCGAAGCGCCGCTCGCCGCCTTCTCCGTGTCCACCCCCTGCGTGCGGCTGACGCGCTTCAGCTGGCCGCCGCCGTCGTCGCTGCCGAGGGCCAGCCGGCGTCCCTGGGGTTCGTCACTCTCGATGAGCGACTCGCGGCCGCCGCGCGACGTGAGGGCTTCGTCGTCGAGGCAAGCGAGCGCGCTGAATGAGGTGATGGGTCCTGGCCCTCGCGCGCCACGGCCGGGGCTCAGGGGTCGTCACGGTTGTCGAACCCGCCGTCTCCACTGCCAGCCCGGTTTTGACTTTACAGAGCCAAGACCGGGGTTGGCCGGGGTCGCGTATCAGCGGCTCGGGGCGGGTTCAGAGCTCACAGACGGCGATCGCTGGGGCGTCGCGGCGGGCCTTCTCGGTCGCTGTCGGTAGATCGGCCAGCGGGATGTACCTGACGTGGTCGGGGGCGATCCCGAGCGCCGCGGCGTCATCCGGAGATAGGCGCTCGACCAAGCTCTTGGACGCGAGTATCCGCCCGCCGGACGCACACGCCTCGATGCGGGCACCCTCGTTGACCTCGTCGCCGAGGGCCGTCACCTCGCTGCGCCCGCTCGTCGTGATTTGCCCGACATAGACGGTGGACCCCCAGTGCAGCCCGAAGCGCAGTACGACGTCGGCGGGTTCGACCCCACTGCGGGCCGCCACATCGGCCATCGCGTCTCGAAGCTTGCGAGCCGCGACGATGCAGCCGCGCACGGCCGCCGACTCCGATTCCGCGGTCTCGGCGAGGAAGAACGCAACGACGCCGTCGCCGACATGGCGGCCGACCAGGCCGCCGCCGTCGACGACGCACTGGTCCGCAGCGCGCACGAGGCGCCGCCCGACGGCGAAGTAGCCCGCGGTCGAAAGACGACGGGCGAGGCCGGCGGACGCCTCGAGATCGGCGAACAGGATGGCCGCGGGTCTCCGCGCGGGCTGTGCCACGACCTGCATCCGCGCGAAGTGGGCGAGGTCGCCCTGGGCCGCCATCGTTGCCAGCGTCGTCATCCCGGCGGCGGGCTTGTAGATCAAGGCGGTCCCGGCGAGTGTTCCGTCGGCCCTGCGTATCCGCAGGCCGGTCGACGGAATCACCACCCGCGACCCTCCAAAGCTGCTGCTCTCCTGCCGGTAGGTGACCGCCGCCGCTGAGTTGGGAGCCAGGTCGTCGAGGAGCCCGTGCAGCTCGGGAGCCAGCGACTGGGCGAGCGCTTCCTCACCGCCGGTCAGGTCCGCGAGCACCCAGCCGCCGAATACCGTGAACTGGGCCCGTTGGTCCTCGACGGTGTTCGGACCCCAGCGTCCTGAAAGTCGCGCCTGGGTTGCCTCCGAACCGAAGTAGAACGCCCCGAGCGGCACCGTCACGAGACCGAATGGCTGACCCCAGCTCAATCGGAGCTCGTCGGTCGTGAAGGCGTGTCGCCACTCGCGGTCGACGAGCTCAGCCCAGTAGCCAGCCGCATTCAATGCCGCTGCGGTCATCGCCAGGTCGGCGTCCTCAGGAAGTGGATGGGTCGCCTGCTCGTCGATTGCGCGACTCTATCCGCGGCGTTCGGGTTCTTGCGTCCCCCGACCGCGCCGCCGCAGGTGACAATTCTCCTCAGCGAGTTTGACCCAGCGCGCAACGGAGCGCCTCAACCCGGGCACGAGGGTTTGACCTGCTTCCCCTGGCCTCCAGTGGTTCGGGTTCTCTTGCACGCACGCGCTGTCCTGAGCGGCTCGTCGGAGCCCTACCGGGTGGGGCGCGCGAGGTAGACGCCGCGCGTAACGCGGGCGAGCGAGCCCGGCGCACGGCCCGAACCCCCACGCCCGGGGCCCGGCGTGCGCACGGGCCCCGAGCGCCTCGCGATCGGCGTCTCCTCAGGGGGCGGCTTGGCTGAAGAACGTGAACCCGTTCTCCACCTTGGTCCCGGTGGTGGAGTAGATCGTGACGGTGGTTTTCCGGGTGTTGAACATGCAGTTCGGGACGACGTCAGCCATCACCGCCTGCCCTTCGTAGTGAGGCGTGACGACGGTGTCGGCTGAGTGCGAGATGGTCACGCAGGTGGGCAGTCCGGTCAGGTTGATCACGTATTCGCCGGTGCTCGGGTTCGAGACCGTGAAGCCTTCCCCGTTGACTATCGACCCGTTCGCGGCGACCATCCCGGCCAGACCGGCGGCCCCGTTTTCGCCTTTCGGGCCTTCTTTGCCTTCGGGGCCCTGAGGGCCTTCTTTGCCCGGCGGACCTTCTTTGCCTTCTTTGCCCTGCGGACCTTCTTTGCCTTCCGCCCCGAGTTCGGTCAGCGTGTATTTGGCGGCGCAGACGCCGGCTTTCGGCGTCTTGATCGCGCCGTTTTCTTTTTCCGGCACGCAGACTTTGGTGCCGCCGGCGGCGAAGACAGTTCCTCCTGTCAGCACCAGTGCCACCACTACTACGGTTACGAGAACGGTCCGCTTCATCCGGCCCTCCCTGCCGTGGCACGACGCCCCCTGCATCGCGCCTGTCGCCCCGACCCTAACCGGTGCGGGGTCTCAGCAGCAATTGCTCTCGTCGGCGAGCGGGCACCCAGGATCTGGCTCGCCAAAGCCAGGCCCGCGGTCACCTTCCGTCGTTGTCGAGGTCCGCGACGAGCGAGTCGACGCGGCGCCCGATCTCCTCGCGGGTCGCCCGGACCTCGTCCAGGGGCCGGCCCTTCGGGTCCGCCAGCTCCCAATCGATGTAGCGCGTGCCGGGGATGACCGGGCACGCATCTCCGCAGCCCATCGTCACCACCACGTCAGCACGTTCGGCGATCTCCCGCGTCAGCAACTGCGGCTTGCGGCCGGACACATCGATCCCGGCCTCGGCCATCACCTCGACGACCTCTGGATGGACCCGGTCGGCGGGGGTGGTGCCGGCCGAGAGCGCGGTGTGGCGGCCATCGGTGGCGCGCTCGAACAGCGCCTGGCTCATCTGTGAGCGCCCTGCGTTGTGCAGGCACACGAACAGCACCGTCGCCATCTCCTCAGCCCGCCTCTGCGTAGTGCGGAACCACGGCCTCGGCCGCCTCGCCGGGCGTGATGTCGGGGTAGAGCACGAACACCGTGAGCACGGCCAGCGTTCCGCCGACGAGTTGCGCGACCACGAACCCCGGAACCGACGCCGGCGCGATCCCGGCGAACGTGTTCGAGAACATGCGCCCGACCGTGATCGCCGGGTTGGCGAAGCTCGCCGAGCTGGTGAAGAAGTAAGCGGCCCCGATGTACGCCCCGACCGCGGCCGGTGTGATGCTCGTTTTGCGCGAGCGGGCGAGCGCGAAGATCACGAGCACGAGGCCCGCTGTCGCGATCACCTCTGAGAACAGGTGTGCGGGGGAGGCGCGATGGTGCGTGGAGATGCTGACCGCGGCGAGCGAGAACATCCCGTTCGCGACGACCGCTCCGAGCACGCAGCCCGCGACCTGCGCGGGCACGTAGGCAGCCGCGTCCCGCCAGGCCATCCCACCGAGCCGCGCGTCTGCGAACGAGACGACCGGGTTGAAATGCCCGCCGGACACGGGGCCGAACATGAGGATGATCGCGAACAGCCCCGCGGCGGTCGCGGCCGCGTTCTCGAACAGCTGCAGGCCGGTGTCGTCTGGTGAGAGCGTCTGCGCAGCGATCCCCGAGCCGATCACGAGCGCAGCCAGGAACGCCGAGCCGAGGAGCTCGGCAAGCAGCCGGCGGCGCAGCGGGGGTACCTCCATGCGAAAAGCCTATTACATTGACAAACGTCGCTTCAATAGATAGATATAGATTGATGGCCGTCGATCTGGAGCTCGCCCCGAAGACCAAGCGTCCCGTGGGGAAGCCCTGCTGCGAGCCGGTCGTCTACCCGGACGTGGCCCGCGAGCGGGCGCTCCGGATGGCCGAAGTCGCCAAGGCGCTCGGCGACCCGATCCGCCTGCAGCTCGTCGACGTGCTGCGAAAGCACGCCGGCAAGGTCTGTGTCTGCGAGCTCGTACCCCTGTTCGATATCTCTCAGCCGACGCTCTCTCACCATCTCGGCAAGCTCCGCGGCGCCCGGATCGTGGACTCCGAGCGCCGCGGGCTGTGGGCCTACTACTACGTGCTCCCCGGCGCCCTGGAGGAGCTCTCCGCGTGGCTGAGCTGACGCAGCCCCATCACGACTGCTGCGCCCCGGACGCCCGGGCCGACTGCTGCGAGCCCGCCGGGAAGGAGGCTTGCTGTGGCCCTGACTCCTCCACGTGCGGCTGCGGCGCGGGAGCAGCGCATGAGGATGTGCGCGAGCGGGTTCGTGCACGCTATGCGGCGGCCGCACGAGGCGGCGGATCCCCCGGCCTCACCGACGCCGACGGTCGCGAGGTCTTCGGCGGCACGCTCTACGGCGAGGCGGGCGAGGACGCCCCCGGCGCCGTGCAGGGCTCGCTCGGCTGCGGTGTCCCGACCGCCGTCGCCGAGCTCGCAGAGGGCGAGACGGTGCTCGACCTGGGCTCCGGCGCGGGCGCGGACGTCCTGATCTCCGCCCGGCGTGTCGGCCCGGCCGGCCGCGCGCTCGGCCTCGACATGACCGACGAGATGCTCGATCTCGCCAGGCGCAACGCAGAGGAAGCGGGCCTGGGGAACGTCGAGTTCCTGAAGGGTTACATCGAGGAGATCCCGCTTCCGGACGCGAGCGTCGACGTCGTGATCTCCAACTGCGTCCTGAACCTCTCCGGCGACAAGCAGCGCGTGATCGGCGAGGCCGCCCGCGTGCTGCGCCCCGGCGGTCGCTTCGCGATCTCCGACGTGGTCGCAGACCCCGACATGGACGCAGCGACACGCGCCGACATGCAGCAGTGGACCGGCTGCATCGCCGGCGCCCTCACCCGCGACGAGTTCGAACGGACGCTCGCCGCGGCCGGGCTCACCGAGATCGAGATCCGCGAGACCCACCGCGTCCACGAGCACGCGGGCGCCGCCATCATCCGGGCCCGCAAGCCGGGTGCCGGCGCATGAGCGACGACGAGATCCAGCTCAACGACCCCCAGACCCTGTACCGCCGCTGGGAGGACTCGCAGTGGTCGCCCTTCGCGATCGACCTCGACCGCGACAACGAGCAGTGGGCCGGGATGTCGGGCGAGGACCGCGATCTGATCTTCTTCGTGCTCTCCTCGCTGATGGTTGCCGAGGAGCGCATCACCACCAAGTTCTCGGGCCTCGTCGGCGCCTACGGCTCGGAGGAGGAGGCCACGTTCCTGGCCACGCAGCAGGTCGACGAGGCGCGCCACATGCAGTTCTACGCACGCTTCCAGGACAAGGTGATCGCCGCCCCTGAGAAGATCGCCGCGCACGTGCAGCGCGCCCGCGCCAACGTGTCAGACGCCTTCCGCCACATCTTCGACGAGGAGCTCGTCGCCTCCCACGAGAGCCTCGTGGCCGAGCCGCACAGCCTGTCCGCGAAGGTCCGTTTCGTGACGCTCTACCACCTGATCCTCGAGGGCACACTCGGCCTCACGACCTTCAAGTTCACGACCGACTACCTCTCGGCCGAAGGCCTGCTTCCCGGTTTCGTCGATGGCTACTCGAAGATCCATCACGACGAGACCCGTCACATCGGCTACGGCGTCTGGTTCCTGCGCGAGACGGTCCGCGAGCAACCCGGCCAGGCCGACACCGTGCGCCAGACGCTACGCGACCTCCTGCCCTCGGTCGCCGCTTCGCTCGCTCCGCCCGAAACGGGCAGCGACCGCGACTTCGGGGCGATCGGCGCGAGCGGTGAGGCGATCCGCGAGTTCGCCCTCGGCGGCCTGACCCGCCGCCTCGACATCATCGGCGTGCCGTTGACCTCCCTGTAGTCACGCCGCGCCCAGCCTGCGGCCGAGGCGATGCCCCTACCCGCGCGCGAGGGTTCGATCCGCGTCCCCTCGTGTCCACCGGTCGCTGTCCGGATCCGAGCTGCGGCGCCGCCAAGTCCTGCCGAGATGTGCCGGGCGCCTCAGCCCCCGTCGTGGTTGACGACCTCGACATTGTGCTCGTCGGGGTCGAGCACGAACGCCGCGTAGTAGCCGGGGTGGTAGATCGCGCGCTCGCCCGGAGCGCCGTGGTCCTCGTAGCCAGCCGCGAGCGCGCCGGCGTGGAACGCGCGAACCGTTGCGTTCTCGCTCGCTGCGAACGCGAGATGAACGTGCTCGGTGAGCGCCCGCTCGTCGCGGACCAGGGAGAAGCCGTAGTCGGGGCCGGAGAACTGCACGCGCCCCGGTTCATCGCGCGTCAGCCGCAGTCCGGCGTACGGCGCGATCGTCGTGTAGAAGCGCAGGGAGGCCTGCGGGTCGCGGACGCGGATCCACAGGTGGTCGATGCGGCCGTCCGGCACGGCCTGCTCGCGCTCGATGTGGACCGCCTCGACGCTGTTGCCGTCGGGGTCGAGCAGGAAGCCGCCGTAGTAGGTCGGGTGATACTGCGGGCGCGGCCCGGGTGCCCCGTCGTCGAGGTACCCCGCCTCCACGCCTGCTCGCCAGAACGCATCCACCTGCGCGTCCTCACTCGCGCGGAAGCCGACGTGAAGCCCACGGGTCACCGGGTGCTCACGGTCGGTCGGTCCGATCGCCCAGTCATCCCACTCGACCAGCTCAGCGTCCGCGTGGCCGGGCTCGACGCCGAGGACGCCGAGGACGGTGCGGTAGAAGCGCTCGGAGGCCGCGAGGTCCGAGACGGCGATGCCGACGTGGTCGAACATCCGGCCGATCGTATCGTCACGCGGGAGCGGTTCCGGCGGCGAGGATCCTCGCCGCCGGCCGGGACTACGTGATGGGCCGGAAGCGCAGCATCGTCGCGTCCCCCGACCGCTTGCTGCTCAGCGGTTCGAGGTCGATCCTGGGCTGGCCCGGCGCGGAGATGGAGATGCCCTCGCCGAGCAGCACCGGCAGGACGTAGACCAGGATCTCATCTACGAGCCCCCGTGCCAGGCACTGGCCGGCGACGTCCGCGCCGAGGATCTCCACGTTCTTGGCGCCTGCGCCGCGGCGTGCGGTCGCGACCGCCTCCCCGATGTCCCCGCTCAGGAACGTGACCCCCGCCGGCGGCGGGTCCGGTGGCCTGTGGGTGAGGACGAAGACCGGCCCGGAGAACGGGTAGTCGACGCTGCTCGGGTCCTCGGCCTGCATCCTGTCTCCCACGTCGGAGGTCCGCCGGCCGACCAGCATGGCGCCGGTCTCCGACGCGACCCGCTGGAAGTCCTCGGCAGCCACGAAGTCGGCGAGCTTGCGGCCGCCGCCCCAGTCCATGACGTGGCCGGGGGCGGCGATGAACCCGTCGAGCGACATCGCCCTGTTGACGACCACCTTGCCGGCGGGGGTGTCGCTCACTCGCCGGCCCACCAGCCGCGCAGGCCCTCGACGTCCTCGCGCTGGGCCTCACCCAGGTTCGGTGCGCCGATCACGATCATCTCGAGGCCCTCCGGGCCGGCCTCGTAGCCTCGCCACGTACCGGGCGGCACGCGCACCGCGTCCCACTCCCCGAGCTCGACGACCTCCTGGTCGAGCTTCATCCGGCCGCTGCCGCGCAGGACCACGTACACCTCCTCCTGTGTGCGGTGGGTGTGGCCGTACGGAAAGCGAGCTCCGGGCGGGACGCGCTGGTAGCCGAGGCCGGATCGCTCGAGCTCGAGCGCCCCGGTCGCCAGGCGGAACTCGAGGTCCGGGGCGCCGTCGAATTTGGCTCCTACGTCCTCCAGGTCCCGCTTGAGGTTCGTGAGCGTGAAAGGCACGTCCGAGATCCTACGTCGCGCGCGTCCTCGGCGGGATGGCTCAACGCCCGGGATGTCGGCCACCGTCGATGCTCCGCCCGCGGCGAGTCATGACGTGGATGCCTGGATGTCCGAGCTCGCCAGGCGGTGGATCGGCTAGCCCCGAAGTCGGATCGCTACACCACAAGCCCGTGGCGCACGACGTTCTCGCTCACCACGGTCGAGTCGACGAACTCGAGCAGGTAGCCCGGTCCGCCGGCTTTGGCGCCCGCGCCCGACAGGCGGTTGCCGCCGAACGGCTGGCGGCCGACCATCGCGCCGGTGATGTGGCGGTTGACGTACAGGTTCCCGACCGGCGAGCGGGCGGCGACGTGCTCGACGGTGCGCGGGTTGCGCGAGAACAGACCCGCCGTCAGCGCGAACGGCAGGGCGTCGATGCGCTCGAGCGCGTCCTCGACGTCCGCGACCGGCTCGATCGAGAGCAGCGGACCGAAGACCTCCTCGCGCAGCAAGCGCGAGCCCGGCTCAGACCCGCGACCAGTGCAGGTGCGCAGAAGCAGCCCCGCGCGGGAAGCTCCCCGCCGCGTTGCGCGACGATCTCGCCCTCGCGTGCCGCCAGTTCGCGATAGCTGTTCACGCGTGCCTGCGCGTCGCGGTCGATCAGCGGTCCCACGTCGACACCGAACTCCTCGGCCTGCGCGACCTGGAGGGTGTGCACGGCGCCGGCGACGCGCTCGCGCACGACCTCCTCGACGGCGGCGTGCACGAGCAGGCGCGAGGCTGCCGAGCACTTCTGCCCGGCGTAGGCGAAGGCCGAGCGGACGATCGCCCGCACCGCCTCGTCGAGGTCGGCATCGGAGTCGACGATCACGCAGTTCTTGCCGCCGAGCTCGGCGATCACGCGCTTCAGCTGCCTCTGCCCATCGCGGATCTGCGCCGCCTCCCGCAGGATCTCGTTGCCGACCGCGGAGCTGCCGGTGAACGCGATCGTGTCCACCCGCGGGTCGCGCACGAGCGCCGCGCCGACCTCGCCCGTGCCGGGCAGCAGCGCGAGCGCATCGGGGGGCACGCCGCCCGCGAGCAGCGCCTCGGCGACCATCGCGCCGCAGCCCGGGCGACTGCTCGGCGGGCTTCAGCACGCACGCGTTGCCCGGTCGCGAGCGCCGCGCTCAGCATCCCCATCGGGATCGCGAGCGGGAAGTTCCACGGGGCGATCACCGCGCACACCCCGCGAGCGCGGTAGCGCAGCGCGTTTCGCTCGCCCGGCACCTGCAGCAGCGGCGCACCGCGGTCGAGCTCGAGCGCGCCGCGTGCGTAGTACTCGAGGTAGTCGATCGCCTCGGCCACGTCGGCGTCGGCCTCGACCCAGGGCTTCGCGCACTCGCGCACGCACAGCGCCGCGAGCCCGGGGCGCCGCGCGCGCATCCAGTCCGCGGCGCGCAGCAGCGCACCCGCGCGCTCTGAGGCGGGTGCGGCCGCCCACGCGCGGGCGCCGCGGCTCGAGCGCCGCGAGCGCGACGTCCACGTCCGGCGCGCCGGCGTGGGGCGCGACCGCGACGACGCGCGCCTCGCTCGCCCGGGTCCGTCGACACGAGCGAGCTCCGCGTGGTGGCGCTGCCCGGCGACGATCATCGGTGTGCGCAGCGGGAGCGTCGCGTCGAGCTCGGCCAGGGCCGAGCGGAGCTGCGTCGCGCACCGGGCGCCTGCGAAGCTCGAGCAGAGGCTCGTTTGCGAACGGGGGCAGGTTCACGGCGCCGCCAGCAGCTGCTCGAGCGGGCGACCGCTCGCGCTGCTCGACGAGGAAGCTCTCGTTGGAGGTGTTCTCGAGCAGCCGGCGCACGAGGTATGCCATGCCCGCGACGAGATCCCCGACCGGGCAGTAGGTGCGGACCCTGTGTCCGGTCTGAACGAGCGCCGCCTGCATCGGATCGCCCAGCCCGCGCAGCACCTGGAACTCCAGATCGCCGCGCGGCCCGCCGCTGTTTCGCGGTGGGCGACGATCGCGTGCGCGACGCTGCGCAGGTTGTGGCTCGCGATCGCCGGGCGCACGTACGGGCGCCCCTGCAGCAGCGCAAGCGTGAGCGCCTCGAAGTTCCGGTCGCATTCCGCCTTCTGCTCGAACACCGGCGCGCGCCAACCCTGCTGCCGGGCCTGGACGACCTCATGGTCCCAGTAGGCGCCCTTGACGAGGCGGACCACGAGCGGCACGGTGCGCCCGGCCGACCGGGCCCAGTCGAGGATCCGCTGCACAGCTCGGCGGAGTCGCGCAGGTATGCCTGCAGCACGACCCCGACGCTCGGACCGTCGCGGAACTCCTCGCGCGAGAGCAGTGACAGCACGAGCTCGGTGACCGGCTCGCAGCGTGTCGAAGGACTCCATGTCGACGTGCAGGTGCGCGCCCGAGGCCCTGGCCTGGCGCAGCAGCTCGAGCAGCCGCGGCTCGGCGTCGCGCTCGCCGAGCTCGGGCGCCTCGGGCCGCAGCAGCGGCGTCAGCGCGGAGACCTTCACCGACAGGTTGGCGCGCGGGATCGGCCCGAGCGAGTCGCGTTCGAGCGAGGGCTGAGCAGGGAGCTGGTCGTAGAGCTCGGCGAGCACGCGCAGCGCGTCCTTGCAGCGCAGCGCGTAGCGGTCCGCCTCCGCCGTCGTGACCGTCGCCTCGCCGAGCAGGTCGAGCGACGTGGCGACGCCGCCGCGCCAAAGCGAGCGAAGCGTGCGCTCCGCCTCGCGCGGGCTCTCCGCGACGATGAAGCGGTGCGCGACATGCCGCACCCCGGCCGCGGCAGCCGTGCCGAGCGCGGCGCGCCCGGCGCGTGTGTTGCCCATCTTGAGCGCGACGTCGACGGGGACCGGGTGATCCTCCACCTCCGACAGGTAACCGACGAGGTGGGCGGCGAGGTCGTCGAAGGAGCGACAGGCCGGCACGACGTCGACGAAGCGGAACAGCGCCGCGCGCAGCGCGGCGTCGTGGGAGGCGATGTCGAGCGCGCGCTCGTCGACCGCCCTGAGCGGGCTGCGCGGGGGCGCGAGATGGCCGGCCAGCTCACGCCCGACCTCGCGGATCTCGTCCTCCTCGGGCCGCTCCATCGCATGCTCCTGGTCGGCGCGTCGACCCAACATTAGCCTGCCGCCCGACCGGCTCCTAGGCCCTTCGCGCCCGGTCGGGCGATTCGCTCATGGTCTCCCGCTCGAGTCAACGCGCCCGCACGGCGCCGCGGGCCTCGAGCCCCCGGCCCGGCTGGCCGGCGCCGCACCGCGTCCCCGAGTGCCCGGAACGGCTGGCTCAGGGCAGTCCGAACCAGCGCGCCCGGCGCTCGGCCCCGAACTGCTGCTTCTCGGCTGCGTACTCGAGCGAGGGGTCGTGGCGTTCGGCGTCCGGCGCATCGCCGCGCAGGAAGTTGACCTCGACCTTGCTGACGAGGCCCTGGCCGAACTCGGCGTAGCAGACCCCCGAGCCCTCGTAGGGCTGGGGCGGCTCGGTCCCTGCGACCGCCGCGGCGATGTCCTGCGCGACGACGCGCGCGGCGGCCTCGGAGAAGATCCCTGCCTTGGGGACGGTGCGCGGGCCGCTGCAGACGTCGCCGAGCGCGTAGACGCCGGGGAAGCGCGTCCTGAGGTTGGACTGGTCGACGGGGACCCAGTCGTCGACCACGAGGCCCGAGTCCGCGAGCACCGCAGGGGCCCGGTGGACCGGGATCCCGACGAACAGGTCGTAGGACAGCTGCTCGCCGCTCGCGAGCTGCGCCGTGCCGCTCGCCGGATCGATGCCCGTGACGCGGTGCTCGGCGAGTTCGCGCACGCCGCGCGCCGCGAGCCCGTCGCGGAACATCTGCGAGACCTCGCCGGTCACTGGCACCGGGCGCGCCATCGGGAAGGTCGTCGCCATCTCGACCGAGTCGCGGATGCCCCGCTCGGTGAAGTGCTCGTGCAGCAGGAACGAGCCCTCGAACGGCGCCGGCGGGCACTTGAACGGCTGTCCCAGGATCGACACCAGGACCCGGCCGCCCTCGAAGCCCTCGAGCGCGTCTCGCAGGCGCTCGGCGCCGGCGAGCGAGTAGTAGTCGTGGCCGCCCTGCTCGAAGCCGGGCGTGGCGGCGAAGTCGTAATCGGCGCCGAGCGCCACGACGAGGAAGTCGGCGTCGTAGGAGCCGCGGTCGGTGGCCACGCGGCGAGCGGCCGGGTCGACGCCGGTGACCGTCTCGCGGCGGAACTCGACGCCCTCCTTTTCGAGCTCGCCGTAGGGGAGCTGGATCTCCTGCGCCGACTGGCGGCCGAGCATCACCTCGAGCTTCGAGAAGCCGAAGTAGAACGCCTCGTTACGGTCGATCAGCGTGACGCGCACCGCGTCCGCGATCGTCTCCGACAGGCACGTCGCGAGCTCCAGCCCCCCGAAGCCGGCGCCGAGGATCACCACGTGTCGCCTGCTCATCGGCGCCACCCTACTTCACGGCGGCGAAGCCGGGGGACCGGGGAGCCGGCACCCGGGCGGCGGCGCAGCGCCGTGGCTGCGGCGCGGCTCAGATCGCGACGTGGCCCGGCGGGGTGGCGTCCTCATCGACGCTGACGCGCCGCGCGCGGGGCCCCGAGCTCCCGGTCGCCGAGCAGGTCCTCGACGAGCGACGCGCAAGCTCCGAAGCAGGTCCAGTCGTCATCCCGCAGCGTGGACATCAGCCAAGAGCGGCGCGCTCGCTCATGCCTCCTCGGGAAGCACCGCCGCATCCTGCGAGACCTCCAGCCCGTTGCCGGGTTCCGCGTAGCCCTGCCGGCGCTCGGCCGCGTCGCGCTCGCGCATGACCGCCTCCGAGGCCTCGGCGATCTCCCGCTCGGGGCGCGGGCCTTCCCAGTCGAGGTACCAATGCCTCGTGACGGTCGCGATCCACTGCTCCTCGCCCGCCGGCTGCAGGCCGAAGCGGGTGATCGTGCGCTGTTCCCCGATCTGGTCTGTGTAGAGCAGTTCGACGGACAGCGGCTCGCGCTCGTCGATCGCCCGTGCGACGCCGGCCCGGCGCTGGTCGTCGGGGTCGCGCAGCGCCCCCTGCCACATCCCGACGTCGCCGTAGGGGATGTACAGGTCTCGCGTCTGGCGGCGGAAGCGCTCGACGTCCGCGTGCGAGGGCCGGTCGCGAGAGGAGGTGAAGCCCGGGGTGACGGTCCAGGCCTGGCACACGCCGATGCCGCTGCCGACGTTGCGCAGGCTGATCGCGAGGAACACGGTCCCGTCGACGTGCTCGACCGCGGCGTGGCCCCCCTCGGCGCGGACCCAGTGCCCCTCGACGAACATGATCTTCTGCACCGGGTCCTCCAGTCGCGAGGGCACGAGCAGCGGCCTGCGCTGCTCCTGCAGCGCCGCCTCCGCGATCCGGGCGGATCGGTTCGACGACCGCACCGCGGCGAACGTGGCTAACGCGAGCACGAGCGTCCCCGCGCCGGTGGCCATCGATGAGATGGCCGTCCAGTCGGTGGCGAGCGGAGCCATCGAAGGCCAGTTTCGCACGCCGGGTGCGGCGAGCCGTCCCGGCGCGGATCAGCCGGCCCGGCGGCTCGGCCCACGGGCGGATCAGCCGGATGCGGCGAGCCGCTCGAGCAGCGTGTCCACGGCGGCCCGCCCGCGCACGAGCGCCGCCCGTTGGTCGGAGGCGTAGGCGATGTGGAGCGCGGCCTCGTTGAGCGCGGCGAGCAGCATGTAGGCGAGCAGCTCGACCTGCTCGGCGGGCACGAGACCCCTGCGCGCCAGCGCGCCGAGGCTCGCTCGCAGCCCCCCGAGGCTGTACTGCTCGTCGAGCTGGCGCCAGCGCTGCCAGCCCAGCGCCGCCTGCGGGTCGAGCAGCACGATCCGCTGCACTGCGGGGTCGAGCGCCATCTGCAGCCACTCGTGCGAGCCGGCGCGCAGCCCCGGCAGCGGCTCGTCGTGGCCGGCAGCTGCGCGCGCCGCGCGCTCGGCGATCTCGGCGAACACGCGCTGCGCGACGGCGTCGAACAGGTCGGCCTTGCTCGTGAAGTGGTGGTAGAGGGCGCCGCGCGCGACGCCCGAGCGCTCGAGCACCGCCTCGATCGAGGTCGCCTCATAGCCGCGCTCGCCGAACAGCTCGCGCGCCGAATCGAGCAGCCGCGAGCGCGTCGCCTCCCCCCGCATGCGCCTGCCGTCGCTCATCCTCGGGATTATAAACCGACTGACGGTCTGATACTCTCCCGCCCAATCCGCGTCCGCCTCGTCAAGGAGGGGTGTGAAGTGAGAGTCGAGATGTTCAACGCGGGATGGATCTCCGGCCCGGCCGCGGTGTGGCGCCAGGGCGAGGATCCCGAGCGGACCATGCGCTTCCCGGTCCCCGCCTACCTGATCGAGACCGAGCGCGAGCGGATCCTGATCGACACCGGTCTGAACCCGGCGGCGACTGCCGACCCCGCGGCCTACTACGGACCGGCGGCCGCGCTGTTCGAGCTCGAGCTCGAGCGCCCGATCACCGAGCAGATCGATGCGGGCACGCTCACCCGGGTCGTGCTCACGCATCTGCACTTCGACCACGCGGGCTCCCTGGAGCTGCTGCCCCCGGCGGTCCCGATCATCCTGCAGCGGCGTGAATGGGAGGCCGGGCGCGACCGGGTGGCGATCGAGCGCAACTACCTGTATCCGCGGGACTACGAGCTCGACGGACGCCGCCTCGAGCTCGTCGACGGCGACCACGACCTGCTCGGCGACGGGTCGATCGAGCTGCTCCTGACCCCGGGCCACACGCCCGGGCACCAGTCGGTTCGCGTCGGCGAGCGGCTTCTCATCGGCGCCGACGTCGCCCACTTCGACGCGGCGCTCGACGACCTGCGCTTCCCGTCGTTCGCGGATGACTTCGAGGCCCAGGCGGCGTCGGCGGCGCGGTTGCGCGGCGAGCGCGATCACGGCGTGCGCGTGCTGCCCGGCCACGACCCGGACGTACTGCGGCCCGGGCCACTGGTGGTCTGAGGTCTGACACACGGTGTCGCGGGCGCTCGCCGAAGCGGCGTGCGCGCCGGGCCCGATGTGCTTGATTGCCGGGCCTGAGGAGCGCCCGCCCCCCCGCAACCGCGATCCCCCGCCTCGCCCGCTGCGCCTGCGCCGCCGCACTCGCGGCGCTCGCAGGATGGGCGATGAGCGCCGCCCCCTCGCGCGCCTGGGCGCTGCGGGCGACCGCGACCGGCGCCGCGCCGGGCGGCTCGTTCTTCATCGGGTTGAACGCGGGCTACTGGGGCCCGCGCGAACCGCGCGACGTGCGTCGCGCCGGAACGGTCGTGCGGCTCGACACCCCGCGCAGCACCGCGCGCTGGGAAGCGGCCGGCCTGCGCGTGATCGCCGATGAGTCCGGTCCGTACTCGCAGCCGGGAGTCAGCGGGCTCGACCACGCGGCCTACGTGCGGCGCGTGCTCGCGTTCGTGCGCCGCAACCCGCACGTGTTCGCGATCGAGGTGCTCAACGAGCCGGGGGGGAGCTGGTTCTGGGGCCCGCAGGCCGACTCGCCCGTCAACAGCGAAAGCTATGCGCGGCTGCTGATCGAAGTGCACGAAGCGCTCGTACAGGCGTTCGGCGATGCGCGGCCGCTCGAGCTCGCGTCCTGGGACGGCGGCCATGACGGCTCGAACGCCTGGGGGGAAGCCTGGTCGCGCCGGCCGGGCGCGTTGGCCGCGGTCGACGGCGTCACGAACCACCCCTACGGAGGCACGGGGCCGCGCGCCCAGGCGGCCCTCGGCAACCGGATGCTGGTGGCCGCCGACGAGGCGGTCTCGCACAAGCCGATCTACATCACCGAGATCGGCTTCCCGACCGGCAGCGCGACGCTCGACTCGCTGCGCTACTCGCAGGCGGAACAGGCGCGCGCGATCTACCGGTTCGCGATGTGGGCCCGCTCGACCGGCTACGTCGCGGGCGTCACGTTCTACGGCTACCGCGACGCGCGCGAAGGCGGCGGCTACGGGGTCGAGACGCACCGCGGCGTCAAGAAGCAGGCGTTCGCCGCGCTCGAGAGCCTCACGCGGCTGCTCGGACACGCCTGACCCGCTCCCGCGTCGGCGTACTTTTTCTTCACACGGGCTTGACAGCCTGTTGACAGCCCGGCTAGGTTCGCGCGCAGGGCACGTGCGGGAGGGGGCTCACCGGCGCGCTGGACGGATAAAGCGGCCCCGGAGAGAAGGGGGAACCTCATGAGCAGGAAGAGCTTGGCCACCGTCGCGCTGCTGTCGGCGTTCGTCGTGTCGGCGCTCGCCGCTTCGGCGGCCCAGGCGGCACCGCACTGGTACAAAAAAAACGTGATCGTCGGCTCGACGCCGGTGACGGCGAAAACGGTCGGCGTGATCACGCTGAGCACGCTCGGCGCGAACATCAAATGCAAAGTCGCCGACGCCGAGGAAATCTGGAACCCGACCACCGGCGGGCCAGGCGAAGACCGTATGGTCGGCTTCGCGCTGATCAAATGCAAAAACCCGGTTGCGAGTGCGGCGTGCCCGAAAGGCCCGATCACGGTGACCGCAGAAGGGCTGCCCTGGCGCACGGTGCTGACCGAAGCCGTCCCGGGGACGATCCGCGACGAAATCCAGGGGGTTCACCTGAACGTCGGGTGTTCGAACTCGGCCGGCACGCTCGGTGACTTGTTCGAAGGGACGCTCGAACCCGAAGTCGTCGGGAACGAACTGGTGTTCGGGCCGGGCAGCGGAACACTCTTCGACTCGTTCCTGAACCCGCTCACGATCACGGGGTTCGACAAGATCCTCGCGCCTCCGGGCAAAATCGCGGCCAAAAACCCCTGACCCAGCCGCCTGTTTGCGCCGCGCGCGGAGCCCTGCTGGGCTCCGCGCGCGCCGCGCGCGACCGGGTGTCGCCGACCCGGCGCGACGCCTCGTGGGCGGCTCTGCTCATTCGACGAGCGAGCGTCGCCTTCATGCCTTTCGCCTCGTGGCCGGGGAGCGAGCAGAACAGCGTGTAGCTGCCGTGGCGCAGGGTCACGGTCAGGCTCGGATGGGCGTCGGGGACGGTGTTCGGGAGCGAGCCCGCTACGGCGCCTTCGACCGGTTCGAGGGCGTTGCAGGTTGTGTTCGTCCTGGCCGTGGTTGACGAATTCGATGATCGACCTCGCCGGCCGGAACGCGACGGCCGCGAGAGCACGAAGCGGAAGGCCGCGATGTCTTCGGCGGTCACCTCGCACGTGGGTGGCGGCCGCTCGGCGGCGGTCGCGGGCGCTTCGCCGCCCGCCGGCGGCGGGCGCTTCTGAGCCGCCCGCGGTGGCGACCCGGCACCGCCGGCGGGACCGTGCTCCAGCCGCTCGTCGGCCCGCTGCTGCTCGTCCCGCCGCTCGGCTTGGGGCGCGCTCCCTGCCGGCTTGCGCGCGTGGCCGCTCGCCTTGCAGTGGTGGTGGCGCCGGTGGCGGCAGCTCGCGCGGCCGCGCGTGGTGCTTCGAGGCCGGCTTCGAGCCGCGCCGTGCGCGCCCGCCGCGCCCGCCAGGCGAGCACACAAGCGCGAGCAGCACGGCGGCGGTAGCGCGCTGTGCGCTCATCGTCAGGCCACCAGCACGGGCCGTTCGAAGGACGCCGCTTCCGGGATCACGAGGCCGGCTTCGGTCTGGAACCACTGTTCGAGCAGCGAGCAGTACATCGCGCGGAAGTCCGAGGTCTTGAGCAGGTTTTCGTTTTCGTCGAGTTTGGTCAGGCCGGGGAACTCGCCGACCATCTTGCCCTGCGGCGCGCGTGCCGATCAGGAACGCGACCCCGCCCGCGCCGTGGTCGGTGCCCGAGCCGTTTTCCCGCGGGCGCCGGCCGAACTCCGACCACAGCTCGATCAGCACGCGCTGGTCGAGCCCGCGCGCTTCGAGGTCGCGCTGGAAGGCGACGAGCGCGCTGACCGTCTGTTCGAGGTTCGTGGCGAGCGTCGTGGCCTCGTCGGAGTGGGTGTCGTAGGAGCCGACCGCGTTCAGCGAGGCGCATTTGATCGGCATGCCCTGTGTGCAGCATCGCCGCCAGCACCGCCAGCCGTTCGGCGAATTCGCCTTTCGGATAGGTGACCGGCGATTTGTCGCCGGATTCTTCCTCGGACTTGACGAAGCCGGCCATCTTTTCGAGCACGAGGCCCGTGTCGTAGGAGGCGTCGCGCGCCTGCGCGTAGGCCGGCGAGGGCGCCGCCAGCGCGCCGAGCGCGCCGAACGTCTCAAGCGCCGGGGCGCTGATCGGTTCGCCCAGGCCGTTGGCCCACATCGTGTAGTCGGCCGGCGAGGAGACCGCGGCGACGGGCATCTTCGCCGTCGCGAGCGCCGGCGCCAGCGAGTAGTCGAGCGACAGGCCCTGCAGCGGGTTGTCGGGTTCGCCCGACGACGTCGAGGTAGCGCCCCATCCAGCCCGAGCGCGCGTTGGCGTCGAGCTGGCCGACCTCCCAGTAGTGGCGGCTCGTGAAGTGGCTCTCGTCCGGCGGGCTCGTAGCCGATCGCCGGGAAGACCGTGACCTTGCCCTCTTCGTGCAGTTCGGCGAGGCCGCCGGCGGACGGGTGCCACATCAGGTTTTCGTCCTCGGTGAAGACCTTGCCGGCGCCTTCGGCGAGGCCGAGCGTCGGGCGCAGTTCTTTGTAGCCTCGCTTCCTCGACCGGCGCGAGCACCGACAGCGCGTCCCAGCCGCCTTCCATGAAGATCGACACGAGCACCGGCTCGTTCGGGGCGGCCGCGGCCGCCGCGGCCTGGCGATGCCCTCTTCGAAGTGGCGCGGGCTCAGCATCGAGGCGCCGTACACCGACAGCGCCGCGCCGGCCGAGCCGCAGCAGGAACGTGCGCCGGTCGAGCCCGGTGCCCGCCGGCAGCGGCATCCCGGGCTCGATCTCGGGCAGTCCCCTGCCCGCGCGACGGCGGCGCCGCGGCGCAGCAGCTGGGAGCGGGTGAAGTCGTTGCACGAGCAGCTCCTGGCCATCGTCGACCCCTCCTGATCTGCCTAGCCGGCGTCACGTCAGCTCACCTGCATGTCCGGGGAGGTCGCGATCAGCATCCGCAGCGCGTTCTGGCGCATCGCCCGGTAGGGGCTCTGCTCCCACTGCGCGAGCGGTTCCTTTCAGGCAGGACGTTGCGGCGAAGTCGGCGATGCACTGCTGCGGATTCGCCGGACAGCGCGGGTTGGCCCAGTAGGCGAGCGCGCTGACTGCAGCGCGGTCGGCCGCGGTCCTCGTCTGGCGCTGTATTCTGGTTGGCCCTTTGCCGGGCCACGGGTTGGGTAGGTCTTCGTCGGTCACGTAGCTGGCCATTTCCCAGCGCGCCTTCGCGGTCGAGGTGTCAAGCCAGCGGGTGAAGTCCCAGCCGGAGACGTTGGGCGGGTAGAACAGCTGCTGGCCGGCGTTCGCCGACAGCCACGCCCATGCGGTCGTGTCGATCGGGCGCGAGATCGCGCGCAGCAGGCCGGCGTTGTAGACGACCGGCGGCGTGACGAGCTCGGGGCCTTCGATAGAAGTCGGGGTGCTGGAGGATCGCCTCGACGACCGCCCGGATGCTGTAGCCCGAGCTGACAGGTAGAGGCCCTGCAGCGAGGCGAGCGTCGCTTCGTCGGGCGCGGCTGGGGATGAAGTAGCCCCACAGCTTCGTGACGAAGAACGACGGCGTGCAGCGGGTGGCTGACGCACAGGCGCACGCGTCTTCGTAGTTCCAGTTGCCCGTTCTGCCCGAACACCGTCTTCGGTCCGCTGTCGTGGTAGCTGGGGTCGAAGCGGAAGTTGTAGTCGCCGAGTTCCGCGGACCAGTCGTTGCGCCAGCCGGTCAGCGCGCGGGCCATTTCGCGCACGTCGTCCTCGGTGTAGGCGCCGCGGTCGGCCCCGAGCGAGAACAGCTCCATCATCTCGCGCGCGTAGTTCTCGTTCGGGTCCCACTTGTTGTTCGAGGTGCCGTTCGAGGAACAGCAGCATCGCGGGGTTGCGTCGTGACGGCCGAGAAACAGGTCGTGGAAGCTGCCGAGCGCCATCGAGCGGAACAGGTCGTTCTGGTCGAGCATCAGCTGCTGGCTGTTGACCTGCTCGTTGGAGTTGGCGAACCAGTCGTGGAAGATGAAGGTCATGCGCTCGACGAGCTGCTGGTCGGAGCGGACCATGCGGTCGAGCCACCAGACAGTGGTCCTCGCCCCACGCGTTGGCCGGGTCGAGCGGGTTGCCTTCTTCGTCGACCGGTTCCGGGCCGCGCGAGCGTCGCCGCGCCGGACGGGCGCGTGAGGCCGAAGACGACCTGCTCGAGCGGCTGGCCGACGAGCGCCTCCGCCTGCCCGGGAGTCGGCCCGAAGCCCGCGCGCCAGAGCAGCCGGCGCGCCTGCGCGAGCGTGATCGGCGGTGACCCGGCCGAGGGCGGCGGCGCTGAGGAGGGAGGGGGTGGGGACGCGGGGGCGAGGGGCGGCGGAACGGCCCGCACGACGACGGAGGGGTGGAAGACCGGCGGCTTGGAGTGGCGGTGGTGATGGTGCGCATGGTGGCGCGCACGCCTTCCGGAGGAGTGGTGCCGCGGCTTGGGGGAGTTGGCCGTCGAGGACATCCGCCGCCATCGTGGTGGAGCCGCGCCGCGGCGGCCAGCGATCTAGACGCATGTCCGAGGTCTGACCGGGCCGCCCGAAACGGCGCTCAGGAGCCCGCGAGCGGAGCTGGGAGCGCGGCCAGGCGCGCGGGCGGTGCGGGGTCGGCGATCTCTTCGAGGCGCCCGATCAGCTCGGGCACGATCTCGAGGAACGCGCCCACGAGCTCGGGGTCGAAGTCGCTGCCGCTGCAGCGGCGGATCTCGGCGAGCGCCTGCTCGACGCTCCAGGACTCCTTGTAGGGACGCTGGGAGAGCAGCGCGTCGAACGCGTCGCAGACCGCGCAGATGCGCGCCGGGAGCGGGATCTCGGTGCCCTTCAGGCCGCGGGGATAGCCGCTTCCATCCCAGCGCTCGTGGTGGTTGCGCGCGATCGTCTCGGCGAGCTGCACGAGTGGGCTCGAGGAGCCTGCGAGGATCTCGCCGCCGACCGAGGTGTGTTCGCGGATCACCGTCCACTCGGCCTCGTCGAGGGCGCCGGGCTTCAGCAGCACGGCGTCCGGGATGCCGATCTTGCCGACATCGTGCATCGCGCTCGCGTGGCGCAGCATCTCGGCGTCGCGCTCGTCCCAGCCGACGGCCAGCGCGAGCCGCTCACAGAGGATGCCGATGCGCCTGATGTGCGCGCCGGTCTCGGCGTCGCGCTGCTCGACCGCCTGAGCGAGCCGGTGGATCAGCTCGATCTGGCTCTCGGCGAGCAGGCGCGAGAACTGGTTGCGCTCGAAGAAGGCCGCCACGTAGCTCGCGGCGATCATCGCCACGGCGCCCATCCCGAGCCCGAGCAGCGGGTATGCGACGGGGAGCACGAGCCCGGCGTCGAACATCAGCGCACAGGCCGCGAACCACGCCGCCCCCGTCGCCAGCGCTGCCGCGAACGCGAGCAGCGGGCGCATCCGCAGCGCGAGCAGCGGGGCCAGGATGGCCGCGATCAGCGCCGCCAGCCCCGTCAGCCACGCGGGCGCGCTCTGCAGCGGGTTGCCGTGCAGGGCGGTCCAGATCGCGTTGGCCTGGATCTCGGCGCCCGACATCGGTTCGGCGGTGGCCGTCGAGGTCTGGTGGACGTCCTGCAGGGTGGGCGCGGAGGCGCCGACGACCACCACCCTGCCGGCGAGAAGGCTCGGGTCCACGCGACCGCGCAGGACGTCGGAGAAGGAGTAGGTCGGGATCGTGCCCGGCGGGCCGCGGAAGTCGATCCACGCGCTCTTGCCGGCGAAGCTGCCGGGGGCGGGCGGGTGGCCGTCGAGCCGTGCGGCGGCCGTGGCGAGGCTTTCGAGTCCCAGCAGCCGGCTCGGGTAGCGCCTGATCATGCCGCCGCCTTCGCCCAGCAGGTTGCTCGCGGCCGCGACCGCGCCGGCGGCGCGCAGGTTCGCTTCGCCGCCGAGCACGTCGGTGTGCCCGGCGCCGTCCACTTCGGTCGTCGCGAGCACGACCGGACGGTCGCGCCCGACCGCTTCATACAGGGCTTCGTCGTCGGCCGGGTCGCTCGGCTCGGTGAACTGCACGTCATAGACGACCAGTCGCGCGCCGTCGCGGCGCAGGCGGTCGAGCAGCTCGGCGTGCAGGCGGCGGTGGAACGGCCATTGCGCGCGCAGGTCCGAGAACGTCTTTTCGTCGATCGCCACGACCGCGACGTCGTGCGGCCGGGAGGCGCCGCGCAGCGCGAAGCGCGCGTCGACCGTTTCGCCTTCCAGGCCCTCGAGCGCGCCGGCCGCGTAGGCGCCGAGCGTCAGCGCCGCCGCGCACGCCGCGGCGAGCCCCAGCGCGAGTCGCCTCTTGGCGGCGAGGTTGCGCACGCCCACCGGCTGCCCTAGCGGCGCGCGAGGTAGCTGTGCCCGGCCCGCACGAGGACGCGCCGGCCGTGCTTCGGCTTGACGCTGACGAGGCCCTCATCGACGGTCGTGAGGGTGCCGTGGCAGGTTTCGCTCGTGCCCCACACCGTCCCGCGCACGGTCGCGACGCTGTTGTGGCCGCGGGTGCTGAACTGGCCGTGGTTGTCATGCGCCCACAGCGTCGTCGTGTGCCCGCTCTGGCGGGCGCGCGCGACGGAGGCGGAGGCAGCGTGCGAGCCGCACGAGGGACGCGGCCCCGCGAGCGTGAAGGTCGTCATCCCGCCGGCCGCCTGGCTGACCGTGAACGAGCCGCCCCAGAGCGCGGCGCTCTGCGTGCGGCCGCTCGCGTCGAGCGCGACCGTCAGTTCGATCTGCCCGTGTTCGGCCATGATCACCGCGCCCATCGGCACGTCGCCGTCGGAGGGCATCGGCGCGAGGCCGGCCGAGGTGCGCATCTGGACGGTGCCACCCGAGACGTGCACGAGCGCGGTCGAGCCGATCGCCGGCGGCGCCGGCGGGCTCGAGGGCGCGCTCAGCGGCGCAGTCAGCGTCGTCAGCTGCGTGGGCGTCGTTCCCGGGGAGGCTTCGGCGGGCGGTTCGGCAGGCGCGGGCGTCGTAAAGGTCGCGTCGGCGCCGAGCGTCGTGCCCGACGCGCACCCTTCGCAGTCGCTGGCCCACGCGCGGAAGTGGTAGGTGTGACCCGGTTCCAGCCCGTTGATCGTCTGGCTGAGCTCGTGCGCGCCTGAGCCGGCCGGCAGTTCGACGCGCGTCGTCCTGGTTCCGTAGCCGGCGGTCGGGCCCCACTCGAAGCGGGCGCTGCCCGCGACTTCGCCGGGGTTGGCCTGCGCGGTCAGCGTGGCCGAGGTGCCGCTCACTTCGATCGCCGCGCCGGTGCTCGCGCTAGGCGGCGCGGCGGTGGTGAACACCTGGTCGGCGCCGTAGGTCGTGCCTTCTTCACAGCCGCCGCAGTTGCTCGCGACGATGCGGTAGTGGTACTTGGTGTCGGGCGTGAGACCTTCGAGCGCCTGGTCGAAGTGCTGGCTCGATTCTTCGGAGCCCGCTTCGGCCGCCGGGACCGGGACTTCCTGGCCGTAGGACTTGGTCGTGCCCCATTCGAACCAGTAGGTGGTCGGCTGGCCTTCCGGGTCGACCGAGCCGTTGAGCGTCGCGCCGGTGAGCGAGACGGCGGTGGCGGCGTTCGTCTGCGCCTGCGGCGGGTCGGCCGTGGTGAACGTCTCATCGGGCCCGTAGCTCGTGCCGCTCGGGTTCCTCGCGACCGCGCGATAGTGGTAGGTGTGCCCGGGTTCGAGTTCGGTGACCGCGGCCGACACCGGGGTCAGCGAGGCTCCGCTGCCGGCCGAGGTCGAGCTCGTCTGTTCGTCGTAGGAGGTGCTTTCGCCGTATTCGAACGAGTAGCTCGTGGCCTGCGAGTTCGGCCCGACGAGCGCTTTCAGGACCGCCGTGCGCTCGGTCGCGCTCGCGCTCGTGGCTTCCACGGCCGGCGGCACCGAGAGTCTGCCGATCTGGCCTTTCCCGGCGCCCTCGGCGAACCACACGTTGCCGTCCCCGCCCGTCGCGATCCCCTGCGGCTGGCTGCCGGCGGTGGTGGTCGCGCTCTCGCTGATCGCGCCCGCGGTGGTGATCCTGGCGATCCGCCCGGCGCCTTTGTACTCGGTGAAGTAGAGGCTGCCTTCGCTGCCGGCGGTGATGCCTTCGGGCTGGCTGTTGGCGGTCAGCCCGCTGGTGAACTGCGTGATCGCGCCGCCGACCGTGATCCGCCCGATGCGCCCGGCGCCGGCGGACTCGGTGAACCACAGGTTGCCGTCGGGGCCGGCGGTGATGCCGGTGGGCTGGCTGTTGGCGCTCAGGCCGGTGGTGAACTCGGTGATCGTGCCGCCGGGGGTGATCCGCCCGATGCGTCCCGGGTTGGCTTTCTCGGTGAACCAGAGGTTTCCGTCGGGGCCGGCGGTGATGCCGGTGGGCTGGCTGTTGGCGCTCAGGCCGGCGGTGAACTCGGTGATCGTGCCGGTGGGGGTGATCCGCCCGATCGCGCCGGGGTTGGCGTTCTCGGTGAACCAGAGGTTTCCGTCGGGGCCGGCGGTGATGCCGGTGGGCTGGCTGTTGGCGCTCAGGCCGGTGGTGAACTCGGTGATCGTGCCGGTGGGGGTGATCCGCCCGATCGCGCCGGGGTTGGCGTTCTCGGTGAACCAGAGGTTGCCGTCGGGGCCGGCGGTGATGCCGGTGGGCTGGCTGTTGGCGGTCAGGCCGGTGGTGAATTCGGTGATCGTGCCTTCGGGGGTGATCCGCCCGATCGCGCCGGGGTTGGCGTTCTCGGTGAACCAGACGTTGCCTTCGGGGCCGCGCGCGATTCCCAGCGGGTCGCGGTTGGGGGTGGGCAGCGGGAACTCGGTCAGCGACGGCGCGGCTGCGGCGACGGCGGCCAGCGCCGCCGCCAGGGCGGTGGCGAACACGCTGCCCAGGGCAAGCTTTCTGCGCATGCGGATCTTCTCGGCCGCCGCCACAACTGACTTGAGAATCGGGCCCCTCGCTCGACGCTCGCGCCGCGCGGCGCCCGCGCCCTTCGAGCGCTTACCATCCGCCGGAATGAGCGGATCGCGGTCGAGTCACCTCGTGCGGCCCGCGACGATCGCCGACGCCGAACGATGCGCGGAGATCTACGCGCCGTACGTCCGCGACACCGCGATCAGCTTCGAGGCCGACCCCCCGGACGCCGGGCAGATGGCCGCGCGGATCGCCACGGCCTTGCAGACCCACGCGTGGCTCGTGCTCGAGGACGGCGGGAGCGTGGCGGGCTACGCATACGGCTCGCGCCACCAACAGCGCGCCGCCTACCGCTGGGCGTGCGAGGTGAGCGTCTACGTCGAGGCCGGGCGCCGGCGCACGGGCGCCGGGCGGGCGCTGTACGAGGCCCTGTTCGAGCGTCTGGGCGGGCGCGGCTACCGGGTCGCGCTCGCGGGCATGACGCTCCCCAACGAGGCCAGCGCGGGACTGCACGCGGCGATGGGCTTCGAGCCGGTGGGCACCTACCGCCGCATCGGCTTCAAGCTCGGGGCATGGCACGACGTGGCTTGGGTGCAGAGGCCGCTCGGCGAGCAGACCGACCCGCCGGCCGAGCCGCGCTAGCGGGCCCGCCGGCCAGCACCGCCGCCACCGCGGCGGGCAGGCGCTCCCGGCGCGCGGGCGCGGCGCGTCCCTGCAGCAGCTCGCGCCCGGCGAACCCGTGGGGGAGGTCGACCAGCGCCAGCAGCACGAGGTCGCGGGCGCGGCGGTCGGCGCGCCCGAACACCGCCCGCGCCAGCTCGGCCATCAACGCCTCCACGCGCTCGTTGACACGCTCGAGCTCTCCCCGCAGCTCCCCGAGCTCGCGACCGAGCAGCTCCGCGTGGGGGAGCGCGTCGAGCAGCAGCGTGTCCTCGGGCTCCTGGAGGCAGTGGTCGTACATCGCGAGCGCCACGGCGATCGCGCTCGGCAGCGGGCGCCGCAGCGAGACCGGGACCGCCAGCGCTCGCTCCTGTGTCCGCCGCGCGGCGCGCAGCCAGGTGCTCGCGAGCAGCTCGTCGACCGAGCGGAAGCGGTGGTAGATCGAGCCGACGGGCACGCCGGCCTGCCGCGCGATCGCCTCGACCGTCGCCGCGCGGGCGCCGCGCTGCACGACGAGCGCGCGCGCCGCGTCGAGGATCGAGTCGGTCGAGAACACCTGCCGGGCCATCGTCGGTTAGAGTACATCCTCTAGAAGGAAGACTCTAGAAGGAGGGACTGTGGCATCGCTTGAACGTGACGGCGACGTGTTCGTGCTCGATCTCGGGGACGGCGAGAGCCGCTTCAACGGCGACTCGCTCGACGCGCTCGAGGCCGCGCTGTCGGAGGTCGAAGCGGCGGGGCGCTGCGCGCTCGTGACGACCGCGAGCGGGAAGATCTGGTCGAACGGGCTCGACCTCGAGTGGATCGGCGCCCAGGGCGAGCAGGCGCTGCCGTTCGTCGCGCGCGTGCACGAGCTGCTCGCGCGCACGCTCGAGCTGGGGGTCCCGACGGTGGCTGCGCTGCAGGGGCACGCGTTCGCCGCCGGGGCGATGTTCGCGCTGGCCCATGACGAGCGGGTGATGCGCGCCGACCGGGGCTTCTTCTGCCTGCCGGAGGTCGACATCGGGATCCCGTTCACGCCGGGGATGAGCGCGCTGATCGCCGCGCGCCTGGCGCCCCCGGCGGCGCACGAGGCGATGACGACGGGACGGCGCTACGGCGGGCTCGACGCGCAGGCGGCCGGGATCGTGCAGCGCGCGGTGGCCGAGGACGAGGTGCGCGCGACGGCGCTCGCACGCGCAGATGAGCTCGCCGGCAAGGACCCTGGAACGCTGCGCACGATCAAGCAGCGCCTGCACGGGCCGGCGCTCGCCGCGCTGCGCGGACCGCAGGGCCTCTAGCCGGGACCGATCATCTAGCCTGGCTGCGTGCCGCGCAGCAGCTACGACGTTGTGGTCGTCGGGGGCGGCCACAACGGCCTGGTCGCCGCCGCCTACTCGGCCGGCGCCGGGAGGTCGTGCCTGCTGCTCGAGCGCGGCGCGCGGCTCGGAGGCGCAGCCGTCTCGGAGGCGCCGTTCGCGGGCGTGCCGGCGCGTGTCTCGCGCTACGCCTACCTCGTCAGCCTGCTGCCGCGATCGATCGTCGCCGAGCTCGGGCTGCCGATCAGGCTGGCCTCGCGCGGGGTCGCCTCCTACACGCCGGACCCGCGGGCGGCCGGCGCGCGCGGGCTGCTCGTCGACGAGCGCGACCCCGGCCGCACCGCGCGCTCGTTCCGCGAGTGCACGGGCGCGGGCGCGGCGCGGCGCGCCTGGCACGCGCTCTACGCGAGCACGCGGCGCGTGGCGCGGGTCGTCTTCCCGTCGCTGACCGAGCCGCTGCGCTCGCGCGAGCAGTTGCGCTCGCCTGATCGGCGACGACCGATATGGAAGGCGCTGTTCGAGCGCCGCTCTCGGCGAGTTGCTCGAGGGCGCTTCGACAGCGACCTGGCTCGCGGGATCGTGGTGCTGACCGACGGGCTGATCGGGACCTTCGCCGATGCCGACGACCCGCGCTGCGCCAGAACCGCTGCTTCCTCTACCACGTGATCGGGCGACGGCACGGGGAGTGGGTCGTCCCGGTCGGGCGGGATGGGCGCGCTCACCGAGGCGCTGGCGGCGGCCGCGCGAACAGGCCGGCGCCGAGCTGCTGGCAGGCACCGAGGTGCTCGCCCCGTGCCCCGAGGCCGACGGAGTCGAGGTGCGCTGTCGCAGACCGGAGCGCGAGCGAGCGCCGCGCCGGGCAATGCTGTGCGCCGCGGCGCCCGGCCGAGTTGCAGCGGCTGCTCGGCCGGCGCTCCCGAGCGGCCGCGCCCGAGGGCTCGCAGCTGAAGATCAACATGCTGCTCGCCCGCCTGCCCCGCCTGCGCGACCGCTCGTCACGCCGCGCGCGGCGTTCGCCGGCACCTTCCACGTCAACGAGACCTACGAGCAGCTGCGAGCCGCATACGCGCAGGCGGCCGCCGGCCGGATCCCGCGCCTGCCGCCGTGCGAGGCCTACTGCCACTCGCTCACCGACGCGCATCCTGGCCCCCGAGTTGCGCGACTCGGCGGCGCAGACGCTGACCGTGTTCGCGCTGCACATGCCGGCGCGGCTGTTCCGGCGACGACCACGACGCGCTCGCGAGCAGGCGCCGCGGCGACGCTGCGCTCGCTCGATGTCGGTGCTCGCGGAGCCGCTGACGGACTGCCTGCTGCGCGGGACCGACGGAGCGCCGTGCCTGGAGGCCCGCAGCCCGCTCGACCTCGAGGAGGAGCTGCGGATGCCGGGCGGGCACATCTTCCACCGCGACCTGAGCTGGCCGTTCGCCGAGCGCGAGCAGGAACTCGGCAGGTGGGGTGTCGAGACCGACGAGCCGCGGATCCTCGTGTGCGGGGCGGGCGCGCGCCGGGGCGGCGGGGTCAGCGGGATCCCGGGGCGCAACGCCGCGATGGCGCTGCTGTCGGCGGGCTGACCGCGGGCGCTCGGCCCGCTCGGGCTCAAGACGCGGCCGCTGCCGCTCAGAGCACCATCTGGGTGCACGTGAAGCTGGCCGCGAGACGCTCGTCCTTGAAGACGCGCACCTGCCAGACCTGTGTGCGCGAGCCGACGTGCAGCGGCTCTCCGAGCGCTGTCAGCTGATCGCCGTCGCCGGCCGAGGTGATCACGTTGATCTTGAGCTCCACGGTCGTGAAGCCGCTGCCCTCGGGCAGGTGGCGCAGCGTCCCCCAGGCGGCGACCGTGTCGGCGAACGCGACCCACGCGCCGCCGTGGACGTAGCCCATCGGGTGCAGGTGGCGGCGGTCGACCGCCATCCGCCCGCGTACGTGCTCGTCGGTGATCTCGGTCAGCTCGATGCCGAGGTCGCCGGGGAAGGTGCCCGCGAGCCGCTCCCTGCTCAGCTCCGGCGTGATCGCCGGGTTCGTCTGTCTCATCTCCCCTCCACCTCGCCCGCGGATCCTAGATGCTGAGGCCCCGGCCGGCGCGCCGAGGCCTGCTCTGCGCGCGCCATGAAGCGATCGAGCTGCTCGTTGTAGCCCTCTGCGGCCGGGATCGTGTGGCCGCGGCCGGGGATCCTCGCCCGCTCGGCCCCGATCCGTTCCGCGACCGCATCGCAGACGGCCTCGAACACGTCCGAGTGGGCTCCTGAGAGGACGAGCTTCGGAAACGGCGCCTCGCGCAGTGCCCGCCAGTCCGGGTCGGCCTCCCAGGAGGGGCGTTCGCGCATCAGCAGGCGGACGCCGTCGAGCAGCGGCCCGCTCAGCACCTGCGGGGTCTCGCGCGTGACGCCGGCCCCGGCCCGGAACACCGTCAGGAACTCCCGCGGCTCGAGCGCGTCGGCGTGCTCGAACAGCCGGCGGCCGTGTGCGATCTGCGCGTCCACTTCGGGGTTGCCGGCTGCGGCTGCCAGGCAGCCGGGCTCGGAGACCGTCAGCGAGCAAACGGCGCCGGGACGCAGCGCGGCGGCGTAGAGCGCAATCACGCCGCCATAGGAGTGCCCCACGAGATGTGCGCCATCGCCCAGCAGCTCGGCGAACAGCGGCGCCTCGGCCTCGAAGTCGCCGCGCTCGATCGCCGGGCTGCACCCGAACCCGGGGCGGTTGGCGGTCACCAGGCGCCAGCGCGCGCCGAGCGGGCGCTGCTCGCGCCAGGTCAGATCGGCCCCCGCGACGCTGCCGTGCACGAGCACGACCCGCGGCCCGGAGCCGTGCTCGATCACCTCCAGTGCGGGTGTGGCCATTCCCAGCCTCCTCGGCGCGCGCGAGGCGGCCATCGCCTGCGCGGGCGAATCGTATTCGCCACTACGATCGGCTTGCCGTGGCGAGCGCACGCGCACCGAGAAGCACCGAGCAGGGCGCGCACGAGCCGGGGCTGCTCGGGCGGGCGCCCTCCGGCGCGCTCGTGATCGGCGCGATCGCCTCGGTCCAGTTCGGCGCTGCGATCGCCGCGACGCTGTTCGACGAGGTCGGCCCGGCGGGCACCGTGCTGCTGCGGCTCGTGTTCGGCTCGCTCGTGCTGCTCGCGGTCTGGAGGCCGCGGCTGGGCGGGCGCAGCCGCCGCGAACTCGCGCTCGCGACGGTCTTCGGCCTCGTGCTGGGCGCCATGAACCTCTCGTTCTACGGCGCTCTGGACCGCATCCCGCTCGGGATCGCCGTGTCGCTCGAGTTCGTCGGCCCGCTGACCGTCGCGCTGCTCGGCTCGCGGAGGGGTCTCGACCTGCTGTGGGTTGCGCTGGCCGCGCTCGGGATCCTCGCTATGACGCGCGGGGACACGCACGCGCTGAGCGCTCTCGGCGTCGCGCTGGCGCTGCTCGCCGGCGTGTTCTGGGGGGCCTACATCCTGCTCAACGCGCGTCTCGGCCAGGTGTTCCCGGGCGGCACGGGCCTCGCGCTCGCGATGTGCGTGGCAACGCTCGCCACGGCGCCGCTGGGGATCGTCGAAGGTGGCTCGCAGCTGCTCGACTCCGAAACGCTGCTGGCGGGCCTCGCCGTCGGCGTGCTCTCCTCGGCGATCCCCTACTCGTTCGAGGTCGAGGCGCTGCGCCGCATCGCGACATCGGTGTTCGGGGTGCTGATGAGCCTCGAGCCGGGCTTCGCGGCGCTGGCCGGCCTGCTCGTGCTCGGCCAGCACCTGGGCGTGCGGGCCCTGGTCGGCATAGCGCTCGTGATCGCCGCTTCGGTCGGCGCCTCGCTCGGGGCGCGCCGGGGCACGGTCGCGCTGTAGCGGCTTCGCGCGACCGGCCCCGTCTCGGCTCCGAGTGCGGCTAGGCCGCGGGTGGGTGGGATCCGGCTCTCGGCACGAGCTCCTGGATCGCCCAGCCGTTGCCGTCGGGGTCGGAGAAGAACACGAAGCGGCCCCAGGGGAAGTCCTGCACCTCGCTGACCGCCACGCCGCGGCCGGCGAGCTCGGCGTGAGCGGCCTCGGCGCTCGCGACGACGATCTGCAGTCCCTGGACGGACCCGGGCGCCGCCTCGGTCAGGCCCTTGCCGAACGCGATCGAGCAGGCCGAGCCCGGAGGCGTCAGCTGCACGAAGCGAAGGTCCTCGCTGACTTCGTGATCGTGTTCGGCGACGAAGCCCGCGGCGTCGGCATAGAAGGCCTTGGCGCGGTCGACGTCGGAGACGGGCAGCGTGATCAGCTCGAGCCTGTAATCCATCGGAGCGTCCTTTCGCTCTGGTGCCGGCAGGGGGTGAAGGGTCGATGCCCGTCTGCGTCCTCGCGTTTCGAGAACCATTGCGTCTCCTTTCGATCGGGAGAGGCGCAGGCTATGGACAATCGAGGCCAGCTTCTGTCCTCGATTTGCGAGAACATCCGAACATGGCCGATGCCCCGACAGCCGGACGCCTGCTCTCGCTGCTGTCGCTGCTGCAGGGCCGGCGCGAGTGGCCCGGAACGGTCCTCGCCGAGCGCCTGGGCGTCTCCGCGCGAACCGTGCGACGCGACGTCGAGCGCCTGCGCGGCCTCGGCTACCCGATCGACTCGACCAGCGGCCCGAGCGGCGGTTACTCGCTGACGGCCGGCACGGCGATGCCGCCGCTGCTGCTCGACGACGACGAGGCGCTCGCGGTCGCGATCGCTCTGCGCACCGCGGCGCGCTCGGCCGTGGCCGGGATCGAGGAGACCGCGCTGCGCGCGCTCGTGAAGCTCGAGCAGGTGCTGCCCGCCCACCTGAGCCGCCGCGTGCGGGCGCTCGGCGGCGCGACCGAGGTTGTCGGCGGCGGGGGAGGGCCGACGGTCGATGCGGCGGTGCTGACCGTGCTCGGCACGGCCTGCCGCGACTGCGAGATGGTGCGCTTCGGCTATCAGGGCCGCGAGGGCGCGCGCAGCAGCAGGCTCGTCGAGCCGCACGCGCTGCTCGCGTACGGACGGCGCTGGTACCTGCTCGCGTTCGACCCGTCGCGGACCGCGTGGCGGACGTTCCGCGTCGACCGCGTGTCCTCGCCCGCACCGGGAGGTCGGCGGTTCTCCTCGCGCGCGATACCGGGCGGCGACGCAGCCGCCTACCTGACGCGGGCGCTCGCCGAGGTCACCTACCGCCACGAGGCGCGTGTGCGCTACATGTGCCCGGCCGGCGAGCTGAGCCTACGGGGCGACTGGGGGGAGCTGAGCGATGAGCCGGGCGGCACGTGCCTGTACGAGACGAGCGACGACGACCTCGACTGGCTGGCCTTCCGCATCGCCGCGCCCAACGTCGACTTCGAGCTGCTGGCCGGGCCGGAGGAGCTGCGCGAACGGCTGCGCGCGATGGCGCGGCGCCTGGACGCGGCTGCCCGCGCCTAGCGGCGGCGCGGCTCAGACCGGCTCGGGCAGCAGGCGCTCGACGATCGCGAAGCAGGCGCGCCCGCGCAGCTGCTCGCGCAGATCCAGGCGATAGTCGAGCAGCGCGAGCGACGGCGCGATCATCAGGTCCGCTGCGTTCGCCTGCTCGCCCCCGATCACGCCTTCGGCGAGGAGCCTGTCAGCGCGGTCGAGCGCCTGCGGGAGCTGCTTGAGCTGCTCGCGCTCGGACTCGCCCGAGGCGCGGAAGATCATGCGCGCGGCGGTTGCCCCGCTGAGCGAGCGCATCGTGCCGTTGCCCGCCAGCAGCGCGCCGAGCCGGCCACGGGCGCCGCGCTCGGAGAGCTCGCCGAGGTCGCGCGCGCCGGCTGCCAGCACGATCCGTCGCGAGAGCATCTGCAGGTCCTGATCGCCCCAGCGCTCGGCCTCCTCGACGGCGCTCCGGTGGGCGGGATCGGCCGGGAACAGCGGCGGCTCGGGCACGAGCGCCTCGAGCCGGCGCGTGATCTCGAGATTGGTCTGGAGCTTGACGCCGTCGATCTCGAGCGCCGGCACGGTGCCGAGGCGGTCCATCAGCGCGCTCGCGCGGGTCGTGCCGCCGTCGACGGTGCGGCGCGGGTAGCCGCCGTGGAAGCCATGCAGGCGGACGAGCAGCGGGTGCGCGCCGGTGGGCAGCGTCACCGTCCGGAACGCGATCCCCTTGCGGCGGAGCGTGAGCTTGGCGGTCGCGCAGGCGTGCGAGCCGGAGATCAGATAGAGGGTCGCCGCCCGCGTGGACGGCGCCGCTGCCGCGGGCCCGGGTTCCGCGCTCGTGCGCGCCATCGCAGAAGTATCCCTCTCCGGCTAGTCCAGTGGCGTCGTGTAAGCGCCGCTGAGGCCGCCGTCGACGAGGAACGTCGCCGCGGTCGTGAAACTCGACTCCGGGCTCGCGAGGAACAGCGCCGCGGCGGCGATCTCCTCGGGCGCGGCGAAGCGCCCCATCGGCACGTGCACGAGCCGGCGCGCGGCCTGCTCGGGGTCCTTGGCGTAGAGCTCTTTGAGCAGCGGGGTGTCGACCGGGCCCGGGCACAGCGCGTTGACCCGCACGCCGCGGCGCGCGAACTCGACTCCGAGCTCGCGCGAGAGCGCGAGCACGCCGCCCTTGGAGGCGGTGTAGGAGATCTGCGAGGTGGCTGCGCCCATGACCGCCACGAAGGACGCCGTGTTGATCACCGAGCCGCGTTCGGGGCCGTCGTTCTCGAGCAGGTGGGGGATGCCGTGCTTGCAGCAGAGGAAGACGCTGCGCAGGTTGACCGCCTGCACGCGCTCCCATGCCTCGAGCGCGGTCTCGATGACCGAGCCGTCGTCGTTCGGCGAGATGCCGGCGTTGTTGAACAGCACGTCGATGTGGCCGAAGCGCTCGCGCGCGGCGGCCAGCATCTCGGCCACCTCCTGCTCGCTCGTCAGGTCGGCCTGGAGGGAGAGGTCGCCTGGGCGCCCTCGCGCACGTCGACGCCGACGACGCTCGCCCCCTCGCGGCTGAACGCCTCGACGCTGGCGGCGCCGATCCCGCCGCTCGCGCCGGTCACCACGCACACCCGACCGCTCAGCCTCCCGCTACCAGCCATCATGCCCCCGTCGCGTAGTAGATCGTCTTCACCTCGGTATAGGCGTCGAGCGCGTGCGGCCCGAGCTCGCGGCCGTAACCGGACTGCTTGAACCCGCCGAACGGGGTCGTGACGCGCACCGAGTTGTTCGAGTTGATGGACAGCACACCGGTCTCCACGGCGCGCGCCACGCGCAGCGCCCGAGCGCCGTCGCGCGTCCAGATCGATCCCGACAGCCCGTAGACCGTGTCGTTGGCGAGCGCAATCGCCTCGGCCTCGTCGCGGAACGTCATCACGGCCGCGATCGGGCCGAACACCTCCTCGCGCGCGACGCGGTCGCCGGGCGCCACCGGGCACAGGACCGTCGGCGCGAACCAGAAGCCGGGGCCGTCGGGGGCGCTGCCGCGGAACGCGACCTGGACGCCGTCGTGCAGGAACGAGTCGACCGCCTCGCGCTGGGCGGCGGAGATCAGCGGTCCCATCTGCGTCTGCTCGGACAGCGGGTCGCCGACGCGCATGTCGGTCACGGCGCGCTCGAGCTCGGCCATGAACGGCTCGAGCGCGGTGTCCTGCACGAGGATCCGCGAGCGCGCGCAGCAGTCCTGGCCCGCGTTCCCGAACACGGCCCCCGGCGCCGCGCGCGCGGCCGCCTCGAGGTCCGCGTCGGCGAACACGAGGTTGGCCGACTTCCCGCCGAGCTCGAGCGTCACGCGCTTGATCGTCGCGGCGGCGCCGGCGGCGATCGAGCGGCCGACCTCGGTCGAGCCGGTGAAGGCGATCTTGCCGACGCCGGGGTGCTCGACGAGCCGCTGCCCGCAGGTGCGCCCGGGGCCGACGACGACGTTCACGACGCCCTCGGGGAGGCCCGCCTCGAGGGCCAGCTCCGCGAAGCGCAGGGCGGTGAGCGGCGTCAGCTCGGCGGGCTTCAGCACGATCGTGTTGCCGGCCGCGAGCGCCGGCGCGAGCTTCCAGGAGGCGATCGTGAGCGGGAAGTTCCATGGCGTGATCAGCCCGACCACGCCGATCGGCTCGCGCACCGTGAACGCCTCGCCGCCGGCGACGGGGATCGTGTCGCCGAGCAGGCGCTCGGGCGCGCCCGCGTAGTAGCGGAAGGTGTCGATCACCATCTGCATCTCGCCGCGCGCGTCGAGGATCGTCTTGCCGGCGTTGCGCGCCTCGAGCACAGCGAGCTCCTCGGCGTGGCCGGCGAGCACGCCGGCGAGCGCGTGCATCCGCGCGGCGCGCTCGCCCGGTGCGAGCGCGCGCCAGACGGGCAGCGCCGCGCGCGCTGCGGCGACGGCCTCGTCGACCTCGTGCACGCCGGCGCGGGGGACCTCCGCGAGCACCGCCTCCGTGGCAGGCTCGAGCACTGACAGCAACTCCCTCAGGGCGCTACCTCCCGCCGTGGCGGACCTGCGGAGCGACAGTTCGGCGCAAAGCGTCCCCCTAAGGGGCCTCGGCGATCGCCGGCAGCGACTGTTCGACGTCGAGCTCGTCGATCGTGCGGATCGGCCCCTTGAACGTGTTGCGTGCCGATACCGCGAACCAGATCGTCACCGCCGCGATCACCCCGATCGTCACCAGCGGCGCGTAGTTGACCGCATTCCAGCTGAAGTTCGATTCCCACGGCACGCCTTCGGGCGAGAACGGCAGGCAGAACACGACGACGCAGATCGCGACCCAGACGACCGCGATCGGGTTGATCCACTTGTACTTGGACCCGAGCGTCCAGGAGCCGGCCTTGAACTTGTCGCCCTGGCGCCAGCGCAGGTAGACCGGGATCGTGTAGGCGATGTAGAGGCCGATCACTGAGATCGACGTGACGGCGAGGAACGCGACCGGTGTGCCGAGGTGGTTCGGGAAGTACGCCGGGATCGTGATGATGCCGGCGAAGACGCACACGAACAGCACCGCCCAGGTCGGTGTCTTGTTCTGGCCGAGGCGCCGCCAGAGGTTGTGTCCCGGCACCGCGCCGTCGCGGGAGAACGCGAACGTCATGCGCGACGCGCTCGTCACGCAGGCCATCCCGCAGAACAGCTGGCCGACGGTCGAGATCAGGATCACGGCCTTCGCTGCGCTCGAGGACAGCGCCGTGGTGAAGATCGTCAGCGCCGGGAAGCCGGCTTTGTAGATTGCGGCTTCGTGGCCCTTCTGGATCGCGAAGGTGATCGCCAGCAGCACGATCCAGCCCACGATCGCCGAGTAGAAGACAGAGCGCCACAGCCCCTTTGGAGCCGACTCTTCGGCTCCGTGGGTCTCCTCGGAGACGTGCGCGGATGCGTCGTAGCCCGTGATCGTGTACATCGTCAGCAGGAAGCCGAGCGGGAGCACGTACAGCCAGAATTTCGCGCCGGTCACGGAGCCGCCGGCGAAGCCCGATTCGTTCGCCCTGTGGCCGAACACGTAGGAGAAGCTCGCGTGGTGGCTCGGCACCGCGATCAGGATCACGACGATCACCGCCACGCCGAGCACGTTCCACCACACCGAGACGTTGTAGAAGACAGCCACCAGGTGGCTGCGGAAGACGTTGACCAGCCCGCAGCACAGCAGGATGAACAGGAACAGGGCGAAGTTGACATGCGCCGAGTAGTGGAGGTTGGTTCCGGCTGCCGCCTTGGCCCAGTTGAAGATGAAGTGCAGTTCGTAGAGGCCCAGCAGGTTCATCAGGAAGGTCGCGCTCACGTACACGACCGAGGCGACGACGGCGACGAGCCCGATCAGGTTGAACCAGCCGGTGAACCAGCCCCACCCGGGACCGCCCAGGCGCGAGGCCCAGTAGTAGATCCCGCCCGCGGTCGGATAGGCGGAGGCGAGCTCGGACATCGACCAGGCGACGAACAGGATCAAGCCGCAGATCAGCGGCCACGCGATCGAGATCGCGATCGGCCCACCGTTCTTGAGCGCCTGACCGTAGGTCGTGAAGCAGCCCGCGAGGATGCAGATGATCGAGAACGAGATCGCGAAGTTCGAGAACCCGCTCCAACCCCTGTTCAGCTCCTGCTTGTAGCCGAGCTCCGCAAGCTTTTGCTCGTCGCTGCTGAGTGATCCTGTGCTCATCTCGCCCCCCGGTGGCGCAAAAGGTTTGCTTGTCCGTCCTTCGTTCGTGACAATACGCTCGTACCCGGACGGAAGTCAAGGGTTCGCACGTCCCAAGTCGCAGCGTGCGCGTTTGTCCTGCTGTCCAAGATGGGAAGGGTCGGGCGCATGCGCCCGACCCGGCGTCCGCACATGTGCGGACGCCCCGGGCCGCGCATGCGCGGCCCGGCGGCTCGGCGCATGCGCCGAGCCGAACAGCATCTGTGAGGTGACCTCAGCCGCCGGGCAGCAGGCCGGCGAGGATCTGCTCGGTGCCCTGCACGTGCTCGCCCATGACCTTGGCCGCGCGAGCGGAGTCGCCCTCCGCGATCGCCGCCAGCAGGCGCCGGTGCTGTGCGTTGGAGGACGCGAGCACCTCCGGCGGGTGGGCGATGTGCGCGATCAGGTCGCTCATCTGCCCCTGCGCCTCGGTCATCGCGCGCACCAGGCGCGTCGAGCCCGTCGCCTCGGCCAGACCGACGTGCAGGCGGATGTCCGCCTGGCGGTAGGCGGCGAAGTCCTCGAGCGAGGAGTCGAGCGCGGCCGCGACCTCGTCGAGCGTCTGCAGCTCCTCGGGCCCCGCGCGCTCGGCGGCCAGCATCGCGACCCCGACCTCGACGGCCAGCCGCTGGTCGCAGACCTCGCGCCATTCGGCCAGCATCCGGCGCGAGGGCGGGACGGCCGCCGGCGTCGGGTCGGACACGAACGTTCCGCCGCCGCGCCCGCGCGTCGCGTAGACGTGCCCGCTCTGCGCGAGCGCGGTCAGCGCCTGGCGCAGCGTCGAGCGCGCGATGCCGAGCCGCGCGCACAGCTCGCGCTCGGCCGGCAGCTGCGAGCCGGGCGCCAGCAGCCCGAGCTTGATCGCGGTCCCGAGCCGCTCGACGGTCTCCTCGAACGCGGTCTGGGAGCGGACCGGCGCGAACACCGCCTCCGGCGGCTCGAGCGCGCCCGGTGGCCGGTGCTCAGCGGCGCGCGCCACGTCCCCTCACAGTCGCTCGAACCCCCGGAAGCGCTCCCAGTCGGTGACGGCCGCGCCGAAGGCGGCCAGCTCGACGTCGGCGTGGTTGAGGTAGTGCGCGACCACCTCGCCGCCGAACGCCTCGCGGGCGACGTCGCTGGCGGCGAAGAGGTCGCGGGCGTCGCGCAGGGTGGACGGTACGCGCGGGCGCTCCCGGTCGGCGTAGGCGTTCCCCTCGAGCGCCGGCTCGAGCTCGAGCCCCGCCTCGACCCCGTGAAGGCCCGAGGCGATGATCGCCGCGATGGCCATGTACGGGTTCAGGTCGGCGCCGCCGACCCGGTTCTCGAAGCGCTTGGAGGGGCCGTGACCGACCACGCGCAGCGAGCAGGTGCGGTTGTCCCTGCCCCACGCGACCGTCGTCGGGGCGAAGCTCGCGGCCGCGTAGCGCTTGTAGGAGTTGACGTTCGGCGCCAGCAGCAGCGTCATCTCACGCAGGCACGCGAGCTGCCCGGCGAGGAACGAGTCGAACAGCTTCTCGTCGTGGGCGAACAGCGCCACGCCGTCCTTGGCGAGCGAGAAGTGGATGTGGCACGAGTTGCCCTCGCGCTCGTCGTACTTGGCCATGAAGCTGATCGCGGTCCCCTCCTGGGCGGCGATCTCCTTGGCGCCGTTCTTGAAGATCACGTGCTCGTCGCACGTGCGCAGCGCGTCGGCGTAGCGGAAGTTGATCTCGTGCTGGCCATAGTTGCACTCGCCCTTGGAGTCCTCGACGACCATGCCGGCCGCGGCCATCGAGTTGCGGATGCGCCGGATCAGCGGCTCGACGCGGGCGGTGCCGAGCAGCGAGTAGTCGACGTTGTAGAGGTTCGCCGGCCGCAGGTCGCGGTAGGCCTTGTGCCAGGCCTCCTCGTAGGTGTCGTTGAAGACCATGAACTCGAGCTCGGTGCCCGCGTTGGCGCTCCAGCCGCGCTCGGCCAGGCGTGCGAGCTGGCGGCGCAGGATCTGCCGCGGCGATGCGACGACTTCGCTCTCGTCCAGCCAGGCCACGTCCGCCAGGCAGATCACCGTCCCCTCCTGCCAGGGCACCGGCTGCAGCGTCGCGAGGTCGGGGAGCATCAGCATGTCGCCGTAGCCCCGCTCCCAGGAGGACATGTCGTATCCGTCGACGGTCGCCATGTCGACGTCGACCGCGAGCAGGTAGTTGCACCCCTCGGCGCCGTGCTCGACGACCTCTGCCAGGAAATGGGAGGCGGTCAGGCGCTTGCCCTGCAGCCGGCCCTGCATGTCGGTGATCGCGAGCAGCACCGTGTCGATCTCGCCGCGCTCCACACGGTCTCTGAGTTCCTCGAGCGTCACCGCCGTGAAGGTACTCGAACTGCACCTTCAAAGTAAACGCTCGGGGCTCAGCGCCTCGCGGCCGCGCAGGGGCTCGGTTAGCGTTCACGCCATGAGGGGCACGGCGTGAGCACGATCTCGGCGCCCGAGCCGGTGCCTGCGGTGCTCGAGCATCCGCACTCGCTGCTCGAGGCGCCGCGCATCGGCCCGGCCGGCGAGCTCGTCTACAGCGACGTGATCGGCGGCGGCGTGTGGTCGTGCTCGCCCGAGGGCGAGCTGAGCGAGCTGCTGCCGCGCCGGCGCGGGATCGGCGGGATCGTCGCCCACGCCGGCGGCGGCTGGGTCGTGAGCGGGCGCAGCCTGGTCCATCTGCCGGTGGCCGGGGACCAGCGCGAGCTGCTCGCCGACCCCGACGTGCCCGGCTACAACGACATCTCGGGCGCCCCCGGCGGCGAGCTGCTCGCCGGCGAGCTCCACTACCGCCCGATGGGCGGCGAGGAGCCGCGCGAGGGCCGCGTGATCGCGCTCGCCGCCGGCGGCCGCACCCGCGTCGTGTGCGAGGGCGTGCTGTGGCCGAACGGGATCGGCGTCTCACCCGACGGCGCGCGCCTCTATGTCAGCGACTACGCGCGGCAGCTCGTCCTGACCTCCCCGCTGGCGGGCGGGGAGCCGGAGGTGTTCGCGCGCTCGCCGCGTGGCTCCGCCGACGGCCTCGCGCTCGACGCGGAGGGCGGCGTCTGGGTGGCGCTCGGCGAGGGCGGCGGCGTCGCGCGCTTCGATCCCGATGGCGAGCTCAGCGAGCTGCTCGAGGTGCCGGCCGCGTTCGTGTCGAGCATCTCCTTCGGCGGCGGCGACATGTGCGACGTGCTGATCTCGACCGCCGACAACATGCTCGAGCCCGACCGGGGCGGCACGCTGCTGCGCGCGCGCAGCGCCGTCCCGGGCCTGCCCGTCGCGCCGGTTCAGGTCTGACGCCGGCCGGCCGGCTCGCCCGCGAGCGCCGCGAACGGCTCGAGCCGCAGCGCGAGCTCGAGCTCGAAGCGCCCGTCGGCGTCATCGAGGCGCGCGCCGAACAGCTCGCGCAGCCGCGCCATGCGATAGCGCACAGTCTGCGGGTGCACGTCGAGCTCGTGCGCGATCGCCTTGCGCTGGCCGGGCGCCCGCAGCCAGGCGGCGAGCGTCCGCGAGAGGTTCTCGCGGCTGGCCGCCCCTGAGACCTCGTGCAGCGGCGCGAGGCGGCGCGCGGCGAAGTCGGCCGCCAGGCGCGGCTCGCTGCACAGCAGCAGCTCGAGCTCGTGCTCGGCGGCGGCCGCGACCGCGCCGCCGCGCACGAGGCCAGCCCGCAGCAGCCCCAGCAGCGCGCGCGCCCGCACGAGGCTCTCGCGCGCGTCCGCGGCGGCCACGCCGGGCCCGAGCGCGAGGCGCGTCCCCGCGCGCTCGGCGGCCGCCTCGAGGCGGCGCCGGCGCCCGGGGCCGTCGGGGTCGAACAGCACGCCGACGAACTCCCCCTCGCGCGGGCCGAGCACGGCCAGGTCGCTGACCGAACGGGCGAACGGCTCGTAGCCGTCACCCGGCCCGACGAACAGCGCCACCCGTGGCGCGAGCTCGACGCCCGCCGTCGCGGCCGCCGCGGCGAGCACCTCGGGCGCGGGCTGCGGGTTGCGCAGCAGCAGCCGCAGGAACTCGCTGCGGCGCGACTGCGAGGCGCCCGAGCGGTGCGACTGCTCCTCGGCGAACCCGGCTGCCGCGCGGGTCGAGATCTCGTCCACGCAGCCGAATCCGCTCTCCACCAGGCGGTACAGGTCGGCCGGCCGCGCGCCGCGGGCGGTGCCGATCTCCGCCACGCGCCGCCACATGCTCTGGCCCGCCGTGCGGTAGAAGCCCATCAGCTCGTCGAGGCTTCGCCCGGCGCGCGCCTGCGCGCGCCCGAGCGCGAAGTGCAGATCGGGGGCCGCGGCCGCGGCCTCCGGGTCAAACCAGCGATCGAGCGCGTCGGTGAGGCCTATCCGCAGGTTGCGCTCGAGCCCGCTCTCGGACGGGCTGAGGTCGATTCCGCGGCGGCGGATCGCGGCGATCGCGGCGTCGACTATCTCTTCGACGGCGGGCATCAACGCGGCCCGCAGCTGGGGCGGCGGCTTGCCGTCAGCCGCCCAGCCCGAGTTGTCCGCTCGGGACAAGTCCACCGCCTGAGCGCCCTCCATGACGGTGGTGAGAGTACAAGACCTCGCCCGCACGACGCAAATAGAGTCGTCGCTCGTTAGGGGAACATCGCCGCCGGCGCGATCACGAGGCCGCGCGGCAGGAGCCCGCCCCGGCGCCGCAGGCGCCGAGGGCGCGGAGAGGGGAGAGGACGATGAGATCCACGCGTGCATCACGCGGCGGACGGCGCATCCGCGCCCTGATCACGGCGGCGCTGCTCGGCGCCGCTGCCTGGACGGCGCTCGCCGCAACGGCGCCGGCGACCGGTTGGGCCTGCTCGAACGTCGAGTTCATCGGCGTGCGCGGCTCGGGCGAAAGCTACTCCGGCAACTTCGGCATGGGATACGAGATCGCCGGGCTCTACGAACGCGTCAGAGCGCGCAAGCCGAGCACGCAGACGCTGCAGTCATACGGCCTGGAATACCCGGCCGTGAACGTCGCCGAATGGTGGAACTCGATCTTCTACTTCCCGAGCGTCTGGGAAGGCGACGAACACCTCGAAAACCGGATCAAAGCCGACGCCTCGGCGTGCTCGAGCATGAAGATCCTGGTGGCGGGGTTCTCGCAGGGCGCGCACGTGGTCGGCGACACGATCGAAAACCTCGCCGGCAAAAACGACAGCTCGCTGTCGCACGTCTACGGCGTCGCGTTGTTCGGCGACCCGCGCTTCAACCCGTCCGACAAAGCGACCGCGCGCGGCAACTACAACCCCGAACACTGGGGCATCCTGACCGAGCGCGGCTCCTACAGCTCGAGGATCAACAACCGCCTCGGCGACTGGTGCCGGCTGAAAGACGCGGTCTGTCAGGGGTTCAACGCCGGCAGCACCGAATACCACGAGTACCGCAACTACGAAGGCGGCAGGTTCCTGACGCAGGCGGCGGAAATGATGTTCTCCCACATCGGCTGGTAGAAGGCCGCGCTCCGCACGGTCGCGCCGCGGCCGTGCGGACCGCGCGCGCTAGGCGGCGGCGGCCGCGGGCTGCGCGCGGCGTGCCGTCGCCTCGATCGCCGCCGCGACGGCGGGCGGATCGTCGTAGAACGGCACGTGCCCGGCGCCCAGCGCGAGGTGCGTGGCCCACGGCAGCATCGCCCGCGCTCGCGGCGCCTGCAGGCGGTAGGGCAGCAGGCGGTCGCGCACGCCCCAGGCGATCGTCAGCGGGGTGCTGCGCAGCTGCTCGGGGCGCTGGAAGCGGTAGTGCTCGAACGCGCCGAGCGCGCCCTTCAGCGCGGGCGAGGCCCACGCGTCGTCGAGCGTCGCGACCGCCTCCTCGGCAGGCAGCCGCGCCGGGTAGCCGAAGGTCTGCGAGAACAGCGCCGACCCGGCCGGCGCGCGTGCGCGCCGCGCCTCGCACGAGCGGGCGCAGCGACGCCGGCGTCGCACCGATCGCGCCGCAGCGAGACCTGGCAGAAGCGCCGCTCGGCGCTTCGTCCAGAACCCGGCCGGCGAGAACGCGGTCACCGAGCTGACGGCGCGCCGGCGGGCCAGCTCGAGCGCGATCGCGCCGCCCATCGAGTTGCCCGCGACGTGCGGGCGTTCGAGGCCGAGCTCGGCCAAGAACCACTCGAAGGCATCGGCGTAGGAGGTGACCGTCGGCTCGATCCCCGACGGCAGCGGCGGCGAGCGCCCGAAGCCGGGCGAGTCGCAGGCGATCACGTCGAACTGCGGCGCCAGCAGCCCGATCACCGGGCCGCCACGCCTGCCAGTGGTGCCCGACCCCGTGCAGCAGCACGAGCGGCGGGCCCTCGCCCTCGCGGTGGCAGTTGATCGAGATGCTCATGCCGACAGGAGGGCGTCCTCTCTGATCAGGTCGGCGCGCGCTCGGCGATCATGATCGTCGGCGCGTTCGTGTTGCCGCCGACGATCGTCGGCATGATCGAGGCGTCGACGACGCGCAGGCCTCGCAGGCCGTGCACGCGCAGCCGCGAGTCGACGACCGCCTGCTCGTGCGTGTCGCTCATGCGCGCGGTCCCGACGGGGTGGTAGATCAGCATCAGGCGCCGGCGCAGGTCGGCTTCGAGCTCGCTGCGCGCTCGACGTCGCGGCCCCGGCTTCAGCTCCTTGCACGACGACCTCGCCGAGCGGCGCCTGCGCGGCGATCTCGCGCGCCATCCGCATCCCGGCGAGCATCGATTCGAGGTCCTCGGGCTCCGACAGCGCGTTGGTGATGATCCGCGGCTTGGCGATCGGGTCGGCCGAGCGCAGCCAGACCTGCCCGCGGGCGCTGCGGGGAGACCAGCACCGGCGCGATCACCATGCAGTGGCCCTCGTAGTTCTCGGCGCCGTGGTCTTCGAAGTAGGCGGCGCCCATGTGGAACTGGATGTCGGCCGCCGGCAGCCCGCCGCGCGTGCGCGTGAACGCGCACACCTCGGCGACCGTCGAGCTCAGCTTGCCCGATTTGCGCAGCAGCCACTCGGCCAGCGGCTTCGGCTTTTCGGCGCCGTAGAGCGTGTCCTGGTCGGAGACCTCCCACATCATCGTCACGAACGGGTGGTCCTGCAGGTTGCGCCCGACCCCGCGGCAGCTCGTGGCGCGGCCGCGACGCCGGCGCGCGCGAGCTCGTCGGCCGCGCCGACGCCGGAGAGCAGCAGCAGCTGCGGCGAGCCGATCGCGCCCGCGGACAGGAGCACCTCGCGCCCGGCGCGCACGACCTCGGTGCCGCTGCGTCCCTTGCGCAGGCGCACGCCCGACGCGCGCGCTCGCCCTCGAGCTCGACGCCCAGCACGGCGACGTTCGTGCGCACCTCGAGGTTCGGGCGGGTGCAGCGCCGGGCGCAGGTACGCGTCGGCGGCGCTGAAGCGCCGGCCGCCTTCTGCGTCACCTGGAACATCGAGACGCCGTCCTGCTCGGGGCCGTTGTAGTCGGCGATCCGCGGGATGCCCGGCCGCCTCGCTGGCGGCGAGCAGCCGCCTGTCCAGCGGCCGCGGCGAGCGCTGCTCGCTGACCCGCAGCGGCCCGCCGGCGCCGTGGTACTCGGAGGCGCCGCGCACGTTGTCCTCGGACCGGATGAAGTAGGGCAGCACGTCGCGGTAGCCCCAGCCGGGAGCGCCCTGCGCCTCCCAGCCGTCGTAGTCGAGCGGCCGGCCGCGCACGTAGAGCATCGCGTTCATCGAGCTCGACCCGCCGAGCGCCTTGCCGCGCGGCATGTACAGCGGGCGCCCGTCGACGTGCGGCTCGGGCTCGGTCTCGAACTCCCAGTCGAGCTTCGTGTGGAACTGCTTCGGGAAGGCCGCCGGGATCTTGATCTTCAGCGAGCGGTCGCTGCCGCCGGCCTCGAGCAGCAGCACGCTCGACGGCCGGGTCCTCCGAGAGGCGGTTGGCGAGCACGCAGCCGGCCGAGCCGGCGCCCACGATCACGTAGTCGTAGCCGGCGCTCCTCGCCGTCTCAGGCGCCCGCGACCGCCGCGCGCTCGGGCAGCGGCGCGAACCGGTACTCGCCCGCATCGCAGCTCGCCGCGCTGCTCGCAGGTACTCGCGCATGTAGCCCGGCCAGTTGGCGACGATCCGGCCGTCCTCGTCGCGGTACCAGGAGTCGCACTGCGTCCAGGCGGTGCCCGCGAAGCGGTGCCTGCAGCGCGCGGTCGCTGGCGGCCTCGACCTCGGCGCGCACCTCGATCGCCCCGGCGTCGCGCGGCGCGCAGCGTGCTGCAGCGCCTGGCGCAGGTAGGCGGCCTGGGTCTCCAGGTAGAAGATGATCGAGCCGCCCGAGGTGTTCGTGTTCGGCCCGTACAGGACGAACATGTTCGGGAACCCGGGGACGCACATCCCGAGGTGCGCGTGCGCCCCGCCGCCCAGCTCTCGCGCAGGTCGCGCCCGTCGCGGCCGGTGATCTCCATCGGGAACATGAAGTCGTTGGTCCTGAAGCCGGTCGCCCAGATGATGCAGTCGAGCTCGTGCGCGCGCGCCGTCGGCGGTCTCGATCCCCTCGGGCGTGACGCCGCGATCGGCGTCGCGTGACGAGCTCGACGTTCGGCTGCTGCGAGCGCGGGCAGGAAGCTCGAGCTGAACAGGATCCGCTTGCAGCCGAAGGTGTAGTCGGGCCAGACCCTGCGGCGCAGCTCGGGGTCCTTCAGCTGCGAGCGCATGAAAGCCGCCGAGCGGGCCGCGCCGATGCGCCCGACGCGTGCCGGGGTGGCGGATCAGCAGCGTCAGCGACTCGCCGTACTCGAACACGAACCTGCGCCGGAACGCCTGCAGGCCGGGCACGCTTTCGAACGCCCGGCCTGCGCGAGCGCCGGGTAGGGGCGGTTCTTGCGCGGCAGGAACCAGTTGCCGGTGCGCTGGAAGACGGTCAGCTCGGCGACCTGCCGCGGCGATCTCGGGCACGAACTGGACCGCGCTCGCGCCGGTCCCGATGACGCCGACGCGCTTGCCCGCCAGCGGGTATGAGTGGTCCCATTCGGCCGAGTGGAAGCTGTGCCCGGCGAACTGGCCGGCGCCGGCGAGCGCCGGCACGTGCGGCTGGTGCAGCTGCCCGGTCGCGAGCACGATCGCGTCTGCCTCGTGCGTCTCGCCGCCGGCCGTCTGCACGCTCCAGCTGCAGGCGGCGTCGTCCCAGCGGCAGCCGGTCACCGCCTGGCCGGTGCGCACCAGCGGGTCGACCCCGTGCGCGCGTGCCACCCCGTGCAGGTACTCGTGGATCTCCTGCTGGGGCGAGCACAGCCGCGACCAGTCGCGCCGCTGCGCGTAGGAGTACGAGTACAGGTGGCTCGGGACGTCGCACGCGCATCCCGGGTAGGTGTTGTAGAACCACGTCCCGCCGAGATCGGGCGCCTTCTCGAGGATCGTCGACGTCGGTGATGCCGTGGCGGCGCAGCTCGATCGCGGCCGCGATGCCGCCGAACCCGCTCCCACGATCAGCACGCGCAGGCCGCGCCTGCGCTTGGGTCTGGATGCGACGGCTGGTGCTGACAAGCGCTCCCCTCCGGCTGCTGTCCTCGAGCCAGCGCGAACCTTATGCGCTCGGCGCCCGGAGCGCTACCCGCCGCCCGCCGGGCCGAGCACGCCCGCGAGCCAGTCCGCCGATCCCGGGAACCGCTGAGGGCTCGATGCGGTGGCTGCCGTCGGACTCGCGGTAGTCGACCGCCAGGCCCCCGGCGCTCAGGCGCTGGGCGGCCTGGCGGCGCGAACTCGACGTCGATCACCGGGTCGCGCCGGCCGTGCTCGATCAGCACCGGCAGCCCGCGGCGAGACGTCCAGGTCCGGCTCCCAGCTCCGAACGTGCGGCAGGAACCCGAGAAGCGCGAGGATCCCGGCCGGGCGCGGACGGGCACCGTCGAGGCCGAGTCGTGTAGCTCATCACGCAGCCCATCGAGAAGCCGCCCGAGCACGGTGCGCTCGGGCCCGACGCCGCTGCGCTCCCAGGTCGCGTCGTGGAAGGCGGCGAGCGCGGCCCGCGCGCGCCTCGAAGGTCTCGGGGTCGGGAGTGCCGACGCGCGGCACTCCGTACCAGTGGTAGCCAGGCCATCCCTCGATCACGAGCGGGCCGCGCGGCGTGACGATCAGCAGCTCGCGACCGGGGTCGAGCGCGTCGCCGAGCATCAGCAGGTCGCGCTCGTCGGTGCCGCGGCCGTGGTGGAGGATCAGCAGGCCGCGCGGCGTGCCGGCCGCGGGCCGCTCCGCATATACGAGCTCCGCTGCCTGGGCGCCGCTCACGGCGCGTCCGCCAGCAGCCGCGCTGCCACGCCGGCGATCGTTTCGTGACCGTAGGCTTCGGATGGGTAGGTCGAGGTGAAGACGGCGAGCGTGAACCGCAGCGGCCCTCGTTCGAGCAGCGCCGCCTCGTCGAACAGCCCCTGTTCGGGTAGCTGCCCGGTCTTGAAGAACACGCTCCAGGCGGGCCTCGCGACCGCCGGCGCGCCCCAGCTCTGTTCGGGCTCGATCGTCGACATCAGATAGCGCGCGTAGCCGTAGAAGCGCGCCGGGATCAGCCGCCCGAGGCGGGTGAAGAAGCGCGCCTGGTCGGCGGCCGAGGTCTGCGTGTAGGCCCACCAGCCCACGCCCGGAGCGTAGTCCTGCATGCCCGCTTCGCGCGCGACCCGGGCCACGGCGGCGCTGCCGTCGGCCGCGAGCACCGCCGAGGCGGCGTCGTTGTTCGATTCGTGGATCATCGGGTAGAGCAGCGCCCTGTCGCCCGCGCCGAGAGGGCGGTGGCGCGCCGCCAGCATCTGCAGGTAGGCGGTCAGGAACATCACCTTCACGACGCTGGCCGTCTCGAAGTGGGCGCGCAGCCGCCAGCCCTCGAGCCTTCCCGTGCTGTCGACGATCGCGAACGAGGAGCTGCCCGCGCGCGCTTCCAGGTAGCGGCGCGCGGACGCGACGGCGCCGGGGGTCGGGAACGCCGGCAGCGGCGTGCCGCGGGCTTCGCCGCCGAACTCGAAGGCCGCGCGGGCGCGCGGCCTCGCCCGCGCGGCGTGCGCACCGATCCGGAAGCCGTGCGCGGGGCACGGGCCGTGGGCCGCCGGCGGGCCCATCGCGGCTTCCCACGGCGGGTTCAGGCAGACGCGGTAGGAGAAGCGGCGCGCGGGAGGGTCGACGAGCACGCTCGCGTAGCTCGATTCGACCGACGGCGCGCCGGCGGCGACGGACGCCGCGAGACGGTAGACGTCGCTGCCGCGCGGGGCGAGGTACCAGCGCACCGTGAACGGGGCGGGGTGGGCTTCGGGGACGTGCTCGGCCTTCAGGCTCAACAGCTCGCGGCCGGGCCCGAGGTCCTTCGCCGCCAGCGCGACGCGGGGGTCGACGAGCTCCTGCAGCGTCGTGCTCGCGGCGCCCGTGGCACCCACCACGCGCAGGCGCGTGTTCTGCGTCGGGCCGAAACGCGGGAAGGCGAACGTGCCGTCGGGTGCGGTCGTCCCGCGGTAGAGGACGCTGTACGCCTTGTACGGATAGGGCGACTGTTCGAGCGCGACCGGCATGCCCGCCGCGGGGGCGCCGCCTTCCACCGCGCTCGCGCTCACGCGGAGCGTCCCGCCGTAGGGGATCTCGCCGGGCGTCGCGCTCGCGCTGATCGCCGGCGCGGCGGCCCGCGCCTGACCGGCGCCGCCGGCGAGCGCGAGCGCGCCGAGCGCGGCCGCGCCGGCGAGCCCGCGGAGCCCGGCGGATCGTCGTGATGTCGGCGCAGCGCTGCGAACGTCGCGCAGGCTAGTGCCTGACGGCGACGGTCGCGAACGCGGCCGAGTGGTATTCGCCCTTGTGCGGCGGGTTGAACCCGACCCGCACACGGAAGCGCGCGCCGCGGCCGGCAGCCAGGGCGCCCCTCGCACGCCGCGAGAGGCCGGCCTTGATCGTGTAGAGGCCGGGGCCGCCGACGCGGCGGTAGACGGGGTGCACGCCCCACGAGGTGACGCTCACGCGCCCGGCCGTGAACGTCTCGACGCGCACGAACAGCGTGTGCCCGCGCACGTGGTGGCCGAGCAGCTTGATCTTGCAACTGCCGATCGAGATGCGAAGGTTGCGCTTCAGCTGGGTGCCGCTCTGCGCGGTGACGACGAGCGGCATGTAGAGCGGCTGCGAGCACAGGGAGCCGTATGCCCCGAGTGCGGAGTTCGGCCCGACGGGGAGGTCGAGTTCGAACTTCGAGACCGGCACGTCGGGCACCGACCCGAACGTCGAGGTCGTGATGCCCTTGGCGATGTGCGTGTCGCCTTCGAGCAGCACACGCACGCCGTGGTCGCCTTCGAGCAGCACGTCGAGGTTCGGGAATTCCGCGCCGCCGTGGGAGACCAGATAGGCGGGCCCGCTCAGCTTTTCGGGCAGCACCGGCGTCGTGACGGTCGCGCTGCCGACTTTCGAGGTCGCCGGGCAGTTGCGCAGCCCGGCTGCGGCGAGCGATTCGAGGCAGGCGTGGCGGAGCGTCGACTGGCGCGAGGGGAGCTGCTTGGGCAGCTGCACGAACACCGAGCGGATGTTGGCCTCGTGGTCGGGCTGGGTGTAGCTGACGAGGAGGCTCGCGCCGTTCGCGCGCGAGGGGACCGACGGGCTCGCCGCCGTGAAGCTCGGCTTGAACGCGAGGCTCGAGCAGTCGCCGACTCCGAACGGACTCGCCGGGGCGGCGGCGGCGCCCTGGATCGCGCCGAGCGAGGAGTTGGTCGACAGCGGGCCGCAGCTGGTCGGGTTGAACATGAAGCTCGACTTCGTGATCGCCACCGAGAGGCTGCGCAGGTGGAGCGGCACGCCGCCCACGATCCGCGGCAGCGTGGCCGTGGCGATCACGCGGCCGGTGCGTTCGTCGACGCTGATGGCGACGCGCGTCAGCACCCGCCCGAGGTCGAAGGGCCCGGCCGCGGCCTCGATCGGGATCGACAGGCCGTACGGCGCGCCGCCCGTGGGCCCGGTCAGGTAGACGGGGCCCGAGAAGCCGATCGGTTCGGTGCCGACGCCGGCGGCCGCGGTCGCCTTGCCGATCGCGCTGCTCGACGGGCAGCTCCCGGTCGAGGCGGCCGGTTCGGGGCACAGCTTCACCGACGGGATCAGCCCGACGAGGCCGGCGGGCAGCACGGTCTGCACGCTCGACAGGTTCTGGTCTGAGTCGCTGCGCGCGAGGTTGAAGGTGAAGCTCGTGAAGGCGCCGGCCTCCTTCGAGGTCTCGCTGGTCGACTGGCTCGGCTCGAACGGCAGCGGCGAGGGGCAGCCGGTCGTGGCGAAGGGACTCGAGGGCAGCGCCGGTCCGCCGCCGGTGTAGGGGGTGAACAGCGAGTTGGTGCTCGCGGCTCCGCAGGTGACCGGGTTCGCGAGCGGCGCGCGCGGGCCTCCGTTGAGCGTCAGCACCAGTTCGCTGAACGGCAGCTGCGGGTTGTTCAGGAAGCTCACTTCCAGGCGCCCGGTCGACGGGTTCGGGACGGCTGCGCCTTCCAGACGCACGGACACGCCGTAGACGCTCTCGGCGTCGATGAAGATCAGATAGGGGGGTCCGGTGATCGGACCCGGCGCGTTGGTCTTGCCGAGGTAGACGTTGCCGCCGAGCGACTTCGCAGGAAGCGCCGTTTCGATCAGCGCGGTCCCGATCTTCGACGCGGCCGGACACGTCACCGGCGCCGAGCTGCCCTTGGCGAGTTGCGCCTGCGTGCAGGCCTGCAGGCCGTTTGCGGCGGACGGGTTGAGGGTCAGGCCTTCGGGCAGGACCACGTGCGCGTCTCTGATGTCGGCGGTGTTGATCCCGTCCGACTGGGGGACCCTGAGCGTCGTCGTGGCTCCGTCCGGGCTGTCGTACTGGGACGGCGAGGGCGCGACCGCGACGGTCGGCTTGAAGGGGACGGCGCCGCAGCCGTCCACCCCCACCGGGGTGTGCGTGATCGCGGTCGCGTGGCCGCCTTCGTAGGCGTCGAGTTCCAGGTAGGAGGTCGTGGTCGCCGAGCACGCGCTGGGCAAGGTGAGGAAGTGCCCGCCCGCACGCCCTTTGAAGAGCAGCTTCGACTTGATCGTGCTGAGCTTCGCGTTCGCGACTTTGATGCCGAGGATTTCGGCTTCGGCTTCGCGCGGCACGTTGTTGATTTCGAACCACTCGTGGAAGTCGCCGGACGGTATGCCGCGGGCGGCGAGCGCCGGTTCGAACGCCCAGCTCACGTAGCCTTCGAGCAGCAGCTTGATCGGTTTGACCAGCGCCCCGGCCGGTTCGATCACGATCCCGAACAGCAGCGGGTGGCCGGGTTCCGGCGTCAGGTTGAAGACCTTGCCGCTGTTTTCGGTGTCGACCGCGCCGAGGAGGGGCGCTTCCAGGGCGGCGGTGATTTCGGTTTCGCCCACTTCGGCGAGCGCCGCCGTGCAGGTGGCCGTGCCGGTGCTCGAGAAGAAATCGGCGCGTGAGCAGCTCGGCAGCGCCTGCGCGTTGGCGGCGAGCCCTTCCGGCACGTCGACCCTGATCCGCTTGACCTGTTCTTCCGGCTTGCCGCCGGGCGCGTTCACTTCGAAGGAGGTGATCCCCCATTCAGGGTGCCCGGCCGCCTGCGTGAACGCTTGTTCGTGGTGTTCTTCGACGCTTTTGTACGTGCAGCCCCGCGCTTCGCAGGTGCCGGCTTCCCACACGTTCACCGCGAGCGCGTGCGCCGCCGCGGCGGAGAGGAGCATCGCGGCGCACAACGCGAGCCAGCAGGCCGTCACGGCGATCGCTCGCCGCCGGCCGGTCCCTCCTCCTGCCGATGCTCGTGTCCTCATGAACCGTGCGCCGGACCAGCCGGCTCACAGGACCTACCCGCTTTCACAACCGGCTACGCCCGCCAACCGCCGATGCCGCCGCTCGGCGCGGCGGCGGCGCTCAGGACTCGCGCGGTATGTAGGGCGAGAGCTCGCGCCTGGCGATCGACAGCTTGTGCACCTCGTCGGGGCCGTCGGCGAGGCGCAGCGTGCGCAGGTGCGCGTAGGCCGGCGCGAGGAAGAAGTCATCCGAGACGCCCCCGCCGCCGTGGACCTGGATCGCGCGGTCGAGCACGCGCAGCGCGACGTTCGGGGCCGCGATCTTGATCGCCGCGATCTCCGTGCGCGCGTGGCGGTTGCCGACCGTGTCCATCAGCCACGCCGCCTTCAGCGTCAGCAGCCGGGCCATCTCGATTTCCACGCGCGACTCTGCGATCCAGTCCTGGACGTTGCCGCGCATCGCCAGCGGCTGGCCGAAGGTGACGCGCGAGACGGCGCGCGCGCACATCGCCTCGAGCCCGCGCTCGGCCGCGCCGATCGCGCGCATGCAGTGGTGGATGCGACCCGGGCCGAGCCGCGCCTGGGCGATCATGAAGCCGTCGCCCTCACCGGCGATCAGGTTCTGCGGCCGGCACGCGCACGTCGGAGAAGTCGACTTCGGCGTGGCCCTCCTGGTCGGTGTAGCCGAAGACCGACAGGTTGCGCATCACGGTGACGCCCGGGGTGTCGAGCGGCACGAGGATCTGGCTCTGCTGCTTGTGGATCGGTCCCTCGGTGCTGGTCTTGCCCATCACGATCATGATCCGGCAGTTCGGGTGCATCGCGTTCGAGGTCCACCACTTGCGGCCGTTGAGCACGTACTCGTCGCCGTCGCGTTCGATCCGCATCGCGATGTTGGTCGCGTCCGAGCTTGCGACGTCGGGCTCGGTCATCGCGAACGCCGAACGGATCTCGCCGTCGAGCAGCGGGCGCAGCCAGCGCTCCTTCTGTACGTCGGTCCCGAACTGGTACAGCACCTCCATGTTGCCGGTGTCGGGCGCCGAGCAGTTGCACGCCTCCGAGGCGATGTGCGAGCGTCCGAGCATCTCCGCGAGCGGCGCGTAGTCGGCGTTCGAGAGCCCGGCGCCGTCGTCGGGATCGGGCAGGAACATGTTCCACAGCCCGGCCTCGCGCGCCTTCGCCTTCAGCTCCTCCATCACGGCCGGGTGGTGGTGGGGGTCGCCGGACTCCGCGCGCTGGCGCTCGTAGAGCTCCTCCGCCGGGTAGACGTGCTCGTCCATGAACGCCCCCAGGCGCTCTTTGAACTCTGAACAGCGCTCGCTCGGCTCGAAGTCCATCGCTCCTCCTCGTTTGTGCCAGGGCATAGGATCATCCCCGATGAGTGGCGACGGCGCCAGCTACCGGGATGCGGGCGTCGACTACGACGTGCTCGACGCGGCCAAGCGGCTCGCGCTTCAGAGCGCGCTGGCGAGCTCGCCGCTGATCGAGGCCCGCGGGGGGCGTGCGCTGGACGCCTCCAGGGGCGAGCCCGCGTTCGTGTTCGAGCTCGCGGGCCGCTCGCTCGCCTTCGTGGTCGAGGGTCTCGGGACCAAGTCGATGATCGCCGCGGCCGTGCTCGAGCAGAGCGGGGTCAACCGCTTCGCCGAGGTCGCCTACGACACGGTCGCCGCGATCGTCAACGACCTCAGCTGTGTCGGAGCGCTGCCGCTGGTCGTCAACGCCTACTTCGCGACCGGCTCCTCGGAGTGGTATGCCGATTCCGAGCGTTCCCGGGCGCTGGTCGAGGGCTGGAGGCGCGGCTGCGCCGATGCCGGCTGCGCGTGGGGGGGAGGCGAGTCGCCCTCGCTCCCGGGGCTGCTCGCGGACGGTCACATCGAGCTCGCCGGGGCGGCGGTCGGCGCGGTTCCCGAGGGCCGCGAGCCGGTGCTCGGCGCGCGCCTTGCACCGGGCGATGAGATCGTGCTCGTGCGCTCCTCGGGGCTGCACGCCAACGGCGCCTCGCTGGCGCGCATGGTGGCGGCGCGACTGCCGGACGGTTACGCCGCGCTGCTGCCCGGGGGCGGCTCCTTCGGCGAGGCGCTGCTCGAGCCCTCGCTCTGCTACGTCCCGCTCGTGGCCGCGCTGCTCGAGCGCGACGCCCCCGTCAGCTACCTGAGCCACATCACCGGCCACGGGCTGCTGAAGCTGATGCGCGCGCAGCGCGAGCTCACCTACCGGATCGAGCGCCTGCCACCGGTGCCGCCGGTGCTCGAGTTCCTCGTGGCGCAGGCCGGTCTCGATCCGGCGGCGGCCTACTCGACGTTCAACATGGGCAGCGGCTTCGCGGTCTACTGCGCCGCGGGCGCGGGCGAGGGCGTCGTCGCGGACGCGGCGGCCTGCGGCCTCGGCGCGCTGGTGGCCGGACGTGTAGAGGAGGGGCCGCGGCGGGTAGTGATCGAGCCTGCCGGAGTCACCTTCGAGGGCGAGCAGCTCGAGCTCGCCGCCGAAGGCTCAGGCTCCAGTGCACCTTGAGCCGACGTGCCCCAGCCTCGACAGCGCCTCCGGGCCCGCCGCCCGCGCCGGTCTTCCGGAGGCTGTGTGCGGGCGCGGTTCCAACTTGAACGGATTGCGTGCTGCGGGTAGTGTTCGCGCTCAAGTCGCCAGTGTTCCCCTGCCCGATCAGGGGATCTCGATGTCGCCGGACCGCCTGAGGCTCCGGAGCTACCCGGATCGAGGCGGACCTGACCATCAACAGAGGAGAGTAAAGCTGATGCGCAAAGCATCTACCTGTCTTGCCGCCCTCGCCGTCTGCGCGCTCGCGCTCGTCCTGCCGGGCGTCGCTGCCGCGACGCCGGAAGTGACCTTCAAAGCGGCGGCGGTGCCAATCGCCGGCTTCCCCCACACGGGGAACATCTACGGCGCCGGCGCAGCGGTCGAAGCCGAATACCACATCAAAGGCACCGAATACGGCGGATTCCCGCCCCCGCTGATCCACGTGAACTTCTTCCTGCCCGCGGGCACCAAGTTGCACACGACCGGCTTCCCGACCTGCCCGCCCGCGGAACTCGAACCGAGTGGCAAGGGCCCGAAGGGCTGCCCGAAGGGCTCGACCGCCGGTCCGGTCGGCGAAGGTGAAGGTTTCGTCGCGTTCGGCAAAACGGTCGTTCCCGAGAAGGTCACGATCCAGGGCTTCTACGCTCCCGGCGGCGGCCTGACGTTCTTCACGTTCGGCCACGAACCGGTGCTGCTGGAAATCCTCTCCAAGGGTCACTTCCAGGGCGCCAGCGGCCTGTTCAGCAAGGAGTTCCAGGCTGAAGTCCCGCTCGTCGAAACGGTGCCGGGCGCGCAGGACGCGTCGGTCAGCATGATCAAGGTGAAGACGGGCTCGGCGTACAAGAGCCACGGCAAAACCATCTACTACGGCACGGTGCCGACGTCGTGTCCGAAACACTACCTGCCGATCAAGACCGAACTGACGTTCGCCGGTCTCGGCGGGCTCGCGGAACAGACCGTGACCAAGGAATACCACGCGCCCTGCCCCCGCAAGAAATAGGGCAGGCAGCGAGCTTTCGCCTTTGAAGGCGTAAGCTCGCGACAGGAGAAAGAATGAGGCGGGCGACCTCACCGACTGAAAGGGGTCGCCCGCTTTGTTTGTAGGAACGGAGGAAGGATCGGGGTGAGGACCGAGACGGCGCGGCGCAGGAGAGTGGCGGCAGGTCTCTGCTTGGCTGCGTTCGTCGCGGTCGCGGTGCTGCTCGCGGTTTCCGCCGGCGGCAAGAACTCGACCTACGAAATCCGCGCGATCTTCGACGACGCGGGCAACGTGATCTCCGGCGAGCAGGTCAAGGTCGCCGGCGTGACGGTCGGCGACGTCGGCTCGGTGACGCCGACGCCGAACGCGAAGGCCGCGGTCATCCTCAACATCACCAACGAAGGCTTCAAGGACTTCCGCAGGGACGCGAGCTGCGAAATCCGCCCGCAGGCGCTGATCGGCGAGAAGTACGTCGACTGCCTGCCGACGCAGCCGCGCGTCGAAGGCACGCCGCTGCCTCCGCCGCTGCGCAAGATCCGCCACGGCGAAGGCGAAGGCCAGTACCTGCTCCCGGTGACGAACACGAGCAGCCCGGTCGACGTCGACCTGCTCGGCGACATCAGCCGGCTGCCCGAACGCCAGCGCTTCACGATCATCCTCAACGAACTCGGCGCCGGCCTGGCCGGGCGCGGCAGCGACCTCAACGAAGTGATCCGCCGCGCCAACCCGGCGCTGCGCGAATTCGACAAGGTGCTCGCGATCCTGGCCAGCGAGAACAAAGTGCTGAGCAGGCTGGCGGTGACCTCCGACGAAGCGCTCGCGCCGCTCGCGCGCGTGCGCGAACACTTCGCGAACTTCCTCGCCGAAAGCAACAAGGTCTCGCAGGCGAGCGCCGCGACGCGCGGCGCGCTGGCGCGCAACCTGCAGCTGTTCCCCGTTCCTGCGCCAGCTCGGCCCGGCGATGGAACGGCTCGAACGCTTCGCTGTGGCGACCACGCCCGTGTTCACGGACCTCCGCAAAGCGGCGCCCGGCATCAACGAGGCGATCACCCAGCTGCCGGGCTTCTCGAAAGCTCCGACCCTGTTCCTGGAAAGCCTCGGCCGCACCGCCAAGCGCTCGGGCCCGGCGCTCGTGTCGAGCGGAAAACTGCTGCACGAGCTGAAGGGCCTCGGCACCGCGGCGCTGCCGTTCGCGACCAACCTCTCGTCGCTGTTCACGAGCCTGCGCGAAACGGGCGGGCTCGAGCGGATCATGGACTTCATCTTCCTGGGCGCGAACGCGGCCAACGGCTACGACCAGCTGGGCCACTTCCTGCGCGCCGAGGGCGTCGGCACGAACTGCGTCAAATACTACATAGCGCCCAGCCCGGGCTGTAACGGCACGCTCGGCTCGGTGCCGGCCTCCACGGCGACGAAGGCCAGCATCCCGGCCGGCACGGGCCTCGTGATGGAGCGCACGCTCGCGGTCATCAACGGCGCCACGGCCGCGCAGGCGATCGCCAAATACCCGGGCACCCCGACGCGCGGCGAAACGACCGGGACCGCGCTTGCCTCGGCGAGCGGCTCGGGAGCGTCCGCTTCGAGCCAGCCCACCCAGCCGGTCGGCGGCTCGACGTCCGGAACCACCTACTACTCACCCATCCTCCGAAGGCACGGAAGCCGATGGGCTGCTACTCAACTACCTGCTCGGCAATTGAGATGATCGAGCTCTCGCGCCTGCGTCCGCTGCTGCCCGGAGCCCTCGGGGCGCTCGCGCTGGCTCTGCCCGCCGCGGCGCGCGCCGCCGAAGGCGAAACGGCCGCCGTCGCGCCGCCGCCGGCCGTCACGACGACCGTCGCCGAAGCGCCGCCGGACACCACCTCCTCGCCCTCGCCGGCGCCGCCCCCCTCGCAGGGCACGACGAGCACGCCCACCGAAGCGCAGGCGCCCGAAGTGCTCTCCCAGCAGCAGCAGAGCTCGAGCGCCGGCAGCCCTCGCCACGCGCCGGCCGCGCCCAGCTCGCCGAGCCGCACCGAAGGAGCGCCCGGGGCGGGCGCGGGCGGGCCGCGGGCCTCGCACCGCGCGGTCGCGCCCTCGACGCTCACGCCGTCGCTGCCGCTGTCGCTGTCGGGCTCGCTGAACGGCGTCCCGGGCTTCTTCATCGAAGACTTCCAGATCCCGCCGTTCCTGCTGCCGATCTTCCAGGCCGCGGGCGCCGCCTACGGGATCCCCTGGCAGGTGCTGGCGGCGATCAACGAGGTCGAGACCGACTACGGCCGCGACCTCAGCGTCTCGAGCGCCGGCGCCGAGGGCTGGATGCAGTTCCTGCCCTCGTCGTGGGCCCAGTACGCAATCGACGCCAACGGCGATGGTTACAAGGACCCGTACAACCCGGCCGACGCGATCTTCACCGCCGCTCGCTACCTGCGCGCGGCCGGGGGAGCGCAGAACATCCGCGCGGCGGTGTTCGCCTACAACCACTCCCAGGCCTACGTCAGCTCGGTGATGCTGCGCGCCGAGCTGCTCGGCGGCACGCCCGCCGAACTGCTCGGCGCGATCACCGGCCTGACCGAGGCGCGCTTCCCGGTGCACGCCGCGGCCCACTACGCGGACGGCTTCCCGGCGGTGCACGCGACGGAAGGCGGCGCGGTCCACACGCTCGTCGGCACGACGATCTACACGAGCGCCGGAGCCCCGGTGATCGCGGTCCAGGACGGGGAGATCGTGCAGGTCGGGCACTCGCCGGCGCTCGGGCGCTTCGTGCGGCTGCGCGATGCCTACGGCAACACCTACACGTACGCCGAGCTCGGCGAACTCGCGAGCGTCTACCCCGTGATCGAGCCGCGCGTGGACTCGCAGGTCAGCCGGCGCATCCAGCAGACCGGGCGCGAACCGGCGCCCGGCGGGCCCGCCACGGCCGGCGTGCAGCCACGCTCGCCGGTGTCCGAAGGCGCGACCGTCTCGGGTCTCGCGCTCGGCGCCGCCGCCGGCCTCGAAGGCGCGCCGAGCAGCGCGGCCGCGCGGCCGACGCCGCCGCCCGCCCAGCCGGGCTCGCCCGCGACGGTGGCGCCGCACGTAGAGGCCTTCAGCGAAGGCTCGAGCGAGGTCTACCTGCATCCGCTCGCGCCGGGCGTGCAGGTGATCGCGGGCACGGTGCTCGGGCATGTCGGCTCCGCGACGCCGACCGGCGAAGAAGCCCACATCGTGTTCCAGATCCGCCCGTCGGGCGCGGGCGCGTCGCTGATCGACCCGAAGCCGGTGCTCGACGGCTGGGTGGCGCTCGAGAACAGCTCCGTGTTCCACGCCAAGGGCGAGAACCCGTTCCTCGCGACCTCGCCGAGCGTCGGCCAGGTGCTGCTCGAGACCAAGCAGCAGCTGCAGCCGCAGGTCCTGCGCGACGTCGGCGTGCGCCTCAGCCGTTGCGCACGCGAGGACATCGGCGCCGGGCGCGTCGACAAGCGCGTGCTGGCGGCGCTCGAGTACCTGTCGGTCTCGGGGCTGCGGCCCTCGGTCTCCGGCCTTGCGTGCCCGCCCGCGACGCCCGCCGCGCTGGCCGCCAACGCCGGCGCAGGGACGATGGGCGAGTCGGTCGCCATCACGGCCATCAACGGCACGCCGGTGGCCGGCAACCAGGCGCCGGGCACGGTGATCGACACGGCGGTGCGCAAGCTGCTGATGCTGCAGGGGCTCGCGCGCCCGCGGCGGATCATCAGCGCGATGAGCTACCCGGGCGCTGCCGGCGCGGTCACGAGCCCGCATGCGACGAGCGCGATACGTGTCGCGTTCGCCGCGCCTGACGGCGCCCTCGCGCGGATCGCGGGCGCCTCGGCCTCGGCGCTCTCGCCGACCGAGTGGGCGCGGCTGATCGCGCGGCTGGGCGAGATCCCCGACCCGACCGTGTCGCGCAAGCCCTCCGCGGCGGCGATCCCCGACACGACGAAGGAAGCAGTTGGCAACCACTAGCCCCCCCAGCCCTCCCGCGCCGCAGCCCGCACCCGGTTCCCCCGGGCGCCCGCCGGTGCGCGCGCGCCGCTCGAGCACGGCGCGCGCGATCGCCGTGGCGGCGCTCGGGCTGATCGTGCTGATCGTCGCCTATCTGCTGTTCGCGACCGGCGGCGGCGCCGACTACCACCTGCTGATGGGCGAAGCCGGGCAGCTCGTGCGCGGCGACCAGGTGCAGGTCGGCGGCGTCCCGGTCGGCAGCGTGACGGCGATCGAACTCACGAAGAACTACAAAGCGCGCGTCACGATCCACGTCGACTCCTCGCTCGCGCCACTTCACGAAGGCACGACCGCGCAGGTGCGCACGCCGTCGCTCTCGAGCGTCGCGAACCGCTATATCCAGCTCTCGCCCGGGCCCAACAACCGCCCGGCGCTGGCCTCCGGCGCGACGCTGCCGGCGAGCGCCAGCAAAGAAGTGACCGACCTCGACGCGCTGTTCAACGCGCTCAACCCGAAGACGCGCGAAGGCCTCGCCCAGTTCATCCAGGGCAGCGCGCAGCAGTACGTCGGCGCGGGCCGCGAGCTCGGCGAATCGACCGAATACTTCGGGCCGTTCCTGTCTGCCTCCGACCACATCTTCTCCGAGCTGGTGCGCGACCAGCCGGTCTTCACGCACTTCCTGATCGAAACCGGCAAGGCCGTCACGACGATCGGCGCGCGCGCCCCCCAGCTCGAAGACCTGATCGAAAACGCGAATACGACCTTCACGGCGATCGGCGACCGCCAGGCGGCGCTGGCCGCGGGCCTGCACCAGCTGCCGAAAACGCTGCGCCAGGGCAACAAAACCTTCGAACAGCTTCCGTCGACCTTCAAAGCGCTCGAAGAACTCGTCGAAGTCTCAAAGCCGACGAGCGTTCCGCTCACGAAGCTGTTCTCCGCGCTGCACGGTCTCGTAAACGTCGGCACGGTCCCGATCACGAACTTCGCCAACGCGTTCAGCCGGCCGGGCCCGAACAACGACCTCACCGACATCGTCAAGATCCTCCCGCAGCTGTACGCGCAGCTGAAAACCGCCTCGCCGGCGATCGTGCGCGGCGAGCAGGAATCGGCCCCGATCACCGCCTTCTTCGGTCCCTACTCGCCCGACCTCGTCGGTGCGCTGCGCACCTTCGGCCAGGCCGGCGCCTACTACGACGCCAACGGCGGCTACGCGCGCGTAAGCCCGGTCTTCCCGAGCTTTGCGACGGGTGAAAACGACACCCTGAAACCGGCTGCCTCGGCGCAGGCTGCGCTCGCCGGCCTGAAGACGGGTCAGCTGCGCCGCTGCCCGGGGGCGGCGACCCAGCCCGCGCCCGACGGCTCCTCCCCGTTCGTGGACAGCGGACTGCTCACCTGCGACCCGTCGGAGACGCCCTGATGGACCGCCGACGCCGCAACTCGCTCGCCGCAAGCCCGCTGCTGATCGGCGCCGTCACGATGCTGATCGTGGTCGTGGCCGTGTTCCTGTCCTACAACGCGAACAACGGGCTGCCGTTCGTGCCCACCTACAACATCAAGGTCGACCTGCCCGAGGCCTCTGGCCTGCAGCCGTCGAACCAGGTGAAGATCGCCGGCACGCGTGTCGGCGTGGTCAGCTCGATGAAGCCGGTCCAGGACCCGAAGACCGGCCGCGTCACGGCGCTCGCCGACCTGAAGCTCGAAAAAAGCGTCGAAAGGCTGCCGGTCGACTCGAAGGCGATCGTGCAGTCGGTCTCCGCGATCGGCCTGAAGTACCTCGAACTCGAAAAGGGCACCTCGGCTCAGGGGATCCCCGCCGGCGGAACGATCCCCACCGCCCAGACGCGCGAACCGGTGAACATCGAGGACCTCTTCAACATGTTCGACAAGCACACGCCGCACGGCGATCAAGATCAACACCAACAACTTCGGCGACGGGCTCGCCGGGCGCGGCCTCGGCCTCAACAACACGATCGCCACGCTGCGCCCGCTGGTCAACCGACGCGATCCCGGTGCTGCACAACCTCGCCTCGCCGGAAACCGACCTGCGCGGGTTCTTCAAAGGCCTGTTGCGCGCCTCCGAAGAGGCCGCCCCGGTGGCCGAACAGCAGGCCAACTACTACACCTACCTCGACACCTTCTTCACCGAATTCGCGCGCGTCACCAAGTCACTCGAACAGGCGACGCTCGGCGGCCCCGCGTCGCTCGAACAGGCGATCCACTCGCTGCCCTACCAGGCGCGGCTGATCGACAACGCGACCGAATTCATGAACCTGCTGAAGCCGACGGCCGCCGGGCTCGTGACGGTCGCGCCGCCGCTCGGGCACGCGTTCAAGGAAGGCGCCGTCAACCTGCCGAAAGCGGTCGCGCTCAACACCGAGCTGGCGGAATCCTCCGAAGCGCTCGCCCGCTTCGGCCAGAGCCCGACCGTGACGCTCGCGTTCGAAGCCTTCACCCAGACGCTCGAAGTCGGCAACCCCGTGCTCTCCGGCCTCGCGCCCTCACAGGCCAAGTGCAACTACTGGACGCTCGCGTTCCGCAACGTCGCAAGCCTCGAGTCCCAGGACGTCGGCGTCGGCACCGTCGCCCGCACCGCGTTCCTGCTGGCTCCGGGGGGCCCCAACAACGAGGGCTACCCGTCCTCGGCGCCCGCCAACGGCGGCTCGACCGAACACACGAAGGGCTCGACGACGATCATCGACAACAACCACCTTCACGTGAACCCGTACCCGTACGTGAGCGCGCCGGGCCAGCGCCAGGTGTGCGAAGCCGGCAACCAGAAATTCATCCCCGGCCAGGCTGTGATCGGCAATGTGCCGGCCGGCTCGGTGCGCTCCGGCACCGAATTCACCTCGCGCGGCAATGACCTCTACGGCGAACCGTACCCCGCCTCGACGCTGAAGGCGCTCGGGATCAAGAAGGGGAAGAGCTGATGGCACGCCGGCGCCTGTGGCGACGCCACGACGAAGTCCCGGTCTCCGAACTGGGGCGCGGCAGCCCGGTCAAATTCGCGGTCGTGCTACTGGTCGTGGTCGCGGTCGCGGTCTACTTCGGCTTCACGAAGGCGATCCCGTTCAAACACGGCTTCCAGCTGAAAGGCGAGTTCACGAGCGCGCTGAACATCAAATCGAAGTCGCCGGTGCGGATCGCGGGCGTCGACGTCGGCAAGGTGACGGGCATCAAGCGCGACGGAAACACGGGCCTCGTCACGATGGAAATCGAAGAAAAGGGCCTGCCGCTGCACGAAGATGCGACGCTCAAGATCCGCCCGCGGATCTTCCTGGAAGGCAACTGGTTCGTCGAACTGCAGCCGGGCAGCCCCTCCTCGCCGACGATCTCCTCCGGGTATACGGTCCCGGTCGCGCAGACCGCTGTGCCGGTGCAGCTCGACCAGGTGCTGAACGCCCTCAACACCGAAACGCGCGCCAACCTGCAGAAGTTCCTGATCTACTACGGCGAAGCCCTGACGCGCAAGCCGAACGCGCTCGAAGACGCCCAGCAGGATCCGTCGGTGCGGGGCCTCAACGCGGCCCAAGCGCTCAACAAGACCTACCACTCCGCGCCCGAAGCGCTGCGCGGCGGCTCGATCATCAACCAGGCGATCACCGGCACAGAACCGCACGACCTGTCCGAGCTCGTCTCCTCGATCGGCAAGGTGACCGGCGCCCTGAACGTGCACGAGCAGCAGCTCGGCGAACTGATCGTCAACTTCAACACCTTCTTCAAGGCGTTCGCCGAACAGCATGTGGCGCTCGGGGAAACAGTCGCCGGGCTGCCGCACAATCTCGAGAACATCGACCGCGGCCTCGCGGCGCTCGAATCCTCGTTCGGGCCGACCAAGACGTTCGCGCACGACATCATCCCGGGCGTCAAGCTGACGCCGGCGACCGTGCAGGCCGCGCTGCCGTGGGTCGCGCAGCTGACCGCCGCGCTCGGCCCGAAGGAGCTCGGCGGCGTCGCCAAGGGACTCGCCGAAGCGACCCCCTCGCTGGCCAAGCTCTCCGAGCGAACAGATCCCGGTCTACAAGCAGACCGAACTGTTCAACAAGTGCCTGAGCAACGTGATCTACCCGGCCGGCAACGAAAAGCTGCAGGACGGCTCGAGCTCGACGGGCGTCGAAAACTACAAGGAGTTCTGGTACAGCCTGGTCGGCCTGGCCGGCCTCGGTCAGGGCTTCGACGGCAACGGCCCGTTCGCGCGCTTCGTGGTCGGCAACAGCGGTCAGACGGTCGTCTCGCGCAAAGTCGGCCAGGTCGGCGTGAACGTCAACAAGGCCAACTCTCTGCGCCTGCTCGCCCGCTCGCCGCTGCCGCCCCAGGGCACCCGTCCCGCGTTCCCGTCCTCTGAGCCGCCCTATCAGCCGCTTGTGCCGTGCTACACGCAGAAGCTGCCGGAATTCAACGGGCCGCTCGCCAACGGCCCCGCCGACGGGAGCCCCGAATGAACGCCGGCGGCCCCAGTCAGCAAGGCGGGCTCGGCGTCCGCGGCCAGATCGACCGTTACAAAACGGCGTTCATCGCGGTCGTCTCGATGGTCGTGATCGCGGCGGCCGTCGGCGGCTACGTGCTGGCGCACGAGAACCTGAAGCTGCCCGGTTGGGTGCCGATCCTGGGGCGCAACTACTACACGCTGAAGGCCGAGTTCCAGACCGCCCAGGCGGTGACGCCGGGCCAGGGCCAGGCGGTCACGATCGCCGGCGCCAAGGTCGGCGAAGTGCAGAGCGTCGAACTGCACCAGGGGATCGCGGTCGTCAGCATGCGCGTGACGCCGAAGTACGCGCGCTTCTACAAGAACGCGACGCTGCTGCTGCGCCCGAAGACGCAGCTGCAGGACATCACGGTCGAGGTCAACCCGGGCACGCCGGCGGCGGGCAAGCTGCAGAGCGGCGAAGTGGTGCCGCTGTCGCAGACGGCGCCGAACGTGAACTTCGACGAGTTCCTGGCCGGTCTCGACGCCGAAACGCGCTCCTACCTGCAGGAGCTGCTGGCCGGCGCCGGCGAAGGCCTCAACCACAACGGGCGCGCGCTGTCGGCGACGCTGAAGCGCTTCGAGCCGGCAGCCCGCTACGGGGTGCTGATCCAGCGCGAACTCGCCAAGCGCAACGCGAACATCAGCCGCTCGATCCACAACTTCCGCCTGCTGGTAGAAGCGCTCGGCGGCAAGGACAAGCAGATCGCCGAACTGGTCGACTCCTCGAACGCCGTCTTCGAAACGTTCGCGAAGGAGGAAGCGAATCTGCAGAGCACGCTTCACCTGCTTCCCGGGGCGCTCAACAAGACCGGCAGCGCGCTCGGGCAGCTGGCGACCGCCTCCAACCAGGTCGGTCCCGCGCTGACCGAGCTGCAGCCGTTCGCGAAAGGGCTCGCGGCGGCCAACGAAGCGACCAAAGAAACCGCGCTGAAGACGACCCCGGTCATCAAGAACGAGATCCGCCCCTTCGCCCGCGAAATCCTGCCGACCGTCAACGAACTCGGGCCCTCGACGAAGGCGCTCGGCGAAGCGTTCCCGAAGCTCGCCGGCAGCTTCTCGGTGATCAACGAATTCTTCAACGAGCTCGCCTACAACCCCGGCAAGAATCGGGCCGGGTTCGACTTCTTCCTGGCGTGGGCGAACCACAACCTCAACAGCGTCGTCTCGAGCTCCGACGCGAACGGCCCGATCGGGCGCAGCCTCCTCTACTTCAACTGCAACGTGCTGGAAATCCTCGACGGGATCGCGGAAGTCAACGAAACCGTCGCCCTGCTCGTCGGCCTGCTGCGGCCGCCGACCGAAGCCGAATGCGTCAGCACGGGGGTCGGCAAACCGAAAACGGCCGCCGCCGCAGCCGCGCGCAGGCGGGCGCCCTCCGCGAGTCACACGACGCTGTTCGGCGGCCTCGGGCAGGCGTTCGGGCGCACGGCGAGCACACGGGCGGGGAAGCGCTAGAGATGCAGAAGCGCGCGCCAACGCTCGGCAACATCCTCGTGATCATCCTGTTCGTGCTCAGCTGCTTCGGGCTGCTGCTGTTCCTGTGGGAGTCCTTCGGCGGGCCGCTGCCGCTGAAACCGAAGGGCTACCGGATGGAGATCGGCTTCCCGCGCGTGCTGGCGCTTTCCGAACAGTCCGACGTGCGCATCAGCGGGGTCAACGTCGGCCACGTGATCTCGGTCAAGAAGGGCGCCGAAGGCCGCACGGTCGCGACGGTCGAAATCAACACCCAATACGCGCCGATCCCGGCCAGCATGCACGCGATCATCCGCCAGAAGACGCTGCTCGGGGAGACCTACGTCCAGCTGATCCCGCAAGGCCTGGCCAAGAGGCCCTACATCGCCGACGGCGGCCGGCTGCCGAACGGCCAGGTCGAACCGCAGGTGACGCTCGACGACATCCTGTCCGCGTTCGACCCCAAGACGAGGGCGGCGTTCAAAATCTGGCAGCAGTCGCTGGCGGTCGGGATCAACGGCCGCGGCGAACAGATCAACTCCTCGTTCGCGCGTCTGGAACCGTTCGCCGAACACGCCAACCAGCTGCTCGGCATCCTCGCGAGCCAGGAAGGCGCGCTGCGGGACGTCGTCAAGAACACCGGCGTCGTGTTCCACGCGCTCGCGAGCCGCGACCACCAGCTCGAAGGGCTGATCGTCAACGGCGAACACACCTTCAAAGCCGCCGCCGCGGAGAGCCGCGCGTTCGCCGAAGCGTTCGAAGAACTACCGGCGTTCGAGCACAACTCGACCGTGGCGCTGAAGGAAATCGACAAGTTCGCCGCCACCGCCGCGCCGTTCCTCGAAGAATTCCAGCCCGCCGAGCGCCAGCTCTCGGGGCTGGTGTCCGCGGCCAAGCCGTTCGCGCCCGAATTCGACCGCTTCAACACCTCGCTCGGGCCGCTCACCAAGTACGCCAAGACGGGCCTGCCCGCGTTCACCAAATCGCTGTCGCTGACCGAACCGATCCTCGAAAACCTGCGGCCGGTGCTGCACAACCTGAGCCCGTTCCTCGCCTACACCGGGACGTACGTGCGCGAGGTGCAGGCGTTCTTCGCCAACCTCACCGGCGCGACCCAGTTCCAGCTCTCGAACGGCAACTACGGCGCGCACGAAGGCAACAAGCAGCACCTGCTCACGTCGATGTCGGTGCTGAGCCCCGAGAGCCTCTCGCTGTACAGCGAAAAGGCGGGCACGAACCGCTCCAACGCCTACCCGCTGGCCGGCACCTACAACCAGATCGCGACCGGCCTGCCGATGTTCGACTCGAGCTCCTGCCCGAACAGGACGCCGTCGGTGAACGGACCGCCGAGCGAAACGATCTCGGAATCGATCCTGTTGAAAATCATCAACTTCCACGTCGCCAACCCGCCCGAAAAATTCGAAGGCTTCAACCCGGCGACCAACCCTGAATCCAAAGGCAACCCCGAACGCGAAAAGTCCCTCAAGGAAGAACTCGCGGCGGCCGAAAAACTGCCGCGCGGCACCAACCTCGTGGCCGCGCCGCCCTGCCGCCAGCAGGGTCCGAACAGCTTCAACGGCAAATCGAGCCAGTTCCCGCACGTGGTCTACGAAGGAAAATGAGATGAGCGAGGAGCCACAGACGCCCGAGCAGCCGACGGCGGAGCACCCGGCGGCTGAACCGCGCGATCACGAGGAGCACTTCCAGTTCCACTCCGACGAGCTCGAACTGTCGGGCAAGCACGGCGAGTGGTCGATCCGCTGCAAAGACGTCTACAAGCGTCTCGGCGGCGTGCCCGTGCTCGACGGCCTGAACGTCGCCTTCCCGGAGGACACGATCACAACCGTGCTCGGCCCCTCGGGCACCGGCAAGAGCGTGCTGATCAAGCACATCATCGGGCTGATGTTCCCCGACTCGGGCGACATCCAGGTCAAAGGCCAGTCGGTCCCGAGGCTGACGATGCCCGAGCTGCTGACGCTGCGGCGCAAGATCGGCGTGCTGTTCCAGGACGGTGCGCTGTTCGGCTCGATGTCGGTGTTCGACAACGTCGCCTTCCCGCTGCGCCAGCACACCGACATGCAGGAGTCCGAGATCGCCGAACGCGTCGTGCAGCGCCTGCGCGACGTCGGCCTCGGCGACGCGATGGACTCGGCGCCCTCGCAGCTCTCGGGCGGGATGCGCAAGCGCGCCGGCTTCGCGCGAGCGCTCGTGATGGAGCCCGACGTCGTGATCTTCGACGAGCCCGACTCGGGCCTTGATCCTGTCCGCACGGCGCTGCTGTGCGAACTGATCCAGGAGATGCACCAGATCTACCGCGGCACCTACATCGTCGTGACGCACAACATCGCCTCCGCGCGCCAGATCGGCGAGTACATCGCCGTGCTGTGGCGCGGGCGGATCGTGGAGGCCGGCGACGCCGAGCGGATGTTCTCCTCGGACAACCCGTTCGTGCGGCAGTTCCTGAGCGGCTCCGCCGAGGGGCCGCTGACGATGGACTAGTCGGCGCCCTCGCGCCGACGGATCGCGGTGTCGCTTCGCGACGGGTGACCCGTAGGCGACGAAGCTCCGCTCGGGTGTCGGCTAATCGGCGCGCGTGAGCGTCAGCTCGACGTCTGCTTCGACGGACTTGGGGACCATTCCCGGTTTGGCCCATCCGAGCCCGGCGGCGTCGTGGTCGAGCACGAAACGTGCGGTGATCCGCGCCCTCGAGTCCTCGGCGGCAAGCGCCGCCCTCGCGCGAACGGGCAGCGTGGCCTCGCGGATGCGCAGCGTACCCGTGACCTCGTGTGGCGTCGCCGTCGGCCTCCAGCCCGTCGAGCGTGCATCAGCTGGGGGTGGTCGGCGCGCGCGGAAGAAGTCCTTTGCTGCGCAGGTGCGCGTCGCGCTGAGCCGATGCCGGTGCGGATGCTCGCCGCCTCGATCGTCAGGCTGCCCGTCGCGTGCCCGGCCTCTTCGACGGGTGCCGCCCTCCATCGAACTGCTCGATGCGACCGAGCACCGGGAACAGGCCGAACATCGCCCTGGTGTGGAAGCGGACCTGGCCGTGGTCGGCGTCGAGGTGCCATGTCGCCGGGGTGCAGCTTCGGCCGGGAGCTGCTGCGCTCACTGTGCTCACGGTGTCCATCAGAGACTCCTCTCGTAGTGGCGAGCTGGTTCAGATCGGTCTACCGTAGCAGAAGCGGACCACGGGCCGGCTATTGGACGGCGAGCACGACTGGGTCCGGGCCTACAGCGCGGAGTGCTACGTCGAGATGCTCCAGACCCATCAGGACCACATCCTGCTCGCGCCGGAGCTCAGGACGGCGCTGCTCGAACGGGTCGCGGAGGCGATCGAGCGCCGCGGCGGGATCGAGATGGCCTACCGCACGGTCGTGTGCCTGGCGCGCCGCGAGCCAGAAGTCCCTGCATAGCTGCCGGTTTTGACTACGACGTCACCCGATGCGAACATATGTTCGTATGATCGCCTGCGTCCACATTCCCCGCTTCGAGCTGGTGGCGGCCGCCGAGGGGTCGGACCTCGCGCGGCGGGCGCTGGCGGGCGGGGCGCTGGCGGTCGCGCCCCTCCTCGGCGCGGACGGGAGCGCGGCGGCCGGGCGGCTGGGGGAGGTCTCGGGCGCGGCGGAGGCGCACGGCGTGAGGAGCGGGATGCTGCTCGGCGAGGCGCTCGCGCGGTGCCCGGAGCTGGTCCTGCTGCCGGGCAATCCGGTGCGCGCGGCCGAGCTGTGGGAGGGCTCGCTGACGGCGCTCGAATCGATCGGAGCGGCGGTCGAGCCCGCCGGCCCGGGTTGCGCCCACTTCGAGATCGACGGGCTGGCCGGCCTGCACGGGACGCGCGAGGGGACGATCGCCGCGGCGCGCCGGGCGCTCGGGCGGCCGGTGCGGGTGGGGGTGGCGCCGACGCGCTTCGCCGCGCTGGCGGCCGCGCTGGCGGCGCGCTCGCGGCGGGCGCTCGTGATCGAGTCCGCCCCGCCCAGCGAGGCGCGGCGCTGGCTGGCAGGGCAGCCGATCGAACTGCTGGGATACCGCGAGCAGACGGCGATGCTGGTCGAGCCGCTGCAGCGGCTGGGGGTGTACACGCTCGGCGAGCTGGTGAAGCTCGGCCGCGCGGCGCTCGCCGACCGCTTCGGGCATCCGGGCTCCCTCGCCCACGAGCTCGCCGGCGGCCACGACGCCCCGCTGCGGCCGCGGCTGCCGCGGGAGCGCCTGGTGGAGTCGATGGAGGTCGGCGACGCCGCCAGCGGGCCGGCGCTGAGCCGGGTCCTGCAGGTGCTCGTCGGGCGGCTGCTCGCGAGCCCCGGGCGGCGCGGCCGCTCGCTGCGGGCGGCGACCATCTCTGCGCGCCTGCTCTCGGGAGGCAGCTGGAGCGAGCGGGTCGTGTTCCGCGAGCCGATCTCGGACCCGGAGCGGATCGGGCTGTCGCTGTCGCTGCGGCTGCTGGCGCTGCCCGCCCCGGCGGGCGAGCTGACGCTGAGCGTCGAGGAGTTCGGGCCTCCCCGCGGCGAGCAGGGCCTGCTGCTCGATCAAAGCCGGGGCGACCGTGCGGTGCGGCTGCGCGAGGCGGTCGCCCAGGTGCGCGCCGTGGCCGGCCGGGACGCCGCGCTGAGGGCGGTGTTCGTCGACCCCGACTCGCGCGTGCCCGAGCGTCGCGTCGTGCTGGCGCCGGTGGGGGACTGATGCCGAGGACGGTGGGAGCGCCGCGACCGGCCCGGGTGCGCTGGGGAGAGGGGCTGCCGGCGGAGGTCGACGGCGAATCGGTCGATGCGATGCGCGAGTCGTGGCTGGTGGAGGACCGCTGGTGGAGCGAGCAGCCGCTGCGCCGCCGCTACTGGGAGCTCGTCGGCGTCAGGGGCCGCAACCTGGTCGTGTTCCACGATCTGGGCAGCGGCCGCTGGTTCGTGCAGTGACGACTCCGCCCTACATCGAGCTGCACTGCCACTCGGCGTACTCGTTCCTGGACGGCGTCTCGCTGCCCGAGGAGCTGGCGCAGCGGGCCGGCGAGCTCGGGCACGCGGCGCTCGCGCTGACCGACCACAACACGGTCTCGGGTTCGATGGAGCTGGCCCAGACGGCGGCCGAGCACGGGGTGCGGGCGATCCACGGCGCGGAGGTCGACCTGGCGCCGGCTCCGGGAGCCTCCGCCCCCTGCTCGCACGTGACGCTGCTCGTGCGCGACGAGCAGGGCTGGCGCAACCTCTGCAGGATCCTCACGCTCGCCCATGCCCACACGCGCGAGGGCACCGCCCGGCGCGTGCTCGGCGAGCCCGCGGTGGACGCGCAGGCCCTCGCCGAGCACGCCCAGGGGCTCGTCTGCCTGACGGGCTGCGCGACGCGGTCGGTGATCGGCGAGCACGGCGACGCGCGGGCGCTCGAGACACTGCTCGAGGGCTTCGGCACACGGGACCTGTATGTGGAGCTGCAGCGCCCGTACGCGCGCGACGATCGCGCCCGCAACCGCGCCTTCGCCGCGCGGGCCCGGCAGCTGGGCCTCGCGTGCGTGGCGAGCGGCGACGTGCACGCGCACGCGGAGTCCCGCGCCGAGCTGCAGGACGCCTTCGTGGCGCTGCGCCATCACACGACGCTCGACGCCTCCGAGCCCCTGCGCCGCGGCAACCGCAGCCACGTGATGAGCACGCCGCACGCGATGGCCAGCCGCTTCGCTGACCATCCCGAGGCGGTGCGCGAGACGCTGCGGCTGGCCGAGCGGCTGACGTTCGACCTGACCCGCGACCTCGGCTATCGCTACCCCGGCGCCGAGGAGCGCGACGCCTCGCGGCGGCTGGCCGAGCTGTGCCGGGCGCGCCTGCAGGAGCGTTATCCCCCCGATCGCGGGGCGGGCGCCGCGCTCCAGGCGGGCGCGCGGCTCGAGCAGGAGCTCGCCGTGATCGACCGGCTCGGGCTGGCCGGTTTCTTCCTGCTCCACCACGAGATGCTCGAGCTGGCGCGCGAGGTGGCGCGCGAGGTACGCGGCCCGGACTCGGTGCGTGCGCTGCTCGCGCCCGGACGGGGGCGCGGCTCGTCGGTGTCCTCGCTGGTCTGTTACCTGACCGGCCTGTCGCACATCGACCCGATCGCGAGCGGGCTGGCGCTCGGGCGCTTCCTGCACGAAGACCTCCACGGCCTGCCCGACATCGACCTCGACTTCCCGCGCGACATCCGCGAGCGGCTGATCCCGCGGGTGCACGACCGCTTCGGCCGCGACCGCGCCGCGCTGGTCGCCGCGTTCCCGACCTTCCGCGTGCGCGGGGCCGTGCGCGAGCTCGGCAAGGTGCTCGGCCTGCCGGCGGGGGAGATCGAGCGGATCGCGCGCGGCGCCGACCCGTGGGGGCCGGCCGGCGAGCACGGGGACGTGACGCTGGGCCGTCACGAGACGGGTTCCGAGTCCCGGCCGCGACAGGCGCTCGCAGCGCTGGCGCTGGCTGGCGCGCCTGGTCGAGGAGGCCCAGGGCCTGCCGCGGCACCTCTCCCAGCACTCGGGCGGCATGATCATCGCCACTCGGCCGCTGATCGACTGCTGCCCGGTGGTGCCGGCCGCGATGGAGGGCAGGCAGATGGTCCAGTGGGACAAGGACTCGTGCGCCGACGCGGGCTTCCTCAAGATCGACCTGCTGGGGCTCGGGATGCTCTCGGCGGTGGAGCGCTGCGTGGAGGAGGTCGCACGCGGGCGCGGCGAGCGGATCGACCTCTCGCGGATCCCGTTCGACGACCCCGAGACCTTCCGTGCGATCCGCGCGGCCGACACCGTCGGCTCCTTCCAGATCGAGAGCCGCGCGCAGATGCAGTCGCTGCTGCGCACGCGGCCTCAGAACCTCCAGGACCTGACGATCCAGGTCGCGATCGTGCGGCCGGGGCCGATCCAGGGCGGCGCGGTCAACCCCTACATCAAGCGCCGCCAGCGGCTGCGCGAAGACCCCTCGTTCCAGATCCCCTACGAGCACCCGGCGCTCGAGCCCGTGCTGAGGGAGACGCTCGGCACGATCATCTTCCAGGACCAGGTGATGCAGGTGGCCGAAGCGTTCGCCGGCTTCACGCCGGGCGAGGCGGACGGCCTGCGGCGCGCGATGAGCCGCAAGCGCTCGGGCGAGATGCTGCGCCGTCACCGCGAACGCTTTCTGGATGGAGCCGAGCGGCACTCGGGGGCCGACCGCGCGAGCGCCGAGCGCGTCTGGCAGATGGTCGAGGGCTTCGCCGGCTTCGGCTTCCCGAAGGCTCACAGCGCGGCCTTCGGCCTGCTCGCCTACCAGTCGACCTGGCTGAGAGTGCACTACGGCCCGGAGTTCCTCTGCGCGCTGCTGAACGAGCAGCCGATGGGCTTCTACGCGCCCGACAGCCTCCTGCACGAGGCGCAGAACCGCCGCATCGCCGTGCTCGGGCTGGACGTCAACGCCTCGGAGGTCCTGTGCACCGTCCAGGACGGCGCCGTCCGTCTCGGGCTCGGCTACATCAAGGGCGCGAGCGACGCCGAGATGTGCGGGCTGGTGGCCGAGCGGCGGCGCGGAGGGCGCTACCGCACGCCTCGCTGAGCTGGCGGCGCGCTCGGGGTGCAGGCGCGTGACGCTCGAACAGCTCGCCTGGTCGGGCGCGTGCGACGAGCTCATCGATCCCGCCCGCCCACGCGAGGGCGGGCTCGGCGAGCGCGACCGGCGCACGGCGCTGTGGCAGCTCGGCCTCGCGGCGCCCGCGCTGGAGCTCGAGGGCTCATCCGGCGCCGCCGGCGCGACCCAGCTCGCGCTGCCGCTGGCGCTGGCAGAGGCGCCGCGCCTGCGCAGGCTCGGGCGCTGGCAGCGGCTGATCGCCGACTACGCGACCAGCGGCGTGACCGTCTCCGACCACGCGATGGCGATCCTGCGCGAGCGCCTGGACATCCCCAGGCTCGCGACGAGCGCGCAGCTCGCCAGGCTGCCCTCCGGCTGCGAGATCGCGCTCGCCGGGCTCGTGATCGCCAGGCAGCGGCCCGGGACCGCGAACGGCACGATGTTCCTGCTGTTCGAGGACGAGTTCGGGACCGTCAACCTGATCGTGCCCCGCGAGGTCTACGAGCGCCGCCGCCACCTCGCGCGCGCCGAGCCGCTGCTGCTCGCGCGCGGGCGCCTCGAGCGCCATCAGGACGGGCCCGCGGTCGCGTGGGGGGACGGCGAGCTGGTCAGGCCGGTCATCAACCTGCTCGTGCGCGAGCTCGAGCCGCTGGAACGCCACGCCGAGCCGTGGCATGCGCGAGCACACGGGCGGCGAGGGCACCGTCAGCCGCCTGCCCGCGCGTCCCGAGGCGCCGGACGCGCACGAGGCCGACGGCGCCGAGGTCGGTTCGAGCATGCGCGCGGTGGCGCCGCCGATCCAGAGCTTCGCGCGCGGGCGCCGGCGCTAGACGCCGTCGCGCCGGCGCGAGAACCACCGTGCGCGCCGGCGGACGGCCCCCGGCGGCCCGATGCGGGCGCAGCCGCCGCGCCCGGTCCATCGACACTGCGAGCACCACCAGCAGCGCGACGGCCAGCACGACGATCACGATGATCGCGACGGTCAGGCTCATCGCCCTCGGGTCCCTGGTCCGTTCATGTGGCTCCACTAGGAGCCCGCACGCGCGAGGAACCGCAGGCGAGGTCTGCGGGTACAGTCCGCGGCATGCAGGCGCGCGAGCTCGAGGGCGTGGGCGCGGCCGAGTGGGCCGAGGTCGTGGACGGCGAGACGGCGCCGTGGGGCGCCGACGGCGAACAGCTGCAGTGGCGCGACAAGCAGCGGCACGTCGGGGTCCGCGGCCAGGACGGGCGGCTGCTCGCGCTTGCCGGGGCCGTCGTCGCCGATGTCGGCCGTCGGCGAGCACGAGCCGTTCCCGGTCGTCGGGATCGGGGGCGTGATCGTCACCCGCGGCGCGCGCGGGAGAGGCCTCGCGCGAAGCGTGCTCGAGGCCATCCTCGAGCTGGCGGGCGAGATGGGTCCCGACCGCGCGATGCTGTTCTGCCGCGCGCGCCCGTCGCGCTCTACGAGCGCTTCGGGTTCCTCCCGATCGGCGTGCCGGTCAGCGCCGGGCAGCCGGCCGGCACGATCGAGGTGCCGATGCCGGCGATGTGGCGTCCTCTGCGGCAGGGGGCCGACTGGCCGGCGGGCGCGGTCGAGGTGCGCGGGCTGCCGTTCTGAGCCCGCCGGCGGGCGCCCCGCCCGCCGGCGGGAACTGCGATCTACTCAACGGGACTCGCGGGGCTCAGCCGCCGCCCGCCGGGGCGCGCTCGACGTCCTCGGCGTCGGTGACGGCCCAGCCGAGGCCTTCGATCAACTGCTCGGCGGCATGGTCGTCGAGCAGGTGGATCGTGCTGACCCACTCGTCGAGCAGCACGGGACTCCCGATCGCGGTACTGGAGCGCTCCCGGGCATCGTCGGCGGTGACGATGATTCTGGCCATGGATCTCTCCTTCCGGTGGGGCTTTCCTCCTCCGTGACACCGTCACCCGGTTTCTGAAGCAGGGCTTAAAACCGCCTCGCGCTGGACGGCTGATCGGTCCCGCTAGGCTGAGGGCCATCGCGCGCCTGGCCGACACCGAGCTCGACGTGTTCCCGCTGTGCCTCGGCGGCAACGTGTTCGGGTGGACACTCGACGAGCAGCGAATCGTTCGCGGTGCTCGACGCCTATTCGCGGGCGGGCGGCAACTTCATCGACACCGCCGACGTGTACGGGCGCCGAGGCCCGGACGGGCCCGGCGGCTCGGAGCGCATCATCGGGCGCTGGATCGCCGCGCGCGGCAACCGCGACGAGCTCGTGATCGCCACCAAGGTGGGGATGTCGGCGGAGCTGCAGGGGCTCTCGCGGGAGACGATCGCGCGCGCGTCGAGGACTCGCTGCAGCGGCTGGGGATCGAGCACGTCGACCTCTACTACGCCCACCGCGACGACCCCGACACGCCGATCGAGGACACGCTCGGCGCCTTCGCCGACCTGATCGCGCGAGGACCGCATCCGCTACGCCGGGCCTCCAACTACAGCGCCGAGCGGCTCGCGCAGGCGCTGCGGATCGGCGCGGCGGAGGGGACTGGCCTCCTACGTCGCGTTGCAGCCCCACTACAACCTGCTCGAGCGCGCCGACTACGAGGGTCAGCTGCAGCGGCGTCTGCGGGCGCCACGGCCTCGCATGCGTCCCCTACTTCGGCGCTCGCGCGCGGGTTTCTGACGGCAAGTACCGCCGCGACGGGCCCGAGGTCGACAGCCCGCGCGCAGCCGGCGTGCGCGAGCCTACCTGAACGACCGCGGCTTCGCCGTGCTCGACGCCGCTCGACGAGATCGCCGCAGCGCTCGCGACGCCAGCGACGCGGCCGTCGCGCTGGCATGGCTGCGGCGCCAGCCGACCGTGCTCGCTCCGATCGCCAGCGCGACCTCCCCCGAGCAGCTCGGCGAGCTGCTGCGTCGGTCAGCTCGAGCTGAGCGCGGACGAGCTCGCGCCGGCTGGATCGGCGAGCGCCGCCTGAGGCGCCGGGCGCCCGAAGCCGCCGCGCTCAGCCCTGCCCGCCGTCGTCCTCGCGGGAGCTGAACCGCAGCAGCATTCCCGTCGGGGTCTCGAAGCGCGATTGCCGCCGGCTCTCGCTCGAGCGGAGCGTCGGCCGCGGTGGCCGCCTCGGCGAGCGCCTCGAGCTCGGCTCGCCGGCGAGCTCGAACTCGACCAGCCGCAGGCCGGGCGCGTTCTCCGGCGCCGGCGCGCCGCCCGCGCTCTGCCACGAGTTCAGCCCGAGATGGTGGTGATAGCCGCCCGCGGAGACGAACGCGGCCGACGGCAGCAGCGCCTGCTCCTCGAAGCCGAGCGCGTCGCGGTAGAAGCCCGCCGCGCGCGGCACGTCGGCGACCTTCAGGTGCACGTGGCCGACACCGGTCCGCCGGCCCCGCATCTCGCCGCCCTGCTCGCCGCCGCTCGCGAGCAGGTCGTCGAGGTCGAGCGGCAGCGTGACCATCTCGACGCCGCGGCCGCCGGCGGGCGCCCCCATCTCTCGCGCGGGCGGTCGGCGTAGATCTCGATCCCGAGGCCGTCGGGGTCGCTGAGGTAGAGCGCCTCGGAGACGCCGTGGTCGGACGCGCCTTCGAGCGGCCAGCGCGCGCCGCGCCACGCGCCGCACGCTCGCCGCCAGCGCGCGCGCGAGGGGTGAAGCCACGCGACGTGGAACAGGCCCGGTGGCTCGCCCGTGGAGCGGGCTGGGCGCCCGGCGCCGCGACCAGCTCCAGCGCCGGCTCGCCGCCCGAGCCGTGCGCCGCCTGGCTCGCGTCGCGCTCGATCAGCGGCAGCCCGAGCACGCGCTCGTAGAAGTCGCTGCTGCGTTCGAGGTCGCGACACGCCGAGCTGCGACCGACGCCGGATCCGCAGCGAGGGGTCGATGCGAGCTCATCGCTATGAGGGTAGTCTGCCGCCTGGCATGCAGCTACCGCAAACTCGGCTCCAGCGACCTCGAGGTCTCCGAGATCAGCCTCGGCTCGTGGCTGACCTACTCCGGCGGCGTCGAGCGCGAGCAGGCGGCGGCGTGCGTCGAGGCCGCCTTCGAGGCAGGGCATCAACTTCATCGACACCGCCAACGTCTACGGCCGCGGCGCCGCCGAGAGCGCTGCTCGGCGAGGTGCTCGCCGGGCGCGAGCGCTCCAGCTATGTGCTCGCGACGAAGGTCTACTTCCCGATGTCGGACACCGACCGCGGGCTCTCCTCGGAGCAGATCCACAAGCAGATCGACGCCTCGCTGCAGCGCCTGCGCACCGACCACGTCGATCTCTACCAGTGCCACCGCTTCGACGAGCAGACTCCGCTCGAGGAGACGATGGGCGCGCTCGCCGAGGTGGTGCGCGCAGGCAAGGCGCGCTACATCGGCTTCAGCGAGTGGCCGGTCGCCGAGGTGCGCCGCTCGCTCGCCCTGCCCCGGGTCGAGCGCTGGGTCTCGAGCCAGCCCCAGTACTCGATGCTCGTCGCGCTCGCCCGAGGCGGAGCTGATCCCGCTGTGCGAACGCGAGGACATCTCACAGATCGTCTGGTCGCCGCTCGCGCAGGGGGTGCTGACCGGCAAGTACGACCCCGGCCGGCCGCCGCCCGCCGACTCGCGCGCGGCGAGCGATTCGATGGGTGGCTTCATCGGCGCCCTGATGAGGAAGCCGATTCTCGAGGCCGTGCAACGGCTGGCCGACGTTGCGGGCCAGGCGGGTCTGACGCTGCCGCAGCTCGCACTCGCGTGGGTGCTGCGCCAACCGAACGTCGCCTCCGCGATCGTGGGGGCCAGCCGCCCCGAGCAGGTCCGCGCCAACGCGTCGGCCTCCGGCATCGAGCTCGACGAGCAGACGCTCGCGGGCATCGACGCCGCCCTCGGCGACATCGTGATGCGCTGAGGCTGGCGCCCGCCCTGCGCGGGTCAGGCGGGCAGCGCGAGCAGATCGAGCTCGATCGCGACGCGGTCCGCGACGGCGCGGTCGCCGGCCGCCATCGGCCCGTCGAAGCGCAGCCCGTAGACGGAGCGGCGCAGCTCGGCGACGGCGTGCACGGCGAGCGCCCCCGCGGGCAGCTCCCGGGCGGGCGCGAGCTCGACGGTGATCCGCAGGGGGCGCGCCACGCCGCGGATCACGAGCTCGCCGTCGAGCGTGAACCGCTCCCCGGCGCCTGCCGGGGCGCGGCCCGCGAAGGAGATCTGGGGGTGCGCGTCGGCGTCGAAGAAGTGGCCGCCCGGCAGCATCGAGTCGCGCAGCGCGTCACCGGTCTGCACGCTCGCGACCTCGACGGTGCCCTCCGCGTGCACGCCGTCCTCGTCCGCCTCCACCGTGCCGGCGAACTGCTGAAAGCCGCCGCGCACGCGCGCCACGCCCATGTGCCTGACGCTGAAGGCGACGGTCGATCCGTGTGGTCCGATCCGCCAGCTCCCGCTGGGCAGCTGCGCGCTCACCGCGGCGCCACCACGAGCGCCTGGAAGGCGCGCCCGACCGGTCCCTCGGTGTCGTGCAGCACGCTCTCGGCCAGGCCGGTGCCGCCCTCGTGAAGGAGCGTGCGGGCGTCGAGCCCGATCCACTCGCCGCGCGGCGGGCGGTGCAGGTGGATGTGGAGGTCGGCGTTGATGAACAGATGCGTGTCGAACGGAAGCGAGGCGCTCACGCCGTTGCCGAAGTCGGCGACCGCCGCGAGCCGCGCGAGCGGCGTCGGGGGGAGCCCCCCACCAGCGGGCTGTGCAGGCGCATCCACACGCGGGCGGGGCCGGGGCTCTGAGGGTCATCGAGCCAGCGCATCTCCATGGCGGTGCCGGCGAAGCTCGGCGCGGGGTCCTCGCGATCCAGCGCGAAGCGCATCGGCTCTGCCTCCTCGGGCGCCGGCATGCGCTCGCGCGCGAGCGCGCCGTCGGGCAGCTCGGGCAGCCCGGGCGGGACCTCCGCCACGCGCAGCGCCGAGGCGCGGCAGATCAGCTGCCGCCCGCCGTCGCCCTCGGCGTGCAGCTCGGCGGCGAGCTCCTGCACGCGCCGTCCTGGGCGCACGGTGCGCACGGCGATGCTCAGCGGCGCGAACGGGATCGGCCGCAGCAACTCGAACCCGAGCCGGGCCACGTGCGCGCCCTCGACCGGCTCGTGGCGCTCGAACGCGGCCGCGATCAGCGCCGCGGGGGCGCCGCCGTGAAGCGCCTGCGGGTCCCACGGCCCGCGTGCCAGCGCGGTCGGCAGGAAGCGCCCGCCGTCCGCCTCGAAGATGCCCTCGCTCAACCGCTCGACTCCCACGAGAAGCCGCGCACCGCCACGTAGAGCCCGAAGGCGCCCCACAGCGCGATCACGGCGAGCGCGTCGAGGTTGCTCGACAGCCCCGAGCCGGTGACCATCGCGCCGGAGAGGCCGGAGATGAGCGGCTTCAGCGGCAGCCCTTCGGCGATGCTGCGCAGGAAGCCGGGGGCGCTGGAGGAGTCGAACACGTAGAACGAGACGAACACGATCGGCAGGAACACGGCGTTCACGTACGCCGCGGTCGACTCGAAGTTCGGGATCACGTGCGCGAAGGCGACGCCGAGTGCCGCCAGGCTCACGACCCCTGCGATCACGAACACGATCAGCTCGAGCCACTGCTGGGGCCAGCCGATGCCGAAGATCGCGCGCCCGGCGACGATCACGATCGCGAGCTGGATGAAGGTGTTGGTGATCGCGTTGGCGGCCACGCCGCCGAAGTACGACAGCGTCGGCAGCGGCGTGCCGCGGATCCGCTTCAGCACCCCGCGCTCGCGCAGGAACACGATGTTGTACGCGAGCGCCGTGAAAGTGGTCGACATCACCGACATCGCCGCGATCGCCGGCAGCAGCTTGTTGAGGTCCTTCTGGCTGCCGCTCAGGATCGCACCGCCGGCGGCCAGGAACAGCAGCGGCAGCACGAAGTTGAAGAAGGCCGCGCTCGGGTTGCGCCAGAACATGCGCCGCTCGAGGCGGTACTGGCGCCAGCCGAGCCGCACCGTCTCACGCATCGGCGGTCAGCTCCAGGTAGACGTCCTCGAGCGTCGGGCGCCCGACGCTCAGCTCTTCGAGGCGCCAGCCCTCTGCCAGCGCCCGCGCGGTCAGCTCGGCCAGCAGCGCCGTCGGATCCTCGGTCTCGCACTCGACGAGCGTCCCGTCGGGGTCCCGGTAGGCGATCCGGTAGCGCTCGCTCCCGGCTCCGCCGGGTGGGCGGGCTCCCAATTCCCGCGGCGGGCCGATCGCCAGCACGCGCCCGTCCTTGATGATCGCCACGCGGTCGGCGAGCGCCTGCGCCTCGTCGAGGTAGTGCGTCGTGAGCAGGATCGTCTTGCCGAGGTCGCGCAGCGAGCGCACGGTGTCCCAGGCGGCGCGGCGCGCCTCGGGGTCGAAGCCGGTCGTCGGCTCGTCGAGGAAGATCAGCTCCGGGTCCCCGACCAGCGCGAGCGCGAAGTCCAGCCGCCGCAGCTGCCCGCCCGACAGGCGCCGGCTGCGCACGTCGGCGCTGCTCGCGCAGGCCGGCCAGGTCGAGCACCTCCTCGACATCGCGCGGGTGCGGATAGAAGCCGGCCCAGTGCGCGAGCGCCTCGCGCGGCGTGATGTGGCTGAACATCCCGCCGGACTGCAGCACGATCCCGATCTGCCGCCGCAGCTCGATCGAGCGGTGCGCCGGGTCGTGGCCGAGCACCGACACCTCGCCCCCGGTGCGCTGGCGGTAGCCCTCGAGGATCTCGACCGTCGTGGTCTTGCCGGCGCCGTTCGGCCCCAGCAATCCGAACACCTCGCCGCGGCGCACGGTGATGTCGAGCCCGCGCAGGGCCTCGAACTCGCCGTAGCTCTTTCGCAGCGCGCTGACCTCTATCGCCGGGGCGTCGTTCACGACCCGATCATGTCAGGCGGCGGGGGCCGCGCGGCCCGGCGCGGACGGCGGCGCGCTGCGCTACCAGTGCACGCCGCGCGTCAGCGTCGCCATCGCGATCTGCTCGAACGAGACGTGTTCGTCGACGTCGCGCTGGCCTTTGGCGGCGGCCGAGTCCGGGAACACCCGGTAGGCGAGGTGGAGCAGGCGGTCGACCATCGAGGGCGAGAGGCTGTAGGCGACTTCGCCGAACTTGCCGAGGCGGGTGCCCATCTCCTTCGGCCGCGAGCGCAGCGCCTCGCAGATCATGTCGGCCGCCTCCTCGGGGCTGAGGGTCGGGAAGGCGTCGTACATTTTCGTCGGCGCGATCATCGGCGTCCGCACGAGCGGCATGTGGATGGTCGTGAACGTGACCCCGTCGCCGATCACCTCCGAGGCGACGACGCGCGTGAACGCGTCGAGCGCCGCCTTCGAGGCCACGTAGGCCGAGAAGCGCGGCGGGTTGGTCTGGACCCCGATCGAGGACACGTTGACGACGTGGCCCGAGCCGCGCTCGCGCATGTGCGGCAGCAGCCCGATGATCAGCTTGACGGCGCCGAAGTAGTTGAGCTGGATCGTCCGTTCGAAGTCGTGGAAGCGGTCGTAGCTGAGCGCGATCGAGCGGCGGATCGAGCGGCCGGCGTTGTTGACCAGCATGTCGACGTTGCGGTGGTCGGCGAGCACGCGCTCGAGCAGGCCTTCGATCGACTCCATGTCGGAGATGTCGGCCGCGTACACGTAGGCCGTGCCGCCGGCCGCGACGATCTCGGCGCGGACCTCCTCGAGCTTGTCGACGTTGCGCGCGACGAGCAGCGGCACGCCGCCCGCGGCCGCGACCTTCAGCGCGGTCGAGCGCCCGATCCCCGACGAGGCGCCGGTGATCATCACGTGGCGCCCGCCGAGCGCCTCGTCGAGCGAGCGGCCACGGCCCTGGTCGGGCTCCATCTCGCGCTCCCAGTAGTCCCACAGGCGCGCGACGTACTCGGCCAGCGGCGGTGGCTGCTCGAGCGGCGTGCCGGCGAGCGCGCGGGCCGCCTCGTGGGAGTCGAAGCGCGGCACGAGCTCCATGTGCGCGAGCACCTCGCGCGGGATGCCGAGCTCGCGCAGCGCCAGGTTGCTCATCTGCTTGAACGGCGGCAGCGCGAGCGTCAGCGCCAGCGGCCACCTCGGCAGCGGGTCGGTGAAGCGTTTGTCGACGCTGACGGCGAAGCGCGGTGCGTGCGCGGCCGTCGCGAGCTCGTTGATCAGGTCATCGACGCGCTGGGGGCGCGGATCGGTCAGGTGAAAGGCCTGGCCGTCGAGGTCCGGCTGGTGGGCGATGTGTTCGAGCGCGCTCGCCACCCAGTCGACGGGCACGACGTTCGTGTAGCCGAGGTCGAGGCCCACGAGCGGCACCCATTCCGGCACCAGCCCGCGCACCCTCTTGATCGCGCGGAAGAAGTAGTAGGGACCGTCGATCTTGTCCATCTCGCCGGTCTTCGAGTCGCCGACCACGATCCCGGGCCGGTACACGCGCCAGGGCACGTAGGGCTGCTCGCGCACGATCCGCTCGGACTCGAACTTCGTGCGGTGGTAGGGCGAGGGCAGCGCCTGGCCCTCGTCGAACATCATCTCGTCGAACACGCCGCGGTAGGTGCCGGCGACCGCGATCGAGGAGACGTGGTGCAGGCGCTTGGCCTCGATCGCACGTGCGAGTTCGACCGCGTGCGTGGTGCCGCCGACGTTGACGGCCGTGTTGCGCTGCGCGGGCGCGGTCATGTCGTAGACCGCGGCGAGGTGGAAGAAGTGGTCGATCTTGCCGCGCAGCTCGGCGACCTGCTCGGTCTCGATCCCGAGCAGCGGGCGGCGCAGGTCCCCGACGACCGGCTTGACCCGTGCGGCCGCGGCGGCGCCCGCCGCCGCGCGCCAGCGCGAGCTGAGCTCCTCGAGCCGGCCCTTGCTGCTCTCGCGCACCAGCACGTACACGTCGCCCTGGCGTTTCTCGAGCAGTCCCTCGACGAGGCGGCGCCCGATGAAGCCGGTCGCGCCTGTGACGAAGTAGGCCATCGTTCGGAGAGCCTATCCGGATGCGCCTGCTCCCGTCCACGGGAGCACGACGCGAGCGCTCAGGCGCAGGGCGGCGCCGGGCGGCTCCGCGCGTGGGCTTCGAGTGCCGCCAGGGTCCTCAGGTGAACGGGCGCTGCAGGAGCGCAAGCTCGATGTCGAGCAGCAGCCCGGCGAGCTCAGGCGCCCGCGCCCGCTCCACCGCGCCCCTCGCCGGCGGCGAACCGCGCAGCGCCGCGCGCGCCGTCCTCGAACACCTCGGGGCCTGCCTCGGCCTCGAGCGCGAGCGCGTCGGCGAGCGGCATCCCGAACCCCTCGATCGCGGCGCGGCGGTCGGCCAGCATCGTGGACTGCGGGAAGCGCGCGAGCCCGTCGGCCAGCTCGAGCGCGCGCTCGAGGTGGCGGCCGTCCGGCACGACCTCGGTCAGCATCCCCATCCCGAGCGCCTCCTGCGCGTCGATGATCCGACCCGTCAGGATCAGGTCGAGCGCGCGGCCCATCCCGACGATCCGCGGCAGCCGCTGCGTGCCGCCGTCGATCAGCGGCACGCCCCAGCGCCGCTCCGGGTAGCCGAGTTGCGATGAGAAGGTCGCGATGCGCAGGTCGCACCACAGCGCGATCTCGAGCCCGCCCGCCAGGCAGAAGCCCGAGATCGCAGCGATCGTCGGCTTCGAGGGCGTCAGGCGCGTGAAGCCCATCGGGCCCTCCTCGCTCATCAGCCGGCCGGCCATCGTCCCGGTCGCCTTCAGGTCGGCGCCCGCGCAGAACGCGATCCCGCCCGCGCCAGTGACGATCAGCGCGCGCGCGTCCTCGTCGGCCTCGAAGCGCAGGTAGGCCTCGTGCAGCGCCTCGGCGGTGGGGCCGTCGACCGCGTTGCGGCGGTGCGGGCGGTCGATCGTGATCAGCGCCGCGGCGCCGCGGCGCTCGTAGGTGACCGCGTCGGTCCCGCTCGGTTCGCCGTCGCTCATCGCCGGCGCGCCGGTGCCGCTACCAGCCGCCGCGCCAGCGCGCGCTGCCCAGCTGCTTCTCGCCGGCCTTGCGGGCTTCCTTGCGGCGGTCGAGCGCCCGCTGCAGCATGCTCATCAAGAACACGAACAGCGCGAAGAAGGCGATCACCGCGAAGCCGAAGTTGGTCACGACCTTGTCGTTGGTCGCACCGTAGAAGCCGCGCCCGTCGTTTTCGGTCGCGGAGGCCACCGGCGCGAGCGTCAGCAGCATGACCGTGGCCAGCGGCAGGATCCTCGTGGACAGGCGTCGCATCGCGGGTGCGATCCTACCTCCTCCCAGCGCCGGAAGGCGCCGAGGCGCCCCTACCATCAGCAGGCCATGGCGCTGCTGACCGCCTCTGACCTGCAGAAGGACATCGCCGGCGAGCCGCTGCTCGCGTCGGTCTCGTTCAAGCTCGAGCGCCGTGAACGGCTGACGATCGCGGGCCGCAACGGGGCCGGCAAGACGACGCTTCTGCGGATGCTCGCCGGCGAGACCTCGATCGACCGCGGCGAGCTGTCGATCGCCAAGGGCGTGCGGATCGCGCTGCACGACCAGCGCCCGCCCCGCGAGCGCGATGTCGCGCTGAGCGACTACCTGCTGTCGGGCTGCGCCGAGGAGCTCGCGATCGAGGCCGAGCTGGCGGGTCTCGAGGAGAAGATGGCCGCCGGGGCCGGCGACGAGGCGACGCTGTCGCGCTACGCGGGCGCGCAGGCGCGCCTCGAGGCGCGAGGCGGCTACCTGTGGCGCGCGCGGGCGACGACGATGGCGCACGGGCTCGGCTTCCGCGACGGGGACCTGGCGCGGCGCCTCGACACGTTCTCGGGCGGCCAGCTCACGCGCGCGTCGCTCGCGCGGGCGCTGGCGACGGGCGCCGACGTGCTGCTGCTCGACGAGCCCACCAACCACCTCGACATCGAGTCGCTCGAATGGCTCGAGCAGACCCTCACCGAGCTCGACGCCGCGGTGCTGCTGGTGGCCCACGACCGCTGGTTCCTGGAGGCGGTCGGCACGGCGGTGCTCGAGCTCTACGGCAACCGGCCGACGCGGGCGCGGTTCTTCGCCGGCACCTGGGCGCAGTGGCGCAAGGAGCAGGCTTCGCGGGAGATAGCCCTCGGCAAGGCGATCGACAAGCAGCAGGCCGAGATCGAGCGGATGGAGCGCTTCATCGCGCGCTTCCGCTACAAGGCGACGAAGGCCAAACAGGCGCAGTCGCGCGTCAAGAAACTCGCCAAGATGGACCGCATCGAGCGCGATCCGAAGGACGCGCAGGCGCTCGAGTTCCGCTTCAAGCCCCCCGAGCGCTCGGGGCGCGTGATCTTCGAGCTCGAAGACGGGCGCATCGAGGTCGGCGAGGCTCCGGTCATCCTGCTCGAGCACGCCGAGCTGTGGCTCGAGCGCGGCGAGCACGTGACGCTCGTGGGGCCGAACGGGACCGGCAAGACGACGCTGATCGAGACGCTGGCGGGCCGCCGGCCGCTGGCCGGAGGGAAACTGTCCACCGGCCACAACGTGAAGGTCGGCTACCTCTCCCAGCACGCGGATGAGATCGGCGCCGGCGGAGATCCGGGGCAGAGCGTGCTCGACGCGGCCCAGCGCGCGGCGAAGCTGACGCCGAACAAGGCGCGCGCGCTGCTCGGGCGCTTCCTGTTCTCCGGCGAGGACGTCGACAAACCGCTGGCCGGGCTCTCGGGGGGCGAGCGCCGCCGCCTCTCGCTGGCGATCCTCGTGCAGTCCGGCGCCAACGTGCTGATCCTCGACGAGCCCACCAACCACCTCGACATCGAGAGCCGCGAGGCGCTCGAGGACGCGCTACGGGCGTTCGCGGGCTCGATCCTGCTGGTCTCGCACGACCGCGCGCTGCTCGACGCGGTCGGCACGCGCACGATCGCGGTCGAGGACGACTCGCTGCGGGCCTACCAGGGCGGCTGGGCCGAGTACGCCCGGGCGCGCGAGGAACGATCCTCGAACGGGGACGGACCGGCGCATGCGCCGGTCCGTGGGGCGGCGCATGCGCCGGGTCGGCGGGCTCAGGTCCAACCGCATGCGGCCCAGCCGGAGTCGCCGCATGCGGCGACTCCCCCCAAGAAGAAGAGGAGGGACAAGCCGAGCGGCCCCTCCAAGAACCGTCTGAACGCCCAGCAGAAGGCCGAGAAGGCGGTTGAAGAGGCTGAGCAGGCGCTGTCGGCGCTCGAAGCGGAGCTGACCGACCCCGCGCTCTGGGCCACGCGCTACGAGGCCGCCAAGTCCGAGGCGCGTCACACGGCCGCCCGGCGCGCGGTCGATGCCGCCTACGCGCAGCTCGAGCAGGTGCTCGACTGAGGGAGAGCCCGCCCAACCGAATAAAATCGGCGTATGACCGACGGGCAGCGGACCGCTCGCAACGTCCTGATCGTGCTCGCGATCGCCGCCGCCGTGTACTTCATCCCCGGCGGCGGGCGCGTCTCGGACGCGTTCGTGGCCGCGCTGTGGGCGGTGTTCGCGATCGCGATCGCTTTCCTCGGCCTGCGCATGTACCGCGAAAACCAGTTCCGCCTGTCCGCGCTCGGCGACCGCCACCGCGGCCTGCTCTACGGCGGGATCGCGCTGGCTGTGTTCTGCTACATGTCGCGCACGCGGATGTGGGAAACCGGCATCGGCGAGCTGGCTTGGTTCGTGCTCGTCGGGCTCGCCGTGTGGGCGCTGATGGAGGTCTGGCGCCACTCGCGCAGCTACTCCTAGAGGGTTCGCCGGCCCGCCCGCCCGCGCTGGCCCGCCTCCTATCCTCGGTTCGTGGCCGCACCCAGCACAGAGGATGAGACGCCCGCCGGCGCGACGCTCGCCGAGCAGCGCCGCGCGCTGCCCGACCAGCCCGGCGTGTACCTGTTCCGCGACGGCTCCGGGCGGGTGATCTACGTCGGCAAGGCGAAGTCGGTCCGCAAGCGCGTCGCCTCGCACTTCTCGAAGGCGGCGGTGCCGAGCAGTCCCGGGCACTCCGAGATGGTCGGGCTCGTCGAACACGTCGAGTGCGTGGTGGTCGCGACCGAGGCCGAGGCGCTGCTCGCCGAGCAGAGCTTCATCAAGCAGTACCGCCCGCGCTTCAACATCCGCCTGCGCGACGACAAGTCCTATCCGTTCATCGCGATCTCGCTCGACGAGGCTTACCCGCGCGTCTACTTCACGCGCGAGCGCCACCGCGGCGGGCGCGCCTACTTCGGCCCCTACTCGAACGCCAAGCGGGTGCGTTCGACGCTCGAGGTGCTCGCGAAGGTGTTCATGTTCCGCTCGTGCACGGGACCCGAGCCGGGCCGCCGCAGCGGCAGCCCGTGCCTGGACTACTACATCAAGCGCTGCGGGGCCCCGTGCGTCGACTACGTCAGCCGCGAGGAGTACCGCGCCGCGATCGACGGCGTGGTCGACTTCCTCTCGGGCCGCTTCTCGGCGATCGAGCGCGACCTCGAGGCGCGCATGCGCGACGCCGCCGCGCGCGAGGAGTTCGAGCAGGCGACCGTCGAGCGCAACCGGCTGCAGGCGGTCCGCTCGCTGCTCGAACGCCGCCGCGTGACCGGCGACTCGATGGGCACCTTCGACGCGATCGCGGTCGCGCTCGACGGCCGCGAGGCGAACGCGCAGGTGTTCCAGGTGCGCGACGGCGTGCTGTCCGACCGGCAGTCGTTCTACCTGTCCAACGAGACCGAGCGCGACGCGGGCGAGGTCGCCGAGGAGTTCATGCTCCAGTACTACGGCGGCCAGATCTCGATCCCGTCGCTGCTGGTCGTGCAGCGCGAGGTGGGGGAGCGCCCGGCGCTCGAGGACGCGCTCTCCAGCCGCCGCGGCGGCCCGCTCGAGCTGCGGGCTGCCGAGCGCGGCGAGAAGCGGCGCATCCTCGAGCTCGCCGAGCGCAACGCACGGCTGGCGCTCGACCAGGAGCGCCTGCGCTCAGAGCGCCGCCGCCAGGGCCGCGTCGAGGCGCTCGAAGGGCTGCAGGTCGCGCTCGACCTCGACGCCCCGCCGATCAGGATCGAGTGCTTCGACATCTCGAACCTCGGCGGCACCCACACGGTCGCCTCGATGGTCGTGTTCGAGGGCGGCGCGCCGAAGAAGTCCGACTACCGACGATTCAAGATCCGCTCGACCGAGGGCTCGCCCGACGACTTCGCATCGATGGCCGAGGTGCTCGAACGGCGCTTCGCGCAGTGGGAGCGCCAGACCGACATCTCCCCGCACGACCCGTCATATGACCCGAGCTTCGCCTCGCTGCCGAACCTCGTCGTGATCGACGGCGGCAAGGGTCAGCTCGCGGCCGGGCTCGGGCCGCTGCACGGGTTCCGCGAGCGCGGCGTCGCCGTCGTCTCGCTCGCCAAGCGCATCGAGGAGGTATTCCGGCCCGGGCGCTCGGAGCCGCTCGTGCTCGACCACTCGACGCCCGAGCTGCAGCTGCTGCAGCGGGTCCGCGACGAGGCCCACCGCTTTGCGATCACCCACCACCGCACCCGCCGCGACCGCGCGATGACGAGCTCGGTGCTCGATGGGTTGCCCGGCGTTGGGGAGACCCGCAAGCGCGCGCTGCTGGCCCACTTCGGCTCACCCGACGCCGTGCTCGCCGCGAACCAGGAGGAGCTGCAGTCGGTGCCGGGCGTGCCCGCGAAGGTGGGGCGCGATCTGCACGCCTACCTGCACCGCGCGGGCTGAGCCCTGAGCGGGGCGATAGCCGGCGCCAGGCTGCGTCCTCGGTCGCTCATGTGCTGGAGCACATTTCGCTCCCTGCGTCCTTGCCTGGCTTGGCTCTCGCCCCGCTCAGACGCGGGCAGCCCGTAAGGGAGACCTTCCGGCCCATTCACACGTTCGACGCGATGATGCCGCCGTCTATCTGGCAGACGGCGCCGGTGATGTAGCCCGCGCGCTCGGAGGCCAGGAACGCGACCAGCTCGCCGAGCTCGATCGGGTCGCCGAGCGGCCCGACGGGGATCCGCTCGGCGACCGGGGCGAGCTGCTCCTCGGCCGCGCGGCGCTCCTGTGGGTCGGCGCTCACAAGGCCAGGGTGGATGCGCGAGGTCGCGAACATGCCGGGCAGCACGAGGTTGATCGTGATCCCGTCGCCGGCCAGCTCTCCCATCAGCGCCTTGGCGAGCCCAGCCACGCCGGGCCGTGTTCCACTCGAAATATCGATCCCGGCCACCGGCTGCTTGACCGAGCTCGACTGGATCCCGACGATCCGCCCCCAGCCGCCCGCGCGCATGTGCGGCACGGCGGCGCGCACGAAGCGCACGAAGCTCATCGTCACGAGCTCGAAACCCAGGTGCCACTGCTCGTCGTCGATATCGCCGAAGCGGCCGACCGGCGGCCCGCCCGAGTTGTGGACGAGCACGTGCAGGCCGCCGAAGCGCTCGACAGCCGCGGCGACCACGCCGGCGATCGCCTCGGGGTCGGTCAGGTCGGCCGGCACGGCGAGCACCTCGGCGCCGCTGTCGGCGCGGATCTCGGCCGCCGCGGCCTCGAGCTCCTCGCCGTCGCGCGCGCAGATCGCCACGTTCGCGCCCTCGCGCGCGAGCGCCAGCGCCGAGGCCCTGCCGAGCCCCCTGCTGGCAGCGGCGACCACCGCGGTCCTGCCGGACAGCCCGAGGTCCATGCGGGCAAGCTAGCGCAGCGTCCCCGTCGCAACATCTTCACCGCGCGTCCGCGTGGCGCGGCACAATGACGATGAGATGGCCGTGATAAGGCCCCTGCGACCCCTGCGCTCAGCTGCTGCCGGCAGGGCGGAGAAGCCGACGCTCGAGTCGCGCCTGGAGGACCTGGTCGTGATCACGGGCTTCTCCGGCGCCGGCAAGTCGACCGCGATGAACGTGTTCGAGGACGCGGGCTACTTCTGCGTCGACAACCTGCCGCCGGAGATGATCCGCTCGCTGGTCGAGCTGGTCGTCCACAAGGGCACCAAGGTCGAGCGCGCCGCGGTCGTCTCCGACGTGCGCGGCGGCGTCTACTTCGAGGGCCTGCGCGCGGTGGTCGACGACCTCTCAGCGCTCGGGCTGAACCACAACGTGCTGTTCCTGGAGGCCTCCGAGCAGACGCTCGTCACCCGCTACAAGGAGACGCGCCGCCGCCACCCGCTGGCGCCCGAGGGCAGCGTCGCCGCGGGCGTGGCGGCCGAGCGCGAGATGCTGGCGCCGCTGCGCGAGCGCGCCGACCTCGTGATCGACACGACCGGGATGTCGGCCGCGATGCTGCGCGAGAAGATCGCCGAAGAGCTGCTGCCGCGCAAGGCGGTCGGCCGGCTGGCGGTCACGTTCATGAGCTTCGGCTTCAAGCACGGGCCGCCGCGGGACGAGGACCTCGCGCTCGACGTGCGGTTCCTGCCGAACCCGCACTACGTGCCCGAGCTGCGCGAGCTGACGGGCCTCGACAGCCGCGTGGTCGAGTACATCGCCTCCGACGGGCGCCTCGAAGGGCTCTACGAGCGCCTCGACCCCCTGCTGGACTTCCTGCTGCCCGAGTACGTCGCCGAGGGCAAGGCGCACCTGATGGTCGCGATCGGCTGCACCGGCGGGCGCCACCGCTCGGTCGCGATCGCCGAGCGGCTGGCCGAGCGCTACCGCGAGCATCCTGACCTCGACGTGACGGTCTCCCACCGCGACGTCGACCGCGCGCCGCGCGGGGCCTGAACCGCGCTGCGCAATGCCGCACGCATGGAGGTTGGTCAACTGGCCTGGCTGGTAGCCGGCTGAGATTTTGGTCGACGCGTCGCATACGCGATAGTCTCGCGCGTGGCGGGGGCCAGGCGGGGGCTGCGATGCTGCGCAGGCGCAGGGCCGAAGCGCAAACGAAGCGCCGAACGGCGCGAGGGGGAGACATGCCAGGGAAGGTCCGTGCGGACGGAGCAGGATGCGTGCCCGACCCCAGACGTGTGGCTGGACGCTGGGCCCTCGGGGCGGCGCTGCTGGTGCTCATGGCGTCCTTCCTCGCCACTGCTCCAAGCGCGCTCGCCGCCACGTGCACTGACGAATGGGTGGCCAAATCCGGCAGCTGGAACACGGCCGGCGACTGGAGTACCGGCAAAGTCCCGAGCTCCTCGGACATCGTCTGCATCGACGAAAAAGGCACCTACACGGTGACCCTCGAACCGAGCGGGTCAGCCTACGTATCCGTGAAAGCCCTGCAGCTCGGCGCCGGCAGCGGCGCCGGCACGCAGACGCTGAAGCTGGTCGGGGCCGCCGCCGAGAAAGGCGCCTACCTCGAAGCAAGCGAAGAAGTCTCGATCTCGGCCCACGGCGCCGTCCACATGACGAGCAGCGGCGGCGAATACGAAACGCGGCTCGTCGCGCAGTCGGGCCACGTGCTCGCGAACTCCGGTGCGATCGCGGCCGAAGCGGGAAGCGGCGGCGCACGCCGGATCGGCGGGGCGGTCGCGAACACGGGGACCGTCTCGATCGCCTCGGGCGTCGCCCTCGAAGGCTACTCGAGCGGCAACTTCACGAACGGCAAAGGCGGCGTGGTCGCAGGGAGCGCCGGCGGGCACCTGCTCGTCTCGGGCGGCTACACCTTCGTGGCGGGGTTGGGCAAGACGGAAGGCTCGGAACCTGTGGTTGTGGAATCCAGCGGGTATCTGGAATACACGGGCGGCGGGGAAGGCCACGTGGTGGTGCGCAACTCCGATGACGCGTATCTGAGGGGCACGATCGGGTCGGGGCAGACGCTGACGTTGCAGGGGAGTTGCGCGAGCCCGTACGGGTTCGCGCGTTTGTATGTGCCGGAAGGGGCGTCGAACGCCGGCACGATCGAAATGACGAGCTCGGGCTGCGCTGCCGAAGACCTGATCGAAGTCCCCTCCGGGAAGAAGCTGACGAACACGGGGACGATCGCGATGCGAGCCGGGATCGGCGGCGAACGGGCCCTGGAGGGCTCCGGCTCGTTCGTGAACAAGCACACGATGGCGGTGGAAGCGGGCGCGTCGGGCGCTCTTCGGAGCGGGACGTTCGTGAACGAAGGGTCGCTGACGCTCGGCGCCGAAGGTGTGCTCGGAGTCGAGGGCTCCTTCACGAACGCCGAAGGCGGCGTGGTCGCGGGAACTGAATCGGGTCATCTGCGCGTGTGGAGCGGCGGCACCTTCGTGGCGGGCGAAGGCAAGACGGAAGGCTCGGAACCTGTGGTTGTGGAATCCAGCGGGTATCTGGAATACACGGGCGGCGGGGAAGGCCACGTGGTGGTGCGCAACTCCGATGACGCGTATCTGAGGGGCACGATCGGGTCGGGGCAGACGCTGACGTTGCAGGGGAGTTGCGCGAGCCCGTACGGGTTCGCGCGTTTGTACGTGCCGGAAGGGGCGTCGAACGCCGGCACGATCGAAATGACGAGCTCGGGCTGCGCTGCCGAAGACCTGATCGAAGTCCCCTCCGGGAAGAAGCTGACGAACACGGGGACGATCGCGATGCGAGCCGGGATCGGCGGCGAACGGGCCCTGGAGGGCTCCGGCTCGTTCGTGAACAAGCACACGATGGCGGTGGAAGCGGGCGCGTCGGGCGCTCTTCGGAGCGGGACGTTCGTGAACGAAGGGTCGCTGACGCTCGGCGCCGAAGGTGTGCTCGGAGTCGAGGGCTCCTTCGCGAACGCCGAAGGCGGCGTGGTCGCGGGAACTGAATCGGGTCATCTGCGCGTGTGGAGCGGCGGCACCTTCGTGGCGGGCGAAGGCAAGACGTCAGGTCCCGAACCGGTCGTCGCGGAAGAGAGCGGTTACCTCGAATACACGGGAGGCGGCGAAGGCCACGTGGTGGTGCGCAACTCCGACTATACGTATCTGAGGGGCACGATCGGAGCAGGCCAGACCCTGACGATCGAAGGGAGCTGCGCGAGCCCCTACGGCTTCGCCGGCCTGTACGCGCCGCAGTCCATGACCAGTGCCGGCACGATCTCGTTGGAGAGCACCGGCTGTGCCAAACGCGCCGTGCTGGAAACCGCGTCCGGGCAGACGTTCACGAGCACGGGCACGATCGAGACCGAAGCCGGCGGGGGCGGCGGTGAACTGGACCTTTACGGGAACACCGTCAACGAAGGGTCCGTGTCGGTGGCGTCGGGGACGGCGCTGCACAGCGGCACCTTCACCAATGGGAGTCACGGCGTCGTGTCGGGGTCGGGCTCGGGTCACCTGCTGGTGGCGAGCGGGGACACGTTCGTGGAGGGTGAAGGCAGAACCTCGGGGGCCGCGCCGGTGGTGGCGGAAGAGGACGGTCGCCTGGAATACACGGGTGGCGGGGAAAGCCACGTGTTGGTGCGCAACAGCTACGAGACGATCCTGGCGGGCGCGCTGCGGGCGGCGCAGACGCTGACGATCGAAGGGACGTGCGAATCCCCGTATGGGCGCGCGGAAGTGTATGCGCCCGAAGGTGCCTCCAGCGCAGGGACGATCGTGATGCGAAGCACCGGCTGCGCGAACCGGGCGGATCTCGAAGTTGCCGGCGGCAAGACCTTCACCAACACGGGCACGATCGAGACCGAAGCCGGCGGGGGCGGCGGTGAACTGGACCTTTACGGGAACACCGTCAACGAAGGGTCCGTGTCGGTGGCGTCGGGGACGGCGCTGCACAGCGGCACCTTCACCAATGGGAGTCACGGCGTCGTGTCGGGGTCGGGCTCGGGTCACCTGTTGGTGGCGAGCGGGGACACGTTCGTGGAGGGTGAAGGCAGAACCTCGGGGGCCGCGCCGGTGGTGGCGGAAGAGGACGGTCGCCTGGAATACACGGGTGGCGGGGAAAGCCACGTGTTGGTGCGCAACAGCTACGAGACGATCCTGGCGGGCGCGCTGCGGGCGGCGCAGACGCTGACGATCGAAGGGACGTGCGAATCCCCGTATGGGCGCGCGGAAGTGTATGCGCCCGAAGGTGCCTCCAGCGCAGGGACGATCGTGATGCGAAGCACCGGCTGCGCGAACCGGGCGGATCTCGAAGTTGCCGGCGGCAAGACCTTCACCAACACGGGCACGATCGAGACCGAAGCCGGCGGGGGAACCGGTGAACTCACTCTGGGAGGCGCGTTCGACAACGAACGCACGCTCGCGATCGCCGCCGGCACGACGCTGCACGCATCGCAGTTCACCCAGGCGAAGTCCGGCACGCTGCGGACTGCGATCGCATCCGCCTCGAGCTTCGGTGCCCTGTCGGTCAGCGGCACGGCAACCCTCGCGGGCAGCATCGAACCTGCGCCTGTCGGCGGCTTCAAAGCCGCCAACGGCAGTAAATTTGCGGTCCTCACCTCCACTGCACGCTCGGCCACGTTCGAATTCGAGAAGAACGGCGCGATCGGCGGAGGCCTCTACTACAAGCCCGTCTACAGCTCGGAAGACGCGACCCTCGAAGCCAGCGAAAGCCCGCCCGAAGGCCTGCCCGTCAACACCGGCCTGCCGCACGTCTACGGCACCGCCCGCAGCGGCCACACGCTCGTGCTCACGCACGGCAGCTGGACGCACGAACCGTTCGAATACACCGACCGCTGGCTGGAATGCAACGGCTCGGGCGGCGCCTGCAAAGCGATCGCCGGCGCGACGGGCTCCAGCTATCTGCTGACGAGAAAAGACGTCGACCACACGATCCGCGCGCAGGAGACGGCGACCGACAGCGGCGGCGAAGGCCTGCCGGCCCAGTCGGCCGCGACCGCGCCGATCTCCGAACTGGAACTGCACGCCGACGCGGGCGGCAGCATCGTCGCGACGGTCGGCCATGAAGCCACGCTGGACGGCTCGAACAGCACCCCCGCGGGCGAAATCGACAGCTACCGGTGGGACTTCGGCGACGGCCACAGCGAAACGGCCGGCGCGATCGCGCACCACATCTACACCCAGCCGACCAACGGCAAACCGCTGAAAGCGACGCTGACGGTCACGCACGAATCAGAAGAAGCGACCTCCACGCCCGTCGAAGTGACCGTGCTGCCCGCGCCCGGCCCCTCGGAAGCGCTGGCCGTCACCGTCGAAGACGAATCGGGGCACCAGCTCGAAGGCGCCGAAGTCGCCTACATCGCCCCCGGCGGAGCCAAGACGCAGGCGCGGACAGAACATGGCCCGGCGCTGCTGGCCGGCCTACCCGACGGCACCGACACGCTCTACGCCTACGCGCCCGGCTACCGGCCGGCGGCCTTCAAGGCCACCGTCGAAGAACACCACGGGACGGCGAGCGTGAAGCTCGCCAGCGGCGCGCCCGTCGAAACGAAGCTCAAATCGAAGGAACTGACGCTCGCCGAAATCGAAGCCGACGGGATCGACACGAGCGACCCCGCCAACAGGAACGTCTACGACTTCGAACTGCGCCTGGCCTTCACGCACGAAAACCACGTCCAGCCCGTGAACCTGTCCGGCTACGTGAACAGCGAAGGTGAGTTCATCGGCGGCGTCGGCAGCGGGGGATACCTCGAAGGCGAGCCCCATGGCCCGGAAGGCTGGGACTGCCAGCCGACGCAGTGCGAATACGTCCCACCGGGAGAAGGCGCGCCGGGCGACTGGCACATCATCGCCCAGCCGATCGTGGTCGACGGCCACCCGCTGATCCAGTGGCTGATCATCAAGGGCAAAGCCTCGTTCCTGAAGCAGTTCTTCGAAGTCAGCATGGTCATCCAGAACCTCTCCGAACCCGAATTCGGCCTCACCGCGGGCCAGGCGACGCTCAACCTGCCGCCCGGCCTGACGCTCGCGCCGACGGCCGAACCGCAGCACGCCCAGGACCAGGTCGGCGCGATCCCGGGCGGGGGCAGCGCCGAAGCCGACTGGATCGTGCGCGGCGACGAAGAAGGCGAATACTGGCCCTCGGCGACCTACGAATCCCACCTCGAACCCTTCGACGCGCTCGTCACCTCGCAGGCGGCGCTGGCGAAGCCGATGCACGTCTGGGGCAAGGATGCGCTCGAACTGAAAGTCGAAGGCGACGAAGAAGGCCTCGTCGAAGGCGTGCCCTGGCACTTCAAGCTCGGCGTGCGCGACAAGGCCGACATCCCGCTCTATGACGTCGAACTGCAGCTCGAGGAAGAACCGCACGCCAACTTCGACTGGCAGCCCCGCCAGCCGTGGGGCGAAATGTTCGGAGAACTGAAGCCAGGCGAATCGGTGTTCGTCGCCGAGCCCTACGTCGTCGTGCCCAACGCCGACAGCGTGGAAGGCTTCCAGCCCGAAGAATCGAGCGCGACCTTCGCCGGCGAAAAGATCGTGAAGGGCCGGGGCATCACGAAGGTCAAACGGCTGCTGCCGGTCGAAAAACTCGCCGCGCCGGAAGACACTCCCGGCTACGTGCACCTCGAATGGCAGGCCGTGCCCGAAGCCACGGGCTACGAGGTCTACTCGACGCCCGAACTCACGACCTCGTTTGCGAACGCGGCCGACCAGGTCGCGACGAGCGCCGGCGGAGCGACCGAAGCGACCTTGTCCGGGACGGCCCGCAACACCTACGAGGCGCGCCCGCAGGGCGAATACCGCTGGTACGCGGTGACGGCGATCATCAAAGGCCATCGCCGGCTCGAGCTGAACACCGTCAGGGCGAAGCCCGCCCCAGGCGAACCGGAAGGCCCGCCCGGCCCGCCGGAGATCGGCCGCTGCGTCACCAAGAACGCGGGAGAAGGCAAATACTCCAGCTCGAAGTGCACCTCCACAGGCGGCAAAGACGCCTACGAATGGCTGCCGGGTATGGAAAAAGCCGGCGTCAGCACGACGCTCGCCACAGGGGCGGTGACGCTCGAAACCAAGGGCCGCTTCAAGGTGGCGTGCACGGGGGAGAGCAGCACCGCCGGCGGCTTCCACGGCGCCAAACGGCTGGAAGGCCTCACGCTGAAGCTGACCGGCTGCGCCGCGGCCTCCCAGCCCTGCACGAGCTCGGGCGCGAACGCGGGCGAAATCGTCAGCGGTGGCCTGAACGCCCTGGTGGGGATCGAAAAGCTCGGCACCTCGCCCGCCAAGGACAAGGCCGCGCTGAGCTTCTTCCCGCCCGGGCACAAAGGCACGATCGCCGCATTCAGCTGCGGGTCGACCGCCGTGGTGCTGCGCGGCGCCGTGCTCGTCCCCGTCAAGGCGAACAAGCCGGCCACGACCCAGACGCTCAAGTTCAAGGCCAGCAAAGGCGTGCAGAAGCCCGAAGCGTTCGCCGGCGGCGCCGCGGAAGTGCTCGAAGAGTCAACCGACGGCGGCGCCCACTACGAACAGGCCGGGCTCACCGCCGGGCTGACCCTGAAACCAGAAGAAACGGTCGAGTTCAACACGGCCTTCTGAGCGCGCCCGGAGCCGGCCGCGAGCCTCCCGGCGCCGCCCGGTGATCCTGGCGGAACGGCGCCACCGTCCGGTCCCTGACCGGTCGCGGCGCGGTGGGCGCTGATAGCCTCCGGCCCGCAAGCCGGGCGCCGGATCGAGGGATCCAGGCCCGGCATCGTTCATTTTCGCTTCAGGAGGATCGGCATGGCTGTACGCGTGGGCGTCAACGGATTCGGTCGCATCGGCCGGAACGTGTTTCGCGCCGCGATGGCCCGCGGCGGCGCCGCGGCGCAGGGGATCGAGTGGGTGGCGGTCAACGACCTGACCGACGCCCAGACCCTCGCCCACCTGCTCAAGTACGACTCGATCCTGGGCCCCTACCCGGGCAGCGTCGAGGTGCGCGGCGAGGCGATCGTCGTCGACGGCATCGAGCTCGAGGTGCTCGCCGAGCGCGACCCGGCGGCGCTGCCGTGGGGCGATCTCGGCGTCGACGTGGTGATCGAGTCGACGGGCTTCTTCACGGCGCGCGAGGACGCCGCCAAGCACCTCGCGGGCGGCGCCAGGAAGGTCGTCATCTCGGCTCCGGCGACCGACCCCGACGCGACCGTCGTGCTCGGGGTCAACTTCGACGAGGTGTACGACCGGGACGCCCACCACGTGATCTCGAACGCCTCGTGCACGACCAACTGCCTGGCGCCGGTGGCCAAGGTGCTGAACGACACGGTCGGCATCGACCATGGCCTGATGACGACGATCCACGCCTACACGGCCGACCAGCGGCTGCAGGACATGCCCCACAAAGACCTGCGCCGCGCCCGCGCCGCCGCGATCAACCTGATCCCGGCCTCGACCGGCGCCGCCAAGGCGATCGGGCTCGTGATCCCCGAGCTGCAGGGCAAGCTGAACGGGTTCGCCGTGCGCGCGCCCGTGCCGACCGGATCGGTTGTCGATCTGACCGTGCAGTGCTCGCGCGAGACGAGCGCCGAGGAGCTCAACGCGGCGCTGAAGGCCGCCGCCGAGAGCGGCCCGCTCGCGGGCTTCCTCTCCTACACCGAGGACCCGATCGTCTCGACCGACATCGTGCAGTCGCCGTTCTCCTCGATCGTCGACGCGAAACTCACGAGCGTGATGCAGGGGACGATGGCCAAGGTGATCGCCTGGTACGACAACGAGTGGGGCTACTCGAACCGCGTCGTTGACCTGGTGACGCGGGTGCTGTGAGCGCGGCCCGGGGGACCGCGGACGCCGCGGGCGGCATGCGGCGCGTATCGTGTCCGAGCACGAGCGAATGGGAGCGGTGAGCCGATGAGGAGCCTCGACGAGCTCGACGTGGGGGGCAGGCGGGTGCTGGTCCGGGTCGACTTCAACGTCCCGCTCCAGACCGCCCCCGGCGGGGAGCGCGTGGTGGCCGACGACACGCGCATCCGCGCTGCGCTGCCGACGATCGAAGAGCTGCGCGCGCGCGGGGCGCGGCTCGTGCTCGCTTCGCACCTCGGGCGCCCCAAGGGCCACCCCGACCCCGCGCTGTCGCTCGCGCCGGTCGCCGCGCGGCTGGGCGAGCTGCTCGGGACCGACGTGCCGCTGGCGCCCGAGACGGTCGGGCCGCGCGCGCTTCAGATGACCGAGGAGCTCTCCGACGGCGGGGTGATGCTGCTCGAGAACGTGCGCTTCGAGCCCGGCGAGGAAGCTGATGACCCCGAGCTCGCGCGCGCGCTCGCGGAGCTCGCCGACTCCTACGTCAACGACGCGTTCGGCACCGCTCACCGCGCGCAGGCCTCGACGGAGGGCGTCGCGCACCTGCTGCCGAACGCGGCCGGGCGGCTGCTCGAACGCGAGGTGCGCACGCTGCAGGGCATCCTCGAGTCGCCCGCGCACCCGCTGGTCGCGATCGTCGGCGGTGCCAAGGTGTCCGACAAGATCCGCGTCATCGACCGCTTCCTGGAGATCGCCGACGCGGTGATCATCGGGGGCGCGATGTGCTTCCCGTTCCTGCGCGCGCAGGGGCACGCGGTCGGCAGCTCGCTGTGCGGGGAGCAGGACGTCGAGCACGCCCGTCGCGCGCTTCAGAGCGCCGCCGAGCCGGGCCGCGCGCGGCTGCTGCTGCCGGTCGACCTGGTGCTCGGGGACCGTCTCTCCGAGGACGCGCAGCGGCGCGAGCTGGACGGCGTCGACGTGCCCGAGGGGTGGATGGGCCTCGACATCGGCCCGCGCACGCGCGCCTGCTACGCGGCCGAGATCTCGGCCGCGGCGACGGTGTTCTGGAACGGGCCGATGGGCGCCTTCGAGCTCGCGCCGTTCGCAGCCGGCACGCGGGCGGTGGCCGACGCGCTCGCCGAGGCCGGCGGGCTGACGGTCGTCGGCGGCGGGGACTCGGCGGCGGCGCTCGCGCAGTTCGGCCTCGCCGACCGGGTCGACCACCTCTCGACCGGGGGGGGCGCGACGCTCGAGATGGTCGAGGGCGAGACGCTGCCCGGGGTGGCCGCCCTCGAAGGCGCGCAGGTGGCACCGTGAGCGCGCGCACGCCGCTGATCGCAGGCAACTGGAAGATGCACAAGACCGAGCGCGAGGCGGAGGATTTCGTGCAGGCGCTGCTGCCGCGCGTGTCCTCGCTCGACGGCGTCGAGGTCGCGATCTGCGTGCCGTTCACCGACCTGCGCGCGATGGTCGACAGCGCGCGCGGCTCGCGCGTGGAGGTCTACGCGCAGAACATGCACCAGGAGGCCGAGGGCGCCTTCACCGGGGAGATCTCGGCCCCGATGCTGCGCGAGCTCGACGTGCGCGGCGTCGTGCTCGGGCACTCCGAGCGCCGCGCGCTGTTCGGCGAGACCGACAAGGCGCTCGCGCTGAAGGTGCCCGCCGCGCTGGACGCAGGGCTGACGCCGATCCTGTGCGTCGGCGAGACCGAGGAGGAGCGCGACGCGCAGGAGACCGAGCGCAAGCTGCGCCACCAGATCAACGAGGACCTGGCGGGCGTACCCGCCGAGCGCCTGGCCGAGGTCGTGATCGCCTACGAGCCGATCTGGGCGATCGGCACGGGCCGCGTGGCGAGCGCCGAGCAGGCGCAGGAGGCGGTCGCGTTCATCCGTGCGCTGGTCGCCGGGCGCGACGCGACGGCCGCCGAGCAGCTGCGGATCCTCTACGGCGGCTCGGTCAAGCCCGAGAACGCCGGCGAGCTGCTCGCGCTGCCCGACGTCGACGGCGCGCTCGTCGGGGGCGCCTCGCTCGAGGCAGACTCGTTCGCGCAGATCGCACAGGCTGCGCCGCGATGAGCATCGCCCCGGGTCCGCGGCGCCTGCCGGTGCAGCGCGCGTGCCTGATCGTGCTCGACGGCTGGGGCCTTGCCGAGGCGGGGCCGGGCAACGCGATCTCGCTCGCATCGACGCCGTTCTTCGACGAGCTGTGGGGCGGCTACCCGCACACGACGCTGACGGCCTGCGGGCGCGCGGTCGGGCTGCCCGAGGGCCAGATGGGCAACAGCGAGGTCGGGCACCTGAACCTCGGCGCGGGCGCAGTCGTGCGCCAGGACCTGATGCGGATCGACGACGCGATCGCCGACGGCAGCCTGGCCTCGAACGAGGTGCTGCGCGCGGCGTTCACCGGTGCCCGCCGCGTGCACCTGCTCGGCCTCGTCTCAGACGGCGGCGTGCACTCCTCGCTCGCGCACCTGCGCGCGCTGATCGAGCTCGGGCGCGACCTCCGCGCGCCCGAGGTGGTCGTGCACGCGTTCACCGACGGGCGCGACACGCTGCCGCACGCCGGCGCCGCCTTCCTGGCCGAGCTCGACGCCGCCGAGGGCGCGCGGGTGGGCTCGGTCGTCGGGCGCTACTGGGCGATGGACCGCGACCGCCGCTGGGACCGCATCGCCCGCGCATACGAGATGCTCGTGCACGGCCGCGCGCCGCACAGCGCGCAGAGCGGCGAGCAGGCCGTCCGCGACGCCTACGAGCGCGGCGAGACCGACGAGTTCATCGAGCCGACGCTCGTCGGCGAGGAGGCCCGCATCGACCCGGCGGCCGACAGCGTGCTGTGCTTCAACTTCCGCCCCGACCGCATGCGCGAGATCGTCCGCGCCCTCGCCGAGCCGGGATTTGGTGCCCACCAACCCGAGTCCGGCGGGGAGGACCTCCCGGGTTGGCCGGGGCGCGACGGCGCAGAGCCTGTGCGACGGCTGACGACGCTGACGCGCTACGAGGAGGGCTGGCCGTACCCGGTCGCGTTCGCACCTGAGCACCCGAGCAGCACGCTCGCCGAGGTTCTGGCGGCCGAGGGGGCCGCGCAGCTGCACGTCGCCGAGACCGAGAAGTACCCGCATGTCACGTACTTCTTCAACGGCGGCGACGAGGCGCCCCAGCGAGGCGAGCGCCGCGAGATGGTGCCCTCGCCGCGCGATGTCCCGACCTACGACCACCGCCCGCAGATGAGCGCGCGCGAGGCCGCCGACGCGTTCGCCTCGGCGTGGGGCTCCGGCGGCTACCGGTTCGGGATCATCAACTTCGCGAACGCCGACATGGTCGGGCACACGGGCGTGATCGAGGCGGCGGTGCAGGCGGTGCAGACGGTCGATGAGTGCCTGCGCGAGGTCGTCGGGGCGGTCCACGACAGCGGCGGGGCGTGCCTGGTGACGGCCGACCACGGCAACGCCGACCACATGCTCGAGCCCGACGGCAGCCCGAACACGGCGCACTCGATGAACCCGGTGCCTGCGATCGTCACGTGCTCGGGGCTGCGGCTGCGCGGCGAGGGCGGGATCCTCGCCGACGTCGCGCCGACGATCCTCGAGATGCTCGGGATCGCGCAGCCCGCGGCGATGACCGGGCGCTCGCTGATCGAGGGCCGCGAGGGCTGAGCGCGGCGCGGCTCGCCCGGTGGGCGAGCGGATCCCGGCGCGGGCCGCTACATTTCACGACGGCCGCGCGAGCTCACCGGAGGAGGGGCAGGCATGGCGGAGGATGATCTGGAGCCGTTCGAGGTGCCCGGCGCGGGACGCTCGCGTCGCTTCTCGCGACGGCTGCTCGGCGTCGCCTTCATCGGCGCCGGCGTGAACCACTTCGTCAACCCGCGCTTCTACGAAGCGATCGTGCCGCCCTCGCTGCAGGATGAACGCCGCCGGGTCGTGCAGGTCAGCGGCGTCGCCGAGATCGCGGGCGGCCTCGGCGTGCTGCTGCCGTTCACGCGACGCCTGTCGGGCCTCGGACTGATCGCGCTGCTGGCTGCGGTGTTCCCGGCGAACCTGTACATGGCCCGCGAGCCCGAGCGCTTCGCGAGCGTCCCGCGCTGGGCGCTCTATGCGCGCCTGCCCCTGCAGCCGCTGATGATGGTGTGGGCCTGGAGGGCGACCCGGCGATGACAGCGATCGCCCGTGGACGGCGCTCCGACGCTGCTATGTTCGGCTGAAGAGCAGGGCCTTCAGGGACGTTATGGCAACCGCGACCGCAGTAGTTGAGATTCCCGCCTCCGAGCAGCAGGAGTTGACTCTCGGGGAGATGAGGGCCTGGAGGGGGCTGTTGCGCGCGCACGCCTGTCTCGCGCGGCGCGTCGGGGCTGAGCTCGAGCGCGCCCACCACCTCCCGATGACCTCCTATGAGGTGCTGCAGCGCCTCGAGGAGGCGCCCGGCGGCCGGATGCGGATGCGCGACCTGGCCGAGCAGGCGCAGCTGTCCCGGAGCGGGCTGACGCGCATGTGTGACCGGCTCGAGCGCGACGGCCTCTTGGAACGCTGCTCCTGCCAGCACGACGCGCGCGGCGCGTATGCGTGCCTGACCGGGTCCGGCAGCGAGCGCCTCGCGGAAGCCCGCGGAACGCATCTCGCGGTCGTCCGGTCGCAGTTCCTCTCGCATTTCAGCGAGGACGAGCTGACCGTCGTGGCCGACATGTGGGAGCGGATCGCTCCCTGCGGCGGCTAGAGCGACCGCCCCTCAACACCACACGAACCGCCCGCGAGGCGGTTTTTTTGTGTCTGGACGGGCGAATCAGCGGTGCCGTCCCGCGGCCGTCGCCGGCGCCCGACGTCCCTCGACATCTCAATTCATTCATTTATATGACTTGATATCCACACGCTTAGGTTTTATAATTGGCTTGATAGCGAAACCAGAACTTCGGAGGAAGACGATGGCACTTATCAGATGGGAACCAGCGGCCGGCAGCCGCTCGATCCAGCGCGAGTTCGACCGCCTGTTCGGGACCCTGTTCGACACGCCGACGACCGGCGTGGCCGCGCGGCGCTTCATCCCGGCGATCGACCTCGTCGAGGACGGCGACCACTACGTCCTGCGTGCCGACCTGCCGGGCGTCAGCGAGAGCGACGTCGAGGTCCAGGTCGATGAGCGCGTGCTGACGGTCTCCGGCACGCGCAGCTCCGAGCGGGAGCAGCGCGGCCAGGGCTACCAGCGCATCGAGCGTGCCAGCGGCCGCTTCAGCCGCTCGCTGACGCTCCCCGAGGGCGTCGCCCCCGAGGCGATCGAGGCGAACTTCTCGAACGGGGTGCTCGAGGTGCGGATCCCCAAGCCCGAGCAGCGCAAGCCGCACCGCGTCGCGATCGGCTCCGCCGGTTCCGGCGCGATCGAGGGCGAGTCGCCCGCCGGCGCCGAGCCGGCCGACGGCGAGCCCGCCGCCTAGCCGCCGCTCCTCTCAGCGCCCGTCCCGTCCCCCCGCGGGGCGGGCGCCGGAGCCGCGCCCGCTACCCGCCCTCGCCGCCGAGGTCCGGGCGCGCCTTCGCGGGAGCCTGCGCCTCGGGGCGCTCGTCTCGCTCGGCGGCTGCCGCGCTCTCGCGCCGTGCCCGGCGCTGGCGCCGGTGCGCGACGAACAGGCTCACGAGCGCGAACGCGAGCGCCGCGAGGCCGTACAGCGCGAACGCTTCGATCACGTTCCCGGCCGAGCTGCCGAGCACGTAGGCGATCATCCCGATCAGGGTCGCCCAGCAGATGCCGCCGAGCGCGTTCCAGACCGCGAACGAGCGCCAGGGCATGCGCGTCGCGCCGGCCAGCCACGAGGCCCACACGCGCAGGCCCAGCACGAAGCGCCCGAAGAACACCGCCTTCGGCCCGTGGCGGTCGAAGAACGGCTCGCCGACGAGCAGCATCTCGCGGCGCTGGCGTTCGAACCTGCCGGGCCGCTCGAGCACCCAGCGCCCGCCCTTGCGCCCGATCAGGTAGCCGATGTTGTCGCCGACGATCGCCGCCGCCGCCGCCAGCGGGATCACGAGCGCGATCTCGAGTTTTCCCTGGCTGGCGAGCACCGAACCCGAGATCAGCGCCGTCTCGCCCGGCACGGGCAGGCCGCTGGACTCGCTCATGACGAGCACGAACAGCAGCGGGTAGCCCGCCGTGCGGATCAGTTCGTCGACGTTGAGGATCGCGGCGAGCATGTCCCCGCCAAGCATGCCGCAGACGGCGCGCCCTCCCCGAGGCACACGTCCGGCGACCCGTTATCTGGTGTTTTCGGCGATCAGTTCCTTGAGCGCCGAGGACGCCTGGCTGAGTTCCGAGTAGACGACGTTGCGCAGGCGCACTTCGGTGCCCGAGCCGCCCGGGTTGGCGAGTACGACCACAGCCACCACCACGAGCGCGACCGCCAGCAGGGCGAGCAGCAGCCCGACCAGCCTGCCGCGCCCGCGCTCGCGCGGTGGGCGTTCGCGCCGCGGCGCCTGCGCAGGCGCCGAGCGGCGCGCCGGCCCCTGCCGGGGGCGTCGCGTCACGACGGCGGTCGCCGGCGCTGCTGAGCGGCGTCCGCCGCTCACCACGCTGGTCGCGTGCGTGGCAGGCGCCGCAGCGGCGCCCGGGCGCTCGGGCGCGATCCCCCGCGCGCCCGCGTTCAGGGCGCGGCGCATCTCACGCGCGGTGTGGTAGCGCTCGCGGGGGTCAAGCGCCAGCGCGCCCGCGACGGCGTCGGCCAGCTCGGGGCTGACGGCGGCCACCAGCGTGTCGAGCGTGGGCGGCTCTTCCTGCTGCTGCTTGAGCGCCAGCTCGGTCAGCGAGTTGGCCTCGTAGGGGAGCCGCCCGGACATCAGCTGGTAGGTGACGACGCCGAGCGCGTACAGGTCGGCGCTCGGGCCGGCCTCCTCGCCGCGCGCCTGCTCGGGCGCCAGGTAGGCGGCCGTGCCGAGCACCGAGCCGACCTGGGTGATGCTCGACTGCTCGGTCGCCTTGGCGATCCCGAAGTCGGCCAGCTTGACCTCGCCTTCGCGCGAGCGCAGCAGGTTGCCCGGCTTGACGTCGCGGTGCACGACGCCGTGGCGGTGGGCGTAGTCCAGGCCCTCGCAGGCCTGTTCGATGATCGACAGCCCCTCGTGCACCTCGACCCAGCCGTCGTCGCGCAGGATCTCCGCGCACGAGGAGCCCTCGATGTACTCCATCACGATGAAGTACCGGTGGCTTCGGTCATCGCGGCCCGAGTCGAACACCTGCACGATGTTCGGATGGATGAGCCGCGCCGCGGCCTGCGCCTCGCGCTGGAAGCGCGACACGAACGCAGGGTCATCCGCGAGGTGCTCGGCCAGCAGCTTGACGGCGACCTGGCGCTCGAGGCGCATGTCGAGCGCCAGGTGGACCGTCGACATGCCGCCGAACCCGAGCCGGCCCTCGAGCCTGTAGCGCCCGGCGATCTCGTGCTCGGGCCCGCTCATTTGCCGCCTTCCTGGCCGCCGGCGCCGTTGCCGCCGGCACCGGAGCCCCCTTCTTCGGCTCCCGAGCCGCCCGCGCCCCCGCTCGGTTTGCCCGCGCCTTCGCCCGGCGCGAGCGTGCCGCCGCCGACGCCGGATTCTTCTCCGGCTTCGGGGGTTTTCACGGGCGGCGGGGTCGTGCTCGTGCCGGTCGTCGGGGTGGTTCTCTGCGTCGTGGTCGGGGTCGTCGTGGTGGGCGTCGTGGCGGTTTTCGGCGTCGTGGTGGTGGTCGTCTGGACGAGCGGCTGCAGGCACGCTTCGCGCGCGACCTTGTGCAGGTTTTCGATCCCGGTGCGTAGCGTGTCGCGCAGCCCCGAGTTGACGCTCGCGGGCAGCGCGGCGAAGTCCTGGTCGGTTTTCAGGAGCGCGGCTTCGGTCGCGGTGCAGTCGCCGTTGCCGCGCTGGGCGGCCGCCTCGACGGCGGCGATGTCGCTCGCCAGCGGCCCGGCCTGCGAGGGGGACATCAGGCCGCCGCTGCTGCTGCCGCACGCGACCAGCACGGCCGCGGCCGCGCCGAGCAGCGCGGCACAGGCGGCGCGCAGCGCGCGTGCACGCGCCCGGCGCGGCTTCGGGGTGGGCGTCACTGCCCGTACTCCAGCCGCTCGGCCAGAGAGTCCGGCAGGCGCGCCGCGCGGATCGCAGCGGCGGCGCCGGCGATGTCGTAGTCGGCGCGGTGGAAGGTCGCGTCCATGTCGTCCAGGTCGAGCAGCAGCCACGACGCGCGCGGGTCGCCGTCACGAGGCTGCCCGACGCTGCCGGGGTTCAGCAGCCACTCGCCCTCGCCGACGTCCAGATGCGCGCCCTCGCGTCGCGGCTCGCCGGTCGCGAGCTCGCCCTCGCGGCGCGCGAACGACAGCGCGACATGGCTGTGGCCGATCAGGCAGATGCGCTGGCGCTGCTCGTTCATGCAGAGCTCGGCCAGCAGTGCCGAGAGCACGTACTCCCACACCGGGTCGCGCGGGCTGGCGTGGTAGAGGCCGACCGGGCCCTCCTCGCCCTGCGGGCTCAGCTCCGCCAGGAACGCGAGGTTCTCGGGGTCGATCACCTCGCGCGTCCACTGCGCCGCGAGGCTCGCGCCGCGCGAGAACTCATCGAGCGGAAGCTCGCCGGTGACGGCCATGTCGTGGTTGCCCGCCAGGCACACCGCGGCGTGCTCGCGCGCCAGCTCGACGCAGGCATCGGGCTCCGCTCCATAGCCCACCAGATCCCCCAGGCACCACAGCTCGGCTGCCTCGCTGGCGGCGACAGCCTCGAGCGTCGCCTCGAAGGCATGGCGGTTCGCGTGGATGTCGGATACGACTGCGACCTTCATCACTGCAGGGTAGGAACACCGCCTGGCTGCACGGGTTCCACGGCCCCCTCGGCGGCCGGCGAGGCGGCGCCGCGCCCGCCCGGTGTCTACGACGGGGCGCCCCCGCCCCCGCCCTCGCCCCCGTACTCGGGGAGGTTCTTGATCCCCTCGCGCGTCAGCCACTTGGAGTAGTTGTCCTCCATCGCGTCGATCAGCTCCCGCATGAAGCGCGGAGACAGGTTGACACGCGAGACGACCACGCCGGGCACTTCGTCGGCCTCGACCTCGTGGTCGACGCGGGCGAAGGTGACGGTGAACTCGTAATCGGAGTGGCTGACGTTCGCGAAGTTCGCGTAGACGCCGCCCATGATCTCGGGCGAGAGGTGGATGTTGATGTGGCGTTCCTGGCCTGGGTCTTGGTCGGTCACACGGCTAGTATCGCAAGGCCCGAGCACGGATCCGATGAGCAACCCCGAAGCCGCCGACAAGACCTCGCGCCCGACGGTGGCCGACGGGCCCCTCGGGGAGCTGCGCGCGACCGTGCTCGAGGTCGCCGCCGAGCTGCGCGCCGGCGCGCCGGGCGAGGCGGCCGAGCGCGGCGGGCACGGCGCCCGCAGCGCCTCGCTCGAGCGGCCCAAGCGGGCGAGCTTCGGCGACTACTCGACCAACGCCGCGCTGCTGCTGGCGCCCGAGCTCGGCGCACCGCCGCGCGAGATCGCCGAGCGACTCGGCGTGGCGCTGGCGCAGCGGCTCGGGGACGCGCTCGCGCGCTTCGAGGTCGCCGGCCCCGGGTTCGTGAACCTGTTCCTCTCAGACGCCTGGTGCCGGCGCGGCCTGGCGGCCGTGCTCGCGGCCGGCGACGCGTTCGGCGCCGCCGGAGCCGAGCACCCCGAGCGGGTGCTGGTCGAGTTCGTCTCGGCCAACCCGACCGGGCCGATGCACGTCGGGCACGCCCGCAACGCGGCCTACGGCGACGCGCTCGCGCGCATGCTCTCGTTCCACGGCCACGCAGTCGAGCGCGAGTTCTACGTCAACGACGCCGGCTCTCAGATCCGCAAGTTCGGCGAGTCGATCCAGGCGCTCGCGCGCGGCGCCCAGGCGCCGGAGGACGGATACCACGGCGAGTACGTCGGCGACCTGGCCGCACAGCTTCCGGACGCGGCCGAGCGCGACGCGGCCGAGCTCGGCCGGGCAGCCGTCAAGCTGATGATCGAACGCACGAAGCACTCGCTGGCTGCGTTCCGCGTGCTGGGATTCGACCACTGGCAGTACGAGAGCGCGCTGCACGAGGGGCACCCGAGCCCGGTCGAGCACACGCTCCAGGTGCTCCAGAGCCAGGGCTCGAGCTACGAGCGGGACGGCGCGCTGTGGCTGCACACGACCGATTACGGCGACGACAAGGACCGCGTGCTCGTGCGCTCGAGCGGCGAGCACACCTACTTCGCCTCGGACATCGCCTACCACCAGGCCAAGCGCGAGCGCGGCTACGAACGCCAGCTCGACGTGTGGGGCGCCGACCACCACGGCTACGTCACGCGCATGAAGGCCGCCTACCAGGCACTCGGCGGAGACCCCGACGAGCTCGAGCTCCTGATCATGCAGCTCGTCCACCTGCTGCGCTCCGGGGAGCGCGCGCAGATGTCAAAGCGCGCCGGCGAGTTCGTGACACTCGACGAGCTGGTGGCGGAGATCGGCGTCGACGCGGCGCGCTGGTACCTGCTCGCGCGCTCGCACGACACGACCGTCGACCTCGACCTCGACCTGGCGCGCGAGCAGTCGAGCGAGAACCCGGTCTACTACGTCCAGTACGCGCACGCGCGGATCGCCTCGATGCTCGTGCGCGCGGGGACCGACCGCGTCGCCGAGGCGCTCGCGCAGGCGCGCGATGCGCAGGCCGCGGCGCAGGAGGAGCTGCACCCGTCCGAGCGGGCGCTCGTGCTGCTGCTGCTCGGCTTCCCCGGTGAGCTGGCCGAGGCCGTGCAGCGGCGGGCCCCGCATCGGATCGCCGCGCACGCGCTCGAGCTCGCGCAGGGGTTCACGGCCTTCTACCGCGACTGCCGTGTGGTCGGCGCCGAACCGGCCTCGGTCGAGTCCTTCCGGATCGGGCTGTCGGTCGCGAGCGCCGCGACGATCGCGCGCTGCCTGGAGCTGCTCGGGGTGGAGGCGCCCGAGCGCATGTGAGCCGGCCGGCGCGCTCTCAGTCGAAGCGCGCGAGGTCTGACTCGAGCCGCGCCGCGTCCGCGGCGCCGAGCGGCGCGGGAGGCTCCGCCGAGGCCTGCTCGCGCGCCCGCCGGCGCCAGCGCGGCAGCAGCACGAGCAGCGCCGCGAGCAGGCCGAGCACGGCAACGAGCGGGACCAGGTAGGCGCTCGCGTCGAAGCCGTGATCGGCCGGCAGCCCGAGCACCGAGGCGCCGTACTGCGCGACCAGCGCCCGCTTGATCTGCGCTTCGTCGTAACCCGCGTCGATCAGCGACTGGATGAACGCCCGCTCGCGGTCGGCCTGCGGCGACTGGGCGACGTTGAGCGGGATTTTGCACGTCACGCACATCACCTGGCGCTCTATCACCGGCAGCGAGGGCCGCGGTTCGTGCGCGCCGGCGCGGGGCGCGGCCAGCGCGGCCAGCACGACGACGCCCAGCAGCGCCGCGGCCGCGAGGCGGCAGGGTAGGGCTCGCGCGCTCACGAGCTGCGCGCGAGCGCGAGCGCGCGGTCGACGAAGGGCTGTTCGATCTGGCCCCGCGAGAGCGCGACGATGTGCCCGCTGCGGTCGACGAGGAAGCTCTCGGGGAGCTGATCGGTGCCGTACGCGTGCGCGAAGCCGCCGTTGTCGTTGTCGCGCAGGTTCGGGTAGGTGATGTGGTAGCGGCGCACGAACACCTCCGAGTCCGGCGTGTTGTCCTCGTAGGTCACGCCGAGCACGGTGGCGCCGAGGCGTTCGAGCTGTTTCTGGTTTCGCTCGAGCATCGGGGCCTCGATCTCGCACGGTTCACACCAGCTGGCCCAGAAGTTCAGCAGCACGACCTTGCCCCGCAGCGCGGCCAGCGAGCTGCTCGCCTGCGAGCCGAGCACGGGCAGGCGCCGGCTCGCGTCGGGCGCCGCCGGGTGGTGGCCTTCGTGGACCTCGGTGTCGAGCGTGCGGCTGGCGGCCTGCGTGGAGATGCCGTACACCAGCAGGCCGATCAGGCACGCGCCCGCGACCGACACGAGGAACGGAACGACTCGACCTTTCACGTAGCCGAAGGGTAGAGCGCGGGCCCGGGCCGGCGTCTCAGCCCGCGGCTCGCCGGTGAAGGGCTCGGCTCGGCATACGCGTTCACACGGGCGCGGGGAGCGGGCGCAGGTGTATATCCTGCCTGTGCATTGCCTAGGCAGCGATCGCAACAGCAGGAGCTCTCGCTCGGCGAAGCCGCGAGCGCGATCGGCGTCAGCGTCGACACGCTGCGGCGCTGGGACCGCGCCGGGCGCATGCAGACCAGGCGCGACGAGCGCGGGCGGCGCTGGGTGCCGGCCGCCGAGGTGCAGCGCCTCGCCCGCAGTCCGCAGCGCCACCGCACCGGTACGAGCGGCTCGGCGCGCAACCGCATGCCGGGGGTCGTGCGCTCGGTCGAGATCGCGGGCGTGATGGCGCTCGTCGAGATCGAGGCCGGCCCGTTCCTGATCACGGCGGCGATCACGCGCGACTCGGTCCAGGAGCTCGGGCTCGCTCCGGGCGTCGAGGCCACGGCGCTCGTCAAGGCGACCTCCGTGATGGTCGAGCGGAGCCGGTGAGGGCTCGCGCGCGCGCCCCGGGCGAGCGCTCGGGGGCCGGCGCCCGCGTACTGGTCGCCGGCGCGCTCGCGGCGCTGGTGCTGGCGCTCGCGCTCGCCGGCTGCGGCGGGTCAAGCGACCCCCAACTCGACGTCTCCGCGGCCGCGTCGCTGCGCGCCGCGCTGCCCCGCTACTCCGCCGGGCTGCACGGCGTCACGGTGCGCTACTCGTTCGCCGGCTCGGACGCGCTCGCCGCACAGATCGAGCAGGGCGTGCGCCCGTCGGTGTTCGCCTCCGCGAACACGAAGCTGCCGGACCTGCTGTACGCGAAACACCTCGTGCAGAAGCCGGTCGTGTTCGCCGCCAACAAGCTCGTGATCGCGGTCCCGCGGGGCTCGCGCATCACGAGCCTCGCCGATCTCGAGCGGCCCGGCACGACGATCTCGATCGGCACGCCGACGGTACCGGTCGGCGACTACACGACCTCGGTGCTGCTGCGCATGGCGCCTGCCCGGCGCGCGGCGCTGCTGGCGAACGTGCGCGACCGTGAGTCCGACGTGACCGGGATCGTCGGCAAGCTCACGCAGGGCGCCGTCGATGCCGGCTTCCTGTACGTCACCGACGTGCGCGCCGCCGGCGGGCAGCTGCGGGCGATCGCGCTGCCCGCCTCGCTGCAGCCGGTCGTCGCCTACGGCGCCGCGGTCGTCAACGGCGGCCCGGCCCAGGCGCAGGCACGGGCCTACGTGACGGGCCTGACGCACGGCGCGGGCCAGGAAGCCCTGCTGGCGGCCGGCTTCCTGCCGCCACCGAAGTGAGCGCCGGCTGGCGAGCTCGCCCGCGGCCGTGGTTCGCGGCGCTGCTGGTCGCGTGCCTGGTGCTCGTGCTGGCGTTCCTGACGCTGCCCGTGCTCGCGATCTTCGTGCACACCTCGCCCGCCACGCTCCTCTCGAAGCTCGGCGAACCGGTGGCGCGCGAAGCGCTCGGCCTGAGCCTCGAGACGACCACCGTCGCGATGGCGCTGATCGTCGTGATCGGGACGCCCGCGTCATACCTGCTCGCGCTGCGGCGGCTCCCCGGCCAGGCCGTGATCCTGACGCTGCTAGAGCTGCCGCTCGTGATGCCGCCGGCGGTCGCGGGGATCGGGCTGCTGGTCGCGTTCGGCCCGGAGGGGCTGCTCGGCGGGGCGCTCGCCGACGCGCACGTGCAGCTCGTGCTGCAGACGGCCGGCGTCGTCGTCGCGCTCGTGTTCGTCTCGGCGCCGTTCTACCTGCGCCAGGCGCACGCCTCGTTCCTGGCGATCGACCGCTCCTACCTCGAGGCCTCGAGCGACCTCGGCGCGCGCGGTGCGACGACGCTGTGGCGCGTCGTGCTGCCGCTGGCGCGGCCGGGCCTGCTCGTCGGCCTGGCGCTCGCGTGGGGGAGGGCGCTCGGCGAGTTCGGCGCGACGCTGATGTTCGCCGGCTCCTTCCAGGGCATCACGCAGACCGCGCCGCTGGCGATCTACGACCAGTTCGCGACCGACCTGCCCGCGGCGCTCGCGCTGTCGGCGGTGCTCGTGCTCCTCTCGGCGGCGCTGCTGCTCGCGATCAAGCTGATCGCGGGGTCGCCGCCGGCGCTCGCGGGCGAGCGGCTGCCGGCGGCCTAGCGCGATCCACGGCGGATGCGCCTCTAGCCGTCTCCGCGCCAGCTGAGCGCGTGCCGATCGGCCCGCGGAAGCTTGCTCACGACGAGGTCGTATGAGTCCTCGATCATGTCGCGGACCATCTCGTCGGGCAGCGAGCCGTCGAGGATCACCGTGTTCCAGTGGCGCTTGTTGAGGTGATAGCCGGGGATCACCGCGGCATGGGTCTCGCGCAGCGCGTCCGCGAGCGCGGGCTCGCACTTGAGGCTCACGCGGAGCGACTGCGCCCCGAGCGCCGTGAGGGCGAACATCTTGCCGAGGACCTTGAACACCGAGGTCTGCGGGCCGAACGGGAACGTCTCCGCGGCGCCCGCGAAGGAGAGACACTGCCTGCGGAGCTCGGGTGGGTCCATCGGAGCGCCCGGGCCTATCCCCCGATGTAGGACATCTCGATCTTCACCGGCGGCGAGGAGGGCTCGCGCCTGCGGGCCCTCGGTCGCACGCGCTCGGCCGAGTAGCGGTCGCGTCGCGCGCCCCACACGCCGCCGAGCGCCTCGGCGATCTGCTCATCACCGGCGCCCCCGCGCAGCAGCGCGCGCAGGTCGTTGCCCGAGCTCGCGAACAGGCACGTGTAGAGCTTGCCGTCGGCCGACAGGCGGGCGCGCGTGCAGCCGTGGCAGAACGGCGCGGTCACCGCGTGGATCACGCCGATCTCGCCGCCGCCGTCGAGGTAGCGATACCTGCTCGCCACCTCGCCCACCCTCGAGGGAGCAAGCGGCTCGAGCGCCCAGCGGCGGCTGATGCGCGCGAGCACCTGGCTGGCGGGGAGCACCTCCTCGCGGCGCCAGCCGTTCGTGGAGCCGACGTCCATGTACTCGATGAAGCGCAGCACCTGCGGCCTGTTGCGGAAGCGCTCGGCCATCGCGACCACCTGCTCGTCGTTGACGCCGCGGCGCACGACCATGTTGACCTTGACGGGGTCGAGGCCCGCCTCGCTCGCCGCCTCGATCCCCTCGAGCACGCGCTCCGGTCGCAGCGGCGTGTCGGCCATCGCGCGCAGCGTCGCGGCATCGAGCGCGTCGAGGCTGACCGTCACACGGCCAAGGCCCGCGTCCGCGAGCCGGCGCGCCTGGCGCGCGAGCAGCAGCCCGTTGGTCGTGAGCGAAAGGTCCGCGAGCCCGTCGATGCCGGCAAGGCTCGCCACCAGGAGATGCAGGTCACGGCGCAGCAGCGGCTCGCCGCCCGTGAGCCGGATGCGGTCGACGCCGGCGGCGACGAACAAGCGCGCGAGGCGCGTGATCTCCTCGAAGCTGAGCAGCTGCTCGCGCGGCGTGAAGCGGTAGTCGCTGCCGTAGACCTCGCGCGGCATGCAGTAGCCGCAGCGCAGGTTGCAGCGGTCGGTGACCGAGATCCGCAGGTCCCGCAGCGGTCTGTCGAGCGAATCGCGCATTTCAGTCAGCCACCCTTCCCCGGAGCCGCACATCCTGCGGCGCGCGCCGCCCCTCCGCTTGGCTCCGCGCCCCCCAGGATAAGCTGCGCCGGTGAGGAGGGACGAATGGATCGTCGCGTTCGCACGCGAGGCAGGCGTCGAGCGGCCCTCGCCGGAGGAGATCAGCGACCTGCTCGCGCTCGCCGGCACCGCCGCGCACGCCTCCGAACGCACCGCCGCGCCGGTCGCCTGCTGGATCGCCGGACGCTCGACGCTGACGCTCTCAGAGCTCGCGGCGGCCGCCGAGCGGGCGGGCTCGGCCACCGCCTGAGCCGGCGCCTCACGCCCCGGCGAGCAGTGCCTCGGCGCGGCGCAGGTCGGCCGCGTCGTTGACGTTCAGCAGCAGCCGGCGCGGGTCGCCGAAGCGCGCGAGCTCCGGCTCCTCGACCACGCGCGGCGCGAGCTCGCCGAGCGCCGCGTGCAGCGGGCCCATCGCGTCGAGTTGCGTCTCCAGCGTTGCGAGCGCCGAGGTCGGGCAGCGCGCCGGCAGCGCGTGCAGCCGCCCGCCGGCGCGCAGTGCGAGCGCGCCCCCCTGCGCGGCCATCCAGCCGATCAGCTCGGCGCCGAGGAACGGCGTGTCGCACGGGAGCGCGAGCACCGCGCCGGCGCCGCGTGCTTCGGCGTGGCGGAGAGCTGCGAGCAGCCCGCACAGCGGGTGGCGCGGCTGCGCCGGCTCGAGCACGACCTCGGCCTCCAGCGGCGGCAGCGCCGTGTCGGCCTTCGCGACCACGACCACCGGCAGTCCCGCGGCGGCGGCGTCCCCGAGCGGGTAGGAGACGAGCGGACGCCCGCCCAGCCGCGCCGCCGCCTTCTCGCCACCGAGGCGCGAACCGCTGCCGCCCGCGAGCACCGCGGCGAGGACGGCCGGTTTGCGCATCGCACGAGTGTGGCATCTTCCCGTCGAGCCATGGTGGGGAGCACGCTTGTCGAGGTCGACGACGCCCGCGAGGCCGTACTCGCCGCGGCGCCCGCGCTCGGCGCCGAGACCGTGCCGCTCGGCCAGGGGGCGCTCGGGCGTGTGCTGGCCGAGGACGTCGCCGCGCCCGACCCGGTGCCCGCCTTCGACGGATCGGCGATGGACGGCTTCGCGCTGCGCGCTGCCGACATCGCCGGCGCCGGGCCGCAGACGCCGGTCGCGCTGCGCCTGGTCGGGGAGTCGCGCGCCGGGCACCCTGCCGAGGTGACCCTCGGCGAGCGCGAGGCCATCGCGATCTCCACCGGAGCGGTCCTGCCGCGCGGCGCCGACGCTGTGCTGCGGCTCGAGGACACCCGCACGAACGACGGAGTCGTGCACGCGCTGGCGGCGGTCGCACCCGGCACCGACATCCGCCGCGCCGGCGAGGACGTCAGGGCCGGCACGACCGTGGTCGCTCTCGGAACCGCGATCGGCCCCGCCCAGCTCGGCGCGCTGGCCGCGGTCGGCCGCGCGGAGCTGCGCTGCGCGCGGCGCCCCCGCGTGTCGGTGCTCGTCACCGGCGATGAGCTGCTCGCGCCCGGAGAGCCGGCGCGCCCGGGCGGCGTGCGCGACACGAGCTCGTTCACCGTCCCGGCGCTCGCGCTGCGCGCGGGCGCGGAGCTCGCCGGCGTCGAGCGCGTGCGCGATGAGCCCGAGGCGACGCGGGCGGCGATCTCGCGTGCGCTCGAGCGTGCCGACGTGACCGTGATCTGCGGCGGGGTCTCGGTCGGTGCGCACGACCACGTGCGCCCGAGCCTCGCGGCGCTCGAGGTCCAGGAGCGCTTCTGGGGTCTCGCGCTGCGGCCGGGCGCGCCGGCCTGGTTCGGGACGCGCGGCCGGGCGCTCGTGTTCGGGCTGCCGGGCAACCCGGTCTCGGCGATGGTCACGTTCGTGCTGCTCGTCGGGCCCGCGCTGCGCGCCCTGCAGGGGCGCCCGCCGCTGCCGCCGCGCGCGAGCGCCGTCTTCGAGGCCGACTACCGCAAGCCCGCCGGGCGCGCGCACGCCGTCCGCTGCCGGCTCGAGCTGCGCGATGACGGCCTGCACGCGACCCCGACCGGCCCGCAGGGGTCGCACGTGCTGACCTCGATGCTCGCCGCCGACGGCCTTGCGATCGTCGCGAGCTCGAGCGAGGGCGTGCGGGCGGGCGAGCGCGTCCCGGTCGAATCGCTGCGCGAGTGGGGCGCGGCGTGAGCGGCGCCGGGCCGCCGATGGAGGTGCGTGTGAGGCTGTTCGCGATGCTGCGCGAGCGAGCGGGCACCGCGACGCTCGAGGTGGAGCTGCCGCACGGCGCGACCGTCGCCGACGCGATGCGGTTGCTCGGCGAGCGCGAGGAGCTCGCCGAGCTGCTCGAGCGGATGCCGCTGCGAGCGGCCGTGAACCGCGAGTATGCGGGCATCGACACGGTCCTGCACGCCGGCGACGAGCTCGCCCTGATCCCGCCCGTCAGCGGCGGCGAGCAGCCGCGCGAGACGGTGGTGCACGCGCGCGTGACCGGCGAGCCGCTGTCGGCCGAGCGGCTCTCGCGCGCGGTCGCGAGTCCGCGAGCCGGCGCGCTGGTCGTCTTTCAGGGCGTCACGCGCGAGCTTCCGGCGCTCGACTACGAGGCCTACACGGAGATGGCAGCCGAGCGCATCGAGGTGATCCTGTCCGATTGCGTCGCGCGCCACGCGCTCACCGGCGCCGCCGCCGAGCACCGAGTCGGGCGCGTGGAGCTCGGCGAGCCGAGCGTGATCGTGGCCGTGTCGGCCGCGCACCGCGAGGAAGCGTTCGCCGGCGCGCGCGAGGCGATCGACCGCATCAAGCGCGAGGCGCCGATCTGGAAGCGGGAGGAAGGCCGCGACGGCGCCGCGCGCTGGGTGGAGGGCGCCGTGCCGCCGATCGGCGGCGGCGAGGGCGCGCCGGAGGCGGACGGGGCGTGAGCGAGCGGCTCACCCATCTCGACGAGCACGGCCGCGCGCGCATGGTAGACGTCGGTGACAAGCAGGCGACACGGCGGATCGCGCGGGCACGCGCCAGGGTGCGGATGTCGAGCACGGCCGCGGCCGCCGTGCGCGACGGGTCGGGGCCGAAGGGCGAGGTGCTCGCGGTCGCGCGCCTCGCCGGCGTGCAGGCCGCCAAGCAGACGGCACATCTGATCCCGCTCGCGCATCCGCTGCCGCTCAGCTTCCTCGACGTACGGGCGTCGGTCGACGCCGAGCGCGGCGTCGTCGAGCTTCTGGCCGAGGCCCGCACGACCGCCGAGACCGGCGTCGAGATGGAGGCGATGACCGCGGCGTCGGTCGCCGCGCTGACCGTCTACGACATGGTCAAGGGCCTGGAACGCGGGATCGAGATCGAGCAGGTGGTGCTGCTCGAGAAGCGCGGCGGGCGCAGCGACTACCGCCGCGAGGGGGAGGAGGGTGAGACGCATGCCGCGCACGGCGCCGACGAGGGCGAGCGCGTGCGAGCGACGGGAGGCGGCGCCGTGCTCGTCACGATCAGCACCTCGAAGGCGGCGGGGGAGGGTGCGGATGAGAGCGGCCCCGAGCTCGAGCGGGTGGCACGCGACCTCGGCCTCGAGGTGCTCGCCTCCGAGCTCGTGGCCGACGATCGCGAGGCGATCGAGGAGCTGCTGCGCCGCCACAGCGAGAACCCCGCGTGCACCCTGATCCTGACGAGCGGCGGCACGGGGGTCGCGCCCGGCGATCTCACGCCCGAGGCGACCGCGGCCGTGATCGAGCGCGAGATCGAGGGGCTGGGGGAGGCGATGCGGCTCGCTTCGAGGCCCTACACCGACAACTGGATGCTCTCGCGCGGGATCGCGGGGGTGCGCGCGGGCACGCTGATCGTGAACCTGCCCGGACGCCCGGCCAGCATCGGGCAGATCGCGACCGAGCTGCACGAGCCGCTCGTGCACGCGCTGCGGCTGATCGCCGGGGCGCCCGCCGGGCATCCGCCGCCCGCAGCTGCCTAGCGCGCCGCGGTGTCCTGCCTACACGCGATCCCAGCTCGCAGCGGTGAACCCACCGGCGAACCGCCCGCGCGGCGCGACGCACTCGGGCTGTGAGCGACGGCCCTCCGCCGACGGCCTAGAATCAGCCCCTGCGCGGCGATAGCTCAGTTGGTAGAGCGCAAGCTTCCCAAGCCCGCGGCAGCGTCGCCGAGAGAGCCCGTAAACAGCGCGTTTGCGGGCTCTTTGTGTGTGCGGGGCGTCTGGCGCGAACCCCCGAGGGGACAGGTGGGGACTGCTATCTGGCAGTAGCCGGCAGTGGGCTTGTGGGGTCGGGAGGCGCTTCGCCGTCTCGCGGCGACTAGCTCAAACGCCCGCTGAGAGGGCCCGGCTCGTGCCCTCCCGCAGCCACCGAGCTTCCGCTCCAAGCAACTCGGCGCCGCGGACGGACTCGCCGCTCACCGCAGCCTGTGCGTACACCACGGCGGCGACGAGCTCGAGCCTCCTCGCGACGGCCTCCGGCGCCCCCGCCCCATAGAACGCCTTGGGGTGCGCTTCGTCGTGCTTGCCCAGCGCGCGGATCGCGTAGCTGATCGCCTGGAAGTCGGTCATCGACCGATGGGGTGCAGGTCGGTCGTCCGCCACGTCAGCCGCCCGAATCCATCGTCGCATGCTCTTGGTGTCGGCGCCGGCGATCTCCGGGTCTGCACCATCCATGGCGGCGTACTCGGCGATGAAGCTGAGTGGGGTGCCGGCCGCGACTACCTTGCGAAGTCTGCGGCCGCGCTCGGCCGTCGCGTGGTGTGGCCCGGGCGGTCGTCCGCGCGATTTTCCGGCCCCTAGCTTCGGGGCGGCGTCCGAGCGATCCTCGGTGGCCATGACTACTAGTACAGCAGACCACGCTGGAGCGAAGCTGCGAAATGCCCGCGAACGTGTCGGCCTCACGCGCGTGCAGCTCGCTGGCAGGGCCAACTGCTCGCTCGCCCAGCTCACGAACATCGAGCTGGGTGCGGTCCCGCAGCACTCTCGCGTCCTAGCGCGCGCGTGGGCCGCGCTGCTCGAGATCCAGCCCCATAACGACGACACGCCCGCAGCGAACGGGCGTGTCGAGAAAGCGAGCGGTGATGGCGCTCACGGCCAAGTCTAGACCACGCCGGTCACACCGTCCGCCGCTGACGTTCCGTGTCCGGCTGGCCAGACACACGATCGCCGGCGGCCGATGGGAGATCCCCGCGAGCTGTGTCCGGCTGCCCGCTGCCAACGCCGAGCACGCACGGCTCGAGGCCGTCCAGGCAGCCCACATCGCCGCAGGCATCCCAGCCTGGCGCCCCTGCATCCGTGAATCGCTGCCGCACGCCGTCCTCACATGAACGGCGAGGCCACCGTGCGGCTCAGAGACGGCCGCCGCTACGTCGGGCGCGCCGAGCTGACCGGCGGGACGGTCCACATGCCTGCCGCCCGGCTCCGTCACATCGACGTGCGCGGGGAGCGGTTCTACCTGCCGCGTGCCCGCACCTGGCCGCTCGCCGCGGTCGCGGAGATCGCATGGGGGCAGCCGGCCGCGACACCGAGGCTCGCGAGCGTGGCGTGATCGGTGAACGGCTACCCGGACAGGCGCCGGCGCGCAAGCTCGACGTGGCCGCGATCCTCGCAGCACCCGTCGAGCCGATCCCCTACATCGTCGACCGCTTCGCCGCGGCGGGCTACGTGACCCTGCTCAGCGCACACGGAGGCGAGGGCAAGAGCCTGCTCAGCACCGCCCTGGCGATCGGCGTGGCGTGCGGGAGCTCGCCCGGCGGCATCGACTGCGAGAAGGGCCGCGCGCTCATCATCGACGGCGAGAACGGCGAACGACTCATCAGCAGCCGCTACAAGCTCGCCGACGGCCCACCCGAAGGCGTCGCGGTCTACGAGGCAACCGGCCTCGACCTCGCCCACCACGGCGACTGGCTCGTCCGCACGATCAGCGACGAGAACGCGCAGCTCGTCGTCATCGACAGCCTGCGAACACTCGCACCGCACATGGCAGAGAACGACGGCGACACCGTGCTACCAGTCGCCAGCACCCTACGGCTCGTCGCCCGCCAAACACAGACCGCGATCGTCGTCCTGCACCACCGCCCCAAGCACGGCCCCGGCTACCGCGGCTCGAGCGTCCTCCGCGACCAGGTCGACGCGTTGTTCGTCCTTGGCCGCGACCCCAACGACCAAGAGCGCAGAACCCGGCGATATCTGCACTGCGACCCCGCCCGCGACGGCAAGATGCGCTTCGACCTCGAGCCCGACGAACGATGGCTCAAGATCGACCTCAGCGGCGGCCTACTCACCATCGACCAGGCACAGCCCTACGGCGGCAGCGAACGCGGGCCCACCCGCACCGAGACGACCGCTGAGCGGATCCTCGACATCGTCGCCGGCGAGCCACTCAGCCGCAGCGAGATCGCTCGCCGACTCGATCTAGACCAGACAGACCGAACAGTCGGCCGCGCACTCACATCACTCGTTGACAGCGAACAACTGGAACGCCACCAGGACAAGACATACACCGCCACATTGGCGCCCGCCAATCACGACGCCAAAGCGCCAAACGGTCAAGTTGGCGGATTGGCGCGCCCCTTAAAGGCGCCAAACAGACAACCCGCCAACAGGACGGGCCGATGAGCACACAGCCGCCGACCCGCCCGTCCGTGCCGCCAATGCGCTCGATCTCGTCGCCGACCGACCGGCCGCAGGATGCGGCGCGCGAGGCGCTGACGGCTGCCGAGCTCGCCGCGCGGCTTGGCGTCGCGGTGAAGACGATCTACCGGCACGCCGATGAGCTGGGCGCGATTCGTGTGGGTCGGTGCGTGCGGTTCGATCCCGATCGTGCGCTCGCGGCGTGGTCCGCTGGGCTGCCCGCACGCGAGCAAAGCTTGAGGTCGGAGGACGCGGGATCTGGCATTGCGAAGCGGACGGCGGCTGCCGGTAGGCGCGCGCCTGCGGAGTCTCACTGCCAGCTACTGCCAGTTGGGCGTCGGAAGGCGGCGCGCTGATGGTCGCGGGTCGGGAGCGTCCGCCGTTCGAGCCGGGCCACACGCTGTCGTTGCAGCACGGCGCCTACAGCGAGAAGGCGATCGCCGACCGAGCCGAGCAGGTGCACGGCGCCCTGCTCGAGGTCGCGCCGTGGGTCGCCGAGCCGCACTACGCCCCATCGGTCGACCGCTACCTGAAAGCGACGGCCCGCGAGCACCTTGCCCACGAGGCGCTGACGGCGCGTGGCGCTGACGGCAAGGGCTTCACCCGCCTGATGGAAGCGGCGACCGCAGCGAGCCGCCTGGCCTGGGTGATGGGCGACCAGCTCGGGCTGACACCGGCAGGCCACGCCAAGCTCAAGATGCTCGTGGCCGGTGGCGAGCACGCGGAGGCGTCGCTCGCGGACCTGGCGGCCGAGGGCAGGCAGACACGGCTTAATCGAGTCGAGGTGGTCGACGGATGAGGCCCGGGTTCGCGAACACCTGCTCGCACTGCTCGAGGTCGCTGTCGAAGGGCAGCCGGCGCATCCCCGCCGAGCACCTGCGGACGCGTGAGCCGCGCACGCTCGTGCTCTGCCCGAGCTGTGCCGACAGTCCGTCGGCGACGTGGCGTCTGGCGTTCCGGCCGGTGCGGTTGGCTGACCGCCTGGTCGACGTCGAGCCTCCTGAGCGTGATGGTGGGGCGCGGCGTCGCCGGACCGTCGATCGTGCCGCGGTCCTCGAGCAGTTGCACCGCGAACCGGAGGACGATCAGCCGTCCTGGAGGCCGGCGGCGTGAGCGGCGTGGATCCTCTGGATCTGTTGGCGGCGTTGCGGCTCGAGGATGGCCGTGCGTGGGGTTCTGTCGCTGCCGCCTGGCAGGTTGCGGATGCTGAGGCGTTCTTCGACCGGTCGGGGCCGCGTTGGCACTGGTGGGGGCGGCCGCGGGGTGGCTCTAAGTCGAGTGATGCTGCGGGGGTGGCGCTGGCGTGGCTGGCGACGGAAGCGCCGGCGGGTGCTCGTGGCTATGTCGCGGCTGTTGATCAGGATCAGGCGGCGCTTGTCGCGGATGCTGCCGCTGGCCTTGTTGGTCGCTCGCCGGCGTTGGCGAGTGCGGTCGACGTGCGGTCGTTGAAGATCTTGGCCGGCTCGGGTGCGTCCGTCGAGATTTTGAGCGCTGATGGTGCCTCGGCGTTTGGTTTGCGTCCGCATCTCCTGGTCGTTGATGAGATGGCGCAGCAGCCTTCGACGCGGGGTGCCCGCCGGCTGTGGACGGCGCTGCTTTCGGCGATGGCGAAGGTGCCGGGTTCGCGGATGATCGTGGCGTCGAGCGCTGGTGAGCCTGGGCATTGGTCGTATCGGATCCTGGAGGAGGCGCGCCGTTCGGAGCGTTGGCGGGTGTCGGAGGTGCCGGGGCCGCTCCCGTGGGTGCCGGCCGAGGAGCTCGAGGCGCAGCGTCCGCTGCTGCGGGATAGCGAGTTTCAGAGGCTTCACCTCAACAACTGGGTGCAGTCGGAGGATCGGCTGGTGTCGCAGGATGATCTGGCGGCGGCGTGCGTGTTGGACGGTCCGCAGGCGCCGCAGGTCGGGGTGCGTTATGTGGTGACGTTGGATGTTGGGCTGACGAATGACGCGTGTGTGGCGGTGGTCGCCCACGCCGAACGGGTGAGCGAGGATCCGGGTGCGCCGTCCCGGGTGGTGGTGGATCGGATCGGGCGTTGGCGTGGCACGAGACGGGCACCGGTGAGCCTTGAGGAGGTCGAGGGTTGGGTTGAGGCGGCGAGCCGCGAATACCACCGTGCCCCCGTGCACGCCGACCCCTATCAGGCGGTTGGGTTGCTCCAACGGTTGAAAGCTCGCGGGGTGCGGGCGGAGCAGTTCACCTTCTCTGCTCAGAGCGTCGGGAGGGTTGCGAACGCGCTTCACCTGGCGTTGCGTAACCGGCTGCTGCTGTTGCCGAAGGACGAGGAGCTGATCGGGGAGCTTGGCCGAGTACGGCTGCGCGAGACTTCACCTGGGGCGGTCCGTCTCGAACATGACAGTGGTGAGCATGACGACCAGGCGGTTGCGATCGCTATCGCCTGCGCGGTCTTGCAGGGCAAGGTGCAGGCCGAGGGCCGGATTCTCACCGCGGGGAATGCGCGTGTGAACCTCGGGGAGAGCATTGCGCGCGGGCGGCTCTTACGGCGGGTTCACCCTCGGAGAAAGGTTCTAACTATGCGAGAGGAAAACGGGCAGCGCGTCTATGAGTCGGTCGGGGAGCTGCCGCCACGGTTGCGGCGGCTTCACCGTAGGCAGGAGTAGGCAGCATGTGCGAGCCGGCTGGAGCGACTCAAGTATGCAGTGAAACACACGACCAGGAGGAAGCGGAAATGAGTGACGACAGGCGCAAGTTCACCGATTCGTTCGACGAGGCGAAGGTGCAGGTAGCGCAAGGCAACGACGGGGATGCCCTTTCGGCCGCGGCCGACGTGAAGCCCACCGCCCGGGGCCTCGGGGTGCTCGCGGCCGTCGTTGAGACGGTGCCCGCCGCAGCGGTGTCGCGCGTGCGTGGCAGATCAGTCCTGGCGTGAGGAGTTCGGGATTGAGCTGATGGCCGACCTTCGCCGCGGCGTATTCACCTGCAAGTACCACCTCGCGAGCTTCGAGGACCTCAAGCCGCTGCTCGCCGATGACGAGCTGGTGTGCGACGTGTGCGGCGCCTTCACCGACGAGCCGATCAGCCCGGAGGATCGTGCCGGTCGCCGGCGGTGTCGTGCTGGTCGATCGGCTGTGCGCGGAGGATTCGGCGTTCCTTGCGTCCACGCAGCGGCCCGAACCGCGCCAGAACTGACCGATGGCCGCCCTGATCTCTCGCCCCGCGCCGACGGTCGTGCTGCGCGAGCTGCTCGCCGAGAAGCGGCGCGATGGCTGCGACTTCGACGTGGCGTGGGAGCTGGTCGCTGGAACGGCTGTTCTCGCCGGCCCCGACCGGCGAGGCGCGAGTGTGGCGTGAAGCGCTCGGAGCGACCCGGGCAGCATGGGAGGCCGCCTACACGCGGGCCGAGGGGCCCGGAGCGGCGGCGCTGGCGATCCTGGGCGACGGACGCAAGCCGACCGAGGGTGTCCTGCCGATCGGGCGCTCCCGGACGGCCTATGCGAGCAGTGCGGCGAACCGATGAACACCGGGGCCGGACGGCGGGGTACTGCTCGGCCAGATGCCGGATGGCCGCGCACAGGGAGAGAGAGCGATCAGCCGCATAGCACACACCTGTAACGCCTCCGAGGTGCCCGGGCCTGGGCGTGGCGTTACAGGCGTGTCGGATGCTCGAAGGCGACCTTTCAACGCCTCACCACCGGAGCCGACATGAACCCCAAGGAACTAGCAGAGCTGCTCGATCGTCTGGACTCGCTCTCCCACGACGAGCGGGTCGACCTCGCCAACCGCATCCAGGCGCGCTACGTCGAGCTCGACGTCGAGGATGCTCCGCTCGAGGCGGTGAACGAGATGGTGAAGCTCGGGCACGCCGCCTCCAAGCTCGCGCCGTTCCTCGCCGGTGGGAGGGTCGCCGCGCTCGGCGAGCTTGTCGCGGACGGCAGGCCGGCCGGCGCGGTGCAGCGGATGGCGCGACGGCAGGGCAAGCCGACGCCGTCACCCGAGGCACAGCCCGAGGCCGGAACGGGCCTGCTCGCAACGATGGGTCCCGGGGTCGGGAAGCCGGTCGCTGACCAGCGCGCGCTCGGACAGCTGGTCGGTGAGGCGGCTCTCGAACCAGGTGCAGGGGAATGTCCGTCGGTCCGAAGCAGGTTGTCGCCTCCGCGAAGTTCGCCTACCCGGCGGAGCGCCAGCTCGACCTCGACCCGACACGCACTGGCGAGCTGATCGACGCCGTGTGCGGGCGCGGCGCGCCGCGGTACGACCGCACAGGCGCCCTTGTTGCTACGGGGGGATTTGCGCGCCGGTGAACGTCGACTACAACGTTCCGACGTGGGTGACCGCGGACACCCCGATCGCTGACGGGCTCCCGTCGTTCGAGGCGACCCGAGGCGGGATCAGGTTCGTCCAGCCGCCTGATGTCGCCGAATGGGAAGCCGCTACTGGCGTGTGGACGGAGGCGACCGACGCGTCACCCGGCGGCGAAACGAAGCCGGTGAAGGTGCTCGCGTGCGGCACCGAAGAATCCGCCTTCGTGGAGGCCGTGTCCACCCGGATCGGGTTCGGGAACATGCAGTCCCAGTTCGCACCGGAGCAGATCTGGCGCCAACACGGAGATGGCGATCGCCGCCGCCGCCAGGGTCAGGGAGAACAACCTGCTGAACCTGATCGCCGAAAAGTGCGTCAAAGGGCTCGAATACACGACCGAAACGCTGGACTACACGCGCGAGCTGATCACCTTCCTCGAGTACGTCGTCGCCGAATTACCGTCAGCTTCACCGCTTGCCCGAATCGCAGTCGCTGACGATCATCCTGCCCGCGTGGTGCCGCCAGGCCATCGAAGCGGATCTCGCCCGTGAGCACGCGCACGCCAATGACACCACGTTCAACGTGCTCCAGATCCAGCCCGAGCAGGTCGACGACATCATCCGAGCGCGCAGATTCGAGCCTATCTGGCACCTCGATGGTCAGAGCTCGGCAGTCGAAGGTGGCAAAGCCCAAACCTTTCCGAGCTCCAGTAAAGGCGCGTAGCACGATCGGGTCGTAGCTGGAAAAGATGGTGGCTTACGTCTTCGTCGAGGGCTCGATGCAGCGGCTCGACGGCGGCCGCCTCGACCTCGGGGTCGTCCGGGACTCGACGCTCGACGCCACGAACGACTACGAGACGTTCGTCGAGGTTTTCGAAACTGTCGTGAGTCGCGGGTTCGCCAACTCGGGGCTGCAGCTGATCCTCAAGGGCAAGCCGCTAGGGGCGTCAGCGAAAACCGCGTGACCCCTGCGCATAAGCGTCTGGCGGGGGCCTCTTGGTCGTGTGCCCCCGCCTGACAAAGCCTCCACGCCCGCGCGCCGGCCTCGTGCTCGAGTCGGCTGCGCGGCGTGGGGGATATTCGAGCACGAAAGGCAGGTAGAGCATGAGACCACAGGATGAGAAGCCACAGGCCGAGGTGGACCGGGCCGTGAGGCTCGCCGAGGCGAAGCCCGCGACCTGGCCGCTCACACCCCCGTTCGTGTTGCCCATCCAGCCACAGCGCGAGCTCGAGCAGGAGGGCGGTGAGGCGGCATGACCATCAGCGCGTGGGCCGTGGACGAACTCACAGGTGATGCGCAGGTTCTGCGTCAGGCGATGGGGTCGGTGATCGGTTCTGCCGGTGGGATCCTCGCGACGGGCGGGCTCGAACTGACGCAGAAAGGCACGCCGAACATGAGCGTGATCGTGAACGGTGGCACGCCGGCGGAGGTGGCGTGTGGATCCCGGGCTATACGACGACGACGGGCCCGTACTATTTCCAGAACACGGCGGATTATGAACAGGTGATCCCGACGGCGGATGCGACGAATCCGCGGATCGAAACGATCGTTGCGCGTGTGTATGACAATGCGGTGGATTCGTCGGGGAAACATGAAGCGGTGTTTGAAGCGTTGAAAGGGACTGCGAAAGCTGGGGCGACGCTCGGGAATCTGGAAGGGATTGCGGCGGTCCCGAAAAACTGTTTTGTGATCGGTTATGTGCTGGTGCCTGCGAAAGCGACGAGTATCGTCACGGCCGACATCAAAAACGTGGCCACCGCCGCTTCGTCGCACTGGTACGAAGAAGGCGTCGCGGGATCGCGGCCTACGGCCGGGGTGAAAGGCCGCACCTATTATGCGACCGACTCGAAGGCGTATTTCCTCGACACTGGCGCAGCGTGGAACGAGCTGCTCGCGTCGACCGGTCAGACGTACTCGACCAAAGCGTTCTCGAAAGCCGAAGCGGAAGCGGAAGTCGAACCGAGCGCGACCCGCGCGGCGATCGTCAGCCTGGTGACGACAAGTGCCTCGTGGACGGGCTCCGTCGCCGTATTCGTGGGGGCGCCCGCTACTCACGAAGCGGGCCGGCTCGGCGAACTCAAAACGTCCTCGCCGGCCTCGACGACGATTTTCGTGCCGGCCGGGGCGAAGTGGAAGACGACGCAGCCGGTCGAAGCCTTCACGATCCTGCTCTAGCAGGCGACGATGCCTTCGGAGCAGACCGCGGCCGTTTCGGCTGGGCTCAGGATGCGCTCGGGCAGCGTGACGAGCACGTTGCCGGTCGGCTGCAGCTCGGCCAGCTCGGTGACGTGGGCGTGCCGCGGCCGGAGGGGTTCACGGTATGTCACGCCGCACGCGACGACGACGCTCGACGTGCGCTGGCAGTCGGTGATCCGGTAGTGCTCGTCCCACGGCCCGACGGCCCGTTCGACGAACCAGCGTCCCTGAGCGAGCGACAGGACTGGCGTGGCGCCCGCGCTCGCGGGAAGCACCAGAACGGCGAGGGCGGCGGCGGTGAGGGCTGCGGGCTTCATGCGATCTTGCGGAGCCGGTACGTTGCGCGCTGCTGTCAACGCATCGAACTCGACTACAGAGCACCGAGGAGGACAGCTGACGAGTAATGTCCAACGCCGCCGTGCGCCCGTCGACCGCCGATCAGAGCCTGCGTCCGCGGTCCTGGCGCGGCTGCGCGAGGAGCGCGGCTTTCGCAGGAGCAGCTAGCGCACGCCGGCCGGCCTGACCGCGCTCGGCGTACAGCCGGATCGAGGCGGGGAAATCCTCGCCCGGCTGGTCCACGGTGCGCAGGCTCGCCGGAGGCGTTGGACGTGTCGCTGCGCCGAGCTCGGGCGAGCTGGTCGAAGCCGAGAAGTAGACCATACGACCGAAGGGGAAACGATGCCCGAGGACCTGGACGCTGCGACCGTCGAGCTGATCGTCGCGGAGATCGACACAAGCCGTCCGTTTACCGAGGACGAGCTGGAATCGCTGCTGGACTTGTTCCTGTCGGTATGGCCGGACCTGGGGGTCAACTGATGACGTGGGATGACGCTATCGACCGCTACATCACCGACTCGAAGCTGTACGGGCGGTTCACGTCGGAGAACACGGCCCGGTCCTACAGGGAGGCGCTGGCGAAGCACGCGGAGGACTGCGCAGGCGCCGGGCCGCTGGACTCGACCCGGGAGCACGTCAAGGCGACGCTCGGGCGGTACACACACCCCCGCAGCCAGTTCCACAGACATTCGATCCTGACCAGCTTCTATGACTGGCTGACCGTGGAGGACCTGAGGGAGGGCAACCCCGCCCGGAAGGTTCAGCGGGCAAGGGTCCGCCACAAGAGCGGCGTCTACCGGCTCACGCGGGCCGAGGTCACGGACCTGATGGACGTGTGTGCGAACCTCCGCGAGACACGCCTCATCCACATCGGGCTCCTGACCGGGGGCCGGGTATCCGAACTCTCCCAGCTCCGGGTGAGGCATTTTCAGCGCCGCGGGTTCGTCCTGTTCAGCGAGGACATCGCGAAGGGCGGCGTCGCCCGGTGGGTGCCAGCGTTGCCGGAACTCGAGCCGATCGTGCAGGACATTCTCGCGACCGTCGACCCCGACGAATACGTGATCCGTCAACAGCGGGATTACGGGCCACAGCCGATCAGCCGCTACGCGCTAAACAAGACGATGAAGGTGATCGCCGCACGAGCGAAAATCCCCGGGAACCTGACGGTCCACACGTTGCGGCACGCGTTCGGCGACCACATCGCCCGCTTCGCCGGCCTACGGGTCGCCCAGGCGCTCATGGGCCATAGCTCGCCCGTCACGACCGCACAGATCTACACGAGCGCGGTCGGGCTGGACGAGCTCGCCGGCGCGGTGTCAACGTTCGCATACAGGGACGGCGCGACGCCGGTCCCGCGAAGCAATGCAACGTATCTCAGCGATGGCTCAGGGTGTGTCCGATGACCGATGACGCGTGGAGGAGAGCGATGGCGATGAGCGCGACCGCTCGACCGTGAAGATACGAACGGATCTGCTGTGAGTGGACCAGCGATAACGCCGAACTCGAGCGATGGACCGTCCTCGCCGACGTCTTGCGCGATCGCGACGGTTGGCGCTTCGTTGAGGGCAGGCTCTCCCTTCCGCCGCCGTTCGGGTGGTCGCTTCGGCCCCGGCGAGTCGGCGCACCTCGTCGCGTCGGCCAGCGATCCCGGCTTCATCCTCTACGAAGGCCGACATCGACGAAGACGAGCAGATTGCGACGGTAGGCGAGTCGTTGGCGTGGCTCGATCGAGAACGAGGCACAGCATGCCGACTGGACGCCGGCGGAGCTTGCAGTGGAAACGGGCAGTCGAGGGAGACGATGCGTGATGGCGGCGAGAGCACCGAAGGGCGAGGTCATACGCAACCCGACCCGGGACGGCTTCAAGTTCGCGTTGCAGGTTCACGGCTGGCGGTAAGCGCCGCTACCAGACACTCGGGAGCCCCGAGGAGGGGTGGAGCGAGGCGCGGGCACGACGGGAGCTCGAGCAGGTCCTGGGGGAAGTGCTGGACGGCACGTGGCAGCCCTATGTGCCGTCGAGCCACCGCGGGAGCAGACGTTCCACGAGTTCGCCTCGGCGTGGCTGGCGTCGATCAAGAAGCAGATCAAGCCGGGCACCCAGCTCGACTACGAGAACCAGCTACGTGTCCACCTGCTGCCGTTCTTCAAGGATCACCTGCTCTCGCAGATCACGGTCGCCGAGGTCGACCGCTACCGGGAGCAGAAGGTGCAGCGAGGGGATCCTGGGCGGCACGTCGATCAACAAAACGATCACCCGCCTCGGGCAGATCCTGGAGGTCGCGGTCGAGCGCGAGCTGATCTCTGCGGAACCCGGCGAAGGTCGGCGGCAAGCGTCGGAAGGTCAAGGCGGAGAAGCCCGCCAGGGCCTACCTGGACCACGCCGAGCAGATCGAGGCGCTCTTGGGCGCCGCGGGGCGCCTCGACGCCGAGAGGACCGCCGAGCTGGCGCGTAGCTTTTGGTGCTGCTGGCCACGATCATGTTCGCCGGCCTGCGGATCTCCGAGCTGATCGCGCTCGACTGGCGCGACGTGGATCTCGCCGCGGGCAGGCATACGTGTACGCCAGTCAAAGACCGACGCAGGGGTCCGCTACATGGATCTGCTCCCTGTGCTCGCAGCCGAACTGCGCAGCCTCAAGGCGACACGCAAGCCCGTTCCCACGCGACCCCGTGTTCGCCTCGGCCGCCGGCACGCGTATGGATCGCAACCGCGTGCTGAAACGTGTTCTCGGCGGCGCGATCGAGCGCGCGGACAAGCAGCTCGCCAAGGCACGGCCGCACGGCGCTGCCGGACGGTCTGACGCTCCACGCGCTGCGCCGCACGTTCGCCTCGCTGCTGATCGCGCTCGGCAAGGATCCGGCCTACGTGATGGCGCAGATCGGGGCATACTTCGCCGACGATGACGCTCGGGCTCTACGCGCAGGTGATGAACGTCTCCGAGGCCGATCGCGGGCACCTGCGCGCGCTCGTGGACGGCGGCTATCTGGCAGTAGCTGGCAGTGGAGCCGATCTCGCTGCCACGCGGACGGCGGTTGCAGCACAGGGAGGCGAGCGCAAAAAGCACTGATTAGCAGGCAGTTCGTAGCATCGTGCGGCGATAGCTCAGTTGGTAGAGCGCAAGCTTCCCAAGCTTGAGGTCGCGGGTTCGAAGCCCGTTCGCCGCTCTTCCGCACGGAGTCGCGGGCAAGGAGGAGGGAGCAGATGAGACGTCGAGGGTCAGCCCTGGCGATGGGGGTCGCGATCGCGGTGTCGTGCTGGTTTGCCGCGCCCGCGACGGCGTCGGTCTCGATCGGGCCGCAGCAGATCGTTCTCGAAGCCCCCGAAGCGAGCGCGGTGATCACCCGAGCGCCGTTCGGGATCGCGTTCCGCGACGCGGGTGGGCACACCGTGCTCTCGGAGGCGACAGGCGCGGAAAGCTTCGCGCTGCCGCCGGCGCTGCGCCTCGCGACAGAACCGGCCGGCCCGGCGCTGTATGCGCCGCTCACCTTCCTCGTCGGCAGCGATCAGCCGGCCACCTACACCCAGCGCCAGGACGGGGGCGACCTGAGCTCGGTGCAAGAAGGCGGCACCGAGTACTCCGCGCGCGAAGTGCTGGCAGCCGAAGCGGCCGGCGAAGGCGTGCGCCTGACGCTCTCGACGACCGATCCCGCCGGGCGCACGCTGAGCGTCACCGTCACTCCACAGGGCGCCGCTGCCATCCGCGTGTCCGCCACGCCGAGCGACCCGGGCGAAGTCGCCGCCATGGCCGACTCGTTCAGCTCGCCGCCCGGCGAGGCCTTCCACGGCTTCGGTGGACGCCACGACCTGCTCGATCAGCGCGGGCAGACCTTCTACAACTGGGTCGACCAGGAGAACTTCCGCTCGGGCCCCGAACAGGGAACCAACCTCTCGCCCGATGGCCCGTCTGCGGCCTACGACGTCCAGTCCTCGTTCCTCTCCAACCAGGGGTACGGCTTCCTGCTCGACCGCAACGAGCTCTCGGCCTGGCGCATGGACTCCGAAGATCCGCTGGCGTGGCAGACCGAGGTGGCGGCACCGGAGATCGACTACGTGGTGGCGCCGGGGAGCATGACCCACGCGCTCAGCACGATCACCTCGACCACGGGCCGCCAGCGCGTCCCGCCGCCCTGGCTCGGCCCGATCTTCGACCAGGAGGTGAGCTTCGGCCAGGGCCCGGCGGCCTACGAAGCCCAGGCCGAAAGCAACCTCGACCAGTTCCTCGCGCACCACATCCCGCTGAGCGCCTTCCGGGTCGAGGGCTGGGTGTTCGTCTCCAAAGCGTTCGACGAAGCGCTGTTCGCCAAGCTGCGCGAACACGGGATCAAGCCGCTCGTCTACTTCCGCCCGTTCGCCGGTGACGAAAACAGCGGCGAAAACAGCAAAGCCGACTACGAAGCGGGGATCGCCGGCCACTACTTCGCCACCGACGAAGCGGGCAAACCGTTCCTGTTCGTCAACAACTACGGCAACACCGCCGGGCTGATCGACTTCACCGACCCCGCCGCCGTGCAGTGGTGGCGCCAGCGCATCTTCGCCGCGCTCGAAATGGGCGCCGAAGGCTTCATGCTCGACTTCGGCGAGCAGGTGCAGCCGGGCATGCACTTCGCCGACGGGGCGAGCGCAGAGCAGATGCACAACCTCTACCCGGTCATCTATCAGCGCGTCACGCGCGAGATCTGCGAAGAATTCGAAGCCGAGCACCCCGGCCGGCAGATCGTCTTCTACACGCGCAGCGGCTACAGCGGCGAACCGGGGACGCCCGCGTACGAGAGCTTCAACTTCCCCGGCGACGAGACGACTGACTGGAGCCAGTCATCGGGGCTCGCCTCCTTGACCCGCGACATGCTCAACCGCGGCCTCGGCGGCGCCTACGGCTACTCGGCTGACATCGGTGGCTACTACGACCCCGAAGTCGGCCCCACGACCCGGCAGCTGTTCGAGCGCTGGGCCGAGTGGGCGGCGCTCTCGCCGGTCTTCCGCCTGCACGGGGCGGTGCTGCGCGAGCACACGCCCTTCTCGGAGCACCTCGTCGGTCTCTATCGCCTGCTGAGCCGGCTTCACGTCAGCGCCGAGCCGCTGATCCGCGAGCTCTGGCAGCAGGCCGACGAAACCGGGATGCCGATCGCGCGGCCGCTGTTCCTCGACTACCCCGAAGACCCGCAGGCCGCGACGCAGGACCAGGAGTGGCTGCTCGGGCCGGACGTGCTCGTCGCCCCGGTCGTGCAGAAGCGCGCGCGCTCGCGCGAGGTCTACTTTCCGAGCGGTTGCTGGCGCAGCCCCGAAACCGGCCAGGAAGTCGACGGTCCCGCCTCGCAGACAGTCGCCGCGCGACTCGATCAGCTCCCGTTCTACTTCGCGTGCGGCACGCACCCCTTCACGCCGCCCGGGCGGTTCGGGCAAGCGCTCCCGTAACGCCAGCCATCCGCGCGCCCGCACTGCGCTGCGCCTCGCGCGGTCGGCGATCTAGGCCGCGCCGCCCCGGAGGTCGAGCTCGCGGCGGCTCGGGTCTCGCCGGCCGTTGCGGAACGGCAGCATGTCGAGCAGGCGCGTGAGCGCCAGCACGCGGTCGACCTGCCCCGAGCCGTGCGTCACGCAGAACTCGCAGCCGCGCCCCTCGCAGGAGGCTTTCACGGACAGGATCGAGCGCAGGCCGGTCGAGTCGATGAACTCGACCTGAGAGATGTCGAGCAGCAGGCAGCTCGCCCCGTGCGCCAGCAGCTGCCCGGCGGCACGCTCGAAGTGGCGCACGCTCGCGATGTCCAGCTCGCCGCCCAGCTCGAGCACGTGGCGCGCCGGCTCCTCGAAGGCGCGGATCCTCAGCGGCCCCGCCCGCAGGCCGCGCGAGGCGCCGCCGTCGGAGAGAGGGGTCGTGATCGCGCTCATGCCCGACTCCTACCCATCACCCTGTCGCGCCAACCTCGGCGCCGTCAGCCCGCGGGGTAGGAGGGCGGCGGCGGCGGTTCTTCGCGGATCGCCTCGATCTGGGCCAGCAGGGCCTGCGGGGAGGTGCCGCCGAGCACGCGCAGGCGCGGAAGTCGGTAGGGGTCGCTCGCTGGGCTGGCCCAGCCGGGGACGACGGTGGTCGAGCCGCGGTAGCCGGCGGCCTTCACCTCCGCGACGACGGTGGCGTTGTAGTGGCCCGACGGGTAGCAGAACCAGTTCACCGGCACGTGGTAGCGGTGCTGGATCGTTTCGCGCGCGATCGCCACCTGGTAGTGCAGCTGCTGCGGGTCGAGCGTGATCAGGTCGGCATGGCTGATGCCCTGGGTGTCGAGCTCCCAGCCGGCCGCCACGAGCCCTCGCACTTCTGCTTCGCTGAGCCCGCCCTGCGAGGGCGGCAGGCCGCTGAGCTGGATGTTCTCCTCACCGACCCACCCCATGCGCTGCAGCACCGGAAGCGCCTGCGCGTACTGGGAGTGGTAGCCGTTGTCGAAGCTCAGCACGATCGGCCTGCCCGGGCCGAGCGGCACGCCCTCACGCCAGTACGCCGCGACCTGGTCGGGGGTCACCGCGTGCCAGCCGGCTGCCTTCAGGGCCTGCATCTGTTCGGCGAACAGCTGCGGTTCGACGTACAGACCCGGGAACGGCGCGCCCGCCGGGGGCGCCGCGATCACGTGGTACATGAGGATCGGGACCGCCTGGTGGCCGGGCGGGCCGTGGGTCGCCGCCGCGCCCGAGCTCGAGGTCGTGGCCGGTCCGGCGGCGTTCGTCGTGGCGTGCGCGGCGCCGGCCTTCGCGCCACTCGTGTGGGGCGATCCGGAGCCGCCGCTTGCGAGCGCGGCCACGGCGACCGCGATCGCGGCGGCCGCGAGGAGCGCGCCGAGCGCCAGCCGGCGGCGGCGGATCTCGCGCCTGCGTGCCTCGCGCCGCTCGCGCCGGTCCGGGAAGTCCACGCCGGACTCGCTCAGCCGCGGGTCGGGTGCACGGGCATGCCGGCAGGATAGCCCCGCGGCCGGGTGCGCCCGCCGCCTCGCCGCGGGCGGGCCCGCGTCAGTCGCCGCTCAGGTTGGGCGGCAGCGGCTGGCCTGCCGGAGGCGGGTCCTCGGCGAGCAGCTGCGGAACCGTGACGAGCCGGTAGCCGCGCGCTCGCAGCCCCTTGATGATCAGCGGCAGCGCTTCGATCGTCTGCGTGCGAACGCCGCCGGCGTCGTGCATCAGGATGATCGCGCCGGGGTGCGCGCCCGCGAGCGCGCGTTCCACGATCGCCGAGACGCCCGGCTGCAGGTAGTCGTCGGTGTCGACCGACCACAGCACCATCAGCAGGTGCAGCCGTGCCAGCTCGTGCATCGTGGTCGCGTCGAAGGAGCCGTAGGGCGGGCGGAACAGATCGGGGCGGCGCCCGCCGAGCAGTTCGATGCGCGCGATCTGTTCGAAGAGCTCTTCGTGCTGTTCGTGCGCGGAGAGCTGCGCCATGAACGGGTGCGTCTCGGTGTGGTCGCCGATCACGTCGCCGTCTTCGATCTCGCGCACGGTCGACTGGCTGAAGTACTGCAGCATCTTCCCGATCACGAAGAACGTCGCTTTGACGTGGTAGTGCTCGAGCACGCTCAGCACCTGCGGCGTGTAGGGGCCCGGGCCGTCGTCGAACGTGAGCGCGATGTCGCGCCCGCGGGCGGCGCCCTCGCGCACGAACGGGGTGTACGCGAGCACCGAGCTGACGGCCTTGCGGCCGTCCTGTTCCGGGTCGCTCGGCCTCGCCGGCACGTTCGCGTGGGCCGGCGTCTGCGCCCGCGCGGAGGATGTTCCGCGGCCGTGGCGGGAGCTCGTCAGCGCCGCGATCAGAAGCGCGCCGATCACGAGCGCGACGGCGATCGCGCCCGCGCGGCGCCGGCGGTACACGACGTCGCGGCCGGGCCCGGCCGCGGATGGGGCGGGGGGTGGGACCGGCGGCGGGACGGGTGGCTGCGCGCCCGCGTCCGGACGCGGGCGTTGCTCGTCCTCGAAGTCCCAGCGCCAGCGCCTGCTCATGCGCAGATGCTAGAGGTCGCGTTCTCGGCTCATGTGAGCGGCGTGACCGGGCCGTTGGCCACGACACGCACGCGTGTCCCCTGCGGCAGCGCGCGCTCGCCGAGCACGCGCGCGAGCAGCAGCTCTGAACCGTCGCGCTGCTCGGAGCGGATGTGCAGCAGCGCGTCGTGGCCGTAGTAGCGGCACTCCTCGACGCGCCCGTCGAGCCCGCCCGCCGTGGCGGTGTCCCCGCCGTCGTCGAGCGCCAGCACCTCGAGCTGCTCGGGACGCACCATCACGAGGCCGCTGCCGTGATCGGCCTGGGGAGTGCGCAGCGGGAGGCTGCCGAGTGCCGTGCGCGCAGTGTCCCCGTCGAAGTCGGCCTCGAGCACGTTGACGGCGCCGAGGAAGCGCGCAAGGCGCTCGTCGGCGGGGCGCTCGTAGAGGTCGGCGGGCGGCCCCTGCTGCACGATGCGCCCGTCGCGCAGCACCGCAACGCTGTCCGACAGCGAGAGCGCCTCCTCCTGGTCGTGGGTCACGAGCAGCGTGGTGACGCCCTGCTCGCGCAGCAGCGCGTGCACCTCCTCGCGCACGCGTGTGCGAAGCGTCGCGTCGAGCGAGGAGAACGGCTCGTCGAGCAGCAGTGCCCGCGGCCTGCGCGCGAGCGCCCGCGCCAGCGCCACCCGCTGCTGCTCGCCGCCGGAGAGCTCGTGGGGGAGGCGCTCGGCGAGCGCCGCGATGCCGACCATCTCGAGCATCTCGGCGACCGTGCCCGATCGGCGCTCGGCGCGTGGCAGTCCGAAGGCCACGTTTCCTGCGACAGAAAGATGAGGGAACAGCGCGCCCTCCTGCGGGACGTAGCCGACGCTGCGCCGCTCCGGCGGCACGTAGGTGCGCCCGTCGTCGAGCGTGGTCCCGGCGAGGCTGACGGCGCCGCGTTCGGCGCGCTCGAAGCCCGCGATCACGCGCAGCAGGGTCGTCTTGCCGCAGCCAGACAGGCCCAGCACCGCCGTCAGCGACCCCGTCGGCGCACGCAGGTCGACGCCGCGCAGCACCGCCTGCTCGCCGTAGCCCTTCCACAGTCCCGTGACCGCGAGCTCGCTCATCGGTCGGACCCGAGCCGCGAGATCGTGCGCACGCGCCGGCTGAGCAGGTAGGCGGGGACGGCCGAGATCGCGACCATCAGCAGCGCGTAGGGCGCCGCCTGCCCGTAGGCGAAGTTGGTCGTGTAGGTCCAGAACTGCGTCGCTAGCGTGTCGACTCCTGTCGGGCGCAGCAGCAGCGTCGCTGTGAGCTCGGTGGCGCTCGAGATGAACACGAGCGCGAACCCGGCCGCCAGCCCGGGGGCGATCAGCGGCAGCGTCACGCGCCTGAAGACCTCGGCCGGCCCCTTCCCGAGCGAGCGGCCGACCTCCTCGAGCCGCGGCGAGGCCTGGCTCATCGACGAGCGCACCCCGACGACTGCCAGTGGCAGGAACAGGATCGCGTACGCGACGATCAGCTCGAACGAGCTCTGGTAGAGCGCGAACTCGTATCGCACCGAGAACGCGACCAGGCCGAGCGCGATCACGAGCCCGGGCAGCGCCATCGGCAGGTAGGCGAGCCGCTCGATCAGGATCGTCAGCCGGTTGCGGTGGCGCAGCGCCAGCGTGCAGACGGGGATCGCGAGGAGCGTGGCCAGGGCGGCGGCGGCGGCGCCGTAGGCGGCCGTGTGAGCCAGGTCGGTGAGGATCGAGGATGAGGGGAGCGTCGTCGAGCTGCCGTGCACCATCCAGTAGGAGAGCGCCGCGAGCGGGACCCCGAGCGACAGTCCGCTCACGGCGGCCACCGCGGCGAGCGCCGGCACGCGGCGGCGGCCGAGCCGCACGCGTGGCGGGCGGCGCGCGGCCCCCGGCCCGACGCGGCTCACGCGGCCGCCGCCGGGCCCGCGCAGGCCGAGCTCGCCGGCGAGCACCGCCACGCTGAGCAGCACAAGCACGAGCGACAGCGCGCACGCTGCGGCGGCATCGAAACCGAGCTTGAACTCGGTGAAGATCTGGACCGTGAAGGTCTGGTACTGGACGATCTCGAACGCCCCGTACTCGGCCAGCAGCCCGAGCGTGACGAGCAGGCAGCCGCCGAGCACAGCGGGCCAGACCTGGCGCAGCGTCACGCCCATGAACGTGCGCCACGGCGAGCGCCCGAGGCTGCGCGATGCCTCGAGCAGGCCCGCGTCGAGGTTCGCCATAGCGGCGGCCACCGGCAGGTAGACGAGCGGGTAGAGCGACAGCGTCATCACCATCACGGCCGCGAGGTACCCGTGCAGCGACGGCCAGATCGAGACCCAGCCGAACCCGACGACGAAGTCGGGGATCCCGAGTGGGAGCACGAGCGTGACGGCCCACAGCCGGCGGAGCGGCACGTCGGAGCGCTCGACGAGCCACGCCGCGCCGACACCGATCACCGCGCACAGCACGGTGCACGCGAGCGTCAAGCGCACGCTGTTCCACAGCAGGACTGCGACCTGATGGCGAAACAGCAGGCGGCGCACGTGATCCCAGCCGGATTCTTGAGCCTGCACGACAAGGAACACGAGCGGCAGCAGCACGAGGCCGGCCGCGAGCGCGCCGCCGGCGACGCTCACGAGCGGCCAGCGGCGGCGCCCCGACCAGGTGCGGGTCAGACGCGAGGGATGCTGATCGGCGGCGAGCGTGCTCATCTCATCCCTACAGCAGCCCGAGCCGCTGCTCCATTTCGAGCGCTTCGATGCCGTCCCCGAGCTCGGCCGGCGTGAGGCCGTTCGGGTGCAGGCTCGAGAGCGGCGGCAGCTCCGGCGCGGCCGCCACTCCCGGACGCAGCGGGTACTCGTAGCTGTCGCTGTGGGCGAGCGCCTGCTGGCCGGCGGCGCTGACGAGGAACGCGAGCAGCTTCTTGGCCGCCGCCTTGTGCGAGCTCGAGCGCAGGATCGCCGCGCCGGAGACGTTCAGCAGGTTGCCGGGGTCGGTGTGCGCGTAATAGCCGACCGCGGAGTGCGTGCCGGCGGCGCCCTGCTCGCGGCGCAGGCGGAACCAGTAGTAGCTGTTGATCGGGCCGAGCTGGCTCTCGCCGTTGTTGACCTGCGCGGTGAGTGTCTCGTTGTCGGGGTACACCCGCGCGCCTTCCAGCAGCCCGAGCAGCCAGTGTTCGGCGGCGGCCTTGCCGTCGAGCCTGATGATCGCGGTCACGAGCGGCTGGAAGTCGGTCTCCGAGGGCGCGAAGCCGACCTTGCCGCGCAGCCGCTTGGAGGCCAGTTCGAGCAGCGCCGAGGGCACTTCGCCGGGGTGCAGCGCCGAGGTGTCGTAGACGAGCGCCGAGATCCGCCCCGAAACCCCGACCCAGTCCCCGCGAGTGGAGCTGTAGCGGCTCGGCACGGCCGACAGCGTCGAGCTCTCGACCGGCGCGAGCAGGCCTTTCTGCTGCAGCGCTTCGAGCACCGGCGTGTTCTCCGAGTAGAAGACGTCGGCCGGGGAGTTCGAGCCCTCCTGGACGATCTGGTTGCCGAGCGTCGCCTCGTCGGCCGAGCGGATCTGGACCTTGATCCCGGTCTGCCGTTCGAACTCCTCGACGAGGGTCGCGGTCGTCTGTTCGTGCTGTCCGCTGTAGAGCGTGATCGTGTTCGGCCCGTCGCTCGCCGAGCCGCACGCGGCCAGCAGCAGCGGGGCGATCAGGAGGAGCAGCAGCGGGGGGATGGAGGTGACGCCGAGGCGCATCGAACTAAATCCGATCTTCCCGGTCGGGATACCGGGATCTAACGTATCACAGCCATTAGGGTTGCCTAACAAGCGGGCCGGCGCGACGGTCCGGCCGCCTGATCGGCGAGAATCACGGCATGCACGTCACCGCCAAGGCCGATTACGCGGTGCGCGCCGTGGTCGAGCTCGCCGGCTCGAGTCAGGCCGCGCCGCGCAAGGTCGACGACGTAGCCCAGGCGCAGGCGATCCCGGTGTCGTTCCTGGAGAACATCCTCACCCAGCTGCGCTCGACCGGGATCGTGCGCAGCCAGCGCGGCCCCGAAGGCGGCTACTGGCTCGCCCACCCGGCCGAGGAGCTCGACCTGGCCCGGGTGATCCGCGCCGTCGAGGGTCCGCTCGTGGGCGTGCGCGGCCAGCGGCCGGAGGAGATCGAATACGTCGGCTCGGCGGCCGCCCTGCAGCAGGTGTGGATCGCGCTGCGCGCGAACCTCCGCAAAGTGCTCGAGCGCGTGACGGTGGCCGACGTCGCAGAAGGGAAGCTGCCCGACGACGTGCTCGAGCTCACCCGCGCCGAGGAGGCCTGGCAGCCCCGTTGAGTGATCTTCGACACAGAGCGGGGCCGATGACCGTTCTGTTTACATGATCGCGGGTACTGTCAGCTACGCTTCAATCGACCCTCGCAACACCAAAGGAGAGCACCCGACGATGTCAGCCCCATCTGCGCCAGCCGAGGACGCCGCCGAGGCGATCGAGTCGCTCGCCGAGGGATCCGCGGGAGAGACGCCGTTCTCGCTCGCGCTGACCCAGGATCAGAAGGACATCCGCGATTGGGTGCACGGCTTCGCCGCCGATGTCGTGCGCCCGGCGGCGCACGAGTGGGACGAGAAGGAGCAGACGCCGTGGCCGATCATCCAGGAGGCCGCCAAGATCGGGCTGTACGGGTTCGAAGGCATGGCCCAGTTCTTCGCCGACCCGAGCGGGCTCGGTCTGCCGCTCGTCAACGAGGAGCTGTTCTGGGGCGATGCCGGCATCGGCATGTCGATCATGGGCACCGCGCTCGCCGTGGCGTCGATCTTCGGGCAGGGCTCGCCCGAGCAGATCGGGGAATGGATCCCGCGCTGCTTCGGGACGCCCGACGACGTCAAGGTGGCGGCCTTCTGCGCGTCGGAGCCGAACGCCGGCTCGGACGTGAGCGGCGTCCGCACGAGCGCCAAGTTCGACGAGGCTGCGGGCGAGTGGGTCCTCAACGGGCAGAAGGCGTGGGCGACCAACGGCGGCATCGCCGACGTCCACGTCGTGATCGCCTCGGTTGACCGGGAGCTCGGCTCCAAAGGCCACGCCGCGTTCGTCGTGCCGATGAGCGAAGCGAACGGCATCTCGCAGGGAGCCAAGGTCTCCAAGCACGGCCTGCGCGCCTCGCACACCGCCGACGTCTACCTCGACGACTGCCGCGTCCCGGCCGGCTACGTGCTCGGTGGCAAGGACAAACTGGACGAACGCCTCGCGCGCGTGCGCGAAGGCCAGAAAGGCAAGGCGCAGGCGGCGATGGCGACCTTCGAGGCATCGCGCCCGACGGTCGGCGCGCAGGCGATCGGGATCGCCCGCGCGGCCTACGAGTACGCGCTCGAGTACGCCAAGGAGCGCGAGCAGTTCGGCCGCAAGATCATCGACAACCAGGCGATCGCCTTCACGCTCGCGCGGATGAAGCTCGAGATCGACGCGGCCCGGCTGCTCGTGTGGCGCGCGTCCTGGATGGGCCGCAACCAGGTCCCGTTCGAGAACGCCGAGGGCTCGATGAGCAAGCTGAAGGCGGGCGAGGTCGCCGTATGGGTGACCGAGCGCGCGATCCAGATCCTGGGCGGCAACGGCTACACGCGCGAGTTCCCGGTCGAGCGCTGGCACCGCGACGCGAAGATCTACGACATCTTCGAGGGCACCGCCGAGATCCAGCAGGTCGTGATCTCACGCGCGATCAGCGGCATGCCCGGGATGTTCGGGTCCTCCGGCACCTCCTAGGGAGCAGTCCTTCGCACCGGGCCCCTCGCACGGGGCCCAGGCTGCCTCAGTCCGACCGGCGCTCTGCGCGCCGCTCGGCCCGCCGGTCGCGGATCATCGAGCGCGCGACGAAGTCCCCGATCACCGTTGCGATCCAGATGATGACCGTGGCTGCGACCAGCGTCCCCGCGCCGTGAACGTTCAGGCCCGGGACGATCAGGGCGACGATCGCGAGCGCGACGATCGTCGAGGCGAGCGCCAGCAGCCCGGCCATCGCCACCGACGGCTGGCGGATCAGCACCCTGAGCGCCAGGAAGGAGACCACGATGTGAACCCCCCAGAACAGGAGGGTCGCCTCGAGCAGCCCGCCGGCGTTGACCGAGAAGTCGCTCAGGACGGCCGAGCTCAGAAGAAGGCCGGCGGCGATCGCGACCAGCGACACTCCCAGCCGGATCCCCCACCGTCGCAGCACCGGGCGGAGGTTACTACTGCGGTGCCCGCGCCCACGATCGGCCCGGTGCCGCCCGAGGCCCGGATCGCACGGCGCGGGCACTTCTCGGCCACCGGCTACTGATCCGGCCGCCGAGGGTCTACTACTGTCCGCGGGAGCGGACTAGTACGGAGGTGCGGCCCTTCTCGGCTCATCACGATCGGGCGATGGAGCAAGGACGCTGGACGTGCGTGCGCTGCGGCGATCCGGTCGGTGTCTATGAGCCCGTAGTCGTGGTCGGCCCTGAGGAAGGCGACGTGCGCACGAGCTCACGGCTGAACGAGCCCGTCCCCGAGCCGGGCGGGGACATCTACCACGTGGGCTGCTGGGCCGAGGCAAACGGCCGCCCGCAGTGAGCGGCTGCTACCAGGCCTGGTCGGCGCCGCAGTGCGGGCAGACGACCGTCGTCGAGACGGCCGCGCTGAACAGGTAGCCGCAGCCGCAGGTGTAGGTCGCGTGGTCGATCGGGCCGCCGGCGCTGCGCACGCGGGCGACGTCGGGGTCGCACGCGCCGATGCCGGGCGGTGCGGGCGCGGCCGCGACCGGGGCTCGGTGGGCACGGCCGTGGCCGCGGCGCTCGGGCCGCTCGCGGGGCCTGTCTCGGAGGGGGTGCGGGAGCCTGGCTCTCATCGGCGCTCACCACATAGGACGTCGCTCACGCGAAAAGGTTTCGCCGTGCAACCTTTGTTTCCTGTCGGGTGGTCTTCCATCTCGTTCGCTTTCGCCGGCACCGGCTGGCGGCGGCAGGGGGTTTGAGATACTTGGGGGAATGAACCCCGCGCGCAAGCGAACGATGCGCCTGGTGGTGGCGCTTGGCGCAGCGGTGGTACTGGCAAGCGCGCTGATCTACACGAGCTTCAGCGCCGCCAGCCCCGCGCTGTCGCCGAGCCAGCTCGTGCACGAGGCCCAGCCGGGACGCAACTACGTCGTGACCGGAACCGTCGCGGCTCACAGCGTGCGCCGGGAAGGGGCGACGCTCGACTTCGCGATCAGCGATCGCGCCGGCGGCGCGACGACGGTCCCGCTGTCCTACACGGGAACTGTCCCCGACCCCTTCCGGGAAGGCCGCGAGGTGATCGTGACGGTCTCCAAGCAGGGCGGGCGCTACGTCGGCGAAGCGAACTCGCTGATCACGAAGTGCCCGTCCAAGTACAAGACCGCCCCTGCGGGCGAGAACCAGAACGCCTGAGTGGCCGGCCTCGGTTTCGCCTGCCTGCTGCTGGCGCTCGTGGTCTGCGCCTACGGCATCGGCGCCTCGCTCTACGGGGTGCGCCGCGGCCGGCCTGAGTTCTCGGACTCCGGGCGCCGCTCGGTCTACGCGCTCGCGGGGATCCTGACGGTCGCCTTCGCGGTCCTCGAGGTCGCCTTCCTGCGCAACGACTTCACGTTCAACACGGTCGCCGACACCTCGAGCCGCACGACGCCGGCCTTCTACCGCGCCGCGGCGGTGTGGTCCTCGCAGGAAGGGTCGCTGCTGCTGTGGGCGTGGCTGCTGTCGCTGTGGGCGAGCCTCGCCCTGTTCCTGACCCGCAAGCGGATGCGCGACGTGGCCGCCTACGCGACCGCGATCCTGCTCGGCTTCGGCGGCTTCTTCGTGGCGCTGATGGTCATCTACGCGAATCCGTTCGCGACCACCCACCCGGCGCCGCCGGAAGGCGTCGGCCTGGACCCCCTGCTGCGCTTCCCGACGATGATGATCCACCCCCCGATGCTGTACTCGGGGTACACGCTGTGCACGATCCCGCTGGCGTTCGGCGCGGGGGCGCTGCTGGCGCGCCGGCTCGACGCGGACTGGATCAAAGCGATCCGCCGCTTCGCGTTCGCCGCCTGGCTGTTCCTCGGCGTCGGGATCCTGCTCGGCGCGCGCTGGTCCTACTCGGAGCTCGGCTGGGGCGGCTACTGGGGCTGGGACGCGGTCGAGAACGCCTCGCTGATGCCGTGGCTGACCGGCACCGCGTTCCTGCACTCGCTGATGATCCAGGAGAAACGCGGGATGCTGAAGGTCTGGAACGTGTCGCTCGTGCTGGCCACCGGGACGCTCGCGATCATGGGCACCTTCCTCGTCCGCAGCGGGATCCTCAACTCGATCCACGCTTTCGGCGGGGCGACGCTCGGGGTGCCGTTCGTGTGCCTGATCGGCGTCCTGATCGCGGGCTCGATCTACCTGGTCGTCTCGCGCCGCGAGATGCTGCGCTCCGAGCACCGGCTCGACTCGCTGCTGTCGCGCGAGTCGATCTTCCTCGCCAACAACCTCGTGCTCGTCGGCCTGTGCTTCGTGATCTTCTGGGGCACGTACTTCCCGCTGATCTCCGAGGCCCTGACCGGCCAGGAAGCGTCGGTAGGGCCGCCGTGGTTCGACCGCTACACGGTGCCGCTCGCGCTGATCCTCGTGCTGCTGAGCGGGATCGGCCCGGTGATCGCCTGGCGGCGCGCCTCGCTCGCCAACGCGCGGCGCAACTTCCTCGCGCCTCTCGGCTTCGCCGGCTTCACGCTGGCGGTGCTGTGGCTGGCCGGCCTCGCCCACAAGCCCTTCGCGCTGGCGATGTTCTGCTGCGCCGCGTTCGTGGTCGGCAGCGTCGCCCAGGAGTTCTGGCGCGGGGCGCGTGCGCGGCGCGCGATGGCCGGCGAGCCCGCGCCGGTCGCCCTGCTGTCGCTGGTGCGCCGCAACCGCCGCCGCTACGGCGGCTACATCGTGCACCTCGGGATGGCCGTGCTGTTCGTCGGGGTGGCGGCCTCCTCGTCGTTCCAGCACGCCAACGAGCTGCAGCTCTCGCGCGGGCAGTCGACCAAGGTCGGCGCCTACGAGGTCCGCTACGTGCGCCCGACCGCGACCGTGACGCCCAAGTACGACCGCGCGCACACCGGCTCGACGCTGGCGCTGGGCGCCGTGCTGGATGTGATGGAAGCCCGCGCACCCCACCGGCACGTCGCGACGCTGTACCCGAGCGAGGGCTACTACGCCTCCCAGGAACCCAGCCAGGGAACGGTCGGCAGCCTGATCGGCGGCCAGCCGGTCAGCCACGTGAGCATGGACGGCGGCGTCACGCGCGACGTCTGGAGCGCGATCGAGCCGAACATCGAAGCCCCGGCGCTGAAGCGGATCGTCTCCGCCGGCAACGCGACGCTCGGGCCTGAAGAGGCGCCGATCGCGCTGCTCTACATCGCGCGCAGCTACCTCACGCACACGCCGCCGGCGCAGTTCCACCTGATCGTCTCGCCACTGGTGATGTGGATCTGGCTCGGCGGCGCGATCGTCGTGTTCGGAGGGCTGATCGCGGTCTGGCCGGCGGCGGCCACGGTGCGCAGCCGCGTGGCTGCGCGAGGGCGGGCTCGCGCGCCGCAGGAGCTGGTCCGGGCCTGAGGCCCGGAGCGGTGGCGGCCAGGCCCTCGAGGGGAGCGCCGTGGCGGTACTGATCGCGCTCTGCACCCTGGTGCTCGCCGCGCTCGTCGTGCTCCTCGTCAGCGCGCCGGTGCGGCGCGCCCGCTCCGCGGGCGCCGGCCAGGAACCGCCGGCGGGCGCGGATGCCGGCCGGGCCGCGCTGCGTCGCGAGGAGCTCGAGGCAGCTCGCGAGGCCAAGTACCACGAGATCCGCGACGCCGAGCTCGACTTCCGCACGGGCAAGCTGTCCGAGCGGGACTACCGCGCGCTCGACGCCGAGCTGCGTGCGGAGGCGCTCCGGATCCTGGACGAACTGGACGCGCTCGGCGAGCCGGCCGATGCCGCGGAGTAGGGGATCCGGCGCGCCGCGCGGGCTAGGCCCAGGGGCGCTTCAGCAGGACGATCGCGTTGAGGAAGAACAGCACCGCGAACACGACCGTCCAGCGGTTCAGGTTGCGCTGGACCAGCGAGCCGCCCCCCAGCGGGCCTGTCCCGGTGCCGACGCCGAAGGCACCGGAGAGCCCGGAATCCTTGCCCGAATGCATCAGCACGAGGCACACGAGAACCACCGCGAGAATGACCTGGAGGACCGAGTCGATCGTTTCCACGGGCGACAGCGTAGCGGAGTCCGCCGGCCCCCGGGACGGGCCCCCCGGCCGCCCCGCGGCAAGCGGAAGTGCAACAAACCTCCTCGAAATGACGCATACTTCCGGCCGAGGAGCCATGGCGGACATGTGCGAGAACGATTACGAATCCTTTACGGATTCCTGGTTGTGTGCCGATATGACTCCCGGTGGGCGTATCCCGCGTATGTGGATCAGGTGCGCCGGCCACACCCATGGGACGACCCGAAGATGAGCGACACGCAGGCATGACGCCACCCACCAGAGCTCGACGTCGAGCTCTGCGTGCCGTGCTCACCGCCCTCGCCGGCGGAGGGCTCACGGCCGCGAGCCTTGGAGGACCGCTCGCCGGGCAGGTCTCGGCTGCCTCGCTCGGCACCGTGCCGACGACCCCGGAAGTGAGCGCCGACGGGGGCGAAGCCACGACCGAAACCGGCGCTGTCACGACGCCCTCGCCGGCGCCGACGACCAGCACCCCGACGCCGTCGCCCGCCCCGGCCACGACGACGCCCAAACAGACGCAGCCGGCGAGCAAGGAACCGCCCGCGGTCGTGCTCCAGCGCCGCCAGAAGACGACCCAGGGGAGCAAGGGCTCCGCCAACGCGACCACCACGAAGGGCGCGGGCAAGAAGGGGAACAAGGGCGAAAACAACGTCGCCGTCTCGCCGTCGTCGATCAAGGCCGGCGCGCTGGCCGCCGTGCTCGCCTCCTCGCAGGCCTCGGTGCAGGCGCTCGCGTTCTACCGCGTGCCGCTGTTCCTGCTTCCGATCTACAAGGCGGCGGCGGTCCAGTACGGGGTGCCGTGGCAGATCCTCGCGGCGATCAACGAAATCGAGACCGACTACGGCGCCGACCAGTCGGTTTCGAGCGCCGGCGCCGTCGGCTGGATGCAGTTCATGCCGGCAACCTGGATGTCCTATGGGGTCGACGCGCTCAACGCCGGCTACGCGGACCCGTACAACCCGGTCGACGCGGTCTTCGCGGCGGCCCGCTACCTGCGCGCCGCGGGCGCCGCCACCAACCTGCGCGGCGCGATCCTCGCGTACAACCACTCCGAAGAATATGCCGACTCGGTGATGCTGCGGGCGAAGCTGATCTCGACCTACCCGAAGCCCGTGATCGCGACGCTCACCGGACTCGTCGACGGCCGCCCGCCGGTCGACGGCAAGGTGCTCGAATGGGGCGCGCCGCCCCAGGAACCCGCGAGCAGCTCGAGCGCCACCGCGGGCGCGCTCGCCGCCTCCACCGGCTCGGCGCCCTCGCCGACGGCCGCCGCGGCCCGCCTTCACCGCAGCACCCCGGCGCCCGAGCTGGTGCCGCTCACCAGCTCGCCCGGCGCTTCGGTCGTGGCGGTGCAGGACGGCAAGGTCGTGCAGATCGGCAAGAACGCGAAGCTCGGTCGCTTCATCGTGCTGCGCGACGTCTACGGCGACCTGTTCACCTACGCCGGGCTCGGCAGCGTCGCGCCGAACTACACGCTCGCCAAGCCCGCCGCCTCCGATGGGACCGCGCCGGTCGTACAGGCCGCGAGCACCAAGGACCCCGCGCCCTCGAAAGCCGCGACCGCCGGCAGCCAGGCGCCGGTCACGCTGCAGGTGAAGACCCCCGCGCCGCAGAACCACGGCTCGGGCGGCGGCCGCGTCTCGCTCGCGAGCAGCGAATCGACGCCCGCGGGGATGGGGCACAAGCGCCTGTTCGCGCGCCCGGGCAACCCCGACGCGCGCGCGTCGGCGGCCGTCACAGCGCAGCGCGCGAGCGCGCATGCGAAGGCCGCGCGGCGCCTGCCGCTGCGCGTCGGCGCGGTCGTCTCGAGCGGCACGGTGCTCGGCACGGTCGCGACCCCCCAGGGGGCGCACGCGGGCCACATGCGCTTCGCGATCCGCCCGTCGGGCGACAGCGGCTACATCGACCCGGGGCCCGTGCTCTCGAACTGGGCGCAGCTGCAGAAGGCGCTCCACCCGCAGGGGGCGCGCAGCAACGACGCGCTGCTCGGCGCGACCGCCAGCGACGTGTTCCTGCTCTCCAAGACCCAGCTGCAGCGCACCGTGCTCTCAGACCCCGGGATCTCGATCTACGCCTGCGGCCGCCAGGACATCGCCTCCGGCGCGGTCGACCGCCGCGTGCTGGCGGTGCTGGCGTTCCTCTCGCGCAGCGGCCTGAAGCCGACCGTCAGCGCGCTGCGCTGCGGCCAGAGCCAGTACAGCGCCTCGGGCGCTCTCTCGCCGCAGTCGCAGGGCCTCGACGTCGAGATCACGGCGATCAACGGCGTCGCGCTCGCCCACCACCAGGGGCCGGGCACGATCACCGACCTCACGATCCGCACCCTGATGACGCTGCCGGGCGAATTCGTCCCGCACGAAATCGTGAGCCTGATGCGCTACCCGGCGACCGCCAGCACGCGCGCCGAGTCCTCGCACTGGAACCGCCTCGAGCTCCTCTTCTCGGCGTCCGCCCCGAAGAGCACCCTGCGCGGCCAGGCCGCCGCGGCGCACTCGGCCGGCAAGGGCGCCACGGCGCCGGTTCCGGTCGTCACGACCAGCTTCCTCAGCTCGCAGCAGTGGACGCAGCTCCTCACGCGCGTCGCCGCGATCCCGGCGCCGCAGATCGCCGCCAAGCCGACCTCCTCGGCGATCCCCGACCCGAAGCACCACTAGCGCGCCCGCCGGTTGCGGGGCACGTGCCGCGCGGCGCCCGCGCCCGCGCGCCGGGCGCGGGCGAGCGGAGCGCCGGTGTCACTGGGTGGGCGGGGCCGCCTGACCGGGGGGCTGCTGCGCACCCGGAGCGGCGCCGAGGTGCAGCACCGGCGAGCACTTCTTCTGCGCGGCCTGCCAGGTGGGCGAGTTGGTGTTGATCCCTTTGGTGTCGAAGATCGGGCCTTTGCCCGAGGTGTTCGGCGCCGGCAGCGCGACGCCGTTGGTGCGCATGCACGCGGCGAACTGCGCGAGGGCGGCCTTGAACTGCGGCGAGTTGACCCGCGCCCCTTGCGCGCCGAAGCGCCCGACCGTGCCGCCGCACTTCTTCATCGCCGCTTCGAACTGCGCACGCGTGACGCCCTTGGGCAGGCGCGGAGCGCCGCCGAAGGCGCCGCGGGAGAAGGGCTGCGCGCCGCCCTGGCCGTTCGGGGGCCGCTGCCCGGCTTTGCGCTGCGGAAGCTGGATGCCGTTCTTGCTGAGGCATTCGCGCAGGGCTGAGAAGCGTTTGCCGCCCTGGGGCGCCGTGGTCGCAGCCTGCGCCGCGGTCGTGGCGGTCGTCGAGGAGCCCGAGGACGAGCTCCCGCAGGCCGCCAGCAGCACGGCTGCGGCCAGCACGAGCGAGGTGATGCCGAGTGTCCTCAGCAGATGACGTTGCTTCATTCGATGTGGCTCCTTGGGTTGATGTGATTCTCGGTCAAACGCGTTCCGCCTGATCCACTAGCCGTTCCCGAACAGCTGAACGGCGCCGCCCCCGCTGGTTCCCTTGCCGGCGCTTTCGCCGGCCGCACCGGAGCTACCGCCGCCGGGGTTCCCGCTTGCGCCCCCGAACAGCGCCCCGAGCCCGCCCGCCGCGCCGCCGCCGACGCGGATCGCTTCCGCGTCGACGGTCCCGTCGGAGGAGGTCGAACCGGTGACCGTGACGGTTTCGCCCGGGTGGATGTCGTGCACCGAGGATCTGACGCTCTTGGTCACGGTCGTCGCCGCGGAGGTGCGGACCTTGACCGTGTTCGATTCGAGGCCGCTGATGTACAAGGTGCTGCCTGAGACGAAGGACACCGTCCCGGAGGCCGGGCGCGCGAAGCCCTGCGCCGAGGCGCCGCCCGCGCCGCCGCCGGCGCCGGTGAGCGCGCGCAACCGCGAGGCGATCGCGCCCGCGCCGGAGGCGCTGCCGCCCGCGCTCGAGCTCGTCTGGCCCTTCTCGACCAGCACCCCGGCGACGAAGCCGCACGCGATCAGCAGCACGGCCGCGAGCGCGAGCGGCAGCGGCGTCAGCAGACGCCGCCGTGGGCGCGGCGGCAGCTCGCTGAGCTCGTCGTCCTGGGTCTCCCAGGCCTCCTGCGCCGGCTCGTACCCGGGCGCCCCGGCGGGCGCCGCGGGGATGTGGGCGGGCGCCTGCTCGGTGGCTGATGGCTCCTCTGACATCGCTTGCTCCTGTGGGGGGACGGGATCACTCAAAGCGCAGTGCCTCGATTGGTCGTAGGTGGGCGGCGCGGGCGGCTGGGTAGGTGCCGAAGAACAGGCCGGAGAGGGCTGCTGCGCCGAAGGCGAGGAAGATGGAGTAGGTGGCGATCACGGGTTTGACGCCCGCGATTTCGAACTGGCTGCCGATCACGCCGACGGCGACGCCTGCAAGACCGCCGATCAGGGAGACGAGCACGGCCTCGGTCAGGAACTGGGTGAGGATGTCCGAGCGTCTTGCGCCGATCGCCTTGCGGATCCCGATCTCGCGGGTGCGCTCGGTGACCGAGACGAGCATGATGTTCATCACGCCGATCCCGCCGACCAGCAGCGAGATCGCGGCGACCTCGCCGAGCAGGGTGGTGAACACGCTGCTGGTCGAACTCGAGGTTTCCAGGAGCGAGCCCTGGTTGAGGACGTTGAAGCCCGGTTCTTCTGTGTTCTTGATCTTGTGGCGTTCCTCGATCACCTGCTTGACCTCGGCTTCGGCTGCGTTCAGCGAGGATTCGGAGGTCGCCTGGACCGTGATCGAGTCGATCGTCCCGACGCCGGTCAGCGAGTCCTGCACGGTCGTGATCGGGGCCATCACGACGTCGTCCTGGTTGGTGGTGCCGTTGGTGCCCTTCTTCGCGAGCACGCCGACGACTTCGTAGTCGCTGCCGTTGACCTTCATCGACTGCCCGACCGCGCTACCGCCACCGAACAGTTCCTGGAGCACTTCCTGGCCGATCACCGCCACGCGACGGTGCTGGGCGACGTCTTCGCTGCTGAACGAGTGTCCTTCGGCGAGCTGGTAGCTGTGCGCGGTCAGATACGAGGGCGTCGTCCCGATGAACGACGACGGTTCATAGCTGGTGCCGCCGGAGACCAGCGTCACGCTGCTCGCGTTCACGACCGGTGAGGCGCTCTTGACATCCGGCGCGAGCCCCGGATCCTGCAGCGCCTGCGCGTCCTTCTTCGTCAACGACACGCTCGAGCCGGTGCTCGCCCCGGCAAGACGACGCAACCCGCCACTGCCCTGCACCAGCAGCACGTTCGTACCCAGGCTCTGGATCTGCGACTGCACCGACTTCGACGACCCGTTCCCGACCGCGATCAACACGATCACCGACGCCACCCCGATCGTCATCCCCAAGATCGTCAATCCCGACCGCAGCTTGTTCGCCGTCAGACCACTCCACGCAATCCGCAACGTCTCGGCGGCGATCATCGCGTGACCCCGCTCGGGGGCTCAGCCGCGTCGGGTGCCCCGGCCGCGTGGCGGCGGTCTTCGATGATCCGGCCGTCGCTGAGCCGCACGACGCGCTTGGCCTGCGCCGCGACGTCTGGCTCGTGCGTGATCAGCACCACGGTCCGGCCTTCGTCGTTCAGCTGCGCGAAGATCCGCAGCACCTCGCGGGTCGAGCGGGAGTCGAGGTTCCCGGTCGGCTCGTCGGCGAGGATCAGCGACGGGTTCGTCACCAGCGCGCGGGCCACCGCGACCCGCTGCTGCTGCCCGCCGGAGAGCTCCGAGGGCTCGTGGGCGATGCGGTCGCCCATCCCGACGGAGCGCAGCGCACGCTCGGCGCGCTCCCTGCGCGCGCGCCCGCGCATGCCGGCGTAGGCGAGCGGCAGCTCGACGTTGACGAGCGCGCTCGTCCGCGGCACGAGGTTGAAGCTCTGGAAGACGAACCCGATACGGCGGTTGCGCAGGTCGGCGAGGTCATCCTCGTCGAGGCCCGCGACGTCGACCCCGTCGATCAGATAGCTGCCGCTCGTCGGTGCGTCGAGGCACCCGAGGATGTTCATCAGCGTCGTCTTGCCGCTGCCGGAGCTGCCCATGATCGCCACCATGTCCCCGCGCATCACGCGCAGTGAGACGCCCTGCAGCGCGTGCACCCGTACCTGGCCGAGCTCGTAGGTGCGGCTGACCTCGCGGACGTCGATCACCGGCCGGTCCTGGAGCGGCGGCCGCCGTGCAGGCGCCATGCGGTCGTGGACGGGGCGCAGCCGCGGCCGCCGCGGCGCCGGCATGCGGGGCATCATCCGCCTCCGCGGAGGAACGCGCCGGGCGCGCCGCCCGCGCCGCCGGCCGGGAAGCCCCCGCCCGCGCCGCCGAGCCCGCCGCTGCCCCGCAGGCTGCGCAGCAGCGAGGAGCCGCCGCGTGTCCCCGAGCCGCCGGAGCTGAGGCTCGGGAGCACGACCGTTTCGCCCGCCGAGAGCCCGCTGAGGACGATCGTGCTCGAGTCGCCCGACAGACCGGTGCTCACGCGCCGGCGTTCGCGTGTGCCCCCGTGCACGACGGTGACGCTGCCGGCGGTGATCGCGCTCGAGGGCACGTTCACGCCTTCGGCCTGCTTGACGACGACTTCGGCGGTCGCGCTCATGCCGGGTTTCAGCCCGGCATCCATCTGGTCGAGCTGGAAGGTGACGTCGTAGCTGACGACGCCGCTGCTGCTCGTCGAGAGGATCGCGACCGAGGCCACATGGGCGGCGAGCTTGGCGCCCCCGAGCGCTTCGACGGTGACGGTCGCGGGCTGCCCGGTGCGGACCTGGCCGATTTCGGACTCGCTGAGGGGCACGACCAGCTGCATCGAGCTGAGGTCCGTGAGCACTGCGAACGCCGACGAGCCCGAGCCGGTCGACGCGGAGCTCGAGGAGTTCGAGGAGCCCGTGCCGCCGGCGCCCCCGCCCGTCCCGGCCCCTCCGGCGCCCGAGGAGGAGCTCGAGGACGACGACGAGGATGCGCGCGTCGTCCCGCCGCCGGAGACGACTTCGCCGGCCTGTCCCGACAGCGAGGCGATCGTGCCGCTCTGCGGCGCGTACAGGCGCGTGTCGGCGAGCGCCTCCTCGTCGTTGCGCACGGTCAGCTTGGCGCTCGAGACCGCGGCCTTGGCCGAGGCGAGGTTGGCTTCCTTGGTCGCGGGGCTGACGGTGCTCTGCGAGCTGCCGCTCGTCGAGCTGCCGGAGCCGCTGCTCGATGCGGGTGCGCTCGTCGTCGTACCGGTCTTGGGGCTCGCGGTCCTGTGCGCGGGCGTGGTGCTCGCCGGGGTCGTGGCCGCGGGCGTCGTCGTCGCTGCGGGCGTCGTCGTGGCCGCCGGCGTGGTCGGGGCGGGGGTGCTCGCGGCCGCCGTCGCGGCCGAGGCCGAGGCGCCGCCGGATCCGCTTCCCTGGGTGCTCGATTCGCCGCCGGTTTCTTCCTCGCGCGCCAGCGTCGCTTCGGCGGAGCGCAGCGACGCCTTCGACTGTTCGAGCGCGACTTCGGCGCTCGAGGGGTCGAGCGTGGCGATCAGCTGTCCCGAGACGACGTGCTGGCCCTGCTGCACGTAGACGTGTTCGACCGTGCCGGAGGTCTTGAAGCCGAGGTTGAGCTGGGTCGCGGGCGCCAGGTTGCCGCTGCCCGATACGGTCGACTGCACGGCCCCCTCGGACGCGGTAGCTGTCCTCGTGACGCCCGACTGGCTCGCCGGCGCCGGTCCGACGACGAGGATCGCGGCGACGATCGCACCGGCGGCCAAGGCCCCCAGTGCGTAGACCGTCCAGGATGCTGTGCTGCGCTGGGTCATCGGGCTCGCGTTCCTGACGATCTTGCGAGCGGGCTGTAAGAGGTACGGAAGAACGTCCTAAGCCGCGCTAAAGCTGCGATCCGGCGCCCACGGGGGGTCTGCGATCATGGCGCCGATGGCCAACCTCGGCGGGATCGACCTCGGCGGGACCAAGATCCAGGCGGTCGTCGTCGATCAGGAGCACAACGTGCTCGGCTCGGCCCGGCACGAGACGCCGACGGCCGGCGGGCCTGCCGACGTCGCGGCCGAGATGGCCGCCGCGATGCGCGAGGCCGCCGGGCAGGCGGGCCTCGAGACGGCGAGCCTCGCCGGCATCGGGGTCGGCTCGCCGGGCACCGTCCGCGACGGCGCGGTGCAGAGCGCCCGCAACCTGCCGGGGTGGGAGGGGAGCTTCCCGCTGGCGCGCGAGCTGCAACGCGAGCTCGGGCCGCCGGTGCGGATCGGCAACGACGTGCAGGTCGCGACCGCGGCCGAGTTCCACCTCGGGGCGGGACGCGGCCTGAGCTCGCTGCTGGGCGTCTTCTGGGGCACCGGCGTCGGCGGCGCTGTGATCCTCGGGGGCCGCCCGTGGCGCGGGCGCGGCGGCGCGGGCGAGCTCGGGCACATGGTCGTCGAGGTCGACGGCGCGCGCTGCACGTGCGGACGGCTCGGCTGCGTCGAGGCCTACGCCGGGCGCGCGGCGATGGAGCTGCACGTGCGAAAGCGCATCGAGCACGGTGAGGACACCGACCTGTTCAGGCTGATGGAGCGCCACGGCCACACCCGCCTGACGAGCGGCATCTGGTCGCGCGCGCTCGAGCACGGCGACGAGCTCGCCGAGCACATGATCGAGCGCGCGCTGCGCGCGCTCGCGGCCGGCACCGCCTCGGCCGTCAACCTGCTCGACGTGGAGGCGGTCGTGCTCGGCGGTGGGCTCGGCGTGCGGCTCGGCACCCCCTACGCCGAGCGGCTCGCGCAGGCGATGCTGCCGCACCTGTTCGCGGACTCGCGCCCCCCGCAGGTGATGGTCGCGGCGCTGGGCGATCTCGGTGGCGCGATCGGCGCCTCGCTGCTGGTCGCCCAACCGGCCCGGGCCGCCGCGGCCGCCGGCGGCGGCGTCGAGCGCGCCTAGTAACCTGTGATCACTGCCGATGGCCGACGCGTTCTGCATCTCTCCTCTGTCGCAGGCAGTCCGCTGCTCGATTCTTCGGGGGCGCGGCTCGGGACGGGTCGAGGACGTGATCGCCCGGCTCGACAAGCGCGACCGCCTGCCGCTCGTGACCGGGCTGAAGGCGCGGATCGGCGGCCGCGAGCTGTTCGTGCCGACGACCGCATCGAGCGGCTGGAGCCGCGCGCCGCGCGCACCTCGACGACCAAGCTGAACCTGGCGCAGTTCGAGCGCCGGCCCGGCGAGGTGCTGCTGCGCGCAGGACGTGCTCGGCCACAGCCTGATCAACGTCACGAACGCCCGCCTCGTGGTCGCGCGCGAGGTCGAGCTGGTGTCCGAAGACGGCGTCTGGCGGGTCGCCGGCATCGACGCGCGCCTGCGGCGCGCCTGCGGCGGCTCCTGCCGCGCGCCTGCGCGGGCCCGACAGGGCGCCCCGGCCGAGTTCGTCGAGTGGCAGGCGCTCGAGCCCTTCGTCGCGCACGTGCCGACGTTCGCGCCTGCGGATCGCGCACCGGCGCCTGGCGCGGCTTCACCCGGCGCAGATCGCGGACCTCGTCGAGGCCGCCTCGCACGACGAGGGCGAGGAGATCCTGGAGGCCGTCGCGCAGGACAAGGAGCTCGAGGCCGACATCTTCGAGGAGCTCGACGAGGAGCACCAGCTTGAGTTCCTGCGCGAGCGCTCCGACGACGCAGGTCGCCGCCGTGCTCGCGCGGATGGACAGCGACGACGCAGCCGACCTGCTGATGGAGCTCGACCAGGATCGCCGGCTGCCGGTGCTCGACCTGCTGCCGGCCGCCAAGCGGACGAAGATCACCGCGCTGCTCGGCCACAACCCGGAGACCGCGGGCGGCCTGATGAACCCTGACTTCGTCTCGGTGCCGGAGCGCTCGACGCGTCGAGCAGAGGCGCTCGAGTCCGTGCGCGCGCAGCGAGATCCCGGCGGAGCAGCTCACGGCGTTGCTCGTGCTCGACGGGGAGGGCCGCCTTGTCGGGAGCCTGCCCGTCGTGGCGCTCGTGAAGGCCGCCGTCCATACCGGGCGCGGGGCGCCTCGTGGACGTCAACCGCCCGCCGTCACCGCCGACGCCGACCTGCCCGAGATCGCGCGCCTGATGACCGACTTCAACCTGATCGTGCTCCCCGTCGTCGACGGCGACGGCATGCCGATCGGCGTGCTCGCGGTCGACGACGTGCTCGAGCAGATGCTGCCCGAGGACTGGCGCCGACGCTACGGCGCCGCGCGCGAGTAAGACCGCCGGGCAGTTGGCGCAGCGCGCTGATAGGCTGGAGGCGCCACCGGGTAACGCGCGGCCGAAAGAACGCTTCCGACGATGGAAGATCAGACAAAACAGCAAGATTCAGAGCTGCCGCGAAGTAGCTGGTCCGCGGTTGCCGTGCCGGGCGCCCCTCGCTGCCGGAAGCTGACGCGGCTTGCCGAGGGCCTCCCCGGCCGCCGCGGCGAGGCCGCGCGCGCCGAAAGGAGGTCGAGCAGATGGCAAGCAAGCCGCCCACGGGCCGGCACCGGCGCCGCGCGCGAGCGGTTCGTGCTCGACTCCGCCCACGTCGGCGACATCCGGGGCGCCTTCGGCACGATCCGCCAGCACGAGGAGGCCCGCCGCGGGCTGCGCTCGCGCACGTTGGCGCTGCTCGCCATCATCGGCCCGGGTCTGATCGTGATGGTCGGCGACAACGACGCCGGCGGCGTCGCGACCTACTCGCAGGCCGGCCAGAACTACGGCACGAGCCTGCTGTGGGTGCTGCTGCTGCTCGTGCCGGTGCTGATCGTCAACCAGGAGATGGTCGTGCGCCTGGGCGCGGTGACCGGCGTCGGTCACGCGCGGCTGATCAACGAGCGCTTCGGCCGCTTCTGGGGGTGGTTCTCGGTCGGCGACCTCTTCCTGCTGAACTTCCTGACGATCGTCACCGAGTTCATCGGCGTCAGCCTCGCGCTCGGCTACTTCGGCGTCTCCAAGTACGTGGCCGTGCCGCTCGCGGCCGTGGCGCTCGTCGCGATCACCGCCAGCGGCAGCTTCCGCATGTGGGAGCGCTCGATGTTCGTGTTCGTGTTCGCGAACCTGCTCATCATCCCGCTCTTCTTCCTCTCCCACCCGCAGCCGGGCAACATCGCGCACGACTTCTTCGTCCCGGGCATCCAGGGCGGGGCCAACTCCACCTCGGTGCTGCTGATCATCGCGATGGTCGGCACGACCGTCGCGCCCTGGCAGCTGTTCTTCCAGCAGTCGAACGTGATCGACAAGCGCATCACCCCGCGCTGGATCAACTACGAGCGGCTGGACACCTGGATCGGCGCGGTCGTCGTCGTGCTCGGCGCGGGTGCGCTGATCTGCATCTCGGCCTTCGCGCTCGGTGGCACCCGCTTACGCCGGCCAGTTCGTCGACGCCGGAGCGACCGCGAACGCGCTCAAGATCACGCTCGGCTCGGTCGCGGGCGCGTTCTTCGCGCTGGTGCTGCTGAACGCGTCGCTGATCGGCGCGCGGCGCACTCACGCTCTCGACGAGCTACGCGTTCGGCGACGTGTTCGGCACGAAGTCCTCGCTGCACCGCAAGCTTCAGCGACGCGAAGCTGTTCTACGGACTGTTCGCGGGCTTGGTCGCGGCTGCGGCGGCGATCGTGCTGATCCCCGGTGCGCCGCTCGGTGTGATCACCGAGGCGGTGCAGGCGCTCGCCGGCGTGCTGCTGCCCTCGGCGACGGTGTTCCTGCTGCTGCTGTGCAACGAACGCGACGTGCTCGGGCCGTGGCGCAACGCCGCGTGGCTGAACGTGCTCGCGAGCGTCATCGTCGCCGTGCTGGTGCTGCTGTCGCTGATCCTGATGGCGACGACCGTGTTCCCCGGCATCGACGTGACGCGCTTCGCGCTGATCGGAGGCGCGGTGCTCGCCGTCGGTCTCGCGTCTTCGGTGCGTACGCGCTGCGGGGCGCGGCCGGCGCGCAGGCGAGCCGCCGGAGGAACCTGAGGAGGCGATCCCGCGCGAGCAGTGGACGATGCCCCCGCTCGCGCTGCTCGAGCGCCCGCGCTGGTCGACCGGCCGCAAGGTGGCGATGCTCGCGATGCGCGGCTACCTGCTCGTGTCTGTGGTGCTGCTGCTCGTCAAGGCCGCGCAGCTCGGCGGCGCCTGACCCGGCCCCGCACGTGTCACGATGGCGCGCGGGCGGGCCGCGCCGGGCTACTGTCGAGTCGTGACGCTGCCCTTCTGGATCTCGATCGCAGTGCTGTCGCTCTTCCAGGGCCTGATCGTGGCGCTGCCGCGCGTGCCGGCGTGGGGTCCGCTCGCGCGGCTGCGCGCGGGCGGCTGGGCGGTGGTGCTGCCGGCGTCGGTGGTCGGTTTCGTCCTGATCGCGGGCGCCGCCGAACGGGCGAGCGCCCAGGGCCTCACCTACCTCGCGCTCGTGGCCGTGCCGCTGCTCGCGGCGCTCGCGCTCGGCTGGCTCTCCCGTGGCGCGCGCCCGGCGCTCGCGCTGCTCGTGGCGCCGCTGTTCGCGCTCGCCTGGGCGGACCGCGGCGGGCTCGCGGGGGGTGCGGCGGCGGCTGTGCTCTCGGGGCTCAGCTGCGTCGCGCTCGGGGCGCTGCTGGGCGCGGTCACGCCGCGCCGCTGGCTCGCGCTCGGGATCATCGCGATGGCCCTCGCCGACACGGCACTGGTGGTTTCGGATCTTCTCCAGCGTCCGAACAACGCTCTCAACGCCGCCCATCCGGCCGCCGGCCTGCCGCAGCTGCAGCGCGCGCTGTTCGGGTCGGCGCTGATGGGCTACGGCGACCTGTTCATCGCGGGCGTGCTCGGCGGGATGCTGGCCGCCTCCGGGGGCGACCAGCGCACGGCCGCTCTGTTGACGGCCCTCTTCGCGCTCGGCTTCGACCTGCTGTTCTTCTTCGTCGACGAGCTGCCGGCGACGGTGCCGGTCGCGCTCGCGATGGTGGCGCTGGCTCTCAGGGACCGGAGACGATCCGCCGCGCTCGCAGCTGCTCGCGGCCGGCGTCCGGCGCCTGCTCGCCTTCGAGCTCGGCCTGCGCGGCGATCGCCCGCGCCGTGATCTCGAGCGCCGCCGGCGCCTGCACCTCACGCTCGGAGGCGGCGCCTGCCTGCTCGATCCGGCGCACCTGGGGCATCACCCGCGTGTCGAAGGACCCGATCGCCTCGTTGTAGGCGGCCACCGCCGAGTCGAGCTGGCGCCCGGTCTTGGCCAGCGGCGTCACGAACCGGCCGAGCCGCTGGTGCAGCTCGCGCGCGGACTCGGCGATCTCGCGCGCGGACTCGGCGATCAGCTCCTGGCGCCAGCCGTAGTGCACGGCCCACAGCAGCCCGATCAGCGTCGTCGGCGTGGCCATCAGGACCTGCTGCTGGACGCCGTACTCGATCAGCGCCGGGTCCTGCGCGAGCGCGGCCTGGTAGATGCCGTCGGAGGGCACGAACATCACCACGAACTCGGGCGTGGCGTCGAGCTGGCGCTGGTAGCCCTTTGAGGCGAGCTTGACGATGTGCTCGCGCGTCTGGCGCGCATGGCGAGCGGCGTGCGCCTCGCGCTCGTCCTCGCGCTCTGACTCGAGCATCGACAGGTAGGCGTCGAGCGGCACCTTCGAGTCGACCACGATCACCTTCGCGCCCGGCAGCCGCACGAGCATGTCGGGGCGGAGCGCGCCGTCGGCGGTCTGGATCGTGGACTGCTCGAGGAAGTCGCAATGCGCGACCATCCCGGCCATCTCGACCACGTTGCGCAGCTGGATCTCGCCCCACGAGCCGCGCGTGGACGGTCGCTTGAGCGCCGAGACGAGGTTGCCGGTCTCGCGCCGCAGCGAGCCGACTCCCTCGCCGAGCTGGCGCACCATCTCGGCCAGCTCGCCCTGCGCCTGGCGGCGCTCGCGCTCGAGGCGGCCGATCTCGCCCTGCATGCGCCCGAGTTTCTCCTGCACCGGCGTCACGAGGCCCTTGATCTCCTCGGTCCGCCGCGCCATCTCGCCCGCGGCGCGCTCCTGCTCGGCGCCGCGCGAGTCGCTCACGCTGCGGGCCAGCGAGGCGCTCGCCTGCGTCATCACGTCGAGCGTCATCGCCTTCAGCTCCTCGCGCATGCGGCGCTCGCTGCGCTGCCACAGCAGCGCGACAGCGACCGCGCCGAGCGCGGCCACGACGATCGCGACAAGTACTACGAGCACCTCTGAAAGCCTCCGTTCGGGGACCTGTGATCGTCGCAGTGGCGCCGGACGCGACTGCGTGCGAAGCCCTGCGCGCGGGGTTCACAGTCGCTTGACATCCCGGCGAGGCCGTGAGTATCTTGATTGTTCGCCTCGCCACGGTGGCGGGGCGACCGGAGGGATTTGCTGGAGGGACTAGACCAATGAGGGGTCGTCGCTGGCTAGGGCACGCCCCCGCCCAATAGGGAGGATGCAGATGCAAGCCACGCATGGCTCTACGCTCGCGCCATGGGCGCGCGGCCGACTGGTCGCGACGCTGATGGTGCTCTCGGCGGTGTTCGCCGTCGTCTTGGCGGTCGGCCCCGGTCGCGCCCGTGCGGCCGCGCCCGCGACCACCACCTACCTCGCCCTCGGAGACTCGATCTCCTACGGCTACAGCGAGGAACGCTTCAACCTTCACTTTCCGCAGGAGTCGCCTTCCTACTTCGAAGAAGGCGTCGCCAACAGGTTCGCCAAGGACCTCGGGAAGTCAACCGAGGTCGGCAAGAGCATCAGGCTCGTCAACGACGCGTGCCCGGGTGAGACCTCGAACGGGCTGATCGGCGAAGACGAAGAACTCGGCGGCCAAGTCTCGACCGAGTCGATCGAAGAAGTGGAAGGCATCCCGCACGAACGCTTCCCGTCCGGCGGCTACCAGGGGATCGGCGACTGGCACCCGTGCAAATGGACCTACGTCAGCCACCTGCCGCTGCACAACGGTGGCTACATCAACGGCGGCAAGGAAGTGTCCCAGCTGGAAGATGCGGTGTCGTCGATCTCGAACACGCACAGCCCGGTGAAGGCGATCACGCTCAACATCGGCTCGAACGACGAGCTCGCAGCGGTCACGCAGTGCAAAGACGAACTCGTCACCGAACCGGGCAAGTGGCACAACCTGATCGAATGCCTGAAAGTCACCGACGAAACGGTGCTGGTGCCGCACATCCTTCACAACATCGGCGACATCCTCACGGTGATCGACCACCTCGGCTACACCGGCCCGATCGTGGTGCTGGGCTTCTACAACCCGGACGCGTTCATCCTCGAAAAATCAGATGAACTCCAGGAGGGAACGAACGTGGCGCTCGCAGAACTGGCGAGCCACTTCGCGAACGTGACGGTGGCCAACCCGTTCCCGGTGTTCAACAAGGGCGCGGGCGTCAAACAGTCGACGGAGCTCAAATCGATCTGCAAGTACACCGAAATGTGCAACCCGAACGACCCGGGCGGCAACGCAGACGACGGCGACATCCACCCGTCGCCGACGGGGTACAAGGAGCTGGCCAAGCTGGTCAACGCCGCGTACATGGCCAACCCGGCCAAATGATCGAAGCCCGCAGGGGCTAGCAGCAGCGAGCACGGGGCGTCCCGCCGGTCGGCGGGGCGCCCCGCCGCCTTCTCAGGCCGCTCCCGGCTCGCCGGCCACAGGCTCGGCGCCCGCGGCGGCGGCGGCCTCTTCGAGCGCTGCCAGCATCACCGGCGCGGCCGGCACGAGGCGCGCGCCGGCGGGCAGCGCCGCGATCACGCTCCGCACCGGGGGAGATGGGTGCAGCGCGCGAACGGCGATGTCGCTCGCGCACCGCCGACAGCGCGAGGCGCGGGATCAGCGCCACGCCGACGCCGGCCGCGACCAGGCCCTGGACGGTCTGGTAGTCATCGCTCTCGAAGGCCACGAGCGGCTCGAAGCCGGCGGCATGGCAGCTGCGCACCACGTGCCGGGCGCAGGGGCTCGACTGCGAGGTCTGCACCCACGACTCCTCGCTGAGCTCCTCGAGGCGCAGGCGCGGGCGCGCGGCCAGCCGGTGGGCGCGCGGCAGCGCCAGGAACATCGGGTCCTCGAGCAGCTCGCGGCGCATGAGGCCGCCCGGCAGGAGGCTCTCGCCGGAGAACTCGAACAGCAGCGCCAGGTCGAGCTCGCCCGCGCGCAGCCGTGGCGCGATCTCCTCGGGCTCGCCCTCGGCGAGCGTCAGCTCGACGCCGGGGTGCGCCTCACGGAACGCGGCGATCGCGCGCGGCATCAGCGTCGCGCCGGCGGTCGGGAACGAGGCCATCCGCAGGCGTCCTCCGCGCACGCCGGCGATCGCGTCGACCGCCTCCTCGGCCGCCTCCAGGCGCGCGAGGATCCCCTCGGCGTGGCCTACGAGCGTCTGGCCCGCGGCCGTCAGGCTCACCCCGCGCGGGTGGCGCTCGAGCAGCGTGAGGCCCGTCTCGGCCTCGAGCGCGGCGACCTGCTGGGAGACCGCCGACTGCGTGTAGGAGAGAGACGCGGCGGCCGCGGAGAACGACCCGCGGCGTGCGACCTCGCTGAGGATCCGCAGACGGGCGACGTTTAGCATTAGCTGGAGCTTATATCAACGATAATCAAGATCATTGGGACTGATGGCAGGCCCGTGCCAAGATCGGCCGAAGAGAACTCCAGGAAGCGACGAACTTCCCGCCGGGGCCCTTCCCGGCCGATCCGAAAGAGAGACCAACACAAATGTCCGCCAAGATCATCGTCTCCTACGACGGGACCGCCAACGAGGAGGACGCGATCGCCCTCGGCCGGGTGCTCGGCCGCGCCGGCGCCGAGGTCTCGCTCGCCTACGTCGCGCCACACCTCGAGCCGACTCGGTCGCGGGACACGCAGGGAGGCCTGACCTGACCGCGGCTGCCAGCTGCTCGGCGACCCCGAGCGCTCCACACACGTCGTCAACGACCGCTCCACGCCCGAGGGCCTGGCCGCGCTGGCCGAGGCCGAGCAGCGCCGATGTGATCGTGTTCTGCTCGGACTCGCACACCGCGCCGGCCACGTGTCGATCGGCAACTCCGCCCAGCGGCTGCTGCAGGGCGGGCCCGACCGCGATCGCGATCGCGCCCGTCGACCTCGCCGAGCGGGGCGCCTCGGTGCAGCGCATCGTCGCCGTCGGTGACGGCGACGGCGGCGCCCGCGACACGGCCGACGCGCTCGCGGCCGCGCTCGGCGCCTCGCGTCGAGTCGGTCGCCGGCGAGGACACCGACCTGCTCGTGATCGACTCGCGCGCGGACGGCCAGTCCGGCCAGGTGTCGCTCAGCTCCTCCGCGGAGCACCTGATCGAAACGCTCGCGCAGCGCGGTGCTCGTGCTGCCGCGCGATGCGCGCCCGGCGTTCGGCGGCTCGCCGCAGCCGTAGCGCGAGCGCGGCCTAGCAGCAGCGGCGCACAGCAGCTATCCGGCGCGGGGCCGCTCAGCGGCTCGCGGCCGGCCCGCGCCTGAGCAGCTCGTCGCGCGAGCGCCGTGCCGACGTCGAGCGCGCCGCCGACCAGGTGGGCGATCGGGCCCGTCCAGAAACGGGCCTCCGCGCGTCGCAGAGCGCGCGTCCGGGAGCGTGGCTCACGATGGGGCACGGTATCGTGGCGGGCGTGGCGGGCGCCGTGAAGACAACCCTCACCGAGCCTGGCGACTCGCGCGTGCGCCTGCAGGTCGAGGTCGCGCCCGCCGAGGTCGAGCGGCGCCTCGAGCGTAAGGCGCGCCAGCTCGGCGGCAAGCTGAAGCTGCCCGGCTTCCGGCGCGGCAAGGTGCCGCCGCCGCTCGTGATCCAGCGCATGGGACGCGAGGCGGTGCTCGAGGAAGCCGTGCGCGACTCGCTGTCGAGCTGGTACGCGGACGCCGATCGAGACGGCCGGGATCGTGCCCGTCGGCGACCCCAAGCTCGACCTCGGCGAGCTGCCGCCCGCCGGGCAGGCGCTCGATTCTCGATCGAGATCGGCGTGCTGCCGAAGGCCGAGCTCGGCGACTACAAGGGGCTCGAGGTCGGCCGCCGCGAGCCGGCCGTCGAGGAGGAGCTCGTCGAGCAGGAGATGCAGGCGATGCGCGAGCGCCTCGCGCGGCTGGAGAGCGCCGAGCGGCCGGCCGAGCAGGGCGACTTCGTCGTGATCGACTACCGGCTCGCTGGTGGGCGGGACACGGATACCGGCGACTGGTGCCGTTCGAGGGCGGCGAGGGTCGCGACCAGCTGATCGAGCTCGGCTCGGGCAACCTGATCCCCGGCTTCGAGGAGGGCCTGCTCGGCGCCAGCGCCGGCGAGACGCGCACGATCGAGGTGACCTTCCCGGCCGACTACGGCAGCCGCGAGCTCGCCGGGCGCGAGGCCATCTTCGAGATCACCGTCAAGGAGGTCAAGCCAAGCAGCTGCCCGAGCTCGACGACGACTTCGCCGTCGACGCCGGCTTCGACGACCTCGAGGAGCTGCGCGAGGACATCCGCCGCGCGCCTGCTCGAGGCCGACGAGGGGCGCGCCGAGGCCGAGTTCCGCCAGGCCGCGCTTGACGCGGCGGTCGCGGGCGCCAAGGTCGCGGTCACGCCCGAGCTGGCGACGGCGCGGGCGCGCGAAATGTGGGAGCGCACGCTGCACTCGCTCGCGCACCGCGGCATCTCGCGCGAGGCCTACCTGCAGCTCAGCGGCCGAAGCGAGGAGGAGATCCTCGCCGAGACTCGAGCCCGAGGCCGAGCGCGCGCTGCGCCGCGAGGCCGTCATCACGGCCTCGTCGAGGCCGAGGGCATCAGCCCGGGCGACGAGGAGCTGCTCGAGGTGCTGACCCCGACGGCCGAGCGTGAGGGCGTCGAGCCGCAGCCGCTGCTCGAGGACCTGCGCGGTGCCGGGCGCCTCGAGGAGGTGCGCGAGGACCTCGCCGCGCGCCAGGCGATCGAACTGATCGCACGCGAGGCCAAGCCGATCCCGCTCGCCCAGGCCGCAGGCGCGCGAGCACCTGGACGCCCGACAAGGAGAGCGGAGCAGGTCCGCGCCGGACCCTCGCCCCGCTCGCCCCGCAGAGCAATCCGGCCGGCTGTGGACGCCCGATCGCTAGCCTCTAGAGGAATCCGGACCGCGAAGGCAAACAAAGCGAGACCATGAGCCCACTTGTCCCAATGGTCGTCGAGCAGACCTCGCGCGGCGAGCGGGCGTTCGACATCTACAGCCGGCTGCTGAACGAGCGCATCATCTTCCTCGGCACGCCCGTCGACGACCAGATCGCCAACCTGATCGTGGCGCAGCTGCTGCACCTCGAGTCCGAGGACCCCGAGAAGGACGTCTCGGTCTACATCAACTCGCCGGGCGGCTCGGTCTACGCGGGCCTCGCGATCTACGACACGATGCAGTTCATCAAGCCCGACGTGCAGACGATCTGCGTCGGGCATCGCGATGTCGATGGGGGCGCTGCTGCTGGCCGGCGGAGCGGCCGGCAAGCGCATGGCGCTGCCGAACGCGAAGATCCTGATCCACCAGGTCTCCTCGAGCTTCCAGGGCCAGGCGACCGACATCGAGATCCACGCCAAAGAGATCATCGACGTGCGCAAGCGCCTGGACGAGATCATCGCCAAGCACACGGGCAAATATCTCGAGCAGGTCCGCAAAGACACCGAGCGCGACTACTTCATGAGCTCGGAGGAGGCCAAGGAGTACGGCATCATCGATCGGGTGATCTCCGAGCACTAGCTCAGGTCGCCGGGAGCCAACGGGGAGTCAGGGGAGGAAGCGACAAATGGCCAGGCCAACCGACTCCAACGAGCAGCTGCTGTGCAGCTTCTGCGGCAAGTCCCAGCGCCAGGTCAAGAAGCTGATCGCCGGGCCCGGCGTCTACATCTGCGACGAGTGCATCGATCTCTGCAACGAGATCATCGACGAGGAGCTCTCGGCCCCGCCGGCGTTCGACCTCGAGAACCTCCCCAAGCCGCGCGAGATCTACGAGGTGCTCGACGAGTACGTGGTCGGCCAGGACGCCTCCAAGCGCACCCTCTCGGTCGCCGTCTACAACCATTACAAGCGCGTGCAGATGATGATGTCCGGCGACTCCGACATCGAGCTGCAGAAGTCGAACATCCTGCTGCTCGGCCCGACCGGCTGCGGCAAGACGCTGCTCGCGCAGACGCTCGCACGGATCCTCAACGTCCCGTTCGCGATCGCCGACGCGACCGCGCTGACCGAGGCGGGCTACGTCGGCGAGGACGTCGAGAACATCCTGCTGAAGCTGATCCAGGCCGCCGACTACGACGTCAAGAAGGCCGAAACGGGGATCATCTACATCGACGAGGTCGACAAGATCGCGCGCAAGGCCGACAACCCGTCGATCACGCGCGACGTCTCGGGCGAGGGCGTGCAGCAGGCGCTGCTGAAGATCCTCGAGGGCACCCAGGCGTCGGTTCCGCCGCAGGGCGGGCGCAAGCACCCCCACCAGGAGTTCCTCACGATCGACACGACCAACGTGCTGTTCATCTGCGGCGGCGCGTTCGCCAACCTCGACAAGGTGATCGAGCGCCGCATCGGCCACAAAGGCATCGGCTTCGCGGCCGCGATCGAGAAGAAGGCCGAGAAGCGACACCGGCGAGATCTTCGAGCACTGCCTGCCCGAGGACCTGATCGAGTACGGGCTGATCCCCGAGTTCATCGGCCGCCTGCCGGTGATGAGCGCCGTGCACCAGCTCACGCGCGATGACCTCGTCTCGATCCTGGTCGAGCCGCGCAACGCGCTGGTCAAGCAGTTCCAGCGCTTCTTCGCCTTCGACGGGATCGAGCTCGTCTTCAGCGAGGATTCGCTGATCGCCGTCGCCGAGAGGGGGCTCGAGCGCGAAACCGGCGCGCGCGGGCTGCGCTCGATCATCGAGGAGATCCTGCTCGAGGTCCAGTTCGAGCTGCCATCGCGCCGCGACGTCAAGAAGTGCGTCGTCACCAAGGAGACCGTCGAGAAGGGCCTGACGCCGACGCTGGTCACCGAAGCGGCGCCCGAAGAGGCGGGCGAGGACTCCCAGCGCCAGGAGTCCGCCTGAGCGCAGCGGCCGCCCCGGCAGTCGCTACCATCGGGCGCAGATGGCGCGCTCGGCCTCCAAGAACAAGCCCGCCGCCACGCGCGGCGAGCGGCTGCGGGCCGTGCCGTGGACGGTGCTGCTGCAGGGCGGGGTCGTGGTCGGACGGCGCTGGTGGGCGCTGTCCGAGAAGGATCGCGCGCGCCTCACGCAGCTCCGTGCGCGACTCGCGCGGGCGGCTCGGCAACCTCTCGCTGAAGGAGCGCGCCGAACTGCGCAGGCTGGCGGGCAAGCTCGACCTCAAAGCGATGAGCGGGGAACTGCTCGCGCTGCGCGCCGCCGGGCGCCGCCGGCGCGCCCGCCGCGGCGCCTCAGCCGCCCGGCCTCCGGGGACGACATGAGGAGCCCAGCCCGCAGCGAGCCCGGCTCGCAGGCATCCTGGGACGAGGCGCGCGCCGAGCGCAGCCTGCGCTCGCTCGAGCTGTTCGGGATGCGCTTCGGGCTGGACCGGATGCGGCGCATGATGACCGCGCTGGGCGGGGGTGGTGGGGATCATCTCCCCGCGTTCGACCCGATCCAGGTGCTCGGCACGAACGGCAAGTCCTCGACCACGCGGATGCTGGCCGCGATCCTGCAGCGTCACGGCCTGCGCACCGGCGCCTACACCTCGCCGCACCTGATCGCCTACCGCGAACGGATCCTGATCGACGGGCGCGTGCTCGGCGCGGAGGCCTTCTCGGCCGCGATCGCGCGCGCCGACCACGCCGCGCGGCAGGTCAACCGCACGCTCGCGGAGGACGATCACGTGACGCAGTTCGAACTGCTCACCGCCGCCGCGCTCTGGCAGATGGCGCGCGAGCGCGTCGATGTCGCGGCGATCGAGGCCGGTCTCGGCGGCCGCTACGACGCGACGAGCGTCGTGCAGGCGCCCGTGACGGTGCTGACCAACGTCGGCCTCGAGCACACGCGCTGGCTCGGACCGACGGTTGCCGACATCGCCGAGGAGAAGCTCGCCGTCGTGCGCCCCGGCGCGACGCTCGTGCTCGGTGAGCACCTCGCCGCCCCGGCGCTCGCGGTCGCGCGCCGCATCGCGCGCGAGCGCGGCGCGCGGATCGTGCGCCCGCGGCCGCTCGCGCCGGAGGTGCAGCTGCGCGCGCCGCGGCGCCTTCCAGCGCGCGAACATGGCGCTCGCCCGCGCCGCCGCCGAGGCCTACCTGAAGGGGCTCGGGCGCGAGCTCGACGAGCAGGCCGTGCGCGAGGCGGCAGCCGAGACGCAGATCCCGGGACGCCTGCAGCGCGTCGGCGAGGACCCGCCGACGGTGCTCGACGGGGCTCACAACCCGCACGCCGTGCAGGCGCTCGTCGCCTCGTTGCCGGACGCGTTCGAGCATCCTTCGACCGCGCCGCTCGCGCTCGTGCTCGGCGTGCTCGAGGACAAGGACGCCGCCGGCATGCTGCGGCTGCTGCTCCCGCACTCCGCGCGCGCCTGGTTCACGGCCCCGCCGAGCGAGCGCGCGCTGTCGCCCGCCGCGCTCGAGTCGCGCGCGCGCCAGCTCGGGTTCGAGGAGGCCGAGTGCGAGCCCCGCCCCGAGCGCGCGCTCGAGCGGGCGCGGACGTGGGCGCGCGAGCACGGCGGCGTGGTGCTCGCCACCGGCTCGGTGTACCTGGTCGGCGAGCTGCTGTCCGCGGATCGCGGACGGCGGCGAGCCGGCCGGCCTCGCGCAGGGGGGTGCACGGTGAACGAGGACGGCCCGTCGGTGCTCACGATGATCGGCGCCGTCGCGCTGATCGTCGCCCTGATAATCCTTGTGTTCTTCGCGGCTGGATATGGCTTTGGCCGCCTGTTTCTCTAAACTCGTCCGGCCGATGCCCCCGCTCGCAATCTTCGGGATCGAAAGCAGCGGGTTGAACCTGGTCGTCGACCTGTTCCTCCTGTTCCTGGTCGTCCTCTACCTCTCTCTGATCTACTGGACCTACTCGGACGCGCGGCGGCGGATCGAGGACCCGATGCTCGTCGGCTGCGCGACCGCGGCCGCGCTGTTCCCGTTCGTCGGGCCGGTCGATCTACATGATCCTGCGCCCGCCCGAGTACCTCGAGGACGTGCACGAGCGCGAGCTGGAGACGCTGGCCGCCGAAGCCCGGCTGAACGAGATCGCAGGGAACGCTGTGCCCGCACTGCGACTACCGCATCGAGCCGGACTTCGTCCGCTGTCCGAGCTGCCTTCGCAAGCTCAAGGAGCGTTGCGCCAACTGCTCGCGGCCGCTGGACCAGGCTTGGACGATCTGCCCCTACTGCGAGGCCGATGTGCCGGGCCTGTCGACGCCGCGCCGGCGCCGGCGCGCGGCCGGGCGGCGCGAGGACGCCGCGGCGGAGATCGAGACGCCGATCGCCGAGCAGCCGCTCGAGACGACGCTGGGCGCCGAGGAGCTCGACGGTGAGGCGGCCGCGCCGGTGGCCGCCACCGAGCGCACGCGGCCGCGCTCCGGACGCGCGAGCAGGCCGAGCGGGCGCACCCGCCCGACGTCCTGACGGCCGCCGAACCCACCCCACTGAAAGGGAGCAAATGGAGAGAACGCTGATCCTCGTAAAGCCCGACGCCTTCGCGCGCAACCTGAGCGGCGAGATCATCGCCCGCTTCGAGCGCAAGGGCCTCGGGATCGCGGCGCTGCGGCACATGACGATGACGCGCGAGCTGGCCGAGCAGCATTACGCCGAGCACGCCGAGCGTCCGTTCTTCGGCGAGCTGGTCGAGTTCATCACCTCCGGCCCGCTGCTCGCGATGGTCCTCGAGGGGCCCGAGGCGGTGCGCGCGGCGCGCCAGGTGATCGGCGCCACCAACCCGCTCGAGGCCGCCCCGGGCAGCGATCCGCGGCGACTTCGCGATCGAGACCGGCGCCAACATGGTGCACGGGTCGGACTCGCCCGAGTCGGCAGCGCGCGAGATCGGCCTGTTCTTCGGCGAGCTCTAGAGGAGGACCCCCGCCCACGCCGCCGCTCCCGGTCGTGCTCGCCTCGCGCTCGCCGCAGCGGCGGGAGATCCTCGCGCGTCTGGGGCTCGACTTCAGCGTGAGGGTCTCGTCCGCGTCGGAGCTCGAGAGCGGCGAGCCGGGCGTGGTCGCGCTCGAGAACGCCCTGCGCAAGGCGCGCGCCGTCCGCCGGCCAGAGCGGCCGGAGATCGTCATCGGGTGCGACACGATCGTGGTCCTCGGCGGGCGCATCTACGGGAAGCCGGCGGACGAGCTCGAGGCGGCCCACACGATCCGCGCGCTCGCCGGGCGCACCCAGCAGGTGATCAGCGGCCTGGCGGTGATCGTCGGCGAGCAGGAGCGGACCGTGCTGGCGAGCACGGCGGTGCGCTTCCGCTCCGCGGACGAGGAGCTGATCGAGTGGTACGTCGGCACCGGCGAGTGGCGCGAGCGCTCGGGCGGCTACGCGATCCAGGGAGCGGGCTCGACGCTCGTGCAGGCGATCGACGGTGAAGTCGAGAACGTCGTCGGCCTGCCGCTCGCGCCGCTGCTCGAGCTGTGCCCGGAGCTGCTGGCCGCGCCATAGGCGCGTGCCCGCCGCGGGGCGCAACTCGGCTCGCACCGCTTGCGGGCAGCGCCGCGGGCGTTCGCTAGACTGGCCCGCGACCGGCGGGCCTGCGAACGCACCGCCGGCCGCCCTTGCGCGGCCGGTCATGCGGCGCCAGACGGCGAAGCCGCCGTGCCACCTCCTTCGATATGGGCATCTTCAGCTATCTGACCGGATTCGGCGGCCGCGACATGGCGGTCGACCTCGGCACCGCCAACACGCTCGTGTACGTGCGCGGGCCGCGGCATCGTGCTCTCCGAGCCGAGCGTGGTCGCGATCGACTCGCGCACCGGCGAAGTGCACGCGGTCGGCATCGAGGCCAAGCGCATGCTCGGCCGCACGCCCGGCACGATCCAGGCGATCCGCCCGCTGAAGGACGGCGTGATCGCCGACTTCGACGTGACCGAGCAGATGCTGCGCCACTTCATCCAGAAGGTGCACCAGAACCGCTGGGCGCACCCGCGCGTGGTCGTCTGCGTGCCCTCCGGCGTGACCGGGCGTCGAGAAGCGCGCGGTCGAGGAGGCGTGCCTGTCGGCCGGGCGCGCGCACCGCCTACCTGATCGAGGAGCCGATGGCGGCCGCGATCGGCGCCGGCCTGCCGGTCGGCGAGCCGACCGGCTCGATGGTCGTCGACATCGGCGGCGGCACCTCCGAGGTGGCGGTCATCTCGCTCGGCGGCATCGTCGTCTCGCAGTCGATCCGCGTCGGCGGCGACGAGATGGACGAGGCGATCATCAACTACGCCAAGAAGGAGTACAAGCTGCTGATCGGCCAGCAGACGGCCGAGGAGCTGAAGCTCGAGATCGGCTCGGCGTGCCCGATGGCCGAGGAGCTGCAGGCCGAGATCCGCGGCCGCGACATGGTCGCGGGCCTGCCCAAGACCGTCGTGCTGACGAGCGAGGAGATCCGCCAGGCGCTCGAGGAGCCGCTCAGCCAGATCATCGACGCGGTCAAGGAGACGCTCGACCGCACGCCGCCGGAGCTCGCCTCGGACATCATGGACCGCGGCATCATGCTCGCCGGCGGCGGCTCGCTGCTGCAGGGCCTCGACGAGCGGCTGCGCGAGGAGACCCAGATGCCGGCGCACCTGGCGGAGTCGCCGCTGACGTGCGTCGCCGTCGGCTCGGGACGGTCGCTGGAGGAGTTCGAGGCGATCCACCGCTCGAACCGCACCTCGCGCAACCGCCGGCGACGGTGAGCAGCCGCAGGGCGATCCGTACCGGCCTGCTCCGCGCCGCGCCGCCAGTACTCTGTTCGCTGAACGCTTCGGAAGGTAGTCATCCGGTGTACGACAAGACTGTCCGGCGTCGACGAGCGCTCCTCGCGCTGCTCGTCGTGCTCTCCCTGCTGCTGCTGACCGCCTACTTCGGCGAGTCCTCGAGCGGGCGGCTGCACGGCGTCCAGCGGACCTTCCTGACGGTCGTCTCGCCGATCCAGGACGGCGGCCAACAAGGCGCTGAAGCCGGTCCGCGACCTTTCGAACTGGTTCGGCGAAACGCTCCACGCCAAAGGCCAGCGCGACGAACTGCGCAAGCAGATCGACCGGCTGCGCCGCGAGCTGGTCGCCGACCGAGGCCGAAAAACGCACCTACCAGCAGCTGCTCGCGCTCTACCACGTCAACCAGCTCGGCGTCGTCCAGCTACCATCCGGTTGTCGCCACCGTCGTCGCGAAAAGTCCCCAACATCTGGTACTCGACCGTCACGATCGACAAGGGCTCGCCCGACGGCGTCAAAGTCAACGACCCGGTCGTCAACGGCGAAGGTCTGGTCGGCAAGGTCGTCGCCGTCGAGCCCGACGGCGCCCAGGTCGACCTGATCACCGATTCGACGATGGGCGTCTCGGCCCGCATCGGGACCAGCAACGCGACCGGCATCGTGCAGCCGAAGGTCGGCGAACCGAATGACCTGCTGCTGCAGTACCTGCCCGCCAACACGCAGGCGAGCAAGGGCGAATACGTCGTCACCTCCGGCAGCGTCGGCGGCACCGACGACTCGCTCTACCCGCCGGGGCTGCTGATAGGCCAGGTCACCTCGGTCAACGAAGAAAGCGCCTACACCTCGGTCAACGTGCACCCGATCGCCAACCTGCACGACCTCGACGTCGTCGAGGTGCTCACCTCGCCGCCGCGGCAGCCAGCCCGCCAACCTCGAGAAGCTGATCGTCTCGCTGCCGCCCGGGCAGACGAGCGGCGCGGCCGGCCACTCGAACAGCTCGCGTCCACCGGGACGGGCGGGTGAGCGGCGTCCCGCCGCCGGCGCTGATCGCGCGCGTCGCCGTGCTGTCGGTGCTGGTCGTGCTGTTCCAGATCGGCGTCGTCTCGGAGATCCCCGTGTTCGGCGTGAACGCCGATCTGACGCCGCTGCTGGTTGCGTTCGTCGGCCTGCTCGGGGGCTCGATGGTCGGCGCGGCGACCGGCTTCGCCGTGGGGCTGCTCGTCGACCTGTTCGCTGCTGCAGACGCTGGGTCTGACCTCGCTCGTGTTCACGCTGATCGGCTACTGGACAGGGCGCCTGCGCGAGCTGCGTGACCCGCAGGCGGCGCTCACGCCGCTGCTGGTCGGCGCGCTCGCGTCGTTCGCCTCGCTGGTCGGCTACTCGACGGTCGAGTTCCTGCTCGGGGTCGACGCCCCCGTCAGCCTCGACCTGCTGCGCCAGATCATTCTCGGGACGCTCGTCAACACGATCGTCGCGCTCCCGACCTGGGCAGTCGTCAGGCGCTCGCTCGAGGGCGCGCTGCCCGAGGACCCGCGGCGCCGCCGGCGCCGCCGCGCGTACACCACCGGGGGCTCTCGCCGCTGCAGAAAGCGACCCGATGAGCGCGATCGAGCCGGTCAAACGCCGCAGCCCGACGATCCCGGTCTCGCAGGGGCTGGCGGTGCGGGTCGCGATCGTGAGCGGGATCGCGATCGCGATGTTCAGCGTGATCTTCTTCCGCCTCTGGTACCTGCAGGTGCTCTCGGGCGAACAGTACGTGCACCAGGCGGACGTCAACCGCGTCCGCGACCTGCCGATCCAGGCGCCGCGCGGGGAGATCCTCGATCGCGAAGGCAAGGCGATCGTCTCGAGCCGCACGACCAACGCGGTGCAGATCGTTCCCTCGGCCCTGCCGCCGAGCGGGCTGATCGAAGCGAGATCAAGCTGTACCGGCGCCTGGGCCGGCTGCTGGGCATGTCCGCTCGGCAGATCGACGCCGACGTCGTTCGCGGGGCGAGCGCGCTCGTCTACGCCCCCGTGACGATCAAGACCGATGCCGGCCCGGCCGTCCTGACGACGCTCGCCGAGCGCCAGAACGAATACCCCGGCGTCCAGCAGCAGCCGGTCTCGATCCGCGACTACCCGTACGGCGAAATGGCCGCGCAGGTCATCGGCCACGTCGACCAGGTGACCAAAGAAGAGCTCGGGATGAAGGCCTTCCGCGGCGTGCAGCAGGGGACCGTCGTCGGCCAGGAAGGGCTCGAGTACTACTACGACCGCTACCTGCGCGGCGAACCGGGGACGCAGCGGATAGAGGTCAACGCGGAAGGGCTTCCGATCCCGGCGAACCTCGCACCCAGCCAGCCGAAGGCCGGCCACGACCTGCGCCTCACGCTCTCGCTGGGGCTGCAGCGGGAGGCCGAAAAGGGGCTCGTGGAAGGCATGGAACACGCCCGCGCAAACGGCAAACCGGCGCCTGCCGGGGCGTTCGTCGCGATGGACCCGCGCAACGGCCAGATCCTCGCGATCGGCTCATCGCCGAGCTTCGACCCGAACAAGTTCGCAAAACCGCTCAGCGAACGCGAATATCGCCAGCTCGAGGGCAGCGGGTCCTCTCCCGGGCGTCTCACCGACCGCGCCGTCAACGGCGCCTACCCGACCGGCTCGACGTTCAAGCCGATCACCGCGATGGCGGCACTCGAAGGCGGCGTGATCACGCCCGAAGAAGGCCTCGGGCCCGGTGACTGCCTGCACGTCGGGGGCCAGGAATTCTGCAACGCCGGTCACGCGGACTTCGGCCCGGTGGGGCTCGTCGAAGCGCTGAAGGTCTCCTCCGACACCTACTTCTTCGAAGTCGGCGAGCGCGCCAACGCGCACGGCGACGTTATCCAGAACAAGGCACGCGAACTCGGGATCGGCGAGCTCACCGGGATCGACCTGCCGAGCGAGTTCAAGGGCGTGATCCCCGACAAACGCTGGCGCGAAGCGATGAACAGGGAAGAGCTCGCCTGCGAGAAGCGCGAACACAAGTCCAACTGCGGGATCGTCGAGGAACCGACCGGCACCTGGACCGTCGGCGACAACATGCACCTCGCCGTCGGGCAGGGCGAACTGCTGACCGACCCGCTGCAGATGGCGGTCGCGTACTCGACGCTCGCGAACGCGTACATGGCGGGCGGCGAAGGCACGGTCGTCACGCCCCACCTCGGGATGGAGGTCGACGAACCGACAGGCGGGCTGCTGCAGAGCCTCAGCTTCCCGGGCCAGCGTCACGTGCACCTCAACGACGCCGACCTGAGCCTCGTGATGCAGGGCATCCACGAGGCCGCCAGCCAGCCGGGCGGCACCTCCGCGGAAGTGTGGTCCGGCTGGAACCAGGCCGCGCATCCGGTGTTCGGCAAGACCGGCACCGCCCAGCACGCGGGCCGCGAAGACCAGTCCTGGTACATGTGCTACGTCGGCGACGCGAAGCGGCCGATCGTGATCGCCGTGACAGTCGAGGAAGGTGGCTTCGGGGCCGAAACGGCCGCGCCGATCGCGCGCCTGATGGCCTCGCGGTGGTTCGGCGTCAAAGCCAAGTTCGTCGCCGGGAAATCGCAGACCTACTGATGCCCCTGAGCCCGATCAGCCCGGTCGAGCACCCGATCGCGGGGGCCAGGCCCTCGGCGCCGGGCTCCCCGCGCCGCCTGATGCTGCCGCTGGACCCCTTGATGACGCTGGCGGTGCTCGGGCTCGCGGCGTGCTCGATCGTCACGCTCGGCGCCGCCACGCGTAACCTGATCCCGGGCGACCCGCGCTACTACGTCAACCGCCAGACGGTCTACCTCGTGGTCGGGATGATCGCGATGCTGATCGTCAGCCGCATCGACTACGCCGTGCTGCGGCGCTACAAAAACGCGCTCTACGCGACGCTGATCGTGAGCATCCTGGCGGTGCTCGGCGCCGGGCACTCGGCCGAAGGCGCGACCCGTGCGATCAAGTTCCCGCTGTTCTCCTTCCAGGCCTCGGAGATCGGCAAGGTGCTGCTGATCGTGGTGCTCGCGGCGCTGCTGGTCGACCGGGCGCGCCACCTCCGCCAGCGCGATACGACGATCCGCGTGATGATCGCCGCGCTGATCCCGGCGATGCTCGTGATCGCCCAGCCGGACCTCGGCTCCGGACTCGTCTACATGGTGATCGCCTACATGCTGCTGTTCATCGCCGGCGCGCCCTGGAAGCACCTGGCGGCGCTCGCGGCGCTCGTCGCTGTGTCGGCCGCGTTCGTGCTGGTCGCGGCGCCTGCGGCAGGCGTGCACCTGCTGAAGCCCTACCAGGTGCAGCGGCTGACGGCCTTCCTGAATCCCTCTGCGAACCCGAAAAAAGAAGGCTGGCAGCAGCTCGAGTCCAAGATCGCGATCGGCTCGGGCCAGAAGACCGGGCGCGGGTTGACGAGCAGCCAGACCTCGGAGGGATTCGTGCCCGAGAGCCAGACCGACTTCGTGTTCGCCGCCGTCGGCGAGCGCTACGGATTCGTCGGCGCGGGCCTCGTGCTGCTGCTCTACGGGTTGTTGATATCGAGGGCGCTGCGCGTGCTCGTGATGGCGAAGGACCTGTATGGATCACTGATCGCGGCCGGTGTAACGGCTATGCTCATGTTCCAGGTCTTCGTCAATGTTGGGATGACGATCGGGATCATGCCCATTACCGGCGTCACGCTCCCGCTCATGAGCTATGGCGGATCGTCGGTGATCGCGACCCTCGTGGCGGTAGGCCTGCTGCAGTCGATATACGTCAGGGCGCGCGCCTCAGCAGCGCTGAAGGGCCGCGTACCTCGCATCTAGACACGAATGTCCGCCGCGCAATCCCTCCCCGACCACCAGCCCCAGCGGGCTGCGCGGTCCCGGAACGCATTCTTCACCGGCACCGATCGCGGCGCCGCCCAGATGGCCTGCACCGCCTGCTCGCGCACCCGTCCGGGTCGCGCCGCGGCGGCGCTGCCCCCCAACGGGGCGCAGCGGCCGGGCGGCCGCCCGCGGATCGGCCTCCGACCGCGCGCGGCGGTCACCACAACCATCGAAAGACTGGACCAAATTGAGAAAGCAAGTGCTGGTCAGCGTCGATCGCGCGGAGACACGCGTGGCGCTCATGGAGGCCGCCGGTGCGCCCGGCGCCTCGCGCGGCTCGGCCAAGTCCCCCGCGAAGAAGAAAGGCGCGAAGCCCGCAGACGGATACCGCGTCGCTGAGCTGTACATCGAGCGCCGCGGCGCGCGCTCGATCGTAGGGAACATCTACAAGGGCAAGGTCGACAACGTCCTGCCCGGCCTCGAGGCCGCGTTCGTCGACATCGGGCTCGAGAAGAACGGCTTCCTGCACGTCGACGAGATCGTGCTGCCGGGCGTCGAGACGCCGCGCCGCGGCCGCGGCGGCGGGCGCAAGATCGCCGATCTGCTGAAACCGGGGCAGGAGATCGTCGTGCAGGTCGTCAAGGACCCGCTCAAGACCAAGGGTGCGCGCCTGTCGATGGAGCTGACGATCGCCGGCCGCTACATGGTCTACGCGCCGACCGGCGAGGGGATCGGCGTCTCGCGGCGCCTGGAGGACAAAGAGCGCGAACGCCTGCGCCGCCAGACCTCCAAACTGGCGCTCGAGGGCGGCGGGGTGATCATCCGTACCGCCGCGCACGGCGCCAAGCGCGAGGACTTCGAACGAGAGCTCAAGTACCTCGAAAAGCTGCACGAGGTGCTCGACAAGCGCGTGCACGACACCGCCGCGCCGGGCCTCGTCTTCCAGGAGGCCGATCTGTCGGTGCGGGTCGTGCGAGACATCTTCTCCGCGCACTTCGAGCGCGCGGTCGTCGACGACGAGCAGCAGTTCCATCGCCTGGTGTCGTTCTTCACCCGGACCGCCCCCGAGCTCGTCGAGCGCGTCGAGCTGTGGAGCGAGGCGCAGCCGCTGTTCGAGGCCTACGAGGTCGACAAGGCGATCGAGGGGGTGCTCTCGCGCCGCGTCGACCTGCCGAGCGGTGGCTATCTGATCATCGACTACGCCGAGGCGCTGACGGTGATCGACGTCAACTCGGGCAGCTTCATCGGGCGCGGAAAGGGCGCCGGCCTCGAGGACACGATCACTCGCACGAACCTCGAGGCGGCCGAGGAGGTCGTCAACCAGCTGCGGCTGCGGGACATCGGCGGCATCATCGTGATCGACTTCATCGACATGGCGCGCGCGCGCAACCGCGACGCCGTCATGAAGACGCTGCGCAAGACGCTCGACGAGGACCGCACCAAGACCTTCACCGCCGAGATCTCCAAGCTCGGGCTGGTCGAGATGACCCGCCAGAACGTGACCGAGGGCGTGCGCGAGATCATGACGCGCCACTGCCCGACCTGCGAGGGCGAGGGCGTGATCCGCTCGGAGGAGACGATCGCGATCGACCTCGAGCGCAAACTGCGCGACGTGGCGGCCGAGCACGGCGACGCCGAGGCCTTCCTCGTGCAGGTCAACCCTCGCGTCAGCACGCAGTTCACCGGCAACGGCTCGCGCGTCCTGCACGCGCTCGAGGCCGATACCGGCAAGTCGTTCCTGTTCGAGGGCTCGGAAGGCCTCGCGCTCGACCACTTCGCGATCACCTTCACCGGCACGCGCGAGGAGGTCGAGGACCGCGCGCTCCCGTTCCGCCAGGGCGACGAGGTGCTGGTCGAGATCGTCGAGCCGCACATGTACGACGTCGACGACGCGGTCGCGAAAATCGACGGCTACATCATCTCGATCGCGGGCGCGGCCGCTCACGTCGGCGAGAAGCGCATGGTGCGCATCGACCAGGTCGGCCGCACCGCCGCGAGCGCGCTGCTGCTCGACGAGAGCGGCGAGGTGATCGCCGCGCCGGCTCGCCCGAGCGGACAGGCGGGGCGCAGCCGCCGCAGCGAGGGCGGGGGCGGGCGCGGGCGCGGGCGCCGTGGCCGCGCGAGCGCAGGGGCGGTCGGTGAGGACTCCGACGCGCGTCGCGAAGCGGGCCTCGCGGAGGCGCCGGCGTCGCTCGAAGACGAGCCCGAGCAGCCGCCGGCCGACGGCGCCGAGCCGGCCGAGAGCGCAGCCTCCGGCGAGCAGGGCGAGGATGGCCTACAATCCAAGCCCCGGCGTCGCGGCCGCAGAGGCGGGCGGCGCCGTTCCGCTGCAAAGGCCAAGGCTGCCGAGTAGCGGCACCAGTCAGCGCCACCCCACCGAAGGCCAACCATGTACGCGATCGTCAAGACCGGCGGCAAGCAATACCGCGTCGAGCGGGGTCAGACCCTGCTCGTCGAGCGGCTGCCCGCCGAGGAGGGCGCCACGGTTGCGCTCGAGCCGCTGATGTACCGCTCCGATGAGACCGTGCTCGACAAGGCCGGCCTCGAGAAGGTCACGGTCAGCGCGCGCGTGCTCGCGCACGAGCGCGGCGAGAAGCTGCGCGTGTTCAAGTTCAAGCCCAAGCGCGGCTACAAGCGCCGCACCGGCCACCGCCAGGAGCTGACGCGCATCGAGGTCACCGAGATCAGCGCGGGCAAAGCCAAAGCGCCCGCCAAAGCCAAAGCGGCGGCGGCCGAGAAACCGGTGAAAGCCCCGGCGGGCGAGAAACCCGCGAAAGCCGCGGCCGAGAAACCGGTGAAAGCCGCGAAACCGGATAAGGAGGCCGCCGCAGATGGCTCATAAGAAGGGGCTCGGATCGAGCCGCAACGGGCGCGACTCGAACGCGCAGCGGCTCGGCGTCAAGACATTCGCCGGCCAGGCCGTCACCGGCGGCGAGATCATCGTGCGCCAGCGTGGGACCAAATTCAAGCCGGGCCAGGGCGTGGGCATCGGCAAGGACGACACGCTCTACGCGCGCGCCGCAGGCACGGTCAGCTTCACGAGCGGCCGCCGCGGCCGCGTCGTGAGCGTGCTGCCCGACGGCGAGTAGGGGCTTCTCCTGAGCCCCCGCCGCGCCGCGCGCCTGCTCGCATATGGGCGCATCGCGATCGGCGCGGCCGTGCTCGCCGCCCCGGAGGCGAGCATGTCGCGCTGGCTCGGCGCTCAGAACGCGCGCCGCGGCGCGGTCAGGGACCTCGGGCGCGGGCTGGCCGCGCGCGACCTCGGCCTCGCCTTCGCTTCGCTGCAGACGCTCGATGACCCGGTGATCGGGCCGCGCGTGCTGCTCGCGTGCGCGCTCGCCGACGGAGCCGACGCGCTCGCGACGCTTGCCGAGCGCGACTCGCTGCCGCCGCTCGCCGCGGTCGGCACCTTCGCGGTCGCGGGCGGAGCCGCCGCGGCCGGCGCGTACATCGCGCACCGGCTCGCGCACGAGAGCTGAGCGCTGCCTCAGGCGCTATCCGGCCTGCGTGGTCGGCCTGATGAGGATCTCGTTCACGTCGACGTGTGGCGGCTGGGAGACGGCGAACATCACTGCGCGCGCGATGTCCTCGTCCTGCAGGGCGTCGGTGGGTTTGTTCTCGAAGAACGGCGTGTCGACCATCCCGGGCTCGATCAGCGTCACGCGGATCCCGGTGCCGTCCAGGTCCTGGCGCGCAGCCTCGCCCATCGCCGTGACAGCGTGCTTGGTGACGCTGTAGAACGAGCCGGGAAGCACGCGCCGCCCGGCGACGCTCGAGGTCAGCAGCAGGTGCCCCTTCGAGGAGGTGAGCGCCGGGATCGTGGCGCGGATCGTGAGCGCGGCACCGTAGACGTTCGTCAGCACCATCTCGCGCCAGTGCTCGGGCGTGTCCTTCAGGAAGCCGCGCGCGCCGCCGAAGCCCGCGTTCGCGAACGCGGCGTCGATCGCTTCGAAGGCGTCCAGCGCAGCCTGCACCATCCGCTGCTGCGCGTCCCAGTCGGTCACGTCGCAGGCGACGGCGATCGCGTGCTCCGGTCCGCCGAGCTCGGCGGCCAGCGCCTCGAGCTTGTCGGCCGAGCGCGCGGCCAGGACCACCCGCCAGCCCTCGCGGCGCGCGAGGCGCGCGGTCGCCGCGCCGATCCCCGAGGAGGCGCCGGTGATCAGGAGGACCGGCTCGGTCAGGTCGCTTGGATCGGTGCTCATCTGGTCGCTCCTCGCTGGTTGGGGTTGCCCGCACGCCATATACCACCATGGACGCGCCTGTCACGATCTGCGGCGATGCTCCACGACAGGGCGAGGATCTTCATCCAGGCGGGCGCCGGCGGCAACGGCTGCACGAGCTTCCGCCGCGAAGCGCACGTGCCGCGCGGCGGGCCGGACGGCGGCGACGGCGGCCGCGGCGGCGACGTGGTGCTCGTCTGCGATGAGTCGCTGCGCGATCTGCAGGCGTTCCGGCGCCGCAGCCACTTCCGCGCCGGCCGCGGCGGTCACGGCGAAGGCTCGCTGCGCCACGGGGCAGACGGCGAGCAGCTCGAGATCCGCGTGCCGCCGGGCACGGAGGTGCACGGTTCCGAGGACGACGGCGGCGAGCTCGCCGCACGCCGCTGGGAGCTGCTTGCCGACGGTCAGCGGGCCCTGCTGGCGCGCGGCGGCGCAGGCGGCCACGGCAACAAGCGCTTCGCCACGCCGACGCGGCAGGCGCCGCGCTTTGCCGAGCGCGGCCTGCCCGGCGAGGAGGGCTGGATCGAGCTGCGCCTCAAGCTGCTCGCCGACGTCGGGCTCGTGGGGCTGCCGAACGCCGGCAAGTCATCGCTGCTGGCGCGCCTGACGCGCGCCGCGCCGAAGGTCGCCGACTACCCGTTCACGACGCTCGCACCGGTGCTGGGCGTGCTCGAGGGCGAGGACCGCCAGCTCGTGATCGCGGACATCCCGGGGCTGATCGAGGGGGCCAGCGAGGGCGCCGGGCTCGGCCACGACTTCCTCGCGCACGTCGAGCGCACTCGGGTGCTGGTGCACGTGCTGGACGTCGTCCCCGAGCTGACCGCGGGGGAGGGGGCCGACACAGTCGCAAACCACGCCACGATCGAGCGCGAGCTCGCAGCCCACGATCAGCGCCTCGCCGGGCTGCCGCGCGTGCTCGCGCTGTCGAAGTGCGACCTCGTCGACGACGCGACGCGCGAGCGCGCCGTGCGCGAGTGGAGCGCGCGGCTCGGGGACGCTGTGCCCGTGATCGCGACCTCGAGCGCCAGCGGCCTCGGCCTGCGCGAGCTGGCCGCCGAGCTGCTGCGCGGCGTGCCGCCGCGTGCGCAACAGGACGAGCCGCAGCCGGGCGTCCCGGGCGCGGCCACGGGCGAGCACGAGCTCGCCGAGCACATGGTGTTCCGGCCGGCCGGGCACGGCGGCTTCACGGTGGAGCGGACCGGGCCGGGCGCGTTTGCGGTGCGCGGACGCGGCATCGAGCGGCTGCTCGCGCGCCACGACATCGAGAACGAGGACGCGCTCGGCTACCTCGAGGGACGGCTGCGCCGGATCGGCGTGATCCGGGCGCTCGAGGAACAGGGCTTCGAGCCGGGCGACGAGGTCGAGATCGGCGGCATCGCCTTCGAGCTCGATCCCGAGGACGGCGAGGCTCGGCGCCCGCCGCGGCGCAAATAAGCTCCCCGCATGACGCGGATCGTCGTCAAGCTCGGCTCGAGCGTCGTCGCCGACAGCGACGGCGCGCTGCGCATGCCGGCGCTCGCCGCGCTCTGCGACCTGCTCGCCGCCGAGCATGCGCGCGGCCGCGAGGTCGTGGTCGTGACGAGCGGTGCGATCGCCCGCGGCATGCAGGAGATGGATCTCGGAGCGCGCCCGAGCACTGTCGGTGCGCTGCAGGCCGCCTCGGCCGTCGGGCAGGGCAAGCTTTACCGCGTCTACGATGAGCTGCTGCGCGATCGCGGCGTGACCAGCGCACAGGTGCTGTTGACGTTCTTCGACATGAGCGCCCGCACGCACTACCTGAACGCGCGCTTGACGCTCACGACGCTCCTCGAGTGGCGAGTGCTGCCGGTCATCAACGAGAACGACACGACCGCGACCGACGAGATCTCCTTCGGCGACAACGACTTCCTGGCCGCGCAGGTGGCGGTGCTGCTGGGGGCCTCCGAGCTGCTGCTGCTGACCGACATCGACGGCCTCTACACGGCCGACCCGCGGCTGCACCCCGACGCGGACATCGTCGCCGAGGTCGAGGACTTCACGGCGCTGCGCGAGCTCGAGATCGGCCACACGACCTCGCCGCTCGGCTCGGGGGGGATGCGCTCGAAGGTGGTCGCCGCCGAGATGGCGACCGCCGCCGGGATCGCGACCGTGATCTGCAACGGGCTGCGCCCCGAGGCGGTCGCGGCAGCGCTCGCGGGCGAGCCGGCCGGGACGCGCTTCCCGGCCGGCGAGGCGCGCTACAGCAGCTTCAAGCTGTGGCTGAAGTACGCCAAGCCCTCGCGCGGCACGCTGCTCGTCGACGCGGGCGCAGCGCGGGCCCTGCGCGACGGCGCCGCCAGCCTGTTGCCGGTCGGCATCACCGCCGTCGAGGGGGGCTTCGACGCCGGCGACGCGGTCGAGATCGCCGAACGCCCCTCCGACGGGGGCGGCGTGGCGCAGCGGCTGGCGAAGGGCATCTGCAACTACTCGGCGGCCGAGCTGCGGCGCGTCATCGGCATGAAGTCGGGCGACGTGCGCGAGGTGCTGCCGCGCGCCACCGAGGAGGCCGTGCACCGCGACTACCTGGTGCTCGACTGAGCGGCGCCGGGCCGGCCTGAGCGACGGGAGGCCGCTGGGGCGGGCTACGCTGTAGCGGTGGCGGTAGCCGTCTCATCACCGGTGGCGGAGCTGTGCAGCGCGGCCAAGCGGGCCTCGCGGGTGCTCGCGCGCACCGACACGGCCGTCAAGGATGCGGCGCTGTCGGCGATCGCCGACGCCCTCCACGAGCGCCTGGAGGAGATCCTGGCCGCCAACGAGCGCGATATGCGCGCCGGCCGCGAGGCGGACATCGGCGCGGCGCTGCTCGACCGCCTACGGTTGGACGAGGACCGCGTGCGAGCGGTCGCGGACGCGGTGCGCCAGATCGCCGCACTCGGGGACCCGGTCGGCGAGGTGATCGAAGGCCGGCGGCTGCCCAACGGGCTCGACGTGCGCAAGGTGCGCGTCCCGCTCGGCGTCGTAGCCGTGGTCTACGAGGCGCGACCGAACGTCACGATCGACGCCGCCTCGCTGTGCCTGAAGTCGGGAAACGCGATCGTCCTGCGCGGCTCCTCCTCGGCCGCCCACTCGAATGCGGCGCTGGCGGCGATCGCCTCCGAGGCGGCCGTCGCGGCCGGGCTGCCGGAAGGATGTGTCGCGCTGGTGGCGGGCGGCGGGCGCGAGGAGCTCGCGGAGCTCGCGACCCAGCGCGAGTCGGTCGACCTGATCATCCCGCGCGGGGGAGAGGGGCTGAAGGCGGCGCTGCAGGCGGTGGCCACCGTGCCGGTGATCTACGCCGCCTCCGGCAACTGCCACGTCTACGTCGACGCCGGCGCCGACCTCGAGTGCGCCCAGGAGATCGTGGTGAACGCCAAGACGCAGCGACCCGGCGTGTGCAACGCGGCCGAGACGCTGCTCGTGCACGAGTCCGTCGCCGAGGCGTTCGTGCCGCGCATCGCCGCCGCCCTGAGCTCCGCCGGCGTGCTGCTGCGCGCCGACGAGCGGGCGCTCGCGCTGGCCTCCCCGGTGGCCGGCGAGCTGGCCGAGCCGGCGCTCCAGGAGGACTGGGAGACCGAGTACCTCGGCCCGACCCTCGCGGTCGGGGTCGTCTCCTCGGTGTACGAGGCGATCGAGCACGTCGGCCGCTACGGCAGCGGCCACTCGGAGGCGATCGTGACCGCCGACGTGAACGCGGCGCGCGCGTTTCAGCTCGGCGTCGACGCTGCCTGCGTGTACGTCAACGCCTCGACGCGATTCACCGACGGCGGCGAGTTCGGGATGGGCGCCGAGATCGGCAACTCGACGCAGAAGCTGCACGCGCGCGGCCCGATCGGGCTGCGCGAGCTGTGCACCTTCAAGTACCTCGTCGAGGGCGACGGGCAGATCCGCGCTTGACGGGCGGGCGGGCCCCAGAATGGCGATCGGAATCCTCGGGGGCAGCTTCAGCCCGCCCCACCGCGGGCATCTCGCGCTCGCCCGGCGCGCGCGCGCCGAGCTCGGCCTCGAGCGGGTGCTGCTGATGCCGCTGCACACGCCGCCGCACAAGCCGCCGGCCGCCGACCCCGGGCCCCTGCACCGCCTCGCCATGGTCCGCCTGGCGGTCGCCGGAGAGGAGGGCCTCTGCGCATGCGGGCTCGAGATCGAGCGTGGCGGGGTGTCCTACACGGCCGCTACCTTGCAGGAGCTGCATGACCGTGAACCCCAGGACGAGCTGACGTTCATCGTGGGAGCTGACACCGCCGCCACGATCCCCGCCTGGCATGAGCCGGCGACCGTCCTGCGGCTCGCGCGGCTGGCGATCGCCGAGCGCCCCGGGACGCGCCGCGAGGACGTGCTCGCGGCGCTGCGCGGGCTCGCCGCCGAGCAGCCGCCGCGGATCGAGTTCCTTTCGATGGAGCCGGTCGAGGCGTCCTCGTCGCTCGCGCGCGAGCGACTCGGAGCCGGCGAGGGGGTGGAGGACCTGCTCGCGGCGCCGGTCCTCGAGTACATCGAGCTCCAAGGCCTCTACGGAGCGAGGGCGGCGTGATGGACGCCCAGCAGCTGCTGGCCGAGATCGCGCGCCAGGCCGCCGACAAGAAGGCGCTCGACGTCATCGAGCTCGACCTGCGGGGCGTGCTCGGCTACACCGACTACTTCCTGATCTGCTCGGGCAACACCGGCCGTCAGGCGAAGGCGATCCAGGACGGCATCCTCGAGGGGCTGAAGCGCGAGCACGGCGTCACCCCCCGCCGCGTCGAGGGCACCGCCGAGGGCGGTTGGATCCTGATGGACTACCTCGACGTCGTGGTGCACATCTTCACCCCGCAGGCTCGCGAGTACTACCGCCTCGAGCAGCTTTGGGGCGAGGCGCCGGCGCGCGAGGTGCCGCGCGCCGCGCAGGCCGGCAGCGGTTGATTTACCGCCGCGGCAGCGGTTAGGGTCGGCCCGACAGCGCCGCAAGGGGAGCGGCGCGCTAGGGAGAGGGGAACCGATGCACCATTCGATCGCCGCTCGGCGGGCCGGTGTCGCCGTCCTGCTCGCAGCAACGGCCGCAGCCCTGCTGCTCACGCTCGCGTCGCTCGCGCCGGTCGCCCGCGCGGACGGGCCGGGAGAAGGGGCGCCGTGGACCGTCAGCGCAGGCGACTCCTACATATCCGGCGAGGCCGGGCGCTGGGCGGGCAGCACCAACGAAAGCTCATCCGAGGTCGACGCGCTGGGCTCGACCGCCTACGACGACAACGCGGCGGGCAACGGCGAACTGATCGCCCATTGCCACCGTTCGAAGTCCGCCGAGGTATACATCGGCGGCGGCGTGGGCGGCGAGAACATCGCGTGCTCGGGTGCCAAGACCTACAGCTTCAGCGAAGGCGAAAAGTGGAAGCCGGGACTCGACTTCTACAACTCGGGCGGCAAAGAAGGCCAGGCCCTGATGCTGCAGAACTTCGCGAAGACCCACGACGTGAAGCTCGTGGCCGTCTCGATCGGCGGCAACAACTTCAACTTCGCCGGGATCGTGCAGACGTGCGTCGAAGACTTCCTCGAGTCCACCTGGTTCTGGGATTTCTACTGCAGCAAAGAAAGCTCGGTCACGAACAACTTCACCGCGAGCAACGTCTCGAAGGTCAAGGGCGAAATCGAGACCGGCCTGAGGAACGTCACGCAGGCGATGACGAACGCCGGCTACAGCTCCTCGCAGTACACCCTGCTGGTGCAGGACTACCCGTCGCCGATCCCGCTCGGCTCGGGCTTCCGCTACTCGCAGAGCGGCTACACGAGACAGACCACGGGCGGCTGCGGGTTCTGGAACACCGATGCCAACTACGCCGACGAAAAAATGCTGCCGACGATCGACAGCACGGTGCTCGGCGCGGCAAACGCGCTCGGGCTGAGCAATGTGAGGACGCTGGAACTGGCTTCGGCCTTCAACGGCCGGCGGCTGTGCGAGAAGGGCGTCGGTCTGCTCGAGGAAGAGGGTCTGAGCTCCTGGAAACAGGCCGGAGCGGTCGACAAGACCGAGTGGGTCAACGAGGTCCGCACGGTCTCGACGATCTTCGGGCCCTATGAAATCCAGGAAGACATCCACCCCAACTACTGGGGCCAGCTGGCGCTTCGCAACTGCCTGACGCAGGCCTACAACGCCGGGTCGCCGAAGGGTGGCACGTGCACGATCGCCTCAACGGGGCTCAACTCCGCGGGCGAGCCGAACATGTCTCTGCACTGATCGGCTGACTCTCGGCGCCGGGGCGGCGGCGAGCCGCCCGCCCCGGCGCCGAGCCTGCGCGGCTGCGTCTCGGCTCAGGGCTGGGCGGCGTCCGGCACACCGGCGGCGAGGCCCTCGGCCGCGAGCCGTGCGCCCGGCTCGTGGCGCGCGAGCGCCAGCACGACACCCTGGGCGAGCACCGCCACCGCGGTCGCGAGCACGAACGCCCCGCCGGTGCCGAGGCCCCGCAGCGAGATCGCCAGCACGAAGAAGAACAACGCGAACGCCCCGAAGCCGGCGATCAGCCCCCGCAGCAGGCGCAGCGTCTCATCAACGCCGCGCTGCGCGTGCGTGAACGTCGCGAGCACCGTCGCGATGATCGGGAACGGTGCCAGCAGGCCGCTCAGCTGCGGCCCGAGCCAGCCGGCGATCGCGGTCAGCGTGAGGACGAGGGCCATCGCGCAGCCCGCGCGCAGCGGCAGGTCCCAGCGCGGGAGCTCGCCCGCCGTGGCCGGCAGGCGCCGCGGCCGCGGCAACCACGCAAGGCCGGCCGCCAGCGCGAGCGCCGCCAGCGCGAGCGCGGCTCCGGCCGGGATCGTGAAGGCGCTGAAGGCGACCGTGCAGAGCGCGAACGCGAGCCAGCCGCACACCATGCTCGCGGACCAGGACAGGCGTCCGGCAAGGCGCGCGTAGACGACGACGAAGGCGATCAGCGACGTGAGCCCGAGCAGCGTCCCGGAGGCCGCGCCGGCAGCGAAGCCGGCGCCGTGCGCGAGCGCGTAGGCGAGCAGAATGGGGCCGGCGACGACGGGCAGTCCCGCGACGAGGCCGCCGACGCGGGGGCCGAAGCGCCGGGCGGTGAGCGAAGCGCCGACGACGAACGCCGGCGCCAGCAGCAGCTTGACGAGCAGTTGCGTCACCGCAGCATGATTGCGCAAGCCGCTCGGGAACGGGAGCGCGGCGGCGGGATGCAGACCCTCATCCGCCGCCGCGCCCGCGGCTGGGGCGCGGCCTCAGCCCCCGGATCCCGCCGCGCCCGCCGAGATGACCGAGCGGCGGGCCTAGGCCCGCCGCTCGGGGGAAAAGGCGTTCAGGCGCTTGCGGCGCTCACGTGCCTTTGGTCTTCTTGGCTTTCTTTTCTTTGTCGTACTTGGCGACGAACGGGGCTTCGGCGATTTCGGAGTAGCCCTTCATCCGCACCGTGTTGTTGCCGGCGGCCGAGGGCAGCCCGGCGGCCACGTCCACGAGCGCGTTGACGACGGGCTGCAGCAGGCTCGGCCCGCATCCGGTCACGCCGGGGGCGGCGAACGAGTTGTCGACCATTTCGATGTTCTTCACTGTGATGATGTTTTTCGGCTGTTTGACCTCGTTGATTTCGCCCTTGTTGCCCGTGATCGGAGCGTTGGGAGACGGCGGCGAGGTGGTGCCCGTGGTCAGCTCGAGGACCAGCGGTTCAGCTTCGGTGCCGATGTAGCATTCGTTGCCGAGCAGTTCGTTCTGCAGGTGCACCTTGAGCGGCAGTTTGACGCCGATGCCTTTGCCGCCGACCAGGTTGACCTGATTGACGAGCACGTCGCTCGCGGGGCCCGCCAGTTCGGCGGTCGCCGTGACGTTGTTGACCGAGCCGAGCGCTTCCAGGGCTTCGACGCCGGTCAGGCCGCCCGGCAGCGTCAGCGCCGTCGGAACGAGCGTTTCGCCGTTCTTGGCCCCGATCAGCGGCCACGTCTGGAGGATGTTGCTGCTCGGAAGTCCGCCCTGCAGCTCGAGCGTCTTGTTGATGGGGACGTTCTTGGACCCCATGTGGAATTCGCCGCTGGTCGTGAACGAGACGATGCAGACCGCCGAGGTCGCCGTTTCGCACTGTTTGAACGGCAGGAACTCTTCCTGCCGTTTGGAGGCCAGCGCCGGCGCCGCCAGCGCCAGGCTCAGGCCGGCGACCAGGGCACATATGCCCAGCGCGCGGGTGGGGCGCAGCTGCCTGCCGAAACTGCTCAACGGTCTCATCTCCTCTGGTGTCTCCTTGTCCGGGATGGGGCCGTCGGGCGACCCCCCTGAGTCGTCTCCAGTAGCGCGGCTCTCGTCCGCCGGTTCAACCGCGGGGGATCGAGGTCAGGGCCTCTGCGAGCGCCACGGAGGAGGGGTGTGTCGCGACGCTCGCACAGGCTCTGGCCGCGTCCCGCGCGACCGTGGCCGCCGCTCGCGGTGCGCAACAGTGACCGGGTGTCCCGGCCGCTCCAACGTCCCCGATGAGCAGACTGGCCATTTGTGTGGTGCATTTCCCCTAATGCGACCCTTCCAAACATAAATTTTGAAAGTGATCGGTTCCACTTCTGAACGGCGACGACAGCTAAGCACAGTCGGCCATTCGTGTCAACCCCCAGGACACGAGATATCGATCATGACCGACCAAGAGGCCAGTTTGCAGGGATTCTGGTATCGGACACGGTGGCCAGGCGTGTCAGCAGCAGCTATCGGCAGGGCCGGAAAACGATAGCGGGCGTCCAATTGAACGTTTGCGGACTGTGGAGGCCTTCGATATCTTCGGAGCATGGCCCAGCCGCTGCGCAGGACGCCGAGCCCGCGTCGCGAGCGCCGTCCCGCGCGCACGACGACGGGGGGCGCGCGGGCCGCGCGTCCGAATCAGCGCGAGCGCCTGATCGACGCGATCACGGAGTGCTCGGGCGAGTACGGGTACCAGTCGCTGACCATCGCCCAGATCAGCGCCGCGGCCGGGGTCTCGAGCGCGACCTTCTACGAGCAGTTCGCCGATCGCGAAGCGTGCCTGCTGGCCGCCTACAGGGCGGCGACGGAGCGGACTCTGATGAGCATGCAGAGCGCGCTCGAGGAGGGCGAGTGGGCGCGCGCCGCGCGGCCCGCATTCACGCAGCTGCTCGTGTCCGTGCAGCGGGAACCGGACGCCGGGCGGCTGATGTTCGTCGAGGCGCTGGCCGGCGGCCCGCGGCTGCGCGCCGAGCTGCGCCACGTGCTCGAGCTGATGGAGCAGAACTCCGAACGGCTGCTCGACGGCGCGCCCGCCGGCGGCGTCACGCTCGACATCCCCGGCCGCGCGCTGATGGGCGCCGTGAGGAACGTCGTCGCGCGCCACCTGCGCACGCACAGCGAGGACCGCCTGCCGCCGCTCACCGACGACATGCTCTCCTGGATGGCGTGCTACGCGGTGCCCGCCGAGCGGGGCCGGTGGAGCACAGGGCCCGAGGCGCTGCTCGGGCCGTGGGCCGCGTGCGAGCCCGGCGTCGAGCCGGCCGCCAGGGATCGCTGCCGCGGCTGCCGCGCGGGCGCCACGGCCTCTCGCCGGGCGCCGTTGCGCGCAGCCAGCGCACCCGCATCATCCAGGCGACAGCGCTCGTCACGATGAGCAAGGGCTATCCGCACACGACCGTGGCCGACATCGTCGCGGCGGCGGGCGTTGCGAAAGAGGCGTTCTACCGCCACTTCCGCGACAAGGAACAGGCCTTCCTCGAAGCGCAGGAGCACCCGACCCAGTACATGCTCGACACGCTCGTGGCGGCGTACTTCTCTGCCGCGGAGTGGCACGAGCGGATCTGGCGCATGCTGCACACACTGCTGGCGCTGATCGCCGAGAACCCCGCGATCTCGCACCTGCGCCTGGTCGAGTGCTACACAGCCGGCCCGCTCGCGGTCAGGCGCGCCGAGGAGATCACGCGCTCGTTCACGATCTTCCTCGAGGAGGGCTACCACCAGCGAATCGACGCCGTCGGGCTGCCGCGGCTGTGGTCTGAGGCGATCGCGGGCGCGATCTTCGAGATCATCCAGAGCGACGTCGAGGCGGGGCGGATCGCCGAGCTTCCGCGGCGCCTGCCGCAGCTCGCCTACGTCGCGACGGCGCCGTTCCTCGGCCCCGAGCAGACGATCGGGCTGCTGCGGGAGAAGGTCGCGCGGCTACAGACCGGCGCCGCGGCGGGCGGGCAGACGCGCTGACGCCGGCAGTGCGCGCACTCGACGCGCGCCGCGGAGAATCCTGGCACGAGATCCGGGAGCGTCGCCGCGCGCCCGCCGGGGCGGCGCGCACGCGATACCCGCGCGCGCGCCGACCAGGTCACATCGGCGGGTAGACGACCTTGATTTTGAAGGCGTTGTCGTGGGGGGAGACCTTGCTGAACACGACGCCGTAGGTCGGCAGTTCCTCCATGAACTTGACTTCCTGGTGGTCGTAGTCCGAGCCCCAGAAGTTGTCGTCGATGTTTATCGGGCTTCCCGGCGTCTGCCAGCGAGCCGGGAACTTCTCGCCCTTGGAGAGCTTGCAGGACTCGATGTCCTCGCCGCCTTTGTTCCCGCTCCCCGGGAATTTCACGGAGTTGGTCCTGTGGACGCCTTTGCAGTGCAGCGTGTTTGCTTCGCCGAAGTATTCGCCGCCGGCGTATTCGGCGTTGAACGTGTTGCTGGTCTTGACCACTGGTTCTTTCGCGACCGCAGTCGAAGCGAGCGCGCCGAATGAAGCGAGCGCTGCGCAGGCCACTGCGAGTGATGTGGATCTGAGCCTCATGCGTTGTCTCCCGGGCCGTCAGGCCTCTCGAGTTCCATACGCGTTGGCCAGCCGCCCCCCCCGGGCGCGAGCTTCGCGTCGGAGCGCAATTCCGCGCCAGCCGACGCCGTAGCTCGACGGTACACGACGGGTGCGTGCACATCGGCGTCGCGCCATATGTCTTCGCGGGCGCCGCATAGCCGCCGCTTATGATCGGCCGGTCGCCTCGGGCCGTCCACGGGGACCGTGATCCCGCGGGGAAGGCAGCGGCGTGGGCTGGGGCGCGTGTGACGGCGAGGGCATCCCGGCCAGGCCGCCGAGCAGTTTGGCGGCGTCGGACTCGAAGCGCTCGGCGCCGCCGTAGGGCCGCGCGAGCAGCATGGCGCCCTCGAGCGCCCCGATCAGTGCGTGCGCGGTCTCGTCGGTCGCGCCCTCGTAGTGCAGCGACCCGGCCGCCGTGCCCTCGGCGAGCACTCCTTCGAGCCATGCCTCGTTGCGCTCGAAGAAGCGCCTCACGGCGGCGCGCATCGGCTCCGAGAGCGTCTCGTAGTCGGCCGCGAGCATCCCGCACAGACACAGGCGACCCTTGCGGAGCACCCCGGAGTAGATGCGCGCGTATGCCCACAGCCTCGCGGGGGCGTCGCCCCCGCGCTCGTCGATCGCATCGAGCGCCCCCTCGAAGTGCTCCGAGTAGCGGTCGACCAGCGCCTCGCCGAGCTCGGCCTTGCCGGCGAAGTGGTAGTGCAGGCTCGCCTTGGTGACGCCTACCTCGCCGGCCACGTCGGCGTAGCTGAAGCCGTTGAAGCCGCGGACCTGCACGAGGCGTTCGGCGCTGTCGAGGATCCGGGCGGCGGTGTCGGTGCCGCCGGCCTGGGTCGGGCGCGGCATCAGTGCATCCTTCTCGATCGGCAGGGCACGTTGACAGCTAATCTACTAATAGGTTAGTTTGGACGCGTCGGTCCACCAGACAAGGGAGGCCCAGATGCCAGAGCGGCACGAGACCGAGCACAAGAGCTTCGGGCGCGCGGAGGAGACGCGCGAGTTCCCCCACGGACGGGCAGAGGTGATCTCGATCGGCGGTGGTGAGGTCGGCCGGCTGATATTCGAACCGGGCTGGCGCTGGTCGAACGACGTCAAGCCGATCGCGGGCACCGACAGCTGCGAGGCGCCGCACCTGCAGTACCACGTCAGCGGGCGCCTGGGGATCCGCATGGACGACGGCACCGAGATCGTCGCCGGCCCCGGCGACGTCACCTCGCTGCCGAGCGGCCACGACGCCTGGGTGCTCGGCGAGGAGCCCGTTGTGGTCGTCGACTTCTACGGCGCCAGCAACTACGCGAGGTCCACGGCATGAGCGCCGCGGGCAAGGAGGCGACCGCCGCCTACACGATCGCCACGCGAGAGGAGGCCCGCGACCTGCTCGCCGAGTGGCCGGACTTCGGCGAGATGCGCCGCTACAGCGACGCGCTCGGCACCGAGCAGGTCTCCTTCAGCTGGCGGCGCATGTCGCCGGGCACCGGCGGGCGCGGCAGCTACGGGCACTGCCACCCCGGGCAGGAGGAGGTGTACTTCGTGATCGACGGCGTGGTGACGTTCAAGGTCGGCGAGGACGTGTTCGAGGCCGGGCCGCAGACGGCGGTACGGGTGAGCGGCGACGCGCACCGCTCGGTCCACAACGACACCGCCGAGGAGGCGCAGCTGTTGATCTTCTCGATGCGGCTCGAGGACCCGCCGCTCGAGAAACAGGACGGGTTCTGGCCGTGAGCGACCCGCGAGACAGCGCCGCCGAGCTCGAGGAGGTGATCGCCCGCTACAACGCCGCCTGGAACGCGCACGACGTCGACGCGATCGTCTCGATGCACGCCCCGGACATGACGTTCGCGAACCACACCGCGGGCGAGTCCGCGCGCGGGGGCGAGGTGCGCGCCCACATCGCCTCGATCTTCGAGGCGTGGCCCGACATCCATTTCGAGACCGAGCGCCTCTACGTCCGCGACGGTGTCGTGGCGCAGGAGTGGACGGCGAGCGCCACCCACAACCGGACGATGCGACGCGGCGAGCTGGTCGCGGAGCCGACCGGCCGGCGCGTGCAGTGGGCGGGCGCGGACGTGATCCCGTTCGAGGGCGGCCTCGTCAAGCGCAAGGACGTGTACTCGGACTCGGTGACGATCCTGCGCCAGGTCGGGCTGCTGGCGGAGTCCTAGGGCGACGCCGCTCTCCGCGGCGCGCCGGTTGCCGGCCCGAATTCGGGCCGGCAGGTGATCGACTGTCCGGAGATGGAGCTAGTCGGGCTCGAACCGACGACCTCCGCCATGCCATGGCGGCGCTCTCCCAGCTGAGCTATAGCCCCGGGTGCAGGAATGCTAGCGCGCCGCGCGGGCGCGGCGGAGGGGTGAAGCTCAGGCGCGCGAGGCGCCGCCGCGGCCCCCGGATGCGCCGGGGCGGCGCGCCGACGTGCGTCCGGGCATCGCACACGGACGCTCAGCTTCGCGGGATGAACTCGGGCACGTCGAGGTCGTCGCCGCTGCCCTCGTCGCCGGGCTCGCCGCGTCCCCCGCGCAGGCGGCGCGCGGTCGCTTCGCTGCGCTCCGAGGGCGCTGCCTGGTCCAGCCGCGCGGTCAGCCCCCCGTGCGCCAGGCGCACGTCGCGCAGCAGGCGCTCGGCGTTGTTGCGCATCGAGACCGACAGATCGCGCAGGTTGCGCGACAGCTCGCTGCCCTGCTGGAGCACCTCGTGTGAGACGGCGTGCGCGTCGCGAGTGATCTCGCGCGCCTCCTCGCGAGCCCGGGCCCTGATCTCGCGCGACTGCTTCTGCGAATCCTCCTGCAGGCGCACGAGCTCCTCGCGGCGTGCCTGCAGCAGCCGCTCGGTCTGCTCGCGCGTCTCCTCCAGCACCCGCGCCGCCTGCGCCTGGCTCTCGGCGGCCGTACCGGCGGCCTCCTCGCGTGCGGACTCGAGCAGCCGCGTCGACTCGCGGTCGGCCTCGCCGCGCACGCGCTGGGCCTCCGCCTCCGCCTCGGCACGCGCGAGCTGGGCCTCGGAGGTCGCCTCGGAGCGCATGTGCTCGGCGCTCGAGCGCGCCTCGCTGAGCGTCGTCTCGGCCTCGCGCCGCGCCTCGCCGAGCGCACGCTCGGCCTCCTGCTGGGCCTCGGCCAGCGTCTGCGCGGCCTGGTCGCGGGCCTTCTCGGCCTCGGCCGTCAGCGTGGCGGCCTCGCCGGCGGCCTTCGCGGTCGTGTTCTCGGCGTGTGACTTGGCGAGCGAGACGATCTCGCGCGCCTCCTCTTCGGCGGCGCGCACGCGCAGTTCCGAGGCGCGGTCGGCCTCCTCGATGCGCTCGCGCGCGCGGCGCTCGGCCTGGTCGCGCATGTCGCCGGCGGCGGCTTCGGCGGCCGCGACGATGCTCGCCACGCGGCCGGATGCCGAGCTCAGCGAGCCGGGGTCCGGCCCGGGCGCCGCGGGTGTGGCGAACGTGCGTCCTGCTCCATCGGCCCATCGTAAACGGACGCGCGGGCCGGCACGCGCCGGGCTGCGCCGGCGGACGTCCTACCGGCACGGCGGGCGGCGAGGTCGTTCTCGCCGGCTGGCAGAAAAGGTGGGGAAATTGTCCTTGCGGACAGACGGCCGCTGCGCCAAGATCAACCCATGGAGCGTTCCCGCCCGCGTCGCGATCGTCCTGTACGAGGGTGTCCAGAGCCTCGACGTGACCGGGCCGCTCGAGGTGTTCAGCGCCGCCAACGAGGTGCTCGACGCGACCGCGCGCCCGGAGGCTCGTTACGAGGTGGGGACGGTCGCCACCACGGCGCGCCCTCTGCAGACCTCCAGTGGCCTGACGGTCGTCCCGGCGCGCGCGCTGCCGGACCCGCGCGGGCGCCTTGACACGCTGATCGTCCCCGGGGGCGCGGGAGCGCGCTCCGGAGCAGATCCGCAGCTGCTCGACTGGGTGCGGAGCGCCGCGCGGCACACCCGCCGCGTCGCGTCCGTTTGCACCGGCGCGTTCGCACTCGCCGCGGCGGGGCTGCTCGACGGGCGCCGCGCCACGACGCACTGGGCATACGCGGCCGAGCTCGCGCGCCGGCACCCGCTCGTCGAGGTCGACCCCGACCCGATCTTCGTGCGCGACGGCCCGGTATGGACCTCGGCAGGCGTCACCGCCGGGATCGACCTCGCGCTGGCGCTCGTCGAGGAGGACCTCGATCGCGAGGTGGCGCTCGCGATCGCGCGCCACCTCGTGATGTTCCTGCGCCGGCCCGGCAGTCAGTCCCAGTTCAGCGCCACGCTGCTCGCCCAGCAGCCGAGCCGCGAGCCGCTGCGCGAGGCCCAGCGGCTCGTGCTCGAGGACGTGGCAGGCGAGCACACGGTCGAGGCGATGGCGGCGCGCGCGCACATGAGCCCGCGCAACTTCGCGCGCGCGTTCCGTGCGCAGACCGGCGTCACGCCCGCGCGCTTCGTCGAGCGCGTGCGCCTGGAGGCCGCGCGCCGGCGGCTCGAGGAGAGCGCCGAGCCGATCGAGCAGATCGCCCGTGCGTGCGGGTTCGGCACGCCCGAGACGATGCGGCGCGGCTTCCTGCGGGCGCTGCGGGTCTCGCCGTCGGAGTACCGCCGCCGCTTCCAGCCATCCGAGCGCAAGCCGGCGGCCGCGTGAGCGCCCCGGCACCCGCCCGGTCCGTCAAGAACAACAGAAGGGAGCACCCATGGACATCGCGATCGTGCTGTACGACCGCTTCACCGCCCTCGACGCGATCGGGCCCTACGAGGTCCTCAGCCGCCTGCCGGGGGCGCGCGTCACGTTCGTGGCGGCCGAGCCCGGGCCCGTCAAGACCGACAACGGGATGCTCGCCGTGCGGCCGAGCGCGCGCTCGGCGAGCTGCCGAGCCCGCAGATCGTGCTCGTGCCCGGCGGCCCGGGCGAGGTTGCCGCTCGCGCCGGCGGGCCGGTGCTCGAGTGGCTCGCGCGCGGCGCACGAGACGAGCGAGTGGACCACATCGGTCTGCACGGGCTCGCTGATCCTCGCGGCGGCCGGGTTGCTCGACGGGCGCCCGGCGACGGGTCACTGGCTGGCGATGGACGCGCTGGGCGCGCTGGGCGCGCAGCCGGTCGCCGAGCGGGTGGTGTTCGACGGGCGGATCGTGACCGCGGCGGGCGTCTCGGCGGGCATCGACATGGCGCTGGCGCTGGCCGCGCGCGTCGCCGGCGAGCAGCTCGCGCAGGCGATCCAGCTCGGCATCGAGTACGACCCGCAGCCACCGTTCAGCGCCGGCTCTCCGGCCACCGCGCCGGCCGAGATCGTCGCGATGCTGCGCGGCGCGAGCCGCTTCGAAGCGAGCGGCGCCGCTGCCGCACAGTCCGCCTGAGCGGCGCGATGATGCGCGGTGCCTGCCTCAGCAGGCGGGCGCCCGGACCGCCGCGGAGCCCGCCTGAGCGCCGCGCCGCGCATCGCCCTCGGCGCGCGCAGGCCGCCCGCTAACCTGCGGGACCTGCGATGAGCGAGCACCGCTATGACCCGCACGAGATCGAGCCTCGCTGGCAGGCGGTGTGGGCGGACGAGCGGACCTGGGAGGTCTCGAACGTACCCGACGCCGAGACCGTGCCGGGCGCCGCCCGCGCCGCGGCCCGAGCCGACGAGCTCGTATGTGCTCGAGATGCTGCCGTACCCGAGCGGCGAGCCCCACATCGGGCACCTCAAGTGCTACGCGGTCGGCGACGCGATCGCGCACTTCCACCGCCGCCTCGGCCGGCGCGTGCTGCACCCGATGGGCTACGACGCGTTCGGGCTCCCGGCCGAGAACCACGCGATCAAGACCGGGGTGCACCCGCGCGAGTCGACCGCCGAGTCGATCGCCTCCTTCCAGCGCCAGTTCCGGTCCTGGGGGATCTCGATCGACTGGTCGCGCGAGCTCGCGACCTCCGAACCGTCCTACTACCGCTGGACGCAGTGGATCTTCCTCGAGCTGTTCCGGGCCGGGCTCGCCTACCGCCGCGAGGCGGCCGTCAAGTGGTGCCCGAAAGACCAAACGGTGCTCGCCAACGAGCAGGTGGACGCCGAGGGACACTGCGAGCGCTGCGGGGCGGTCGTCGAGGTGCGCCAGCTCGAGCAGTGGTTCCTGCGCATCACCGACTACGCGGAGCGGCTGCTGGGCGACCTCGAGGAGATCGAGTGGCCCGAGCACGTGAAGACGATGCAGCGCAACTGGATCGGGCGCAGCGAGGGCGCCGAGGTCACGTTCCGCTGCGAGGAGCTCGGCGTCGACTACCCGGTGTTCACCACCCGTCCGGACACGCTCTTCGGGGCGACGTTCTTCGTGATGGCGCCCGAGCACCCGGACGTCCTGCGTCTGGCGGCCGGCACCGAGCACGAGCAGGCGGCGCGCGAGTATGTCAACAAGGCGCTCAACGAGACCAACGAGGAGCGCGGCAACACCGAGAAGGAGAAGACCGGTGTTCCGCTCGGGCGCACGGTGACCAACCCGGTGAACGGCGAGCAGCTCCCGATGTACGTGGCGGACTACGTGCTGATGGAGTACGGGACCGGCGCGATCATGGCGGTGCCGGCCCACGACGAGCGCGACCACGACTTCGCCGTCACCTTCGGGCTTCCCGTGCGGCGCGTGATCGAAGGTCCCCCGGGCGAGGACGGCGAGCCGGCGCCGCTCCCGTACACGGGTGACGGGCGCCTCGTGAACTCGCACCCGGAGTTCGACGGGATGGACAACCGCGAGGCGGTCGCGGCGATCGTCGCGTGGCTCGACCGCGAGGGCAAGGGCCACGCGTCGGTCAACTACCGGCTGCGCGACTGGCTCGTCTCGCGACAGCGGTACTGGGGCGCTCCGATCCCGATCCTCTACTGCGAGCGCTGTGGCACGGTGCCGGTGCCCGCCGAGCAGCTGCCGGTGGAGCTGCCCGACGTCGACGACTACATGCCCAAGGGGCGCTCGCCGCTGGCCGCGGCCGAGGACTGGGTCCGGGCGAGCTGCCCGGAGTGCGGCGAGCCCGCCACGCGCGAGACCGACACGATGGACACGTTCGTCGACTCCTCGTGGTACTTCCTGCGCTACTGCGACGCTCGCAACGACGAGCAGGCCTGGGACGCGGCGGCGCTGCGGCAGTGGATGCCGGTCGATCAGTACATCGGCGGCGTCGAGCACGCGATCCTGCACCTGATGTACGCGCGCTTCTTCTGCAAGGCGCTCGCGGACCTCGGACACCTCGACTTTCAGGAGCCCTTCCAGGCGCTGTTCACGCAGGGGATGGTGACCAAGGACGGCGCCAAGATGAGCAAGTCGAAGGGCAACGTCGTCTCACCCGCGGCGATCGTCGAACGGGTCGGCGCAGACACGGCCCGGTGCTACATCCTGTTCGTAGGGCCGCCCGACCAGGACGCCGATTGGTCAGACGATGGCGTCGAGGGCGTGCACCGCTTCCTCGGGCGGCTCTGGCGGCTGGCGGCCGAGACCGCCGAGGCGCTCGGGCAGCCCGATGCCGAGCTGCGGATGCCGGCGCCCGAGGGCGATGAGCTGGCGCTGCTGCGCAAGACCCACTGGGCGATCGACAAGGTCAGCGGCGACCTGCGCCGCTTCGCCTTCAACACCGCGATCGCGGCCGTGATGGAGCTGCTCAACGAGTGCTCGCGGCTGCGCGATGACGTCTCGCCGCAGGCGCTGCGTTACGCGCTCGGCACCGCCGCCTCGCTGCTGTTCCCGTTCGCTCCGCACACCTGTTCGGACATCTACGAGCGCCTCACCGGCGAGCGCGTCTGGGAGCAGCCCTGGCCGCAGGCCGATGAGGCGCTGCTCGAGAGCGACGTCTACGAGCTCGTGTGCCAGGTCAACGGCAAGGTGCGCGACCGTGTGCAGGCGAGCGCCGACGCTCCGCCCGAGCAGCTGAAGCAGCTCTGCCGGGCCGCCCCCAACGTGATCGCCCACCTCGACGGCAAGGAGGTCGTCAAGGAGGTCGTCGTGCCGGGGAAGCTCGTCAACCTGGTGGTCCGCTAGCCGTCGAGGCGACTGGGGCGGCGCGTCGGCCGCGGTGCCGACCGGGCCTCTAGAGTCACACTCCGATGGCCGACCTGAAGCCCGCCTACCTGATCCACGGCGACGACCACGGCGCCGTCGCCGAGCGGCGCGCAGGGCTGCGCGCGCTCGCGGAATCGGCGCCCGACGGGGCGATCAGCGTCGAGGTGCTCGAGCCCGCCGAGGCGACTCCGGCCGGAGCCGCGGCGGCGCTCGCGGCGATGACGCTCGCGCTCGGGCGGCGCGTGATCATCGCCGAAGGCGCCGAGCGCTGGCGCCAGGCCGACGTCGAGCGCGAGCTCGTCCCGGCGCTCGCGCAGATCCCGCCCGACACGACGATCGCGGTGTTCGCGCGCGAGGAGGCGCGGGCCAAGGCCCCCGCGGCGCTCTTCGACGCGGTGAAGGCGGCCGGCGGGCAGATCGTCGCCCAGCAGACGGTGAAGCCCTGGGAGCTGCCGAAGTGGGCGCGCGAGCAGGCGGCGAGGCTCGGCCTCGAGCTCGACGCGGCCGCGTGCAAGGCGCTCGTCGCGCAGGTGGGCGAGCGCCAGCAGCGGCTCCTGCGCGAGCTCGAGAAGCTCGCGCTCGAAGGCGAGGCGCCCGCGCCGGGTTCCCGCCGGCGTGTCGGCGCGGAGGAGATCGAGGCGCGCGCCGCGCACTCGGCGGAGCTGCGGGCATTCGGGCTGGCCGATGCGCTCGTCGGCGCCGACGCGGCCGCCGCCACGCGCACCTACCTGCGGCTGCGCGGACAGGGCGAGCGGCTGGCCGGCCTCACCTACCTGATCGCCGGGCGGCTGCGCGATGCCCTCGCCGTCTCGCTGCGCCTCGCGGCCGGCGAGCCGGCGGCTGAGGTCAAGCGCGGGCTGCGGATGCCCGCGCGCGCGGCGGACCGCCTGGTGGCGGACATCGCGCGGTCAGAGCCCGAGCGCTTCAGGCGCGCGCTCGCGACGCTTGCCCAGTTGGAGCTCGACACGCGCGGGGGGGCGGTGCTGAGCTCCGCGCGCGGCGCGGGGGCGAACCTCGACGAGGACACGCTCGCGGTGTGCGCGATCGAGCAGATCGGCGCCTAGGCGGCTCGACCTCCGCGCGCCCGCGCGCGAGTCGGGCTTATTCGGACGGCGAGGACGGCGAGCCGATGAGGCGCGCCGCACGGGACTTCTTGCGCGCGCCCGTGTTCCGGTGCAGCGCGCCGCGCTTGACGGCCTTGTCGATCGTGCTCACCAGCTCGCGATGGGCCTCGGCGGCGCCGGAGTCGCCCTGGTCGATCAGCTCGCCCAGGCGCCGGAAGTGCGTCTTGATCGCCGAGGTGTAGCGGCGGTTCTCGAGCCGCTCGCGCTCGGAGCGGAGGATGCGCTTCTTCTGTGAGTGGATGTTCGCCATCTGCGAGTGTGGGGCGCCCGGATCTGGTCTGCGGCGGGCACGCGCTCGCTGCGCCGATCGGGCGGACCGGCGCCGTACTATAGCGGCCTTGTCCATAAGCACCGAAGCCTTCGCCGAGGAGTCGGCTCCGCCGCCGCCTCCGACGGGCGGCGGCGTCGCCCGCAACACGGCGATCTTCTCGATCGCGACGGGGGTCTCGCGGGTGGCCGGGCTGGTCCGCGAAATCATCGCGGCGGGCTTCTACGGCACGAGGGGCCCGGCGTCGGCCTACACGATCGCCTTCCAGGTTCCGAATCTGGTGACCAACCTGTTCGCGAACGCGGCGCTGTCCGCGGCGTTCGTGCCGGTCTTCACCGAACTGCTCGAGCAGAAACGCCGCAAGGAGGCGGTGCGCCTGGCCTCGACGCTGTTCTGGATCATGCTGATCGGGCTCGGCGCGCTCACGGCGTTCTTCATCCTCACGGCGGGGGTGGTGATGCCGCTGTTCACCGGCCCGACCTTCAACCACTACCTCGACGAGCTCACCGTCGGGCTCTCGCGCGTGCTGTTCCCCGTGATCCTGCTGCTCGGTCTCAACGGCCTGCTGGTCGGGGTCCTGCAGTCATACGAACACTTCACGATCCCGGCGATCTCGCCGGCCGTCTGGAACGTCGTGATCATCGTGCTGCTGGTGGTGCTGCACCCGCACTTCCACGGCGGACCGGAAAACGGCGAGGCGCTCTACGCGCTCGCGATCGCCGTGCTCGTCGCGACCTTCATACAGCTGGGTATGGCCTTCGGCGCGCTGGGGCGGATCCACTTTCGCCTGCAGCTCCACATCGACTGGCGCGACCCGCGGATCAGGCAGGTCTTCATGCTGATGCTCCCGGTGACGATCGGCCTCGGGATCGTCAACCTCGACCAGCTGATCAACTCGGCCTTCGGGACGCTCGTCAACAAGGAAGCTCCGCGCGCGATCGACAACGCGTTCCGCATCTACATGCTGCCGCAGGGGCTGTTCAGCGTGGCGGTCGCGACCGTGTTGTTCCCGACGCTCAGCCGGATGGCGGCCAACCGGGACGTCGACCCGATGCGCCGCGCGATCGGGATCGGCATGCGCCAGATCAACCTGCTGCTGATCCCCTCGGCGGCGTTTCTGATGGTGCTCACCGAACCGGTCGTGCGGCTGATCTTCCAGCGCGGTGAATTCAACGCCAACTCGACGCACCTCGTCTCGATCGCGCTGTTCTGGTTCGCGGTCAGCCTGCCGTTCGGCGGGCTCAACCTGCTGCTCACACGCGCCTTCTTCGCCGTGCAGCGGCCCTGGATCCCGACACGGCTGGCCGGGCTGAACATCATCGTCGACATCGTGGTCTCGATCAGCCTCTACAAACCGCTCGGCATCGCGGGGCTGATCATCGGCACGCTCGCAGCCAACGTCGTGATGACCTGGCTGCAGCTGCACCGGCTTCGGATCGGCTTCGACGGCCGTCTGGAGGGCGAGCAGACGACGATGGTCACGGCTCGGATCGCGATCGCCGCGGCGGCGCTCGCGGGCGTCTCCTATCTCGTGTGGTGGCTCCTGCACCGGCTGCTCGGCGAGGCGTTCGTCGCGCAGCTGATCAGCGTCGGCGCCGCGGGCGTCGCGGGGGCGCTCGTGTACGCCCGGCTCGTGCTCGTGATGCGCGTGCCGGAGGCCCACCAGGTCGGGCGGCTGATCCGCGGCCGCTTCGGGCGCGCGTGAGCGGCGGGAAGCTGCCGCCGCGCTGCGCAGCGGCGGATCATGACCTCCCGCAGCCGGCGCCCTCCCCGCGCGCGTTGTAGCCTTGGGGTCCCGGCGGATCGTCCACCCGGCCACGGCCTTCGGGCCAGCCTTGGCAACGCGCCGCTTCGGCGGCGGCCAGTCCGGGCGGCCGGGAGTGTCAGTTGCCCAGGCATCAGACACAAGTCCTGGGACATAGCAGTACAGCGGCGATCCTTGACCGGACGGCCGGACGGGCCCGAGCGGTCCGTCCGGCCATCATCCGCCGACCCGTCGCTCTCGATCCGACGTAGGCTTGGCCAGGCGATGGACCTCACCTCCTACGAGAGCATCGAGCCGTTCCAGACGCTCGACGGATCGGAGATCCGAGAGTGGGCAGGGGCGCGGATCGGCTCATCCGCGGCGCGCAACCAGAGCCTCGCCGAGGCGCAGATCCCGCCCGGCGGCGCCACGACGGCGCACTACCACCGCCTGACCGAGGAGCTCTACCTCGTCACGGCCGGCACCGGGCGGCTGGTGATCGACCGGGAGGAGCGGGTGCTCGAGCAGGGGGATTGCGCCTTGATCCCGCCGGGTGCCACCCACAAGCTGTTCAACACCGGCACGGAGCCCCTGCGGATCCTTTGCGCGTGCGCGCCCGCCTACTCGGACGCTGACACGGTGCTGGTCGAGTAAGCGCAGGTGCTCGCCGGCCCCGGACCACCATCTATCGTGACGCGAGCCCCATGGACCAGGCCCACATTCGCAACTTCTCGATCATCGCCCACATCGACCACGGCAAGTCGACGCTGGCCGACCGCATCCTCGAGCTGACGCACACCGTCGCGGCGCGCGAGATGCGCGCCCAGCTGCTCGACTCGATGGACCTCGAGCGCGAGCGCGGGATCACCATCAAGGCCCAAGCGGTGCGCGTCTTCTACACCGCCCGGGACGGCGAGACCTACCAGCTGCACCTGATCGACACCCCCGGGCACGTCGACTTCACCTACGAGGTCTCGCGCTCGCTGGCGGCCTGCGAGGGTGCGCTGCTGGTGGTCGATGCCTCGCAGGGCGTCGAGGCGCAGACGGTCGCCAACACCTACCTCGCCGTCGACTCGGGTCTCGAGCTGATTCCGTGCCTGAACAAGATCGACCTGCCGGGCGCCGAACCGGAGCGGGTCGCCGGCGAAGTGAGCGAGCTGATCGGCGAGGACCCCGAGTCGATCCTGCAGATCAGCGGCAAGACCGGCGAGGGCGTGCAGGAGGTGCTCGAGGAGCTGATCGCGCGCGTGCCGCCGCCCGAGGGCGACCCTGAGGGCCCGCCGCGCGCGCTGATCTTCGACTCCGAGTTCGACCAGTACCGCGGCGTGGTCGCCTACATCCGTGTCGTCGACGGCGTGTTCCGCAAGGGCGAAGCGATCCGAGCGATGGCGGCCGGCACCGAGGCCGACATCGACGACATCGGTTTCTTCAGCCCGCAGATGATGCCCACCGACCAGCTCGCCGCGGGCGAGGTCGGCTACCTGATCACCGGCCTCAAGGACGTCACCCAGCTGCGTGTCGGCGACACGCTCACGACCCGCGTGAGATCCGGAGCCCACGCACCAGGCGCCGCCCGCGAGCCGCTCCCGGGCTACCGCGAAGTCAAGCCGATGGTCTTCTGCGGGCTGTTCCCGATCGACTCCGACGACTACCCGGACCTGCGCGACGCGCTCGAGAAGCTGACGCTGAACGACGCGGCGCTGTCATGGGAGCCGGAGACCTCGGACGCCCTCGGCTTCGGCTTCCGCTGCGGCTTTCTCGGCCTCCTGCACATGGACATCGTGCGTGAGCGGCTCGAGCGCGAGTACGACCTCGAACTGCTGGCGACCATGCCCTCCGTCGAGTTCGACCTGACCCTGACAAGCGGTGAGGAGCTCGAGGTGCACAACCCCTCCGACATGCCCGACCCCGGCACGATCGAGGAGATCCGCGAGCCGTTCATCACCGCTTCGATCATCGCCCCCAAAGAGTTCGTCGGCGCGGTCATGGAGCTCTGCCAGGAGCGCCGCGGCGAGCACACCGGGATGCACTACCTCTCGCCCGAGCGCGTCCAGCTCAACTACCAGCTGCCGCTCGCGGAAATCGTGCTCGACTTCTTCGACCAGCTGAAGTCGCGCACCAAAGGCTATGCCTCGCTCGACTACGAGCTGAGCGGCATGAAGGCCTCGGACCTGGTCAAGCTCGACGTGCTGCTGGCCGGTGACCCCGTGGACGCGCTGTCGATGGTCGTGCATCGCGAGAAGGCCTACGAGGTCGGGCGCTCGCTGACCGAAAAGCTCCGTAAACGGATCCCGCGCCAGCAGTACGACGTCCCGATCCAGGCGGCGATCGGCTCGCACATCATCGCCCGCGAGACCGTCAAGGCCTACCGCAAGGACGTGATCGCCGGCTGCTACGGGGGCGACATCACGCGCAAGAAAAAGCTGCTCGCCAAACAGAAGGAGGGCAAGAAACGGATGAAGCAGGTGGGGCGCATCGAGGTCCCCCAGGAGGCCTTCCTCGCCGTGCTCGAGCTGGGGGAGGAGTGAGCGGCGCGGCAGAGCCGGGCTCCGAACCGGTGAAGCTGCTGTTCGTGTGCCTCGGGAACATCTGCCGCTCGCCGACCGCCGAGGGCGTGATGCGCTCGCTCGTGCTCGCCGAGGGCCTGGAGCGCGAGATCGAGCTCGACTCCGCCGGCACGGGGTCCTGGCACGTCGGCAGCGCGCCCGACGCGCGCGCGAGCGCCGCCGCGCGCGATCGCGGGGTGGAGCTCGAGGGCGTCGCGCGCCAGGTGCGCGGCGCGGACTTCGAGGAGTTCGACCTGATCCTCGCGATGGACGCCGCCAACCTGAGCGACCTGCGCGCGATCGCCCCGGCAGACCGGCGGGGTCGGGTCCGGCTGCTGCGTGAGTTCGATCCCGACCCGAACCCCGCCCACCCCGATCTCGACGTCCCCGATCCCTACTACGGCGCCGCGGGCGGCTTCGACGAGGTGTTCGAGCTCGTCGAGGCGGCCTGTCGCGGGCTGCTCGAGGAGATCCGCGCAGGTCGCGTGCCGTGAGTCCGGGAAGGGACTGGGCCGGCGCGGGTGAGGGGGGAACCGGCCGGCGATCGGTGCCGGCCTCGGGGGCTCGGCTGCCGCCCGGCGCGAGCGGTGCGCGGCGCGTCGGCGGCGGGGACATCAACGAGGCCTACCGCGTGACGCTCGCCGATGGGCGCGAGGCGTTCGTCAAGACGCGCGCCGATTCGATCCCCGGCGAGTACGCCGCCGAGGCGGCGGGCCTGCGGTGGCTGGCCGAGCCCGGCCTCGTTCGGACCCCGGCCGTGATCGAAGCCGACGAGCGTTACCTGGCGCTCGAGTGGATCGAGCCGGGCGCGCTCGACGAGGCCGGAGCCGAGGAGCTCGGGCGAGCGCTCGCCGGGACGCACCTGGCCGGTGCGGAGGCGTTCGGGGCCCCGCCCGGGGCCGGCGATGAGTCCGGCTTCGGCTCGCTGCGCCTGCCGAACGAGCCGGCTGCCGACTGGCCGACGTTCTACGCCGAGCGCAGGCTGCTGCCGCTCGTTGCGATCGCGGTGCGCCGCCGCGCGGTCACGCTCGAGGTCGCTCGCGCCGTGGAGGCGCTCTGCGAGAGGCTGACGGAGCTGTGCGGTCCGCCCGAGCCCCCGGCCCGCCTGCACGGCGACCTCTGGTCGGGCAACGTGATGCCGGACCGCGAAGGCAACGCGTGGCTGATCGACCCGTCCTGCTACGGCGGCCATCGCGAGGTCGACCTCGCGATGCTGCGGCTGTTCGGGGCTCCGTCGGGGCTGATCTTCGAAGCCTATGAGGAGGCGGCTCCGCTCGCGCCGGGGTGGGAGGAGCGGGTCGAGCTCTACCAGCTCGCCCCGCTGCTCGTCCACGCGATCCTGTTCGGCGGGTCCTACGCGGGGGCGGTGGCGCGCACGGCGGCGAGGTACGCGGGCTGATGGCGGTGAATCTTCACAGTGACACGCAGACGCGGCCGGACGCCGGCATGCGGGCGGCGATCGCGGCCGCGGAGGTCGGGGACGAGCAGCGCGGCCTCGACCCGACGACGGCCGAGCTCGAGCGCCGCGTCGCTGAGCTGCTCGGCCACGAGGCGGCCGTGTTCCTGCCGAGTGGAACGATGTGCAACGAGATCGCGCTCCGCCTGCACGTGCGACCGGGCGGCGACGAGCTGATCCTCGACCGCATGGCGCACCCGATCGTCGCCGAGGCGGGCGGGCCGGCGGCCCTGTCCGGAGCGATGATCCGCGCGCTCGACGGCGCGGGCGGCATCTTCGGCGCCGAGCAGCTGCGAGGAGCGCTTCGCGCCGGCGGGCGACCGCTACGCGCCGCGCTCGCGGGTCGTCTCGGTCGAGCAGACGACGAACATGGGTGGCGGTCGCGTGTGGCCGGCGGAGTCGATCGACGAGGTGCTCGCGGTGGCGCGCGAGCACGGCCTGCGCGCGCACCTCGACGGCGCGCGCCTGATGAACGCGGTCGTCGCGTCGGGGGTGCCGGCCGCGCGCTACGCGTCCGCGTTCGACACCGCGTGGATCGACTTCTCGAAGGGGCTCGGGGCGCCGGTGGGGGCCGTGCTGGCGGGCTCGCGCGAGCTGATCGACGAGGCGTGGCGCCACAAGCAGATGCTCGGAGGTGCGCTTCGGCAGTCGGGGATCCTCGCGGCTGGGTGCATCTACGCGCTCGAGCACAACGTCGAGCGACTGGCCGAGGACCACGCGAACGCGCGCGCGCTCGCAGACGGGCTCGCCGAGCTGCCCGGGGTCGCGATCGATCCGGCGGCCGTCGAGACGAACATCGCGATCTTCTCTGTGCCCGACGCGCCGGCGCTCGAGGCACGGCTCGCGCCCGAGGTCGAGGTGATGGCGCTCGACGCGCGGCGCGTGCGTGCGGTCACCCACCTCGACGTCGATCGCGATGAAGTGGCGCGCGCGCTGAAGGCGATCGCCGCGGCGATCTGAGTCGCTGCGCGACGGGCGTCCTCGCGGTTCAGGCGCGCCGGCCTCAGGTCCAGCGGCTGCCCGCCACGGAGACCGCCGCGGGCGAGGGCGCGTCGTGGCCGAGCTCGGGCTCGTCCTCGAGCGGCTCGAGCGTGGGCAGCCGCAGCCGCATCAGTGTGCCGCCGCCGGGCGCCGCCTCGGCGCCGATCGCGCCGCCCTGCTGCGCCGCCACCTGCCGCACGATCGCGAGCCCGAGGCCCGAGCCCGGCCGGCCGCGCGCCTCGGCGCCGCGGTAGAAGCGGTCGAAGATGTGGGGCAGGTCCTCGGGCGAGATGCCGGGCCCGTGGTCGCGCACGGTCAGCTCCTTGCCGCGCAGCGTGATCTCGACCGGCGAGTCGGGCGGGCTGTACTTGACGGCGTTGTCGACCAGGTTGGCGACCGCGCGCGCGAGACGCGCGGGGACGCCGACGACGATCGACGGGGCGAGGTCCATCTCGAGCGGTGTCGAGCCCGCTGCCGGCGCGCGCTGGGCGACCTCTTCGACGAGCAGGTCGAAGCGGACGTCCTCGACGTCGGCGGCCGGCTCCTCGCCGCGCGCCAGGTCGATCAGATCGTTGATCAGCCGCGTCAGGTCCTCGAGCTGCTCGACGACTTCGGCGAGCACGCGCCGCTGCTCGGCCGGATCCATCTGCATGCCCTGCGCCTGCAGCAGCTCGATGTTCGTGCGTACGCTCGTGACCGGCGTGCGGAGCTCGTGCGATGCGTCGGCGACCAGCTGGCGCTGGGCGTCGACCGACGCGTCGAGCGCGCTCATCGAGCCCTCGAGCGCATCGAGCATCGCGTTGAAGCTGCGCGCGAGGCGCCCGATCTCGTCTTCGCCGGTCGGGCTGATGCGCCCGCGAGAGGTCCTGCGTCCGCGTCACGTGCTCGGTGGTCGCGGTCAGGTTCTTGAGCGGCCGCACGGCTGCGCCCGCTACCAGGCGGCCGAGCAGCGCGGCGAGGGCGATCCCGCCGACGAGCACCAGCACGAGGATCAGCCGCAGACGGCCGAGCAGGCTGTCGACTTCGCCCAGCGGCAGCGCCAGCTCGACCGCTCGGTTGGTCCCGAAGCCGGCCGCCAGCACGCGCATGTGGGCGCCGTCGACGCTCGCATCGCGGAAGAAGGGTTCGCCCCCGTGGCGGGCGAGCGCGACCGTGCGCGATCGACCGGCAGTGTGACGTTGGGGATCGAGCGCGCGAGCACGCGCCCGCTCGCTTCCACGACCTGCTGGTAGCCGCGCACCTGCTGCGGGTTGGGCGGCAGTTTCCTGAACAGGCTGCCCGGGCGGCCGCGTTCGAGCGATTCGCGCGACGGTCCGTAGAGGCTGCGCGTGGCCAGGCCGGGGTTGGGCCCGGAGCCGCCTTCGCCGTCGGCCTTCGGGTTGATGTCGCCTTCGGCGTCCTTGGCGGCGAGCGCGAACGCGCGCGGTGCGTTCACGACGATGCTGGCCGACCCGTCACGGTTGATTTTGATGTTGCTCGCCGCAAACAGCGTTTGAGGCGGTTGGTCTCGTGCGCTCGGTTGCGGAGCTGGTTGTCGACCTGTCCGCGCAGCTGGTTCGCAGTCAGGAAGTAGACCAGCAGCGACGCGAGCACGACCGCGATCGCGACGGCGGCTGCCGAGGCGAGGGCGATGCGGCGCCGGAAGCTCATTGCACGCTCCTCAGCACGTAGCCGACGCCGCGCACGGTGTGAAGCAGCCGCGGCTCCTCGCCGACCTCGGTCTTGCGGCGCAGGTAGCCCATGTAGACGCCCAGCGAGTTCGAGCTCGACCCGAAGTCATAGCCCCACACGTGCTCGAAGATCGCCGAGCGCGTGAGGACCTTGCGCGGATTGCGCATGAACATCTCGAGCAGCAGGAACTCCGTGCGGGTGAGCGCCAGGGGACGCTCGCCGCGCCATGCCTCGTGCGAGCGCAGGTCGAGCTGCAGGTCCTCGAACTCGAGCGTCTCCTCGAGCTCGTCTCCCTGCTCCTCGAGCGCGCGGCGCAGCAGCGCACGCACGCGCGCGAGCAGCTCGCGCAGCGCGAACGGCTTCACGAGGTAGTCGTCGGCGCCGGCGTCGAGTCCGGCGACGCGGTCGTCGATCTCGCCGCGCGCCGTCAGCATCAGGACCGGTGTGCGATCGCCGCCCTGGCGCAGGCGGCGGCAGACCTCGAGCCCGTCGACGCGCGGCATGGCGATGTCGAGGATCACGGCCTCATAGGGCGAGGAGCCGAGGCGTTCCAGGGCCTCCTGTCCATCGGCCGCCTGAGCGACCTCGTAGTGTTCGAGGCTGAGCGCCCGCGCGAGCGCGCTCTGGACGGCGGGCTCGTCGTCGACCACGAGTATTCGTGCCTGCTCAGCCATGTCCCGAGGCGCGGTGCGGGGCCGGCGGTGCTCGCCGGCGCCCTGTGCGATGCCTATGAGGCTAGCGTGACGGGTACGCGCAGAGCAGCGTTCGAACCGGGATGGAGCCGATGGCGGGGATCGACGAGGATCAGAGCGAGGACGATCGCGAGCCTGCGTCGCGCGGCGGCCGCGACGCGATGGCCGACTCCTCGCGGACGCTGCGCAACAGCATCATCAGCCTGGCGATCTTCTTCGCGCTCGTCGTCGCGCTGCTGCTGGCGGTGCCCGGGCTGCGCTCCGCCGCACGAGCAGATCTCCGACGCGAAGATGCCGTGGGTCCTGGCGGGGATCGGCTTCGAGCTGCTCTCGTGCGGTCGGCTACATCGTGCTGTTCGACCTCGTCTTCGGACGCCTCGGGCGCGGGCTCTCGACACGCGCCTGTCGCTGTCGGAGCTCGCGGTCAACTCGGTCGTCTCGGTCAGCGGCCTCGCGGGGCTCGCGCTGGGGGCGTGGGTGCTGCGCAGCAAGGGCTTCTCGGTCGAGCGGATCGCCAAGCGCACGGTGCTCATCTTCGTGCTCACGAGCGCCGTCAGCGCGGCCGCCGTGGTCCTGATCGGGATCCCGATGTGGCTCGGGCTGCTGCCCGGCTCGACCAACCCGCTGCTGACGCTGCTGCCGGCGCTCGTCGCCGCAGGCGGCGATCGCCGCCACGATCGGCGCCGCCGAGTGGGCCGGGCGGCGAGTCGAGCGCCTGCGCGACCGCGAGACGAGGACCGCGGTCGCGCTCGTGCGCCGTCAGCGGCGGCGTCAAAGAAGCGCTCGTGATGATCCGCCGCCACGACCCGCGCCTGCTGGGAGCGGTCGGCTACTGGCTGTTCGACAACCTCACGCTGTACGCGGCGCTCGCGGCGTTCGGCCACACGCCGTCGTTCTGGGCCGGTCGCGATGGCCTACCTGGTCGGGATGATCGCGAACTCGCTCCCGATCCCGGGCGGCTTCGGCGCGGTCGAAGGCGGGCTCGTGGGGATGCTCGACCTGTTCGGAGTGGCCCCGGGCTCGACGGTCATCGCGGCGGTTGTCGTCTACCGCGCGATCTCGCTCTGGGTGCCGGCGCTGCTCGGGTCGGTAGCCTTCTGGAGCCTGCGGCGCGAGATCGGCAAGTCGGTCGTGCCGGCCGTCGAGGGCGGCGGCGCCGTTTAGCTCGAGAGCCGTTTCGCGAACGCTTTCTGGATCGCGTCGTGGCGGCAGACATGGTTGGGCAGGGTTTCCATCACCTTCGCGACGGACGCGCTGACGGCGCCCGCAGAGTCCCGGGCAGAAGACCGGCAGCGGCAGCTTGCCGCGCGCGGTGCCCGGCGCGTTAGAGGGAGCAGCTTTTCGGCCGCCGCTGATCGCGTGCGCGTAGCGTGTCGGAGAAGATGTCGATCGCGACCTGGCCCGAGTAGACCTCGATCGAGCGGCCTTCGTCGTAGACGACGGCGGGGACGCCGCGGATCGAGGATGTTGCTCTGCGGCCCGAGCGGGCCGTTGTAGTGCAGGCGGTAGATCACGGTCGTGACCTGCAGCGGCAGCTCGCAGCTGCCGCCGCCGAAGATGCCCTTGCTCTTGACGCAGTCGCCGTAGTAGACGCTGTCGCCGACGTGTTCGATGTAGCCGCGCAGGCCGTCGGCGGCCGCCAGCCGCTCGCCTTCGAAGCTCGGCCCGACCCAGTAGAGCTTGTAGTAGGGGAAGGTCTGCGCTTCGGCGAGTTCGCGCTCTGCGATCGGCGCCGGGTGGCTGGTGCCGCACCCGGCGAGCACGAGCAGCAGCAGCGCGCACGCGAGCGCCGCGGCCGCGGGAGCAGCCGCGACGCATCGCGGGTCCGGTCCCTCATCGCGCGTCATTATCTTGGGCGTGGCGATGAGAGGTGCAGCTACTTTCGAGCGCCGGGCCTGTTCAAGCGCGTACGAACCCGCCGAGAGCGGCGGACGTACCGGGGCCCGGTGGGCAGCGCACCGGGCCCCGGTTCGATCTGCGCCGCGCCCCGCAGCGAGCTGCTCGCGGTCGCGCTGCCGGCATCGCGCTCGCGCTCGCGCTGGTGCTGGCGTGGCTGCTCGTCGAACCGCGCACGCCCGACCTCGCCGCGGCCGTCTACCGGGTGGGGCTGTTTCGATCGCTTCGGCTTCGCGGTGTTCGACGAGCACTGGTACGCCGGTCACGAGTTGCCCGGCTACAGCCTGCTCTTCCCGCCGCTCGGCGCGCTGCTCGGCGTGCGCGCGCTGGCGCTCGCTGTGCGTCTCGCCTCGACGGCGCTGTTCGCGGCTCTCGTGCGCCGCGCTAGGGCGCGCCGCCTGCTGGGGCGACGGCGGCGTTCGCCCTGGCGGCCGCCGGCGACGTCTGGCAGGGCGCGGCTGCCGTTCGCGCTCGGGGTGCCGTTCGCGCTCGGCGCCGCGCTCGCCTACGCAGCGCGATCGCAGCACGGCGGCCGTGGTGCTCGCCGCGCTGGCCGCGGCCGCGAGCCCGGTGGCGGGGCTCCTGCTCGGCCTGGCCGCCCTGACGCTCGCGATCGCGCGCCGCGCGGCGCGGCCGCTGCTCCTGCTCGCGCTGCCGCCTGCGCTCGTCGTGCTGCCGCTTGCCGCGCTGTTCCCCGAAGGCGGCTACGAGCCGTTCCCGATCGCGTCGTTCGCGGCGACGGCGGCAGTCGCGCTGGCGTTCCTGCTCGCGCTGCCGCCCGCGGAGCGCGCTGCTGCGCGTCGGGCGGGGTCGTCTACCTGCTCGCCTGCGTTGCGTGCCTGGCGATCCACTCGCCGATCGGAAGCAACGTCGCGCGCTACGGCGTGCTGCTCGCCGGCCCGCTGCTGCTGTGCGCGCTGCGCTCGCGTCGGGGGCCGCCGGGCGCGGGCGCCGCGCCGGCCGGCGCGCGGGGAGCGGCGCGCGGCGGCGCTCGCGGTGCGCGGCGCTCGCCGGAATCGCGGTGTGGGTCGCGTGGGGGCCGGTGCGCGAAACCGCCGCGGTGGCGGGCAGCCCGGCGACGCGGGCCTCCTACTACGGGCCGCTCGAGCGGTTCCTCGCGGCGCCGCGCGGCCCGGTACGTGTCGAGGTGCCGCTGACGCGCTCGCACTGGGAGGCGGCGCTGCTCGCGCCATCGGTCTCGCTCGCGCGCGGCTGGGAGAAGCAGCTCGACGAGCGCTACGACGGCGTGCTGCTCGGCGGGCACCTGACGGCTGCCGCCTACGACGCGTGGCTGCGCCGCGAGGCGGTCGCCTACGTCGCGCTCCCCGACGTCGCGCTCGACCCCTCCAGCGCAGGCCGAGGCGCGCGCTGATCCGCGGCGGGCCTGCCCTATCTGCGCCCGGTCTTGCGAGCCGACGCACTGGCGTGTCTTTCAGGTGCTCGGCGCCGACGCCGCTTGCGAGCGGGCCCGGCGACCGTGACGGCGCTCGGGCACGACGGCTTCACGCTGCGGGCGGCGCGAGCGGGCTCGCTTGCTCGTGCGCGTGCACTACAGCCGCTACTGGCGGTCGCCGCGGGCGCGCCTGCGTGTCACCGGGCGCCGGATGGCTTCACGCGCGTGCGCGCGCGGGCGCCGGGTCAGATCGGTGGCCGCGCGCTTCACGCTCGCGGCGGCGCTCGGGGTCGGCTCCGTGCGCTGTCGGGGCTGAGCGGCGGCCGGCGGCGCTCAGCGGGGCGCGAGCGCGTACAGGCCGGTGTAGCCGGTCAGGTAGATGTAGTGCCGTCGCTGATGACGGGGTCGAAGGCTGCCGGTTCCCTTCTCGAACAGCACGCGCCCGGTGGAGATCCCGAGCCCGTAGGTGCGGTGCAGCCCGAGGTCGGCGAAGTAGACGATGCTTGCCGATGATCGTCGCCGAGCCCGAGATCCTGCCGCCGGCGTCGAAGTGCCAGCTGATCTGCCCCGAGCGGGCGTTGAGCGCGTAGAAGTTGCCGTCGTAGGAGCCGCCGTAGATCGTCGGCCCGAGGCCGGGCGCGTTTGTGACCGCGGGGGAGGAGTAGACGTAGGCGCCGGTCTGCACGGCCCAGTCCAGATGCCCGCTCGAGGCGTCGTAGGCATAGATGCGCCCGTCGGTGTTGCCGAGGAACACGCGGCCGTAGAAGACAGCGACGTCGAGTAGAACGTGCCGCTAGCCGAACAGCGCGCCTTCGGAGCCGCTGCGCCAGAGCGCTGCCCGTTCTGCTCGGAGATCGCCTGCACGTGGCCCGAGTAGTCGCCGAAGTAGAGCGATGCCGCCCGAGAGCGTCGGGCTCGCCTTCACCGCGCCTGCGGCCTGGTAGGTCCAGAGCACGTGCGCCGTCCGCGGCATCGAGGGCGTAGACGGTGCCTGTTCTGGCTAGCCGAAGTACAGCCGCCCGCCGTCGAGCAGCGGCGAGGACTCGGTGCCGGCCGGCAGGGAGCGGTACCAGCGCACGTGCGCCGTTGGTCGCGTCGAGCGCGATGACCCGCCCGGGGCTCGATGGATGGCCGCTGTCCAGGATCGTGACGTAGACGGTGTTGGCGCCGACCGCCGGGCTCGAGGCCGAGAGCTGGCCGAGCTTGCGTTCCCAGATCGTGTGACCCGTGTAGCGGTTGATCGCGAACAGCACACCGTCGTCGGCGAGCTGGAAAAGACGCCAGGACTCGATCACGGGCGGGAACTCGAGCAGCGCGCGGTCGTTGCGCTCCCACTCCTGCTTGAACGGCGGGTGCACGGTGTCGGGCGCCGGGAAGAAGCGGGTGTGTTCCTTGTCGTAGCCATAGATCGGCCAGCTGAAGCGGTCGGGCGGGCGTTTCGGCAGCGAGGTGGGCGTGGTCTGGGCGACGAACGGCGCGTGCGGGTGGTAGATGTTGCCGGTGCGATGGCGCTCGTACAGATAGGCGCCGACGCCGATCGCGGCGAGCACGACGACGGCGATGCCCGCGGCGGCGAGCACGCGCCGGCGCGAACCGAGCAGACGCCCGAGGCGTCCGCTCACGCGGCCGCTCCTGCCTGCGGTCTCAGGCCGCGAGCTTGCGCGATGAGGCCGTCTGCGCCGCGGCCGCGGCGTCCTCTGCGAGTGCGGAGGGCTGCTGCTTGGCGGCTGCGCTCCGGCGCAGCCGGCGCCGCCGGCCGACTTCCGCGAGCTGGCGGGCGCTCGCCACAGCGAACATCCAGACGGCGCTGACCGCGAGCGGCAGCAGCGTGAGCCCCGAGATCAGAGCGATCACGGCGCGGTTGCTGTTGAGCGACCAGTTCCACAGCAGGTAGTCGCCGAGCGTCAGCGCGGCGACGAAGACCAGCGGCCGTTGAAACACGCACCAACCCTAAAGCTGTCGGGGGACGGACAGCAACCTCAGCGGGCGCGCGCCTGGTGGCCCGCTTATGATCGCCGCCGATGAGCGTCGTGCCGCAGCCGTCGGAGGTGTTCGCAGAGGGGGCCCTCGCCGGCCTGTCGGTGCTCGTGACGGGCGGCGGCACAGGCCTCGGGCGCGAGACCGCGCTCGAGCTGGCGCGCGCCGGCGCGAAGGTGACCATCGCCGGGCGCCGCGCGGAGGTGCTCGAGCAGGCAGTCTCCTCGATGCCCGCCCTCGCGGGGGGCGTCGACTGGGTCGACGGCGACGTGCGCGAGGCCGAGCAGGCGCGGCGGCTGATCGGCGCCGTGCTCGAGCGCCGGGGCCGCCTCGACGTGCTCGTGAACAACGCCGGCGGGCAGTTCTTCAGCCCCGCCGAGCTGATCGTCGCCAAGGGCTGGCGCGCCGTCTGGCGCCTGAACGTGGGGGGGATGCTGAACATGTCGCAGGCTGCCTACGAGCTGGCGTTCCGGGAGGCCGGGAGGGGAGCGGTCCTCAACGTGACGCTGTCTCCCCATCACGGGATGCCCGGCATGGCCCACTCGGGGGCCGCGAGGGCCGCCGTCGAGGCGTTGACCTCGGAGCTGGCCTCTCGCTGGGCCGCGGCGCAGGTTAGCGTCGTGGCGGTCGCCGCGGGCCACTTCGCCACCGAGGTGACCGCCAAGTACCCCGAGAGCGTCCGCGCCGGAGCCTCCCGGACCGTCCCGGTGCAGCGGCTCGGCGAGCCGATCGAGCATGCGTGGCTGATCGCGCTGCTGTGCTCGCCGCTCGGGCGGGCGTTCAGCGGCTCGACCGTGACGCTCGACGGCGCGCGCGACAACTGGTTCGGTCCGTGGCCGCCGCCGGGGCTCGCGGACGAGGAGGGGGCGGTGCCGGTCGAGGAGCGCGGCGGGGCCCAGCGGGCTACCGGGCCGGGGCTGCGCTAGCCGGCGTCCGCAGGCAGGGCGTGGCCGGCCTCGGCGAAGAGCGGCGGACGGGAATTGAACCCGCGTCATTGCCTTGGAAGGGCAAGGCTCTACCGTTGAGCTACCGCCGCACGTGCGAATCCGCCCCGACGGGCGGTTCGACGACGATGACAGTTTGCACAAACGACCTCGCACTTGTCGATCTCGCGCAAGACGTCCGCCCATCTGCGGGAGCGAATGCCCGCCGAGACGGCGAACTTCTTGTCGGCCAGGTGATCGAACTCGAGCACGATCGGGTCGGACTCTCCGCAGTCGACGCAGGGCCGCTCCCTGAGGAATGCGAGCAGGAACCGCATCCGCTCGGCCAGGACCGTTTGTGAGCGACGCCTCGCGGCGGCGATGTATCGCTCCCGGTTTGCCAGGTAGTACTCCCGGTTGTACTGCGCCCGACATGGGCGGCAGTAGGTGTCTCGCTGCCCCCGTTCCTGGCGACGCCAGGCGAACGCCGCCGACGGCTTGACCTCACCACACCGCGAGCAACGGTGAGTCGGTGGTTTGTCGGGTTCGAGCGACACGAACATATGTTCGCATCGGGGTCGGACGACCTATCCGCGCGTTAGCCCTAGAATCGAAGCGGCCACGGGGAGTGGCGCAGTCTGGTAGCGCACCCGGCTGGGGGCCGGGCGGTCGCAGGTTCAAATCCTGTCTCCCCGACTAGAAAAAAGCCCTGCAAATCAGCTACTTTTGGGCTCTCCGATATATCGTCAACGCCGGCGCTATGGTCCAATCTATGGTCCAATTTTTCTCGGGCAACCGCTCGGGAGCCGCCTCCACCGCCTCCGTGCCGAGCTCGCGATCGCCCGCTCTGCGCGTCGTCCACGCCATCTCGGTGCTCCTGGCCTGACCGCCTCAGCCAGTGGTTGCGCACGCCGAAGTCCCGTCCCGTCTCACCGGTGAGACGCGCGCACCGCGGACGCAATAGCTCTCATGAAGGCCTAACGCAAGCCCCGGAAGGCTCCGGGTTCCAGGCGAGGCGCGTGAGCCCTTGAGATCGCCAACCAGACGGCATGGGCAGATGGCCGCCGCCAGAGCGTTCCTTTCGTTCGCGGCGCCGTATCCCTTCGCGAGTGCGCGGGCGCCGGGTCCAACGTCGAGGGGCGCGAACAGCAAACTCGCTGCCATCGGCGACGCGGCTCAAGCGCTAGGATCCGCCACCGACATGGGGAGTTGGTCTGCTCGGCTCAAGGGAAGCCCCGCAGCGCGTCAGAATTGCTAGATGCGCTCGTTTCTCGTTGCCTATGACCTCGTCGGAACCGACGTTCGGTCCGATAATTACGAAAAACTGATCGCCCGGATCAGGCAATATCCTAATTGGGCCGCCCTCGAGCAGTCCACCTGGGTGGTGAGGGCAGATTCGGGTGTCGTGGCCGTTCGCGACGATCTATTGCGATTTATGCACCATTCTGATCGGCTTTTCGTGGGCGCCTTGGATCACGACGCTGCTTGGCACAACGTTCGCTGCAAAGACGATTGGCTTCAGCAGAACCTGTAGCGACCCCGCGCCTTCCGTTACAGCGGTCTTCGCGCAGATTGGTCAACTACACCGCGTACTCGTGGGACGGATCTCAACTCTTACCAACAACGAGTCTAAGCGCGGGCGGGGGCGACGCTCGAGTCGATTCGCTCACCTTCGCCTCGTTATCGTCAACCGACTCACGGCGCGTCGGTCGAACGCTGACCGAGGTCGACCTAGCGCACATTCGGCCGCAGCGGGCGACAGGCCCGGCCGCCGGCCTAGGCTCGATCAGATCGGGATGATAGGCGCCCACGTGATAGGCCCCAGCCCGCCCTGGCTGAAGCGTCACGTTGAGACCGTTACGTTGGATTCGCTGACGAATGCACGACGGCAACTGACGATCGACGTTGTGTTGCCTGACAGCGCCGACTGCTCCTTCGCCTGGCGTGAAGAGAACCGTCTCTTCTATCTCCCGATCGCGCTGATGCTGAAGCGGCCTCCCGCTTCGAATATAGACATGCGCAACGAGAGGGACGAGTCTTTACCTGTGCTCAACCGACTCGAAAACGCCGAGGTCACAAGTGCCGCGGTAGCTGCCCGCATGGAATCGATCGTCGGCGCGGAGCTGCTCGCCGAGGTTGGATCGTTTGTCGAGAGGGCGATCTGCGAGGCAGACGAGCAGATCGCCAAGACCAACGCTGTGTTCGCGATCACACGGATGATCGCCCTTAAGCCGACCGTTCAGCGGCACAAGGAATGGCAGTGGCTTGTCGAATTCCTCGCGCTTCTCAGCGCTCACTCGTTGAGCTGGCTGGGCCTCGCGGGCTTGCCCGGGGAGCGTCGTGTCATCAAGTTCGCTTATGACATCCGGATGGAGACGCCTAAGCCCATTCCGAGACGGGCTCGCCGGATCTCGCGCCGTGTGCGAGCGGTCGGTGCCAGTGGGTCATACGAGGTGTATTACGACGATTGGGAACTCGGTGATGGTTATCCCCACGGGTTCATCGTCCGCATGGTGAAGAGATTCGTGACGATCATCGGCGGCTCGGCATATCACATCCCGATCGAGACCCCGTACATACGTAACACACCGAGTTACCACCTGCAGGTCCGTGCGCCAGAGGGGCTGGAGACGCGACGTGTGGAGCTGCTGGCGGAGCTCTGCGACGCGGAGGGTCGTGTGGTCTCTCCGATAGACGCTACGACGCCGGACTGCGCTCATCTCTATTTCAGCGAGGCTTCGGTCCGTCGCATGGGCAAGGCCATCGTCAGCCTCAGGGTCGGCCGGCGCGGGCTGCTCTCCTACTCGCTTGTCGCCTGCGCAGCGATCGCCGCCATGCTCTGGGAGTTCGCTGACCATCACGCGGCGATAGCCGCTGGCTCTGCGGACAGTCGTGCTGCCGCGGTAGCTGTTCTCCTTCTCGTGCCGACCCTGATGCTGCTCTTCGCGATCCGCCCGGGAGAGCACTCTTTGGCGACGCAGCTTCTGTCCGGGTTGCGCGGCATCCTTGCGGTCGAGGCGCTGCTCTGTGTTGCGGCCGCCGCGGTACTGGTCGGTGTCGAGCCGTTTCATGAGGACCTGCCAACCTTGTGGCGATTCGCGGCAGACGTCGCGACTGTGTTGGCGGTGCTGGTCGGGACTTGCTGGTTCTTCTCGTTCATGATGCTTGAAGGTGCCCGAGCCTACCTCCGGCGGCGGCTCTCGTCGTACTGGGTATTTGCCGGAACGGCATCCTTCCTGGCGGCGCTTGCATGGGCGTGGCTGCTTCAGACGGACCGCTTCGCGAACCTCCGCGTACCAGGCGACTATGTCGATTGGCTCGCTCTGGGGCTGATTGGTGCTGCGAGCGTCTGGGTGGCTTCGTTCAGCTCTGCCACGGAGCATCGGGAGAACGCTCGCCTGGTCGCCTACGCCCTGTTCGCGACGGGCGCTGTCGCTTTGCTGGCTGCCGCGAACCGGGCTCGTCTCGGGCACACCGTGATCTCGTGGGCCGGCATGCGCGGCGCGGCGCTGGTCGTGGTGCCCGCCGTCCTTGCGTTCATGGCTCTCGCGATGCTGGCGCATCTGTTCGGACGACCTCGAGAAGGTCTGACGATCGCCGATGAAGCGAGGTTTTACGTCGGTCCGAGCGGAGTGTCCACGCCGGGCGATTCGACCGGGAGCTACGTCCAGCTAGTACTTGATCGTGACGGTCGTGACATCGCGTTTGCGGCGAGGTCGGTCATTGACGGCGATGAATCCGTCGTCGTTCGCGTCCGGGCTGACCCTTGTGTCCCGAGCGTCGCCTTTTGGAGCTCTGTCAGCGCGCTCGCCATCTCGACAGGGACCAGGACATCGCCTTGAGCTGACTTGATCGACAGGTCTGCTTCCTCGCCGTTGGCGAGCTTGGGACTGTCGAGCGAGCGAAAGAAACGAAACGGCACAGCTTATCCCCTCGAGCCCGAACACCCTAGCACCCCCACGCCCTCATACTTCCCACGCACGCAGACACGTCAGCAGACGGTCCGGACAGACGGAACTGCTCCCGCCCGCGCTGCGCGCCGCGACTGCGCGCGTGCTGGTCTGCGCACCGATCCATGGGCCCGCTGATCCAGTGCTTGCGGACCTAACCGTCCCTCCTCACCGCCGCTCTCGGGGTCCGCCTCGCTCCGAGGCCCGTGGCTGGTGATTCCTGGCCGCCGGAACGCTGTCGTCGGGTCCGGACAGCCAGAGCCGATCCCGGGCTGACCGAGCGCTCGCTCTCTCTCACACCCCCAAGCGTCGGCGAACAGCCGCGGCTGCACGAGCGGCTGCCTGGCTCCCTGCGCGGTTGCTGCTGCCGCCTTTTTGACGACCGGTGCCGGGTCGCCTTGCAGGTCGGTCAGTAGACGCTGGAGCGTCGTGTACTGGTAGGCGCGCCCGCCGAGCTCACGGAACGCCTGGCATGTCCGTGCGCAGTCGTCGATCAGCACGCTGTGCTCGAATCTCATCCCTGTCGCCTCGAGGACGGGTGCGAAGACAGTTGCGGGTCCTCGGACTTCAGGACCCGGCGCTGGGCGGAGGAGAGGATCGCGTCGACGGGCGCGTCGTTGTCCAGGACGGCCGGCACGGCGGAGAGAAGCAGCCCATGTTGTCCGTTGCGACCGCCACGAGCGCGCCTTCGCGTCAGCTCGCGCACGAGTGCCGCCAGCGCCGGGTGCACGGTCGCCGCGCGGCGGCGGTGTAGCGCGCGCGTGCAGGTAGTCGTGGCGGTAGTGAAGAGGCAGCCGCGCCCGAGTGCTCGACGACGTCGGTCTCGCTCAGCTCGCCGCGCATCCACCAGCACGACGGTCTCCTTCTCGCCGCCGAACAGCTCGCGCAGCCGCTTGGCGAGGCTCGACTTCAGCGCGTCTGCTGCGAGTCGATGATCCGTTCCCAGAACGCGTTGGTCGACAGCGTCCCGAACCAGTCGAAGAACACGACAGCCTCGAAGATCGGCAGGTAGGTTTGTCCGACGGTCGAGGCTAGTCATCGGTTCTCGGCTGTATCCGCGGCTTTCCCGTGACCCATTCGCTGAGCATCCCAACCGCTCCCTGAGGCCCCCGGCGCCGCAGTGAGCACGCTACTGGGTGAGCACGAGGCCCACGAGGAGTTTCCTCACCGTGGGTCGCTCGAGCCCGTAGTCGCCGAACTCCTGCAGGCTATCGCTCGCCGGTGCGGCGGGTGCCCGGAAGGGCCGTGCCCGTGAGCCGTCGTCGACGACGATCAGCCGGGCACTCGGCCTGTTGGGCGCGCTGTGCACGTAGTGTTGCAGTGAGCGAGGCGCGAGGCCGGCGGCGTGGCAGGCGAGCGGGCCTGTCTCGTGGTAGGGCATTACGCACGCGAGCGACGGCGGGGCGTCGAGGGCCGGCGGCTCGTTCGGGTGAAAGCCGTAGTCGTTGCGGTGGCCCAGCACCCTGGCGGCCAGTGAGCGGGGCGCCCGTGTCGCCTGTGCTCGCGTTCGCTGACAATGATGGGCTCCTGGCGCGTGGTGCTCGGTTGGCGGGTGCTGCTCGCAGCCGCTCGTGAGGTCTTCGCGGTTGCTGGTCGAGCGGTGTGAGGATCCCCGACCGCCCCTATTTCTTCCGTCGCGTTGTCGCGGCTTTCGTTTCGTCCTGGTTGCCGCTTTCGCCCGCGGCGCTGCTTTTGCTTTCGCTGCGGCTTTGATTTTCGCTTTCGGTGCCGCTTTGGGTTTGGGTTTCGCTTTGGCTTTCGTTGTCCGTTTGGCCTGCGCGAGGTCGCTTGCGGCGACGCTTTTCGCTGCTCTGCTGGTGCGTTTGTCTTTCAGGACTTTCGACGCTTTTTTGGCGACTTTTTTGCTTGTTGCCATGTGTGTTGCTCCCTGGTGGCTGTTTGCCGGCCGACGCTATCAACGGCGTCGGCCGTGTCACGCGCCACGCAAAGTTGACACTTACTTCACACTTCCCGGGCTATGGTCAATCCTGACCGTGTGGCTACGCGTCATTCGACGTGTTCCCGCGGCGTCGACTGCGTCTTGTCTGCGCTCACCCGCTTGGTCTTCTTACTCCTGTCGCCCGCTTGCGGACCCGAGGATCGGTCAGCCTGCGTGCGTTCGGCCCGCGCGCGGTCCGTCATACCGGTAGCTCGCGAGCCCTCAGCGGAGATTCGAGCCGTGTCGGCGCAGGTCTTCCTGCCCGCGGCGTCGCAGGGTCTCGCCGCGGTCGGTCAGCCGCCAGCGCTTGGGCGCTCCGTTTCGGGTCTCGCCTTCGTTGCGGACCAGCGCTTGGTCGGACAGGCGGCGCAGCAGCCTTGAGATCTGTCCCTGCGTCGCTGATGCCGGCGGCCTCGGCGATTTGTCGGTTGCAGGCCCCGGGGTTCTCTGCGAGTGCGTTCAGGACTCTCAGCGTCCGGTAGGTCATCCTGATCGCGCCGGCCTGCTCTGCCGGCTGTTGGGCGGCCGGGCTCGCGACCAGTTGGCCTGGGGTCAGTTGCGGCGGGGAGACGATCGCGCCTTTCTGCCCCGTGTAGACGTAGGTGATCACCCCCATCAGCTCGTCGGCGAGCCCGGCGAGCGCGTCTTGCTCGGTTGAGGCCAGGCGTGTGCGGATCACGGCCAGTGAGCCCTCTACGAGTAGCTCGTCGATCAGCACGGGCGTTGCCCTGGCGTGCTCGCCGGAGCGGCCGCTGTCGAGCACGAGCTGGAGGATCTCGAGGATCCGCCTGCGTCTGCCGCCGAGCAGCTCGCGCGCCTTTGGCGCCTCGAGGAAGACGAGCCTGCCCAGCTGGCGATCGGCTTCCAGCAGCTCCAGTAGCGCTTCGAGCGCGGCCCGTATCCGCCCCGCCCACGGTCCGGGTCGCATGTAGGCGCCGCGCATCGCGGCCTCGATCTGGGCCATCGCCTCGTCGTAGGCCGCGATGAAGCAGTCGTGTGTGCCGGTGAAGTTCTCGTAGAAGGTCTTACTGGAGACGCGTGCGCGCCCGATCAGCGCTGTGGCCGATACCGCCTGATAGCCCTGCTCGCAGGCGAGCTCGCGCATCGCCACGAGGAGCCTTGCCCTTGAGCTGCTGAAGCCGCTGATGCTGCCGGGCCGGCGAACCTGCTCTGCGAGGGTCGGCCGGCCGCTCGCGGGCGCTTTCGGTGGCTGCCGGGTGTTTCGTGCTGACACTGGGATGGTTCTCTCGGTCGGGCTCTGATCGGCTCGCCTGGCAGCCTCTCAGTGGCGAGTTCCGCGACGCTTGTCGGCGCGCAGCCGCAGAGCGCGCTCTGCGACGATCTCGTACAGGTCGACGATGTGGGAGGCCGTGGCTTCCAGCGCGACCTCCGGGATCACCTCGCCCGGCTTCTGACCCGCCGTCTGTTTGCGCTGGCGGTGCATCCGCTTCACGCCCATCTCGATCCGCGCGCGCAGGGCGGTTTCCGCTTCGGTTTCGAGGTTCGCCTTGCGGAGCTTCGCGAGCGGGACGCTCGCCCGCTCCAGACGCTGCTCGAGTCCTCGTGTGCTCACGGCCAGCCGGCGTATCGTCTCGTCGAGTGCGACCCAGTTGCTGATCGCGGCCGAGCGGGGTGGGGTGCTGGTGCGGGGTCGGCCTTCCCGGTCGCTGATCGCGCGGAGCATCGCTCGCGCGCGGAGGTCGAGCATGTCCTGGGCTGCTTCTTCGAGAAGCTGATCGGACGGTTCGAAGTCGAGCGGCTGTTCGCTCTGCTGCTCGGCCAGGTCGCAGCGCATGAGCGTCAGGCGAGTGCGATCGAGGGTTCGTCGGTCGGTCTCGTCGGTGATCTCGTGACGCGAGACGCCGCCCAGGGCTGAGCCGGCGGCCCGGAGCCGTTCGGTGAGCTCGCCTGAGCTGCAGGCGAGGATTCGTATAGCCGGGCCGAGCGCCTCGTACAGCCGCTCGTTTCTTGCTCCCTGGAGCCGGTTTGCGCTGAACGGTTCCATGTTCATGAGCAGCTCGTTAGCCTGCGCGGCGGCGTTGACTTCTCCGTGCGCGCCGGTCTTGCCCGGGTCGACGTGAACGGCACAGCGGCGGCATGACGGGGCAACTCGGCGCGGGACGGCGCCTCGCGGGTCGCGGGTCGCTGTCGGGCGCGGCTTGGCGTCGGCTTTGCCATCGGCTCCGCGGCTGTTCGCGTAGCTGTCGATGGGGGCCTGCTCGCGCGCGCGGCTGCGATGCGCTCGGCGGGCCTCTCGGCTGGCGCGCTTGGATCTCTGTGCTCCGTGGTGGGCTTCATCGTGTGCGCGAGCAAGTCGCTCGGTGGTTGCGCGGTTGGCGCGGTGTGACCTTTGCGAGGGTGGACAGTGACGGCAGGCGCGGGTGCTCGCCTTTGAGCACACCCGCCTATCATCGGTCGGCGAGCGGACCGACGCCTAGGTCAACGCGTAGAACGTTCTATGCGTTGACTTGGTTCTTCCACGGGCGGCGTCGTACGGGCGGCGGCCGTCTCGCGGACTTCACCTGAGTTGACACTTTGCGTACGGTGAATCGTGAACAGTCAATCGTCGCGATGATGAGGGCGCGCGGTGGACGTCGGCGCTCGCCCGGGCATGACTGCGCCACCCTCACGACGTAGAAGCTTCTACACCTTGACTTAGCGTCTGTGCGCTGGCTGTCGAGGATGTGCCGTGCCCATGCAGCTTCGCTGTCGTCTGTCCGCCGGCCGCTCTGCTGGCACGCGCCGTGCGCGTGTTGTCCCCCAGCTTGCCGTGGGGAGCGTGAGGGGGTGAGCAGCGGTGAGTTGAGCAGGCTGGGGGCTCGCCGTGAGCTTCGCCGTGCCCGCCCGCATGATGATCGTCTCGACCTCCTGGATGTCCAGCGTACGCGTCTGGTCGCTGCGATGACGGAGATCGTCTGTCGCGAGGGTCCTGAGGCGGCGACGGTCGCGCGGGTGACTGCGACCGCGCATGTTTCGCGTCCCACGTTCTACCGGCTGTTCGCGAACTGTGACGAGTGCCTGCTGGCCGCGTTTGACTGCGCGGTCGCCCAGGCGGCGGCGCCGATGCGCTGTGCCTATGAGGCGTGCGAGCATTGGCTCGACGGCGTCCGCGCCGGGCTGCTCGAGCTGCTGCTGTTCCTGGATCGCGATCATGATCTCGCGCGCTTCTGTGTCGTGCACTCGCTTCGCGGCGATCGGGCGATGCTCGCCCGCCGTGCCAGGGTGCTCGCGGATCTCGTGGCGGTGATCGATGCGGGCCGCCGGCCGGTCGACCGTGAGCATGATCTGCCTTCCTTCGCGGCCGAGGGTGTGGTGGGCGCCGTGCTCTCGATCCTCTATGCGAGGTTGTTGGAGCCGACGGGAGAGCCGCTGGTCGGGCTGTGGGGATGTCTGATGAGCGTGGTCGCGTTGCCGTATCGCGGGCCGGCGGTGGCGCGGCGTGAGCTCGAGCTGCGCCCGCCGAGGACGTCCCCGGCGCCTTCTCCCGCGGCCGGCTCCGCGTCCGCTCACGCCCTGTTGCAGCGCTACGGGCTGCGGGTCACCTACCGCACGATCCGCGTGCTGGGTGCCGTTGCCGAGCGGCCCGGGTCAACGAGCCGGGAGGTGGGATCGGCGGCTGGGATCCGCGACCCGGGGCAGATCTCCAAGCTTCTGTGGCGTCTGCATCGTCTCGGCCTGGTCGAGAACGTTCGCGCGGGTGAGCCGAAGGAGGCTCCGAAGGCGTGGCGGCTGACGCGCGAGGGCGCTGCGGTGAACGCCGCGATGCGCGATCTGGCGCGTTGAGTCGGGGCTCCCCGAAGCCGTGGATCCGGCGAGACCTCGAAGGCGCTCGGTGTAATCACCCAGCGGCGCCCAACGCCGCTGGTTGACTTTTAGTTCACTGATCTCACTCTCTCATCACTCATCCCGTACTTGACAACAGTAGGTAGAACATTCGGTACAAGTCATCGCATCACTGTCGTCTATGTCACTCAGCGATTTTAATATGTTTGTCTTGGGGCACAAGGTGACATTTCGGTGACTTCTGCCGCGGCTGCTCTGGTACGGTCGCCGTCAGGCCTCTTGGAGGAGCCTCACGCAACGGACTGCCCGGTCAGGGCAAGCAAGGAGAACGGATACATGAAGCGCATTGCGATGCTCGCCGCCATGATCGCGGCCGGTGCTTTCGCATCGGTCGCCTCGGCAGACCCGGGCACTGACGCCGCCGCCCACAGGCAGGCGGTCACGCGGACGGAATGGACAGCGGAATACGACGCGCCCGGCTACTACGGCGACGTCAGGTGTACCGGCAAGACGATCGTGAACAAGAAGTACCCGGGCGGCAGAGACGTCGAGAGCTGCGAAGCGGTCTCCGGCACGCTCGAAAACGTCGAAGCCGGCAAAGAACAGCACGCCTTCAAAACCTCAGAAGGCGGGACGGTCGGAGAATGGGAATCGGACTCCGGTGACGGCAAGCGGACGACCGACTACTCATACAGCGTGAACAAGAAGCTGACGAAGTTCAGGCTGGTCGCGATCTACCCGGCCCCCGAAGAACCCTGACGCTCGCGACGTGACTGCGCGGGGCGCCCCGAGCCCCTCCACGGGGCGCCCCGCGCCGCTGCGGCGGCTCGAGCCCTCGCGGCCTGGGTGGCTCTCGCGGACGGTGCGCGTAGCTGTGCTCGCGCCCCGTCCGCCTGGCAGCGTGGCTCAGCCGATCTCGCCCGGCCCGCCGTCGCCGATCTGCTCGAGTGCGCACGCGAGCTCCAAGTAGGCCTCGGCGGGCCTCGCGCTCTGCCCGGGCATCTTGCCGGCGCGCCGTGCGGCGTCCGCCAGCCGGCGCAGCACGTCGGGTATCGCAGGCTCAGGGATGCTCGTGACGTGCGCGCCGCGGTAGTTGCGCAGGATCGCTCCGATCGCGCCCGGCAGGCGCCTTGTGTCGACGCTCCCGTCGGCGCACAGGTAGGGCAGGTGCCAGGTACGTGTGTCGGCGGGATCGGCGGCATACGCGAAGCACCGTGCGGGCAGCTTGTACTTGGGGTGCAGCAGCAGCACTGCTGCCTGCCCGCTCCGGTCGTCCGGTTCCGGTGAGCTCGGCTCGGCCAGCAGGCGCAGTGCTGCCCCGGCGCTGTCGCTACGTTGCCGGTAGATCCCGTCGATGCTCAGCCACCACAGCTCCTCTGGCGGCTCGCTGGCGTGCAGCGAGCAGAACACGCGGTCTTGCAGGCCGCCATGCTCGATGTCGGCGGCGTAGAACATGTGCCCGTCGCTGATCGCGACGCACCTGACCTTCTGCTCGGCGGCGTAGCGGCACGCCTGTTCGAGGGCGCCCTCCACGGCATGGCGGCTCCATGCGAGCGCGCCCGGGCGCTTCGTCTCGACGATCAGGTGCTTTATCCCCAGGCGGGTGAGCAGCAGGTCCGCGTAGCCGACCTGATGGTTGAGGTCCCCCGGGGTCCAGTCCAGCACGTGGGTCAGCAGGTCCTCGACGATGCTCTCGGTGGCCCGCTCGGCTGCGTGCCCGAAGCGTTGCTGCTCGGCGAGCCGCTGCGCACGTAGCTGCTGGAACGCCTCCCAGCCCGTGCAGATCCGCTCGTTGCAGCGTCGGTATGACGCGAGCTGTCCGGTCCCGTCCATGTTCGCTCGCGCTGAGGCTACCGGCGTGTGATCCAGGGCCGTTCGTGGTGTCCCGGCCAGCGACCGCGCCGGTTGCTCAGCGGCCCTGCGGCTCCTTCCGTGGGCCTGTTGGTGGCACCCCGCCTGTCCGCCCGAGCATGTTGTAGACGCCTTGGCGTGACATGCCGCTCTCGCGCGCGATCTGGGTGATCGTGATCCCTTCTGCGCGAGCTTTCAGGCATTGGTCGGCGAGTTCGCTGATCGTGTGATCCAGTTGCCGGGTGGTGTCCTCGCGGCGCTTGGCGAGTGTCCGGATTCGTGTGACCGTGGGCGCCCGGATGTGCGTGTCGCGGCTTGCCATCTCAGGCGGCGTGTTGCTGGACGTGTTCGCTTGGCGGCGCGCCGGTGAGCGCTTGGCCGCTGGGGCTCGCCACCCACTGGTTGGGTACGCCTCGCCCGACGGTCTTTGACAGGTTGGCGATCAGGCCTTTGCGCTGCAGTGACCGCAACACCGCCGAGATGTTGCTGTCCAGCGGCAGGCCGCTGGCTTCGGCGACCTGCCGGTTGCAGGACCCAGGGCGGCGCCCGACTGCCCGCAGCACTCGTAGCGCCCGCCCGTTTAGCGACCGCTCGGTTTCGAGCGCCGCGCTCTGCGCCTCTTCGCCCAGCGCCGGTGTCCGGGGCCAGCTCAGCCGCGGGTCGATCTTCGTGCGCATCAGCTCACCCGCGAGCGTGCGCAGCGGACGGCCGGCGTTCATCTCGGCGGCGATCGTGTCGAGCACCTGGCGGGTAAGGGCGGCGGTGGTCTGCTTGCTGGGGGGTGGGTCGGGATCGGTGAGCGGTCCTCGCCGCGGGTCGCTGATGAGCTCTGCGAGTTCCTCGATCGCGCGCTGCTTGCGCTCGCGCGTCTGCTCGGTCAGCTCGCCGAGCAGCAGGCGGCCCCACCCGGGCTCCTCTTCCAGGAAGCCGAGCAGCGCGCTCAGTCCTGCTTCGATGGATGCGAGCAGCGGCGCCTGCGGCGCGATCGCCTCGCCGACGGTGTGCTTGGCACGTCGCAGTGCCTGCTCGTAGGCGGCGAGCAGGCACTGCTTGAGGCTGCTGGT